>NZ_OZ032164.1:0-82500 GCF_964026605.1 Candidatus Tisiphia endosymbiont of Ptychoptera albimana
GGTAATCGTTACTACCAAAGGCAGAAGCAAAAATAGTAACTCGGTATTGACTAGCAATAAATTTGCAGAAAAAGCACCATCTGTCCCGATTGTTGCTCTTATTAATGTTGGATCTGCTTCAGCTGCAGAAATCGTAGCTGGTGCATTGCAAGATCATAAAAAAGCAGTAATACTTGGAACAAAATCTTTTGGTAAAGGGTCCGTGCAAAGCTTTGCTACAATTAGTCCTAGAGCTGCTATAAAGCTTACAACAGCTAAATATTACACTCCTAGTGGTCGTTCAATTCAAGCAGAGGGTATTGAACCTGACATAGTGGTTGAGATGGCAGAAGTTAAGTATCCCGAAACAAAATCAATAGATAAGAGATTTTCTGAATCTTCTCTAAAGAATTATCTAAAAAACGATAATAATAAAAATGATGATAAAAAAGTAGATACTACAGATAAGAATAAAGAACTTATTAAGAAAACAGATGATACTACAAAAAATACCAAACCAAAAAATACTCTAGAACAATTATCTGATCTTTATAAAAAAGATTATCAATTTGCTAGAGCTTATGATTTAATTATGGGATTAATCTTGACTAATAAAAGTAGCAATGAATTGAAAAAATAAAGGGTATACTCAGGTAGAACTTCAAGAATTGGCGTTCCCGCGACCAAAGATCGAAGTTGCTCCGTTACTCATGTACGCTACGCTGCTCGACTTTACTACTGCTAGCTCTTCTTGAAGTTATACTATCGTCTACCAACTCTTCATTTACGAATAGTATACAATGGGTAGGGTAATTGGGCATAACTGTTGAAAGTTAAAAAATCGTCTATTAGCGAAGCGTTGTTGTAAGGCTTAAACCGTCTATTAGCGAGCGAACGTACGTGAGGCTGGCAATCCATGAAACTTGTCATATAGATTGCTTCGTCGACCTTATGGTCTCCTGGCAATGACATGCTAGACTCTTAAGTTGACGCCTATGCGAATTCGTGTGATTAGGAATGATAAGGTTACAAAGGAAATATCAGCTATTAGTTATGACTTTAATATTGTCCTGTGTCTATATGTGTAAGTAATATATGTGCAAACCTAATGATTCAAAATAAATATATTGTTAGACTGTCATCCATTGGCTTATTTATAAACATTATTGTAAATATGATTTACTATCGTTACTTCATTATTGAAGAAATGATTTTAAAGCAAGTCGGAGAAACAAATATTAAAATAGCTGATGTTTATACAAAAAATGTTTGGGATAGGAATAGAACTGCTGTAGATAAGATACACGAATTTGGTTATATAAATTTATTACAAGATACAGATTTTATTAGGTTTGCAACTACTTCAGTTGATATTTTTGTTAATCTTAATGCCTATATTTCTTTATATGATCTACAAGGTAATAAAATTATAACTAGTTCGCCAATTCAAGTAACAAGTCACATGAATTTTCCTGAAGATACTCTGTATCAAAAAATTCTTACCAAAATTGATAGATATTTTTTAAAAGAATTGAGTATAGAACAAGCCTTTAACAAAGCTTTTAAAGGGATAACAACTCATCTATTAATTCCTAGAGCCATGTTACATATATCAGGGGAGGTAAAGAAAGCATCTTGTATAACAAGTTATATCCCAATAATAAACCGTGATCCATTGAACTATCCTGTTGATGGTGTATTAGAGATACATACCAATATTACTAGTTTATGGTCAAGTATTATAGAGCTTGAAAGAAAAGTATTATTAACTTTTGTTATCATTTTGGTAATATTTTTAGTTATAGTTATGAGCAACACAAATTATGCACAAAAAATTATAGACCGGCAATTTGAGGCTAATAAAGCATTAGAGGAAGCAGTAACTAAGGTTAGAAATGAAAGTTCTGCTCATACTAAATTTTTTGCCAATGTTAGTCATGAGCTGCGTACCCCTCTAAATGCTATTATAGGTTTTTCAGAAATTATGATGTCTACACCTTACAATAAGGAACATGATGTTTATGTAAAAGATATTCATAACGCAGGCAAGCATTTACTAGGTATAATAACCGATATATTAGACTTGTCAAAAGCATCTGCTGACAAGCTATTAGTTGATTTTGTAGAGTTAGACCTAAATAAATTAATTACTTCTACTATAAGGATAATGAAACCAAGAGCTGACCAAGCGAATGTAGCATTAATTGAAAAACTACCAAAAGATCATATTATTATAAAAGCAGATCCTAAAAGGCTTAAACAAGTATTTTTTAACCTTTTATCTAATTCTATAAAATTCACCAACGCATTAGGTTCTATAACAATTCATGCTGAAAAAAATGAATCTCAAGGACTAGTTTATGTACAAGTTATAGATACTGGTATAGGAATTGATGAGAAAGATATTCCAAAAGTACTCTCAACATTCGGTCAAATTGATAGTGCCGTTGGCAGAAAATATCAAGGGACTGGTCTTGGTTTACCACTCACTCGAAAGTTGGTTGAACTAATGAGAGGTAAATTTGATCTACAAAGTAAAATAGGTATAGGTACAACTGTAACACTAACTTTTGCTTATGAGAGTAGTATAGAACAATAACTACCTCAATGTTGGGAATGCAGGTGTATGATTATTTGACTATATTTAATGGAGAACTGGTAGTTTTTATGGTGATAGCATGTAATTTATTATTATTCAGTATTTCTGCTAAAGCTTTTTTTACCATCTTGTGCTGATTAATTAGACTAATTCCAAAAAAAGCATCATCTTGTATTTCTAAGGAATAATGATCCTGATCTTCAGCTAAATCAACAATTTTTATTTTGGCATTTGGAAAACTATAACGTATAATTTCTTCAAGTTCTTTAATAGATATTGCCATTGTTCTTTAGAGTTTTTTATGTAACATACAACAAAAGCTTAAAGTCTGCAATCAGAGAAATTTAAAAGTCGGTCGAACTGGCAAAGTAATGCATTTTTTACTTTCTAATAACAGCCAACTAAGTCGTCAGCATGCTCGTATAGTGTATCCTGTCTCTCAAGTTTAGTCACTTCTTGAACATAAGACATATTATACTTATCATCATGAGAGGTACTAATTATTAATGACTTAATATTTTCTAATAGCTCTGAACGACTCTCTGTATCTAACCCTACAATCCATTGAACTCTTTTCTCTACTTCTTCAGGTAGTGATGCAATTGTAGTAAGATATAACTCTTCAGGAGATACATTATTAACATATTCTAAATATTCTAATGCACATTTGGAATCCTTTGCATATAATTCTTTAATCCACTGCAGTGTTGTTGTAAATTTCTCACTAATTACAGTAGTATCTATTTTTTCATTAGTCACTATAGTACTACTAGATTCTAATTCACTACTTACCATTGCATTTAAGCCTTCAGGTTCTGCAGTAGCTACCACTATATCAGAATAGTCTGATTTTCTATCACCTTCATAATCTTCATCATTAGCTCCATTACTTACCGTTATATTTGAGACTTTAGATTCCTCAATATTATCTTTCAAATCAACTTTTAACCTATCACACAGATCTTGTACTAACTTGGAATTATTTTCCAAATATTGCTCAGCAACTATTTTTAACTTTGCTATATTATTTTTGCTAGAATTGTCTAATTTGCTACATTCTTTTGGAATAGGAACCCATATCTCTGTATTTTGTCCTTTACTTGTTAGATCTAACCTAACCTCATTTACATCAGCTTCTTCGTCATTTTCCATAAGTGTATCAATTAAGCCATTAATTAACCACCCTAATGCTCCATCAAAATTAGGTGATGGTATTCGGGCTTTTGTTTGCTCACCTTTCCCAAAATTGATAGAACAAATCATAATGTGTTCCATAATGTCTGCTTGTTCATGATAACTAAGCCCTTCTTTAAGCACCTGTAGCACTGTAGCAGCTGGACGATTAGCACCAAGACCACCATCGGCAAAAGCATAAGGCTTACCTGCAGCATAATCATAATCTCTTACAGCTTCTTCATTAATAACAACTTCAAAATAAGTTGGGGCTGCTACAGTTGCAAGAAGCACATCCTTTATTCTAACATGTGGACTATGTTTATCATGACTGTCAAAGATCTTCATCCTATTCTTTCCTTCACTCAAATCAGCAACTGGTATAATAAGACGGCATAGACTATCATCTAATCTATTATCCCTTAAATGCTTCTCTAGCATTTCCTTCAAAGGTTCTTGACTATATTTGTGTTTTATTATTCCCAAGTTAAACCAGCTTTGAGGGAAGATTTTAGGAGCAGCGTTTTCAAATAATTCCAAAACTTCTCTAGCTGAATAAGGTTCTGTCGATCCTCCTTCTTTAGGAGTGGTCAATAAGGCTGCAATTAACGCACCAACACTAGTGCCAGAAATAATATTAAATAATTTATATATAGGTTGCTGGGTTATTTCTTCTATTCTCGCTAGTATAACTAACTCAGCTATTCCTTTTACCCCACCACCTGAAAGGCAAAGAACTTTATTTTGTCCTGTTTGATTTGTAGTCATAAACTGTGCCTCCGTAACCTTTTAAAGTTTTATGATATTTAATTTAGGTTATCATAAAATTTACATGATAACAAATAAAATTTGTTATCATAATAAATAAAGGCAAGGAGTAAATTATATAGTATCATAGGAAACCCTAAAATATTACACAGCAAATTTGTAAATTGATTTATTAATTTTTCAAAGCATTTGAGTATATAACCTAACATGCTGCAAAATTTTCTTTGCAGCCTCACTAGCAGGAAGGAGTGTAACATCAAGCTCAAATAAATTAGGATGAGAAATTTGAATCAAAGGATATTTTGGATAAACATCTTGTATATCGATTGATTTGTAACGAAGCAGCCTATCTAGTTGTTGAATTCTCATAATATTTTCTTCTTCTGAAATCAATAATTTTACAGGAATAAATGTTGACTTACGGTTCGATGCTAGCTGTTGTACTTGATTAAAAAGCTTATGATCACCATCAATCTCATAGAGACAATTAGTAAGAACATAGTTATTATAAGTTTCTTGGTTTAGAAAATTAAAAATACCATCTCGTATATGTTTAATTGTATCCCAAGCAAATTCTGGAATAGGAGTCAACCCATCATAATTTAGAAGTGAGAAAATAGGATTATTGATATGCTGGTTGTCACATATGCTGTAGCCAGCTTTTGCTATTTCCTTTGCTATAGTATACTTGCCAGTCCCTGGTTTACCTATTAGGTAGATAACGGTAGTCATTTTGTTTAATCTCACTAAAAGCTAACTATACTAATTTTATTTATGTTAAACTCTAAAAACTTAGACATTGATTTATTAATTTTTCAAAGCATTTGAGTATATGTTACATTAACTACGATATCACCATTCTTTAAAACTTGATTTGTTGATGAAAATTGCTCAACAAATTCTATGGTGCGAGCAGACGTAACGTTTTTGAGATCTATTATTAACTCATCAGAAAGTTTTTCTCCTATAATTTCTAGTATCTCAATATCAGCTTTGACTGACAAATTCTTTTCTGCTTTAGCTTTTCTAACCAAGTCTAGTATTTCAATAAGTCTATCAGGCTGAATTTGATCTACCGGAAAAGATAAATTTTTGATTTGAGGCCAGTTGCCCCTTGTATGTATAGATTGTTTACTATATAAAATTTGCCAAATTTCTTCTGTTATATGTGGCAGGAAAGGAGCTAATAATTTTAGCAAAATTCTTATAGAATGATACAGGGTTATCACAGCACTATACTGCCCCTTATTATCTGAGCCATCCATGTTATAAGCCCGGGTCTTGGTAATTTCAAGGTAATTATCACAAAATACTGACCAAAAAAACTTTTCTATCAAATCCACAGCATTGGCATACTCATAATTTTGCATATCTGATTCAACTTTGTTTACTAGCTCAACTAGTTTTACTATTAACCATTGGTCAAACTTATGACAAATCTTGCTTTCTATATCAGAAATCTGGGCATTTTTATCTAGTGGATCTAATTTATCAAAATGAATAGCAGCAAATTTAGCAGCGTTCCATAATTTATTAACAAGCCTCTTACCATTTTTCATTACGTCTTCAGAGTAAATAGTGTCTGCTCCAAGTCTAGATTTAGAAGTCCAATAACGCGTTACATCAGCACCATATTGCTCTAGTAATTTTTGTGGTACAATAATATTCCCTTTAGATTTTGACATTTTGCTACGATCAAATGCAAGACACCATCCACTAATCATGATATTTTTCCAAGGTAGGGTATTTTCATGCAATTGCGCTTTAAGTATTGTGTAAAAAGCCCATGTCCTAATAATTTCATGAGCTTGCGGGCGTAAATCAGCTGGAAATAATTTATGGTGACGCTCAGCATCTATATTAAACTTTTCAGATATACCGTGACTACTTAATTGCGGCGAGATGGCACTAGTAGCCCAAGTATCCATAACGTCATAATCTGGCTCTATCTCTTCTCGCGAATAGCCAATTGGTAAATCTTGGGTGGGGTCTACTGGTAGTTGGGTTATATCTGGAAATATAGCTTTGCCTACTTCACCAATTCTTTTAGAATACCAAACAGGGAATGGTACACCAAAATAGCGTTGACGACTTATACACCAATCCCATGATAGGCTATTTATCCAGTTCTCAAGCCTAATTTTCATATTTTGGGGATACCAATTAATCTCATTTGCTCGTTGCATTAAAATGTCTTTATGTTTTATCGTACGAACAAACCATTGAGGTGTTGTAAGTATTTCTAGTGGTGCTCCCGAACGTTCAGCACATTTTACTGTTTGAGTAATTTCTACTTGTTTAATTAATAAATTTTTCTCTTTTAAGATTTCAATAATTTTACTTCTAGCATCTTTTATTTTTAAGCCATTTATCTGATTATAAGAAGATGAATTTGATAATTCGGCTGGGAAATCTATCGTACCTTTTTTATCTATAATAATCTTCATAGGTAAATTATGCGTTCTCCACCAAGTTATGTCGGTTACGTCACCAAAAGTACAGCACATAACAAGCCCAGTTCCTTTATCTATTTGCACTAAATCATCTGCTAAAATAGGTACTTTAACATCAAATAGCGGTGTTATGGCAAATTGCCCTTGCAAATGTTTGTATCTATCATCATTTGGGTTATAAAATACCGCAACGCACGCTGCTAACAATTCTGGTCTAGTGGTAGCAATAATAATCTTCTCACCCTTATTAGTCTGAAAAACTATGTCATTCATCATTGAGGTTTTTTCTTGGTCTTCGATATCAGCCTGAGCCAAAGCCGTTTGATCAACTGTATCCCACAATATTGGTTGATTATTGCGGTAAATTTCTCCTTTATCGACTAAGTCTAAAAATGACATTTGTGATATTTTTCGTGATAACGGATTAATTGTTTGATACTCTAAGGTCCAATCAACCGATAAAGCCATTTGATTAAATAATGAACGAAACTTTTCTTCCTCAGAAATAACGACTTCTTTACATATTTCAATAAATTGCTCTCTTGCCATACTAGCTGCTTTTAGCTGTTTTTGCTTTTCAACTAAACGTTCGGTAGGCAAACCATTATCATCAAAACCGATTGGATAAAAAATATTTTTACCTAGCATCCGTTTAAAACGGACAATAAAATCCGCCTGGGTATAACTATAAACATGTCCTATATGCAGTTGTCCTGAGACTGTTGGTGGCGGAGTATCTACTACAAAACTATTTTCTCTTGTTTCATTTTTATCCCAAAGATAAATTTTTTGTTCTTGCCAAAGTTTTTGCCATTTTCTTTCGCTTTCACTAAAGCTATAATCTTTTGGAAATGCTATCATAATAATATCCTAATTATATAGGGAGTGTTGCTAACTAACCTGAATTCGATTCGGTTATATTTGTGAATATAGCAGATTTTTATGTTCCACTAATAGCAATTATCATTATTTTTGTGGTATTGCTCATTTTTTTAACCAAGATATATAATAGACTTACTGCATAAGTCAATCTAGTTGGTGATTTTGTTGTCGAAACTCGCCTCCGCTCCTCACGTACGTCTGTGTACGCGAAGGTAGCCGGCTTCGTTTCTCCTAAAAATCCCTCAACTATCTTTGATTTATGCAGCAAGTCTAATAATTAATAGTGATGCCAAATAAATTCTTCCTAAGTCTTAGTTTAATGAGGCTATACAATCCTACTGGCTATCTGTTGGTATTTTTCTCAGCCTGCTTTGGGGTTCTTCTTACCAATATTACAATATATAGTTTGCTAAAATTATTATTATTATTTTTTATCGGAAGTATCGTTACTAGGGGAGCTGGTAGTGTTCTTAACGATATTTTTGACAAAGATTTTGATAAACATGTTTTACGAACAAAAAACAGACCTTTGGCGAATGGATCATTGAATGTAAATGACGCGATGATTTTATTAACTATATTATCAATTATTTCCCTGACCATTTTATTGTCATTAAATAAAACAGCAATTTGCTTAGGGTTCTTTTCCTTTATCTTGATCGTTTTATATCCACTAATGAAGAGAATTACTTTCTTTCCACAAATATTTCTAGGGTTAACATTTAATGGAGTTTTAATTGGTAATAGTGCGGTAATTGATAAAATATCACTAGAAGCTATTATAATGTATATTGCCTGCTGTTTTTGGACTATCGGTTATGACATTATTTATGGCTTTATGGATATAGAGTACGACAAAAAGATTAATGTCAAATCAATGCCACTTTTTTTAGAAAAGAGAAATTATAAATTACATTTATATATTTACTATACCATCTTCATATTATTATTCATACTTTCTAACATTATAGCAACCCATCGACCTAACTATATAGCTATTCTCTGTGCTTATATAATGCTAACTTGGCAGGTAGTAACACTAGAAATCTCAGACCCACAAAATTGTCTTACTAGGTTTAAAAATAATAATTACGTTGGTTTAATCTTGGCTTTAGGTGCATTAGATTTGCATAATTAATAGACTTACTGCATAAGTCAATCTAGTTGGTGATTTTGTCGTCGAAACTCGCCTCCGCTCCTCACGTACGTCTGTGTACGCGAAGGTAGCCGGCTTCGTTTCTCCTAAAAATCCCTCAACTATCTTTGATTTATGCAGCAAGTCTAATAATTATGCTAACGTTTCTAACTTAACTCTATCCCTTAATTATCAAGGCTTCTTCAAGCAATTTTTTCTGTTGCTCATTATGTATGATCGGTGAGCCAACTGCTGGTGAAGCAGACTCATTCCTACCAACATATACAAATTGATTATTAATTGATGCATTTTTTAGGATATCATTTAAGTGATCTTTAACAAAATTCCATGCCCCCATATTTTTAGGTTCTTCTTGACACCAAATAAACTCTTTAGCTTTATGATATTTACCTAATATTTTAACTGTAATATCCGTTTCAAACGGATATAGCTGTTCAAGTCTAATAATCACAATATCTAAAATATTCTTTTCTTCTCTTTTTTCTAATAAATCATAGTAGACTTTACCACTACATAATATAATTCGTTTCACTTCCTTGGCATTTATAGCATCATTAATTTCGTCTAGTACAGGTATAAAGCTCGTATTCTCATCAAGCTGGGAGAGAGGTGATACAACCATTTTATGTCTTAATAAAGATTTTGGTGACATTACTATTAGTGGTTTACGAATATTACTGTATATTTGACGACGTAATAAATGAAAAAATGAAGATGGCGTCGTAGGATATGTAACTTGCATATTATTTTCAGCAGCAAGCTGCAAGAACCTCTCGAGTCTTGCGGAGCTATGCTCTGGACCTTGTCCTTCAAATCCATGTGGTAGTAGTACTACTATACCGCTCATCCTCAGCCATTTGCTTTCACTACTGGAAATGAATTGGTCGAAAATTATTTGAGCTCCGTTAGCAAAATCACCAAATTGAGCTTCCCAAATTACTAAATCTTTTGGATTAACTAATGAATAACCATATTCAAAACCTAAAACTGCATATTCAGATAAATTACTGTCAGCAATTTCAAAATTTGCTTGCCCAAAATTTTCTTGGTTTTGCGATAAATTATTTAATGGTGTATAAGTTCTATCATCCACCTGACTATGTAACACTGAATGACGGTGAGAGAAAGTGCCACGCCCACAATCTTGACCAGTAAAACGTATTCTAGTGCCTGAATTTAATAAACTAGCAAAGGCTAACTGTTCTGCAGTTGCCCAATCAATAGGTCTATCTTGCTTTAAGGTATTTTCTCTTAATTCAAATAATTTTGCAAGTTTGGGATTTAAAGGAAAATCTTTTGGTATCTGACAAAGCTTTATACCAAGTTCTTTTAAGGTATTTTTGTTAACACCAGTAGAGAGCATTTGAGCATTTGATCTAGTATAACTAGACCATAAACCTTCTAAAAACTGAGCTTGCGGTTGATAATTTTTGGCTTGTTCATATTCTTGATCTAATTTCAGTTTAAATTGTTCTTTCAATGCAGGAAAATAATTTTGGTCAATTATTCCGCCTGCTATTAGGTTATTTGCAAAAATAGTTGCCGGGGATTGCTTATTTTTTATTACATTATACATAACAGCTTGAGTATACATAGGTTCATCACCTTCATTATGACCATATTTACGATAACAAATGATCTCAACTACTATGTCTCTAGCAAATTTATACCGATAATTCACTGCAATATTGGTAGCCTTGATCACTGATTCAATATCATCACCATTTACATGTAGTATTGGACTATTAATTATCTTAGCAAATTCAGTAGAATATCTACCTGGTCTAGTGTCATAACTATTCGCTGTAAATCCAAGCTGATTATTAATGACAAAGTGAATAATCCCGCCAACATTATAAGGCTTTAGATCCGACATAAATAAACTCTCAGCTACTACACCCTGACCACAAAAAGCACTATCACCATGAACCAAAATACCCATTACTTTCTTACGATTAGTATCTTGGATGCTATCCTGTTTTGCTCGTACTTTACCAGCTACTACCGGATTCACCGCTTCTAAATGCGATGGATTATCTGCCATAGAAAGATGTACCTTAGACCCCTTTCTTATCTGATCTGATGAATAGCCAATATGATACTTCACATCACCTGAAACACCTAAATCAGTTGGCAAGATACTACCTGTTATAAATCCAGATAAAATAGCTTTATAAGGTTTAGTCATTACCTTAGCTAGTGTGCTAAGTCTTCCTCGGTGAGCCATACCTATTACTACATCTTCTATTCCATGGATAATAGACATATCTATAGCTTTATCTATAGCCACTACACTTGCCTCTCCACCTTCCACTGAGAAGCGTTTTGCTCCAGGAAATTTGGTATGTAGATATTGTTCAAATCCTTCAATTTCTACTAAGTCTTGTAATATATTCTTCTTGTCTTGTTCTAATTCAAATAGACTCTGGTTATTTTCTATCTGCTCAAAAAACCAAATTTTCTCATCTTCATTGGTCACATGAGCAAGTTCTACGGCAATATCTTTAGTATAAGTTTGATCAAGTAAATCAACTAATTCCTTAAGTGAACATGCTTTTATTCCAAAAAATTCATCATCAATTTCTATAATATTATTCAACTGATCTTTGGTAAAACCAAAATCTTCTATATTAAGTCTCAAGTCATTTTTAGTCTTAAGAACCTCAAGATTTAAGGGATCTAACTTAACTAAATAATGTCCATAGTTACGATAGCTGGTAATCATTGCTTTTGCTCTGAGCTTGTTGGTTGCAGCAGAAAGTTCCGCAACATACGGTAGAGGCTTTTCTTGAGGTGAAGTAATAACATGAGCAATGGTTTTATTAACTTGGTAACTATCATTATTCTCAATATTCTGGAAATAATTTTGCCAACTTTTATCAACTGCTGTATGATCTGATAAGTATAGCTGATATAATTCTTCTATAAAGACAGCATTACTACCAAATAAAAAACTAGTTTGTTTTAAATTTTTATCCATAAACTCCTATTCCTGATTAGTAAAAAACCTAGATAGCATTCCCCGTGGGGAATGTTATCGTTCTTGGTCTTGTAAATATCATTTCAAATTTTCCAAATCATGTGAGTATATACAATTACGTTACTTCTGTATTATTAATTCTTTCTAAACAGATTCTTTCAGTAACTGTCTTTAATTCTTCTACCCGGTTGATAAGATAAAGTAATTGTTCTTTACTAATTTTATAGTGTTTATCATATCTTGCACCAACATAAGCATTTAGGAGTAACTTAAAGCACTCTTCTTGTTCAAGGGTCTCAAGTGGAAATATCTTGTAGAGGTCATAATGATAAATTCTAGCCTGCTTGTTAAGTTCCAGTATATCATGTAACTTTGGTTTATAACCAGTAGAAACTAGCAGAACAGCATTATAAAAGCTCTCGGTAGCTTGATGAAGTGAAAAGGCTGATAAAGCATTTTCATTATTTTCAAGATAAGCATTTACGCCAATAAGAAATCCTTTACCTCTTCCAAACCAATATTCATATTCTTCCTTAGCTAGTGGTCTTCGTTCCGACCATGGTAATTTTTTGGCTTCAGATAATATAAATTCACCACTATCATATAAAAGAACTCCTTCTTTCTTGATATCACAAAAGAAATACTGACCTTTTTCCAATTGGCTATTTACCCGCTTAATAGGCTCAAATATCAGGGTAACTGACTGCCTTTTTATCATGGTATCTATAGTAATTGGGAATTTTTTATCGAGCCTTTTTTCTATCGTATATTGTAATTCTCTAGCTTGATGACCTGCATATTTGCCTTTCTTTAAAATCAACAAAAGATCAAAATCACTTTGATAGCTGTAGGTAATATGCTCTTGCTGATATATGTCTTGTACCCAATCGCCTCTAGCATAAGAACCAAATAAAATAATCATCGCTATTTTTGATTTGCCTACGTCTAGAATTTCTTTAACAATATTGTCTAGTTTTTCTTTAATAACTAGTGATCGGCTAGGTAAGGTAGTTTTCATAAAGCTATTTTTTTGTCTTAGATCAACTATATAGCAAATAATTAAATAATCAACAATAATTTAATCGTAGACTGTAAAATAATTTAAAATTACAATCAATAATTGTGCATGTCATAATCAGCAATAATAATACCATTTCCCAAAACTAAATTGCTACTCGGAGTACGAGTGTCAAGCACCGGAGCGGAGATCATGAAGTACGATGACGTGATGATTAGTTTTCGGAAATGGTATAATATATATAGTCAATTGATGAGAAGTAGGTAGTGCCGTCTTCGATCGCTCCTGCTACCCAATCTTCCTGAATTGACTATAGCTTTTCTACCGTAGTTTTAGTGAAGATAAACCAATTAGAGCAAATATTATGGCTATAATCCAAAAACGTATCACAACTTTTGATTCCGGCCAGCCATGTTTCTCAAAATGATGGTGCAGCGGGGCCATTTTGAAAATTCTTTTACCATTAGTAGCTTTAAAATAATATACTTGAATAATTACTGATAAAGTTTCAATAACAAATAATCCGCCAATAATTGCTAGTACAATTTCATGTTTAGTTATAACGCTAATAACACCAAGAACGCCACCTAGACTTAGGCTTCCAGTATCTCCCATAAAAATTTCTGCTGGCTGTGCATTAAACCATAAGAATCCTAGGCTAGCACCAACAATTGAAGCACAGAAGATAGTTAATTCAGAAATATTTGGTATATACATAATTTGTAGATAATTTGCATAGAAACTATTACCGACCAGGTAAATAATTAAGGTAAAAGAACCTGCAGTAATAGCAATAGGTACTATGGCAAGACCATCAAGACCATCTGTTAGATTCACCGCATTTGATGCACCAACTATCACAAACATGCTAAATGGTATATAAAACAAACCTAAATCAATCAATAAATTTTTAAAAAATGGAATAGTGAGCAGATTGTTTCCCTGACTATTGGAGTCTCTTAATAGTAAACAGGCAATTAGACAAATAGTGAACTGAAATAATAATTTCTTCTTTCCGCTAACGCCTTTATGGTGGTTTTTTGTTACTTTAGCATAATCATCCATAAAACCAAGTACACCAAAACTAACAAAGACAAATAACACTATCCATATATATTTATTAGTAAGGTCAGAGAATAATAGAGTGGAAAGACAAACGGTGAAGAGAATCATTATCCCCCCCATAGTTGGTGTTCCTACTTTTGCTTTGTGCGTTTCTGGTCCGTCGTCACGAATTGGTTGACCATATTTTTGTAAATTTTGTAAAAATCTAATTAATCTAGGTCCTATTAAAAAAGAAAGGGTCAAACTAAATAATATGGCAAGTCCAATACGAAAAGTAACATAGTGGAATAAATTTGCTATATGTAATTTATGTATATAGGGGGCAAGAAGGTTGTATATCATTGTAGCAATTCAAAAGATTGTATAATTTTACTAAGTTGGATACTGTTAGATCCTTTTAGTAAGAGTAATTCATCGCCTTTAAGTAATTTATTTAAGTTTTCTATCAACAAATCAACATTATCAAAATGCATTTTTTCTATGTCATTTGGCAAAGAATCGTATATATGTTTGGTAAGATTACCTACTAAAAAAACCCTCTTAGTACCGGAGTCAATAATTGCTGGTATTAAGTCTTTATGGAATTTTATGGAATTTTCTCCCAATTCTAGCATATCACCTAGTATAGCAACTTTTTTCTGTCCACTAAGCTGTTTTAGATATAATAAAGCAGCTTTTACTGATGCTGGATTAGCATTATAATAATCACAGATGATTTGATAGTTCTGATCATTATATTTAGCGTTGACTAATTTACCACGTCCTTCAGTTAATGATATTTTGTTTAATTGTGTTGCTGCAGCATTAATATCTAAGTTCAGTATTGCTGCCACCTGAAGAGCGGCAGTATAATTTCTAGCATAATGTTCCGGTACAAAAGGAATTTGTATATCTATTTTAGTGTTACAGATAGAATAATGTAGACGTACTTCTTGTCCAACATGCTCATATGATGTTAATCTAGAATCTGTGCCTTCAGACTTACCAAAACTATATATATTATTAATCGATAATTGTTTAAGATTCTGTAAAATTCTGTCATAATATTGATGGTCTGAATTTACAACAGCTATGCCATTTTTTGGCATTCCTTCAAAAATTTCACATTTGGTATCAACCAAACTAAGCATAGATTCAAAAAATTCAAGATGGGCTTCCGCTATTGTGGTGATTACTGATATGTTAGGTCGTACCATTTTTGTCAGCTCTCTTATTTCTCCTGAATGATTCATACCCATTTCAAAAACAGCATATTCTATATCATCAGGCATCGAAGCAAGATTTATAGGCACGCCAAGGTGGTTGTTAAAATTTCCTCTGCTAGCAAAAGTAGGCCCAAAATA
The DNA here is from genome assembly GCF_964026605.1 of Candidatus Tisiphia endosymbiont of Ptychoptera albimana. Classification (NCBI taxonomy): domain Bacteria; kingdom Pseudomonadati; phylum Pseudomonadota; class Alphaproteobacteria; order Rickettsiales; family Rickettsiaceae; genus Candidatus Tisiphia; species Candidatus Tisiphia endosymbiont of Ptychoptera albimana. The sequence goes on from NZ_OZ032164.1 coordinate 15,417, forward strand.
ACTTAATATAGTTTTGATTGCTTCCTTAGTACCCGTTTTACCAATACTACCGGTAACACCAATAAACCTTGCTTTAGATTTTTTACGTTTATACTCAGCCATTTGATGCAAAGCGGCTAAGGTATCAGAGACCATAATTACTTTATGATCAGCTAATCCTTTTATTTCCTTACTAATAATTACTGCATTTGCTCCTCGCTGCAGAGCATGTAAGGCATAATTATGTCCATCATTATTACCTTGCAGAGCAATGAACAGATCACCGTTTGTAACGGAATTGGAATTAAACTGAATCTGCCTCCCCTGAATATCAGGATGTACTTCAATATTCAACGCACTAGTTAAGTCTTTTGCTGACCAAATCATTATTTTCTCAAATATAATCAGTTTTTCCTAACTTTGCATGACAGCTGCAACTTCGTCCGCAAAATTTTTATCTTCTTGCTTTATGCCTGCACCTAGTTCATATCTTATAAATTGTGTAATTTTAATCGAAGTTCCTAATTCTTTTGCAGCGTTATCCATAACTTCAGAAACTGTTAATTTATCATCAAATAAAAAGTTTTGTTCAAGCAGAACAACTTCTGCTAGGAACTTACGTATTCTACCTTCAACCATTTTTTCAATGATATTGTCCGGTTTACCGGAAGCTTTTGATTGTTCAAAAAATATATTTCTTTCGCGTTCAATTAATGTTTGATCCAAACTTGATGCATCAAGACTATAAGGATTACTTGCCGCTATATGGGTAGCAATTTTCTGTCCTAATTCTAGAAGCTTAGCTTTATCTTTAGTAGTTGATTGTAAACCAACAATGACAGAAATCTTACCTAGACCATCAGCAACAGTATTATGTACATAAGATGCAACTACACCTTCTGATACCCGTAAAACATCCATACGACGTAGATTTAAATTTTCACCAATTGTAGCAATATTGTCTAATATTTCTTCTTCAACTGATCTACCTGTTGATGTTTTTGCTAATTTTAGTGATGGTAAATTATCTTGTTTCAAAGCTAGTTCAGCAATATTCCTAACCAATTGCTGAAACTTATCGTTTCTTGCAACAAAATCTGTTTCCGAATTTACTTCTATAATAGCCCCAACATTATCTTTAATGCTTATTGCTGTTAGTCCTTCAGCAGCAATTCTATCTGCTTTTTTTGCTGCAGCTGATAATCCTTTTTTTCTTAACCAATCAATAGCTGCTTCAAAATCTCCCTTTGCTTCAAGCAAGGCCTTCTTGCAGTCCATCATTCCTGCAGCAGTTTTCTCTCTTAATTGTTTTACAAGTCCAGCATTTATCATTTTACTCTCCTTATTTAAGGTTTATAGTTATTTTTATTGGATTGAGGAGTAGTATACTCAGGTAGAACTTCAAGAATTGGCGTTGTCGTGTCTAAAGATCGAAGCTGCTCACGTACTAATGTACGCTCCGCTGCTCGACTTTAACACTCCTAGCTCTTCTTGAAGTTGACCTTCGTCTACCAACTCTTCATTTACGAGCAGTATATACTCAAGTATAACTTCAAGAATTGGTGTTCCTGCGACCTAGCATCCCTACACCTTCAATGTCATCCCAGCCTAGACTGGGATATAAAATGTCTAAAGCACCATTCCTGTCTGTGTTCTTTAGATTCCGCACTGAAGTAGGAATGACATCGAAGGGGAATCAGAGATAGCATCAACCCTAACAGGAATAACATCGAGGCTACTTAATTAAGTTAATACCCCCATAAGTACTAGTTATTTTGTTGTTGCAGCAACTTCTGCAAGCTCTAAAGCTGTCTCAAACTCTGACTCTAGTGCTTCTTGATTATTTAGATTTAAAGTTTTAGAAAATTTCTTGGTTGATTTTAACTTAGTAACACCTTTTATATTTGTACCTTTTTCTTCATGAGTAGCTATGCTTCCTAAATCAACACCAGATGCAGCTAAAGCCTCTTCTATACCGGCAAGTACGGCATCAGCAAACAAGGTGCAATAGAGTCTTATAGATCTTATTGCATCATCATTACCGGGAACAGGGTGGTCTATATTATCTGGATTGGAATTAGTGTCAACAATAGCAATTATTGGGATACCTAACTTTACTGCTTCTTGGATTGCTAAATGCTCCTTATTAGTATCAATTACCACAAGCAAATTGGGTCTTGTCCCAATATGTCTAATACCCCCTAAGGATTTAAGTAATTTATCCTTTTTACGGGTCATTTCCAGTATTTCTTTCTTAGTATAACCGGAATATTCCTCTTCATTCCCCAAAATTTTCTCAAGATTATCTAGCTTTTTTATTGAGCCAGAAATTGTCCCCCAATTAGTTAACATACCACCAAGCCATCTGTGGTTAACGTAATATTGCCCACATTTCTCTGCATACTCAGCTACTATATCACTGGCTTGAACTTTAGTACTGACAAATAATATTTTACCGTTTTTCTTGACAGTTTCATAAATTACACCCAAAGCTACCTGCATTAGAGCAGCAGTTTGTTGTAAGTCAATTACGTGAATATCATCTCTTACACCATAAATGTAAGATGCCATTTTTGGATTCCAACGTGAGGTTTTATGACCAAAATGCACCCCAGCATCAAGTAAATCTCTGACATTAACAGCTTTTAGTTTAGACATTATTAAATCTCCTTAAAATGTTAGTTATGTACCTACATATTATAGGTACTCCTCCGCAAGAGTTGATACCAAAGAAATTGGACTAACAACTAGGCTCTTACGTGTGAATTTTGCTTTAATATTAATAAGCAAAGCTTATTATATATTTGATCAACATATTTGCAAGGGTTATGTTGAACGTAATATTCTTAATTAAACTTTTCTCCAACTAGTTGATCCATCTAGTTTGTCTTCTAGAATTATGCCATCTTTTGATAAATTTTGACGAATTTGGTCGGCTAATAACCAATTTTTTTGTAATTTGGCTTGCCTACGTTGCTCAATATGTTGGAGAATCGGTTCATCATTTATTTCACAGTAAAACCACTTACTCGCTGGTTGGGTCATTAGACCTATAAAATTGCTGCATGAAAGTAAGTAAGAGGCATATAAGTATTTATCATCTTCTTTGTTACTTGCAAAGATCAGTTTAGCATAATCGTTTATTACTTTAATGGCTAGAGGTGTATTCATATCATCGAATAAATGAGATAAAAATTCTTCTGGAATGTTCTGAACGTCAAGTTTGTTAATGTCTAAATTTTCTATTGCTCTATACCAATAATTTATGGTTTTTGTAGCATCTTCTAGAGCTTTATTGTTGTAATCTAATGGTTTACGGTAGTGACTACTCAGTAACAGTAATCTAACTACGCTACCAGGGATTTTTTGGTCTATTAAGTCTTTTACTGTAATAAAATTATTGAGCGATTTACTCATTTTCTCACCATTGCAGGTCAGAAATCCATTATGCACCCAATATTTAGCAAAGTGAGAGTTCGGGAAAGCACATGTACTTTGTGCTATTTCATTAGTATGATGAGGAAAAATTAAATCTGCCCCTCCACCATGAATGTCAAAATTTTCTCCGAGATATTTATAGCTCATCGCTGAACATTCTATATGCCAGCCTGGTCTACCTCTTCCCCAAGGACTATCAAAATTTGCCAATATTTCTTCATCTTTACTGGCTGGTTTCCATAATACAAAATCATATGGTTGCTTTTTTGATGGATTATTTTCAATACGCACTCCCTCTAGCATTTCATCAAGATTACGATTTGATAATTTTGTATAATTTGGGGCAGTAGAAATATCAAAATAAACATGGTTATCTGCAATGTAAGCATGATTTAGATCAAGTAATTTTTGAATAATCACAATCATGTCATCAATATGCATGGTGGCTTTTGGCTCGATATTTGGCGTTTTGCAACCTAGATATTGCATATTAGCATGAAATTCTTCGGTGATTCTAACTGTTAAGTCAGAAATCGTTATTTTGAGTTCTTTGGCTCTATTTATTATCTTATCATCAACATCGGTAATATTACGCACATATTTTATATGATTTTGACCAAATATTTTGCTTAGTGAGCGGTATAAAATATCGTATACTACTACGGACCTAGCGTTACCAATATGGGGATGATCGTAGACAGTTGGACCGCAAACATACATTTTTATTAAATTACTATCTAGCGGTACGAAAACTTCTTTCTTGTGAGTAAGTGTGTTATGTAATAATAATTTCATGTTTTTTAATCATAATCAATAATGTCATTTTACAACTAATTTTTATGGATATCTACCTAGAATGTCAATTCAAAGAAATTATTTTGAAAAACTAAAGAAACTACCGATTACTTTAATTATTCTTATTAGTGTGATTTGTAGCATTGGTTTTGTTGTACTATATTCCGCTTCAGATAGTAATATTCACCCTTGGGCGTATAAGCAGATGATGCATTTTCTCCTGTTTTTACCAGTTGTGATTATTATTGCAACCATTGATATAAAATATATATTTAAGTTTTCATATATATTTTACATTGCTATTATTATCTTATTAGTTAGTGTTGAGCTTTTTGGATCTATTTCTATGGGAGCAAAGCGTTGGATAGATTTGGGAGTTATCCGTGTGCAGCCTTCTGAACCAACAAAACTAGCATTAGTGTTAATGTTAGCTAGGTATTTTCATCAACTAAAAACTGAGGATTTTGCCAAATTTTACAAGATATTATTGCCTATAATAGGTGTGATAGTACCAGTTATACTGATAATAAAAGAACCGGATCTAGGTACTGGAGTGATTAATATCATTATTGCTAGTATTATTTTTTTTGCTGCTGGTTTTAGAGTAAGAAATTTTGTGATAATTGGTATTATAGTCCTTACTTGCATACCAATTATGTGGCAAGTGATGCATGATTACCAAAGAAAACGAATCATGGTTTTTTTTGATCCTGAAAAAGATCCTCTTGGAGCTGGATATAACATTATTCAATCAAAAATCGCTATTGGTTCTGGTGGGTTGTGGGGCAAGGGGCTAGCTAAAGGTAGCCAAAGCCATCTAGATTTTTTACCAGAGCATCAGACCGATTTTATCTTTGCTACTTTTGCTGAAGAATTTGGTTTTGTTGGTAGTTTGTTTCTGTTAATTCTTTATTCTGGAATTATAATAATTTCATTAATGATTGCTGTGAATTGTAGAGCTATATTTAGTAAACTGATGGTAATAGGCATAACATCAATCCTATTTAGTCATGTATTTATAAATATAGCTATGGTAATGGGATTATTGCCAGTGGTAGGTGTGCCTTTACCTTTTATATCTTACGGCGGTACAATGATGGTATCAATGCTTATTGGTTTTGGATTAATAATGAATGCTCAGGTACACCAGCATAGTAATATTTCTTAAATAGACCTCTTGCATAATACCACTTCTGCTGGTAATTTGTACATACTGCCGGTATCTGCTCATCACATACATTTGAGTACGCTGCGGGTTGAGGTTTCAAGTCGCCTTTAAATTCCTCAGCATAAACGAATTCTGTAAAAGTTCTATTTATTTTTTATAGATAAAATAAGAAAATACTGGACCATAGTCAAAAGATTTGTTATAAGAAACCTAGTCTATATAAAGGCAAATGTTCCTCGGTAGCTCAGTGGTAGAGCAAACGGCTGTTAACCGTTCGGTCGCTGGTTCGAGTCCGGCCCGGGGAGCCATTCAAGACTAGTAGTAGTTTTTTCAAATATATCAAACGGGAGTATTCTAGTAAGCTGCTTTATCTCTTGAAATCATAGCAGTATACTCAGGTAGAACTTCAAGAATTGGCGTTCCCGCGACCAAAGATCGAAGCTGCCTAGTTACTCATGTACGCTCCGCTGCTCGACTTTGCTACTGCCTAGCTCTTCTTGAAGTTATACTATCGTCTACCAACTCTTCATTTACGAGCAGTATATATTACTCAAACTTAGTTCTGTTTGTAAATTTTTCCATAAAAACTGATCTGATTGAACTAATTTAATCAATTTATCTAGGGATACTCTATCTTCATTACCATTTCCATGGATTAATACTATATCACCATCTTTAACTGTTTCATATTCAGGAAGCTTATGTATCCACGCACTTGCACCTAATTGTATTAGCCCATAAGAAGTTAATATATCTAGTATTTCTTGACTGGCTACTAACCCAGGAAATCTAAAAAATGGAGATGGTAATTCGCCCCTTTCAATTAGTAAGTGTTCGGTTTGTAATATTTCATTTTCTATATCAGTATTTGGTAGTAATAAAAAATTGTCTGTAAAATCTTTATCAGGGTAGAAAATATGACTAAAACTATGATTAACCCACGTGATTTTTATATTTTGGGTTGGAAGAGTTTGTAACCACATAAAGTCTTCTAGATGTGTTGCTATCCATAAACCACTTACAGCTATTAATAGGTTTATTTCTTGACTTCTTTTAGCAGTTTTTAAAATTGCATCAAATAAATTATGTTCTAACATTTTTATTGATGGACACATATCTATGGATAAAAAACATCCTTTGACTCCTGGAATATTCTTGAGCCCTTGATTCTCTCTACTATCTTTTATATTATTAAAATAATACAATGATCTATAATATACAGAAGATTCAAGTTCCTTTAATGAGAAATATCTGCCATCTTGATCACTCTTACGGTAAGCACATAAGTTCTGAGCGACTATCTTAACTTCTAAAGTATTAATATTAACTATTACAAAATAGTCCTCATTACTCCTTTTAAATGACCGAATTACAATAAATGACTGATTATTAAATATGCATGGTATATGAGATGTTTTTTTGTAATTAAAGATTAACTTATTTGTTTGTTGCATAAACCTCTTTTTCTTATTACATATTGGAAATTAGGTACAAACTTATAACACTAAAACCTCACTGTTTCATGACTTAGTATAATCCCATGATAGACCATATGTTCCTGAATATCACGATAACTGTTATTGAACCTATGATATAACCATACTGCATGACTGATAATACTAACTGGAAAACGATGTCTCTTTGGAGGTTTATTGATGTACATAAATATAAGTAATAGATTACGTGATTATTATGAAACCATTCTATAAATATATACTATCTATTATGCAATCCAAATTATTTTTTAGCTTAACTTGACGATGCCATTATGAATGTTTACAAAAATTTTCAAATAACTGCTTGCATAAAGTGAGAATGTAGTATATCAGGAGTTTCGCACTTCATATAATTAAGAAACAGTTAAAAGTAATTTAATATTTTATGATATTGCATATTTTATATGTTACACTTTGTGTAACCAAGCTAACTTTTTTGTCCAGTAGTGTGACTAAATATACGTTCCGCTCACTCGCCCTGCATTTTCAAATCACCTGAATTCGATGTAACAAGTTACACTTCTCCAAATCATTCGAGTATACACGTAATAAAACCTTGATTGCAAAGGCGGCCCCATAGTACCCTACATTTTTTATATAACCACTATTAAAATGGCTACTGATCGTCTATTAGCGAGGAGTCGCGAAAAAGCGGCAACGTGGCAATCTAGGATACGCGAAGCGTTACTCTAAAAAAACAGCTTAGCTGTTTACCTAGATCGCCACGGCATCTAAAGAGCCTTGCTATGACGATTATAGAAAAATGTAGGGTACTATGAGGCAGCCCCTACACCACATGGAATGTTGAACTAGGATATAATACTCCTATACTCAGCAAAGCATGTGAACTTAGGGTTTACTTGGTTTTTGTTGGAGTATTTTGATCAGTCTGTTGATCTAACTGTTGATTTGACTGTTCTTGTTTCAAAAGCTTACTTTTTTCCTCTATTGAATTAAGAAAGAAATAAGTAAACGTTAGAAACCCAACCAAAAGTGGGATAACGACAAATATAATTGCCTTTAATTTTCTAGCCGATTCTTCACGATCTAAGCGGTTTTCTCTTTCTTCTTCTGTTTCTTCAATCTTTTCTGTTTCAACATTTAATTCGTTAGTAATAATTTCTGAATTTAAATTATCTTTTAACATTTGTATAACCTATTAATTCTATAGTTAAGAAAGATTTTAATAAACCCTAGCATAGTTGTTTGAGTCTTACAAGTAATAATATAAAATTAATTTATAAATATCTAAAAAAATCGTTAAATCATTAAAATAATAATAATTAAGTTAATTTAAGTAATTATTTTACAACACAAGGTATTTGTGATAAGATTTTATGAGTTGATAAATCCAGTATGTTCATAATTGTATTTGGTAACAAACCTAAATAAATTATTGCTACACAAAGCGGCATAATTGCAAGTATCTCATAAAGATATAGATCTTTAAAACTTATAACCTGATTATTAGTAATTTGTCCTAGCATTACTTCCTTATAAAGTTTTAGCATATAAACAGCTCCAAGAATAATGCCAACACTACTTATAATAGCTGCTACTACATTAGCTTGATAAATACCTACCAAACTTAAAAATTCTCCTATAAAACCGCTAGTGCCTGGTAAACCTATAGAGCCAAGCATGGCAATCATGAAAAAGGTGGCAAGTATTGGCATTTTATTTGCCACTCCACCATATTTGTCTATCTCCTTAGTATGCAATCTATCGTACAAAGTACCAATTATCAAAAACAAAGCAGATGCCACAGTACCATGACTAATCATTTGATATACGGCTCCCTTAATCCCAGTTTCTGTTAAGCTAAAAATCCCTCCAGTCACATAGCCCATATGAGCTATCGATGAATAAGCTATCATCTTTTTCATGTCTCTTTGAGCCAGTGCTACTAGTGAACCATATATTACAGCAAAAATACTCAGCACTAATACATAAAATGCAGATTCTTTTGATATATTTGGAAACATTGGTAATGATACACGTAAAAACCCATATGCTCCAAGTTTTAACAATATACCAGCCAAAATGACAGATCCAGCAGTTGGTGCTTGTACGTGTGCATCAGGAAGCCACGTATGGAACGGCAGCATAGGAACTTTCACTGCGAAGGCTATAAAGATTGCCCACCATAAAACCCTCTGCACCGGTAATGTTAATGAAGGGACTAATTCATTTAGATCAAGCATATTAAAACTATGAACTTGGCTATAAATATATATGAGTGACAATAAGAAAAATACCGACCCCAAGAAAGTATAGAGGAAGAATTTTACGGCAGCATAAACTTTATTTTCGCCTCCCCAAATTCCTATAATTATATACATAGGGATCAATATTACTTCAAAAAATAAGTAAAATAATAGTAAATTCATTGAGCAGAAAGCCCCAATGCAAAAAGACTCAATTAATAAAAAACAAAATAAGAATTCTTTGATATATTTTTTGACGGTAAATAAGCTAGCTATAATACAGATAAGGGTTAAAAAGCTTGTCAGAACAACAAAGAATATTGAAATTCCGTCAACTCCAATGTGGAATTCAAGACCTATAGATTGAATCCAACTATAGCATTCTACAAATTGATAAAGTTTTGATGTATTATCAAATTGAACTAATAAATAAATAGTAGATATTAGGGTTAGGATAGAGCTTAAAACTGCGACATACATCGCATAAACTTGTTTATTTTGGGCTTGCTTATTTACTGACCTACTTTGGTTGATAAATAGCAGAATATATAATGCACTTACTAAAGGCAAAAAAATACTTATTGATAAGATCGGTAACCCGGACATTTTAAGCTCTAATAATCAAATTAACTCCGATAACTTTAGCGTTTATTAGAATATACAAAACTAATATCTCTTGAACCACGCTCAATTGCTGCTGCTACCTTTAGAGTATTATATTCATCAAGGGCTTTTCCTATTACTTGCATGCCAAGAGGCAAACCTCTAGAAGATAATGCAGCAGGTACAGAGCAACAAGGAAGACCGGCAATACTAGCTGGAATAGTAAATAAATCGTTTAAATACATTGTCACAGGATTATCTTGTTTCTCACCTAAGTTAAAAGCTTCGGATGGTGCAGATGGCAAAATTATTGCTTCAACTTGTGCAAAAGCTTTCTTGAAATCATCTGAAATCAAGCGTCTTATTTTTTGTGCTTTTAAGTAATAAGCATCCATAAGAGTAGATGAAAGCAAATAAGTACCAATCATAATACGTCTTTTAACTTCAGCACCAAAACCAGCACTCCTTGTTTTTTCATACATTTCTTCAATGGATATTCCCTCACTTCCTTCCCTAAAACCATATCTTATACCATCATATCTTGACAAATTAGATGAGGTCTCAGCAGGTGCTATAACGTAATATGCAGCTAGAGCATATTTAGAATAGGGTAATGAAATATCAATAATTTCTGCCCCATCGTTTTTTAGAATATCAATAGTATGCTGCCACATCTTAATAATATCCGGTTGTATACCATCTTGTTTCATAATATCAAATGGTATACCTATTTTCATGTTTTTTGCACTACTATTACATGCCGATCTTAGCTCTAGTATTTCAGAGTTTATAGAAGTAGAATCCTTTTCATCAAAACCAATCATGGCTTGTAGCATTAAAGCAGTATCTTCAACAGTTCTTGTAAGTACTCCAGCTTGGTCAAGCGAACTGGCAAAAGCAATCATACCATATCTAGAACAACGACCATATGTTGGTTTGAATCCGACAATCCCAGTATAACTGGCAGGTTGGCGAACAGAACCTCCTGTATCACTTCCAAGAGCTGCCATAGCTAAAAAGCTACTGACAGCAGCTGACGAGCCTCCAGAAGACCCACCAGGGACTACCGGAGTTGTAGGTGCATCTATCGCTTTCCAAGGACTAATAACGTTACCAAAATAGCTAGTAATATTAGCCGATCCCATGGCAAATTCATCCATATTAGCCTTACCAAGCATTATTGTACCGTGATCTTGAACATTTTTACTTACAGTAGATTCATATGTTGGTACAAAGTTGCTGAGTATTTTTGAGGCGGCAGTAGTTAGTACTCCTTTTGTACAAAAAAGATCTTTTACAGCAATAGGAATTCCTTCTAAGGATCTTGCTATTCCATTATGATAATTTTGATCAGCAATTTTAGATTGCTCTAAAGCAATATCTGTAGTTTCAGTAATATAAGCATTTAACTCTTTATGTTTGTCCATTTCTTTAATATGTGCTTTAGTCAGCTCAACACACGAAAATTCTTTATTCTTTAAGGCTTTAAGGGCTTGTGTGATGGTTAATTTTATAATTTCCGACATTATTTTACTCTACTACTTTTGGGACAACAAAACATTTTACTTCTTTGGCAAGTTCTGCCTTATCATTAGGCACATTAGCAAATAATTCATCAGAAATGTCACCATACAATACTTGGTCTTTTCGCATTCTTTGGTGCATATCACAAACAGAAGTAAGTGGTTCAACGTTACTACAGTCTACATCGTTTAAAATGTTGATCATATTCATCATCTCAGTTAATTGATGGGCAAAACTGCTTATCTCTTTTTGGGTAAAATTAAACCTAGCAAGTTTTGCTATTTTTTGTATTTCTTCATTTGTAATCATTATATACCTTAAATATTATAGTCATTATAGCATGAAATATGTTTGCACTAATAGTTTATGGCTATTTTATGAAAAAATATACCTAAGTCATTTAGGTGGCATCTCTTTGAGGAATGACACCTATTTTTAGACTTAAATAGTCAGTATTTCTTGTTCTTTTTGTTTAACATGCAAGTCCACTTTATTACTATACTCATCAGTTAATTTTTGGATTTCTTCTGATAGGTTATGTTGTTCATCTTCAGTTATGATACTGTTTTTTTCTAACTTTTTTAAATCTTCATTACCATCCCTTCTTATATTACGCAAGGCAATTTTAGTATTTTCTCCATATTTGTGAGCAAATTTAACAAGTTCTTTGCGGCGTTCTTCAGTAAGTAACGGTATTGTGATTCTTATTAGCTGTCCATCTGATGATGGGTTTAGACCCAAATTTGTATCTATAATAGCTTTTTCTACAAATTTTACTATAGATTTATCCCACACTTGTACAGTAATAGTTCGTGCATCTGGAGTTGAGAGACTTGCTACTTGCGACAATGGTACTTTATCGCCATATGCTTCAACCAATACAGGGTCAAGTAAGTTAACTGAAGCTCGACTAGTTCTGAGTCCCTTGAGTTCGTGATCTAATACTCTTATCGAACTATCCATTTTTGACTGTAATTCTTTACGTATAGTTGCTTTATCCATACTTTATTCACCTTCTTGAATTTTTGTATATTCACCTTTTCCTTGCAGTACTTTTGCAAAATTACCTTTCTCTTTAATAGAAAATACCTTAATTGGCAAGTTGTTTTCTCTAGCCACAGCAATAGCAGCAATATCCATAACTTGTAAATTATCTTTTAAAAGATTAGTGTAACTTATAGTAGAATATTTCACTGCATTAAGGTTCTTTGTCGGATCTGCATTATATACACCATTAACCTTAGTACCTTTTAGTAATAAATCACAGCTCATTTCAATTGCTCTTAAAACAGCTGCACTATCAGTAGTGCAAAATGGATTACCAGTACCGCCGGCAAAAATTACTACTCTACCTTTTTCTATATGTTTTTTTGCTTTACGACGTATATAAGGCTCACAAACGCTCATCATAGGTATTGCAGAAAGGACTCTAGTATGAACACCCAAACTTTCCATAATATTTTGTAGAGTAAGTGCGTTTATTACCGTGCCAAGCATGCCAATATAATCACCAGCAGCTCTTTCCATGCCAAATAAGACATCAGTGCCACGATAAATATTGCCACCGCCAACGACCACACATACTTCTATTCCAAGATCAATTGCTTCCTTTATATCTTCAGCAATTCCTAAGATTATAGAGTACTCATGACCAAATTGTTTGTTGCCCATTAAGGCTTCGCCAGAAACTTTTAATAGGACTCGTTTATATTGCAAAGAGGACATAAATTAAACTCTTGGTTTTATAAATTTTCTATGTAAACCCTAAATACACTCTCGATGTACCCCAATTCGGGATAAGAATTAGTTAATTCTTATCCCGAATTCGCATGATGTCATTCCCACGAAGGCAGAAATCTATAGTATCTAATAGCCTTTTAGGCTATTTTGATCCCTATTTCAAGAGTAATTTGCTAAGTTTATTTTAGTTAACATAGTATCTGCCCTTTTTTCAAATGCATCAACCATTTTTTCAGTAGCATCAGTAAAAAATATATTAACTAACTTGTCAACTATTGCAAATTTCATCTTAAAATCAATAAAGAACTCTATTTTACTACCAGTATCTTCTTGAGAAAATTGCCATAAATTTTTTAAATATTTAAATGGTCCGGAGATTGCCTCTACTTCAATGGAATATCTTTGCTTATTCAAATCATTTGAGTATATAATTCTTGATTGATAATTGTCTGAAAAACCTTTTAACTGAATTACTAATTCAGCTATAATTTGATTCTCACTCTCTGAGATGATTCTAGCCGCCCTACACCATGGTAAGAATTCGGGATATGACTTTACGTCAAGAACTAAGTGAAATAATTCTTGTACATTATATGGTAGGATTTTGGCTTGATGAAAACTTGGCATAAATTCTTTAAAAATCAGTTACTCTACCTTTATGCTGCCAATCTCCGTGGGTAGTGGGTTCTTGACCTTTAAAACCACCTATTTCCTTTGGCTTTTCTTTTTCATCTTTTATGGTAGTGTCTTTTTTGTTATCCATAAATGTACTAATTTGTATAGCTAGCCCTATTAGCATTTAACCATAGTAAACTGGCGTTATTGCGAGGAGACGTGATATGAACCAACGAAGTAATCCATTTTTAGTCAATTTTCTGGATTGCTTCGTTGCCACTAAAGTGGCTCCTTGCAATGACGGAGTAATGCTAGTGTTGTATCATTGTAATCAATTTTTGTATTTAGTATATTCTATATTGCAGTTTTTTCAATCTCTTCTATATTCCGCATAAGGTGAAATTATATGACATTTAGTTTACCAACTCCCTCTAATAATAAATGATTGACTCTTTTACTGGTTTAGGATACTTTTTAGAATATATTACTATATTTTGGGTGCTATTATTATGTATAAGCTAATAATAATATTATTATATATTTTTTTTATAAATATATCACAAGTAGGAGCTGCTGATTTTACAGTAGAGCCGTTATCTGAAGTATCGAAACAAGAAATGATTAAGAAGAAAGTATGGTATGATGGATGTCCAGTTAATCTAAATCGATTGAGACTTATTAAATTCCCTTATTATGATTTTAATTCTGTAATACATCATGATGGAGAACTAGTTGTTTTTGATGCTGCTTCTGAGCATGTTGTCGTCATTTTGAAAAGAATATATGCCTTAAAATACCCTATCGCTAAAGCACGTACTGTTGAAAATTATGATGGTGATGATGACAAAAGTATGGCAGATAATAATAGCTCCAGTTTCAATTGTCGTGAAATTACAGGAGGGGGCTTACCTTCTATACATTCATATGGTCTTGCAATTGACATTAATCCAATTCAAAATCCTTACCTTTCTATTCCAAGTGATATAAATCAGACAGGGGCAGTTGCTGTGAAGCCTGCGGCAGGATCAAGTTATCTCAATCGAACCAATATTAGACCCGGAATGAGTGAAGTAATAACCGATCTTTTTGCTAAGAATGGTTTTAGTGTTTGGGGAGGAAAGAGGAACACTCCTATAGATTGGCAACATTTCCAAACATCTGGGGCTATGGCACAATTATTAGCAGTTATGAACTATAATGATGGATATATTCTTTTTAAGCTCTACACTAAAACGCCGCAAATGTTTAACTCAATGGATCGTAATAATAATCAGTTTGTTGAACTTTATAAAAAGAACCCTAATATGTTTATGCAATGTTTAAAAAAATCACCAAAAATATTAAGTCTAACGCCAAAACAGGCATATGAGATTTTATCAAAGTGTATTGTAAATCATTAGTAAAGTAATACAATCATTTCTTATTATAGCAACTTTTTTACTCCACTATGTTAACTAAAATTTTTGTTAACATAGTAATTGATCGTTGGAGTTAAAATTATGAAAATTTCTCGTCTTCATAGAATATATAGCAATACCAAGCTAATTGAAAATTATTCGTTAAATCTTGTAAAAGAGCATAGTCACTATCTTAAAACAGTATTAAGACTAAAAATTGGCGATCATTTTAGAATTTTTAACGGCACAGATGGTGAGTTTATAGCACAAATTACTGGTATTACAAAAAACAATTTACATGTTGGACTTACTAATATTTTAAGAAAAGCAACAGTTGAACCTGAACTTACTTTAGGAATATCTATTATTAAAAGTGATAGAATGTTGGATGCCATAGATATGGCTGTACAGCTTGGGGTAACAAAAATTATTCCACTAATCGCTGAAAGATCTCAATTTCGCACTGTTAATACTCAAAGATTGATGAAATGTATTATCGAATCTACAGAGCAGTCCGAGCGTTTAATACCCTGCATTCTTATGCCAGTAGTATCACTTAGTCTTTTCCTAGAACAAACTTTAGATAATTCTATAATATATGCCAATGAAAATGAAGATGAAAATAATACTTTATTAAAAATCATGCCTATATACTCATCAGATATTTCGGCAAATCTTTCAGTTGTTGTTGGTCCAGAAGGTGGTTTTTCACAAAATGAACTCCAAATGCTTTCATTAAGACCTAATACTTTATCAATAAGTCTAGGGTCAAATATCCTCCGAACTGAAACTGCTGTAGCAACATGTCTAGCACAAATTAAATTATTCACAGCTAGTTGCGTTGCAACTAAACCAATCCTCCTAAATTAGACCTCTTTCGAAACTCGCTTATGCTGAGGGATTTGAAGGAGACGCTTCACCTTGAACCGCAGCGTACTCTAATTCCGTTACGGATTCGAGTACCGCATCATTGTCCAAATCACCAGCAGAAGTAGAGTTTCGAAAGAGGTCTGTTGACTAATAGTAATGGTGATAGCCTGATGTCTTTATCAAACTCAGGTTATTTCAGTTGATATTTAATAGTAACATTTAAAGTTCCTCCACCAACTATTCCCACACAAGTATTAATATTATTTTTACCATTTTGTAAATGTGGCATAAGATTAAGTTGTGCTAGGTTATTAGCTCTACCTATGTCGGATGCTTTTACAAATTTGCCATTTCTAGAAATGTAAACATCACAGTGAGTACGGTCAGCATTGTAATTTCTACATTCCATAGAGTTAAAGTTATCAGGACCAGTATGAATAAGCTGATTATTAACTTTAATCATTATGTAATCATCATAATATGAGCCAGTACCACCTATGGTGAAAGAGTTTAGCATGTTAGTATTTGGTATATCAAACTCATAATTTACGCAATAAAATGTATCGTAAGTATGTGCTGCAGAACGGTATGGTCCACCAAGTATAAAGGTTCCAACTTTAGTTAAAGTATCGTAGTTATTGTTAACAGGGAAATCTTTTTTATCACTTGTATATTGGAAATTAAGACCAGTATTCTCTTTACATCCAACACCATCCGGTAAGGCTTCAAAGGCCACTGTTTTAGTATCGATATTTGATAGACAATAACGTTGTAGTGGTTTATTCGGATCAATTAATACCCAACCAGGCTTACAAGTACCTAGTGCCAAATCACCTATTTTTGTGTCAGGATCATCTTTTTCTGTGCTAGACCATGTTGCATTACCACTGTCATTAGTTGGGGTGGTAATTGCTTGACATTTAGGGGCAAGAACTGAAGTACAAAAACCTAATTCTTGTGGGGTTTTATCTCGGATTGCAGCAGTTTTGTCAAGAGAAATACCATCCTTATCGACAAGAATACCTTGCTCATTAAACTTAGCAGTATAATGCTGCCCATCAATGTTTATTGTAGGACCTAGTGACGGGGAAGGATCGATTCTATTATTACTATCTACAGACACTTTACATACTTCAACATTTGGCTTACGATTATTTTTATAACAATACATAGAGTTATCACATTTATAAATCGTAATACCCTTTGTCTTAAGATCGTCTATAGTCTCCGCAGAGTTACAACCAGTATGAGTATCCTGACAGATTTGCAGACCTAGGTATTGCATACTTTTTGTCTTAAATTCTGAGCAATCAACTGTATCTGATTCAAGTAGTCTTGCTAGTACACAGTTAGTATTATTTACTTCAGGAATACATTTGTCTATATCTTTTAATTGTAAACAACCATGCGTTGCACCTTGAATATATTTACCATTTATATATTCAAGACCCTTTAAATATACAGCATCTGTAGCAGGAATTCCTGTCTTAGCATCATAGGGGATCTTGTCGTCTTTATAATTGCCATATATCGTTAAAGGATTCATAGATTTTTTGCCAGAAAATGGCATAGCAGTATATATAGTGGGGGGGGTATTAGAAATATATGCCATGAAGGAAGTAAAATTAAATCCTGCTAAATTTATTATTGCTTCTGTCTCGCCTGCTATTGACTGAGTAACCGACAATGGTGTAATAACAGTACTAGTTGAATCAACAGTATTCACTTTATCGTCTGACACTCGTATTGACGCAATAAATTGAGGGTTATAATAGCTATTATTATGGCAAGTAACTCCAGGAAGTCCTCCACACGGATAGGTTAGGATTTGGTAACCATCTGTTACTCTGTCTTCACAACCAACCAAGTTATCTCCTTCCGCTACACAAATAGATTTTGGATCACGACGAAGATTAGGATTTAAGGTAGTATCCAATATAGTATTCCTAGTAATTGAAGCAACAAAAGTCCTGTCACTGACATTATCTCTGAGCTTAAAGGTTTTTTTGAGCGGTAGTAAACTTGTAGTATCTTGACCTTGTATAGGAGGAAATGCAAGACTAACATCAATAAACTCACCAATATTTATGCCCCATATTTCTTGACAAGTAATCTTACCATTTGCTTCTTCGCTATTACAATCAGGTAAATCATCAACATAGTAACTACTTGGTGTAGAATGATCACCTACTTTTTGTGCGTAAACTATCCTAAAGCCATCTTTGCAACCATCCTCAATAGTACATTCAAAGGGAATTTTTGTGTTAACACAACGTTCTTTATCATTAGCTGAACATTTTTTTATTGCATCGAGTTGAGCGGTAGCAATATGAATTCCTTTGGCTGAAGAAAATGGACCAAGATTATCTATTACTACACATTTATCGGTTTCTTGTGGATTTTCTTTATTTCTACAAAGAGGTACAAGATTGTCTAAACTAACACGTACGACATTATGAATAAAATTATTTCTTAATTTAGACACCACACATGGTGCATTTGAAGATTGAACAAATAAATTACCTTTCTTTTTACTGCATACAAGCTTTGTCGTAGGAGTAATAATGAACTGTTTTAATTTAGGGCAATATGGTGGTGGAAAAGGACCTAATGGTAATTCAACGCAACCAAATTGGTAGTCATCAACAGAACAATTTAATTTGCCCAACGCGTCTACTATTTTTCCTGCCGCTTTATATATCCATCCTTGCTCAAAAAGAATACCTATCCATTTAACTATTTCTTTTATAACATCAAGACCTGGTGTATTGTCAGAAGCAATCATGTCTAATAACTTGCCTAATAGTACTGATATACTCATACTAGACTTAATTTCTATAAAAAACTTTAGAATTTTTGCAATAGGGTGTAACTCATCTGTTTTATGAAGAGGTTGTCTTATTGGATTCCAGTCCATCAGATCTGAGTGAACTCCGGTAGCTGAGACGAGGTTTACCAAGCCAGGATCACTATATGCACATAGCTTTGGTCTATTAAACGGTTTTCCATCATCTCCAACGATCGGTTTTCCATCACTTCCAATAATCGGTTTATCATCTTCTGTAAAGCCAACATCATTCAAATGTTTTCCAGGTGTATAACCAGGGTCTGCTGGCGTTCCTTTACTATTCAAGGCTGTTGGTGCAACTGCAGGAACAGCAACCCTAGCACAAATTCTGAGTAAGGGTAGGGCATAAGCCCCAGGCCATATTATGCATTCACCATCCCAATTCAAAGTAGTGGATTGATTCCAGCATGCAACTGCATTACAACTTTGAGTTCTTATACGAATCTTTGGTGAAAAATAAGAGCTTTCTGGTGTACGTTCCGCACAGTGCTGAAGATAAAATCCAATAAATTTCTCAGGAGGGTCAAATTGAACCAAGCAATTATCTGTATCACGTCCATCCCGCCTATTCCATGGTGGGCATATAGGATTTGGCTTTATTGTTCGTTTTATACTTCCATTCCATGTTTCATTTATCTCACTATACCCGCAATTGCAAGGCTCACTTAGACATTGTGCAACTCCATCCCAAAATGAAGAATAACTCTTGCTAGAGTAAATCAACAAAAAAAATGCTAGATAATATTTTTTTAGCACCAAACTCCTCTTACAACTAAATATGATTTAATGCTATATACAAAGGATTAATCCAATTATCAGGATGTCCTGGATATTGTTGTAATATTTCTTGATATATTTTTAATTCCTCGGTTCTACAGGATAGAATATTGATAATGCCAATTAAACTTCCTATACTTAACTCCAAAGCAATAGATTGATTATTTTGATTTATTAAGAACATTCTAGAAGCAATTGTAAATTTCGATAATTTATTTATTTCTGATTCATTTAACCCTAAAATTTGTTCTAAATACTGTGATTTTATTTCTGATGGTAAAATTATTTTAGTGTCTATTAAATCCAACCAATTCTGTAGCACCTTTGTTTTTGTTGACTGTAGATAACTAAAATTAAAATTACTAACCATTATTCCATTATTACTCAGCAATCTATCAGAAATCATTTGTGATATGTTATCAAAATTTTCCGGTCTATACAAGGAATCTAGATTATCTATGGCTAATATTTTTGGACTCTTCCCTATAATAGTTAAGTGATAATTAAAAGCATATATTAATCCTGCACATAAACTATTATGCTTAGTCAAATTCATTGAAAAATCTTCTAGAAGTTTTCTATCTGTTGGATAAAAACGTTCAGTAAAAGACTTCCCAGAAAAAGGATACAAATTAAATCCGATTATGCCGCCTTCAGATAAAGGGAATTTATCACTATCAAATATACCATCATATAATCCTCCTTTTGTATAATCAGTCAACCTTAGTTTAATTAAGTCTCCACCTTCTATAGAAAAGTCCATTGTTTTTAAAATGGAGGAAAAATTACGTTCTTTATTATCTAAAGTCCAAATTTTATCAGCGAAGTTTTCTAGAAAAGCTAATTCTGCTTTGGTTAGAGGGTAAAAAGAATGATTGCAAATTATCTTAAGAAATTCGATAACGAAATGCCTTGACTCTAGAGTATCATCTAGTAGAAATGGATTTATTAGGTTCTTCTCCTTTTCAAACCACTGCCCTTCAATTGATTCAACAAAAATCTTTGAATTATTATTATTGGAAAGATATAATATTGTTGGCTTGTATTTAGTTGCTTCAGAAATTAAAAAATTTGTTAGTACAGTCTTACCAGTATTAGCTGTGCCAAAAATACAAGTATTTCCTCTATTATTACTTTTAGCATGAAAATTCATAAAGTAAGGAGTTCCTTTTTCTGTTCTAAGCAAAGTCACCGCTTTACCCCATATGTTATTTTGGTTTCCGGTCGGGAAATTATGTAATGAGGCCAAAGCGGCGGTATTTTCTATAATTGTGGGAGCGAGCCTCCTAACATAGGAAAAGTTCCCTGGGAGCTGTGCCCAAAATGTTTGCTCTAAGTTTATATCTTCCCGCACATGGACAATACCAATTTTAGCAAGTTCCTTAGATGCTTGGGCAATTGATTGATCCAATTTCTCCAAATCTGACCCTATAATAGCAATAGAAATTTGTTGTTTACAAAATTGGTTCGGGATTGAAGCATCAAGGTTCATTATCTTATCTATTCCTGTAATTTCAGCAAGTTTAGTATCCTTACTAACTTGTAAAATATATGCCTGTTGTTCAAATGTTTTAGATACTTCTTTTTTATCAACGAAGTAAAATATTTCTGTTGCTATTAATTCCACAGGTAATTGTAGGAATCCATCAAGTGCAGCTGATGATACTTCTTGATATTCCTTTATTGAAATAATGGAGGCAAACTTTTTATCATGCCTACTTATTACTTCAATCTTATCGTTACCAACTGCATATTGATTAGAGGCTAAAGCATTAGATAGATTTGCAATCGGTACTAAGCAATATTCTTCGTTGAGATGAATTATTCTACGATATAAAAACATCAAATCAGAGTAAGATTCTTCCCCTTCAAATCTTATTCCTAACTTTACTGCACCAAAATCTTGTAAATCCAAAAGTATTTTGTCAACAGTACTATTTAGCATTTTAAAAACACTATCTAAATAGTTATTTTGGTAATTGACAAGTTTATCGAAAGACAAAGAAGTTATTAAAGAGTTGATATCTTTAACTTTAATTTTAGCAGAATCATAAATTATTGAGATATATAAGGTATTAACAAATTTATCATCCCAGTAATTTTTTTGTTGCCATAAATTGTGAATATTAGCTGGTAACAATTTATTGTAAGGAGTTGGGTCATCTAAGTTTGTCTTACGTCGTACAGTATGTATCCAAAATGCAAAATTTTTATTATGAACATTTTTCTTAATCGCATTACGCACTACTTCTCGTAAATTGAATAACTTAGTGCTAATATTTTCTGCATTGATACCATTTATTTGGATAGTTTGGAGTAGTTCGCCATTCTTAGTTAACAAAGTATTCTCATTATAATGACAAGCAATTGGAATGAAATCCTCTGCAGAATTATTATATAAATCCTTATCAACTTTTCTTGAGTTGCTAGCTATTTTGAACACCAATGATACCTATCAAATACATGTTATTTATACTCTTTAGTGGTATGAATTCGCTCCAACCCACCCATGTAACTCACCAAAACATCTGGAACTGTTATTGAACCATCTGCATTTTGGTAATTTTCTAGAATTGCGATTATTGTCCTACCAATTGGTAAACCAGAACCATTCAAAGTATGGGCAAGAGTGGTTTCGTTGCTACCAAATTCTTTATATCTAGCTTTCATCCTTCTAGCCTGAAAATCTCCACAATTAGAACAGCTTGAAATCTCACGGTATAGATTTTGACCAGGCAACCATACTTCCAAATCATAGGTCTTTTTGGCAGTAAATCCCATATCTCCAGTACAAAGCAACATAACTCTATATGGTAGATCAAGTTTTTTTAGAATGGTTTCAGCTGCATTAGTTATATATTCATGTTCACGCTGAGATTCTTCTGCAGTAGTTATTGTAACCAACTCAACTTTACCAAACTGGTGCATACGTATCATACCTCTAGTATCTCTACCACTACTTCCAGATTCTGATCTGTAACAGGGTGTGTAAGCAACATAACGTATAGGCAATTCTTCCCTAGCTATTATGGTATCGGCCACCATATTAACAAGAGGTACTTCACCTGTTGGAATTAACCTGTAATTATTCACCGTTTCAAACGACTCTTCTGCAAATTTTGGCAATTGACCACTATTATACATAGCAGCTGGTCGCACCAAAGATGGAGGAGATAGTTCAGTAAAATCAAATTCTTGAGTATGTGTATCAATCATAAAATTAATCAATGCACGTTCTAACTTTGCTAAATCTCCCTTTAGAGTCACAAACCTACTACCGGACATTTTAGCAGTACGTACAAAATCCATCATCCCTAAACTTTCACCAAGTTCAAAATGTTGCTTAGGTAATGGAAGAGATAGTTTTGTTGTAATGTCTCCTACTGTTTTAAGCAGTTTATTCATACTGCCATCAGTGCCATATGGTACGTCAGGATCAGGAAGGTTTGGCAATACCTCCAACATATTGTTTAACTGGTGATTACTATTTAATTTTAAATTCAGTTCTTCCAGTTTCTCATTTATGTGATCCACATCACGCTTTATTTCTTCAAATTCTTTACTAAA
Source organism: Candidatus Tisiphia endosymbiont of Ptychoptera albimana (assembly GCF_964026605.1). Classification (NCBI taxonomy): domain Bacteria; kingdom Pseudomonadati; phylum Pseudomonadota; class Alphaproteobacteria; order Rickettsiales; family Rickettsiaceae; genus Candidatus Tisiphia; species Candidatus Tisiphia endosymbiont of Ptychoptera albimana. The sequence continues at coordinate 38,441 of NZ_OZ032164.1, forward strand.
TTTGTTAGGCATGTTGCCTAGATCCCTAGATTTCTTCCTTCTTGCATGCTGAAATTGTTGAATAAGATTAGTTAGCTGGCGTTTGCTTTCATCTAGTTTAGTAATTTTATCGGACATTGGGGGAATTCCCCTTTTGATAAGTAGATCATCAAATTCCTGCTTATTCTCCCTAATCCACTTTATATCTAACATTTAACTTCCTCGATTTTCTACAAATTTACACATAATAATTGAAGTTTCATATAATAAAAGCATTGGTATTGCAAGGGCAAATTGGCTAAGTACATCCGGTGGAGTTAAAATACCAGCAATAATAAAAATAATTACTATAGACGATCTTCTTTTGTCCACTAAGTCTTTTGCTGTTAATATTTTTAATAAATTTAATATTAACATAATAATTGGTAATTGGAAAGCTATACCAAACGCAATAATTAACTGAATTACTAAGTTTAAATATTCACTAATTCTAGCTTCTAGAATTAGTGGAATAATAGCATTATTATCTTCAAAGCTTAGAAAAAATTGCCATGCACGCGGCATAACAAAATAAAATACAAAGATGCTCCCACACCAAAACAAAACAGGCGACATAAAAAGAATAAAAGCAGCATATTTCTTCTCACCTGAATATAACCCAGGTCTTATAAATAAAAAACATTCTATAGCGATAATTGGCATAATCATGACAAAAGAAATAAAAGCTGCAAGTTTTATATAAGTAAAGAATGCTTCAGTAAGACCAGTATAGATCACTTTCCTTATATCAGCATGATCTAATTCTGCAAGTGGCTCTAATAAAATGTTATATATATCGTTACTGAAACAATAACAAATAATGAAACCAATAATGAATGCAGCAAATACTCGTAAGAACCTAGCCTTTAGCTCTAAAAAATGCTCTTTAAAAGTATATGACTTCATAAATTAACCAATATGTACAAGTTTAAGTGGTAACCTCAGTTTGATGTAAGACATCGGTTTAATAGCCTAGGATGTCATATATGGACGTTCCTGCTTTCGTGAGGAGGTATTACTAACGTGGATAGTCAAAATAGGTTGTTATGAACCTAAAAACTGAATAGAATGATAAAAAACTCATCAGAAGTATACTATATTCTAGAATAGAAAACCAAAAATTGCGTCGTCATTATCCAAGACTCTAGCGGTATACTCAAATGATCCTACGAGCAGTATACCATCTATAAAAAAGGTTTGTAACTAGAATGATTATAACAAAGCTTTAAGAAAAATGGGAGAAATAATCCTTAGTTTTGATGAAAATTATACTAGGTGTTTAGTCCTAGAAGTTTTGCTATTGTCTTTTCTTCAAAGCAAAATAGTATAATCCCTATAATGTGTCATAAGAGTAGTCTAAATCTCCTAGGGAAGGAAGAACTTCATCTAACAGTTCTAATTTACTCTCTGTTGGCTGATCAAAGTTAGTCTGTATTTGATTTTCTTTTTGTTCTTGTGCTGTAACTATCTCAGAAGCCTCATTTAAATACTCAATACCCTCTTTAACATGTATCCCCTGCATATCATTTTTCTTTGCGATATTCACATTATTTAGATCATCATCTATTAAAACAACCTTCTTATTCTCAGAAACACCAAAATGCCTCTTGGCTTCCTCTATATGCTCCTGTTTGCCTTCATAGTCATTTCTACGAGGATGCGACACTACATAAATTTCTTTCGATAGAGTCGATCCTAAAAGTTGCTCAAGAGCGTATTTGATCCAATCAGGATATGAGCCAAAAGATACAATAGCTATATGACATCCTATAGTTAATGCTTTTTGGAACAATTCTACTAATAGCTCTTTATTTTTCCAATTTTTTGTTTCATCTGCTAGAAATCGATCTACACAATGCTGATAATTGAGAGTAGCATTAAGAGCATTGTGTAGGGAGTCTTTTACTATTGTTCCATCCCAATCAATACATAATAACATCTTATCAGATTGAGTTTCTTTTTCCAAAAAATCCTTTTGCTGTTTAACTTTTAGTTGATCAGAATTTGGAGTATTCAGTATCTGTTTATCTTTTGGTGTGCTAAAATCTAAAGGGGGTAAGCTTAATCTTGCCTGTTTTAATTTTGACATCTGTTGTTCTCTTAATATTTATTTTTTATTCTTCTTGAACCCAAAAACTCAGAACTTAATAAATTAATTTTAGAATTTTTGCAACAAATTATTAAGATTATTTAAGTAAAATGAAATAGATTAATCACTGTGATTAGCATATTGCATTGCTTATTAAAATATAATAAACTAGTTAAATTAACTAGTTTATTAAAGAGGATTCATGAGAATAGTTGGTATGTTTAAAACAAAAACTCACTTAACGGAGCTAATAAAAGAAGTAGAAGCAGGTGAAGAATTATGCATAACAAACAGAGGAAAAGAGGTAGCTTTTGTTATACCTGTAGCTAAATATTATTCCCAACGATTTGATGATCTATTTAAAAAACTTGCTGAACTTAAAAAACGTAGTCCTCTTGGCTCTACAGATGATGTTATTAAAATGAAAAATCTTGGTAGAAAATGAATTTAGTAGTAGATTGTTCATTCATCATGTCATCGATTTTACCGGATGAACAGCAGCTTAAGGTCGATAACATTTACCATCAGATTTCTAACAAAGTATATAATATATTTGCCCCTGCTGTCTTTTTTTTAGAATGTAACAACGTGCTTATATCATCCTTAAAAAAACAGCGTATTATTAAAAGTAATTATGAAGAGTATTTACACCTCTTAAATAGCCTTCCAATTAATATTGATAAATTTTGTTCTAGCCCTGAATCTCTACATATAATAGCAAGGATTGCAGCTAAATATGGTCTAACGTCTTATGATGCTTCTTACCTTGAATTATCCCTACGCCTTGAAGCAAGCATTGCTACTCTAGATAATAATTTGGCTAATAGCTGTAAGATAGCAAATATAGAGTCTATAATTTAACTCATGTATGGAACTACCCAAAAATGCAAGAAAAAAAATAATACTTGACAGAAAAAAAGCAAATGCAGTCATGTATTCGACTTAAGGCTCAATAAAGTGCCATAGCCCTGATGGAATTCGCTAACTTATGAACTTTAACATTATCACCTTAACGACTTCATTTGAGCCTGTGAGTTAAACAGTTTTTTCATAAGCTAAGGTTTGTCTTATTCATCATCAATATTATCATCTCTCGCATATTCCTTGGTAGGAATTCCTTACTTTAATTATTTTATTCCAACCGCTGATTTTTTAAAATTTAAACCTTATTTTTTTAAATTTTTAAAAAATCAGCCACCTTTATAAAAATAATTAATATTAAACTTTTAGTAACATACTTTTGTTTCACTATATGGCTGATCATTTCTTAGTACTGCAAACACTACTCTTGCTAATTTATTTGCCACCGCCACTACACTAGTATTATAACCTCGTCTCTCTTGTACTCTAAACATCCAATCAGTGAATTTGCTCTTATCACCTGTTACTTTATCCAATTTCTTAGTTCTTAATACCCTAGCTGTAAAAACAGACCGGGCTCCATGAATTAATAAATTACGTAAATATACGTCGCCTCTTTTACTAATTCCTAATAACCTTTCTTTCCCACCAGTTGAGTGCTGTTTTGGCACTAAACCAAGTGTCTACCATTTTCAAAATTTGCTGCATTGCCAATTGAGGCTGTTAATGCCGTTGCAGTTATTAAACCTAACCCTGGTATTGCCATTAATTTAGCATGGTTCTCATTATTTTTAGCAATCTGATTTAATCGTTTTTCTAAATCTATAATTCTCTTATTATTATCTCTAAATTCTTCCAGTAATAAACAAAATGTTTCTTTACTCTTATTACTCAGTTTATTGCCGTCCATAGCTGTATTTACATGGCTAATTATTTTATTTACTCCTCTCGGTATAGTTACGCCAAATTCATGCAATAAACCCCTAATTTCATTTGCCAAAGCTGTACGATTTTTTACCAATCTTTCTCGAACCCGGTGAATAGACAAAACATCCTGTTGCTCTACCGACTTTATTGGTACAAATCTCATCGTAGCACGACCTACTGCTTCGCATATTGCTTCTGCATCTTTAAAATCATTTTTATTGCTCTTAACATATGGTTTAACAAATTGTGGTGCCATCAACTTGACATCATGACCAAATTTTGTTATCTCTCTAGCCCAATGATTAGAACCACCACATGCTTCCATTCCCACTAATGATTTTGGTTGGTTAGCCATAAAATCTAAAAACTTTTCTCTTGTTAATTTTTTCTTAAAAATATTTTTTCCATATTTATCTACTGCATGCAAATGAAAAATATTTTTTGCTAAATCTATTCCTATTATGTTATATTCCATTTTGGGACTCCCTATTGTTGTTTTAATACATTAAATATTAAATCTAGAAGAATAACATCTGCTATTCATTCTGTATATAGGGTAGTTCCATACCATTACCTTACGCATGGCATTTAAAAGTCCAAGAGCAACAGCCCGACGTCATATATGGACGCCGGGCTATTTTCTCTATGATATTATAATGTAAGAACTCTATTCCCTTTTGATATAGTTTGCTCTATAATTGCCAATTAAAAAATATATTAAAGGTTTTTGATGTTTGCTATTCGCAATATTGCCATTATCGCCCACGTTGATCATGGTAAAACCACTCTAGTTGATAATATGCTTAAGCAAAGTGGTACTTTCCGAGCAAACCAGGAAGTAGCAGAACGTGCTATGGATTCCAATGACCTGGAGCGTGAACGTGGTATAACCATTCTCGCCAAATGTACTTCTCTTATGTGGAAAGATATCCGCATTAATATAGTTGACACTCCTGGTCACGCTGATTTTGGTGGCGAGGTAGAACGCATTCTTACTATGGTAGATGGAGTCATATTACTGGTGGATTCTTCTGAAGGCACAATGCCTCAGACCAAATTTGTATTGTCTAAAGCCCTGAAACTTGGGTTAAAACCAATTGTTGTTATCAATAAAATTGACCGCCCTGATAGAAGGGTAAGTGAAGTAGTTGATGAAGTATTTGAATTATTTATGGCATTAGAGGCAAATGATGAACAACTAGATTTTCCCATTATCTACGCTTCAGGACGTAGCGGTTGGGCATCACGTCACTTAGAAGATGAACAAAAAGATCTTGCTCCACTTTTTGATTTGATAGTATCTCATGTGCCTGCTCCTATTGCTGATAGTGAAGCTCCTTTTTCTATGCTTGTTACCACTAGAGAATATAACCCATATTTTGGTCGCGTGCTTACCGGTCGCATCCATAGCGGCACAATTAAGACTAACCAAAATGTTAAAGTACTTAATCGTGATAATATGGCAACTGAAAATGCTCGAATAAGTAAAATACTTTCATTCCGGGGATTGGAACGTGTGGCTGTCGATGTTGCATATGCTGGAGATATTATTGCTATTGCTGGGATTCAGGACGCTACTGTAGCTGATACGATATGTGCCCCTGAAATAATGGTGGCACTGCCATCCTTACCTATAGATCCCCCAACATTATCTATGACTTTTGGAGTAAATGATTCTCCTCTTGCTGGACGAGAAGGCTCAAAACTTACCGCAAGAGTTCTAGGTGATAGATTAATGCGAGAGATCGAAAGTAACGTAGCAATACAGGTCAGCCAAACTGAAGAAAAAGATGCTTTTCAAGTTGCAGGGCGTGGTGAACTACAATTAGGCATATTAATTGAGACCATGCGGCGGGAAGGTTTCGAACTATCAATTAGCAGACCTCGAGTATTATTCAAAGAGGATGAACATGGTAAAAGATTAGAGCCAATTGAAGAAATCCAAGTTGATGTTGATGATGATTTTGTTGGGGTTGTTGTTAAGTCACTTGCCCTACGTAAGGCAGAAATGACTGATATGCGTCCATCTGGTGGCGGTAAAACTAGAGTAACATTTTTAGGGCCATCACGCGGTCTTATTGGTTATCACGGTCAATTCCTAACCGAAACTCGGGGTACAGGTGTTATGAATCGTGTTTTCCATAGTTATGCTCCTTATAAAGGTGCTATTGAAGGAAGGCGTAATGGAGTGTTAATTTCTAATGGGGACGGGGAAGCTGTTGCCTATGCTCTATGGAATCTTGAAGATCGTGGGAAAATGTTTATAAACCCTAATGAACTAGTATATCAAGGAATGATTATAGGAGAACATAATCGGGATAACGATCTGGAGGTAAACCCTCTGAAAGCCAAGCAATTATCAAATGTTCGGGCTTCTGGTAAAGATGAAGCTATGCGTCTTATCCCGCCAACCCTTATGACATTAGAGCAATCTATCAGCTATATCCAAAGTGATGAAAGGGTAGAAGTTACTCCTAAATCAATTAGACTTCGTAAGGCAATGTTGAACCCTAATGACCGGAAAAAATCAGACCGACGTAACGAGGACTAATTGCTATAGTCAAATCTTTGCTAAAATAGCATGCTCTTTCGTCACTACTGGGAAAAATTGCTTGTTAAAAGGAAATAGTTCTACTTTTTTATTGCTGACAAACTCGATTTCAATGATATCACCTGCTTTAAAATTAAAAACATTTGTAATCTTTCCTATAGCCACCAAATTGGTATCTAGTACCAGTAAGCCTCTTAAGTCTTCAATATAAAATTCATCTTCACTTAATGAAGGGAAATCACGCCTATGACAAAAAAGCTTACATCCCTTTAACTCTTCAGCTAATGTCCTATTATTAATTTTGTTAAATCTACATATTATATCACCTTTAGAATTTTGACTAATGAGTTTAAGGATAATTTTTTTTCCTAATTCATCCACCAAATTCATTTTAATGATATTAGTATTTGGCATAGTAAAAGATTTGACGTAAACATTACCCTGCACTCCGTGTGCTGATGATACTACACCAACAAAAATTAAATCTTTTTTAATAGACACCACCTAATTCATTAAGAGAAACCATTTTTTCTTTTTTGGATAGTTTCCAGCTGCTTTCTCTAATTTTTCAAAATGAAATATGCCAAAGCTATATCCTATCATGACTGGAATTATAATAATCAGCAATCCATAATTACCTAAATATTTTGTTAAATAAATAAACCCAAAAGATGTGATAATATACATAATAGTATTAGATATAGCATATAAAAAACTAACATATGTGAAGCGTTTAAAAACAGGGAAATATGTAAATAAAATTGAATGGGCTGGTGTTAAACCAGGTATAATCAATATAATAAATGCTTGGAACAGAAAAATATCAAAAGGTGTTCTAGCATGACTCAATAAGTATAGGCAAACTAGAATAAGAACCCAAAAAATTACCATTCTAATTTTTAAAATCATTAGGGGGTACACGTAATAACCTAAATATATCAATGATAAATTCCCTAACATTTCTACTATTGAAACAAAGAAATTTTGATAGATAACTTGTTCAGCCGTATAACCAAAATTATTTCTAAGAATCTCTCCGCAATGAATAAATGTTAAATAAAAACATACTGGCCAAGCACAAAATATTAAAAACAAAGATAAAGTTGTTGCTTTATTAACTTTTTCTGTCCAAATAGGATTCTTTTCCAATATACTAGAATTCTCATTAATATCTGCAAAAATCATTTTCATTCGTCGTTTTGCGTCAGCAAATTCTGGTGTTTCTCGTAGAGTTGATCTAGCTAATGAACCGACTAACGCAACCAATGCACCAAACCAAAAAGCATAACGCCAATTGAAGTTGTAAGAGGTAGAAATAAATGCAACGCCCAAAGCAAAGGTTGCCCCTAATACAGCAAAAAAACTTATTAATGCTACAGACATATATTGTTGAGGACGTTTTATAGTTTCAGTCAAATATAATTCTGCCCCTATCCTTTCTCCCATGGAACTCATACCTTGCATAATACGACATATTGATACAACCACAGCAGCAGTAATACCTATTTCAGCATAAGCTGGCAAACTAGCAATAATAATACAAGAAAATGCCATCATAAAAGTGGTAATAATAACAGTTACTTTACGTCCTATAGTATCACCAATCCATCCAAAAATTAACGCCCCAATAGGTCTTAATAAATATGTGGTACAAAAAGTAAAGGCTGAAAGTAATTGTGCTGCATGGGGATCATATTTCGGGAAAAAAAGCTCATTAAGAATTACAGCCATATGTATATAGAGCATCAGATCAAAATACTCTAGAAATGTACCGATTGAAAGTAATCCGACAGCCTCTTTTTGTTCTCTAGTTAGACAAGTTTGAGATATCCCATCTGCTTGTATTAATCTATTCATATTGACCTATATCTTCCTTATTTAACCTTAGTTTTGGATTAAAATTTTTAATTTTAATCCAAAACTGGCTAGAATAATTTAAGTTCTTTAGAAAAATGCATTCTTGAAGTGCTTCTACGAATACATTTTAATCTATTATCGTTCAGATATTAGTACACATTTGCAGCACTTTAATTACTAAACCCTTAATACCTTTATGTATTTGTGCTAAAGGAGAATTTAACATAAAAGCAGGAGTAGTAACCAATCTATTATCTTCGTCCACGACTATATCTTGAGCATTACAAGTTTCTCCTGTTGCTCCTAGCTTATGTATCAGATCATTTGATTCTCCAAGGGTAACCTTAATTTTTGTATGATTTCTTAAGACTATAGCAAGTAAAGCAGGAGCAATACATATAGCTCCAATTGGTTTTGATAAATTATAGAAGCCTACTATTATTTCCTGTAAGTCTTTTGGTACTGTAGCATTTTCATTTTTAAGTCCTATATCAGACAAATTTAGTGCAGCACCAAACCCACCCGGTAATATTAAAGCATCAAAGTCTTCAGCACGTATTTGATTTAATGGTTGAATTTTACCACGAGCAATGCGTGCTGATTCAACTAATATATTACGCTCCTCTAACATTTTTTCTTGAGTTAGATGGTTGATCACATGATGTTGATTTTTATTAGGAGCAAAAATTTTTACATTTACATTATGCTTATCAAGTTCCAATAGTGTAAAAACTGTTTCAAAGATTTCAGCCCCATCTAAATATCCACAACCTGAAATAATTACAGCAACATTTTTCATAATATTTCTATAGTTTTTTTCTGTTTCTTACTTTAAGATTTGTAGCAACTTTAGTTGTTTTTGTTTTCTTACCATATGTTCTTGATGGTACTGTTGTCTTGACTATCAATTTATCAACCATAGTCTTATTATTTCTAGGATGGTCAAAATGGGTATCTAATAGTTTTACCATTTGCATATTTCTAGACTCAGCAGATTTACCACCAGTAACAATAGCAACCAAAGATTTATTTTGTCTAGTTGCTGCAGTAATCAAGTTATAGCCGGCTGGAGTGGTATAACCAGTTTTCAACCCTTCAACTCCTTCATAAGTTTCATTTACTTTATTATGTCCTCGTACAATATTGCCTCTAAAAACAAAGTTGTTTCTAGAGAAGAAAGCATAATATTTAGGGAAATCTCGCTTAATAGCTATAGATAGTTTAGCAAGATCTCGGGCCGTAGTTTTCTGACAAGGATGATGCCATCCAGAAGCGTTTTTAAAATAAGTATCTTTCATACCAAGCTGTTTAGCACGAATATTCATCAAACGAGCAAAATTTTCTTCAGTACCTTTAATATTTTCAGCTACTACCATAGCTACATCGTTTGCTGATCTAATAATTAGCCCGAAAATAGCTTCTTTTACAGTAATAGTTTCTTTTTCTTTAAGCCCTAATTTGCAGGGCAACATTTTCTCTGCATTTTTTGAAACATATAATCTTTGATTCATTGATAACCTGCTAGATTCTAACGCTTCAAATAACAAATACAAGGTCATTAATTTTGTCAATGAAGCAGGATATATTCTAGTAGTAGAATTTTTATCGTGCAGTATCCTACCAGTATTGTAATCTACGACAAGACTTGTTTGAGTTGGCGAAGACACAAGTTTTTTTGCAGCATAAACAGGATTTAGGTTTGTACTGAATGTTATTACGCAAGTAAAAAATAGCAATAATCGTATTAACATAATTTTACGTTTTAGAAATCTTTTTATTAAGATAGAACAATATTATAACTCCTGGCAAGGCTAGAATTATTGTTAAGATAAAAAAATTATCCCAACCCAACATTTTTACTAGGCTACCACCATAAATGGTGACTGTGTTATTAAATAAAGTACTACTACTGCTGAGTAAAGCATATTGCGATGCAGAATATTGTTTATTACACAATATGCTAATATATCCAACAAGTGCAGTCATACCCATAGCAGAAGCAAAATTTTCTATAGTAATGGCAATAAACAGAGATTCAGAACTTACTGGTTGATGATTTAACCAAATAAATGCGAAATGCGTGATACTCTGTATAATTCCCGTTATAATCAGTCCTTTAAAATTTCCAAGTCGGTATACAACTATTCCGCCAGCAAAAGACCCAGCAACTGTAGCTAGTACACCATAAAATTTAGTAATCAGTGCTATCTGTCCCTTTGTATAACCAAGTTCCATATAAAATGGCATAGATACTACAGCAAGCATAGCATCACCTAATTTAAAGAATATTACTGCTAGTAAAATAGTAACGGCATATTTCCTAACAAAGAAGTCCTTAAAAGGGTTAATTACTATTTTTGTTAGTGATAATAAAGATAAAATATCAACATTTTCTCGTAATAATGTAGGTTCATTGACAATAATTATAAAAATTGTTGCTACAATAAAAATTATACTCATAGCCACAAATGTAGCTGACCAATCACTTGTGGCTTCAGCAAAATATAAAGCCCCAGCTCCAGTAATCAGCATGCCAAGTCTATAGCCTAATACTGCCGTAGCACTTGCTATAGCTTGGGTTTCCTGATCAAATTTATCTATCCTAAGTGCATCAACACTAATATCAAATGTTGCTGACAAGAAACCAAGGCAAATAGTAAGAAAATATAGTAAAGTTAATGATTCATTAGGTAAAATTGTACTCATAGTGAATAGTACTAAAGATATTAGTATAGTACAAAGTATCAGCCAACTTTTTCTATGACCAAATTTCTTTAATAATGGTATATTAAAATAATCTACCAAAGGAGACCAAAAAACTTTTAGCGAATAGGATAGTCTTGCAACGGCAAAAGTGGTAATAATTGCAATATCAATATTAGAATCTTTAAGCCAAGCAACTAAGCTAGTGAATAATATAGCTAGTGGCATGCCACTAATTGCACCAAGAACCAATATTTCGAATAGTCTATAATCTTTTAAAATTCTTAATAATAACATTTATTCTTCTTTAATTTGTAGATTTCCTTCTGTTCTCTAAAGCCTTTCTTAGTTCAGTCTCGTCTGACGTTTTTATGGTATCTAATATAGTGCCTGAGGTTTTTATTGTAAGATTTATAGGTGTATTTTGATTACTAGAATTATTTAGATTAGGATTTAAGTCTGCTATATAGAAAGATAATATTGAAGATAATACCATATCCAAATTATATATATTTACAGCTAATGATGCAGCTCCGCTAGCATATTTTGTATTAAATACTAAGTCTTTCATTGTAACTATTCCATTTTTTAACTGAAGATTACCACGCAAATTATTCAATTCAGTTTGCCCTTGATACATAGATTTTGCTAAATCATCTTTTAAATACTTTAGACTATAGTCTTTATTATTAATTTTTTCTATCAATGAATCAACAGAGAAGTTACTAATCTTGGCATTTTTTACTACAAATTCTGATTGAGTGTTAAGCTCATACAATAATTCTTTTAAACTATTGCCATGAGTATCAAGTGTTCCATTTATGCTCATTCCACCGTAATTGTCTAGTAATCCTCTTGGCAAAACATTAGATAATTGAGCTAAATCAATAGAATTAAGTGCATAAACAAAGTTCAGAGTATATGGATTTAATAAAATATTACCTTCTGCTTTTAATTTACCAGAAAGTAGATTTGCTTCAAGGTTATCAATCTTAAATAAAGCATTATTATTTGCTAAAGCAAGTTTAACATTTTGTAATACTAGATCATTCTGAATTATTTTTGATAATGCACAATTTAATTTTAACTCTATTTTTTCTACGTCAAATTCATTCAATAAGTTATTTCGCAGATTAAGTAAAGATTTAGGGGTTAAAAAGTTAACATTAAGAGAACCATCATTTATTGTAATTGTTAGTTGCGGTTTAATGTTACTTGCTAACAAACTAGCACTAAGATTGATGTAATCACTATTGCCTCTTATATCAAGATTACTAATTCCAATATTACCTGGTGAGACATTTGCTAAGATATATGCTTTGCCAAATGAATTATTTCCTATAAGCAGATCATTTATAGTAATATCAAAATTACCTAAATAATCAGCTGTCCTAATCGGAATATATTTAGCTAAGTATGATTCATCTTTCATATTCTCCGACAAACTTTTAGCAAATTTGATCATTGGTGAGATTATCGGGTAATCGTCTCTATTTAAATCAATCGAAGAAAAGTCAATGGTCGCTATAAAATGCGGCATAGAACCAATAAATCTAGCAGTAATATTACCTGTAACTTTAGTGTTGTCAGTTTTTAACATAAGGTTTTGTAAATAGACATCTATTAAAGTTAGTTTTAAATCTGAAGATAAAATAAAAGCTGTAGGTTTTTTACTAGCTGCTTGTTTGTAACCTAAAGTATTCAACACAGAATTAAGGTCATTATGCTGCAAGTGGATTGTACCATCAAATATACTTCGTACTGAGTTTTGGGTTACATTACCTATCAATTGAAAACTGCCTCCAGATTTTATCATACTAGAGAAATCATTAACCACTAATACTCCTTTGTCTAAATTAAGCAAAATTTTGGTATTATTTAATACCTCATCGTTATTTAATATTATTTGATCAACTAAAATATCGGTTATGATTGATTTATTATCAAAAAGAAACCTTAACCCAAAGACTGAATTGCTAAATTGTTTAATATTATTGGATGAGGTAATCAGTGATCTTGCGTCTATCTTAGGAAAATATAATTTTATTGTACTAGTAACATCGTCACTTTTATTCAGATATATTGAGCCGTTACCTACTAGTGAATTAGACTCTATAGCTATATTTTCTAACTTAAGTAATTGTGGAGTAGGCAAAATATCAAATTTGATATTTATCTTTTCATTTTGATTAAATCTTCTAAATAAAGAATCTAAATCTGGCACTAGAATATGTAATATATCAGCTAAATTTTGTATTAAATATTCTGCTTTGCCATTTATTAGTTTGGAGTCTATATAGGTTTCTAGCAAATGAAAATTATAATCATTATTAGAGATAGTAAGATCGAAATTTATTTGGTTGGCCTTTTTCTCAAAAAACCCAGATAATTTTCCTACATATCCTCCATCCCCTTTGAATGAAGTGCTATTAGCAATAGAGTTATTTTTAAATAAAGAGCAATTCTTTAAAGTAAGAATAGGTTGATTATTTTTATTGAGAATAGTCAGGTTTTCAACATCAAAATTTATATCGATTATACCATTGGTTATGAATGAACTAACTAGCCTATCATGGTTTATAATGTCAAAATCTTGTTCATCTGAATATATTGTGGCACTATATATGGTTACAGCACTAATTCTTGGTCTGAAAATTAATAATGACCATGGGACAAAGCGAATTTCTATATTTTCTAATTCTAATTTCCCTTCCTCTTTTATGTGGTCAATAATCAAATAAGGTATGGGAAATTTAATTATTTTAATTTTTTTTAGATTCTGAGGAGAAATTTTTAATTCATTAACAAGACTATTACTGGCAGAAGTATAATCAACAAAGTTTACCTCAACTAATATAGTACATACTAACAACGAAATAGCAATAACAGTAAATATAATTACTTTTCTTATCATAAAATTATTATCTTCTAAGAACCAATATTACTAGGTATATATCAAAAACGTTAAAAATAAAAACTATATAATAAATATCTAACATGATGTGGGTAACAAACAAGGGGTAAGCAGACTAGGTGTGCATTTTAACACTTTTGTAATAATTTCTCCCTCAAAAAACTAGTTAAAGAGAGAGTTTTTTGGTGGTCGTATTCCAGCAACTTTAGTGAAAAAACGGCATGCGACGGGAATACAGACTTTTTATTGCAATGATAAAAATCCTGAAATCCGAGAGATATATGGTGGGCGATGAGAGACTTGAACTCCCGACCGTCCCGGTGTAAACGGGATGCTCTACCAACTGAGCTAACCGCCCCTTCTTTCAATTTAACGCAGATAATGACCTATCTCCCCAAAAAAATCAAGTTATTTCTGTAAATTATTTAGATTCTATAGCTAACCTAAAGTAAGGTCTATCTATTAGAGTATTTTAGATAGACCTTACTTTAGGTTAGCTATAGATGAACTACATGAGGTACAAATACGTACATTCTTCGCAAGTATTTGTGATAGCTCTCCTTCAAAGCAAAAGAGTATATATTAATCTTCAAAATTACTATCTTTAATCTCTTTCCAAGCTTCGAGAATTTCTTTTAACACTTCTTTATTTGTTTCAATTTCGTGGTCATCAAAATCACTTAATGATTTTATTAAGTCCTCAAGATCTTTTAGTGTTAATTCAGATATATCCTCATCGGAATAATTTTTTTCTAAACTTATAGCAATTTCGTCAACATCATGCCAATGCATTATTTTTACCTAATTATTTCCATAGGCATTACTATTACCATCTAACCATTCCTCTACCAATTAAATAATATATTAGTGCAGGCTTAAATATAGTATATTATTAAAGGGGGTGAGATTATTATGCAACTATATCTGTAAAATGCATCAATACTGGTTTAGAGATATAATTGATTTGTATAGATTTGTTTTTTTGTTTAAGATGATAGTCAATTAGATATTGAGGACTTTGGAGCATATATGGCAAAAACAGGTAAAAAAGAAAATAAGGTAAGGTTATTTAATATTAATGGTCATGTAGGTCAAAAGACTCAGCACAATATTATATTGGCTAATTCTTACTTAAACATACCAACTAGGGAGCTTAAATATAACATTCAAAATGGCAAACTAAATAAAGATAATATAATAATTGAAATATTGCACGAAGTTAAACAAGGAGAAACGCCTATACTTAATATTCAATATAATTCAAACATGGAAAAACCTATAGTTGATATAAATGATTTAGCAGCATTAAAAAAATCAGGTATTCAAACTTGTTTTACCTTTAGTAATTATAATGCATATAATCAAACTTTGCCATATTATAACTACTGGCCACCTCTTCTTACACAAGCCAATCACGTGTTTTTTACAAATGATAACGACCGAAATAATGCGATAACTCATAGGCATGTAGAACAAAAAAGAACTTCTTACATTCCATATATCCCAGTTACAAATTTAGTAGAGTCGGAAATTCTAAAAAGACCTCCTAACATATTAGTGTCGGGGAAATTGCCTAATAAAGAAAGATTGACTGAAGTTATACTTGCTACAAAAGAACTAGGTAGAAATACTAGAGTTATAGTAGCCAGCAATCCTGCATCTGTAGATGATGTGGCTAATATTATTACGACCAAATTTGGCATCAACGACCAAAATCAACAATTAGGTATTAAGCTAGAAGTTGAAGAAATCTTAAAAGATAAAATTGGTGGTGCTAAAAAACTAGAGCATTACGTGTCACAATTATCTGAACAATTCAAGAAAGATCTTAATATGACGGAAAGAAACCCTGTTGATATATATTTTGACCTATCTGATCCATTGAAGCTTCAGAATATTGCCAAACAAGCTAAATATGCTGTAATCCAAGGAGGCTCGGTTGAAAATTTGACTAATGGTTGTATCCCATTAGCTCAAGGTCATGGGAAAAGGGCTGACATTGTTGCTGAAGTTAAGCAAAGGGAAACTGTTTTTGGAATCAATAGCTTAACTATTAAGGATATGCAAGAGAATTTAAATGAGTATAAACAAGAAAATGCTAAAAGAATTACCAGTACTCTTCAGCAAGTGGCAGATGAAAGGGAAGTATCAACTAGACAAAATAAGATAGAACATTCATTGTCTGAAGGTAGCAAATTAACTAAACTAGATTATTTATATGACGAAGATGATATTGGCAACGTATTAAAAGCGTCTGTAGATCAAACAAAGGTTTCTATTGTTACTCATGCTTCTATAGGAGAAGAAAGTTTATTAAAGGACACTCTTTATAAAGCTGTGTATAGTGATTTAATAGTAGATAACAAAGAAGCGGTTATTATACCCCTTAATACTGGACACGAACATTGGGTTAGTTTAGCAATCACTAAAGACAAGGAGGGGGCTATAGTGTTTACCTATAATGATCCTAAGGGAACAGATATAGATACAAGAGTGGATTTAGTAGATATGGTTAAAGAAGTTTGTCCTGATGCTAAAATAGCAGATTTACAGACTGAGCAACAACAAAATGATAAAGATTGTGGAGCTTTCGTTGTGGATAATTTAATTAAAATGGCAAAAGGCAAAGCAATTCTTAGTACTGAAGAATCTAAAAACATAGGATCAACATTACGCCAAGCTCATGCAAAAGCAATAGACCTTGAGAAAGCCAAGCAAAAAGCTAATACCATTAGAGAATCAATAAATACCTATCCATCTCGTCCTACTACATCTCCTCCTGCTATTAGGAACAATAGCCGTCCTAGAGCAGTTGGTTCTGTCAGGTAGTATTAAAGTTTTGGGGTCACGATGTTAAAAGAATTTTTCATAAAATTCAGTGATCTTTTCTTTAACCTTAACAGGATCAAGCATCATATTAATCGCACCTCTGAATTCCGCTGAATTTGCTAAACCACTACTATACCAACCTATATGTTTTCTAGCTAACTGAACGCCAGTATCGTTTCCGTAATATTCTAGCATGGCATCATAATGATTTAGTATCACTTCTAACTGTTTTGCCATGGAAGGGGAGGGGAGTTCTTCTCCTGTTTCAAGATAATGGGCTATTTGAGAAATAAACCATGGTCTACCATATACTCCCCGACCAACCATTATGCCATCAGCACCTGATTTTTGTAAGCATTCCTTAGCTTTAGATAAGGAGGTAATATCTCCATTAGCGATAACTGGAATCTTTACCGCATCCTTAACTTGCCTTATAAACTCCCAATCTGCTTGACCAGAATAAAACTGACATCTTGTTCTACCATGGATGGTAATCATTTGTATACCAGCATCATAGGCTATTTTTGCCAGATTTGGTGCATTCTTAGTTTGATCATCCCAGCCAGTACGCATTTTTAAAGTTACTGGGATTTTTACCGTTTTGACCGTAGTCTCTAAAATTTTTGCCGCTAATTTCTCATCTCGCATTAAAGCCGAACCAGAATAGCCATTTACTACTTTTTTAGCTGGGCAACCAAAGTTTAAATCAATAATCTTGGCTCCCATATCCTCAATCGTTTTAGCTGATTCTGCTATTATATCAGGTTCACATCCAGCAATTTGTACACATGAACCAGTAGCGTCGTCTTGAATGATTGCACATCTTTGCAAAGATTGCCTTGTTTCAATAATCATTGCCCTACTTGCTACCATTTCAGAGACTACCAAACCTGCACCAAATTTTCGTACTAATTTTCTAAATGGTAGGTCAGTGACCCCAGACATTGGAGCTAATATCACCGAATGAGGTAGTTGAATATTGCCTATTTTTATCATAAATATATTTTCATTACTTATAAGTAGCTTTTAATTATAGAATAATTATTATAAATTATAATAAGATACCACAAACTAATGCTATCACTAAGAAAAATTTTTAGTATTATCTGCAGGATATTGTTATATAATATTATTGAGCATTTTCAGCTAAGAAACTATATCATGAAAATCAATGTAGAGATTATTCGAGCTTGTCAAGATTGGAAAAATCAAAAATTTATCAATAAACTATTAGTGAAGAAGGTTGTTGGTGCTATACTGAGTAAATATAAAAATTTCAAGGGAGTTGCAGAGTTTGAGTTAGCAATATTACTGACTAATAATAATGAAATGTTAAATTTGAATAGCCAATTTCGTGGCAAAGCAAAAGCTACAAATGTACTATCATTTCCTGATATAGAATTAGACTTTCGGCATTTACTTGAATTTACTCCTAATGTACATTATATGTATTTGGGGGACATAGCTTTTGGCTATGAAATAATTCAAAGTGAAGCTATAAGTCAAAATAAAGCCTTTGGAGATCATTTTATCCATCTTTTGGTACATAGTATTTTGCACTTACTAGGCTTTGATCACCAAGATAACGAGGAAGCAGATATTATGGAAAATTTAGAAGTAGAGATATTAAAGAGTTTTGCTATTGCTTCCCCATATTAGCTTTTGTTCACTTCTTTGAAAAAAGAAAACCTTGCATCTATTCATTCTAAAAGGGATATGCTGAAAAATTCTTCAAAAATTGTTACTCTTAAATCTTTTTTCTCTCGGCTGTTTTCTAAAGAGAAGCTAGAGGATAATTTTTATGATGCAATTAAAAAGCTAAAATCTAACAGTAAAAAAATGACGTTAGAAGAAAAAAAGATTTTTATGAATCTTCTGAAATTTGGTCATAAAACTGTAGAAGATGTAATGATCCCTAGATCTGATATTAAGGCAGTAAAATTAACTGCCAGTATAGATGAGTTAAGCCAAATGCTTAATAGCAAAATACCTAATACTAGAACATTAGTTTATGATGAAACTTTGGATAATATAGTAGGCTTTATTCATATAAAAGATTTATTCAAGATACTTATTACTAAGCAACTTATTACAAATCAAGAGTTGCAGCTAAAAAAAATAATTCGTAAACCTATCATTTCTGCTCCTTCAATGAAATTGATAGATTTACTAGCAAAAATGCGAAGAGATTGTGTACAGATCTCGATAGTTGTGGATGAATATGGTGGAACTGACGGTATTGTAACCATGGAAGATATTATGGAGGAGATAGTTGGCAGAATAGATGATGAGCATGATAAGAAATCGGATAATGATAGTTTCAGAATTATCAATAATAATACTATTTTATCAAATGCTCGAGTGAAAGTTGAGGATCTTGAATCAGCTCTAGGTGTGAAACTAAAACTTCAGAATGATGAATTTGATACAATTGGTGGTTTGGTCTTAGCAAAAGTAGGTAATGTCCCTTTGGTTGGTACTAAAATTGATATTGAGCAGCAGGTTGAACTTGAAGTAATTGATGCAAGCCCAAGATCACTTAAACAAGTTAAGCTGCAGTTAAAAAATGGTACAATATTACCTGATAATACCTTATGATTATTACAACTAATTTGGCCATGAGCTATGGTACAAAAATATTATTTACTGATGTGAGCTTGCATATTAAGAAAGGTAATAGGTATGGGCTTGTTGGAGCAAATGGTGCTGGTAAATCTACGTTCTTTAAGATTTTGCTTCAAGAGGAAGAGGCTAGTATCGGAGAATTTACCTGTGTCAAAAATGCACGTATAGGATGTTTAAAGCAGGATCAATTTCTTTATGAAAATACTTCAATTATTAATACCGTTATTGCCGGTAGAAGTGAATTATGGCAAGCACTGCAAGAAAAAGAAAAATTATTAGCAATTGATCAATGTGATGAGGAAATCGGTTATCGATTAGGTGAGTTGGAACAAATTATAGCTGACAATGATGGATATATATCAGAAATTTTTGCAGTTGAGTTACTGCTTGGTTTAGGAATACAAGAAAAATATCATCATCAGCCTTTATCCGTTCTATCCGGTGGCTATAAACTTAGGGTGTTACTAGCACAAAGTTTATTCAATAATCCTGATATATTGTTACTTGATGAGCCAACAAACCATCTTGATATAGTCTCAATTTATTGGCTAGAAAATTATCTAAAACAGAAATTCAAAGGTGCTTTGGTATTTATTTCACACGATCTTGTTTTTCTTAATAATATTTCTACACATATTCTTGATATAGATTATGGTACTATCAAGATTTATACTGGTAATTATGATATTTTTGTTCGTGATAAACAGTTGGTTACCGAACAAAAGCTTAAAGAATTCTCTCATTTAGAGAAAAAAATTGCTGTTATGCAGAGTTTCGTTGACCGGTTTAGAGCGTTGGCCACTAGAGCTAGACAGGCTGCATCCCGAGAAAAACAAATAGAAAAAATGGAATTACCTGACATCCAAAGAAGTTCGCGTGTTAGTCCATATTTTAATTTTAAGCAAAAAAGACCATCTGGAAAATTAGCGTTAAAAGTTCAGGGTATTTCTAAAAGTTACGAGGATAAAAAAATATTAAATAATGTGAATTTTACTGTCTCGCGTGGAGAAAAAATTGTTATTATTGGTCCAAATGGTATTGGTAAATCCACTTTGCTTAAGATTCTTATTAATAAAATTTTTGCTGATTTAGGAAATTATGAATGGGGTTATGAAACGCAAGTTTCTTATTTTGCTCAGGATCATCATGAATTACTAAATGAAAGTATGAGTGTTATTGATTGGTTATCCAACCAAATACCTACTGAAAGTGATAACGTGCTACGTAGTGTATTAGGTCAATTATTATTCCGTAAAGATGAAGTAACTAAGAATATTTTAAATTTGAGTGGAGGAGAAGGAGCACGTTTATTACTAGCAAAAATTATATTGGAAGAAAGTAATATATTGGTATTAGATGAGCCAACTAATCACTTAGATATTGAATCTAAGGATATGTTAAAAAAAGCTCTAATTAACTACCAAGGAACTCTAATATTAGTAACTCATGATCGAGATTTTGCTAGCAACATAGCCACAAGGGTTATTGCTCTATCCCACCGAACTATCACTGATTTTAAAGGTAAATATCAGGAATATTTGCATAAGTATGGTAATGATTATTTGGATAGTAGTTGGGTGTTGGCAAATAAGAGAGTGAAATAGTATAGTAAACTCAGGTTACTTTAGCAATTGGAGATAATTATGATAGAAAATACTGAACTATTGAAAGAGTTTATGGTTAAATGTTTAGAAGAAAAAAAAGCAGAAGATATAGTAGTAATAGATATAAGACAAAAAACTACATTAGCTGAATATATTATTTTTGCAAGCGGGCGTTCAACTAAAAATGTTGGAGCAATTGCTGAATATTTAGCTTTAGAGTTAAAACATCAAGTTAATATCGATACTAATATTGAAGGACTTGGAACATCTGAATGGGTATTAATAGATGCTGGAAATGTATTAGTTAATATTTTCTATCCAGAAACTAGAGAGTATTTTAAGTTGGAAGAGATGTGGAGCAAAAAATAAATTAAAAATATTAGATTTTTTACTGAAAACTACTTAGTGTATTTAAAAAATAATGTATTAATACTTCTAGGGAAAAGGTGTAAATGGAAGAGCATATTCTTATCAATATTATAATTTTAATAGGAACAGCTGTATTTGTTGTAGCAATACTTAAACGCCTTAATCTAAGCCCAGTTTTGGGTTATTTAATTGCAGGAGCGGTAATTGGAGACCATGGATTCAAGATTGTAACATATGATCAAACAAAATTACTAGGAGAATTAGGAGTAGTTTTTTTACTTTTTGCTATAGGTTTAGAATTATCTTTTGAAAGATTAAAGGTAATGAGGCGGTATGTATTTGGTCTTGGCTCACTACAAGTGTTAACTACAGCTATAGTGATTGCTGCCGCTGTTGTACTAATCAGCGGTAATAGTAGTGCTGCAATTATTATTGGAGGTGGTCTTGCTTTATCCTCAACTGCCCTTGTTATGCAAGTTATTGAGGAAAGCCGTAGCCAATCAACTCAACTAGGTCGTATATCCCTGGCTATCTTGTTGTTACAAGATTTAGCAGTTGTGCCATTGCTAGTTATGGTACCACTATTTGCTAGCAATAGTAAAGATTCGTTAGCGATAGCTCTAGGAACAGCTTTGCTTAAGGCTATCATAGCACTACTTGCAATATTTGTTGCAGGTAGAGTATTACTAAGACCTTTATTTGGGTTAATTTCATCGGACAATGGCGATATAAACGAACTACCAATTTCCATGACTCTATTGGTAGTTCTCTCTGCAGCTTGGGCCACGGAATATTTTGGTTTATCGCTTGCTTTAGGAGCTTTTGTTGCAGGTGTTTTGGTTGCAGAGACAGAATTTCGGTTGCAAGCTGAAGAAAGTATATACCCTTTCAAAAGCTTATTGCTAGGGCTATTTTTTATGAGCGTTGGAATGAATATTGACGCTCAAGAAATATACGCTCAAATATCAATTATACTAACTTGTTCTATTGCCTTGATTGTAGTAAAAACACTAATTATTGCCGCCTCTTGCATTTTATTTGGTTTTAATAAAGGAGTAGCCTTGCATGCAGGTTTATTATTATCACAAGGTGGAGAATTTGCTTTTATCTTATTCGGTCTTGGTAAAGAAACTCAGGTTATTAGAGAGAGTACTGCTAATGTTCTGTTATTAGTGGTGACATGTACTATGGCACTAACTCCATTACTGGCAATTTTAGGAAGAAAACTTGCTGAAAGACTTGATAAACAACTTGGCAAGACTCCAATACAAATTATAGAACTTGGAGCAAGAGATTTAACAAACCATATAATAATTGCCGGTTTTGGTAGTGTTGGTAGAATGGTAGCATTAGTATTGGAAGCTGAAGGAATCAATTATATAGCACTAGATGTTAATGACGAGATTGTAAAAGCAGAAACAGCTAATGGCTTTCCAGTTTTTAAAGGAGATGTATCACAGATTGATACGCTAAAAGCTGTGGGAGCAGAAAGGATTTTAACTCTAGTACTTACAATGAATAATAGTGTTACTATCAAAAAATCTCTTCGAACAATTTCAAGTCATTTTCCAGATCTTGAAGTTATTGTAAGATTAAAGAATCTAGAGAAGGCTAGAGAATTTTATGATGCTGGAGCAACAACAATCATACCAGAGAATTATGAGACGGGGTTACAGCTTGGTGGAACAATTTTAAAATTTATTGGTCTTAGTGAATATGAAATAAATCGTATCAAAGGGCAATTTAGATCAGGTAATTATGTAATAGCTAAACGAGATGATGCTTTGCGTGAATTAGAAGAGAATGATTAAGAATAACCATGGCAATCAAGTTACTAAAGCAACAGTCATATATTTTGATTATAATCTTGATCATTACCCCTTTACTAACGACAGCTGATAATCAGAAATTGCCGATACCTAGATTTGCCTCAATAAAGGCTAATGAGGTAAATGCTAGAGTTGGTCCTTCGATAAAAACACCTATAGAATGGGTATTTGTTAAAAAAGGTGAACCAGTAGAAATTATTGCAGAATATGAACAATGGAGGCAAATTCGTGATATAAAAGGAGAAGGAGGCTGGGTACATTCAAGTGTATTGTCCGGTAAAAGATCGGTGATTGTGGTAAGTTCCAAATTAGTAGCTCTGACTCAAGTAGCTAATGATCAACATAAAATTGTTGCAAGAGTAAGTAATTATGTTCGTTGCCTACTTAATAAATGCAAACTAGATTCTTGTCAGGTGTGCTGCAAGAATTATACTGGATGGCTACCTAAAACAGTATTGTGGGGAGTATATAAGGATGAATAATATATACCATAGTACATTTTTCTATAATCGTCATAGCAAGGGTCTTTAGATGCCGTGGCGATCTAGGTAAACAGCGAAGCTGTTTTTTTAGAGTAACGCTTCGCGTATCTTGGATTGCCACGTCGCCGCTTGCAGCGGCTTCTCGCAATGACGGTTAAGGAAAAACTTGATTATCGAGTTTAAATATCGTTGCCACTTGACAGTTTCACCTGCAGTAAATGATGTTGGTTCAGAAATTACCGTAAGATATAATTAAAAAAACTTATTATTGACTTTTGCTAACTGTAGTTTAAAATTAAAAATGAAGTAACTGCAAAGTTACTTTGGGGTGTCGAAACCTCCATTTAAGAGCGGTAAGCATCAACCGATAAAATGATGCTCTTCCGATTTGTCATGGTCGGGGAGATGCTAGCTATGTTCAAGGCTTGGGGTGTAAACTTCAAGCCTAAAGGCTATCGTAACTGTCTCTTAAAGGTTTTTCGAACTCCCCGATCGCCAAGATATGTATAACCTATAAAATTTTCTTTTATCATTTTATCTTTGGCGATCAAAACTCTTAATTATTAAAACATTAGGGAAGGGGTCGCATATGAACAACCAACAAGCCATTATCTTATTATATTCATCACATGCCCGTTTTGAACTCATAAGGCAATCTTTGATCAATTTTTGTAAGGAAAATAATTTTACAATAATAAAAATTATCGACGCACCAAATAAATACGATGACAGTATACTTCGCGAATTAATTTATACAGTAAGCAAACAAGATAATTATAATAGTCCTATCAATCTAATCATCGATGACAGTATATTTGGTAATATTTGTTATTTCGTAACTTGGGTGGTAATTACTACTTTATTAGAAGCTAAGCTGATTAATAGGCTTTATATTCAAGAAAATATATTGCATACTACCAATACTGAAAAAGATAAATTTGATAATTTTTTAGCAACTGACATAATAACTGAGCATTATTTATTAAAATTCTGTTTCTCATATTTTAACATTATAATGCATGCTGCTAAAGCAACAATAGATTTCGATGATGAAGAATTACATAAAGGCGGCAATGTCTAATATTTCAACCATTTGTTCGTATAGTTCAGCTGGAACTAAATAAGCCGTTGGTTTATTATGATTCAATAAAGCAATAGGCTCGCCACTAGACTTAGCAAGCAATGCTGTAGGACTTTTCTTAAATTCTGATATACTGGCAGTAAGATTAGTATAAATATGATTCATTGTTATACCATGATTAATATTTAATTATATACCTATTATAGTACTTAATTTAGGTTTTAACAATAGACTTCTTTCGAAACTCTACTTCTGCCGGTGATTTGTACGTCGATGCGGTACTCGAATCCTCACGTACATTAGAGTACGCTGCGGTTCTGCGTTCCGCGTCTCCTTCAAATCCCTCAGCACAAGCGAGTTTCGAAAGAGGTCTAATATTTTAATTTTCCAATTTTTGACAAAGCTAGTTGTTTTTCTGATTGGCTTGATAAAGTTTAAACTCAGCTTTTCCTCAGTTTCTTCAAATCATTTGAGTATATTATATCGAATTCAGGTTATTTAAGAGGTATATTTTTAAAGCCTAAAGAAGTAAGCATATGCATGGTTTCCAGTAGTGGTAATCCCATAATATTTGAGTAAGATCCATATATGCTAGGAACAAAGGCTTCGGCATATCCATGAATTCCGCAGCCGCCTGCTTTGTTGATTCCTTCATCTAGGCTACAGTAAAATTCTATCTCTTGCTGACTCAATCTTTTAAACTTGACTATGGTTTGCACTAATTTTTGTCGCAGCAGAACTTGTTCGAGAGTCTTTTTTATTATACAAATACCTGTATAAACCCTATGACGCCTTCCAGATAAAATATTAAGGCAATATCTAACATCTTCACTTGTTAAAGCCTTGGGTAGTATTTTTCTACCGTGAACCACAACAGTATCAGCTGCTATAATTATAGCTTCACCACTTATTTTTTTGGCAACAACCTCGGCTTTTTCCTGTGCTAATCTTGTTACCAACTGGTTTGGTAACTCTCGTAAGTACTCTGTTTCATTTATATTAGCGGGAATAATTTGTGTAGGAAATACCTTTATTCTTTTTAGTAATTCAAGCCTTGCAGGTGATTGTGAAGCTAGAACTATAGGTATATTCTGTTGTTTTAAAAAAGTGGATTCTATATTTGACATAAAATATGAAAGACTCTAATGACGGTGGATAACGCGACCTTTTGTTAGATCATAAGGCGTCATTTCCACTGTGATTTTATCTCCGACAAGTATCCTAATACGATTCTTACGCATCCTACCAGAAGTATGGGCGATAATAAAATGACCATTTTCCAACTTCACTCTAAAAGTTGCGTTAGGCAAAAGCTCAAGGACAACGCCTTCAAAATTAATTAGCTCTTCTTTGCTCATTACAACTTAACTAAATTATAATTTTTAATTTCTAAAATGGCTTGCCGTAGTGGACAATTTCAGAACCACGCTTGATATAAAATTATTAGTTATTCAAACGCTTATACACCAATATTAAAAAGTCTACATTAATATAAAAAATTTGCAAGTAATATCAGGATCACCTCATGAAAAAAGATGTAGAAACGCGAATTCTAGATAAGAATTGACAAATTCTTATCTAGAATTAGGGTTAGAAAATAAAGATTTATAAAAAACTACAATTTTTATTGAAAATATGATAAAGATTTAATCTTAAAAATTTTTCATATTTTAATAGTAAACTAAAGAGATTTTAAATGGCTTATATTGTTGGTAATACAGGTAAATGGGAATATGTTATAGGCGTAGAGGTACATGCTCAAATTTCTTCAGAATCCAAGCTTTTCTCTGCTAGTTCCGCCGAATTTGCTGCTCCTCCTAATTCACAAGTATCTTTAATTGATGCAGCAATGCCTGGAATGTTACCAGTATTAAATGAATATTGTGTCCATCAAGCAATTAAAACCGGTCTCGGACTTAAGGCAAAAATCAATCTTAATTCAAGATTTGATCGTAAAAATTACTTTTACCCCGACTTACCGCAAGGATATCAAATCTCGCAATTCTATCATCCAATTGTCCAAGATGGTTATTTAGACATAGTAACTCAGCAGGGAATAACCAAGAAAATTAGAATTAATCGTTTGCATTTAGAACAGGATGCGGGCAAATCTATCCATGATCAATCTCCGTATTATAGTTTCATTGATTTAAACCGGGCTGGTGTAGGATTAATGGAAATTGTTACTGAACCAGACCTTAGCTCACCGGAGGAAACAGCTGAATTTGTTCGTAAACTCAGGGCTTTGTTAAGATATATAGGAAGTTGTGATGGTGATATGGAAAAAGGATCATTACGTTGCGATGCTAATATTTCAGTTAGGCTTCCTGGGAATCCACTCGGAACAAGGTGTGAGATCAAAAACATAAATTCGATTCGTAATATTATGCGGGCAATAGAGTTTGAAGCAAATAGGCAAGTGAATTTAATCGAAAATGGTCAGACAATAATACAGGAGACTAGATTATTTGATGCTGATATTGGTGAAACTAGGACAATGCGTTTAAAAGAAGAATCTCATGACTATAGATATTTTCCTGATCCAGATCTATTACCAATAGTTTTATCTGAGGAGCTGATAGAGCAATTAGCTCGGGAGCTACCGGAACTTCCGGATGCAAAAATTAAAAGATATATTGCAGAATATAGTTTAAACACATATGACGCTGAGGTTCTTGCTGCTGATGAACAGGTAGCATATTATTTCGAATCAGCAGTGACATTATGCAATCCTAAGATACTTGCTAATTGGATTATTAGTGAGTTGTTTGGTCAACTTAATAAAAATGCCATTAGCTTAAATGAGTGTAAAATTACTCCGAAAATGCTTGCCCAAATGGTGAAGTTAATAGAAGATGGGGTGATTTCAGGGAAAATTGCCAAAGTAGTTTTTGAAACTATGTTTGAAACTGGCGAGCAACCGGAAAAAATTATTAAAGAAAAGGGCTTAGTGCAAATGTCAGATAGTGGTATACTATCTGCTATAATTGACGAAATATTGTCGGAAAATCCTGATTCTGTTGCTGCTTATAAAAGCGGTAAGGATAAGTTATTTGGCTTTTTTGTAGGACAAGTAATGAAAAAAACTGAAGGCAAGGCCAATCCTAGCCTAGTGAATGATTTATTAAAGGAGAGATTACAATAATTAAAATATTGGGTATTGAATCAAGTTGTGATGATACTGGTGTAGCAATAGTTACCTCAGATAAAGAGATTTTATCGAATATTGTTATTTCCCAGCACCAAGAACATAAGGCTTTTCAAGGGGTAGTGCCAGAAATCGCTGCTAGATCGCATTTGCAAAATTTAGAAAAAGCAGTTAGATATGTTTTAGATGAAACTCGTCTTGAATTATCCAATATAGACGGAATTGCAGCTACTTCCGGTCCTGGCTTGATAGGTGGGGTGATAGTTGGCTCAATGTTTGGTAGAGTAGTTGCTAGCGTTTTAAAAAAGCCCTTCATTGCAGTTAACCATTTAGAAGGCCATTTACTTACTGCTAGATTAACCAATAAGGCTGAATATCCTTATTTACTTCTATTAGTTTCTGGCGGACATTGTCAATTTGTTGCCGTTTCCTCCCTTGGCAAATATAAAATTTTAGGACAAACTATAGATGATTCGGTTGGAGAGTGTTTTGATAAAGTAGCTAAAATGTTGGGTTTGCCTTTCCCTGGAGGCATAGAAATTGAGAGAAGAGCAAAATTTGGTGATCCGTCTAAATATATTTTACCAAAACCCATTATTCATCAAACTGGCTGTAATATGTCGTTTTCAGGTTTAAAGACTGCAGTACGCATATTAATATCCAAATTAGAACTTATAGGTGATCAAGAAATTAATGATATAGCAGCCAGCTTTCAATATGTGGTTGGAGAAATCTTGTCAGTAAAAATGCTTAATAGCTTTAGAATGTATGAAGAATTTATAGGCAAATCGCTATTACCACAAAAAACTTGCGTGCTTGCCGGTGGGGTTGCTGCTAATGATTATTTGAGGTTTATACTTAAGTATCAAGCTGCAACTCAAGGATATGCACTTTTACTACCCCCAGCACATTTATGCACTGATAATGCTGCTATGATCGCTTATGCTGGGCTAGAACGTCTACAAAACAATCTTACTGACCGACTCGATTTCTGTCCTAGAGCTAAATGGAGCTTAGAGGATTTATAAAAATGGGTAATCTATTAATTATTCTTCGCCATTTGCTGCTTATTAATAGCCATATAAAACACTAATATCATGCTAATTGAAATGATCAGCATGAATAATGGTAGTTGTATCAATGATCCATCATGCATATGCCCTATTAATCCTGTAAAGCTTGCAACAATTACATAATACATAAAACCAAAAAGTGAAGATGCCGTGCCAGCAAATTTACCATAATCTTCCAAAGCTTGGCTTAAGCAGTTTGGAACTATCATTGTCTTACCTGTCATAATAATACCTAGCCATAATAAAGTTTGTAATAAAGAACCTGTCACATTATCTTTATTAATTAGATTAAAATAGCTAGATAAAAAGAATAGTAGAGATCCTAAACACATAACTTTAATAGCTGTAAAGATAATATTATCAGAAGTTCTTTGCAGTTTATGCATCTTTTTGGATATAAGTCCACCTAAAGCTAAGGGAATACATATAAAGAATGTTATCATACCAAAAGATGAAGTTGAAATATTTAGTCCTGAGATAAAATAAAAAGGTGCTTCAGTAAAATAACCAAATAGCATACCATTCACTGCTCCAATTAAAAATGCTAAACCGAGCAATCTTGGATCTCTGATCATTTTAGCAAAACATTCTTTGTAAAGTGGAATAACCAAACGTTCAGTTCTAAGATTTAGGTTAGTTTCTGGAAGTCTAACTGATATTAACACCATGATAAATATGGCAATCACTATCAGAACAAGAAATACCGCCGACCAATGATAAAATTTTATAACAAAACCACCTATAACTGGTCCTATAGCAGGAGAAAACGCCGTGGCAATAGCTATCGTTGAGAACATTTTACCACGCTCTGCTGGTTTTATTACATCTCTTGCTATAGCAATGCCTAATACTGAGCCAACACTAGCTCCAAAAGCTTGTATAAATCTTGCAGCAAATAACATATTAATATTATCTGCTAGATAACAAATGAAACATGATAAAGCATAAATCAAAAATCCTGTAAGTACGCAAGGCTTACGCCCATAACAATCAGATAAATTACCCCATATTAAAACACCAATAGCAAAACCGAACAAATAAATAGTAAGTGTGTATTCAGCTAAATTAGCACTAATTGCTAAATCCTTGGCTAAATCAGGAAGTGAGGGAGTATAAATAGTCTCGCTTAATACCGGTATGGTAACCATTAATATAATAATATATAGTGGTGCGACTATGATATTCTCAATTTTATCTAGTTTCATTAATAACTTCCATTGGTTGCAGATATTGTCCTTTATATACTCTAGCATGCTCACCATTCATTTCCAAATCCAATTTTCCAAATCATTTAAGTATACCCTGTCTATTCCAGTGATCTGACTTTTTTAAAAAATTCCTTCATTAAATTCTCAGAAATTTCTGCTGAAAAACCACTATATATTTCAGGATGGTAAAAACAAGATTTACTGTTAAAGAAACGCCCACCATTCTCAACTCCTCCCTGTTTTGGGTCGTTTGCTGCATAAAATAATCTACCTATCCTAGCAAAAGATATTGCAGCAGCACACATTGTACATGGTTCTAAAGTAACATACATATCACAGTCTGATAGATTCTTACTAGATAGAATTTGACAAGATTGATTTATCGCGACAATTTCAGCATGGAGTAGCGGATTCTTTGTTTGTTCAACAATATTATGAGCCTTTGAAATAACTTTGTTACTTATTCTATTAACTATAATAGCACCTACCGGAATTTCATTTTCATTAAAAGCAAATTGTGCTTGTTTTAAAGCCTCCTCCATGAAGAAATTGTTAAATTTGGTTGATGTTTTCACGGTAATTCACTTTTTCCTCATAACCATATGGATCTAGGTGAATAATTATTTCTGCACCTGGAAACTCTAATAACAATGCAATATAAATTTTATCACTAATATAATGAGAACTATACAATGACATATCTCCGTCCATTTCTATGTGACATTGTATAAACGGCTTACTTGCAGCATATCTAGTCTTCATTTCGTGTATACCTTTTACTTCTTTAAATCTAGTAATTATTGAGAGAATTTTTTTTCTATCTTCTTCAGGCATTTCTTCATCAATAAGATTTTTAAAAGCTTTTCTGAATAAAGCATAAGAGGCATATATTATATATATTGCAATACCAATGCCAAATAATGAATCTATGAACCAAAAACGAGTACTTAATTTTATAGAAACAATTACACCAACATTTGTTAGTAAATCTGTAAAATAATGTAATTTATCTACTTTGATTATTTCAGAACTAGTTTTTTTTATCACATAAGTTTGATAAGCGACCAAAATAACAGTTAGGATAATGCACAAATATAGTATATTAATTCCAGATTCTATATTGCTTGGAACTGATCCATCAATAAGAGACCTTAAAGAAGAAAAACCCATAAATAAACCCGAAACAACAAAGAATACTGCTTGTGAAAAAATTGCTAAATCTTGGATTTTTTCATGACCAAATCTATGGTGATAATCAGGTGGCTGCAATGCAAAACGAATAGCAATCAAATTAAAAAGAGATGATGAAATATCAAGCATAGTATCAATTAAAGACGCTAGAATAGACTGAGAATCAGTTACCAGCCACGCATAAGATTTAATAAATAAAATGAATACAGCTATACTAAAAGACAAATAAGATGAGGACTTGATTAAAATTTGATGTTCTGAATTAGTCATATAAAATTTTCGATTTTATAGTATAAAATGTATTAGTGTTAGTATATATTAGTGTATAGTATATACTAACCCTAGGGTGTGTCAAATAACGTAACTCTTAAACATATGGTTTTTATGAATTTAACATGCAAAATTATAGCAATTATTTTAGCAGCAACAATGTTACACGGCTGTACCGGTATGAATAAACAAGGTGGTGGAACATTAATTGGTGGTGTAGCTGGTGGACTTTTAGGATCACAATTTGGTAAAGGGACCGGTCGTCTTGCCGCAACTGGTATAGGTGTTTTAGCTGGTGCACTTATTGGTGGTCAAATTGGTCAGACTATGGATGAATATGACAGGAAATTGCTAGAGCTAAGTTCGCAGAAAGCATTAGAGACTACTCCTAGTGGTCAGAGTGTAGAGTGGCGTAACCCAGATAGTGGTAATTACGGGTATGTAACACCAAGCAAAGCTTTCAAAGACGATAGTGGTCAGTATTGCCGTGAGTATACTCAGGTAGTTGTTGTGGGTGGTAAACAAGAAAAAGCTTATGGGAAAGCTTGTCGTAGACCAGACGGTCAATGGGAAATTGTGCGTTAAGTTTTATCAAAACTTATCATCGGTTGACCTTTATATCCCGTTTAGAATATAACATCAGGTTAGCACTAGCCTGATGTTTCTATTGTAAGCCCTACCAACTTTTAAATTACCCTTAAGTAAATGGGATAACGTAACAAAATTAGAGAGTGAGAATGAAGCAATATAGTGATTTCTCGAAGATTATTCATCGTGAAGGCTACATATTTATCGTAAGCTTTGCAGTTGTGACTTTTTTACTTTCTACTGTTCATAATAGTTTTGGATATGTAGGATTAGTTATAACGATTTGGTGTATATATTTTTTTAGGAATCCGGATCGATTTACCCCTATTAGTGACGATCTAGTAGTCAGTCCAGCAGACGGAACAGTGCAAAAAATAACTGAAGCAATTCCTCCGCTAGAACTTGGTCTTGGTAATCAGGAAATGATTAGAGTTAGTATTTTTTTGAATATTTTTAATGTTCATGTAAATCGTATTCCAGCTAATGGAAAGATTTTATCCCTACATTATAATCCAGGAAAATTTTTCAATGCCTCTCTTGATAAGGCAAGTATATATAACGAACGTCAGTCTGTTTTAATGGAAACAAATAGTGGTCATAAAATTGCTTTTGTTCAAATAGCAGGATTAATAGCAAGAAGAATATTATGTGATTTAGAAGAAGATACTGAGGTTAGAGTTGGTGATAGGTATGGTATCATCCGATTTGGTAGTAGAGCTGACGTCTATTTGCCACTTAAAACTGCACTTTGTGTTACTGAGGGTCAGACTTCAGTTGGTGGAGAAACTATTATTGCTGATTTTAGGATCAAGAAAACATCTGAACTTAAGTTTGAAAAAAGGTAATATTCTTACTGCTTTAATATAAGTATATAGGTATAAATTGCTTAAAATACACAAAGTTAAAATAACAAAACCAATTCCGTTTATAAAATTGCTTCCTAATTTTATCACTTTATTGGGTCTTGTGGTTGGTGTTAGTGCTATTAAATTTGGATTAGATGGTCTATGGGAAAGGGCTGTATATTGCACCTTAGTTGCTGCTATAATAGATGGAATTGATGGTAGGATAGCAAGGATGCTAAATGCTACTAGTCCGTTTGGTGCTGAACTGGATTCATTATGTGATTTTGCTAATTTTGGAATAGTTCCGGCTGGTCTTATATATTTATGGTCTTTTCAGCAATATGAATATAAAGTATTTTCATGGGGAACTATATTATTATTTATCGTATGCATGGCATTAAGGCTTGCAAGGTTTAATACTGCTATTCTTCATAAGGTACATAATAAGAAACTAGAATATTTTTCTACTGGCGTACCTGCACCTTGCGGTGCTTTACTTGCTCTAGTACCCATGATTATAGATTTTGAAGTGAGTGGTATTTTAGGTATTAATGTTCGTATCCATACCGTTATGATAGGTTTGTATATTGTGGTAATCGCTTTTTTACTTGCCAGTAGGTTACCGACATTTTCAACAAAAAATATTAAGATAAAACACGAATATTTATCATTAGCAATGATGGTATTTGCTGTTATCATTATAAGTCTTATTATATATCCATGGTATTTGTTACCATCCATTGCCTTTATATATATGTTATCTATACCAGTGTGCTATTTTATTAGTAGGAAATTCTATTAGATTTGTTGCATAATAACTAGGGACAAGTAAGTTAGTCAAGGAGAAGGACTTACTTTTTACAGTCTATGACTATAACTTTTAATCATTTTTTTTGCCAACTCTTCAGGTTAATTGAGTATATACAGTTATACAGAGAATGAATTACCACACCCACACTTATTTTTTGCAAGGGGGTTTCTAATTTCAAAATAGGAACTACCTAATTCTTCGATAAAATCTATTATACAATCAACCATAAGCTGCTGAGATATTTCATCGATAACTACTTTAATATTATCTTTTTCTATAATACAGTCATCTTTTGTTATGTCATTGCTTGAAACTAGAGCATAATTATAAACAAATCCAGAACAGCCTCCACCATCAACAACTACTCTAAGAACCAAACTTGGATTACTTTCTAATTTTATTAGCTCATCTACTCTTTTAAAAGCATTATCAGTAACTTTTATTGACATGTTCTTATATTATAAAGACCATTAGAATAATCCTAAAAACCTAATTTTGCAAGAGTTTCATTTAAAAACCTTGAAAAGCTTGCTAGGTAATTCTATACTGGCTTTGTTATAAGGAAAAATGCACTCTTGAAGCGGTTGACGCGAGTGCATTTTAACTTTTTTCATCATTCGATGTAACTTGTTACATCGAATTCAGATTAAATAGGAGTTAATATATGCTTGCTTCATATGCAGTAGATCCAGCCAAGAGTAGGGGGAGATTGTTTAATGAATATCCTACATCTTATAGAAATGAATTTGAACGAGATCGGGATCGTATAATTCATTCAAAGGCTTTCAGACGTTTACAATATAAAACCCAGGTTTTTATTAATCATGAAGGGGATCATTATCGAAATCGCCTTACTCATTCGATTGAAGTTTCTACGGTTGCACGTTCTATTGCTAAAACCCTTAATTTATCAAGTGATTTAGCTGAAACTGTAGCTCTTGCTCATGATCTTGGGCATACTCCTTTTGGTCATGCAGGGGAGATCGCACTAAATAAATGTATGGAAGATTATGGTGGATTTTCCCATAATGCTCATTCATTAAAGATTCTTACTAAAGTAGAGAAAAGATATGCGGCTTATAATGGATTAAATTTGACATGGGAAGTGCTAGAAGGAATTGTTAAACATAATGGTCCTTTAATAAATAACATACCTAAATATATAATAGAGTATGATTTACAACATGATCTTGACTTAGCTCACTATTCCTCAGCTGAAGCTCAAATTGCTTCATTAGCTGATGATATTAGTTATATTTCTCATGATTTGGAAGATAGTGTTGGTGCTAAGATTATTGATTTTAATCATCTAGCAGAAATTAAATTTATTGATCAATATGCTTTTGAAATTAAGTCCAAGTTTAAGGATATAACAACTTCTCGTCTTATTTATGAAATCGTACGTAAATTGATGAGTGATTTAATTACCGATCTATTGCTACAAACAAATGATAACTTACAAAAACAGAAAATAACTACAACAGCTGATATACGACATCTTGATTATCAGATTGTTGATTTTACTGACGAGACAAAAGAACATATAACGGCAATTAGACAATTCTTGTATAATAAAGTATATAAACATAATAAACTGACTTCTATAACTTTAAAGTGTCAAAATATTATACAAGGGTTATTTAGGGTATATATGGATAATATTGATTTATTACCATTTAGTTGGAAAGAATTAATTGTACCAGGGGATGTAAAATCCAAAGCTGATATAGTAGCAGATTATATAGCTGGCATGACTGACCGCTTCGCTATTCAAGAATATCAAGATCTTTATTCCTTCAATTTTAATAATATTTGATTTATGAATATATTTAATAAATTACGTGAAGATATCATTAGTGCAGCTAGACAAATATGCGATAATGAAGATGTGTTAAAATTGGCGGCTATAGAAATTCCTAAAGATAATCTCAATGGTGATCTTTCAAGTAATATAGCTATGATTATCGCTGCAAAACAAAATATTAAACCTAAGGAACTAGCTATTAGATTTAAAGAACTATTAACGCCTCTTCCATATATCGCGTCTATAGAAGTTGCTGGTCCAGGATTTATTAACTTTACTATCAAAGCTGATATGTGGCATAACTCTATCAATGATATATTGCTGGATAAGGAGGATTTTTTTAAGATTAATTTTGGTAATAATCAAAAGGTTAATATTGAATATGTATCTGCAAATCCAACTGGTCCTATGCATATTGGTCATGCTAGAGGTGCTGTTTATGGTGATGCTTTAGCCAAAGTTCTAGATAGTACTGGCTATATTGTTACCAAAGAATATTACCTTAATGATGCCGGCTCTCAAGTGGATGACTTAGCTAGTTCAGTTATTTTACGTTATAAACAAGCATTAACAAAAGAAGAGATCGTAATACCAGAAGGGCTTTATCCTGGAGAATATTTGGTAGATATTGGACAAAAGTTGGTGGAAAAATTTGGTGATAAATTATTAACAATGACCGATAGGCAACGTCATGAACTCGTTAAGGATTTTGCAGTAGAAGAAATGTTAGCTATAATTAAGCAGGATTTAAAGGAGCTAGATATTGAACACGAGGTATTCTTCTCAGAAAAGTCACTGCATGATAGTGGTAAGATTGATGAAGTTGTACAAATGCTTACTAAAATGGGACTAATATATGAGGGGCAGTTGTCCCCTCCTAAAGGTAAAATAGATGAATCTTGGGATTCAAGAACTCAGAAATTGTTTAAATCTACGGCTTTTGGTGATAATCAAGATAGACCAATAGAAAAATCTGACGGTAGTTGGTCATATTTCGCCTCTGATTTAGCTTATGCTAAGAATAAAATAGATCGTGGTTTTGATCATCTAGTTTATATTCTAGGTGCAGATCATTGTGGCTACGTAAAAAGAATTGAGGCAATAGTTAAAGCTCTTGGTGGAGAAAAAGTTAAAGTTGATGTTAAGATTTGCCAGTTAGTAAATTTTGTTGAAAATGGTATCGCTATAAAAATGTCAAAACGTAGCGGTAATTTTACTAGTGTACGAGATGTAACAAATGAGGTAGGTAAAGATATAATAAGATTTATAATGCTAACCCGTAAAAATGATATTGCTCTTGACTTCGACCTAGTAAAAGTAAAAGAACAATCAAAAGACAATCCTGTATTTTACGTACAATATGCTCATGTTAGGACAATATCTATACTGGAAAAATCTAAAGAATCCATGCCAAAAGCATATGGTAAATTCTTAGAGAATGAGTATGACTTGTCGTTACTTTCCAGCGAAGAGGAAATAGAAATAATTAAACTTCTTGCTTCATGGTCAAAAGTTTTAGAGATTTCGGCAAAATATTTTGAACCCCACAGAGTAGCTTTTTATCTGATTAATTTAGCTTCAAAATTCCATGCTTTATGGAATTTTGGCAAGGAAAATAATGATTATCGGTTTCTAATTGAAGATAATATAGAGTTAACCACCGCTCGCCTTGCTTTAGCAAAGTCTATTCAAAAGATTATAAAAGTTGGTTTTGATGTTATAGGGGTAACACCTATGAATAAAATGTAATAAAGTATTGTAATTTATAAGTTGATGACTAACCGCACTTTACTCTTATTAATTATTCTCTCAATAATTAGTGGTATTACATATTTAGTTTATACTAATTACAGCCGAAATAGTGGTCAAGTAGTAATAATTTACCCTGATCCATCACCTACAAAAATTAAACCACAAGATAGTGGTGGGATAGTAATACCAAATGCGAATAATATAATTTATGAGAGTTTACAACAAAAAAAGACCAACAAACCTATAATATTACAACCTGAACCGGAAAAGCCATTAAATATTGCTAAACAAAAACTAGCAGAAAGTGATGAAGAACTTGACTCGATAGACACGATTTTATTTAGTATAGTAGAAACTGATCAAGCTAAGTATGAAAAACACAAACTAAGTAAAGATGAAGAAGGAACAGAAACAATTTTACCTAATATAGTAAGAAATGACTTGGTGCAGAAAGAGAATTTAATAGAGCAAAAATTTGTTCCAATAGTTCAACCATCTAATAATAAAGCTGGTTTAAATGTCATAAAAGTTACTGAATCACATCGCAAAATTGATGAAACACAGTTAAATAAGTCGAATCAAGGTGGTTATAAAATTCAACTAGCCTCAGTAGAATCTGAATCAGAAGCTAATCAAGAAGGAGAAAGAATCAAAAAAAAATATGCAAAAATTCTTAATAATACGGTAGTAAATATTAAGAAGATACAATCTAGTACAGGAAGTTTTTTCTATTTAGTATTAGTAGGTAACTACCAAAGTATAAGCCAAGCTAAAGCGATTTGTAAGAAACTATCTGACAATCAGCAAGGTTGTATAATTACTAACCGTTGATGTATTAAAGAAAATTGTAGAAATATAAGTAGTTCAGTGCTATAACTGTAAGATAAGTTAGTGTTCTATTTATTAATTTTTAGGGTAATGAATGTTTAGTAAATATATAGTTAATATTTTTCTTTTTATTATAATGCTAATTTTATCTAGCTGCTCTGTCTACAAAGCTGCTTCTAATGAAGGTATTTCAGTATCAGATATAACTAAATGCCAAACGAAAGGTTGTTTTCTATCTCATGGTATGGAAATTGTTGATCGTCATCAAGAAGAAAATGGAAAATATATGGAAACATATAGAGCTATGGCAAGAAAATCTGGTTTGAATTATTTAAGAGCTGCTGGGCATGGAGTACTTGATGTTATGACTCTTGGAGTATGGGAAGTGGCAGGTACTCCAGTTGAAGGGGCTATATCTAATAACCGAGGTTATATTACAGCTAGGGTTACTTATCCGTATAAAGAAGCAGATAAGTTTGAAAAGATCGAAATTTATGACGCCAATGGTAAGAAGGTTAAGTAAAGTTGGAGTCTAAGTAATCAAGCTGATCAATATCATACCAAAAAAAATATTATATTTATGAACATTAAAATTAAGAAATTAGAACATTCTGTAGATATTTTGCCCAGTTATGCTACTGAGCATAGTGCTGGTATGGATCTAGTAGCAGCAAATATTGAACCAATCACTATAAAACCACAAGAAGTAAAGTTAGTACCCACGGGAATTTGTATAGCATTACCTAGTTATTTAGAAGCTCAAATCAGACCAAGATCAGGTTTAGCACTAAAACATGGTGTTACCGTGCTGAATTCACCTGGTACAATTGATGCTGATTATCGTGGTGAGATAAAGGTAATTTTAATTAATCATCATCCTAAAGAAGGTTTTGTAATTGAGCGTGGCATGAAAATTGCTCAAATGGTTATTGCTAGATATGAGCAGATATTATGGGATGAGGTTAATTCGTTAGATGAAACCTCTAGAGGTTTTGGTGGATTTGGTTCAACTGGGAAATTCTAAATTAACCTGATTCGATATAAGAATTATTAATTCTTATATCGAATTCAGGTTAAATAGATAATTTTTTACTTTAATTCTAAGAATTTGGCAAATCAAGGCAATATCCTATAGCACGGATCGTTTTTATAAATACCTCAGATTCTTTATTTTTTAGAGATGTTCTTATTCTATTTATATGTACATCAATAGTACGTAGATCAATAGCTGTATCTCTGCCCCACACTTTGTCTACAATATCTTGACGGGAAAATATTACTTTAGGTGCTTTGATAAAAAGTTGTAAAATCTTAAATTCTGTTGGTCCTAAACGAATTATCCTGCCGTTATTAGTTACTTTATAGGTAGTAAGATCCATACTTACTTCCTTATATTTTATAACTTTATCTTGTAGAATTAAATTAGATCGTCGGAGTAATGATCTTATTGAAATCATTAGCTGATCTGAAGTGAATGGTTTAGTAAGAGAAACAACAAAGTTATTATCTTCTAAAGTATAATTAGACGGTGATTCTCCGGAATGTAGCAAAAAGATTATTGGTACTTTCTCTAAACCATTAATTTCTCTTAGTTTAGTTGCTATTTCTGTAGCAACTTTATCTTGTACCATCGAATCAACAATAATTATGTCAGGGTGATTTGCAATAGAGGAAGCTATAGCTTTTTCTATTGTGTTAGCCTTAACAAGATTAAACCATGCTCTCTCTATGACATTAGATAAAGAAACGTTAATGCTTTTAGTTGATTCTATAATAAGAACTCTAGGTGGTAATTTATCAAACATTTTAAATACTAATTAAATGAAGACTTTAGGCATGACTAAATTCTTCTCTGTATACCCAAATGATTGAGGGATTGGAGCATAAAACAAGGTATAAGCATGCTAGACATACATGTAAGTAATGTGAAGTACGCAAATCCTCAAAGTTTTTGCTGAGTCAATTTTTTAAAGTAAAAAGAGCATAGTTCAGTTATGCAAGAGTCTAATGTTACATATATTGTGAATTTATTGTAATGATATTAATTTGACTTTTTAAAGTGCAATATTATCGAATTAATTAATAAATTTCTACTAAATTTATTAATATAAGTCTACTAATTTAATTATTTATTTACAATCCGTGTAAAACGGTTATATTTTTGCAATCAAAAGGTATTAGTGATTTATTAATTATGCTCTATAATAAAGATAACACTTGAATTAAATGTTTTTTATTGTTATAAATGGCTTTATTTTATAGCTGGAGATTCTTATATATGGCTTTTTACGAATCAGTTTTTATCATACGCCAAGATATTTCGTCTGCTGATGTAGATAAAATTACCGATGACTTTACTAAAATTGTTAAAGATAGTAACGGTGAAGTTATTAAAACTGAATATTGGGGTTTAAGAAGTTTAGCCTATAAGATTGGTAATAATAAAAAAGGACATTATGTTTTTATGGGGCTTAAAACTGATTTTTCGGTAATAAATGAACTGGAAAGGAAAATGAAGCTAAGTGAAAATATTATTAGGTTTGTTAATATCAATGTTGATTCAATAAGTGCTGAACCTTCGCCGATTCTAAGAAGTAAAGGTTCAGATCATGAAGAAACAGTTGATGTAACAATTAATAAAGACTAAATAGTAATAAAATTGGAAAAGATTAAAATGTTTGAGAATGATGCTGTTGACTCTCAGTCAATGACTAGAATGGTTGATAGAAGTAATAAAAGAGTGTTTTTTAGAAAACGTAAGGGATGTCCTCTTTCTATTCCAAATGCTCCAGTAATTGATTACAAGAACCCTGATTTGTTAATAAAATTTGTATCAGAAGGTGGTAGAATGTTGCCTAGTAGGATTACCAATGTATGTGCCAAAAAGCAAAGAAAACTGAAGAATGCTATAAAAATTGCTAGAATCCTAGCGTTGTTGCCTTTTGTATTTCAAATTTGAGCAGAGGAATAAGATGGAAGTTATTTTGATTAAACCTGTAAGAAAACTTGGAAAGATTGCAGAGATTCTTAAGGTAAAAAAGGGGTTTGCTCGTAATTATCTTATCCCCAAAAAATTAGCAATTAGGGCAACAGAACCTAATAAACAGTTCATAGAAGCCCAAAAACATGATCTTGAAATGAAAGAGCTAAAAATAAGATCTGAGGCAGAAGCTATTAATAATGTTATAAGTGGTAAGGAATTAATATTTATTAAGCAGTCTGCTGATGATGGTCGGTTGTTTGGTTCAGTGAATAATAAAGAAATTGCTGAAAGTTTGTCTAAGGCTTCTTTGCACTTAATATCACATTTAAGTATAATTCTTGAGAACCCGATAAAATCAACAGGTGTATTCGTGGTAGAGGTTAGGTTGCACGCTGAGCTTAGTACAAATATAACGGTAATTGTTGCAAGGTCAGAATCTGAAGCACAAGATTACTCAAGGAACAATAAGCAAGATACTATTGACCTCCTTGAAAGTTCTGATCAACAAGAAACCTCTACTCCTAACGATGTGGAGCAGTTATAACATTTATCCATAGTTAAAGACGTCGATTAGCGAGGAGTCACTTTAGTGGCGACGAAACAACCCATAAAAATGATTATATTGGATTGTTTCGTTGACCTATAGTCTTTTCTCGCAATGACAACGTAATGTTAATTACGTCAGTATCCGTATCCGCTGAAGCGATGTTAAAAAGCATAAGATCTCATTGGGGAATTGAATCTATGCATTGGGTACTCGATGTGGTATTTAATGAAGATGCGAGCAGCATACGTCAAGGCAATGCTCCTGCAAATATGGTCAGTATCCGAGGGTTTGTATTGAATATTTTAAATAGAATAAAGACAAAAAGAAGAGACCAAACCAAAAATGATGCTTACTATGGGTTGGTCATCAAATAACTTCAAGCGTTTTATTAATGCCTTAATAAAATTTAACTAATTGTTCATCAGGTCGCCGTGGTTATGAAGCCAGATAGAATTAAAAACACCCTCATTATACATTATTATATTAATTATTGCAATACCTATATTAAGTGAAACCATTTATACTCCCTCACTTCCTAGCTTAGCCAAGGATTTGGCAATTAGTGCTAACTTATCTGAATACACACTTACTATTTATTTGTTTGGTTTTGCTGTTGGCGTGTTAATATGGGGTAACTTATCTGATTATTACGGACGTAAGCCTTGTCTACTTGCGGGATTTTTAGTTTACGCCTTATCATGCTGCATTTGTTATTTAGCAGATAATATAAATATGTTACTGGCTGCAAGATTTATGCAAGCTTTTGGTGCTAGTGTTGGTTCAGTATTAGGGATAGCAATAGCTAGAGAGGCAATACCACCAAAAGATCGTGGCAGGGTATTCTCAACTATAACTATTGCTATGGCCTTTGCTCCTGCTATAGGTCCAGTTATAGGTAGTTTTGTAATAAAATTTTATCATTGGTCAGCCGTATTTCTTGTACTAATCGTAATAGCAATATTCATTATGGTGTTAATATCAGCTAAACTTCCAGAAACTAACTAAAATCTAATGGTTAAACGCTCAGCTATTGGATTATATAAAGAATGTTTTAATAAAATGATCAGAGATATAAGATTTCTCGGTTTTGTATTTTTAGTTGGAGCAGTAAATGGCATTTCATTTGGCTATTTTGCTGAAGCACCTTTTTATTTTATCTCAGGACTAAATATTACCACTTCATCATTTGGTATGATAGCATTATTTCCGTGTATTCCCTTAATTTTAGGTGGGCTTATATCTAAAAAGATGCACCAAATGCAGAGAACCTCTGACTATATTATTTTTGCAGGCATTAAGCTTATGTGCTTAGGAGCTATGTTATTCTTTTTATCTAGTTATTTTAGTCTAATTAATAAAGATGATGTAACAGTATCGGTATTACAAACTTTATTATGGATGAGTATGGTTAATATTGGTGGTACGATGGTAACTCCTAACTGTTTAAGTCAGGCTTTGGAAAATTATGGTCAATTTGCTGGCACTGCTGCCTCACTCTTTGGTTTTATGTATTATGTAATTGCTGCAGGTTTTACAGTGTTAATAGGATATATGCATGACGGAACATTGGTACAATTACCATTATTCATGCTGATCATTTCAATTAGCATGATATTAGTGTTTTATATGGCTATTAATAAGCAGCAAATGGTGAAGAATAATTAATAGATTACCCCCAGTTCGATATAAGAATTAATAATTCTTATATCGATACTTCAGGTGGGCAGCCGCTTCAAACCTGATTGTTTCTATATATAATACTGAATTCGATGTAACTTGTTACATCGAATTCAGGTTAGATTATACTGCTCGTAAATAGACTTCTTTTGAAACTCTAATTCTGCTGGTGATTTGGACAATGATGCGGTACTCGAATCCGTAACGGAATTAGAGTCCGCTGCGGTTTGAGGTGAAGAGTCTCCTTCAAATCCCTCAGCACAAGCGAGTTTCGAAAGAGCAATTATCTTTTATCTAAATTTTATAAAAATAGATAAATATTATTTAATAACAAAAACACGTTTTTGTTGAATAAGTTTATGGCACACTTCAAGTAACTTACGCATACAAGCAACTATCGCAACTTTCTTAGGTTTAAAATTATTAACAAGCCTATCATATAAAATTTTTAAATATTGGAAACCATTCTTACCAGCTAATACTGCCATGTATAAAGCATCTCTGGGTATTTTCCTGCCTCCTCGAATAAATCTTCGTCCTTGCTTATTACCACTATCACGAGCATATGGAGCTATACCAACAATTGATGACAATTC
>NZ_OZ032164.1:87500-1458157 GCF_964026605.1 Candidatus Tisiphia endosymbiont of Ptychoptera albimana
CCAAGAAAACAAATGAATAAGGTTATTATACTAGTTAAACTATTTAGCACTAAGAGTTTGACAAAAATATTTACATTTTTAAGTAATAAATAGATCATTAAACCAATAAACAAAATATTGATAACTAAATAAAAATTTATCATGATACAAAATTAATTTAAACTGATTAGTTGATTATTTATCCATTCTAACATAAAATCCCGGTATCGTTAAGAGTTTGACTATTTTTTTATTTATAAAAATTTTATTTTATGCACAACACTGATATTATAATAATTGGTGCAGGTCCAGTTGGGTTATTTGCTATTTTCCAAGCTGGAATGCTTGGTATGCGTTGCCATGTTGTTGACTCGCAGGAGATAATAGGAGGGCAATGTAGCCAACTTTACCCAGAGAAACCTATATATGACATACCAGCATATCCTAAAATTATGGCAGAAGAGTTGATAGCACAATTGGCATTGCAAGCACAACCGTTTAATCCGGTCTATCATCTAAATCAGCAAGTAGTGCAGTTGGAAAAAGAAGAGGGGCAATTCCAAATTACCACTTCTAAAGACACCATAATTACTGCTAAAGTTATTATTATAGCTGCTGGATGCGGTTCTTTTGGACCTAATAGACCTCCATTACCTAATATAGAAGCATTTGAGGGAAAATCAGTATTTTATTTTATCAATAACCGCAATAGTTTTGCCAACAAAGAAATTGTAATAGCTGGTGGAGGCGATTCGGCTGTAGACTGGGCAATATCACTCTGTG
Source organism: Candidatus Tisiphia endosymbiont of Ptychoptera albimana (assembly GCF_964026605.1). Lineage (NCBI taxonomy): Bacteria > Pseudomonadati > Pseudomonadota > Alphaproteobacteria > Rickettsiales > Rickettsiaceae > Candidatus Tisiphia > Candidatus Tisiphia endosymbiont of Ptychoptera albimana. The sequence goes on from NZ_OZ032164.1 coordinate 88,263, forward strand.
AAATTGCTAAAAAAATATATTTAGTGCATAGGCGTGAGAGATTTCGGGCAGCTCCTGAAACTATAAGACAACTGAAAGAATTAGCAGATAATGGCAAAATTGAGTTGGTAATTAATTATCAACTAGACCATTTAGTAGGAAAAGATGGTATCCTAGAAGCAATCGGAGTAAAGGATTTTGAAGGGAATATTCGCACCTTACCAGCAAATATATTATTGCCATTTTTTGGACTTAGCCAAGAACTTGGTCCGATAAAAAATTGGGGATTAAATCTCAAAACTAATCATATAATTGTAGAACCTTCATATTTTGAAACAAATATTTCAGGCATTTATGCAATTGGCGATATTGCTAGTTATCCGGCAAAATTAAAATTAATTCTTACTGGTTTTGCCGAAGCAGCTAGCAGCTTACATCACGCCTATGGCAGGGTATTTGAGGGTAAGGCCTTACACTTCGAATATTCAACTACCAAAGGAGTGCATAAATAGTGAATGAACGTAGTAATATAATCAATGGTAAATATGTTGCAGAACAAATATTATCTAAGTTAAGGGCAGAGATTAATTTAATCAAGGAGCAACACAAGTTAGTACCAACTCTTGCTATTATACTAGTGGGTGATAACCCAGCTAGTAGTATATATGTAAGAAATAAGATCAAAGCAGCAGGAGCAATTGGTATGAACGCTTTGCAAATAAATTTGCCCAGTGAAATTGATATTGACCATATGCTGCATGAAATCAGCATGCTCAACAATGATTCAAATATTTCTGGAATTATCGTACAACTTCCTCTACCTGAACATATCAATAAAAATTTAATCTTATCTGCCATCGATCCTAGCAAAGATGTCGATGGTTTCCATCCTATAAATGTTGGTTATCTACATAGTAACTCAGGCAATGGCTTTATACCTTGCACGGCTCTTGGTTGCATTGAATTACTTAAACACGTTGAGAAAAATTTAGCTGGAAAAAATGCTGTAGTTATAGGGCGTTCTAATATTGTAGGTAAACCATTATCAGCTTTATTACTTAGAGAAGATTGTACTGTGACGATATGCCATTCAAGAACTCAAAATTTAAGTTCTATAACTTCCCGTGCTGACATAGTAATATCAGCTACCGGATCCCCTTTGACATTAACAGAAGAATATTTTAACCCTCAATCTATAGTGATTGACGTTGGTATTAGTAAACTTCCTAATAGCGACAAGATGGTAGGAGACGTTGATTTTACCAATGTTGTTGATAAAGTGAGATATATAACCCCAGTTCCAGGTGGTGTTGGACCAATGACTGTCGCTTATTTGCTAAAGAATACACTTAAAGCAGCAAAACAAAATATAACACATATTAGGTATAAAAGATGAGCTGGCTTTGTAAAGGTATTATTGCCATTTATTGGTTTCTAACCATAGCCTATGCTGAAGTAGAGTTCTTGCATAACTCTACTTCTACTGGTAATTTGGGCGTCGGGACTAGACTCGAATCCTCACGTACACTAGAGTACGCTACGGTTCTGCGTTCCGATCCTCCTACAAATTCCCTAGTAGAAGCGAATTCTGCTAGAGTTCTAATATTAGATAATAGATCTTTTGATAACAAAGCTATTGATCAACTTAAAATATATTTACGTGAAATAAAATCCATGGCTGTGGACTTTAGCCAAGAGGATTCAGCAGGGAATAAAGCTGAAGGTAAGTTATTAATAAATAAGCCTTCTAAGTTTCGATGTAATTATTACCCACCATTCCCTTTGGTAGTTATTGGTAATACTAATTATGTTTCCGTGTATGATTATGATATGAAACATGTAAGTCGTATTAAGGCAGAGGAGAATGTATTTAATTTTTTATTAGAAGATAGTATAGATTTTGATAAATATTTCAAAATTGAGTCAGTAATAGATCAAGATAATATGTTTAAAATTACTATTTATCATACTTTATCAGAGCGGCGTAGTCAGATTACCTTTGATAAAAAAACTAAACAAATAAAAAAGCTAGAAATACTTGAAGATGAAAATGTTATTACGATAATATTTAATCATATTGCAAAAGTACAAAAATTTGATGATGATTTATTTAAGCTTAAGAATCCAGACATATTCGGAACACCAAGTAGACTGACAAAAAACGATATAGAAAAAAAATACAATTTAGCTACTTAAATAACTTGCCTCTAGATGATAAAAGAACTATTTTATCATGTGCTAGTAGTGGGCATTGGTGCTGTTCAGGTGGTCAGGTTCGAAAGGAAGCAGCCAAAATAGTCTCTAGTGGGTCATTACTAGCATACTCTTCTGTTTTCAAGAATTGGATTTGAAATCATTTGAGTAGATCATATTTTTGTGAATATACCATAGTGACAAAAACAACTGACCAATATATTAATTTTGCTAGAAAATATCGCCCTACTAATTTCTCTGAGCTATACGGACAAGAAGTTTTAACAAAAATTTTAAGCTATACTATTCTAAAAAATCGTATATCTCAAGGTTATCTTCTTACTGGTATTAGGGGTGTTGGCAAAACTACTTCAGCACGTATTATCGCTAAAACTATTAATTGTACCAATCTGATAGTTGAAGGTGATAGTATTAAACCTTGTGAGAGTTGTCAGAATTGTAGCAGTTTTAATAAAAATAACCATCCCGATATAATTGAAATTGATGCTGCTAGCAAGACAAGTGTTGATGATATCCGTAAAATAATAGAAAGTAGTGAATATAAGCCGCTAATCGCTAGGTACAGTATCTTCATAATTGATGAAGTTCATATGCTATCTAAAGGTGCATTCAACGCTCTACTTAAAATCCTTGAAGAACCACCAGCACATGTAATATTTATATTTGCTACTACTGAACCACAAAAAATTCCATTAACCGTAATTTCTAGATGTCAGCGATATGATTTAAGGAGGCTAACATTTGATGAGATTTTTCAATTGCTTCAGTCCATCGCTAAAAAAGAACAGTTAAACGTTGAGATAGAGGCTCTTAGAATAATTGCATCTAGATCTGATGGTTCAGCTAGAGATGCAGTTTCAGTACTAGACCAAGCAACAAGCTTGGCAGCAGGAGACTTGATCACTCCTGAAATCGTTTATCAAATACTTGGTTTGGTGGATACAGCTAGTATAGTTAAGTTTTTTGAATATATTATTCAAAAAGATGCTGCTAAATCTATTGATTTAGTAAACAATCTCTATATGTCTTCAGCAAATTTAGAAACTTTTGTAGCATTAGTTGCTGATTTTACTGCCTATCTTAGTAAAATAAAGATATTACCTAATTATCAAAATCCTATATATGTATCTTTTAATGATAATGTTACAAATATTCTAACAAAAATTACTTTTCCTCAATTATCTATTATTTGGCAAATATATAGTAAAGGAATTATAGAGATGAAAACTTCACATAATCAATTGATAGAAGCTGAAATGCTGGTGATAAAATCTATTTACTCCCAGATGTTACCATCGCTAGAAGAATTAGTGGAATATAATGATGGGGAGCAACTAGAACAACCGGTATTACAACAATCAACTAAGAACTATCAAATTACCGGTTTTCTTGAGTTTTTACATTTGCATAATGAGATGGAAGTTTATTACAGATTACTAAACCAAGTGGAGTTAAAATCTTTTGTTCTTCAAACTATAGAAATTGCTGGAAGCGATCTCAACACAAAAATAAAAGAACAAATTGCTAATTTATTATTTGCTTGGTCAGGAAAAACTTGGAATGTTATCATTACAAAACAGTTAAAAATAATCACTCTTAAAGAACAATTGCTAAATAAAGTAAAATCAAGTCAAGATTGGAAAATTTTAACACAACACTTTCCAAATGTTACAATTTCAGATATTTTGTTAGAAAATTAAAAGGTACATAGTATGACAAATTTTAATCAATTTTTAAAACAAGCTCAGTCAATGCAGAAAAAAATGCAAGCAATGCAGGAAAAAATGGCAAATGCTGAATATTTTGGAAAAGCAGGTGGTGGGTTAGTAAATATTACCGTTAGTGGTCGTGGAGAGGTTCAAAAGGTCTCTATTGATGCCTCTTTGCTTAAAGAAACAGAGAAGGAATTATTGGAAGATTTAATTGTTGCTGCTTTCAACGATGCTAAAAGCAAGGTCGATGAAGATTCACAAAACTCTATGTCTGATGCTTTAGGTAATATTGGTTTGCCACCTGGACTAAAGATGCCATTTTAAATCTTCCCAACTTCCGCATAGAGGATTTGTTACATGGATCATGAGTAGGTCATTCCCGCATAGGCGGGAATCTATAATATCTCATAGCCTTTAGGCATGTCTATAGCAACTACCGATCGCGGCTTTTAAATTGCCCTGACTTACTCTTTAACAGTTTTTTCTTGCTTAGATAAAAGCTGTGCTTGCTCAATACTCTTGTCTAATTCTACTTGACTACAAATTCCAAGTAAAACTGGATCACGTGGGCGAATGTTTTTCATGTTCCAGTGACTACGATCACGGATAGCTTCTATGGTTGACTTAGTAGTACCAACGAGTTTTATAATTTGATTATCTAAAATTTCTGGACAATTTTTAAGTAACCAATATATCGCGTCTGGTTTATCCTGACGTCTAGCAATAGGAGTATATCTAGATTGTTGTTTTTTCTTTGTACTTACCAAATCATAGGCACTACTCACAAAAAGTCTTAAACTACTACTTGGATCTTTCGTGCAACGCATTATTTCTTCTTGAGTTAATTGTCCTCCAGCAATAGGATCTAACCCCATAATACCTTGAGACACTTCACCATCAGCAATACCTTTAATTTCAAGCTCATGAACCCCACAAAAATCAGCTATCTGCTTAAACGTTAAAGCAGTATTATCAATCAACCAAATAGCAGTTGCTTTAGGCAGTATAGGTAATTTTTGTTGTGAACTCATAGTAAAAAACTAATAATATAATATTGATATGTCTAGAAAAGATATAGTCTCTTCTAACTAATAAGTCAACAATAGACATCTTAGACTATTTCAATTTCTCGTTTAATTAGGTCAGGCAAGCCTAAAACCTAAAACCAATACCTACTGCAATCATTAACGGATTAAACCTTACTTTAGATGATATAGGTTGTTTTACTAAACTATTTTTATAATCAACTTTGGTCTTAAGAAAATACTGCCTTACATCTAAGTTAATCAATGTATCATCCTTAGCATATAAGTCAACCCCGATCTGTAATACAGCACCGTGACCATTTTTGACTGTACATCCTTTAGATTTACTGAACATATAAGCTCCATGATAACCAACGCCAACATAAGGTCTAATAGCACCAAAGGGAGCTATATGATATTGTCCCGTAACAGTTAGGGGTATCATATAAAGATCTTTTCTCTTACCAACATCTGCTGGATTACCACCATAATTATAAGCCACATTCTTTAAACTATTATTTTTAGGACGTAATACATTAAAACCTAAAGATAACTCTGCAGCAACATTACTAGCAAAGAATATTGATGTAGAAGCATCAAAACCGTAACCATTTTCAACAAAATTACCAATCGATACTGGGCTTGCGGCGGTAGCCTTAGGAAAGCCTTTTTGCTTTGCACTAGATTTTATCCCCCCCCCTCTTATTTTAAACACAAGATTACCTTCATTTTCATAATAATCGGCATCATAGTCATTATTAGTTAAATCAGAATTAGCAAAGCTAGAGATACTTACACAACTTACCAATAGCAATATTCCAAATTTTTTTGTGACTTTTATCATAACTATAAACCTTTTCTTGCTTTAAATATATTGCTGTATTATATATATTCTTTCTTATTTGGAAATCAAATTGATAATAAGATTTTTAAATTTGTTTAACATTAGTGACACTATAACACTAAATATAGAAAACACTAATACAAAAAATATAAAAAAATAACGAATTAAGGTCTATACAATGAATAATAAATTAAACACTTATTTTGTTGGTATTGGTTGGTTTATATTAAGCTTGATAAGTAGTGTAACTAATGACATAACAGCAAAATATCTTGGACTTAGGCTACATAGTTTTGAGGTGGCTTGTTTTCGCTTTTTCTTTAGTGCTTTAATTCTTGTCCCTTTTATTTTATATTATGGGAAACAGACTCTTACAACTAATCGTCCTTTTATACATATTGCAAGAGGGGTTTTATTGTTTTTTGGTATGACGTCTTGGACTTATGGTCTCAGTATTGCCCCAGTGACTACTGCTACAGTTATTAGTCTTGCTACACCTTTATTTACTCTAGTGCTAGCAGTGTTTTTCTTAAATGAGAATATTATTTGGCAAAGATGGGCAGCAACTTTATTTGGTTTTATTGGTATTGTTATTACCCTGAGACCTCATGCTAGTGACTTTAATCCACAGATATTGATTTTTGTTTTAGCTGCTATAGCTTTTGCCATGTTAGATATTATCAATAAGAAATTTGTAGTAAAAGAATCAATGATTAGTATGCTATTTTATTCTGCTTTAGTAACATCTTTAGTATCAATACCACCATCAATAATGTATTGGCAAACACCTACCAGTTCAGAATTTATTTTGCTATTTACCTTAGGAGCTGGGGGTAGTTTAATCTTATTTTTCTTATTAAAGGCTTTCTCTCTAGTTGATGCCACAGCCACAGCCCCTTATAGATATTTAGAGTTAATAATTTCAGCATCAGCTGGATATCTTGTGTTTAATGAAATCCCTGAAAACAGTACTTTATACGGAGCATTGATAATAATACCTGCAACATTGTTTATAATATATTCTGAGAAAGGAAATATAACACAAAATGATAAAGCTACTGCATGAAGAAGTACTAGCAATGCTTGTTTTCTTCAAACATTTTGTTGACATGATATTGAATGTACAATATCATGTACTAGTTATGTGTATATACTCAAATGATTTGGAAAATTGGATTTACAAATAAGGGACAAACAGAGCGTACACGAGTCCTTGATATTTTCAAAAAACAATCCTTCAAAGCGAGTATACTTATAAGGGAGATAAATTATGAACGTACAAACAATATCGGTAGCAAGGGCTAATTTATTTAGCCTTGTACAAGAAACAAACGAAACACATAAGCCAGTATATTTAAAAGGTAAGCATTATGACGCAGTACTATTATCTAGAGAAGACTACGAATCTTTGCAAGCGACATTAGAATTATATTCTATACCTGGATTAGTTAAGGAAATACTAAAAGCTCGGCAAGAACCTTTGGATGAGTGCTTAAATGAAGATGATATGAATTAATGTCATTGTACAATTTGAAATTTACTAAAAAATCATTTAAAGATTTCCAAAAGTTAAAGTCAGAAAAGCTTGATAATAAGGCTAGAAAACTATGGACTGAATTAAAAAATAATCCAAGACCTATCAGCAGTGAGAAACTCGTAGGCAACTTAAAAGGTTGCTATTCTCTAAGAATTAATATCAAACATAGACTGATATACGAAATCTTTGAAGATGAAAAGACTGTACTAATAATCAGCTTGAGTGGGCATTATGAGTAAGCCATCATATTATGTTGCTAACAAGCATTCTAACCCTTGACACCAATGAAATAATAAAAAATATGAATAAACGTAAGTTGGTTTTTGCAAGCGGTGTAGCAAATGCATTTGAGTGGTATGATTACGCACTATTTGGTTACTTTGCTCCTATAATAGGAGCAAAGTTCTTTCCTGGATCAAGTCCTAGCTCGTCTTTATTGCATGCTTTTTTGGTATTTGCTATCGGTTATTTAATGAGACCAATAGGTGGGGTATTTTTTGGGATACTGGGAGATCGTTTTGGTAGAAAAACTGCTTTAAGTACATCTATATTTTGTATGTCTCTGCCAACGGCACTAATTGGCATATTACCAACTTATGACAATATAGGTGTTACCGCAACTATATTAATGATTCTACTTCGGATGCTGCAAGGTTTATCAATGGGCGGAGTACTTACTGGCTCAATTGCATTTGCTATTGAACATACAGGTAAGGTACATCGTGGCTTTACTGGCAGTATACCAATGTCCAGTATTTGTATTGGTATATTATTTGGATCACTCATTTCGCAGCTTATACAAAGCCTTTTATCAGGACAACAATTTAATGATTGGGGGTGGAGAATACCATTTTTATTAGGAATTTTTATTTTATTTGCTGGACTTTATATAAAAAAATATACCAGTGAAACCCCTAGTTTTCAAAGTATAAAAGAAAATGGTGGGATTTTAAAATCTCCTCTGAAAAAAGTTATCTCTGTATATTGGATTGATATGTTAATATCAATCTTCATCAATTCTACAGGTTCAGTAATATTCTATCTACAAGCTACTTATCTAATGTCATTTTTGAGGATAAATCGTGGTTTTACCGATGACCAAGTTAGCAATTTAGCTAATTATTGTTATATAATCATGGCTATTGTTACTTTATGTTCTGGCTATTTATCTGATGTAATTGGTCGAAAGAAAATTTTTGTGATTAATTTACTGGTAATTATTTTAGTTATTCCTTTTTTGATGAATGTAATTGAAACTGGAGAATTTTATTTTATAATTATATCTCAAATCGTATTATCAATTTTAGCTGCTTGTTATATTGGTCCTGAACCTGCACTGCAAGCTGAATTCTATCCAACCAATATCAGAAATACTGCTTTATCATTGTCTTATAATACAGCAACCAGTATTTTTGGTGGTACAACACCTTTAATACTAGAATATCTTGTACAAAAAACTGGTACTATTACTTCATCTATTTATTATGTAATTGCTTGTGCTATTTCAAGCCTAATAGCTCTTTGTTTTTATAAGGATCGTTCAAGAGGGTAACAACTAATACGCGAATTTGGGATAAGAATTAGTCAATTCTTATCCCAAATTCGGTAAAATTATCGAAACAATCAGATTTGAGACGGCTCTGCATCTGATTGTTAAATTAATATTTTGCTAAAAACATGATTTTAATCTTTTAAAATCATGTTTTTAGCTTTAGAAAGGTTTAAAATGCATTTGCAAAACCGCTTTAAAAATGCATTTTTCCTTATATTAAAGCCAATTAGGGATAAGAATTAACTAATTCTTATCCCTAATTGGGGTAACTAATCTAAAAATTTTTCTAGTATTTATAGCAAAATTATCTATAAACTACTTAGTGGCTTGATAAAAATAATATATACTAGCCATATTACAATTTTTGATAAACAATAAACTTTAATTTTATGACAGAAGTGATCGCTAAAGAACAATTAGAACAATATATAAATCAAATAGAAGGGCTTGAACAAGAAAAAGCTGAATTATCTGAAGCAATAAAAGATATATTTGATGCAGCCAGCTCTAGTGGCTTTGATACCAAGGCCATGAAGTCGGTGTTAAAACTAAAAAAACTTGATAGAAATAAGCTAGCTGAACAAGATGCGATCTTAGAATTGTATAGACAAGCTCTCGGTATATAAATTAAAGAATTCAATAATGCAATTATATCCATTAAGGCTTTTACCTGATAAAATCAACTTTGACTTTATCAGATTTAAAAAAGTAAGTTATACGATATCCATTATTTTATCTCTTGTAAGTATTATTTGGATAGGGATTTACAAATTTAATTTTGGTATTGATTTTGCTGGTGGGATTGTTATAGAAGTGCGGCTGGATCAAGACCCTGATTTAACCAAAATGCGTGAAGTGCTTAATAACCTTAAGATTGGTGAAATAGTATTGCAAAATTTTGGTAATCAGCATGATTTGTCAATACGAGTTGGCAGCAATAGTGAAGATACTTTAATGCAAAATATTGAGCTTATCAAATCAACTTTAAAAAACCAATTTCCTTATAAATTTGAGTATCGTAAAGTAGATTTTGTCGGTCCACAAGTTGGTACTCAACTGATAAAATCAGGAATAACAGCACTAATTCTTTCGTTTCTTGCCATAATGGTTTACACTTGGGTTAGATTTGAGTGGTATTTTGGGCTTGGTATACTTGTAGCTTTATTACATGACGCCATATTAAGCTTAGGTTTTATGAGTGTAATGAGGCTAGATTTCAATTTAAGCTCCATAGCTGCTATTCTTACCATAATAGGTTATTCTGTGAATGATTCAGTAGTTATCTATGATAGAATCAGAGAGAATTTACGCAAATCACATAAGAAAGTAATGCCACAAATTATTAATCTGAGTATTAATGAAACTCTGTCTAGGACTATTCTAACAGTTGTTACAACCTTACTCGCAAACCTAGCTTTGGTAATATTTGGTGGGGAAGCTATTTATAGTTTTAGTGTATTAGTGTTTTTTGGTATAATAGTTGGTACATATTCATCTATTTTTATATCTGCTCCTATATTGACCTACTTCAAAAACTTGAAGAATTGATAAATCAATTTTCAAGTTTTTGGATAAAAGTTGAGTGGCAGAATTGAAGTAGAGGTCTTCAATTCTGCTACAAAATAATAGACTTCCTGCATAAGTCAATCTAGTTGGTAATTTTGTCGTCGAAACTCGCCTGCGCTCCTCACGTACGCCTGTGTACGCTGCGGTGCTCGGCTTCGTTTCTCCTAAAAATTCCTCAACTATTTTTGACTTATGCAGGAAGTCTAATAATAAATATTAAAAAAAATTAGTTTAAAAAATGTTTATTAAAAATTTTGATAGTAAAGGTTTTCTATATCAATGTACTGATTTAGAAAAACTAACAGAGCTAATGAAAAACAGTAAAATATCTGCTTATATTGGTTTTGATTGTACAGCACAATCTTTACATGTAGGTAGTCTGATGCAAATTATGATACTGCGTTTATTGCAACAATATGGTCATAAACCAATAGTACTCCTAGGAGGGGCAACTAGTAAAATTGGCGATCCTACCGGTAAAGATGAGGCAAGGAAATCTTTAACAAAAGAAGAAATTGCCCAAAATGCTGAAGGTATAAAAAAATCATTATCAAAATTTATTAAATTTGGTACTGGGGAAAATGATGCAATATTACTTGATAATTCAAATTGGCTAGAATCATTAAATTACTTAGAATTTCTTCGCAATTTTGGTAGTTTTTTTTCTGTGAATCGTATGTTATCTATGGACTCTGTAAAATTACGTTTAGAGAGAGAGCAACATATGAGTTTCTTAGAATTTAATTATATGTTGCTACAAGCCTACGATTTTTATCATTTAAATAAACTATATGGTTGTTCTTTACAAATAGGTGGTAGTGACCAGTGGGGTAATATAGTAATGGGTGTTGATTTTACAAGGAAACTAACAGGTAATGAAGTCTTTGGTATGACTACGCCCTTACTAACAACTGCTTCTGGCAACAAAATGGGCAAGTCTGTTGGTGGAGCTGTGTGGCTAAATGAGGATATGTTAAGCCCATACGATTATTATCAATATTGGCGGAATTGTGAAGATCAAGATGTGGTCAAGTTCGCAAAATTATATAGTGAGTTAGGAGAAGATGCCATGCAAGAGTTTATCTTACTTAGTGCATCTGATATTAATAGTGCCAAAAAGCAATTAGCCTTTAATTTAACTAAACTTTGTCATGGTAAAGAGGCAGCTATGACAGCTTTAGAAACAGCTAGCAAGCTTTTTGAACAAGGAGAAATTGATTGCAATTTACCAACTATTTATCTAGAACAGGGGAGGTTAGCTCTAGGTATTCCAGCATATGAATTACTTTATGAAGCAGGTCTTGCTAAATCAAAATCCGAAGGACGTCGGTTGATTAGAGGGGCTGGAGCAAAAATCAATAATCAACTAATCCAAGATGAAAATATGGTTGTTGATTTAACTTTTATGCAGGACAACCAGGTTATTAAGATATCCGCAGGTAAGAAAAAACATGTATTGATCAGGTTGACATAATAGTGAACGAAAAAATATATCTCTTTGGCAAACTCGTTTATGTGCAAGGATTTAAAGAGGCCACGAAACCTTGACCCGCAGTGGACGATGATGTACGTAAGGAGCAGAGTACCAAGAGGTCTATTATTACAAACAAAAAGATTGCCCTAGATATACTTCCTTTACTTGATAGCTTGTGGCTATTTCTTGTGGAGTTCCTTCTAATAGGACTTTTCCTTCGTAAATAACATAGGCTCTGTCAACTATATTAAGAGTATCTCTAACATTGTGATCGGTAATTAGGATGCCGATATTGCGGTTACGTAAGTGAACAATTAAATTTTTAAGATCCTCAATTGCTAACGGATCAATGCCTGCAAGTGGTTCGTCAAGCATAATAAATTTGGGATCTAGTGCTATTGTTCTTGCGATTTCTAGCCTACGTCTTTCTCCGCCGGATAATCCTATTGCTGGCATGTCTTTTAGATGAAGAATAGAAAATTCTTTAAGCAAATCTAATGTTTTTTGTTCGATAATTTCTTGGTCATTTTCTAAAATCTCTAGCATTAATCTAATATTATCTCCTACAGATAGCCCACGAAAAATTGATGGTTCTTGAGGAAGATAGCTAAAGCCAAACCTAGCTCTTAAATAAATTGGTAAATGAGTAATATCATGATCATTATAAAATAATGCTCCACTATCTGGTTTGGTAAGTCCTATAATAATACTAAAACAGGTAGTTTTACCTGCACCGTTTGGACCAAAAAGACCAACTATTTCTCCTGTTTTTAATTGAAGAGATACATCGTTTAGGATCACTCTCTTATTATAAGATTTTGAAATACTACTTACTTGTAATTTCTCTATTATTAAATGCGGCATACTTTAAAAATTTCTTACATAACTAATTTTTTGATTTGCTATAATCTATATTATTGAGTTCCGTATAATATACTAGTTTGTCAGTTTTTATAATACCATCCTTATTCTGTACTATTACATCACCAAGCAGTACTAGTTCTTTTCTTTCTACAAAATATTTTGCAGAAGTAGCAGTTAGTAACTCTTGACCATTATTCTTTTTAGCAATCAATCTTGACGGTATGGAGATGTAATCAATAGTTTTTTTATTATCAACTGTTTTATAAAAAATTTCTAAATTAGTTGTTTTTACCATCATATCATCAAACCACAAAATCACTTCTCCTGTAAAACAAGCTTGATTCTTAGTTTGATCAATTACTAAATTGTCAGAATGAATATATAATCTATCCATACTCGAATGCTTTGAGTACGGATGTTCCCCATAGGCTACGGATGAACTCATGATTAGAAAAAACAATACATAGCAAATCATGCTAAAAATCCGATACATCAATAACCGTCGATACATTACCTTTGAAATTTATAATATCATTATCATGTGTAGCACTAAAATTATTAGAAGTAATTTTACAATTTTTATAAGATAATACCACTCCTGTGTTACTATATGTTTCTTTATTTAGTAGATTCAGTTGGGCTTCTTGTGCTTTTAATGTGCTTTCTCCTAAAAAAAACTGTACATCATTTTCTAATTTTAATATGTGACTACTCTCATTCAATATACCATTTTTTGCACTGATCACTAAGTCTTTGTTGTCATTTATTTTATATGTAGCATTAATTTCTTCTAGTTTATATTGATTACCTAAAGTCCTAACTGCTTGCACAGTCTGAATCTGGTAAGGATTTAAGTTTTTATTGAACCCCTTAAAAATTGAATTTGAAATTTTTATTTCATAATCTTTATCATTTGGATTAAAAGCACTATTGCTACTATTATCCTCCGTTGATTTTGAATTATTACTGATAGGATTTAAATTTATATAAATTAAACATAAGGTTAATATTATTCCTAAACAAGATAAGATCTTTGATAGACTAATTGAACGTCTATAAGATGAAATGATAGCACTACTACCTTTATCTATGAAGGGAATCTTAACCATAATATTGCCAACATTATCATGGACATTCATCAACTAATTCCTGCCCTAAGTAAATCATGGATATGAACAATACCAATCACCATATCATTTTCAGTTACTGGTATGCTAGTAATCGATTTACTATTCATTATACCTAAAGCCTCTCCCGCTAATTTTAAAGGAGAAATTTGTTTTGGGTTAGAAGTCATTACATCGCATGCATACTTCATATCTATTTTATCATTAATATGTCTACGCAAGTCTCCATCTGTTATAATACCAACCAAACTCAAATCTTTATTTACCACTATAGCACATCCAAGACTCTTTTGATTCATAACCAATATAGTATCGGTAAATGAGGTATCAGCATATACTAAAGGCAACTGATCTTTCACCCGCATTAAGCTCTCTACCTTTATAAGATTCGCTCCAATCTTTCCTCCAGGATGATACAGCCGAAAATCATCTTCAGAAAAGCCTCGTGCTTCATGTACAGAAGTGGTAAGTGCATCTCCAAGAGATAACATCATTACTGAAGAAGTTGTTGGAGCGGCAATATAAGATGCTTCATTGATTCTTGGTATTAATAATAGGAAATCACTATTGATTGCTATAGTAGAGTTGGCATTCATAGTCATGGCAATTATTTTTATAGAAAATCTCTTACAATATTTCATTATATCAAATAATTCTCTGGTCTCTCCTGAATTAGACAACATAAATACTACATCATTGTCAGTTACCATACCAAGATCACCGTGGCTAGCCTCAGCTGGGTGCAGATAAAAAGCAGCCGTACCGGTAGAAGCAAAACTTGCTGCTATTTTATGAGCTATATAACCACTCTTTCCTATACCGGTTAAAATAACCCTACCTTTACAGTTAATTATATAATCTACTATATTGTTAAAATCACTAGGAATATTATTAGATAATTCAACTAATGCAGCAGATTCTTTTAATATAACCCTTTTGGCAACATCACAATGGTATGGTATTTTCATATAGTGTCCGAATTGTTCAATGATGTTGTCGTAGCTAGAGGAATGACAGAATATTAGTTGAGCATATTACACATCAAGCCTGACGCCGAGTGATACATTATGACCTTTATATGCTAATGACTTAATATGATTTTTTATTTCTTTTGTGCTACCAAAATCTTTCCAACTGTAAGCTGCTTCAACTTTTACTCCTGGGGCTAACTTTGTAGCAGCTCCAAGAGTAAGCTGGTAGACTAGGTTATTTTTTTTACCACTAGAAACTGATACACCATTATTCTTAGTAATTTGGTTTTTTAGTTGACCAACTCCAGCACCAGCACCGACAAAAAATTCACAAATACTTATATCAACAATATCCACATAACCATTAAGCATTAAAGTAGCAATTTGAGGCTTAATTTTTGAGTCTGTACCGGCAAAAGAATGCTTAGATTGATGATTAGCAATCCAAGCAAGCATGAGATCAGCTCTAACATTATCTAGAATATAATACCCCAAACCTCCGCCAAGAAACATAGCGGTATTTTGCTTTAGTTTTTTATCATTTAACTTAATGTTAGCCATTTTATTCGCCCCAACCTCTGCTTTCAAATAAAATTGATTTTCAATAGCCAAAGAGGAAAAAGAGACTAAAAGTGAAATAGCTATAATCGTTACTAAGAGTAAATTTTTCATAGTTCTATTTTTTAATTTACATTTTACTATAAATTAAACTAATCTGCTAGCTTATTTTCAAGATAACCCCACAAATAACAAAAGAAGAGGGTTACTAAAAACCCTCTTCTTTTGTGGAACAAAAATAATAAATCTATAAATTATTTACTATTAGATATCAAATCTTAAGCCAGCCATTAAATGGTGACCTCTGTAAGCACTTTCTGATTTGCTCTCTTTCCCTTTCCCATATTTTGCTGCTCCATAATCTCTCCAGCTATAGGCAAGCTCAACATTTATACCATCAGCCACATTAGCAGAAGCACCAACACTCAACTGATAAGCAAAATTATTAGAACTCTTAGACTTTAGGGATACATTGACTGGTATTCGAGCAACCTCTATAGTGTTATGTGTACCCACTACAGATCCATTTAGAGTTGCTTTCTCTTTTATTTGAGCCATACCAACACCTGCTCCTGCAAAGAACTTAGCAAAACCTGCGTCATACAAATCAACATAACCACTGAGCAACAATGATATTACTTGTCCTTTACGTTTTGATTCTAGAGTTCCTTGGAGCTTTCCCTCGCCTTTTGCTACCGCACCAGCAACAGTAATAGAATCTTTGAATTCTATATTAGGAAGGAAATCAAGTGTCAATTCTGCTCTAACATTATCCATTGCATAATAACCAGCACCAAGACCAACAACACCAACAGCACTTCTTTTAACTTTCTGTGTCAAGGATAAGTTTTCCATTTCTTTAGGTAATTTAGGTAATTTAGCCTTTTCTTTATTCAACATAGCTGCACCACCTTCAGCTTTAAGATAAAACTGCCCTACATCTGCAAAAGATGTAGCAGAAGTTAAAAGAGCCGTACTTGTAGCAGCGATTAAAAACAACTTTTTCATAATATTTCTCCTTAAATTATATAGACAAGAATTCCCTTATTAGATTCTCAAATAATGCCCGTGAAACACAAATCTCTCCAAATCCCACTTAGGCTACCTAGTTCGGTATATATAGCATACTATTTCCCTTAGGACAAACTAAAAACTATTATGAGCATTAATCAATAGTGTTATAGAGATACTTTGTGGCAATAAAAACACAATAGACTGAATCTGTAGCTAACCCGAAAATGTTTGAGCCATCGTAATGGTGATAGAATTTATGCCATTGCCCTGATATTACGCGAATTCAGGATAAGAATTTGTCAATTCTTATCCCTAATTGGGGTATATTCAGGCATAACTGAAAACATCTAGCAAATTCTCTACGCTATCTGTGCTTGCAAGCTTGTTGTTTTTATATTCTCCACATTTAAGACATTTATGAGTTAGAATTATGCCCTTTTTACTATCGAGTTTATAGGAAACTGGCTGCATTAGTCCGTTACATCTAGAGGCTCTATCCCCAGGGTTAATATCCACATGTTTGCTGTAGAAACATGCTGAACAATGGTTAGTATAGCCATTTCCTTGTACCGATTCACTACATATATCACAAATAAAATCTTCTTTATTTCTATAAAACTTTTTTGTAACCATTTTTTAACTTTTTTTTGGCAATATACTGCTCGTAAATGAAGAGTTGGTAGACGATAGTATAACTTCAAGAAGAGCTAGGAGTGTCAAAGTCGAGCAGCGGAGATCTTTAGACACGACAACGCCAATTCTTGAAGTTCACCGAGTATACATGCTATTTTTTTAGCCCCCTACTTACGCAAGGAACACCCTAGGCTATTAAACCGATGTCTTACATCACCCCAATTTGGCATAAGAATTGACAAATTCTTATCCCGAATTCGCGTACATCGATATTTGAGGTTAACTAATGATAGCAACAACGGGTATATGATCAGAAGGCTTAATTTTAGTTCGTAGATTATAATGCATGTAGCAATCATTTAGATAATCTGCAACATTGCTTGATGCAAGTATCATATCAATACGCATACCTTTATTTTGTTCAAAGCAACCTGCTCTATAATCCCACCAAGAAAATTCTTGCTTAGTAGGATTTGATAATCTATATAAATCCTCAAAACTAGAATTTAAAATAATTCTCAATCGTTGTTTTTCTTCATTAGTAAAACAAGTAGTATTTTGTAACTCTTTTGCTGAGTATACGTCAATATCAAAAGGAGCAATATTAAAATCTCCTCCAACTATCACCTTAGTATCAAGAGTTCTTTTGGATTCGAAGTAATTAATTAAATTATCATAAAATTCTAATTTCATTTTAAATTTATCACTACCTACCAATGAACCGTTAGGTGCATATAATGAAGTGATACTACAAAAACCTATAGGAGTTTGTAGAGATATTTCTATAAACCGTGCTTGATTAGTACAATTAATACCCGGAAAGTCTTTTACCACTTCATCAGCTGGAAACTTTGATAAGATAGCTACACCATTATAGGATTTCTGACCATACACATAGAAATTATATGCTAGATCTGATAGTTCATCAAAAGGAAACTTATCAGTCTCACACTTGATTTCTTGTAACAAAACAATGTCTGGATCTACTTCTGTTAAAAAGTCCCGTAAATGTTGTAGTCTTATTCTTATAGAATTAATATTCCAAGTAGCTATTTTCATTTCTAATTCCTAGTGTACGTTTATATGCGAATTTGGGATAAGAATTTGTCAATTCTTATCCCGAATTCGCGTATTTTACATCGGCTTAAAAACCATTAAAAAGAAAATAATAACTAGGCTGATAAATGCTGGCCAGCCAAGATAAAACCATAAATTAAATAATTTATAATACTGTGCTGGTAATTGCTCATTATTTTTTAATGTTCTGACTGCAATATTCCGTAATTGTATTTGAATCCATACTACTGGTAGCCAACATGCTCCTGTAATAGCATATCCTAAATAAGTTAGAACAAGCCATAAATCAAAGAAATCATATCCAACTATATTGATTAATATTATGCCGCTAATTGGTTGAATAATAGCACTAGTGGTAGTAAAGAGAAAATCGGCAATAACCGTAGTACGTGCTGCATAAATTTTGGCTGCTAAATCCCCGGTTTTATTCGCCCACCACATAAAAAAAGCAATACCAATACCTGTACCAAACAAAATAGTGGAGCTAATGATATGAATAGTTTTGACGACAGAATACCAATCCATTATTTATCCTTTTCTATAGCAAGTAAGACAAGAGTAAGAAGTATTATAGGAATATTTTTAGTCAGTACCCCCAAGGGTTCTAGCCATAAATCAGGCTTAAGAAAGGTTAGAAAAAATGTATAAGCTAGCATTAATAAAATCTGTAGTATACATACTCCTATAATTCTTGGCTTAATAATCATCAGAGTTCCAAGAATTATATCAGCAAGACAGCTTGAATATAACATAATTTGTGCAATTTGCTTGATAAATCCTAACTCTGTTATTATTTTCAGACCTTGTTCTGAAGTAAAAACCCCCGTAATGACGCCTGTCATAATCCAAAATAAACCTAAAATGATTTTTAATAGTGGTTTCAACAAAAAAAGTCTTGCATGCCATAGTGATTGGACAGTAAGAGGTTCAGTGGCTAATCCTTGCTCAAAATTTCTTGGAACGACAGAAGTAAAATTGATAAAATCTTTCTTATCGGCAATATTTGGTTGTAATAACATATTATATGAAGTGCTATTAAGTGGCCCTATACTAAAAAAGTCTCCTAACTTAGCTGCAATTCTAATGAATGTTAAAGGAATCTTTATTAGTTTGGCAGGATCTAGACCAAGCCAGCTCCTAAAATTAATCAATATATCTTTTACTGTAACTATTTCTGGACCAACTATTTTTAATACTCTACAAATCTTTCCTTCTCTTTTAGTGCAATTAACAACCACTTTAGTTAAGTCATCCATATGTATGGGTTGGAATTGTTGTGATCCATCTCCTATTAAAGGAATAAACCAAGGTAAAGCTGAAAGAGATCTAAATAATGAAGTACCTCCATAACAACCACTTGTATACACAAGCGATGGTTGTAAAATCACCCAATCAATATTTTTTAAAGTTTTTAAATAATTGTCAATTTTTTTCTTTGTTATAGCATAGTCAGTAGTTTTCTCATTATCTATACCAAGAGCTGAAATATGAATAATTCTTTTTACTTTAGCTAAAATACATGCATCAAATAAAGCTTTTGGACCAAAGAAATGAACATTCTCTATTTTGTTGTTATTAGTTGAAGTTAACACTCCGGATACATTAATGACTACATCAATATTTTGTAAATTGTTAAGCCACTTTTGTTGATCAGTATCATTGTTAAAATCACAAGCTAAAATTTCTAGGTTAGGAAATTTTCTTTTAGTAGCTTTTATATCTCTAACTGCACAAACTACATCATGATTATCTTTTAATAACTCAGCGGTGATATATGAACCAATAAAACCATTAGCACCTACTACTAAAACTCTCACCCTATCCTCTCTATAACATAGCAAATTCAAATCAACTGATTGTATAATAACATAAAATAACTAAACACTAAGTACATTAATCTCAATTCGATATAAAAATTGTTTAACAAATTATATCATTTGGAAAATCTTTCTTATTTATAAATTAATAATTTGATCTTGACAGGGTAATAGTTTTTATTAATATTACAGGTATATTCGATGCTTTTGAAGAATTGCCTTCGTAAATACTTGCGAATTCTTGATAGTAAAGTATATATAATAATCTAAATCAATAATTAAAGTAACAGTGTGCATTTTATGTTATACGAGGATATTGATAATTTACACAATATCACTGATATTATTAGTACTAAATTGCAAGAGAATTCTATAGTAGCGAAGATATCTTGCAGATTAAAAGACCCTTATTCGATCGTAAAGAAATTGGTAAGAAAAGGTATTGGTTTTTATCAATTAACTGACCTCATTGCTTTTAGAATTATAGTTGATACGCTAGAAGACTGTTATAAAGTACTGGATATTATTAATGATATATATCCTAGTAACCATGAAAAATATAAAGACTATATTGTTAATCCCAAAGATAACGGCTATAGTTCCTTGCATATTGTGACTACTATTGGTACATCTAGACGTAATATGGAAATACAAGTACGGACTAGTCAAATGCATGATATAGCAGAGTTTGGCATCGCTAATCATGGTGAATATAAAGAAGCACAAGAAGCAAGGATAAAAAAATTATTTTCTCCAGAATTACTTAATATAATTGTTCTGCACATCGGACTAAATAATTTATATAAACTTTTTGAACAATTTAATTGGACTATGTCTGAACTGGTTGCTTACGAACAAGAAATTAAAAATTTTTGGGATAATTTTCAAGATAACTTGCAAATAATACAAGAGCAATTTATAAAAGAAATAAATAATGTAGAACCGTTAGAGAGAAATTTTGTCTAACTAATCCAAGGTTGGCGGTTGGCTAACCCTATAAATATTTGTGGGTAATAGTAAACTCTACTGTTTGGAATAACGTCCATAACTGTCGAAAGTTAGTAAATAAATACATCTTCTCTATACGTCTATTAGCAAGGAGGGCTGTAAGACCGACGAAGCAATCCAGTAACATCATTTATCTATAAGTTGTTTCCTAGATTGCTTCGCTTACGCTCGCTAATAGACTCTGTGGTATAGGTATTTGTAAACTTTCAACAGTTGTGGGATAACATCAGAGTTGGTCATGCCAATCATTATAAAACTTGCCTAAATCAAGTCTTATTCTTTTCGATCGCTCAGCAGTGATTATAGAATATATTGTTTCAAGAGTGGTATCAAAATCATCGTTAATAACCACGTAATCATATTGTTTGGCATAATACACTTCTTTAGTAGCCAATTTCACACGCAACTTTATTGATTCTTTACTATCTTGTCCTCTATTTTTAATTCGTTGTTGCAAAATACTAAGACTCGGTGGCAAAATAAAAATTGTAATTACATTTGGCAAGGTTTTTTTTATTAGCTTTGTACCTTGCCAATCTATATCAAACAAAACATCTAACCCTTGACTTAGTAAGTCTTCTACAACTTTTTTAGGTGTTCCATAATAATTATTGTAAATATTTGCATATTCAAGAAATGCATCTTGCTCAATTAATTTATTAAATTCCTCTTTGGTCTTGAAATAGTAACTTACTCCATCAACTTCATCTGTTCTTGGCCTTCTAGTAGTTGCAGAAATGGATAATCTAAGATTACTGTCGATTTTTAAAACTGCTTTAGCTAAGCTAGATTTACCAGTAGCTGAGGGCGAAGACAAAATAATAGCTAATCCTTTACTTCTGAGAGATAGTAGCATTCTTGGTGAAACCTTTATATAGCAATAGAATTTTATCTTTTAATATTAATTTTTGTTTCTTTAACTGCCTGACTTTAGTATTATCTTGCAAATGCAAAAATCCGGTATTTATTAGTCTTTCTAAATCATTATGTTTTTTTTGTAAACTTTGTATGTGGCTCATGAGACTCATCTGTAAACTCCATAATCAGTTAAAAGCTTGGTTTTTTGTAAACCAAGCATCATTTTAATATAAGCAAATACACTTTGAAAGGAAAAAATATAGCTATGACTAGCGATAATAAAAAAAAATTGCTTGTGGCAATCTCTGGAGCTTCTGGAGCAATATATGGTATAAGGTTACTTGAGATTCTGAGGCAGATAAATATTGAGAGTCATCTAATTATTTCAAAATCTGCTCATCTTACCATATTACATGAGACGAATTATTCCATAGAACAAGTAAAAGATCTAGCAGATTACTGTTACAATCTTTCTGATATTGGTGCTAGGGTTTCTTGCGGTGCTTTTAGGACATTTGGCATGATAATAGCTCCATGTAGCATGAGAACTCTTGCATCAATTGCTGGTAGTATTGAGAATAATTTAATCAGTAGAGCAGCAGGGGTTACACTAAAAGAACGAAGAAAACTGGTGTTGATGATAAGAGAGACTCCTTTACATCTAGGTCATTTAGAAAATATGTTAAAAGTAACGAATTATGGTGGGATAATTGCACCTCCAGTACCTGCTTTTTATAGTTTACCTAAAACCTTGGATGACATGATAAATTATTCAATTTCGCGGGTTCTTGATATTTTTGATATTAATACTGATTTAATAAAACGTTGGGATGGTATGCCTACAAAAATTTAAAATCTATTAGTGCTTGAAAAATATCTGCTATAATTGTAGTGACGTCTTGAGGGTCATATATGCAACAAAGTTTTGAAAAAATACTAAAAGGCTATCAGCTATTTAGAAAAAAATATGCTTATGGTAATAAATCTATTATGCAGAGTCTATCTCGTGATGGTCAACAACCAAAGATTATGGTGGTTGCTTGTTGTGATGCACGAGTAGATCCGGCATTAATACTACAATGTGATCCAGGGGATTTATTTGTTGTACGTAATGTAGCAAATATTGTTCCTCCTTACGAAAAAGATGGATCTCATCATGGCACAAGTGCTGCCTTAGAGTTTGGAATATGCTTTTTGAAAGTTGAACACTTAATTGTATTAGGACATAGCCAATGTGGAGGAATTCAAGAATTATTAAATAGTGACGATAGAGTGCAGAATGATTTTATAACCAACTGGGTTGCTCTGATAAAAACACCTAATTTTAGACATCATAATGCTGATGATTATACAAAATTAGCACTTAAACAATCACATCAAAATTGTATGACGTTTCCATGGATTAATGAACTAGTGACCAGGAGAGAGCTAACTATTCATTTATGGTTTTTTGATATAAAAACTGGGCAAATTTTTACTTATTCTGATAAGCAACAAACATATCTACCCCTTGCTTAGGTTCTTTAGCATATTCAGGTAGAACTTCAAGAATTAAGATTCCCGCGACCTAAAAATCGAATGCAGTCATGTATCCGGCTTATAGCAAAGTAAATTTTATTAATAGATATCTTTGGCAAACTCGCTTATTAGAAATCTAAAATTAAAAAATTAGACTAAAAAGCAGGATTATTAGAATTAGTATTTATCTAATATTTATTAAATTGACCATTTTTATAATTTTAGTTACTATGTATATAGTTGTATCTTTATATTAATCTTAACATTATCGGTATATATTATGACAGCATTAAAAAGTTATATAGATAGTAATGGGAGACTTGCTATCCCCGCTAAAATTAGAAAAAAACTGCATCTTAAAGCTGGTGATGAAGTGTCCATTAAATATAAAGATTCTGAATTAATAGTTTCGACTTATCATGCTAATATAGAAAAAGCTAGAAATATTTTAAGTAAATACAAGAATATTGATTTACAAAAAGAGCTAAAACTGATGAGGAACGAAGATGCAAACAAGTTCTAAATCTCTAATCAAGACTAAGAAATTTTTATTAGATACATCTGCAATCATTGCCTTATTAAAACAAGAATCAGGTTATAAAATATTAGAGGATGTTATTGCAAGTAGTGCCTTATCATCAGTTAATTTAAGTGAATTAGTTTCTGTCTTAACTAGATCTAATATAAAAGAAAATGAAATTGATACAATTATAACAGATATAGTTCCAGACATCATACCATTTTCTGAAAGTATAAGTATCAAAGCAGGCAAGTTAATAAGTTTAACAAAAGATTATGGTTTATCTTTAGGTGACAGAGCATGTATAGCAACTGGTAGTTATTATAATATGGAAATTTATACTACTGATAAAATTTGGTTAAAGTTATCTGATAAGCTTCCGGTAAAAATTACTTTAGTACATTAGACCTCCTTCGAAACTCTACTTCTGCTGGTGATTTGGACAATGATGCGGTACTCGAATCCGTAACGGAATTAGAGTATACTCAGGTAGAACTTCAAGAATTGGCGTTTCCGCGACCAAAGATCGAAGCTGCCTAGTTACTAATAGACTTACTGCATAAGTCAATCTAGTTGGTGATTTTGTCGTCGAAACTCGCCTCCGCTCCTCACGTACGTCTGTGTACGCGAAGGTAGCCGGCTTCGTTTCTCCTAAAAATCCCTCAACTATCTTTGATTTATGCAGCAAGTCTAATGTACGCTACGCTGCTCGACTTTGCTACTGCCTAGCTCTTCTTGAAGTTATACTATCGTCTACCAACTCTTCATTTACGAGCAGTATACGCTGCGGTTTGAGATGAAGCGTTTCCTTCAAATCTCTCAGCACAAGCGAGTTTCGAAAGAGGTCTATTAATAAAAAGATGTCATCCCTACAAAAAAGCAGAGGGATGACATCAAAGTACGCGAACTTTGGATAAGAATTAACTAATTCTTATCTAGAGTTGGGGTAAAGTGTTATTCGTATGAAGACATGAGCGTTAGAAGTCCATACCGCCCATGCCACCCATACCGCCGCCCATGCCACCACGTGGCATAGCAGGCTCATCTTTATCAGCTGGTTCATCGATAATAAATGCTTCAGTAGTAATAATCAAAGAAGCAACCGATGCTGCATCTTGTAAAGCAGTACGCACGACCTTAGTTGGATCGATAATACCAGCCTTAATCATATCAACATAAGTCATATCTTGAGCATTGAAGCCAAAGTTTTTCTCTTTACTATCAGTAAGTTTTCCAACTACAATAGCTCCGTCCATACCAGCGTTCTCTGCAATTTGCCTTACTGGAGCTTGTAGAGCTTTCTTAACGATGTTAATACCAGCTTGCTGATCTTCATTAGTACTTTTTAACGACTCTAAGGATCTTGCTGCATAGAAAAGAGTAACACCACCACCAGCAACAACACCTTCTTCCACTGCAGCTCTAGTAGCATGCAATGCATCCTCAACACGATCTTTTCTTTCTTTTACTTCAACTTCAGTAGCACCACCAACTTTTAAGACAGCTACGCCACCAGCAAGTTTAGCTAAACGCTCTTGTAATTTCTCTTTATCGTAATCTGAGCTAGATTCATCAACTTGTGTACGAATTTGAGAACAACGAGCTGCAATGTCTGCCTTACTACCAGCACCATCAATTATGACAGTATTTTCTTTGGAAATAGTAACTTTTTTAGCAGTACCTAGCATTTTGATATTAACATTTTCAAGTTTCATACCAAGATCTTCACTGATGAGCTGACCGCCTGTTAAAATAGAGATATCTTCCATCATGAATTTTTTTCTATCGCCAAAGCCAGGAGCTTTAACTGCAGCAACTTTTAACCCACCACGTAATTTATTTACTACTAGAGTAGCAAGTGCTTCTCCTTCTACATCTTCAGCGATTACTAGTAAAGGACGTCCTGATTGCACTACTGCTTCAAGTACTGGTAACATTTGTTGTAAATTTGATAATTTCTTTTCAAATAGTAAGATAAACGGATTTTCCAATTCTGCTACCATCTTTTCGGAATTAGTAACAAAATATGGTGATAGATAGCCTCTATCAAACATCATGCCTTCAACTACATCTACTTCAAAACTAAAATTCTTAGCTTCTTCAACGGTAATTACGCCTTCTTTACCAACTTTTTCCATTGCCACGGCAATTTTTTCGCCAATTTCTTTGTCACCATTTGATGAAATAGTACCAACTTGAGCAATTTCCTCTTGGCTGCTGATTTTTTTACTAGCTTTCTTAATTTCTTCAACTACTAGGTTAACAGCTAAATCTATACCACGTTTTATATCCATAGGGTTAAAACCAGCTGCTACTGCTTTGTTACCTTCTCTTGCTATTGCTTGAGTTAGAACAGTTGCGGTAGTTGTTCCATCACCAGCAACATCTGATGTTTTACTTGCCACAGATTTTACCAATTGAGCTCCCAAATTCTGAGCCTTATCTTTTAGTTCAATAGCTTTTGCCACTGTTACACCATCTTTGGTTAGTCTTGGTGATCCGAATGACTGTTCAATTGCAACATTTCTACCTTTTGGACCTAATGTTACTTTTACGGTATCAGTTAAAATATCAATACCTCTTAGCATTTGTTCACGTGCATTTGAGCCGTGTCTTATTAATTTTGTTGCCATATTTATGTTCTCCTTACAATAAATAAATTATTAACCAATTATGTCCACAACTGTTAAAAGTTTACAAATACCTATACCACAACGTCATTGCGAGCGTAAGCGAAGCAATCCAGGAAACAATCTATAGATAAATGATGTTACTGGATTGCTTCGTCGACCTTACGGCCTTCTCGCTAATAGACGTATAAAGAAGCTGTATTTACTAACTTTCAATAGTTATGCAATTATGCCCATGACATCACTTTCTTTCATAATGACCAAATCTAAACCATCAACTTTTACTTCAGTGCCAGCCCATTTGCCATAAAGTACTTTATCTCCTACTTTAATTTCTAATGGATGGACAGTACCATTCTCACTTTTTGTTCCCTTACCTACAGCTACTACTTCACCTTGTATTGGTTTTTCCTTTGCTGTATCAGGAATAATAATTCCTCCACTTGTTTTTTCTTCTTGTTGAATTGGTTTTACCGCAATTCTATCGTGCAATGGTCTAAAAGACATTCTTACCTCCATAGATTTAATACTTAATAATGTGTATTCTATATATGCTTGATTTTGTAACAGTTCAAGGGGTAAAAAGAAAAATTTTAAAGAATAATTGCTGTGAGCAAATTGTGTATAATACCTTTTTTATCCTCGCATAAGTTTTTCTATTATTGACTTTATAGGAGTATAGTTTAAAATTAAAAATGAAGTAACTGCAAAGTTACTTTGGGGTGTAGAAACCTGTAATCCAACAGTGGTGAATATCAACCATTAAATGATGTATCCTCGACTTTCATGGTCGGGGAGATGTTAGCTATGTTCAGGGCTTAAGGTTTTTTCCTTAAGCCTAAAGGCTAACATAGCTGTCTGTTGGCAGTTTTTCTAACTCCCCGATCGCCAAAGTAATCCCTCAAGGTTCTTTGGTGGTTAAAACTTAATAACTTTAAGTTTAATCATAAAGGGGATACTGCTATGACATACACAACAACTTTACCTTCTGAAGCAATCATCTTTTTTGATCCAGCTTATGACCATTCTAAGGATATAAAACTTAGAGATGATGTCACTACTACCAGCCAACAAGAAGGACTAACAGTAGTAGAAATTATCGAATCTAAAGGACCTTATGACCACAGTACTTTTGGTAAGTTAATCCGCCGGGTAATGAGCTGCAATAATAAGCCTGTCACCATCCTCATTAATGAAGATATACGGCATACAACAATTAACACTCTACTTTGGTCTGTACTTGGTACTTTGTCATCTGCCGGTCTAATTACCGTTACTACTTACGAAAGATCCTATAAAAAAGTACTCTTGAAAAAAGTAAATATAGAGGATGATTATTTTTTATACGTGGCTGCTACTTATTGTAAAAACCATTATAAATTTGCTAATGAACCATTAAATTTCAATACAGATGAGTAATATGCTAACTAACACGAGTTGCCAATTAACTACAAAGCTGAGCTTAATCATGATGATATACAATCTCACCTAAAAGCTGGTTCTTCTCATCAGATTCTATTGACACATCATGCACTACTTCATTATATGAAGGTGGTATTGGAGGTGGTGGTGCAGGTTTACGAACTTTCGGGTAAGAGTACATTGGGGATGTAGTTGTAATATCTGGAGATAGTTGCGGGTATAAAGGTTGATTTACACTAGGTGGTGCAGAAGCTGCTGCTGGATGGTTGTTATTAGTAACATACGTATTATTACAGTTACTTGATCCTTCAAGAAGAGTTGATAGGGATAGTACTGGAGCACTTGCTCCACATTCAGCTTGATGTGCTTCTAGTATTATGTTATATTCTTCCCGTTTAACTTCTAAATATTTATCCAAATTTTCAAAAAAAGCATCTTCTGTTATCCATATTCTACTTACCCATGGTGCACCCTTCTTAATTATATAGCTCAACCCAGCAATCTTCAGTGCTTCCTTAAAATCATGTTGGTCAATACATTTAAGTAACTTTCTAGCTTGAATTATTGTGTGTATTTGGTCACTACGTTCTTCAAACTTTTTGCAATTAACTGTATTATACTTTGATAAGACAGATTGTTGACTATGCAGACCTTTTAAACTAGCTTTTAATTCCTGACTAGCTGATGATCTATCTTCCGTAGTTTTTATAAAATTACAACATTCCCCCAAATTAGCAGCCTTCAATATCTCATAAACACTACTATCAGTAGCAAACAACTTTATAGCTCGTTCTGTCTTATCAATTTTATTTTCAAGTAATTGTTTTGCGGTAGAAAGCCTTACTAATAGCGTACGATCTTTTGACATAATAAACACATAATTAAGATTATATTAATATGATATAATATAATCTTAATATATATTAATATGCAAGGTTTAGTAACAATATAGTTAAAATTAGTTATCTAAATTGTCATATTTATATCATGATCACATACTATTTTGTTTCATTTTATTTTTCTTGATGGCATAGCTAATCAGTTCATCCATAACATTGTTTCTTATGGCTACTGCAATATCTACTTCATTTTTTTTCTGAATTTCTTGCCTTTTCGTCTTATCAATTCTTTTTGATTTTACATAAGCAAAATACGCCTTATCTTTTGACTGAAAAACTGGAGTATTGGAATCAATGTTAGCATAAAAAATTGCTGATAGTAATTCTGTTGGTAATTGCTGATTATTATGAACTTCATACCTAGAAAAAGTTGCAGCTTGGTTGGTAGTAATATCTAGAGGTTTTTTACTTTTACCAGGTTTATATTCTTTAGCAAGACTCTCTATGTTTCCTAAATTTATCTTTCTAATATATTGCTTATACCATAGTTCGTATACTTGATCCTTGACTGCCGAGAATTCTTGTAGTTTACTTGGTTGAATAGATTTAATCTCAACCAATATAAAAGCTCCTTTATCAGTTAACTCCATTGGATATGATAATTCTCCTTCTGCAAGATCAAAAATACTGTCAGCATTTTGGCCAAGATCAACATACCATTCGCCTTTTAAGTGTTGGCGTTGTGGCACGATGGGACTTCGCGTAGGAACAACGGTTTGACTACGCCTAGTCCGCTCGCCACTCGCAGGCTTAGCCAACTCTTGAAATTCATCTTGTATATTATTAGTTAAATCCTTATAACTTACAGAATCTAAATTCTGTATTGGTAATTCATATTTTTTGGCAATTTCTGTTAAACTTGAACCAGCTGCCACATCATCTTCTAGATTTTTTGCTAACAGTAGCTTCAGCTCTTCTATTTTTTGTTGTTGCAATAATTCATTAACCTGTTTTCGTACCTCGCTAAATTTTTTATTAGCAAATTCTTCTTGGTTATCCTGATAAAACTTTAATAATTCTTCATCGCTATTATGAATTTGCTTACCTAACACTTCACTTGATATTTTTACATAAGACAAGCTACGTTTTTCCGGTATTTCAAATAACTCTTGGTTTTGCTTGTATAATTCTTCTAACTCGGCCGGAGTTGCATAAGTCATAAACGCACCTTTAGGTTGGGCTTTTAAGTCAATTTGTACAAGGTCGACATCTCTTGTTTCGGCCATATAGTCTACGATATTTTTGACCATTATTTTTGGTGTTTGAAATGATTCTATAAAAATACTAATTAGAGTATTCTTTAAGGTATGTTCTTTAACATCAAATACATAGTCCTCCTCATTAATATAAGAGTTTTTTAAAAAACCTTTAAAGAGTGCTATGTCAAATAGACCTTGCTCATTCTTAAAATTAGCGGATTCTTTAATAAACTGAATCACAGTATCATCAGTTATATCTAGATTATAATAGTGTACTAAATAATTCATAATGCGATTATTGATAAGTTTTTTAATAATAAAATTATCAATATTCAACTGCTTTATATCTTCTTCACTAAGATGTGTTCCAGTTTGTTTTTGAATAACACGAATTTGTTCGGCTTTTGCCTTTAGAAAATCTTCTTCACTAATAGTTTTTGCATCAGAAAATGTAATCAAATCAAAATTATTGGTAGTCTGTAATACATCTTTAATTCCCCATCCAACAAATGCAAAGGCAATCATTCCAAGTAAAACACGCATTACAAAACTATCAGCAGCGTTTCTAATATTATTTAACATAAATTATAAATTTCTTCTTCAAGTTTTTGTAGTATACTACAATAGTTCTGTACACTAATATCTGCAAGCGATTTTTATGAAAAAACTTATTATTGCTAACTGGAAAATGCATATAAGTTTAGATGATGCATTTAAATTTTGTGCTAGACTGATAGAGCAGCAACATAACAACAAATTTATTATAGCTCCTCCTACTCCCTATCTTGCTTATTTATCTGATAAATTCAAATCTATAGAGTTTTGTGGACAAAATGTCAGTCAATTCGAAGAACAAGGAAGTTATACTGGAGAATATTCAAGCCTATTACTGAAACTAAGTGGTATTAATTACGCTATTGTTGGTCATAGTGAACGTAGAAGCTTTTTTCAAGAATCCAATAAATTAATCAGACAGAAAGCAGAGAATTGCTTAAATGCCAAGATTAGCCCTATTATTTGTATCGGAGAAGACCTAGCTACACGAAAAAATAATAATTATAAAAATTTTTTATTAAAACAATTAGTGGAATCCCTGCCAAATGATAAAATAGGGGAGGGGATAGATGTGATAATAGCCTATGAGCCGATTTGGACTATAGGAACAGGGATTATTCCTAACCAAGAAGAATTAATAGAGATATTTGATGTCCTCAATTGTTTTCTTCAGCAAAGCCAAGTTGCAAATAATGTTAGCTTAGTGTATGGTGGATCTGTAAATTTAGGTAATATAGAAAAAATATTAAGTGTACAGAATATTGATGGGGTTATGATTGGCAAATCTTCACTTGATTATCAAATTTTAGTTCAAATATTAAATTATAGGTTTTTTGAAAAATGATGAATATATTACTTTTTGTTCATATTGTAATAGCAATACTGCTAATTATCGTAATTCTGATGCAAAAGACTGGCAATGATGGGTTAAGTGGTATGAGCGGTGGTAGTGGTAATATGGGTGTTGTAACAGGCAGAACTGTAGCTAATTTCTTGACTAAAACCACGGTAGTGCTTGCCACCTTGTTTATAATTAATGCTATTATTCTTGCCAATCTGTCTTCTAAGAAAAACCTTGGGATAATTAAGAAAATTGAGCAAGTTGACGATAAACAAGAAGAGTCTAGTTTGCCAATTGCCAAGTAAAATTTAAGGACCAAGTTATGCAAAAGATAATTGATTTACATAATATCAAAATTGGTAATACCTTACCATTTGTGTTTATTGCTGGACCTTGCCAAATAGAAAGTCTAGATCATGCATTATTTATGGCTGACAAGCTTGTGACCCTTACTGCTAAACTTAACATACCCTTTATCTATAAATCGTCATTCGATAAAGCTAATAGAACTTCAATAAATGGTATCCGGGGTAGTGGTATTGAGAAAGGGCTGGAAATTTTGTCTAAAGTAAAAACAGCCTTTAACTGCCCTATTCTTACTGACGTTCATACAGAGAATCAGTGTGCTAAAGTTGCTGAAATTGTTGATATAATCCAAATCCCAGCCTTCTTATGTAGACAAACAGATCTGCTGCATGCTGCAGCTAGGACTAATAAGGTTGTTAATGTTAAGAAAGGCCAGTTTCTTGCCCCCTGGGATATGAAGAATGTGTATGCTAAGCTTGAAGCATTTGGTGCAAAAAATATCATGCTTACCGAACGGGGTGCATGTTTTGGTTACAACACACTAGTATCAGATATGCGTAGTTTGCCAATTATGGCAGAAACTAAGACCCCTGTAATTTTTGACGCAACCCATTCAGTTCAGCAACCAAGTGGCATAGGCAACAGTAGTGGTGGCGAAAGAAAATATGTTGAAATATTAGCAAGGGCAGCTGTTAGCGTCGGAGTAGCAGGTGTTTTTATGGAAGTTCACCAAGACCCAGATAATGCCCCAAGTGACGGACCTTGTATGATCAAGCTGGATGATTTAGAACCTATATTGGTTAGGTTAAAGAGCTATGATGAGCTAACTAAAGCAATATTTAAGATATAACCTAGATAACAACAAATAAGATTAGATATACTCTTCTGCTTTGAAGAATTGGTTTCGCGAAACTGCGGGGTACTCACGTACGCTCACCCTTGTTTTACGTTCCAATTCTCCAAATCATTTTAGTATACTGCTCGTAAATGAAGAGTTGGTAGACGATAGTATAACTTCAAGAAGAGCTAGGCAGTAGCAAAGTCGAGCGGCGTAGCGTACATGAGTAACGGAGCAGCTTCGATCTTTAGACACGACAACGCCAATTCTTGAAGTTCTACCTGAGTATATATATTTATGAGGGAGTAAATTATACTACTCATTGGAGTTTTCTCCCCCAAGATTGAAATACCCCACCTGCACTTTGTATAACCGTCTTATCCTGAATAATCTGATCCATTTCTTTTAGCATCTTTTCTATTTCTAAATTATCGATCAACTTATGCTTAATAAAATGTTCTTTTTCTTCTAAAAGAGATAATTTTAATAATAATTTTTCTTCAGCCCCATTAAAAACTGGTTGATGAAAATCAAATTTTACATCTGTTAATTGAAGAGTACACAAAGTATTAAATAGCTTTATACCATAAGAATAATCTACACTAAGTCTTTTTTCAATTTTATGTAATAATTCTTTATATTGTTCTATTGAACGAGCATATGGATAATTAAATATAGCTGTATAATCATGCTCTTCACATGCAATAGTTCCACCCGGCTTTAATAAACTTAACATATTATTTAAGGCTTTTTGAGGATGTGTTAGATGTATGAGTACAAACCTACAATATACGAGGTCATATTGCTCATTACCCTGATAATCTTGTATATCTGCAACTTGGTATTCAACAATATCGATGTTTTTACTACTTAACTTACTTTTAGTAAGCTCTATCTGTTTTTGGCTTATATCTAGGCATAATAGTTTGCCATCTTGTCCAATTTTCTGATATATTACATCAATAGACTCCCCCGATCCACAACCAATAATTGCCACTTTCATATTTGGACGAAGTGCTAGCCTATCCAATAGAATATTAGTATATTTGCCATATATTTTATTCAAAATACTGAGCCTATAATCCGTTTCATTGCCAGTTGCCAAAATATAGCTATTCTTTTTTACCATTTGATTTAATTTTATATATCTATTTTTTAGTAAATATATTGCTGATTTGGTTTATTGATAGCAAGAGAAAATAATATAGAAAATTGAAATAATAAATTCTTGATTGTAACAATATCACTAGTTCTCAATAGAATCCGAAAATTTTATTTCACAAATTAATTACTATTTTTTTTGCTAATATGCTTAGTGATTATTAGTAAATATGCTACAATGCGGTGAATTCAAGTAATTTATTACATTTTATGTTTCAAACATTAACTCAAAATCTAACGAAAATTTTTGATCGTATCAAAAGAAGTGGTACTTTATCGGAGTCCCAAATAAACGATACTATGCGTGATATTAGGATTGCCCTTCTTGAAGCAGATGTTGCACTACCGGTAGTTAAGGATTTTATTGCTGAAGTAACATTAAAAGCTACGGGGCAGGAAGTCATAAAATCAGTAGCTCCAGGGCAGATGATAGTAAAGATTGTCCATAATGAGTTAATTAATATATTATCCTCGTCTCTAGATGAAAGTAGTTTACAGCTTAAATCTGAACCGCCGGTAAATATTTTAATGGTTGGTCTGCAAGGTAGTGGAAAAACTACAGCAAGTGCCAAATTAGCACTTAGGCTAAAAAATCAAAATAAAAAGGTACTTTTAGTCTCTCTTGATATTTATCGACCAGCTGCACAGGAACAATTAACTATCCTTGGTAAATCTATAGGGGTAGATTGTTTAACTATTGTCCCCAACCATACTCCTATAGATATTGCGAAAAGAGCTTTACACGAGTCGAAATTATCTGCCTATGACGTCGTTATTTATGATACAGCAGGTAGGTTGCAAATCGATGATGAGATGATGAAAGAAGCATCAAATATAAAAAATTTAATAGACCCAAAAGAGATAATTTTGGTAGTTGACGCAATGACGGGGCAAGATTCGGTACTTATAGC
Source organism: Candidatus Tisiphia endosymbiont of Ptychoptera albimana (assembly GCF_964026605.1). Lineage (NCBI taxonomy): Bacteria > Pseudomonadati > Pseudomonadota > Alphaproteobacteria > Rickettsiales > Rickettsiaceae > Candidatus Tisiphia > Candidatus Tisiphia endosymbiont of Ptychoptera albimana. The sequence goes on from NZ_OZ032164.1 coordinate 122,893, forward strand.
TAGCAATTTTGATCAAAAATTAGGGATTACCGGCGTGATTTTATCCCGTATTGATGGCGATGCCAAAGGTGGGGCGGCTCTAAGCATTAAACATGTTACCAAGAAACCTATTAAGTTCTTAAGCACTGGCGAGAAATTGACAAATCTAGAATTGTTTGACTCAGAACGCATAGCTTCAAGAATATTAGATATGGGAGATATCATCTCCTTCGTTGAAAAAGCAGCAAGCATAATAGACCATCAAGAGGCAGAAAGAGCGGCTGCTAAACTTAAAAAAGGTAAATTTGATTTGGAAGATTATCTAATGCAAATGAGGAGTATAAAGAAACTAGGTGGATTCAGTAGTATGATGAGTATGTTGCCTGGTATTAATAAAATTATCGATAAAGTCGATCAATCGAAATTAAGTGGCAAATTAATAGACCACCAAGAAGCAATAATTTTATCTATGACTAAAAAAGAACGAAAAAACCCAGATTTGCTAAATGCCTCACGTCGAAAACGTATCGCTGAAGGCTCTGGAACATCAGTCCAAAAAGTGAATAGTCTATTGAAACAATTTAAACAAATAAGTGGTTTCATGAAAAAGGCAAGCAATATGAATCCCAAAAGCCTAATGCGTAGTGGTATAGGCAACTTATTGAAATTATGATAACCTGAATGACCTTAATTCGATATAAGAATTGTTAATTCTTATCCCAAATTCGCGTAACTGGAGATTAAATGCTTAGCAAGGTATATAACGATCTTATTTTACAGATTAAAGCCAATAAATATGATTTTTTAAGGTTTGATCTGATTAAGCAAGATGCAATAAAGGATCTCGCAGCTCAGCTTGCTTTAAAATATGATATTGTGGTAGTTATAGGTTTTGGTGCGTCTTCTCTAAATGTTAGAGCATTATTAAGTATAAAGGCAGTAGCTACTAAAAGGCTAATATATCTTGATAGTTTAGATCAGTTGGAAATTGATGAAAAACTGGCATTAGTTGATTTAAGTAAAGCAGTCTTTTTCTCATTGAGTAAGTCTGGGAACACAAATGAAACCTATTTATTAACTAAGTATGTTTTAGAAGTTTTACACGTTCCCCCTCAAAATATTTATGTAATAGTACCGTTTAGTAATAATTTATTACGTAATTTAGCAGAGTCTTTTGGTACAAATTGTCTAGAACATGATAACATTCGTAGTGGAAGATTTGGTATAATTTCTAATGCATCTTTGCTCCCAACCGCAGTTGCAGGAGTTGATGTACATAAAGTCGTACTAGCTGCTTCAAAAAAAATATCAGATATTATTTTTGATGGATTTAATATTTGTGAGATAGCGGAGTATTACCTTAATCAATATTCTTTAAATAGACATATGTTAGTTATGTTTAATTATTGTTATCAATTAGATGGTCTATGTAGATGGCAACAACAGATTATAGCTGAGTCGCTTGGTAAGAATGGTTTTGGTATAACTCCTATAATAGCAAAAGGAACATTTGATCAACACAGTCAATTGCAGCTTTATTTAGAAGGTCCGGATGATAAATTTTATCAAGTTATTACTAACAAAGCAAGCTCAGATATTGAAATAGCTCTAACTGCTCATGCTAATAATATATATAATGCATTAGATCAAGTTAAACGACCAGTGAAGCTAGAGAATTTTGTATATATCGATGAACAGGTAATTGTAGATCAAATTATTCACGTAATGTTGAGTACTATACTAATTGCAAATCACCTAAAAATCGACCCATTCAACCAGCCATCTGTGGATGAATATAAGAAGGTATAACAAACCTATTTCGCATCAGGAAGATCTGCAAGTGCTGAATTAAACAACTTAGAAAGATTTTTCTTATCTACTTTGTCACTATCAGAAAAACTAGCAATAGTGGTGTCAATCATATCACTAGACAGTCCTACCGAGTGTGTCCATAGTACCCTACCAATTGGTACATCAAGAATAGCTAATCTAACTCGCGAAAATTCTGATGGGTCTAAATTGACTCTACCAGTTATACATCCCTTCAAAATCTCTGTACAAAAATCCTTAGTTATTGCACCAGATGTTTTACTCTCCGCATAGAAATTCATTACAACTAGTAAATCAGCTCCGGCTTTTCCACCAAGATCAACTGCAGAAGGAATCTTTTCATCAATAGAATATGCCGCATCCTCTTTCCAAGCTCCACTAGCATAGAGTATATTTAGAGTCTCATCAAAATTATCCTTAATGTCAACGACGTATTTTGACAGTTTATTAGTACCAATTTCTGTTCTAGAGAAAAGTTTAATATTATACCCTTTGTCCTGCATTTTGGTTATGAATGTATCTACAATATTTTCTTCAAGGCGATCCTCATAACTATAAACTCTCGTTTTTTTGTTAAAAGCATCAATTTGATTTACTTCAACTGTTGGTGGTAAAAGTAAAACAATTTTGGACTTAGTTAGTGATTGCGAATAATCAGGTGCAGATCTAACAAAAGTCGTCTTAGTACAAGCCGATGTAGAAAAAAACAGTAAAATTATAAAGAAAATTCTGACCATTAACTATGTATTTTTATTAATTTTTATATGTAGCTGGAATGAGTCTAGATCTCTTCTCAGAAAGAATAACTAGAACATCTTGCCCCTCATTTATCACAGGATTGGTTTTATCTTCTTTAGCCTGCACAATGGTGATAATACCTGTCGCACGTACAGCTGCTATAGCATTTCTTAAAAGTCTGCTACCTTCGTAATAATCGTCTTTCAAATTCGATCTATTAACCTGTACGATATATTCTGTACCTTTTGATGTTCCCAAAGCAGATTGTATTATTGCACCAGTAACACCTCCAACAATAGCACCACCAACAATTATAGCTGAGTTATTAGTTCCGCTAGCAGCAACCGCCCCACCAGCGACAGCACCAGTTAGGCCACCAATTGCATTATCACTAAGTCTTTCATCCTCCGTGATTTTGACATCCCTTTTGGCAAGAAGCTTTCCTTCCAATACAATATTTAATGTTGAATCACTAGTATATGTATTTGCCACAAGATTCCGACCGCAACTAGAAAGAGTAGAAGCAATTATAAGAATCAAAAAAGTATATAAAAGTTTTTTAATCATAAAATTATTATTTTTATATTGCTAATAAAATTTAAGAATGAATTAAAAGTAAGATTATACTAAATGTACAAAGATACATGCAATAAATTACTATCTCCAGTTGCCAATTAAACTGAATAATTTTTGAGGAATTTTTAGGAAAAATGTAGCTGAATACCGCAAGCAGTACGCAGATGTATGTGAGAAACGGAAGCAAATTTTGACGACAAAATTACCACAAAGAATCCGTTCGCAACACTATCATTATTTTGATGACAAAACTACTTCTAAGTTGTACTTCTAAATTGCATGCAACAATAGACTTCTTACAGAACCCTCTTCTGCAGAATTTGTAGGAGAGCCGAAACTCCTTAACCCGCAACTTATCTTTGAGAAGGAGAAGTGCTTGAAGAGGCAGGAGAGTAAGGTTTACAAGAATTCTGCGATAAATGATATATTTTAAGAAAAAATGGTTCTATAGCCCGAAAAGTTGAGTTTGATAGGAATAACCGAGTTGAAAAACTAGTTAGCAAGGTGGAAGAACGTAATATATATGTATCAACGCATAAGAAAGCAAAGCCAAAAACTGGTTTAAGTAATATTCAAAAAATTGCTGAAGAATGGCGGATAGATAAATTTATCAACCTAAAATTAGACGGCAACCAAATAGTGGTTGAAATTGATCAAGATAAGAAAAAAGAGTTATTTGCTCTTGTTGCTGTTATGCGTAAATTACTCGCTTTTATGCACTCTATTGTCAAAAATAATTCTTCTTGCAATGAAAATTTATGTTAAGTTACTATTTCTTATTGACTTCCATTACGGATGCTGGGGTAAGTTATATTGAACTCATGTTAACTTTCAGTGTTGTTCTCTTCTATAGCCTCATCTACTTTACTATCCTCTAGTTTAAACTCAAGCAAATTAATTGAACCTATATGTATACCATTATCAGAAAACTCAATATCAAATTTCACCTTTTCATAAGTTGCTAATTCATTATCATCTGTCTTAACTACTCCAAATGAAGAAGAAGCAACAGCTTTCTCAATGATAGTTTTGACCATTTTTCTAGGTAATAACAAATTGTTAGGAATCAATTTATCGATGATATCATGGTAATTAGTCAATTCAAAAGATAATTTACCTTTTGGTAACTTACTATCAAAAAATTGTAAAAATCCTACCAAATCTACTTGGGCATTATCATCACAAGAAAAAACTAAACGATCGATATTTAAATTTCTGATAGAATTTGTATCTTTACCTTGGTTAGTAGCAATATTGATCAGTGTGGCTAAATCAAGCTGTGCTGTTTTGAAATTAAGAAAATCTTCCCCCGCAGAGTACAACAAACGTAATTGTAGAGCTATATTTTCACCGTCCTGAGATTTTGCCTTATTGATTAGGAAAACTAAATCAGCAATATTAAAAATTTCCTTATCTTCCTGAATGAAGGATAATAATTTATTGTTAACTTGCAGAAACTTTACGATAGATTTTAAACTATCTCCATGGGATAATTTATATATAGGTTTATTAAATTTAACTAGTGCTGTAATATATTCCTTGGACTGAACACTATACTCTACTAATTTACCATCAAAATTCTCTTGTTGTTTTATTCCTTGTTTTCCTAAAATCAATCTAGCTTTTTTAAAACTAAAATCAAACAAAAATGTCATTTCCTCAGTAGATATTTCTTTGGAATTAACATGATCGATAAATTTCATTTTTGGTTCGACTAAATGAATTTGAAAGCGAATAGGAAAGCCAGAAACTTTGATTTGGTTATAAGATATTTTAGTATTATCTGTCTCTGAATTCTTTATAGTATTTACTATATTGCTTTTGATAGTATAAGCAATGCCAAACCATATTATGGTGTAAATTAAACAAATAAAAAACAAAATTTTACGTATCACTCTATATACTCAATTATAAGTTAATATTACGGGTAGCAGATGGCAAGCGAACCCTTATACCGTCAAGTTCTTCACTAACAATAATCTGACAACCAAGTCTTGAAGTATGGGTAAGACCAAACGCTAAGTCAAGCATATCTTCTTCTGCTTCAGAAGGATTTTTTAATTTGTGATAAAATTCCTCATCTACAATAACATGGCAAGTGGCACATGCTAGTGAACCTTCACATGCACCTTCAAGATCAATGTCATTTTGATGAGCAATTTCCAAAATAGACAGTCCTATAGGGGCATCCACTATTCTTTCTGTACCATCTTTATCTACCACAAAAATTACTTTAGGCATTAATTATCATTCCTTTTTAGTTTATTTCATCAACATGCTTACCTTTAAGTAAGCTCAGAGTAGCATTATTTAATCTTTCAGAAAGAAAATGCTCTGTTATATTCTCAAAATTCTTGCTACATTCTATAATGTAATCACGATCATTTGAGTTTATTGCTTCTTCTAAAGTTTTAATTGCCATATCAATTTTTTCCATTTCATTCTTTGCAAGAAGATTTGGCATCTCCCTAATAGCATTTTTTATATTATAAATCAAAGATTTTGTATCAATAATTGTTTCCTGCAACAATTTCTTATTATGATCACTAGCCGCATTTTGATAAGCATTTTCTAAAATCTCGGTAATTTCACTTTCATTTAAACCATAACTTGGTTTTATTTCAAGGTTATGTGATATATTACTATTTTTTTCTAGAGCTGATACTGACAAAATACCATCTGCATCAATAGAAAATGTTACTTCTATCCTCACTCCACCTGCTTTCATTAGTGGCAATTTTAGTTCAAATCTTGCAAGTGACCGACAATCTTCTACCATTTCTCTTTCTCCCTGTACCACATGCAACTTCATAGAAGTTTGGTTATCTACATAATTGGTAAACTCCTTAGTAACCGATATCGGTATAGGACTATTACGCAGAATAATTTTTTCAGTAATTCCACCATTTAGTTCGATACCAAGTGACAAAGGCACTACATCAATTAATAAGGAATTAATATTTGCCGAAGTTAGGTTCTCTGCTTGCAGAGCTGCCCCCCATACTACTGCCTTATCTGGGTTAATATCCGAGAAAATAACAGTATTAAACGTTTTTGCTAAACTTCTACTAATTAAGGGTATGCGAGTTGAACCACCAACAAGGATGATACCTGAAATATTAGGATTCCCTGCATGCTCTAGCGTATCTTTGGTAATATCTATTGTACGTTCTACTAATGGTGATATTAATCGTTCAAAATCCTCTATATTTAATTCTAATATCTTCTCTTCATATATAATACTACATTTATTTTGTACACTAAGTGTTTCTTTAGCTTTTTTTGCTAATTTTATTAATTTGCTAGATTCTAGTAATTTATATTTATCACAAAAATGCCTCATCACTAAGTGGTCAATATCATCACCACCTAAAATATTATCTCCACCAGTGGCAATAACCTGAAGCACACCGGTTTGCATATTGAGAAGTGATACATCAAAAGTCCCGCCTCCTAAGTCATACACTAAATAACACCCTCTATACCCTTCATCTTTCAAGTGTTGGCGTTGTCGAGCTTCGGGACTACGCATGCTCATGTAGGTTTGACTACACTCCGCTTGCTCGCCACTTGCTCTCCTAGCCAACTCTTGAAATATATCGGGTATATTTTTATTTAGACCATATGCATAAGCTGCTGCTGTTGGCTCTGCAATTAACCTTAGTACTTCAAAGCCAGCAATTTTTGCTGCCAGCATTACTTCTCCTCTAGCGGCATCGTTAAAATGTGCTGGCACAGTTATTACTGCTTTTTTGATTTCTGAATTTAATTTCTCAGTAGCTTGTTGCTTTAAATATAGGAATATTTGTGCGGCAACTTCTGGAACGGTCATCAGTTTTTCAGCAAATTTTATTCGTAATATTTGACTGTTTAAGTCAATATAATCTTTCACTAAGGCAAAAAGTGCCGGATTATTTTGTATATCAGATAATTTTTTACCGAAAAGTCTTTTAATAGAACGAAAATTATCAATTATATTATCATTGCCAACAATAAAGTCTTTGCCATGGAATGCTATAACTGATGGTATAAGTTCTTGGCCATGATCATCTATGATAATTTGTATTATTTGTTTATTTGATAAAGCAATCAATGAGTTAGTTGTACCAAAATCAATACCAACTGCTATATCCTTATCATGTTCATGCTGGTTAGAAGAGCCAGCTTCGCTAATTTCTATTATTTGCATGACTTGATTTTTAGTTGAATATTATTAATTAAATTTTTAAGGTATTTAAATTTTATGGTAATATCAAGAGCGTTTTGCATATTTTGATCTTGAAATGCAGTAGTTAGAGATTCAATAAGTTTTTCTTTTTCAAGGATTTTGTTATTTAGCATATGCTCTAACTTAGTTAATTGTTGAGTAGTTTCAACAAGCTCTAATTCACTCCACACAATATTTAATTGTTCCTTTGAAATACCTTGCCTAACCGTTATTTCATCCAAGACTATATTGTTTAAAAGTAGAAGATACTCAGCTCGTGCTAAATCATCTTTAAGAATTGAATAAGCTTTATTTATATCAATAGAGAGAGCCAAATTTTCTTGCCTCGCATTGTTAGTTTTAACTCTATCTGGATGATATTTTGATTGCATAGCAAAATATTGACGATCCAATATATTTAAGTCAATATTATATTTTCTTTCTACACCTAATAACTCAAAATAACTGCTCATAATCACTTCTAGTAGATCAATTATCAAACCATGCCCCTGTGATTATATACTAGAAACCTCAGTTTTGGATTAAAATTTTTAATTTTAATCTAGAACTGGCTAGAATATCAGAAAAATGCATTCTTGAAGCGGCTGGCACGAATGCATTTTAAACCTTTCTAAAGCTAAAAACATGATTTTAAAAGATTAAAATCATGTTTTTAGCAAAATATTAATTTAACAATCAGATGCAGAGCCGTCTCAAATCTGATTGTTTCGATAATTTCACCGAATTTGGGATAAGAATTGACAAATTCTTATCCCGAATTCGCGTATATAGATAGCATAGTAAAGTATCAAATCTATTAAATCTTACGTATCCTTAAAAAGGCTGGTACAAATAACATGCTAAATAACGTAGTCAATAGAAAAAGTTGAGACCAGTCCATATAATTTGCACAAATGCCAGATAAAAAGGATAAAATAATCCGTACGAAGGAGCCAAAAGAAGATATAATTGAGTATTGTGTGGCTATCAATTCGCTACTACATAAACTAGAAAAATAAATAAGAATCGCTGTATTACCAAGCCCGCAACAAAAATTCTGTACAGTAATTGTTATAGTAAATATAAGCATATCATGGCCTACCATAGATAAAAACACAAACATTAAGGGTGACAGTAATTGTAGACTACCACATATTAGGATGCTTCGGGATATTCCTATTTTTGCAGTTAAAATACCGCTAATGACTCCTCCAGAGATCATTAGCATGAATCCATATGCTTTTGAAATAGAAGCAATTTCTTGAGAGGTAAAAGACAAGTCAATAAATACTGGCGAACTCATTGCCATAGGAATTGAGTCGCTTGCTTTATATAGAAAGACAAACAGTATAATGAACATCCAGTTTGGATGATTTCGTTTTAACAATAGTAAGCTATCACCAATAACTTGAAAATATTGTGCAGGTGAAATTAAATCAGTAGAGATGTGTTGAGTTTTTTTTGTAACAGGTTCTTGCATATATAAGGTTATTATAGGTGCAGCCATTGTTATAAGAAAGATATATAGATATACAAAGTACCAATTAAAGAGGCAAGATAAATATAATGCCCCTGTACTGTTAATAAGTATTCCTATGCGAAAACCAGTTGAGCTAAAAGTTGTAGCAATTGAGAGATCTTCTTTTTTTATAGTCCGTTCTATACGGTATGCGTCTAAAACAACATCTTGAGTTGCTGCACAACAGGAAATAATAAAAATTAAAATTGCGGTAATAATTATGTTAACAGGGGGGTCTATAATTAAAAACCCGCTAGTAGTGACTAATAAACATGCTTGGGTAACTAATGTCCATCCACGGCGTTGACCAAATTTTTGACATATAACAGGTATAGAATATTTATCAATAAATGGTGCCCATATTGGTTTTAAGCAATATGGAATAGATGTTAGAAACATTGCACCAATAATATCAGTTGAATATCCCGCCTGTGATAATTGGTAATGAATAGTAAATGATACTAAAGAAAAATTTACCCCTGCAACTATTCCAAGCAAGAAGAAACAAATAAAATAAGAGCGTGTATGATTAGTTAGCATATTCAGGAGTGATATCCATCTTTTCAAACAATTATCTAGACATTACACCCCAATTCGGGATAATAATTAGTTAATTCTTATCCTGAATTGGCTTTAATATAAGGAAAAATGCATTCTTAAAGTGGCTAACGCGAATGCATTTTAAACCTTTCTAAAGCTAAAAACATGATTTTAAAAGATTAAAATCATGTTTTTAGCAAAATATTTATTTAGTAATACAGCTTTTTTAATAATTTCATATAGTTAATATGCTAACCTCATGTATGAACCTCCTGTAAAATGCAAGAAAAAAATAACATATATAAACGATCCTAGCCAAAATATTTGCAAAATTGACTTGCAATAATACTTAAAAACATTATACTTACGTCTATTAGCAACGTGGCTTTGGTATGCCTAGTTTTTGCTAGACTGATCTTAAAATACCAAATAAAGGAATTATAATGCCTAAATTAAAAACAAAATCAGCGGTAAAAAAGCGCTTTAAGCTTACTGCTACTGGCAAAGTCTGTGCCACTCAAGCTGGAAAAAAGCACTTCATGCGACGTCGTACAAAATCTCAGCTTCGTAACCTTAGAGGAACAACAATTCTCTGTGATCAAGATGCAAAGAACTTGAAAAAATTCTTTCTTCCATATGGAATTTAATAATTTAAATAAGGAAATAGGTGAGATATGTCACGAGTAAAATCAGGAAAAGTTTCAAAAAATCGTCATAAAAAAATTCTCAAACTTGCTAAAGGTTATAGGGGGAGATCGAATAATTGCTTTAGGGTAGCAATTGAAAAAGTTGAAAAAGCTCTACAATATGCTTATAGAGATCGTAGAAATCGTAAGCGTGATTTTAGAGGGCTTTGGATACAAAGAATTAATGCAGCAGTACGTGAGCATGATTTAGTATATTCGCAGTTTATGGGTGGACTGAAAAAAGCTGCCATAGATATTGATCGCAAGGTGCTAGCTGAATTGGCAGTCAACAACCCACAAGGTTTTGCAGATATAGTGGTGCAGGTAAAGACTCATCTGCAATAGACTTATTATTAAACCTCTTGGATCATTCTACTTTTGCTGGTAATTTGGGCGTTGGGATTAGACTCGAATCCGTAACGGAATTAGAGTACGCTGCGGTTCGAGGTGAAGCGTCTCCTTCACACCCTTGTGCATAAGCGAGTTTCGAAAGAGGTCTATTGAATGGAGTGTTATATTTTAACAATCAGGTGGGCAGCTGCTTCAAACCTGATTGTTTCTATATATAATACTGAATTCGCAGGCTATTTTAATTAATTTCAACCACTATTTGGTTGCCATCTAGAACCGATTTAACTGTAACCGCTATACTGCATGATACCATTGAGGATACTAAACTGACCAAAAGCAAGATTGCCTATATCTTTAGTGATCTAATTGCTGATCAGATAGAAAAACTAACTAGGGGTAAGTGCGACAGAAAGATTAGCTCGGCAGAAATCATGGAATTATTATAGCAGCACAAGATATATGATATCATAATGGTTAAAATATTTGACAGAATTCACAATTTAGAAACTGTTAGTATAAAATCTCTAGAAAAGATTAAGAAGATAATAGAAGAAACTTTTAAAAATTTTATAAGTATTAGCATGTGTTGTGGAACAAAACAACTAGAAAATATATTAACATACTTTATGTTACAAACATTTACCAATTACTGAATCCCCCTTAGAGCTTACAACAATTATCCAACATAAATACCAGCTTCCTACTGCAACTTTTGAAAATGATACAAACCAAAAGTAAATCCTATACTTTCTTAATAATTAAGCTTGCATTAGTTCCTCCAAATCCGAATGAATTAGAAAGTACATAACTAATTTTTGTATTTCTAGCTTCTAAAGCAACTAAATCTATTTTTGCTTCTGCTATCGGTTTATGCAAATTTAGAGTTGGTGGAGCAACTTGGTCTCGCATAGCAAGAATTGAATATATTAATTCTACGCTACCAGCTGCTCCAAGCAAATGACCAATAGATGATTTGGTTGACGACATAAGAACATTCGGGTTAGCATCCAAAAATAATTTTTGAACAGCCGTTAACTCTATAGCATCACCAACTTGGGTAGAAGTGCCGTGGGCATTGATATAATCAATAAGACTTGCATCAATTTTTGCATCTTTAAGAGCATAAAACATAGCTCTATAAGCACCTCTTCCATCGGGATGAGGTGAGGTCATATGATAAGCATCGCCAGTAGAACCATATCCAATAATTTCAGCGTAAATCTTAGCGTTTCTAGCACAAGCATGCTCATATTCTTCAAGTACTACAACACCTGCCCCTTCTCCCATTACAAATCCATCACGATCTTGATCCCATGGTCTTGATGCAAGTTCAGGCGTAGAATTATATTTAGTAGATAATGCTCTTGCAGCAACGAATCCAGCCACCCCGACCGGAGTAACCGGTGCTTCGGCCCCACCAGCAACCATAACATCTACATTACCATATTGAATCATACGCATAGCATCCCCTATAGCATGAGAGCCAGTGGAACAAGCTGTAACGACAGCTTGGTTTGGTCCGGTGAATCCGTATTTAATGGAAACATGACCTGCAAAGAGATTAATTAATGAGGAGGGGATAAAAAATGGACTAACTTTGCCATTATTTTCTTTATGAAACTTTACGGATGTTTCTTCGATCATCCCAAGTCCACCTATTCCTGAACCAAGTATTAAGCCGGTTCTATCTCCCGATAATTCATCTTTTACTTTCCACCCGCTATCCTCGATTGCCTCAGTAGCTGCTCCTATACCATATTGGATAAATAAATCCATCTTATGGACATTGCGAGGGTCAATAAATTTTTCCGGGTTAAAACCATTATCTGTTGAGTGATCCACTGTACCCGCTATTTTACAGGCAAGGTTAGAAGTGTCAAATTTTGTGATTGACTTGATGCCACTGCGGCTCTTTATAATACCTTCCCAAGAGGGCTTTACACCAACTCCTAGTGGTGTGATAAGCCCAATACCGGTTATAACAACTCTTCTAGTCGACATGATTATTTATTAATTAGTTATTTTTTTATTTATGTACTGTACAACATCAGAAACAGTTAAAATTTTACTAGCATCTCCATCTGGTATATCACATTTATACTTTGCTTCTATTGCCATCATTAATTCAACTGTATCTAAACTATCGGCTTTAAGATCCTCAACAAATCTAGATTCAAGGGTAATTGAATCTTTTTTTACTTTTAATGTATTAGCAACGATTTCAATAACATCTTGTTCGATGATATTCTGAGCAACACTTGCATCCATAATTAGAACCTCATAACTTAATTTAATTTTAGTAAAATATTCAAACTCTAGCCACTCATGATTGACTTGTATGGAATAAACATAATCTATACATAAGTAAGCTTTGAATAAGACGATACAATAATTCCAAACTTCTAGCATAAAAAAATATTTTATGCCAGTGTAAAATTTCTTTAGTTCTTAAATTAAAATATTACTAATGGTTTACATTTTAGTATACACTCCTTTTCCTGATAATAGAAGTAATAATACCAAACAACAGAAGAGTAATAGTCATAGCCAATGCAGCGTAAGATGGAATCTCAATAAAATGTTCAGCGAATATTTTTATGCCAATAAATATTAATATTAATGCTAGCGAATATTTTATATAACTGAATTGCTCAACAATATTAGCTAAACATAAGAATAAGGCACGTAAACCTAATATGGCAAAAATATTAGAAGTATAAATTATGTAAGGATCCTTAGTGATAGCAAATATTGCTGGTATACTATCAATGGCAAAGACAATATCCATGATTTCTATAATTATTAATGATGCAAGAAGAGGCGTAATACTTAACCTATTATTAGTTTTAACAAAAAATTTATAACCGGAAATTTTAGGAGTAAGATTAAAGTATTTTTGTAGAATTCTATAAATATACGATTCCTCTACTTTAAAACTTTTTTTTGCTATATAAAAAGTTTTGATGCCTGTAACTATAAGAATAGCTGCAAAAATATATAATAACCAAGAGAATTTCGAGATAACAATGACACCTAGATATATAATTATGGCTCTAAAAACAATGACACCTAGAATTCCCAAGAATAATATCCGATGCTGATATATTAAAGGAATAGAGAAAAACTGAAAAACCATCAATATAATAAAAATATTATCCAATGACATAGCTTTCTCTATAAAAAAGCAAGTGTAGTATTCCCGGGCTTTTTCTCCTCCCATATCAAAAAAAATGAAAATACCGAAGAGGCATGCTATAATTAAATAAAAAAGGCTAAAATAAATAGTTTGGCGGAAGCTCATCACTTTATTTTCTTGGTTTGCAAAACCAAGATCGTAGATTAGTAAACCTGCAATCACTGTACAAAAAACAACCCAAGTCAAGATTCCCTCCATAAACTACTATAACAACTTGAAGAATTAATTCTCAAGTTTATGATCTGATGTTAAGCATTAGCCATTCGTGAAGTAAAGTGGGATTCTTTGATACCGAGATTGTGTAAAGCATTGTGCCACTTATTCTCTAGATGATCAGAAAAAATAAATTCTTTATCACATTTTGTTATTATCCACAAATTCTCCTTAATCTCTGTTTCAAGCTGCCCTGCCTTCCAAGCAGTGTATCCAATAATAAATAAACTATTTTTAGGACCATGACCAGAAGCAATATCATGAGGGATTTTAGGATTAGAGCTAACTGCTAAATGATTCTGAAACTTCAATAGTAGATTTTCATCATAATCATCAGAATGTAGGAAGAATCCGCGTTCATGCTCAACTGGTCCTCCTAGATATATAGGCATCATAATATTACTATCTACTTGATCATCAGATATTTTAAAAAACGATTTTACCTCTATATGATTCACCAAATTATTGAAAATTAAACCCATTGCTCCTTCTGCTGTATGAGACAGCATATAAATAAGTGATTTATTAAATATACCATCAAGCATGTAAGGAGTAGCGATCAGAACCTTACCAGATAAATTATCAAAAATCTTATCGTTTACACTCATAATGTTTATTGTATTTTAAAATTTATTAACATACTAGCTTTTAGATACATATAATGTTAAATTACTGCTATTCAATAGACCTCTTTTGAAACTTTATTTGAGAGGTCTAATAAAAATTAGAAACATGATAGTAAATATACTCAACTCCTGTTCTAAATTTAAAGTAATTTTTTAGAAAGTCTAATGTTTACTTGGTTTGATATAATAATATTGGCAATTATTACTACTTCATCGATGTTCGGGGCATATGGAGGAATAATAAAGCTTACTATTAGCTTACTTGGCTTTATAGTCTCAATTCTTTTTGCCTATTACTTATCTCCATATACTATTTCCATTATTACTCGATATTTTAATAACCACATTGCATTGGTAGTTACCTCTGGGATTATTTCCTATATTATCTCTCTAATCATATGCTCCTTTGTAACCCGTAAATTTCTTTTGATGATCTCTGTTATAAGTGGTGGGGTCATTGACAGATCTCTAGGCTTAGCCGCAGGCATGTTTAGAGGTATGATTATTTGTTTATGTATCTTCCTAGTCCTAACAATTTTCTTTTCTGACAGTTACTTACAAGCAGAAACCCTAAAAGACGTTATGCAAAATACCACTATTGATAAATATCCAAAATGGCTTAAGGAATCTGTGACTACATCGTATCTAGATAATTTAAGTAAAAATCTTATAAGAACTCTACCACAAGATAGTTTGGAATTCATTAAATTACCTAAAAAATCAAAGATTATTGATACTACAAATGTGTTAGAAAAATCACAATCTCAAGAATCTCCCAATAAAGTAAAACAACTCCCTGAAGATCTTATGCAAGAACTTGATGAAGTATTATCAAAAAAAGTAGAGAATCATGACTAGGCTATTGAATAACTATAATAAAAATAGTTATATTATTGGTAGGTATATTCAAGATATAGCTAATCATGAGTTTATTCAAGAGCAAAAATTTGTTGTCGAATATAAGGTAATTTAACCTAAGTTCGATGTAACAAATTATCAGTATTATCTCTGTTAGAGGTGACATCGGGGCTATTAAACCGATGTCTTACATCGAACTCAGATTACATGAATGCTATCTAGACTAAGTTAGTTTACAAAAAAGTTCCTAAATATTAAAGATATTGTTATTATTTGCTTGACATTAGTTAACAGATATTATTCTAATAGTATCCTATAGTAAATAAATTTTTAATAATCTGTAATATAACTGGAGAGAAAAAATATGGGACGTATTAATAAGTATAGTAATGGAGATCGGGTTAATCAGCATCGGAAGAGTCAAGGGAAGTTTCTAGAAAAACAAGATATTGAATCATACTTATTGAGTAACAAGCTGAATAATGGGAATAATATACAAGAGACTACACCAAAAATAGATGCCTTACCTGATATTCCTGCCATACTGGATTATGCACTTAATCTTCCAAAGCAGAATAATATAGACCCTCTTGACGGAGGTGCAGCACATACTCCTATTACACAAGCTTTATTACCTTTTCTTACCCTCTTTTCTGCCGCTTTTCCTAATATTACTGCTCCACCCAATAAAGCTATCGATAATTCAAATAGCTCATTGAGTAGAGTAACAAGTCCCACTAAGGTGAATACGCCTGTTCTTTTTGGTACTACTCCTTCAACTAGCCAAAACCATAACCAATCAAAAAAGCTGACAAAACATAGTGATGACCCATCTCTTATTAGGAAAAAAGATGGTCTTATACGGCATGATGCTGATGGTAATATTATACTAGGTGGTGATGGTAAAGAGTTAACTTTCAGCCATAATCTAGACATAAAGATACTCAAAAAACAACTCACAAATAATATTAATATTACTAAATTATGTCTATGGGCTCTTAAGATTGATCCTCAGGAAGTACAAGAGATTGGAGAAATTCTTAAAGATAGTAATGTTAAAGAATTAAGTATACTACATGGTAGTATAAGAAATATAGGAGCAATAGACTTTGGAACAATGCTTACAGGTACTAAAGTTACTATATTAAATCTACCACATAATGGAATAGGCAATAAAGTAGCAAAAGGTCTTGTAAAATCACTTAAAGAGACTAATGTTGAAGTACTAGATCTATCAGATAATAGAATAGGCAATACAGGAAAAGGAGCAAAAGATATTATAAAATTACTTGGAGAGACTAATGTTAAAGCACTAGATCTATCAAATAACAATATGAGTGATGAAAAGGTAAATAAGATTATACCAGAACTTAAAGAAAATACTAAGATTATTGCATTAGGTCTAAAAGACACAGGTATAGAACCTAATACATTAAAAGAAGTCTCAAAGGTACTAAAACAAAATAAACATGTTAATAAAGAGTCCACCTCTACAGTAGAGTCTAGTACTACTGAGGAAAAGGCTAGTACTACTGAGAAAAAGCGAGAGAAGCGTGATATTACTGATGAGACTCTTCCTAAGCAAGAGTCTACTGTTCTTACTACGGATGTATCTAGTACTACTACAATGAAGGTTACTACTTCTTCCCCTACTGAAGATTCAACTACTGCTAAGGAAGAGACTACTGTTCCTACTACGAAGAAGTCTAGTACTAGTACGACAGAGTCTACTACTACAGAGAAGTCTAGTACTAGTACGACAGAGCCTGCTACTACAGAGAAGTCTAGTACTAGTACGACAGAGCCTACTACTACAGAGAAGTCTAGTACTAGTACGACAGAGCCTACTACTACAGAGAAGTCTAGTACTAGTACGACAGAGCCTACTACTACAGAGAAGTCTAGTACTATTACGACAGAGCCTACTACTACAGAGAAGTCTAGTACTAGTACGACAGAGTCTACTACTACAGAGAAGTCTAGTACTAGTACGACAGAGCCTACTACTACAGAGAAGTCTAGTACTACTACGACAAAGTCTACTGCTTCCTCTGCTGGAAATCCTACTACTCCTAAGAAAAATCTTACTGAGAAACCAGAACCAATCGCTGCTGATGTAGTTGTTGATTCTATTACAGAAAAGCATACTCCTAAGGAATCAAATCCTAATGATCCTGCTAGTAGCACAAT
This sequence comes from Candidatus Tisiphia endosymbiont of Ptychoptera albimana, assembly GCF_964026605.1. NCBI lineage: Bacteria > Pseudomonadati > Pseudomonadota > Alphaproteobacteria > Rickettsiales > Rickettsiaceae > Candidatus Tisiphia > Candidatus Tisiphia endosymbiont of Ptychoptera albimana. Next base: position 140,402 of record NZ_OZ032164.1, read on the forward strand.
GTCAACAAAAGAAATCTTAGCTCTGATATCTTTTGTTTTAACTGCTGTAAGTATTGGTGGAGGTGTTGCTATATGTGTTGTCAAGAAGTTTTTTGATGGAGCAAGCCGTTTGGGTCATAACGTATTAGCATTAGCTGACTTAGCAGAATCAGACAATCATTTAGACAATAATGAAGAGACATCATCTTTAACAGGTGTAACAGTTAACGATGACATGGATTAAAACTAGGGTAATTTAACCTGAATTCGATGTGAGACATAGGTTTAATAGCCCGGTGTCACCCTGCGTAGGTAGGGGTGACATCGTTTTTGGTTCTGTAAGTAACCTGAATTCGATGTAACAAGTTAAAATGCACTCGCGTCAGCCGTTTCAAGAGTGCATTTTTCCTTATAACAAACTGGTTTAAAGAAGGATTTATTTTAGCCTATGCCTTAAGATTGATAGATCACCACAACAGTTTGTTTATGTTATCACAAATGCACAGAGGTTTGTTTGGTGCTTGGAAGAAAGTTTGGGAGTCAAGTAAGTCAAACTATCATGTATAACAAATTTCTATAGCTGTTTCAAATATAACACAGTTGATAGAAATTTATCAAAAAAATAGTCAAGTAGCTTGTAATTAATTATTTTTACATATATAGTAGCTACGTGTTTAGATATTTCTAAAAAGGTTTTTAAGGTATTATGATTGCGTAGGGTCATCCCTGTGCATTCGATGGTTATCCTTGCGAAAGTATGGGTCTAGAAAAGTTTAATATAGTCTGCTAGGCTGTTTTTTTAGATTTTTCTACCTGCACGGGAATGACATCGAGCAGAAATAACTTTTGAAACTAATTGCTCTAAGAAACTGTATTTAGAAAATGAATTAACTTAAATAGGAAAAAATTATGAATAATAAAAGTAAAAAAAGCAGTTTTTTGAGAAACTTGCTAGCGACTGCTTCTATTGCTTCAGTTATAGTCGGTGGAAGTAATACGGCATTTGCTGGTGCTGTCCCAATGGGTAGGATTACTACTGGTACCCCAGCTCCCGTTAGTGAAGTAGGTGCTGGAGGTCGCAATTTGTGGTCAACTGTTGATGCTGCTGGTGCTGTTATTGGTGCTGGTGCTGACGCAGCAGGTCCAACTGATAATCAGGCAGCTATATTTGGTCGTAATGCTGATGTAATTAATATTGATGCTCCTCGGATACTTACGGCAATTAGTGCTGGTGGCAAGAATAATGCTGTTGTAAATCTTAATGCAAATCTTACTGTTGGTTCTGTCGTTGATATTCTTGGTCATGCTGGTGCTGGTGCTAATGTAGTAAATTTTACTTTTGTTGCTCCTGGTAGTACTCTTACCTTAAACGGTGCAGCTGCTGCTGAGGCTCAACATGGTTTTACTACAGCTGCTAACAATTATGCCGCTTTAGGTACGATTGACTTCACAGCTGTAGGTGGTCATACCTTGAATATTAGTCCTACTGCTCCTGCTGACATCGTATTTGCGAATTTTAAAGTTCTTAACGGTGTAAATGCAACATTGAATATTGACAATGCTAACTCTAAGACAACATTTGAACAATCAGAAGTTGCCACGGTCCAGACAATTAACATTTTTGATGGTAGCGCTGTTGAATTCAACTCTACTGTAACTCCTGTTGCTGGTGGTGGTATTGCTAATACGTTGGACTTACAACAGAGAGCAGGTAGTAGAATCAACTTTGGTGCTAATGGTGATGGTACATTGTTGCTTACTTCTAATGCTGCTGCTCATAGCTTTAGAGTTAGGAATGGATCTCTTGGTGGTAATAATAAAGATGGAGATGGTATAATTCACTTCAATACTGCTGTGAACGCTGGAACTCTTAGTCATGCAACTTTAGGTAATGCCGTAGTTGGTATAAATAAGGAGAATAGAGCTAAAAAATTCATAGTTACTGCTGCTGGTGGTGCTCGTGCAACAATTGCAGGAAAAGTATATACTAAAGAGCTTGAATTACGCGGTGGGGATATTACTTTCGGCAATGAGGTTGATGTAGGAGATCAGGGTAAGACAAACATGATAACAGCAGCGTCGACTGTAATTCTAAACGACAATAGTAATCTTGGTACAACAGATTTCCATAATATAGATAGTACAATTACTGTGGTAGCTGGTAAAACACTTGAAGGAAACTTTCATGCTGACTTAAACGGTGCTGGTAGAACTGGAACGATAGTTTTTGCAGGTGGGGGTGCATTAAAAGGTACAGTAAACAACTTGCTTGCAATTGAAAACAGTAAAGCTGGTATTCTGAAATTGTCAGGACAGCATAATGTCGATGAATTAAAAGCAACGTTTGCTGGTGCACATTTTACATTTGCTAAGGATTATAAACTGACCGGTAATATTAATGAAACTGTTGCTTTTGCTTCAAATTTAACGTTTGAGGGTGATGCTGAAATTATTGGTAACATTGGTATTGGTGGAGCAGTTGGTAATATTATCATCCCTAAGGATAGCACAGTAAAAGTTGCTGGTGCTACGATTAATGCTGCTAGTATCTTTGATGATGCTGATAGTGGAACATTGAAATTAACTAATAAAGCAGGTGATGTAACCATTACATCTACAATGAGTGCTAATAGTGGCGGTATTATTGATGCAACTGAAATGAAAAAGGATAGTACTTTAAATATTACTGGCATTATTGGTACGGATCCTGCTGGTAATGATCCTAAGGCTTTAAAGAAATTATTACTGAACGGACAAAAACCTAACTTTGACATAGCTGCAGCTGCCAATAAATGGGTTAATATTGCTGGAATTGATTTTGGTGGTGGAGCTTCAACAGTTAAGATGGATGTTGATGCTGCTAAATATGCCTTTGGAGCTTTAACAAATGCAGAGGAAGCTACATTTGCAATTAGTGAGAATGTTGACTTATATAATACAACAACCTCTAAGGATGGGGGAGTAAAGGAAATCAAGTTTACAGAAGACAATAAGACTCTTACTCTTCATAAAGGTAATGATATTACTGCTAAGAGTATAACTGCTTTCGGTGGAGCTAATGGAAGTAATCTAGTTTTTGCTGGGGATGCTGCTCTAAAAGGCGACATAGGAACATCAACCAGGAAATTTAAAGGTCTCAAAGTAAATGCTGGTGTTAAGGCAATTACATCGGGTCAAGGCTTTTTCAGCGAAAATATAGAATTAGCAGATGACAGATCTACATTAGTTGTAGATGGTAATTATACTGCTAAAGCAGTTGTTGGTAATGTTCCTGGTGGTGGAACACTGAAATTTGTTAATGATGCTGGTGTTGGTACTGGTGTAAAATTCACTACTACAGCAGCTGCTAATGCTGGTGCTATTAACGGTATATCTACCTTAGAATTGCATGGTGGTAATGTTGAATTAGTAGGTGATAACGGTCTAAAATTTAGCAATATTAAGTTTGCAACTGCTGCAAGCTTAACTTTAGCTCCAAAGATGGAACTTAAAGATATAAATGTTGATAGTACTCTTGATAGTGCGAGTTCTAAAGGTGCTAGACCTACAGTTATATTATCAGCTATTGATCACACTATTAGTAAACCTAACCGTATTGGTGATAAGGATCATTTGGTTAATCTACAATTTGCTGGAGATAATACCTTAAATGTTACTATTACAGACTTCTTTGCTGGTGTAACAACTACAACTGATAATCAAGGTGCTGTTAACTTTAAGGCTGGTTCTGATAAGGTTTATGGTTTAGGTTCTAGCGGACTCAACTTAAAAGCTGCAACTTTTGAAGTAAATACCGAAAACTTTGGTGATACTTATGTCAGTAATGCTATTATTAATGACAATATGAAGTACACAGCTGGTGGAACAGTAGCTGGTGGACTACAAGTTGGTAGTGATAAAGGTAGTTCTGTAGCTGAGTTTAAAGATGGTGTTATTTTGACAGCTGCTGTAACCAGTAGGGGAGCAGATAATAAGATTAACTTCACAGATAATGCTGCTATTGGTACTAAGCTTGGTACAGAGAATGCTCGTTTTAAGGATATAACATTTAATGGCAATAAAAAAGTAAGCTTGAAGAATGCTGCTATGTATGCAGGAGTAGTTAACTTCGGTACTGAAAGGATCGTAATTGCTGATAACAACATAATTAGTGGTACTTCACATGTTAATGGCAGTATTAATTTGAACTCTGGTAAGTTAATCTTCCAAGATAACCAAAATGACGTAAATTCTACATGGGGTCCTAAAACTTCTATTAAAACTACCTTAACTGCAGATGGAAAACTTGGTTCTATAGAAGTTAATACTCCTATAGAGGTGGCTGCTAGTGTACCAGTTAATCTTATAGTCGTGAAGGATGAAGCTCAATTAGGGGCGGATCAAGAGTACAAGTTGATTAGCAATGGTAAATATCTAATTCTAGGTAATGATGCACGATTTGGTCCTCTAACAGTAGCAAAATCAACAAATCAAGCATATGTAAAGTGGACTGTTTCTACTAAAGATGATAAAGATGTTTACTTGTTGCGTTCAAATGATGCTGCAACTATAGCTCCAGCTGATGTGAAACTTGCTGGTGGTGATGATAAAGATCAGGAAAATGCTGCTTTGCTTGGTCGTGAGGCATTTGCTGCTATGACTGATGTTGGTACGTTATCACAAGACCCAAAAGTACGTGGTGATGCAGTAAAAAGAATTGTAAATGCTGAGAATTCACTAGTGACTGATGCTGTCGAACATAATAATGCTGGGATTGCTGGTTTAGTGGGAGCAAGACTTGCTCAAGTTGATGAACAACAAAAACCTGTAGGTAGTGGTTCTGATGATGTAGCTGGTGAATCAATGGGTGCATGGGCTATGCCATACTATAATCAAGCTGTTCAGAAGGGTGAAGGTAGTGTTGTTGGCTATAAAACGAAATCTGCTGGTGGAATCCTTGGTTTCGATGCTTTAGCAAACGAAAATCTAATGATCGGTGCTGCTGTTAGTATTGTTAGAACTGATATGAAATACAAAGATTATAAAATTGGAGAGAAAACAAACATTAATACTGTGATGCTCTCTATTTATGGATCACAACAACTTGATAAAAATTTCTTTGTACAAGGTTTGGTTTCTCTTGGTTCAAATAAAATTAAGAATAGCGATCCTAGAAAAGTTCCTACTTCTCGTAATGCTAGTGGTCAGCAAATTGCTAAAGCTAGTTATGATTCTCTGTCTTACGGTGGTCAAGTATTATTTGGTTACAATGCTAAAATGTCTGACTCAATGTCATTAATACCGATGGCTGGAATTCGTTATACAGGTTCTAGCGATGAAGGTTATAAAGAAACTGGTACAGACAACGTAAATAAGGTCGTTGCTAAGAAGACTAACAATAAAGTTGAAGCTGTGCTTGGTACTAGATTTGCAGTTTCTGTAGATACTAGTGGTATTACAGTGATGCCTGAAGCCCATGCTTTTGTTTCTCAAAAGTTATTTGGTGATTCAGGGAAAGTTAGTGCTAAATTAGATGGTATGACTAGTTCGTTTGCTACTAGATCTGACAAAGAGGCAAAAACATTATTTAACCTTGGTTTAGGCGTTACTGCTAAAGCTGGTAATATGGAGTATGGAGCTGGTTACGATGCATATTTAGCTAGTAAATATGTTGGTCACCAAGGTACTTTAAAAGTTCGTGTAAACTTCTAAACTAATCTTTTAAGTTTACTTATCTATTACTTCAAACAAAAGGGTTTTCTTTTAAAAAAGAAAGCCCTTTTTGTTTAATAAGAGTGCTTACGAATTGATTCTTCCTGATAAGCTTATCGTCAGAATTTGCTTTCTCTCCTTATATAATGGGCTAAAAAATTTAGACAAAAAAGCATGTAGTTTTGTTTCGTAATAAGATAGAATAAAAAATTATACTTAGGATAAACGAATGACAAAGAAACAAAGTAGAAATTTTAGTGCAGAAGCAAAAAACTAAGATATAGTCAATTTACCCCAATTCGGGATAAGAATTAACTAATTCTTATCCCGAATTCGCGTAATTCAGGAGGATTGGGTAGCAGGAGCGGTGGAGTGAGTATCACAACTGTTGGAAGTTAAAAAATCGTCTATTAGCGAAGTGCTGTTGTAAGGCTTAAACCGTCATTGCGAGGAGTCGCTGCAAGCGGCGACGTGGCAATCTTATGAAGGAGGTCTTGACTATCATGAAGATTGCCACAGTGCCTAACGGCGTTTAGACGATTTTTTAACTTCCAACAGTTGTGCCTTCGTGGAACATCGAGAATGTTAAATCCATATCTCATATCGATACTTAGGTTACTTTAGCATTTTTTGGATATATATTTAGTCTGAAAGTAGGAGTTTATTCTCTTAATTTACCTTGAAATTTCTCATAAGCAGTTGTAACAACTTCTTGATTTAATAAATTTAAGTCTGCTTCATTTAACGTCCGATCATCTGCTTGAAATTGCACCTTAATTGCCACTGATTTTTTACCGGAAGGTAGTTTATCTCCCGAATAAATATCAAATAGATCAACAGACTTTATCATTTTTTTATTAGAATTCTTGATATAAGCAATTATCTTGCTAACCGGCTGCTCTAGATCAACTACAAAAGCATAGTCTCTAAAGGTTGGCTGGAAGTCAGAAACAATAAACTCGTCTCTTTTAGCAAATTTTGCTTTAGCAAATGGTATATTGGCAATATCTATTTCAAAGGCAAATATCTGACAGTCAATATCAAAATGTTTTAATATAGAGGGATGAATTTGTCCAAAATAGGCTATAACATTTTTACCAAGTTTTATAAGGCTTGATTTCGTCGGATGGTAATAAGGTAAATCAATAGGAGCAAATTGACACTTATCAATCGGTAGACCTACATAATCTAAAACATTTTCTAAGTCAGATTTAATATCAAAAACATCTACTAAGCGAGCTGCAGAATGACAATCTTTTTCATTATATAGTCCGCATCTTACTGCAGAAGCAAAAATTAATTCTCCATCTGATGTACAAGAGTTAAAGATTGGTCCCAATTCCATCAAAGCAATTTCTTTAATGGATCTTGTTAAATTCTTTTGAACTAATTTAAGTAATTTAGGCATGATGCTAGGTCGCATATAATTATTATCAACATTAATAGGATTTAGCAAAAATAACTCCTCTTTTATTGGAGCAAATAATTTTGCTATTTCACTATCCATGAATGAATTTGTTACTACCTCATCATACCCATAACTGGCTAAAATTCTTTTAATATCAGAAATTCTTCGTTGCTCTTTAGGTATAATCCTTGTTAGTTGCATTTCTGGTAATTTAATCGGCTCTAATTTGTCATAGCCGTAAATACGAACAATTTCTTCAACAATATCTTCTTTAATTGTGATGTCATGTCGCCAAGATGGTATGGTAAGTTTGAGAGTATCGCCTATATCTACTATAATAAAGCCAAGATTTTTTAGAATGTTACAAATCTCTGTTTTGCTTAAGTTTAGACCGGTTATTTTAGCTAGGCAATTTATAGGGAAGTCCAAGGATTTTTGTACAAAAGCAAACCCTTCATTATACACTATATCAGAAATTTCACCTCCACAAATAGCTAAAATCATTTTACTTGCAATATTTAAGGCTTTTAAGGTAAATGCCTGATCAATATTACGTTCAAAACGATATCTAGAATCAGTATCAATCTGTAGAGATCTCCCCGTTTTAGTAATATATTTAGCAGAAAAACACGCCGCTTCTAGCAAAATATTTTGCGTCCCAAGCTCACTTTTACTACTATCACCTCCTATAATACCAGCAAGAGTAAGTACTTGCCTATCATCTTGAATTACCAAAGATTCTTCATCTAAATCATATTCTTTGCCATTTAAAGCTAGAAATTTAGTTTTCTCTTTAAGTAGTGTAATTTGCAGCTTATCTGATAATTTACTTCTATCGTAAGCATGCATTGGTTGCCCGAAACTATACGATATATAGTTAGTGACGTCCACTAGGGCTGAAACCGGTTTTAGCCCAATATTTTGCAATAATTGCTTTAACCAATCAGGGCTTGTCTTGTTTTGTAAATTTCTTATTTCCCGAAAGCAGAATAATGGGCATGCTTCTTTATTTTCTACCTGCAAGGTTAATGTAGATTCAAATTCTCCAGCAATTGATGGCACTTCTAATTCTTTAAGCGTACCAATACCCTTGCTAGCTAGGTCTCTAGCTATACCATAGACGCCAAGAGCATCACCACGATTTGGGGTAACGTTAATATCAAAAACTGGGTCATCATACCCATAATATTGTATAAGTGACTCTCCTATCTTAGCATCGGGCATCAGTTCTATTATACCATCAGAATTAGTACCCACTAATAGTTCTTCTTCAGAACATAACATTCCGCAACTTTTTTCTCCGCGAATTACTGATTCTTTAATTTTAAATTTACCATTTGGAATTTCACAACCAATTTTTGCCAATACTACTTTAATATTCTCCCTAGCATTACTTGCTCCACAAACTATTTGTAAAATTTCCTCGTTAGTTTGGACTTGACATATCTTAAGTTTATCCGCCGATGGATGGGGTTTAGTAGATAATATGTGAGCTACTTCAAAATCTTTTAGCTCCGTCCTTCTATCTACTATTTCTTCCACTTCTAGACCAAGCATGGTCAAACAGTCAGCAATATCTGCAACAGTACTCTCAGTATCTAAGAATTTTTTTAACCAAGATAAAGTAAATTTCATCTTGTTAATCCTCCAGCTAGAGTTGGCAAGTCAAAAGCAGAGAAGTTATAGTGTTTTAACCATCTTATATCTCCTTCAAAAAATTGCCTGAGATCCTTGATACCATATTTTAACATAGCAAAACGCTCAACACCTAGACCAAAGGCAAACCCTTGATAATGATCACTATCTATATTAACATTTTTAAGAACGTTTGGATGAACCATACCACAACCAAGCACCTCAAGCCATTTATTGCTACCCTGCATCTTAATATCCACTTCTGCCGATGGCTCGGTAAACGGAAAAAAACTTGGTCTAAAACGCACTTCAATATTTGTTTGTTCAAAAAAATCTTTAATAAATTCCGTGATAAGGTATTTTAAATGCCCCATATTAATATTTTCATCGAGTACTAGACCTTCAATCTGATGGAACATCGGTGTATGCGTCATATCGGAATCCGACCTATAAGTTCTACCAGGAGCGATAAACCTAAAAGGCGGTTTATCATTTTGCATGGTTCTGATTTGTATCGGTGAAGTATGAGTACGTAACAATAGGGGGTGTTCTGCCTCTTTTGCCTTTAGATAGAAAGTATCGTGCATCTGCCTTGCTGGGTGATCTTCATAAAAATTTAGGGCAGTGAAATTATACCAATCGTTCTCAATAGTTGGACCATCCTTAATGGTTAGCCCAAATTTTGTAAATACTTGAATTAATTCTTCAGTAGCTTGGGTAATGGGGTGTATGCTCCCCTTCTTATACTGCCGAGCTGGAATTGTTAAATCTGTCTTTTCTTCAGCAAATCGTTTATTTAATTCAATTTCCTCCAAGGCTGCTTGTTTTGCTTCTAGCAAATTACTAATCTGTTCTTTAAGCAGATTAACTGCCTCGCCTAACTTTTTACGATCATTTTGCTCAAGACTACCAAGCTTTCTCATTTCTTGGTTAAGTAAGCTTTGTTTCCCAAGAAACTCCACCCTAATTTGTTGCAACTCTGATAGAGCTTGAGTTAATTCTATTCTGCTTTGTGCAGATTTTAATATTTGGTTTAGATGATTCATAACAAGTTAATAATAATATCGAGCCATAAATATTAGACTATATTTTATTATATCTCTAGATTAATTAGAAGCAAATGTCAATAACATGTTATTGACAATGACTTAGAAAAAAACTTGATTATCGAGTATTATTACTGATATAGTTATTATATTAGTAATAGTGTTTTATAATAGTTTTTATTTCGCTTTTGGTTGTAAAATCATCCACTACGGTCACCAATTTTTATTTTAAAATGATTAATTTTAAAACTCTTTCAATTTACCTACTCAGGCTATATTGTAGCTATTTCATCGGTATATTGCTTCTGCTTATCGGGGTTTTAATTCTTTCAAATATCTTTGACCTTTTGCAAAAATTTAAAGCTGTATATATCCCAACACATTTTTTTTGGAAACTTGTATTATATAAAATACCTTATTTAGTTAATGAAGTAGCTTCTCTTCTTAGCTTCATTGCGATGTTATTTTTTCTAAAAAGACTAACTAAACATAACGAACTAATAACTATTTTATGCAATGGTATCCATATTTGGAGGGTTATTGCTGTTCCAGTTTTTGCAACGGTGATTTTTGGTATAATACTAATAACTATATGCAACCCTATTGGTACATTTGGTTTACAAAAATATGAATCTTTAGAAGCAAAATTGAGTAAAAAGACATCTAATAATTTGATAATATCAAAATCTGGTTTACTATTTTTTGAGAATTATCAAGGCAATAAAAGAATTATTCAGGCTGGGTCTATTGATGTAGTGAACAATAAGTTAAATAAGATTATTATATTATTTTTAGATGACAAAAATAATTTCTTAAAAAGAATTGATGGGGAATATGCTATTTTAGTTGATAATAATTTAAAACTAACTTCTGTAAAAATCTCGGATAACTATAATGTCAAACAATATGAGCATTTTACCGTTCCAACAAATTTATCAATAAGTAACTTACTAAATAGTTTTATAAATCCTGAGATGATTGCTATTTGGGATTTACCAGATACAATTAAACATTTAGTAGAATTTGGTTTGCCAATAACTAACTATCAAATTTATTTCTATAAACAATTATTTAAGCCTATAATTATGGCTACCACAGTGATTTTAGCAGCCTGCTTTTTTAGTCTCAAGCAACGTGATAATTCTCAAGAAAAAATCTTAGTAATTGGCTTATTTCTAGGTTTTATTATTTATTTCCTATTAGAGATTTTGTTTAAAATACTCGCGTATAATGCAACCCCCCCTTTCTTAGCTATTTTATTGCCAAATATATGTATATTATTTTTCAGTAATTTTGTTATTATGCATTCTCAAGAAACCTGATGCGTTAAAATGATTTGATTTTGGAGAAATAAAAATGCTAACAAACTTTTTCAGGAAATTTGTATGTGATATGGCCATAGATCTTGGTACGGCTAATACTTTAGTGTATGTCAAAGGCAAAGGAATCGTACTTAACGAACCTTCTGTAGTTGCATTGATTAAAGTGGACGGAGCATTTAAGCCATACGCATTTGGTCAGGAAGCAAAAAATATGTTAGGACGTACCCCAACAGACATTGAAGCAAAAAGACCACTAAAAGATGGTGTTATAGCCGACTTTAAGGGAGCTGAAGAAATGATAAAATATTTCATCAGAACAGTACATAATCGTAGATCATTTACTGGTCCAATGATTATAATTTGTGTACCCTCAGGTTCTACACCAGTTGAGCGTAGGGCTATTCAAGAAGCAGCAGAGAGTGCAGGAGGTAGAGATGTATACCTTATAGAAGAACCTATGGCAGCAGCAATTGGTGCCGGCTTACCAGTAACAGAAGCAACTGGTTCAATGATTGTTGATGTAGGTGGAGGGACAACAGAAGTAGCCGTCCTATCATTAGGTGGTATTGTGTATGCTAGATCAGTACGGGTAGGTGGCGATAAAATGGATGAGTCTATTATTTCTTATATTAGAAGGCATTATAATTTACTAATCGGCGAAGCTACAGCAGAAAAAATCAAAAAGCAGATTGGAGCTGCTTACGTAGATGATAGTTTAGAACCAAGAGTAATGGAAATTAAAGGACGAGATTTAATCCATGGTATCCCTAAAGAAATGCTACTAAACGAAAGACAAATTGCTGACAGTCTAATTGAACCAATTAGTCAAATTGTAGAAGCAGTAAAAGTGGCGTTGGAATGCACTCCTCCAGAGCTTTCATCCGATATTGTAGATACAGGAATTGTTATGACTGGTGGTGGGGCATTACTCCGAAACTTAGATCATGTCCTAAAAGAAGCAACTAAACTGCCGGTAATTATTGCTGATCAAGCACTATCATGCGTAGCTCTTGGTACGGGAAAAGTACTAGAAGATTTTCAAAAATTTAAGCATGTGTTATTTAAACAAGATTAACCAATGGCATTACTTGCAAACAGAATAAAGCGTTCTAGTAAAATGGTAGAGTTTGCTAGATTTATACTTGTTACTTTGAGACGTGTTTTCGTTTTATTTTTTGTTATCGCCTCACTTTACTTATTTCTTGCTGCTCCAAAAAGATTTTCTTCCATTTCTCTTGAAGTCGTTGGACATGTTATTTTTGGTGGATTGCTAATTCATGAAAACATATTTAAGCAAATTAATTTAATAACCCAAAATTTTATTTATTTACGAGACTTAGCAAGAGAAAATATCGAACTACAATTAGAAGTGGCAAGACTAAGAAAGTTACAGAGTAATATATATTTGATCCAATCTGAGAATAAAGAACTAAAAAAACTACTATCAGTTGTAGAAGAAGAACAATATAACTATGTCAGTGCTAAATTACTAAGTGTTTCATTAAACCCCTTCAGTAGAACTGCTTTAGTGTCAGCTGGAGTAAGACATGGTGTGGAAGTTGATCAGATAGTTACCAACAGTGAAGGATTAGTTGGGCGAGTAATACAAGTAAGCAACAATTACTCTAAAATAATTTTAGTTAATGACGTAAACTCTCGAATCCCGATCACTACCGTATCTTCAAAAGAGAAAGGTATCATGAGTGGTTATGGTAATGGTAGCAAAATACTCTATTTACCAAAAACTCATCTTGTCCAAAAAGGCGAAAAAGTTATAACATCTGGTTATGGTAATATTTACCCTTACGGCATAACGGTAGGTTACGTAAAAAAAGCAAATGCAGAAAAGGTTCTTGTAAAGCCTGTAGTTGACTTATCAAAAACTGAGTTTGTCAGTATATTGCTTCCTCAATGAATCTAATAATTGGCTTTTATACTGCTATGATTTCAAGAGTTGATAGACGAATAGGTCAATTTCAAGAAGAGCTATGCAGTAGCAAAGTCGAGCAGCTAGGCGTACATGAGTAACTAGGCAGCTGAAATCTTTAGACACAACGACCTTAATTCTTGAAGTTCTACCTGAGTATATTATGTTTGGACAAAATCCTAAAAGACCAGCAATATTTAATGATGGAACTAATCTAGAAATCAAAAGTATTTTTAAGACTATTCAGGGAGAAGGGCCTTTTGTAGGTATGCCTGCTATTTTTATTAGGCTTGGCGGATGCAATCTTGCTTGTAATTTCTGCGATACCGACTTTGAAGATTTTAATATATTAACTATTAACAATATTATCGAAGAAGTTGAAAAACTGGCAATTAATAGACCTCTTGCAGAATTCGCTTCTGCTAGGGAATTTGCAGGAGTCATGGAATCTCAATCCCAATCCCCAGCGTATTTAGATCTACGTGAGGGGCAGAGTACCGGTAGCACGCACAAATTACCAGCAAAAGTAGAATTATGCAAGATATCTAATATCAAATTAGTGGTTATAACTGGTGGTGAGCCTTTTCGTCAACCTATAGAATTATTGTGCTACAAATTATTAGATTTGGATTATATAGTGCAAATTGAAACTAATGGCACATTATATCGTGATCTTCCAGATAAAGTCCATATAGTTTGCTCACCAAAAGCTGGGAAAAATGGTTATGCACTATTGAGAGATGACTTGCTATCTCATATTAATGCCCTAAAATTTTTGGTGGCTAAAAATATACCCAAATACTCTAACATACCAGAAGTAGGACAAAGCAAGTATAATATACCAGTATTTATTCAGCCTATGGATCAAAATAATCTGTTGCTAAATAAAGAAAATGAACGGTTAGCTATTGATTTGACCATTAAGTATGGTCATCGCCTTTCCTTACAAACTCATAAGATTTTGGGTATTGAGTGATTATATATTAGATATCTTTGACAAACTCGCTTATGCTGAAGAATTTAAAGAAGCCACGGAATCTCAACCCGCAGCGGACGATGATGTACGTGAGGAGCAGAGTACTGGTAGCACGAATAAATTACCAGCAGAAGTAGCAGCCAAGAATATAACAGCTGATAACCAACTAAGTAGAATAGTTAGGTTCAAACATACGGAGTTTATGGGCATAAAGTTGATATCCGCTTCCTCTTGATTAATAACATTCATAATTTACTAATGCTTTTTTATTTCTATTGCTTTTTGGTCATATCGATTTTTTGCTTGTAGGACTATTTCCTGAATTTTTTTCTCAAAGACCTTAATAGGTGGCAATTCAGTCCAATATTCTGCTACATGTATGCCACTTGCTGATACATCCAAAAGCTCAATTTGAGCATGTGATTTTTCAGTGCAGAGAATAATGCCAATTGGCGGGTTTTCTCCTTCAAAGGTCTCATACTTCTTAAGCCAATTTATATAAAGCTCCATTTGTCCTTTATATTCTGCCTTAAATTTGCCAGTTTTGAGTTCAATCGCTACTAACCTTTTGAGTTTCCGGTTATACATAAGTAAATCTAAGTAAAAATGCTCATTATCTATGGTCATTCGCCTTTGACGTGCAACAAATGAGACTCCTGTACCAAGCTCTAAAATAAATTGTTCAATTTGCTGCAAAATAGCACTTTCTAGATCACTTTCATAAGGTGCATCCGGCAAATTTAAAAATTCTAATATGTATGGGTCTTTTAACACTAACTCTGGAACTAATTCATTATTTGATTTTAATAATGACAAGATTTGTCCACTATGTTTTTCAGATTTCTTGGATAACTCGCTTCTTTCATAAATCATTCTATGGATGCTAGTGCGAAGTTGCCGTACACTCCAATTACCTTGTATACACATATATGCGTAAAATTCTCTTTGGTTTTGTTCTTTCAATGGCAATAACTCTATTATATGACTCCAGCTTAATTGGTTCGACAGTGTCGAACTAATCTCTATATTCGAAAAATGATCATAAAATTGGATCATTCTTACAAGTGATATACGAGAAAAACTTTTACCATACTCTAGAGATAAATGTTGTGCTAAAAATTGGACAACTTGCTTTCCATACTCTGCTCTTTGATCTTTTAAGATTTCTTCCTTAATTCTCTTACCTACGTGCCAATATACCATAGTCATCTCAGAGTTTGCTACTCTTGCTATTCGGTTTTTGGCTTGAGTTATCAGAAGTTTTATATCCTCTATCAAAGAATTATGGTCATTCGTTATTATTTGGTTCATTTGTTTTTCCTATCATTGCATATGGTTATTTTAATTATGATTTCTTATGCTCAGCTATTCTTGCTTGAATCAACTCGTAAACTTCATGGGGATTTTAAGTTGAAAAAATCAATCCCTGCACCTTCTATACTGGCATTAGTAGTCATTGAAATTATTCCAAGTTCAAACCACCTTTGAATAAAATTTTGCTTTAAAGTGATTTCTTTAATATCTTCGTATTTAATGTTCTTTTGTTTATAATTTATAAAACTATTGATATAAGATATTTTATCTTTGTCAATTATAAATTCATCAAATAAATAAGAAAAACGAAGAGAGCAAATAAAACAAAACACTAGTACACTATAAAAAACAAAAAATAGACTTCTTTCGAAACTAGGCAATGGTGTAGAATGGTGTTATAAATATCTGATTTGAAGTAATAATGAAATTCGAACATATTAAAGAGTTAGAGGATGAAAAATTTCGTCGATTAACAGGAGTAAGGAAGGGAACATTCTCAAAGATGGTGGATATTTTGAGGCAAGCTGATGGTCTTAGAATACCTTAGAGAATACCGTACTTATTTCCATATAGGTCAGAACTATGGGATTAGTAAAAGTTCAGCATATAAAGCTGTTAAATGGGTAGAAGAGGTCCTAGTTAAACACCCAAACTTTGCTCTTCCAGGTCGTAAAGCTCTAATGAAGAGTGATATGAATTATGAAGTAGTCTTGATTGATGCTACTGAGAGTCTTATAGAAAGACCTAAGAAAACAAAAATTATACCGCTACAACGCTGATAACTCTAGCTTCTGAAGCTTATGAAACCTTCAAAGGTTCTGAAAGCCCTCAAAAACGCAAAATGATAAATTTCGTATTTCAGAACCTCAAACTAAGGGGCAAAAAACTTGAGACCTCCCTACGTTTCCCGTTCGATATTTTTGAAAAAACGACAACTTGTACCGAATGGCGGGGCGTAGTGGACAATTTCAGAACCACGATAGACATAAAATTATTAATCATTCAAACGCTTACAGTCTATTACTAAAGCTCTGTAACCTGATATTGTAACTCCATATTCTTACCGCAAAAAGCCATGCAGATTTTTAGTATTTGTTTAACATGTTGCTGCTCTTTTATTTTAGTATCATATTTCCTATCAATAATTTGTTGTAGACCAGACCCTGCTATAGTCGTTAAATCTTCTGAAGGTTTAGCGATTTTATACTCAATCACCATGGCCTTATCACCTTTACCAACTTTAGGAATCATGATTACGTCGGCTCGACCGCTACCAGACTCCTGCTCACTTGATACTATATAGTTAGAAGCTAGCATATTAACAAATCCAAGCATAAAGCCGCTATAAAATAATTCTGCTTTTTTTTCTCCTACTTGGTGAAAACTAGTGCTACTGTGCAGCAACTCCTGCATTCTTTGTTTAAACTCCTCTATCCTGCCTGCTGGTAGCAAGCTAATTAGCGGATAATATTTGCTACTACCTATTTGTAATTGCTCGCTAACCCACTGGAGTATTCTAGCACTGTATATATGCCTTACTTCTTTATTAGGAGCCGATAACTTATATACCGATAAGTCATAAATATCTTCTTCTAATATTTTAGCAACAGGACTTAAATAACCACTAAATAATAATAAGCTAAACAATCCTGCCGGATGATGGATAGTAGCAAAATTAATATGTTTAGTAATATTAGACTCTATACTTCTGCCAGCAGCCAAGCTTTGCAAATCTTCTTGTACTTCATCTGACAACAAGACATGGTCGATCCAGCCAGTTCCTCCACTATCTAGCCAGTAATGATCAAGCTTACCTTCACTTGATAAACACATCATAATTGACCAAGGGTTATAGATGACTTCTCCCCCAAAATTATAGCCATTATACCAATCCTTAATTTCTGCTGGACTGCTAGTAAGTGGCACTTTAGTTAATAACTCATCCACTTCTGTTTGAGTAAATCCATAGCTACTTGCAAAGTTTTTATCTAATAAACTATATTCTTTAACATTATTCAAACCGGAAAATAATTCAGCTTTAGCAATTCGCAAAATTCCTGTAATAACTCCCCGTTCAACTGGTAATTCTTGACTGCCAGTTTCCTTTTTAAAGGTAGATTTCATGATCCCACGAAAAATTTCTAATACTTTCTGAAATTCTGCCTCATTAGTACCAAACCATCTGTAAGCACTATTAATGGGCGTATCATATTCATCAATCAATACCCAAGGCTTTTTATTGTAATGTTTGTACAGCAAGTGGCTTAAAATAGCCAAACTATTTTTGATATTGTCTAGAGTTACTTCCTCAAATAAATATTGGTTGAAATCAGCTATCTCACTTGTTTTCAGTTTGTTACTATCACTTAAATAGCCATGTGCCTGAAACAATTTCCGTAACTGACTTTTTACTCCTTGTTCAATATCGTGATAGCTTGAGCCTTCTACGCTTTTAAAAGTGATAAATATTACGGGGAATTGGTTTTGATAATCTAGAATCAGATCTTGATACTCAGATATTTTAAGTGGCTTAAGTAACTTTTTCTTACCACTCGCTAGTCCTAAATCTACTTCTCCCCCAACAAATAATTTATAATTTACTCGTTCTTGTGGCAGCAAAGGATTCCCCTCATTGTCTAGCTCTATTTCTAGAAAGCGTCTGACCATATCCATATTAATACTTTTCCCCCAACGTCTTGGTCGAGTAATTAGAGTCACTGCTCCATTATCCTCTAGCAATTCTTTGATCATTAGGCTTTTGTCAACGAATACATCACTGTTTAATAATAATGTTTTAAAGTCATCAGTGCCAACAAACATCTTTGGTTGATAATTAATATTATTTTTATTCTTTTTTTCTGTCATTGTTTTTACGAGTTTCTACTAACTATAAATACCATTATACACCTTTTTTATTATCCACTAATAGATTATTAGTAAAATTTTTGCTAATTATACTATTTTTTTCAATATTGAAAATCAAGCCTTAACTTTTGTATTCTAGTCAGGGTAATTTAATAATTAAAAAACTTGATTATTAAATAAAAATGATATATTTGATTTATAAAGTTAATTGCTAAATGAAATTGAAGATATAAATTAATGAATACTCAGGATATAGTTTGCATAGCTCTTTTTGCTGCAATTACGGCTGCATTAGGTATCATACCTGGTATCGTAATTTCTGTTATTGGTGTTCCTATAAGTGTACAATCTCTAGGAGCTATGCTTTCTGGCAGTATTTTAGGAGCTAAAAGAGGCGCTTTATCTCAAATTCTTTTTCTAGTAATAGTATCACTTGGTCTTCCAGTTCTTGCTGGTGGGTATGGAGGCTTAGGATCAATTTTAGGACCTAGTGGTGGATTTCTTTTAGGATGGCCGATTGCAGCGTTTGTTATTGGTTTTTTATTTAAAAAAAATTGGTCTAATTTAACTAATATTAGTGCTTTTATATATATAATAATTGGAGGCATACTAATTATGTATATTATAGGTATTTTATGGCTTAATATAATTACTAATATTCCTATAAATCAAGCTCTTATTGGAAGTATGATATTCATACTAGGAGATATTATTAAAGCAATTATTGCTACTACTATAGCAATGGTAGTAAAACGTTCTTACCCTATAATACAAGATTAAGTTTTTATTTTATAATTTTAATATTAGTGAAAGTAAAGCTATAAAGTCTATATGATAAAAATTGAAAATGTTAGTTACAGTGTTAATAATTATGACATTTTATCAAATATAAGTTTAATATTAGGTGAAAGAAAGATTGGTATAGTCGGAGCAAATGGTAGTGGAAAAAGTACATTTGCAAGACTTCTTAATGGTATTAAACTACCTACTACTGGACTTGTAACAATTGATGGTTTAGATACACGTAAATTTGGTAAAGAAATAAGACGGAAAGTTGGATTTGTATTTCAGAATCCAGACAATCAAATTGTTTTTCCAATAGTTGAAGAAGACCTTGCTTTTGGTTTAAAGAATCTTGGTTACAATAAAGATAAGATTGAGCAAAGTATAAATTCAATCTTATCCTTATATAATATACATAATTTGCGTAAATCTCCATCTCATCTTCTTAGTGGCGGACAAAAGCAATTATTAGCTATTGCCGGGGTATTAGTTATGAAACCTGATTACATAGTATTTGATGAGCCTACGACGCTTTTAGATTTAAGAAATAAAAAAAATATTTTCCAAGTAATAGAAGATTTACAGCAAGTTGTTATTATGATTTCTCATGACCTTGAATTATTATCAAATTTTGATCGTGTAATTGTTTTTGATCAAGGGCAAATAGTTGGGGATGATCATCCTTCTATTACTATACCTTTATATAAAAATATGATGATATGAATTTAGATACTTATTATCAATATAACTCTCCTATCCATCGCTTATCCCCAAGGATTAAGCTATATTCTCTAGTCGTTTTTTCAAGCGGATTATTTTTAGTATCTAATTTATTTTTGCTTAGTATAAGCTTATTTTTTACATTTTTTTTATATTTTATAGCCAAAATACCACTACAAAAATTATTTATTCAATTACGCCAGATTATTATTATATTATTAATTATTCTACTTGTTCATATATTTACCAATAATTGGATAATAGGAGTACAAGTCACCATTCGATTCGCAACATTATTACTTTTTGCTTCATTGATAACACTTACAACACGTATATCTGAAATGATTGATAGCCTTAATGAAATTTTAATTTTATTATCTTATGTTGGGATTAATCATAAGAAAATAAGTCTATCCCTATCTCTTGCCATACGATTTATTCCTGTGATTGTTAGTATCTTTCAAGAAATAAGTGTAGCTCAGCGTACCCGTGGTTTAGAACGTAATTTTATTGCAACTATAATTCCTACAATTATAAAAATTCTAAAAACGGCAGAAAATATTGCTGAAGCTATTGAATCACGTTCTTGGTAATTAACTAATTATATTTATAGAATGAAGAAGAATATCATATATTTATATAATGATTTAGGAGTGTCTATCGAATCTATTAAGCACACTATGTATACATTAAAGCAAATTGTTTTACCCAACTATAAAATACATTTCATTAGTGCCGCAGAAATTATAGAAAACAAATGGTCAAATCAAGCTGCTCTATTAATAATACCCGGAGGGAGGGATTTATATTATACTAAACAACTTAATGGAAAAGGAAATAAAGCTATAAAAGATTATGTAGAAATTGGAGGTAATTATTTAGGTATTTGTGCCGGGGCTTATTACGGTTCAGGATTCGTAGAATTTGATAAAGATGGTTCTTTAGAAATCCTAGGAGAAAGAGAATTAGCATTTTTTCCTAACAAAACTATCGGTCCTGTCCTTGCAAAATACAATTATGACGATAATAGTGGTGTACGTGCAGCATTAATTAAGTTAGCTATAGACGATAATTTTTTATCTAAAAAAATTATGATTTATTATAATGGAGGTCCTTATTTTGTAGATACTCAATTATATAAAAATATAAACACTCTTGCGTACTATCAATTTCTAGACCAGTCAGTTCTACCAGCAGTTTTAAAAATCAAATATAATAAGGGAAATGTAATTTTATCTGCCGTACACTTTGAGTATTCTTCAAAGTTATTAAATATGAATGATAAATTTCATGCTCAAATTGTATCTGAATTAGAACAAAGTGAATTTGATAAAATTAAATTCGCGGGTGTTATTTTTAAATATTTAGGGCTTAGTACACGATATAAGGTTCATTTGTAAATCGTGGTTTAGCAAAAGTCGTAAAACCTCAGATTTTGGACATTATTGCCATGAGCATAACAAAATTCTCAAAAGTAAAAAAATTATTATTAGCTCCAGTAATTTGTCTTTTTTGAATTATATGAATATTTTCTATACCAGTGATAGCATACTGCTTGTAAATGAAAAGTTGATAGACGATAGAATCAAAATCATGATAGTAGCAGGCATTACCAAATCGAGGTGCTAGGCGTACATATAGTACGTGAGCATGCGAATCCATGATATTTTCAAAAAACAATTCGTAGAAGCAGAAGAGTATAATAGCAGCAGAACGAAAACTTTTAAAACCAAGCATTGGTTTAGTTCGTTTCTTGATACAGCGGTGGTCTTATTCAACTATATTATTCAGATACTTATTTTGCAAAATTTGAATCTGTTGGTCGTTTGGTACGTCTTTATTAATGCTGTTTAAAGCTGAGATATTACTACCACTTTTATCAATTACTACTTTATCAGGACGACCATTATATTTAAATACTTTACGAAAAAATGCTTTGACCGCTGCTTTATCTCGGTATTTACGTAGTAAAAAGTCTATAGTAGCTCCTAATGAATCAACTGCTCTATAAAGGTATATCCATTCACCATTTACTTTAATGTATGTTTCATCCATTCGCCAGCTATTACCAACAGGTTTCTTGTATTTTCTAACTCGCATGTCTATTAATTTTTTGAACTTAATTACCCACCTTTGTAGAGTAGCATGCTCTATTTTCTCACCCCTGATAATTGCTTCATGTACACAATAACATAATTATTTTTGGTGAAGAACAAAATTCTTTAAAATATTTTAGCAACTCTGAAGCACCAAACAAAATGCTAAGCATTATGTAATAACATAAACAAACTGTTGGTAGTGAACTATGGTAAAAATAAAACCTTCTTTAAACCAGTTTGTTAAAGCAATATGAAATGGCATAGATACATCTTTTATTTAACCTACTTTTCTACCATTTAAAACAGATGCAAACCAGTAATTGCGTATAAGTTTATTGTATATTTGCCACTAAACTTAATATCTACGTTATTTTCTATAAAAAATACTTTGCAAATTAAAAAATATACCTTACTTTATATAAAGTAAAATAAAGAGGTTTCTTAATTTTACCATTCATATATCAACAACCTTAAGATCAGTTGATTTATAATTTGTATGATTATAAATCAACCTAATTAAAAATAGATAATTTTATGAAAAATCAAGCAGGGCTACTCCAAGAGAAAAGCATAACACAAAATACTATGATTACATATAGTCAATCAGAAACTGTATTAAATTCTAGAACCAAACTTATAAATTATCATTATGACTTAATTCCTTCTACTCAACTTTTAGCTCGCGAGCAAGTTAACAATCTTATTCCTGTTCCTGATCAGTGGTACTTATATACATCAAATGGACAATCTAGTGGAATAGGACAGCACGATAGAAAATGGGAATCACCATATGGTCTTAATGTATATGCTACTTATTGCTTTTTTTTAAAACAGGAAGTTAGCACGATGGTTTTATATATACCCCCAATCGTAGGATTATCAGTTACTCAAGTTTTAGAAAGTTATGATATCAAATGCAGTTTAAAGTGGACAAATGATATCCTAATAAATCAAAAAAAAGTAAGCGGAATTTTAAGCGAATGCACAAATGAAGATAGAGGAGGTTTTATATCTGTATTAACTGGTATAGGGATTAATGTAAATTCTGAGTACAAACATTTATCTAATATATTACAACCTGCTACTTCTATGAAAATAGAAACAGGAAAAAATTATGATTTAAAAGAAGTTATTTACAAACTATCCAATATTTTTGAAACAAATATTAATTCTTTAATTATCAACAATTTTAAGATATTTAAAGTACCTATTGAACAACACTTAGAAAAATTTGATAATTTACCTATAATTTTTGATACCACATCTGACTCATCCGATCGGTATATTGTAGGATTTATAAAAGGTATAGGAAATGAAGGAGAATTATTACTAACTATTAAAAATACGGGAGAAGAAAAAAGTTTTTTTAATGGTAGAATTTTACGGGGCAAAGAAATAGAACAAGCTCTTTCAAATACATCCGTATTAGAAAAATTAATAAGTAAAATACACTTTGACACTATAGATTCAACTCAGGTATATGCTAAAAATCATCTTAATTTAATACAAAATGATTGGAAGGTAGTAGTTGCAGATTATCAAAACAAAGGTATAGGGATTTCTGGTGATTGGATTTCTCCAAAAAAACAAAGTATTTTAGCTACTTTTTTATTACCCCATCCAAATAAACTCAATGATTTACAATTAGACCAAATTACGGCTTTAAGTGTATTAAATACACTTAAAGAATGTGGTGTAACTCAAGAAATAAAAATTAAGTGGCAAAATGATGTACAAGTGCAAGGAAAAAAAGTATCAGGAATTTTAACCGAAATTTTAGATTATAATAACCATAAAATATGTCTTATCGGAATAGGAATTAATATTAATCAGGATGAAGAATCTTTAAAGGAGGTAAATCAACCTATTACTTCTTTAAAAATAGCAGTTAATTCTGAGTCTAACCTTTCTGTAGAAGAAATATTTTTACTCTTAGAAAAAAACTTATATTTAAATATTACTACTGCTAGTCAATATGGATATGAATATAGTAAGGCTGATATAGAAAGTAATTTAGCATTTTTTAACACTGTAGTTAAAGTATTTGATGAAGATACAAAAACTAACTTAATAGGTAAATTAATTGGATTAGGCGATGTAGGAAGTTTATTGATTGATTCTGATTCAATTCATGAAGTAATTAATGGTAAAATAAGTATTGATTACAACGATTCAGTATATATGTAGTCTAGTAATATAATCTGTAAAGGATTATGTGAACTTCTGAGCTAAAAATGTTTACCGACAATATATAATTATCTACAAGTTCTATAGGAAGCAAACTCTTGATAGAAGGCTTGTTATCTAATAACTGATAGCTGATTAGGTAGGGTAACATATGACTATTAAAGTAGTTGAGATTTAGTCTCAATAATAATCTGTTTTATCTTATAAATTTTACAGGGCTAAACTATGTTAAATCACTTTGATAACAAGGATTTTAAATTGCAAAATCACCATGTTGAACACTTTAAACAACATGGTTTTGTTAAGTTAAGCAAATTTTTAAACGATAATGCTATATCATTTCTACAAGAAAGAGCAGAATCTGAAATGCAGGATAGCCATTTCAAAGATTTTGTCAGTAGAATGAGATACGAGCTAACACAGCAAAAAGATAAGATGTATCAATTAATATCTCAATCATTTTTCCAAGAAACTCTATTAACTATTACAGGGCAGGAATTGTTTTTTGCTTTTGATATGGCTGTTGAGATTGAAAAAAACAAGAGTTCGGGTTTTCCTTGGCATGTGGGAACACAAACGTTTGCCATACAAAAACTAGAAAACTTTGGTTGCACTATATGGATACCACTTAACTCAATTTACGTAGAAAAACAAGCTGGAGGAATGGCTTATGTATCACAAAGCATTATTTGTGGAAAAGTTATTTATGAAAAGATTGAACCTGCAATCGTATCGACCCTTGAAAAGAAGGAAGAAAAGGGAGTAAAAACAAGCTTAGAAGATTATTATGCCCTTAGACATGGTTTTTTAAATTCTTCCGCTATATTGGACATTTTAGAAACTCATAAGATTGAAGAGGATTATGAAGTGGGAGATGTAGTCTTGTTCAATAAAAATGTAATTCATAGAAGCTCTCGTCTTAAAGATGGACCTTTGGCAAAAAGAGCCGCTTTTATTTTACGCTTTATGGGAGTTGATTCCCGTTTTAATAAACAGCAGGCCTTAAATATTGACTATCCTGCAAGAAAATATGGTGCTACTTTGTTCGCACAAACTCATAAACAAATGAACTTAGAGGACGGACAGCTTTTTATTGAAAGTAGCTATTTTGATAACATTGATAAGCGTATGATTAAGAAAATTCATAACCTTAATTAAATTAATAATAGCCTTAAAACATGTAATTTATCAGTTTATATAATAACAATTCCTCTAGCTTGACTAGCACGCTTTAGTAAGTTATCAGAGGTCGCTAGTGGTAAGTTATAATGTAATGCTAATTCTAAATAGTCGATCCGTCAAAAAGGCTGTAGACATAAGAGATAATACATGTTCGTGGTCAAAAATCACATCAAAATCCATAAGATTTTTACCTTAATTTTGTTCAAAACCTTATGGATTTTCAAAATTTTTAAGTCTAATCATAGAACAATGCCTGTCATTCCTAGCTAAAGGCGGGAATCTAAAATGGTTTCCAAAAAGCCCTGAGGTATTATAGATTCCTGCCTTCGCGGGAATGACACCTTTTGCATTTAAATATAGTAGATGTTGTGTTTTTAGACTTTTGAAGGATTGACTATTTACTTTAACGTGAATTGCCAATTAATTGCTAACCACAAAGCTGAATTTTATCAAGCCTTTGAAGGTAACTTATAGCATAAAAAGGCTCAAAATTAGCTATATTTTAAAATATAGCTAATTTTAACGAACATTTTAACTACAACTCTTACTTGTAAAGTGCTTTAAATAAGGGTTTACCTGTATAATTAATTGGCAACTCGCGTTACTTTACCAAATTTCAGGTACAAAATCTAAAATAACCAACTCAAAAGCAGTCTTGTACAAGTTCAATCTACCTTGTCAAGCAGTTTTATATTATTACAAAAACATTAAATATTTCCAATATATCTGTAATTTTTTGCCTTTTTAAACAAAGAAGTATTTTTATTAAATTTTCTAACCAATTTTCACGTTTGAGTTATTATTACAAAAAGCTTACTTTTAATAAAGTAATTTGTAATATTTTTAACTTACTACCAGTTCAATAAAATTATAGCTACTTTTTCTTAAATTTATACCGTTCTTTTTTTACACCTAACTCATATTTTCTACCTATAGCTATTTTTTAGATAAACCATTTTCTTTTTTTAATACCCTTTCTTCTATTCCCACCCACCCTACCTAAACCTATCAGGGAGATTCTGCTGCCTATATGAAGCTTGCCAATAAAATAAACTAGGTAGTTACAAGTTAGGTTTTAGCATTTGTTTTCCTTGCACCCGCACTTGGGCAAACTAGGTAAACCTAGTTTGCCTGCACTCAAAGATTCAGTTTTTTTATTGGTGATTGCTATTACCCAAAAACTTACAGCTTATAGCGGTAATAGCAATGGCAATATATCACTGTAATAAATCAGAAGTACGAAGAAGCAAAGGACAAAATGCAGTTGCAGCAAGTAGCTATATTTCAAGAAGTAAATTGCAGTTTTTTACAACTGACCGTAAAACAGGAGAAAAACGCACTATTACCTATAATTTTAACAGCAAGAAAGGACTTATTCATAGCGTAATTCTAGCTCTAGAGGGTTCTCCTAGTTGGGTGTATGATAGACAAGAATTATGGAATAGAGCAGAAAGTAGCGAAACAAGAAAAAATGCTGAAACCGCTAGAAAGCTGACCATAGCCTTACCAAAGGAATTAACTCAACAACAGAATACTGAACTTACCGAACACTTTGCTTCTGAGTGCCTAGTTAGCCATGGCATGATAGCAGATATAAACATTCATTATGACAATCCAAATAATCCTCATGTTCACATTCAGATGACTACTAGAAAACTACTACGTTTAGAAAATGGCGAAGTAATTTTTGGTGAGAAAGGGCGTGAATGGGGAAGAAGAAATTTTTTATATTATTATCGGGAAAATGTAGCCTATTTCATCAACCAATATTTAGAAAAATATGGTCATTTAGCTAAAGTATCGCATTTATCGCATAAAGCAAGAGGAATTGATTTAATACCGACTATCCATGAAGGAACAGCGTGGTATATAAAAGACTCGAAGCTAAAATTAACTAATATACAAATACTAAAAGAAAATGCCGCAAAGATTAAAGCAAATCTAGAATTAAGAGAGATAAGTAAACAATTAGTAGTAGAAGATTTAACAACAGAAAATGTTAAGGAAAGTTCTGTCCAAGATTTAACTATTTTAGCAGATGGTAGTAAGCAAGATAGTGAGGTATCTAGCACAACTAGTACGGTAGAAGAATTTAACAATTTTAGCCACTGTCTCCAGTTCAACACTGCTATAATAAATTTTACAAAAAAATCACTAATTGTGAGCAAAAAGGTGTACTTCTCGGATTAATAAAGATATGTGTGAAGATAATACTACGTGGTGTAGTGTTAAGCACCGAGGTTAGAACAAAGATCGGAAAATTTTTAAATCTAACCTCAGTGTCTATTTCCCAAACACAAAAAACAGGGATTAATTGTATGACGAGCAATGTCAAAAATTAACAACAAAATGATTCAACAAAGCTGAATTTCTAGAAAATGATAAAACCATAAAGCAAATAAGTCTTAGAGGTAATGATATTGGTGATGAAGGGACGGATATACTGGCAGGACTTCTAACAAATAATGAAATTATAAAGCAAGTGGATATTGGTAGCAATAATACTAGCAAGATATCTAAAAAATAATAACACTATAAAGAAAATATGTCTTAATAATAATATTATTGGTGATGTTGGGATTGTCCAACTTGTTAAAGCTTTGGAAACTAATAGAAGCATCAGCCAAATAGACCTTAGCTATAACAATATTACTGACAATGGAGCAATAACACTGGTGGGACTTCTAGAGTCTAATAATAAAATTACAAGCAAGATAATAATAGATTTCACAGATTTTGACAATGAAAATATTAGTTATCAAGTAGAAGAGCTGTTAACTGAGACCCTAGAAAGCTACAACAAAAAACAGGGGGTATAATTTTAAAAATATTCATCTGTATCATATCTGATACAGAATATCAATAAGGGGATTGATGTAAACAGTGGCATTCGGTTAAGTTTTTAACTTATCTATTTTAAAGCAAACCCATATAAATAAAAAGGCCCATATTTAGACTTAGAGCGTAATAATTCAAAAACTAGGCCCCCCTACCATAATGATACTAAAAAGCCGTGTAATAGCCTTAAAATAATAAATATGGATATCTATGATAAACCACTTGATAAAGTTACTCTTGCTACGAGTTAAAACAATTATTTTTACAATAACCAAAAATTATTAATGATAAAAAAATGTGACACTTGGCTCTAATACTGAGGTTACTTGGATAATTTAATGCAAACTCAACTTGACTTGTGCGGTGTTTGATATATCTCTGCTCTTTGAGTAGATACTACTTTCTAATTAAAGCAAAATTTATTATCTAAGGAAAAAATATGCCAGACAAAGCAACAAAATCAATAATTTTAGTTCGTGTTTCAACAAGGGAGCAAAAACAATTGCTACGTCAATAAAACAGTAGTGCATCGAATGATCCAACAACCATTTTATTACGGTGAGATGAGAGTAAAAGGAGAGATGTGGTCACATGGTTATCAACCTATTATAACAAGAGAGATTTTTATGGCATGTAAAGATGTACGTTTAGGTTGGAAGAAGAAGCCATTCAAATATGGTGGGAAAGATTTTCTCTTTAGAGGATTAATCACCTGTGCAGTAACTGGCAAAATGGTAACATCTGAAATTCATAGTAAAACATATACAAACGGTAAAGTGGATGAATGGACATATTTAGCTACTTGGGATCCACATAACCTAGACAAGAAAATATATATAAGAGAAGATGAGGTTTTAAAGCAAATAGAAGAGGTTTTTAAAAGAATAGGTATAAGAGACCCGGAAATGCTAAAAGAGACTCTAGCCTATTTAAAAAACACAAATGAGCTAAAGAAAGATGAACATGGGCAAGCAACAGCTGCTTTAAAGAAAGAACATACAGAAAATGAAAATAAACTAAATTCATTAATTGATTTAAGATTAAGCAGCGAACTAAGCAAAGAAGAATTCCAAGCAAAGAAACAACAATTAAAAGATCGTCAATATGAAATTGCTCGTTTACTTAAAGTTTATGAGGAAGCAGACGATAAATTTACTGATACGGCTACAATGCTAATAACTCTAGCTTCTGAAGCCTATGAAACCTTCAAAGGTTCTGAAAGCCCTCAAAAACGCAAAATGATAAATTTCGTATTTCAGAACCTCAAACTAAGGGGCAAAAAACTTGAGACCTCCCTACGTTTCCCGTTCGATATTTTTGAAAAAACGACAACTTGTACCGAATGGCGGGGCGTAGTGGACAATTTCAGAACCAAAATTGAAATAAAAATGCTCATAACACATTATCGCTCTCAGGAATTTATTAAATGACAATTATATTAATATTAATTAATATAATTGCAATAATTAGCGTTCTGTCACCTGATATTGTAAATCCATATTTTTACCACAAAAAGCCATGCAGATTTTTAGTATTTGCTTAACATATTGATACTGTCTTATTTTTACATCGTATTGCTTATCTATGATCTGTTTTAATCCCATTTGGGCTACCAAGGCTAAATCTTCTGCATTTTTGGCTATCTTATACTCAATAATAATTGCCTTATCTCCTTTACTAGATTTTGGAATCATGATAATATCAGCTCTTCCACTTCCTGACTCCTGTTCACTTGCTATTATGTAGCTAGGTGATAATATATTAACAAGTCCTAGCATAAAGCCACTATAAAATAACTCTGCCTTCTTTTCTCCCGTTTGATAAAAACTGGTAGAATTTACCAACAATTCTTGTAACCGTTCTTTAAATTCTTCTATTTTACCTGCTGCTAATAAACTGATAAAAGAGTAATATCTAGAACTATCAATTTTTAACTGACTAGTAACCCATTGGAGCATCCTTGCTTTATATATATATCTTACTTCTCGATTTGGTGCTGACAATTCATATATATTTTCTTCTGAATTTTGAACTGTAGGGTTTAAATAACCGCTGAACAGTAATAAACTGAGCAATCCTACTGGTTTGTTAATATCAGCAAAACTAATTTGTTTAGTAATAGGTGAGACAATACTTTTTCCAGCAGCTAAGATCTGTAAATCTTCCTGCATTTCGTCTGACAATAATGCTTTATCCACAAGACCTGTGCCTCCACTATCTAGCCAATAATAATCAAGCTTACCTTTATGTGCTAAACATTGCATTATTGACCACGGATTGTAAATTACCTCTCCACCAAATGTATAACCATTATACCAATCCTTAATTTGTTCAGTATTAGTGTCAAGCGGTACTTTTGTAAGCAAATCATCTACCTCTGCTTGAGTGAAACCATAGAACTTAGAGAAATCATCATCAAGTAAGGTATATTCAGTAACATTATTCAAGTCTGAGAACAAATTAGCTTTAGCAACCCGTAATATGCCAGTAATTATGCCTTTTTCTAAGTAAGGATTAGTTTTTAGACTACTACCAAATATGCCACGAAATAGTTCAAGTACTTGTTCAAATTCTTCTGATTTATCACCAAATTTAATATATGAACTATTAATCGGTGTATCATACTCATCGATCAATATATAAACTTTTTGATTAAAGTGCTTAAACAGTAGTTTACTTAAGAAAGCTAAACTAATTTTCAACTGCACTAATTCTACCTTATCTGTACCTGTTAAATAATCTTGAAAATTCTTTTTTTCTTCTACACTAAGTTTATCACTACTTTCTAGATATTTATGATGGTCATAAGCATTTTTAACATTTATCCTTATCCCACTCTCAATTTCTTGATAACTACTACCTTTAACGTCCTTAAAATTTATGGAAATAATAGGAAATTGACCTTGACGCTTCATAGCATTTGTTATATTAGCAATTTTTAACGGTTTCAGTGTTTTAGTCTCACCAAAGCCTGAATCTACTTTTCCACCAACAAACAATTTGATATTGTTCTGATACTCTAGTGCTAATGGATTTCCCTGTCCATCTATTTCGATTTCTAAGAATCTCCTAATCATATCCATGTTCAAGCTCTTACCCCAACGTCTTGGTCGAGTAATTAGGGTGACTTTACCGCTATCTTCTAATAATTCCTTGATCATTAAACTTTTATCAACGAATATATCGCTATTAATTAGCAGATCATAGAAGTCATCACTACCCACTAACATCTTTGGTTGATAATTAATATTATTTTTGCTCTTTTTCTCTGTCATTGTTTTTACGAGTTTCTATTGACTATAATATCATTATACACCTGTTTTATTATCCACTAATAGATATTAGTAAAATTTCTGCTAATCATACTATTTTTTATCAATATTGAAGTCAAATCTAATTTTGGAAAATTAGGAGTCTATTAGGTAATTTAAACTCAAGAATTTTTTCTTTATACTTCATAATTTTAATCCTTGTTGTTTAATAAGTTTATGATCATAATTACCTTAATATTCACAATAATTCCCCAATAATTCCTGTAACAAGTTTTGGTCAGAATTACATATGTAGTTAAAATCTTTACTTCCAAATAAATTAGTGAGATAATCGCTCGCGTCTATAGCCTTATTTATGTTAATGTTTAAGTTACTAGCAAGTTTCTTAAGTAATACCGAGTTATTAAGTAATGGATTATCATACTTAATGCCCTCTAGTACATTAACTGATGTATAATCATTTTGAGTTGAAATATCTACTTTAATAGGTTCTTTTATAAACTTACTTTTAACTTTTACTAACTTTAATGCTTTTTGTTTAGCAGCAGCATCTAATTTTTTTTCTAAGAAAGTATGTGGCTTTTTATTATTAATTTTTTTGGAAGCATTAGCTTTGTTAAGGTTAACTGCTTTATTCTCTCGACTACCTATTACATTATCAGCCACTTTAGCTCCTTTTTGCTCAAAAATTCTTTGGTTTTTAGTGGATATAACAGTGTTTTCAATAGTTACATCCTCTACTAATAAAGGAGATTCAGATGCTGATATTTCTTTTATTAGATGCCATACAACTTTCTTTGATTGTGGATTGGTTCTTTTCTCCCATATCTTTAATGTTGCATCATCAGAACCTGAGGCAAGGTATTGACCATCAGGAGAATAGCTTATACAACTGATTTCAGCAATGTGTCCTGTTAGATGTTTAAGTAACCTACCATTTTTAATATCCCATATTTTTATTGCCGAAGAACCTGAGGCAAGGTATTGACCATCAGGGGAATAGCTTAGACACCTACCACTAGTAGTGGATTCTTCTAGATTTTTTAGTAAACTAAAAAATTTAACACCATACCAATCCTTAATATACCATACTTTTACTGTATTGTCATTAGAACATAAAGCAAGGTATTGACCATCAGGGGAATAGCTTACACGCTGAGGACCATTGGAGTATCCCTCTAGAGTTTTGAGTAACTTACCATTTGTAGCATTCCATATTCTTACTGTTTTATCACAAGAACATGAGGTAAGATATTTACCATCATGAGAATAGCTTATACACTCAACAGCATAGGTATGTTTTTTTAGATTATAGAGTAACTTACCATTTGTAGCATTCCATATTTTTACTGTGTGGTCATAAGAACCTGAAGCAAGATACTGCCCATCAGGGGAATAGCTTATACACTTGATACTCCAAGCATGTCCCTTTAAATTTTGTAACCTACCATTTTTAATATCCCATATTTTTACTATGTGATCCTGAGAACCTGAAGCAAGGTATTGACCATCAGGGGAATAGCTTATACACTCAACAATGTCGGGGTGTTCTCTGTTCTCTTTGAGTAATCTACTATTTTCAACATCCCATATCTTTACTGTTTTATCATAAGAACCTGAAGCAAGATATTTACCATCAGGGGAATAACTTAGACAGTATACAATATTGGTGTGTTCTTTGAAATCTTTGAGTAACCTACCATCCTCAACATTCCATATTTTTACTGTACAATCCTCAGAACCTGAGGCAAGATATTTGCCATCAGGGGAATAGCTTAGACACCTGATCACATTGGTGCTGTGTCCTGCTATATTTTGGAGTAACATATAATCCTTGATATTCCATATCTTTACTCTTGGTATATCCGAATAACCTGAAGCAAGATATTTGCCATCAGGGGAATAGCTGATACACTCGACCCTGCCTAGGTGTGTTATTAAAGTTTTGAGTAATCTACCATTTTTAGCATCCCATATTTTTACTATGTTATCCTGAAAACCTGAGGCAAGGCATTGACCATCGGGGGAATAGCTTATACACGTGACAACATACGTGTGTTTTTCTAAATTGTGGAGTAACTTACCATTTGTAGCATTCCATATTTTTACTGTGTTATATATCACACTTGAGACGGCAAGGTATTGACCATCAGGGGAATACCTTATATCACGAACTACATTGGTCTGTTCATTTAGATTATAGAGTAACCTACTACCATCCTCAACATCCCATATTTTTATAGTGTGAGCTTCACTTGAGGCAAGATACTTGCCGTCAGGGGAATAGCTTATACATTTGACACCACTGGTGTGTCCTGTTAAAGTTTGGGATAATTTACTATTCTCGATGTCCCATATTATTACTGTTTTATCCAAAGAACCCGAAGCAAAATATTTGCCATCAGGGGAATAGCTTATACACGTATGTCCCTTTAGATTTTGGACTAATCTATCATTCTTATCATTCTCAGGATTCTCAACATTCCATATTTCTAATATGGGGTTCATATAACAAGAACCTGAGGCAAGCTGTTTTCCATCATGGGAATAGCTTATATACTCTACACCATAGCGTGTATGTCCTTCTAGATTTTGGAGTAACCTACCATCCTTAGCATTCCATATTTTTACTGTGTTATCAGTAGAACCTGAGGCAAGATATTTGCCGTCAGGGGAATATCTTATACACTTGATGTACCAAGTGTGTCCTTCTAGATTTTGGAGTAACTCACCATTCTTAGCATCCCATATTCTTACTATTTTATCATTAGAACCTGAAGCAAGATATTTACCATCAGGGGAATAACTTAAACAGTATACAGGAGCATTATGCTCTAAATCAGGATGTATTGATAACTTAATATCTGTCATATTAGTACCAATAAACTTAGCACCTACTAGATTTGTATTAGTTAAATTAACTTCAGTTAAATCCGCATTGCTAAAATCTACATATTGAAAAATCCCATTTCTGATATTTGCTCCTTTGATAGATATATTACTTAAATCTTCTTCAGAAAATGAATATTGTGATGCTACAAGTAATGTTATGCTATTGGCGGCTAAAGTCACTGCTTTAACAGATTTGTCTTGCTTAGTTACATCAATGGATTCCCTTAAAAAAATTTGTAATTCTTTGTTATAAACCAAGTCATCTGCTATTAATTTGATTAATTCAACATCATTAACTATGCTTTTATTACTAAGTATTTCACTTTTCTTTGATCTTGCAATTTCATCTTTGATTGCTTCAAATAAATAATAATTTTTAAATATAACATGGGCAAATCCTATTTCTACTTCTTGCTTTATTTGAACTTTAGACCCTGAAGTTTTAGTTTCAATTTTTAGCGGCAGAAGCTTTAGTATATGATATAATGCTTGTTGCGTGAATAAAGTTGATTCTTCATATCCAAAAGCCTTAAATAACTCACTGTCATCTTTAATCTTAAATTCATTTGGTAAATGTAGCTGCATAGCTATGTATTTACCTAGCTCTTTTAACAGTTGATTTAATTCTAGTTCCTGAGGGGTTTTTTTATGGTCTATATTAAGGTCTAGCAATAATTTGACCATTTCGTCTTGTTGATTTTTGTGTAGTTCTTTTACTCGCGTGCCTTGCTGAATTTTAAGATATTCATCATAAATATCTTGTCTGGTAATAGGTTTTTCTTCCGTTGAAGGTATATGTATTGAAGGTATTGTTTGCATCACAATTGTAAACATAAAACCAGTATCAATCATTGGCTCCATTTTTAATTTAGCAATTCTATCTAAATAATATTTTTCATCATGAGCTGGATCATTGTTACACTTATCAACATATTTAACATATTGGCTTACATAGTCTTCTAATTTTTGTTCATCACTATAATTAATAGGAGCAATATAACAAACTTCAAGTTGCTTTGACTCAGGCATAAACCAATTATAATCATTATTACTTGGTAAGTAGTCTGTTCTACAAGAAATTAAT
The DNA here is from genome assembly GCF_964026605.1 of Candidatus Tisiphia endosymbiont of Ptychoptera albimana. Classification (NCBI taxonomy): domain Bacteria; kingdom Pseudomonadati; phylum Pseudomonadota; class Alphaproteobacteria; order Rickettsiales; family Rickettsiaceae; genus Candidatus Tisiphia; species Candidatus Tisiphia endosymbiont of Ptychoptera albimana. The sequence continues at coordinate 175,622 of NZ_OZ032164.1, forward strand.
ATTTTAGGATTTTCTAACTTTTTAATATAATCCTTAATTAATACTTCACGACTAGTAGCAATTCCTAATCCTTCGTCAAAACTATCAATATACAAATGGGCATTTTGAAGAACATTAAGTTTAAGATTAGTACCTAGTGCATTATTAATAGAATCTATGATTTTAACTAAATCAATATTACTAGCCAAATTAAAATATATTGGAAGTGGGTCACCAATCTTCCAGTTTTTTACTGCCTCAATAAACTTTAATTGTAGAGTGATACTTTTACCAGCACCAGCTACGCCAAGCAGTAACATTACCTCTTTTTGACTGCCCCAAAAACTATCTATTTTACTGGATAAAATATCGGTTTTTAACTTGGCATACCTATATGGATCAAGTCCGGTACTATAAAGTTCTATGTATAAATTTTCAGTATTTTCTATATTTTGATTGCTGACTAACTTTCTTACCTCTATATCACTTATTAAGTTTTCTATATCTTCATTAATACTTATCGATGATTTATTACTTTTAAGTCGTTCTTTGATTTTATTGATATAGTGGGTAAAAATAATATTTTTTTTATAATTGTCATCACCAACTGCTTTTATTTGTACTATGGCATCTGCGATTGAAATCCTTTGCTTTGGGTCTAGATTTGTTAAACCGCTACTTAACTTTTTAACCTCCTCTTTACTAACATCTGTGCCACCTTGTATAATACCTTCTATAATTTTACCGCAAGCAAATGACAAGGCTTTCTCAATATCAATAATTCCTTTGTTTTGTTGTAATTCTGGAGCACTAAACTCTTTTGTGTGTTGAAAGGAATATTTACGGATATTAAATTTTGTTTTCTCTTCTTCTTTGTCAATTTTAACTATTCCACCAAGATCAATGATTGTCGCCTTCCTTATATCTGTATCATAAAGAGTATTATCTGCCTTTAGATCTGTCATTGCAACATTCTGCCCTAATAAATCTTGTGTTTTTTGAAACACATCTAATAGATAAGGTTTTTGATATTCCCACTTTTGGTAGTTTGGATTTGCAAACACTTTAGTTGCTGTATTTTGTGGTAGCACTTCCATCATCAAATATCCTTTACGATGATTCTGCCCTACATTTCTATCAGTAACCAACGCCATATCAAAAACACTTGGTGCATATATTATATCTGCTACATCACTGGTAAAATAATCTCTAAGGGTTGTGTCAATAATTTGTTCATAAGATGGCTCTAGAGAGTTAATACTTTTAGTCTTTTTGATACAAATCAAATCACTAGGCTTGGATTTAGCATCAAATAAGCTTAAAGCAAACCTTACTGTACCAAAACCACCTTTACCAATTGTAATCTGTTGTTTTCTTCCTTGTAACTTATCTTTTAGGTAATCACTGCTAGCAACTTCTTTAATAACTTGTTCATTATTACTTAGGTTATTTAACAGCAAATACATACCACCATCTTCACCCATAATCACTGTACTAGGTAAATTAAACTCCTCTTTATCAAATCTGCTAGTTAAAATTGCTTCCTTCAGTTGATTAAATTTATTCTGATCACTAAAATGATTTTTTAGGGTTTTTAGTACATCAGTAGTTAGCTTAGTACTATCAACAGCAATGTTTGGGTCTTTCCATAAAAGAAACTCAATTGCTTTTTCTATTTCGGCTTTAATTGGCTTAAATAAATCTTCTTGTAAAATATCTATTGCATCTTCTTCAAACAAGATATCGCCTACTTCAAGCATTTTCTTTGCTATTCGCCAGTCTATTTGGTCATTTTCATTCTCAAATAGCAATTCTTGTACTAGTATACTTATACCACTTATGAATATGTTACGTTCTGCTCCTTTTATAGATTCTGCTTCAACCTTACATGATACATCAAAATAACATACCCATGGTTTATATAATTCGTCTCCCTGAAAAGCGTTATGCAACTCTCTCATGATCCTATTTGAATCAGATATATACTTTTCAGCCTTAGGATTCTTTAAATTATTTAGGTATTTTATTCCTAAATCCAGTCTCTCATACTTATCTAGGGATGGAGCACTTGGTACTTGTTCCAGCAGATTAAATTTCTTTTCATTACTTATATCTTTTGAATCTAAAGTAGTTTTTACTTCATTTATAGTTGTTATTTTCCCTCCTACTAGTACTGGAACAACTTCTTGCATTTGTTCTTTAGACATATTCGTACCCCAGCTATAGTAGTTAATTTATATGAAAGTCTTTATATTTTTATTAAAATTGTAACAGTATTCGTATTTGATTAGTACACTTGAATATTCATCTGACAGTCAAAACTTAACTGACAATCAGAGGGTGAATTTACAGTATCTATCAGATCAAATCCTGACTTTTGCAAAATCATATACCCACATCTTTTGAAAGCGAGACTCAATAGAATCCCTCTCTTATTCAGCAAGGATTCTACTCAAATACATTCACTACTATTATCTGCTAAACTTAGTAAACCACCTAATACAATAAAAGGGTCGTTATTTTCTATTGCCTCTTCTATTAAATATGGATTTAATTCCTTACTTAACTTTAACACCTCATTAAAGTTACCTCCCCATAATTTGCTTACATCTTTCATTAACCCTAAATTATTTAATAAAGGGTTGTCGTAAACCACTTCATTTAAAAAATGAACCTGTTTTGTTGTTTCAGCGTTAGGATTAGCCTTGTTGTATAGTTCGTTTAATAACTGTTTAATTCCAACGTCATTTTTAAACTGAGCCACTATTTTCTGACCTAATATATTAACATCTTCATTATTTCCCACAAGTTGGTCATCAGATTTAACGATACTATAAATAAATAGCACTACATCTTCCAAAACCATCTTACTTACCTCGTTTTTTGATACACTCGGTATTTTAGTAATTTTTAATTCTAGTTTGTCTAATACCTTACTTAACCATTCTTTTGCTTTATCAATTCCTTCAGGCTTTTTTTCTTTAGATAATATTACGTTTGAAGCTTTAATTTTAGCAATGTCAATTGCTGAACTTGCTAGTGCCATATCTAAATCTTTTGGAAGGATAAAACCAGATATACTATCAGCTACTTTTTTTGCCGTCCGAATTAACTTAACTTCAGTATATTTTTCATAAAAACCATTTATAACACCTATTCCTCCTCCTGCAATTCCAAGTGGTGGAAAAAACTTGCCAGCTAAACCTAAGCCGTCAGATATCTTTTTTATTATTGAACTATAATCGTCTCCCTTTCCTTTTATTAAACCAGTGCTTATCAATTTATATGCAAGTAAGCAATCGCTTAAAGTACAGTAAAACTTAGTAGCATATTCGCACACCTCTGAACCATATTCTTTTTCTAATAACTCAAATTTTTCCTTAATTTCCACCTCAGTACCTACATTAGCTTTGGTTAAAGTATCGTCAATATGAACTATCATCTTCTTTTGTCCATCCAGCTCTGTTATAATTATTTCAAGCTTATTATCAAATAAGTTGGTAATTTCAGTGGAAGTTGATTTTAATTTCTCAAACTCATCTTTTGTTACAAAACTAATTAATTGTTCTTTAATCTCTACTATGTTTTCCGTTGCTACTTGTAATCCTTCCACTACTACTTGTAAACCTTCATCTAATAATTGTACATTTGTTGCTACCTTATTCATTTTTTCGGTCAATTCCATATTGCGTGCTTCAACTAATTCATTATGATCTTCTTGCTTTAACGTATTATTTTTGACAATTTCTACTAGCTCATTATGATTTTCTTGAAGCTTGTTATATTTTTCTTGAAGTTCGTGCAATTGTTCAGCATCTGCTTTGCTTTGTATTCCCCCAAATTTTGTTTGTATTCCTTTAACTTTATTTTCTAGTTCTATGTAAGAAGCTAAAATCTCTGTGATATAAGTAATGTTCTGCTTAGTTAATCCTTCTATTTTACCTTTGTTAACTAATGTAACTGCTTCGTTAAAGCAGTTTAGACCTTCTTCTTTTCTACCTGTAATACTTAGAAGTATGCTTCCTTTATTACAATAATATAGAGGATTGGGGTTTTTAGTTCTAGCGTTAATTGCATCTTCAAAAGCTTTAAGAGCCTCCTCATTTTGTGCTTTAACCACGTAAGTTAGTCCAATGCTATTGTAAACAGCAGCTTTATCCTCTGAACTTGCTGACCTATCATTTTTATATGCTTTAAGACCTTTATCATATTGTTCAAGTGCCTCATCATACCTAGTAAGTTTACGTAAACAATCTCCTAGAGCTTTATATATATTCACTTTAGGCTTAAGTTGTTTTTCAGCAATTTCTTTATAATACTTTAAAGATTGCTCATATTCTTCGATTCCATACAATATGTTACCGTATTTATGTAAATATATGATTTCTTTTGTATCTCCTGAGGTATCATTTCTATTAGATTTCTGTATCCCAGCCACATTTTGAAGAAGATTTTTAGCTTCGTCTAAAGTCTTTGTTGCTACTTCAATATTTCCTTGTTGTTTTTCAGAGTCAGCTTGCGTAAGCAAGTTACGAATTTCATTTTTCATAATTTTACTCCTTGTTGTTTAATAAGTTTATGATCATAATTATCTTAGTATTCACAATAATTCCTGTAATAGGCTTTGGTCAGAATTACATATATAGTTAAAATCTTTACTTCCAAATAAATTAGTAAGATAATCGCTCGCATCTATAGCCTTATTCAAGTTAATGTTTAAGTTACTGGCAAGTTTTATTAAAATAATAACAGTACTTTTATATATTCTCTATAACTAATTTTAATAAAATAATTAATTTTTATTATTTTGTTTCAATTGTGATTTTTCTAACACCAAATATACCATTCTTCTTCTTTTTTACTGTCTTTTTTCCATTCCCCCACCTACACCCTGACCATTCTAGGAAGGGAGTTTTTGCTGCCTATATCAACCTTACCACAAAAAATAAACTGATTTATTTACGCACAAAGTTTTAGCATTTGCTTTTGGAATCCCTCTACCCGCACTTGGGCAAACTAGGTAAACCTAGTTTGCCTGCGCTCAAAGATTCAGTTTTTGTCATTGCTATTACCCAAAACTTACAGCTTATAGCGGTAATAGCAATGGCAATATATCACTGTAATAAATCAGAAGTACAAAGAAGCAAAGGACACAATGCAGTTGCAGCAAGTGCCTATATTTCAAGAAGTAAATTGCAGCTTATTACAACTGACCGTAAAACAGGAGAAAAACGTACTATTACCTATAATTTTACCAGTAGAAAAGGACTCCGCTCATAGCATAATTCTAGCTCCAAATGATGCTCCTAGTTGGGTATATGATAGACAAGAATTATGGAACAGAACAGAAAGTAACGAAACAAGAAAAAATGCTGAAACAGCTAGGAAGCTGATCATAGCTTTACCGAAAGAATTAACCCTACAGCAGAATATTGAGCTTATCGAACAATTTGCTTTGAAGTGTCTAGTTAGCCATGGCATGGTAGCAGATATAAACATTCATTATGACAATCCAAATAATCCTCATGTTCACATTCAGATGACTACTAGAAAACTACTACGTTTAGAAAATGGCGAAATAATTTTTGGTGAGAAAGGACGTGAATGGGGAAGAAGAAATTTTTTATATTATTATCGGGAAAATGTAGCCTATTTCATCAACCAATATTTAGAAAAATATGGTCATTTAGCTAAGGTATCGCATTTATCACATAAAGCAAGAGGAATTGATTTAATACCGACTATCCATGAAGGAACAGCGTGGTATATAAAAGACTCGAAGCTAAAATTAACAAATATACAAATACTAAAAGAAAATGCCGCAAAGATTAGAGAAGATATAGAATTAGTTTTTCAGAAATTATCAATTAACAAGCCAGTTTTTACTAAGGAAGAAATTGCTATAGCGCCGATACGTTAGCTGTAGATATTGAGTCATGGCAAGCGGATAAACAAGGATTTCAGCAACGTTTAAGAGAGATAAGTAAACAATTAGTAGCAGAAGATTTAGCAACAGAAAATATTAAGGAAAGTCCTGTCCAAAATTTAACTATTTTAGCAGTTAGAAAATGTTATAATTTCAGTGCCGCTTGCAGTTGTTATGTGTAACTCTGCTCTATCTACCTGATTCGGTATAAAAATCTTCTCGCCTAAGTGAAATTTAGCGATATCCGGCAAATGATTACTATTACTTGCGTAAACATTTTGCATGATTTTTTTAAGATTTTCGATATCTTTTGACTTGTTAAATTTGACAACAATTCTTCGCATATAATCCCCTGTAGTATCTGTATTGTAGGGGAGTTATTATATCATAAAAAATCACAATTTGCATCATATTTTATTCCCACCAAATTTTATATTCCCAAAAATTCTTTATAAACACACTTTACATATAAAAATATATTATATATTTTATACAAAGTATATAACTTTAATAATAGAACAGGACTGTGTAAGTCTAAAAAACGTCATTGCGAGGAGACAAATGAAATAACAACAGTACTTTATTGATAATTAAAAGCACTAGTCACTTTGAATCGAGATACAAAGAGAGGAGAAAATGAGCCATCTAGAAGCAATTATACGACAAATAACAACTAACTCTATTACTACTGTTGACCTGAGTTATGAGAAGATAGAAGATGTTGAGGCAAAGGATCTAGCAGAAGCCCTAAAGATTAATCATTCTATTACTACTCTTAATCTTTATGGCCAGATAGGAGATATTAAAGTAAAGGATTTAGCGGAAACCTTAAAGATTAACCAATCTATTACTACTCTTTACCTTAAAAATACCAATATGGAAGGGACTGAAATTAAAGAACTATCAGAAGCCTTAAAGGTTAATCAATCTATTACTACTCTTAACTTTTATTTTAGCCAGATAGGAGATGATGGAATGAAGGAGCTAGCAGAAGCCTTAAAGGTTAATCAAGCCATTACTACTCTTAAGCTTGAACATAACCAAATAGGAGATGTTGGAACAAAGTATCTATCAGAAACCCTAAAGATTAATCATTCTATTACTATTCTCTATCTTAGAGATAACCCAATAGGAGATGTTGGGGCAAAGTATCTAGCAGAAACTCTAAAGATTAATCACTCTATTACTAACCTTGACCTTGCTGCTAACAAAATAGGAGCTGCTGGAACAGAGGAACTCGCAGAAACCTTAAAGATTAATCAAGCTATTACTACTCTTGCACTTTATAACAATCCAATAGGAAATGTTGGGGCAAAGTATCTAGCAGAAACCTTAAAGATTAATCACTCTATTACTTCTCTTGCCCTTGATGGCATCTATATGGGAGATGCTGGAGCGAAGGATATAGCTGAAGCCTTACAGATTAATAAATCTATTACTGACCTTGGTCTTGGTGCTAGCCGGATAGGAGATGCTGGGGCGAAAGATGTAGCAGAAGCCTTAAAGGTTAATAATTCTATTACTTCTCTTGCCCTTAATCATAACGATATAGGAGATGCTGGAACGAAGTATCTGGCAGAAGCCTTAAAGATTAATCAATCTATTACATCTCTTGATCTTTCTTATAATAAGATAAGAGATGCTGGGGCAAAGGATTTAGCAGAAGCTTTAAAGATTAATCATTCTATTACTTCTCTTCGTCTTAGTAGTACTGAGATAAGAGATGCAGGGGTGAAGGATTTAGCAGAAGCCTTACAGATTAATAAATCTATTACTTCTCTTGATTTGTACTGGAGCTATTATCCAGGACATGATAAAACGAAAGCCCTAGACGAAGCCCTACAGATTAATAGAAAATTTGCTGAAAAAGCCAGACAAGAGGCTGAAAAACTAAAACAGCAACAACAAACAGAGGTAGTTGAAAAAGCCAGACAAGAGGCTTTAGCTGAGCAAGCAAGGCAGCAAGAGGCTGAGAGAGTTGAGCAACAGACAAACCTTAAAGAACAAGAAGAGGTTAAGACAATAAAAGAAGTGGTTGTTCTAATCCGAGATGGTAACGACCGCCTGCAGGAACATGGCAAAAAGGGAATATTGCTACTTGGTAATACCGGAGCTGGCAAGAGTACACTCGCTCATTTGTTTAGTGGCAGAGAACTACAGGCGATTTTTGATGATGAAACTGATGAACTGGTTATTGATGCGATGCAGCCACTTGCCAATATTGTCATTGGTCATAAACTGGCTTCCGAGACTAAAATCCCTAATAAATGTTTTGCTAAAGATATAATCATTTGGGACTGCCCTGGCTTTAATGATACTGACCCTGTTCAAGAAATCGCTAACGGCTTCTATATTAAAAGACTCTTTGAGACTACAGAGCAGCTGAAATTTGTGTTGGTAATACCTGAATTGGTTTTAAATAGTGCTAATGAAAGAGGTAGTATTTTTCTTACAACACTATCTAATTTTATAAAAAGTTTTAAGGATATTGGAGCTATAGAAAGTAGCATATCTTTGGTAGTTACCCATGTATCGCCACACAAGAATATTCAGCATATCAAAAAATCTATAGAGAAAATATTAGCAGATAATCAAGGAGCAACAGACGAGCATAAAGCACTGATTAATAAACTTAAAGAGGATGGCTCAATACATCTATTTTATAAGCCAACTGACAAAGGTGAGTTAGTTGTACCTGATTTACTTGCGGCAATAGACGGGTCATCTAAATATTCTGACGCTACAGGTGATATGGTCAACATAGCTATTTCTAAGAAAGCTATGGAGTGCTCGTCTCATCTATTAAATACTGCTAGTAACAATTTTAATCAACTATTAGAAGTGATAGTTAAAGCTATTGGTAATGCAACTAAGTGCTTAAATGTCAATCCACTCAATGCATTTTCCGAGAATTATAATCTTGTTAAAGATTGGATACCTTCATCAATTAATTACCATGAACTGAAACAACATAGTGAAGGCGAATATTTTCTAGAGCTGGAGTTATTAGCAAGATTGCAACAAGTATTTAGTAAGCCGATAGATAGCATATCAACCGCCATAATCAAATTGCAGATAGCAGTGGAGATTTTTGCTGAATATGCTGAATCTGATAATTCTCAGCTTAAGCATCAGATACAAGAGTATGGTTATTGTTTACAGCAGCAATATGACTATGTGCAATTCTTTTCTGATGTCTGTAAAGCTGCATTGCCTGATCATGCAAAGATTGCAGAGTTAATAACGGCTTGCCATACTAAAGTAACAGAAAATCTTGAGTATCAAGTTAGTAGCTTACCTATTGACAAAAACCAATCTGACTCAGCTTATTATCATGAAGCTCTAAAATACCTGAAAAATTATCAAGATTCTCCTGCCTGCAAGAATCTTAAAGCTATAGCCTATAGTTGCTTAGCTACTATTGCTGAGAAGGATGGTGGCAATGAAGCTGCATCTGTTTACTATGCAAAAGCTATCGAAGCCAATAGCCATTTACCAGACATATATGAAAAATTGGGACAGCTATTTTTTAACAAGGGAGAATATGCTAAGGCAATTGACTGTTATAAAATAGTTAATGACGAATTTAGGATAAAAGCATGTTTTAAAGCATGGCTAAAACAAGATAAAGAAAATCCAAATATAATGTTACAGCAGGCTGAGTATTTTGAGTCTATAGGTTTATTTGAGAAAGCTAAAACATATTATCACGACGCATTCAGCCTCAGTCATGATGAAAATTTTAAGGCTACGGCTTTAGAGAAAATTGGGAATATTATGGCTAATACTGCTCCTCAGAGTCAGAATTTTATCACTAGAGCAAGGGAACATGATTTTTATAATTATGAGCTGGTAAATGAAGCATTTACCCACAATTTACTTGGCGACTTAAAATGTGATTTATACTGCTAAAAGATTGCAAAGCAGTTTGCTGTAAGTATACTCAATTAACCTGAAGAGTTGGCAAAATGATTAAAAGTTATAGTCTGAAATTGGTCAGTTATAAGAGTAAGCAAATTACCTTTGTATTTATCAATATTAGCAAAAAATCTATCTATAGCTTCTGAGAATTGAGCAAAATTATGGTAAAATTTATTATTTGTTACAATTCTATGCATAAATTTCCATAATCGTTCAATCGAATTAATATTAGGGCTATAGGGTGGTAAAAATACTAATTCTATTTTGCTATTTACTAGATAATCCTTTATTTTCTTTGACTTATAATACCCAGCATTATTACAAATCAAATATATCTTCTCTTTATATTTACAACAAGTCATAAAATATTTAGATGCCATTGTTGCCAATAATAAAGTGATACTTGATGCTTTAAGTGGTAAATTTTAATAAAATTATTTACCCTTATTTTTTAAAGATTTGTAGCTATTTGAGGTAATGAAATAAAAAATTTTAATGTGTAGCGACTTGATATTTCTGATTAATGTCGCCACACATTAAATCTTAATTAGCTAAATTAGGTGTTTAATTTAATAATAATTCTATTGTCTCGAGTTTAGCATTATTATAACAAATTTTACCAAAAAATCATTGATAGAGGAAAACCTCTATACTTTTGGGAGTTAGCTAGTTTATCATTTTTTAAAGCCATTGCCACCCATCTTACTTACCCACCACAATAGGGACGAAGCTAGCAGCAATGTTAATAAGAACAGATTACCAAATATCACCTCGAGTCCAAATTTTACAATAACTTCAACTAATCCGCCTTTACCTGCAGCAATTATATATTCATTAATTTCTCGCTGCTTTTTCCTCTCTAAAATATCTTCTACTAGTGCTTCGGTAAAATTATGGTCATACTTTAAACCTGATTCACCATATTTTTGCTCAAACTCTTCCTTGGTTAATTTGTTATTATAACTTTTAAAATATTCAGCAATATCCCGTAATTCAGGATCAATAATATCTTGTGGGTCAAAAGCTCGCCATAAAGTTGATAGGCTTGGACTATCTGCATAAGCTTGCCTAGCAGATGCCCGCCAAACATCTAATTTACTACTACCTAACAAATCAACGATACTTTTATTAAATCTACGCTCCGGTAATAAGGTAGAATAGTAACACGGGTGAATTGGTTCGTTATTTGCCCGATAACCTGCGTATACTTCCTCATTTTGAAGCTTTATTTCTTGAGGATAAGTTTTTCTGAATACTTTCTCTCTTAATAACTCCTTTTTTAATCCAAGACTTTGTTCTTTGGTATTAGGATACTCATTTAATGATTGATTCAATTCTTGAAATGGACGCATTACTATGTGTAATTTTTGATGAACATTTGCTGAATCCTGGATTGGAGAATATAACTCTAGCATTGATCCCATAGTGAGTTTTAATGATGGGCTTTTATTCTCATATGCCCCTAACTCAATTGTAAAGTATGAATCATTGCTAGATTGATTTATATTTAAAATAATAGTTATATTAGTACTTGTGTTAGGACTTATCACTTTTGGTAGTAATATAGATTTAGCAGTTTTGGCACTCGGTAGGTTACTACCCTCAGCTTTACAGGTACTAATTAATATTAATTGTGCTAATAAAATATTTAATAATGATATTATCCTTGAGTTCATATGTAATTTCCTCATTGATGAATTAAGACTTTATAAATAACCTAGGGAAGTTTTAGGCTATCTGTGATAGTATCTCTTATTTCATCAAGATTTTTAATCATTTTTTATAAGTAATTCTTAGTTAGTCCAGCAATGCTAAATTGAATTGAGATCAAAGGAATATGTTGGTAAATACAGAGAGTACATCCCATTCTTTCAATACTTCCTTGATTTTAATAGCCAAATTATGTGCTTATTTAATAATTTTGGCCACTGTCTCTAGTTCAACACTACTAATAATAAATTTTATAAAAAATCACTAATTGTGAGCAAAAAGGTGTACTTCTAGGATTAATGAGGATATCTGTGAAGATGACACTACGTGGTGTAGTTGAACACTGAGATTAGAAGCAATAATCGCAAAATTTTTAAATCTAACCTCAGTGTCTATTCTCTATAAGCAAAATAGGAGTTAATTTTATGACTAACGATGTTAAAGATCAACAACAAAATAATTTAATAAATGAAAAAATAAATAATATCACTAATATTGCGGCACAAATACTTAGAGAAGTTTTGCAGAGCAATAATATAACTTATATAGAACTTATCGACGTTCGTATAGGTTTAGAAGGAATTGCAATACTTGGCAAAGTTTTAGAAGATAATAAGCTTATAACCGCAATACGTCTTTGCGACAACGATATTGGATTTGAGGAACTAAGTCTGCTTATCGAACTGTTAGAGAATAATCATAGTTTGATTAATATAGATATTGAATATAACAATATTGGGGTTCAAGGGCTAGTCATACTAGATGAATTTCTAGAAAATAATAAAACCATAAAGCAAATAAGTCTTAGAGGCAATGATATTGGTGATGAGGGAGCGGATATACTGGCAGGAGTTCTAACAAATAATGAAATTATAAAGCAAGTGGATATTGGTAGCAATAATATTAATGATAAAGGAGCAATCATACTAGCAAGACTTCTAAAAAATAATAACACCATAAAGAAAATATCTCTTAATAATAATATTATTGGTGATGTTGGGATTGTCCAGCTTGTTAAAGCTTTGGAAACTAATAGAACCATCAGCCAAATAGACCTTAGCTATAACAATATTACTGACAATGGGGCAATAACACTGGTGAGACTTCTAGAGTTTAATAATAAAATTACAAGCAAAATAATAATAGATTTCACAGATTTTGACAATGAAAATATTAGTTACCAAGTAGAAGAGCTGTTAATTGAGACTCTAGAAAGCCACAACAAAAAACTGGGGGTATAATTTTAAAAATATTTATCTTTTTTTAATAGTGAATATATTGATGTGGTTAAAAAGGTATCTATTACACCAAAAAAGATCATGTTTTGCTTGCAACAATATCACGGTACTCAAATAAAAGCCTAAATGTTATAGGGGAGATTTTTGTACATAGGTGAATTTGCAAAATTCTTTTTGCAATATCTATGCCAATTGTAGTAATCTGTATTATAGATAGCTGCATTACAAATATATGAAAACTGTTTTACCCGAACGCTCCGTGATAATTCAAGAAAGACTTGATAATATCGTCAAAGAAATTCTCGCTGTATCAAAGCACAAGATTGCGATGATTATTTTATTTGGCTCTTACGCTAGAGGAGATTGGGTACAAGATGAGTATAAAAAAGGTCACATTACCTATAGCTATCAAAGTGATCTCGATATTATGTTAGTCATGAAGAAAGGCAAACATGCCGGTCTTGCAGGGTTAGCAATAGAAGATAAAATAGAAAAAAGGTTGGAAAAGAAATCATTAAGAAATCCTTTTGAGTTATGGGTAACTTTGGTACTAGAATCAATCAAGACGGTAAATAGCCAGTTAGAGAAGGGGCATTATTTCTTTTCTGATATTAAGAAAGAAGGAATACTCTTATAATGATAGTGGCGAGTTTCAGCTGGCAGAAGCTAAAAATTTACCTTGGACAGAAAGAAGACAAATAGCTGAAAAAGATTATGAGTACTGGTTTACAAAAGGAGCAGAGTTTTTTTTAGAATGTGGATATCCTTTAGAAAGAGGTAATTATCCATTTTCAGCCTTTTTACTTCATCAAGCTACCGAAAGTTTTTATAATGCTATCCTGTTAGTTTTTTCCGGTTATAAACCGAAACTGCACGATATACGAAAACTAGGTAGTATAGCTGGAAATTACAATGAAGAACTATGGCAAATATTTCCTCATTCTAGTATTGAGCAAAGGCAATGTTTTAGATTACTTGAACAGGCTTATATTGAAGCTCGCTATAACAAAGATTATAAAATAACTAAAGAACAGCTACTTTACCTTATTGATAGAGTTAAAAAATTAAAAACAGTGACAGAAAAAATTTGCTTGGAAAGGATTAATAAAGAGGTAATTTAAGCTCCTTAATATAGACAAAGTAAGTCTATAAACGCAATGACCTATAAGTTTGAGGGTATTAGGGTATAGTAGTTTTGTTGTTATGAATTATTATAACAATCTTTGCGGTGTTGAATTACTAGTATATTAATTGTTGTATCTACTATTTGATAAATCACTCTATAATCACCAATTCTGAGGGAGCGGCAACCTTTGAAGCTATGTTTTAAAGGTTTACCAAATTTTATTGGATCAGATAATAGCTTTTTTTCAATGGTTATCTTTATTAAATATTTAACTGGTGTAGAAAGCTTAGGGATATCTTTGTGTATAACTTGATCTGAATAGAGAAGATTATACATTTATTTCCAAACATCCGTATGACGAATCCATTCCTTAGTATTACCTATCCTTTCATCTGCTAATTTAGCTAATATTTTGTCCTCTTGAAGTTCTAGACTAGTTATAATAAGGTCTTTTGCTACTTTAGATAGGGATTCATTGTTGACTTTAGCAAGACCTGCAATTTCATCAAATATTTTCTCGTCTAAAGACACTAATAATCGTTTAGCTGCCATAAGATCACTACAATTTATTTGTTATGACTCAATTGTATCATATCTGATACAGAATATCAATAAGGGGATTGATGTAAACAGTGGCATTCGGTTAAGTTTTTAACTTATCTATTTTAAAGCAAACTCATATAAATAAAAAGCCCATATTTAGACTTAGAGCGTAATAATTCAAGAACTAGGTAGATTCCTACCATAATGATACTAAAAAGCCTTGTAATAGCCTTAAAATAATAAATATGGATATCTATGATAAACCACTTGATAAAGTTACTCTTGCTACGAGTTAAAACAATTATTTTTACAATAACCAAAAATTATTAATGCTGAAAAAGAAATGTTACACTTTGCTTTAATACTGAAGAGGATCGGGTAATTTAATGCAAACTCAACTTGACTTGTGCGGTGCTTGATATATCTCTGCTCTTTGAGTAGATACTACTTTCTAATTAAAGCAAAATTTATTATCAAAGGAAAAAATATGCCAGACAAAGCAACAAAATCAATAATTTTAGTTCGTGTTTCAACAAGGGAGCAAGAAGAAGGGTATTCAATTGAAGCTCAAAAATATAGATTAGTAGAATATTGCCAACGTAAAAATCTTGAAGTTATCGAAACTTTTGAAATTATCGAATCTTCAAGCAGAGGTGATCGCAAACAATTTAAAGAGATGATCAAATTTGCTAAAAGCCATAGAGAAACAATTGCTATAGTTGCTGATAAAGTAGATCGAGTACAAAGAAGAATCTCAGAAATTTCATTACTAGAAGAACCAATAAAAGCTGGTAAGATAGAATTACATTTTAGAACAGAAGGTTACATAATAGATAAAGATTCTCAGTCTCATGCAAAGCTAATGTGGGGAATGAACGTATTGATGGCACAATCTTACGTTGATAGTTTAAGTGATAACGTTAAAAGAAGCCTAGATCATAAATTGCGTAAAGGAGAGTGGATAGGACCAGCCCCTCTTGGTTACCTAAATAGTCGAGATGAAAGAGGAAACAGTATAGTAATTCTCGATCCTGTAAGAGGTTCTATCATAAAAAAACTCTTTGAAGAATATGCAACAGGAATGTATACTCTTAGGTCTATGGTAAACATGGCTAAAGAATTAGGCTTAAGAAGTAAAAAGAATTGTCACCTAAATAAAACAGTTATACATCGTTTAATACAACAACCATTTTATTACGGTGAGATGAGAGTAAAAGGAGAGATGTGGTCACATGGTTATCAACCTATTATAACAAGAGAGATTTTTATGGCATGTAAAGATGTACGTTTAGGTTGGAAGAAGAAGCCATTCAAATATGGTGGGAAAGATTTCCTCTTTAGAGGATTAATCACCTGTGCAGTAACTGGCAAAATGGTAACATCTGAAATTCATAGTAAAACATATCCAAACGGTAAAGTGGATGAATGGACATATTTAGCTACTTGGGATCCACATAACCTAGACAAGAAAATATATATAAGGGAAGATGAGGTTTTAAAGCAAATAGAAGAGGTTTTTAAAAGAATAGGTATAAGAGACCCGGAAATGCTAAAAGAGACCCTTGCCTATTTAAAAAATACAAATGAGCTAAAAAAAGATGAGCATGGGCAAGCGACGGCTGCTTTAAAGAAAGAACATACAGAAAATGAAAATAAACTAAATTCATTAATTGATTTAAGATTAAGCAGCGAACTAAGCAAAGAAGAATTCCAAGCAAAGAAACAACAATTAAAAGATCGTCAATATGAAATTGCTCGTTTACTTAAAGTTTATGAGGAAGCAGACGATAAATTTACTGATACGGCTACAATGCTAATAACTCTAGCTTCTGAAGCCTATGAAACCTTCAAAGGTTCTGAAATGCCTCAAAAACGCAAAATGATAAATTTCGTATTTCAGAACCTCAAACTAAGTGGCAAAAAACTTGAGACCTCCCTACGTTTCCCGTTCGATATTTTTGAAAAAACGACAACTTGTACCGAATGGCGGAGAGAGAGGGATTCGAACCCTCGATACGGTTAACCCGTATAACGGTTTAGCAAACCGTCGCCTTCAGCCTCTCGGCCACCTCTCCAAATCATAACATGATTATATTATGAGTCACTTATAGCATTGAATCGTTTATATTTCTATAATTATTTTATATAAGTTCAATAGGGTAATTTAAAAATCACAATCAATAGTTGATGCACATAGTGTATACTAGGGTTCTGATACTGTCTTAAGAGTCAAGGATTAAAATAGGATTAAAGATAGAATTATTTTTAATTACTCCAAAGACAATATGTAATAATTTACGCATAATAGCAACAATAATAACCTTAGTAGGTTTACCCTTACTAGATAGCTTTTGGGTAAATTGTTTAAATATAGGGTTATAATTTTTAGCTACTATAGCAGGAAAGTATAGTGCTTTACGTAGTTTAGCTGAACCAATCTTTGATATAGCACTTTTCCCCTTAACTGATGTACCAGATACTCTATGTTTAGGTGTAAGTCCTGCATAAGCAGCAAACTCCCTAGCACTATTAAAAGAATCTAAATCTAGAGATTCTGCCAATATGGCAACAGCTGTAAGTTTAGCTATACCTAGAATGGTTTGCATGGTATCTATTTTTTGTGTTAGTTTAATATTACTAACAAGTAAGCTATTGTAAGTAAAAAGTATGATATAATAGATATTAGACTTGTATGAATTAGTCGGAGGTAAGAACGACCTCAAGCAAATGTTGATTGCAGAAAAAAATAGGTTTCAATCTCCAAGAGCTGATTTAATCAAGTCTAGTTGTGTTAAAATAATCGAAGTACTAGAAGAGCAAATTGCATCTATTACTAAAGAAATAGATGACTTAATAGCAAAAGATAAACTCTTGCAGGCTAAGAAAGAGACTCTACAAACTATTAGTGGTATAGGCACAGTAGTATCTAATGACCTTATAGCTTTGTTACCTGAACTTGGTACACGTAGTTTAGCTATTGAACCGCAAACAAATAGCATCATTACTAGGTGTTGCACCAAATATCTAATGATAGCGGTAACCTCAGCTCGATATAAGACATAATCGTCTATTTGATCTTATAGCATATAAGTAACATATTATTTGCATCTTAAAAAATAATACAGACTCAATTGATGCACGAACATTTTTTAGTTATTTCATAGATAAAAGACAAGTCTAATTCTTTACTTTCATGAATTCTTACTAATAAATGATCATCAGGTATCATGCACCTTAATTTTGACATTTCTATAATCTAAAAATCGCATTAGTTACCTAGTATTATAACATAATAGCATAATATTATTATTTTTCAAAATGTTTTCTACATTTTTTTTTGTTTATCCTATTATAGGATATGTGAATATAAAGATAAGTAGCTGTCTATTTATACAACAACAAAATGCAAAAATATTCATCTTTTTCAAAAAATATAATAAATTCCTAGTAATATTCTAATTTTTAGTTTAACTTATATATTTAAAATATAAAGTATGTTTTTTTATGGAAGAAGAAATCAATTATTGGGACAACTCAAAGTATGCACCTTGTCAATATGCTACTAGGTTACTGGACAAATTACGTAAGATGAATGAGGAAGTAAACCGCCCAATAGATATTGATGAGGTTAGAAAGGCTATTTATTACGCCAAGAAATATCATGGTAGCCAAATGCGGCAGTCAGGAGAGCCTTATTACTCCCATCCACTAGAGGTGGCTTATATGATTTCTGATTACCTTTATCGCACTGACATTATTGTTACCAGCATACTGCATGACACCATTGAGGATACAGAACTTACCGAAAAGATGATTGCTTATATTTTTGGGGAGCAGGTTGCTAGTCAAGTAGAAGATTTAAGTAGGAACAAACCACATGGTAAGATTAGCTCGGCGGAGATGATGGAATCATTATATAGACAAAAAAAATATGATACCTTAATTATTAAGATATTTGATAGGCTTCACAATATTGAGACTCTAGAAGCTAAGTCTCCGGAAAAAGCGAAGAAGATTATTGAAGAAACTTTAAAGTATTCTTTAATTTTATGTGAAGTAGTAGAGCTACCATGGCTTTGTGATATCCTATACGAGAAATGTTATAAGCACAACATAAGATTGGGAGTTATAAAAAATAAGGCTGATATTTTTACTAAACTATCTCAAGTTATTGCTTCTCCATTTTCTCAAAATAAGACACCCCTATAAAAAAGCCTATGCCCACAGGTACTAGAATTAAAAATAACCCCCAATAACCTAAGTATTCTGTAGTGAATACTAAACCAAACGAGGTTATAAAATAAGTGAGTAATTTGGCTATGGCACTTAACATGCTAGTATATGTAAATCTTTTGAAGATAGGAAAATATTTATAAAATATTGGTGATGCAGGTACATGATCAAACACAAATAAAGCAGCCAAACATTGAAAAATAAAAATATAATTCGAGTTTAGGCTATAGGATAACACCAAGGGAAATAAAATAATTGAAGCAAAAAATAAATAGAGCTTTGCTTTAAGTATCTTTAAAGGATGGATTATATAACTAAGATAAGCTAACATAACTATTCCAAATAAGTCTACTAAAGAGACCCAAAAATTTTGGTTTATAACCTCATTAGGCGAAAAACCACATTTTTGTTTTAATATGTCCCCACAATATATATAAACGAAATAAAAGCAAGGAGGTCTAGCACATTGAATTAAAAAATATGCGATTGAAGTTGAAATTGCCACTGGTTGGTTGATAATTTCTTCATTCAGCTTGTTAAATTCAATTTTATTGTCTATAAACCTATTTTTTAACATTTTTTTCTTATTCATGAATTCATTGGCTTCTTTTAAACTAGTTCTAGCAACAGAACCAATTAACGCAATGCCAGCCCCAACCCAAAAAGCTGTACGCCAGCTGAATGCATTCTGATAAATATGTGTACTAGTAAAAATTGAAGCAACTCCAAGTGCTGCTGTTGTTCCTACAGCTGAAAATACAGTTATTAAGGCAACTAATGAATATTGAATAGGTGGGCTTGAACTTTCAGTTAAATAAATTTCTGCTCCTCGTGCTTCAGCAGTTGCTGCCAAACCTTGTATCATACGACAAGTTACAAGTATCCAAGACGCAGTAATCCCTATTTGAGCATAAGTCGGTACAGTTGCAATAATAACACACGAAATACCCATCAAAAAAGTAGTTATAATTACGACAGTCTTTCTACCTAAATAATCGCCAATATAACCAAACAATAATGCTCCAAAAGGCCTTAATATGTAAGTGGAAGAAAAGGCAGCAGCCGAAAGCAATGAAGTGGTAAAAGGATCATATTTGGGAAAGAATAATTCATTTAGTAATACTGCTAAATGTACATAAAGCATCAGATCAAAATACTCTAGGAACGTCCCTATTGAAAGTAATCCCACAGCTTTTTGTTGTTCTCTTGTTAGACTGGTTTGGGGATAGATAACCCTGCCATCTTCTCGTACAAATTTGCTCATATTAGTGTTTAAACCTTTACTTTATGTTATCAATATTTACCTATATATTATCCAGCCTTTGCTGCCAAATCAGTTTTTGATTGAAAATAATTTTCTCTCTTCTTCTCCAACTTTTCAAAATGCAACAGCCCGTATGCAAACCCCACAATTGTAGGGATCATAATAACCAATAATCCCCAATAGACAAAATGGTTAACAAGATAAGTAAAGCCAAAAGCAGTAATAACATACATCAAAGCTCGAGATATAGCGAATATCATACTAGCATAGGTAAAACGTTTAAATACCGGAAAGTTTTTGTAAAAAATTGGCATAGCAGGACCTAAACAGTCCCCAAATAAAATTATAATAAATTGAATCAAAAATAACTCGTAAGGAGAATGAAGATTATTCAGCCAATACGGACAAAATACTATAAAAACAGAACATATTATGAGTATAATTCTCACGGTTAATAACGGATACACTTTTAAACTTAAACGAGATAATATTAATACTGTCAAAAACTCTATTATACAGATAATAAAATTATGATGAATAACCTCGGATATTGTATAACCAAAGCTAGCTTGTAAAATATTACCACAATATACATAGACAAAATAAAAACATACCGGGGGAACACATCGTAATAAGAAGAAAGCTAGTACTGTTTTTTTATTAACCTTTTCTGTCCAAATAGGATGGTTTT
This sequence comes from Candidatus Tisiphia endosymbiont of Ptychoptera albimana, assembly GCF_964026605.1. Lineage (NCBI taxonomy): Bacteria > Pseudomonadati > Pseudomonadota > Alphaproteobacteria > Rickettsiales > Rickettsiaceae > Candidatus Tisiphia > Candidatus Tisiphia endosymbiont of Ptychoptera albimana. Next base: position 196,253 of record NZ_OZ032164.1, read on the forward strand.
CTAAAGTACTGGTATTTGTATTAGTTTTTGCAAAAACTTTTTTTAGTTGACGTTTAGCATCAACAAATTCTGGTGTTTCTCGTAGCTTCGTTCTTGCAACAGAACCAATCAGTGCAATTACTGCACCTAGCCAAAATGCTATACGCCAATTAAAACCATAAGAAGTAACAAGTGAGGCAACTCCTAAAGCCCCTATCTCTCCTAAAGAAGAGAAAGCCCACATCAATCCCACACCTACATATTGGGCTGGTGGGTTAATCGTTTCAGTTATATAAAGCTGTGCTCCTGTTATTTCTCCCATAGAAGATATGCCTTGCACGATACGGCAGATGGTCAATATCCAAGCTGCCATACTGCCTATCTGAGCATAGGTAGGGAGATTAGCCATAACAAGACAGGATGTAGCCATCATAAAAGTTGTGATAATAACAGTAAATTTACGTCCTATATTATCGCCTAACCAACCAAATATTAACGCACCAACTGGCCGAAAAACAAATGTAGAGCAAAAGGCAAAAGACATCATTAAAGAGGTGGAGTGAGAATCAGTAGGTTCAAAAAATAACTCATTAAGAAACGCTGCCATATGAACATATAACATCAAGTCAAAATATTCTAGGAATGTCCCGATCGACAGCAACCCAACAGCTTGTTTTTGTTCTCTAGTGAGACTGGTTTGGGAATGGATAACCCTGCCATCTTCTCGTACAAATTTGCTCATATTAGTGTTTAAACCCTTACTTTATGTTATTAACATTTACCTAATATATTATCCAGCCTTTGTTGCCAAATCAATTTTTAGTTGAAAGTAATTTTCTCTCTTTTTCTCCAACTTTTCAAAATGTAATAACCCAAATGTGAATCCTATATTTATAGGGATCATAATAATCAATAACCCCCAATTTCCAAAGTATCCAATAAGATAAGTGAATCCAAAAGCACTAATACCATAAACCATTGCACGTGACAGAGCATAAATAAAACTAACACTAGTGAAACGTTTGAACACTGGAAAATTTGAGAAAAAAATGGGAATAGCAGGTCCGATATCATGCCAAAATAAAACAACAAAGGACTGAATTAAAAGTAACTCAAATGGAGAATGAAGATTAGTCAGCAAATATGGATAAAATAAAACAAAAATAGAAAATATTACCAGTTTAATTTTAAGAATTAATAATGGATACACCTTATAACTTATATATGTTGATATCAACAAACCTAAAAACTGTATTATAGAAACAATGAAATTATGATGAATAACTTCGGATGCTGTATAACCAAAGTTAGTCCTGAGAATAGCACCACAATGCACATAGATAAAATAAAAACTTACTGGCAATGCACATTGTAATAAAAAGAGGGCTATAAATGTTTTCTTACTAACCTTTTCTTTCCAAATAGGATTTTTGTCTAAAGTATTGGTATCTGTATTAGTTCGTGCAAATATTGTTTTTATTCGACGTTTAGCATCAGCAAATTCAGGCGTTTCTCGCAAGGTTGTTCTAGCAATAGAACCAATCAACGCTACTATTGCCCCAATCCAAAATGCTATACGCCAGTTAAAACCATAAGAAGTAACGAGTGTTGCAATACCTAAAGCAGCCATACCTCCTAAGGCAGAAAAAGCTACTATTAATTCCACACTTGCATATTGGGCTGGTGGGTTAATCGTTTCCGTTATATAAAGTTCTGCCCCTGTCACCTCTCCCATAGAAGATATACCTTGTATGATACGACAGATGGTTACTATCCAAGAAGCAGTAATCCCTATTTGAGCATAGGTAGGGAGATTAGCCATGACAAGACATGATGCAGCCATCATAAAAGTTGTGATGATAACAGTAGGCTTACGTCCTATATTATCGCCCAACCAACCAAATATTAACGCACCAACCGGTCGAAAAACAAATGTAGTACAAAAGGCAAAAGATGTTATTAAATAGCTTGTATGAGAATCAGTGGTTTCAAAAAAAATCTCATTAAGAAGTACTGCCATATGAACATATAACATAAAGTCAAAAAATTCTAAGAAAGTACCTATAGAAAGTAACCCTATAACTTGTTTTTGTTCTTTAGTGAGATGAGTTTGGGGATGGATAACCCTACCATCTGCTCGTACAAATTTACTCATATTAGTGTTTAAACCCTTAAGTTATATTGTCTAGAGTTGTATATAATTGTGTTAAAAAACCCCTATACCAATTGGCATAGGGGTATGGAATTGATACTACATAATTTCACAACAGACATGAAGCTTAGTACTTCCAGCTAGTGCAATATCTGCTTCCGAGTCAGACGTATCAGGGCAAGTTTCGTACGAAGCATTAAGCTGGGAAGAAGATGCCCCCTCAAATGTGTCAAGTGTAGGATATAAGGAGTATTCTACTACTTCTACAAAGTCAGCATAACCTTTTATTGACCCAGGTAAAATATTTTCTTCAAATGTTGGTTTAGAATAGGATTTTAATATTTTATCAACTAGTTTACCGTAGCCTATAGCTTCTTCATAGGTAATTTTTTTATTTCCTACTTCTCTTGCGTTTTTGTTAATCTGTGCTATACACTTATCTGCTAAATCCTTAGCATCCTTCGGAATAGGCTCATCCCCAACCAATTCAATTGATTTTTTGTCACCTAGTTTAACACCTATCGCCATAGATAAGTAACCTAAGAATTCATCTTTTGTTGTACCAAATCCCTCCCAAAAACTTGATGCCAAATAAAAAGCTGATTCTTTTACCCCTATTGATAAGTACAAAAAGAACTCCCATGCACTATCTTTATTGCTTGATATTGTTAGCCTTTTTAAGTTAGCATTAGTATTATACATCTCAGATTCTTCCGATTTTCTATTTTCATCATACACTTCTTGTAAAGTAATGAACCCCCCATTTTTATTATAGGTATCTGTCAAGTAATTATCTATTGTCTTCTTTTCCCTTGCATTATCAGGTAAATTTACTCTTTTAGTTTTCATAATAACCTCCTAGATTTAATTTATGTGATTATCTACTGCCATGTCCTGCCATCATGGCTTTTCGTCGTTGTGCAAACTTAGCACTAGCACTTTGGGTTTCCCCTTTGGCTTGTGCATGATCTTCATTTACCACTGAGCTAACTTTTGATGCTTGGCTTTGTTTTAAACTTTCTTGGATAGCTTGGGCATATTCTTTAGGATTTCTAGCAACAGGATGCTCGATAGGTTCAGGCTTATTCTCCATCAAAGAATCTTTTGTATTTTGAGGAATTGCAACTAACTGTTCAACGGGATGCTCGATAGGTTCAAGCTTATTCTCCACCGAAGAATCTTTTATGTTTTGAGGAGTTGCAGCTAGTTGTTCAACAGGATGTTCGATAGGTTCAGGCTTACTCTCCACCGAAGAATCTTTTATATTTTGAGGAGTTGCAACTAGTTGCTTAATGGGATGCTCGATAGGTTCAGGCTTATTCTCCATCGAAGAATCTTTTGTATTTTGAGGAGTTGCAACTAGTTGCTTAATGGGATGCTCGATAGGTTCAGGCTTATTCTCCATCGAAGAATCTTTTGTATTTTGAGGAGTTGCAACTAGTTGCTCAACAGGATGCTCGATAGGTTCAGGCTTACTCTCCACCGAAGAATCTTTTATATTTTGAGGAGTCACAACTAATTGCTCAACGGGATGCTCGATAGATTCAGGCTTACTCTCCACCGAAGAATCTTTTGTATTTTGAGGAGTTGCAGCTACTTGTTCAACAGGATGCTCGATAGGTTCAGACCTATTCTCCACCGAAGAATCTTTTATATTTTGAGGAGTTACAACTAGTTGTTCCTGTACTGGATAGTTCGGTTTAGGTAAGCCTAATTTTTCATGACCACCTAATGCCATAATCATTGAATGCAATTCATGATATCCTTGATGTTTTGGATCTTCCTGTCTTGCTTGATCATATTCTTTTGCATGACGTTCATGATGCTTTTTTAACCTTCTTATAGCTAACTCAGGTTGGCTACTATTGACTAATGCAAGAATATCTTTTCTACATTCTTCTCTTTCTTGTTCTTTTGGTGTAAGAACTTTTAAATCTTCTTTAAGTTCTACAATCTTTTGATTATGTACTACATTATCTTGATGTGCTTGACTTCTTACATGTTCAGGAGTACTAGGATGGTTAATTACTGCTTCGTTAACTTTAATTTGACCTTGCCTATACTTGATAGATTTATTAGCTTCATCTTTAATAGCGTAATGCTTTTTCCAACACTGGCTTAATTCTTGTTGTTTCTTTTCAGCTGCTTCTTTTTCTTGTTCACTTGCATATTGCCCCATTAAGTTGGCTTTTTCTTGAGCAGTTAAAGAATTTGGATCATTTGCTGCTTTTTTTACAAGATCATTCTCTTCCTTTGATAGTTCATCAAACCTTTTTTGAAATGTTTTAGATGTATATTCAGCAATATGTTGTTTTAATTCCTCTTCTCGTTTTTCGTTTTCTGCCTTTTCTAAAAGTGCTATGGATTCTTGTAGCTTAGCCTCCTCTGCTGCCTCTCTAATTTTTTCCTCTTGACCGTAAAGCATATACTGTTCAGCACGTTCTTTCCTTTCGTTCACAATAGCTTGTATTGTTTTCAAGCTCTCTAGTATCTTTTCCGGGATGTTACCAGTTAAAAAACTATCTATATCACGACTGAGCCTCTCTAGTTCAGCTGGGTTAGTGGAATGCATTTGGGATTTGATATTATTAATAATATTCTCAAGTTGAGCTGAACCTACCACCTCTTCTTTGCCCATATTCCCGTCATCAGAATCATCAGCCATGTTATTTTTCATTTGTATTAATAAGTTTATTTATATTACCATAATTTAATTAGAATCAATTCTAAAATATTAGTCAACTTATTTTTAATGAAAATTAATTATTTTTCATAATATAAACAATATCCAATATTCTACTCACATAACTATATTAGTTCTGATATTTAACATTCTTTGATCTTAAGCCTATATTTTTACCACTCTCTCTTTTCCCCCTTCTAATTTGTTTATAGAATTGTGATATTGTTACAACCAAGATTTATTATTTCAATTTTCTATATTATTTTTTCTTGCTATCGTTCAACCAAATCATAATATCTATTAGTATTAATAAATATATTAAGGTGAATACAATGATAGGATATCAGCAGGAACAAAAAAGCCTAACTAAAGAGCAAAAATCAGCTGTTGGGTTATTATCGATTGGGACTTTTTTAGAATATTTTGATCTGATGCTTTATGTCCATATGGCGGTATTTCTTAATGAGTTGTTTTTTCCAAAATCTGATCCTCATACTACCGCTCTTTATGCAGCTACAGCTTTCTGTTCTAGCCTTGTTTTTAGACCTGTTGGTGCAGTAATATTTGGATGGTTAGGTGATAATATAGGGCGTAAGACTACCGTTATCATCACGACTTTTATCATGGCTTTATCATGTATTATGATGGCTAATCTCCCTACTTATGCCCAAATAGGTATTACAGCCTCTTGGTTGCTCACCATATGCCGTATACTCCAAGGAATGTCCTCTATGGGAGAGACAGTAGGAGCAGCACTTTATTTAACTGAATCTATAAATCCACCAGCCCAATATCCAGCTGTTTCGTTAGTTTCGGTTTTTGCTACTTTAGGAGCAGTCGCTGCTTTAGGCATAGCATCGTTAGTGACCTCCTATGGATTTAATTGGCGTATAGCCTTTTGGATGGGAGCAGGCGTAGCACTGGTTGGCACAGTAGCTCGAAGGAGTCTTAGAGAAACACCAGAATTTGCTGATGCCAAACGTCAACTAAAAAAAACTTTTGAGCAACCTTCAAATGTTGGTAGCATAGATCTCAAGAAACTAGAAAATAATCCAATATGGCAGGAAAGAGCTAATAAAACAACAATTTTAGCGTTGTTCTTAATGGAATGTATGTGTCCTATATATTTTTATTTTACTTATATTTATTGTGGAAATATGTTAAAAACTTCTTGTGGCTACACTGCTGAACAGGTCATTCATCAAAATTTTATTGTTTCAATATTTGGTTTCTTAACCAGTTTAATATTAGCATATTTAAGTTATAGAATATACCCATTAAAAATTGTAAAAACCTTGTTATTAATATTTGGTGGATTTGTTTTAGCTTGCCCTTATTTATTAAATAATGTTAATAGCTCGTTTGATGTATTTTTAATGCAATTATTCGTTACGTTATTTGTACCTACCGGTCCTGACTTAGGATGGTCAATCTATTATAAACATTTTCCTGTCTTTAAACGGTTTAGCTGTGCTAGTCTTACCTTTGCCATATCTCGTGCCTTGATGTATGTAGTTACCTCTTTTTCAGTTGTTTACTTAACTGAATATTGGCATCATTGGGGGATAATTATTATATTGCTTCCAGTTTGCATAGGTTTTGCATTCGGACTATTTCATTTTGAAAAGTTGGAGAAAGAGGCTGGGAATTATCCACAAAATCCTTATGTAGAGGTATAGATAAATGTTGACAACATAATGCAATAATTCTTTTTGTTACTGTTGGTATTTTTAAATGCATAGATAAAGTTAAAAAATGTATTACAGTTTCTTCTACTATCTTTTTAGCTTTTTCCAGCGATTTAGCTCCTAGAGTTTCTAAATTGTGAATCCGATCAAAAAGTTTAATCAGTGCTACATCATGTTTTTTTTGCTGAATTAATAAATCTAGTGTTTCTGCCGAGCTAATCTTGCCATGAGGCTTGACCCTGGTCAGGTCTTCTACTTGACTAGCCACTTGACTGCCAAAGATGTAAGCAATCATCTTTTCGGTCAGTTGTGTATCCTCAATGGTGTCGTGTAGTAACGCAGTCACAATCATGTCGGTTCTAAACAATCGTGGAATTTCTAAGGCTGTGTACTGGGCAAGCATATACGCCACTTCAATCGGATGTGAATAATACGGCTCGCCGGACTGCCTCATTTGACTGCCATGATATTTTTTAGCATAGTAGATGCCTTTTTTGACTTCATACATGTTTATTGGTTGCTTTACTTTTTCATTTAGCAAAATTAACTCCTTAAGCAACCTCTCAGCATATGCACAATACTGGTATTTTGAATTATCCCAATAGTTATTAACATCTTCCATAAGAAACCATGATATTTTAATTATAAAGTTATAATAAACTAAAATTTTGACTATTTAAAGCATTTACTGCTTTTTATTTTTAAAAAGATGCATATTTTCTAATCTTGTTGTATAAATCACAGTTTACCCGAATTCGCGTTATTGCACAATTTCATAAGGTTAGTAAAAAATATCTTAAGTATCTATTGTCGATGAGTTTTATTTTGAATATAACTAAAAAAGTAATAATATTATTTTTGAATTGTTATTGAATAATTGTGTGATTTAATTATGAGCGAAGAACTTCTGCAACGAGATTTAATCAAGAATCTCCAAAAAATAGGGACTTGGAATTTTTATGATATTGGTGCAACAACTATTAGTGCTTTAAAAAAAGCTGGTATAATAAGAAATATAGATTATGGGGATGTATCAAACAAGAGAGTTGATGCCATATTATAGTGAGTTTAGTGATATAATAACGTAACCTCATGAATCCTAGCAAAAACTGAATAAAAGCTTGAAGAATAATCTATGAAAATATTAATCCTTGGTATAACAGGTATGCTTGGCAATGCCATGTTTAGGTTTATGGCTGAAGATCATAACCTTAATGTTTACGGGACAGCTAGGAATAATGGTGCTTGCCGTTATTTTTCTGAAGAGTCATCTAAACAACTCATTGCCCCAGTAAATATAGAAAATCATGATTCTCTTATTAAATTATTTGCAACAATTCGACCTGATGTGGTAGTAAATTGTATTGGGCTAATTAAACAACTAGAGGATGCAAATGATTACCTACAAGCACTATCAATTAATGCTTTGCTTCCTCATAGACTTAGTATAATATGTCAAGCTATAGGCTCTCGTTTTATACATGTTAGTACAGATTGTGTATTTTCCGGGTCTAAGGGTAACTATACAGAGAGTGATTTTGCAGATGCTAATGATCTCTATGGTCGCTCAAAGTTTTTAGGGGAAGTAAGTTATCCTAACACTATAACACTTCGTACTTCAATTATCGGGCATGAGTTATCAGGAGGTAAGAGTCTCATAGGCTGGTTTCTTGCACAAAAAAAACAAGTTAGAGGATTTGTTCAAGCCGTGTTCTCTGGACTTCCAACTATTGAATTAGCAAGAATAGTTCGTGACATCGTTATACCGCGACCCGATATGTGTGGACTTTATCATGTCGCAGCAAAACCGATCAATAAATATGATTTGTTAAAACTTGTGGCTAGTACTTATAAAAAAACAATCGAAATAATTCCATCTAATGAACTGGTCATTGATCGCTCACTTAATGCCGAGCTTTTTAATAAGGCAACGGGATATGCACCGCCTGAGTGGTCAGAGTTAATTCAACGTATGTATAAATTTCAATAAAAGGTAAGAATGTTTGTTAATAAAATTTTAATGATTACTGGAGGTACGGGGTCATTTGGTAACACAGTGATGAAACGATTACTAGAAAGTGATATTAAAGAAATTCGCATATTCAGTCGGGATGAAAAAAAACAAGAAGATATGAGGATTGCTTTCAATAACCCAAAGCTTAAGTTTTATATTGGGGACGTAAGAAATTATGATAGTATTTACTATGCTATGAAAAATGTTAATTATGTGTTCCATGCTGCAGCCTTGAAGCAAGTTCCATCATGTGAATTTTATCCGATGGAAGCAGTACGGACTAATGTACTGGGAGCTGAAAATATGATGAATGCAGCTATTGCCAATGGTGTTGAGCGGGTTGTGGTACTCAGTACTGATAAGGCGGTATATCCTATCAATGCCATGGGTTTATCAAAAGCAATGATGGAAAAACTGTTAATAGCTAAAGCTCGAATGAGTTCTAAAGGAGATACCGTTCTGTGTTGTACTCGTTATGGTAATGTAATGGCTTCCCGGGGTTCAGTAATACCTCTTTTTGTTAATCAAATTAAAGAGGGGAAACCGCTAACTATTACCGATCCAAATATGACACGTTTCTTAATGTCACTTGAAGATTCTGTAAACTTAGTGTTATATGCCTTTGAACATGGGCAACAAGGTGATATTTTTGTCCAAAAAGCTCCGGCTTCAACAATTGAAGTATTAGCTCATGCTATAAAAGAATTATTTAATGCTAATAATGAAATTCGTTTAATTGGTGTACGTCATGGAGAAAAGATCTATGAATCTTTGATTTCTTGTGAGGAGATGGTCAAAGCTGAAGATTTAGGAAATTATTACAGGATTCCTGCCGATAATCGTGATCTCAATTATTCAAAGTTTTTTGTAGAAGGAGATCTAAACGTTGCTACTCTAAGTGACTATACATCAGCCAATACAGAAAGATTAAATATAGAACAAGTTAAAAAGCTTTTATTAACACTTGACTTCATTAAAGAGCAACTTAATGCTTAAAGTAATGACCATTATTGGTACTCGCCCAGAACTTATTAAAATGTCTAGAGTAATTTCTGAGTTTGATGAGTATACGAACCATATTTTGGTTCATACAGGGCAAAATTTTGATTATGAACTGAATCAGATTTTCTTTGATGATCTTAACATTCGTAAGCCAAATTATTTTTTAGAAGCTGCTGTTAGTGGTAATGCAACACAAACCATTGCACGCATTATTGAAAAAACTGATGAGGTTTTAGAAAAAGAACAACCAAATGCATTATTGCTTTATGGTGATACGAATTCCTGCCTTTCGGTTATCGCAGCCAAAAGACGAAAGATACCAGTTTTTCATATGGAAGCCGGCAACCGTTGTTTTGATCAAAGAGTACCAGAAGAGCTAAATCGTAAAGTAGTTGACCATTTAAGTGATATCAATATAGTTCTGACTGAACATGCCCGTCGTTACCTTATTGCCGAAGGTGTATCGCCAGAGCGAATTATCAAGTCTGGTTCGCATATGCAAGAAGTGTTGGGTTATTTTATGCCTAAAGTACATCTATCAAATGTGCTAGATAAACTAAAACTTCAAGCCCATCAATATTTTTTAGTCAGTATTCATCGTGAAGAGAATGTAGATGTGTCAGCCAATTTACAGGACTTACTTAATACTTTACAGATGTTGGTTAAAGAATATGATATGCCCGTGGTTGTATCAACACATCCTCGTACACGTCAGCTGTTAGAAAAATTAGGTATTAAAGGTTTGGATAAACAAATTCACTTTTTAAAACCATTCGGTTTTCTAGATTACATAAAATTGCAAATGGAGGCTTTTTGCATTTTATCTGATAGTGGTACAATTACTGAGGAAGCTTCTCTTCTTAAATTACCAGCAATTACCATTCGTAATACTCACGAAAGACCTGAGGGTATGGATGAAGGTGTTTTAATAATGAGTGGTCTTAAAGTAGAAAAGGTTCTAGATGCTGTACGCATTGTAACCAAACAACATAGTAAATATAGTCATTTACAAACAATCGTTTCAGATTATAATGCTGGCTTAGTATCTCAAAAAATACTCCGTATCGTTTTGAGCTACGTGGATTATATTAATAGAGTTGTGTGGTTTAAGTGAATTAGTACCACCCTCCTAAATTGAATTGTTAAATGTACATAAAGGTTTGTATGACTAGAATATCTCAGGCTAATTTTCCCTGTAGGTTCTCTCAATCTCAAATGAAAGAGTTTGTACTACTTACGAGCAATAAGATTATTGACAAACTTCATAGAACTCTGTGGAGAAAACGTAATTTTACTAATAAGGATGATAAAATTATTTAGAGAATATAGCTAAGATTTTATGGGTAGTAGTTTAATGAAGATACTGCAAGTGAATGGATACGAATCACCAGGTCGTAGATTTAGTGGATTATCTATAACACCACTTCTCAAAAAATATGGTATTGAATCTCGTCATTTAGTTTGGGATAAGGATACTCAAAATCCAGAAATACTTACTTTTGAAGGATCAATAGCTCGAAAAATTAATCGGGTAATTAATAAAATAGAACGAATTACTTCTTTACAGTCGGTACTGCATTTGAACGTTTCGCAAATGATCAAAATGCCGGTCTTTAAAGAAGCTGATCTTATTCACCTTCATATTATAAGTTCAGGATATTTTTCCATATCAGATTTATCAAAGATTACCAAGCTAAAGCCAACGGTTTGGACTTTACATGATCCTTGGGCTATGACAGGACATTGTATTCATCCGTTTGATTGTAAACGTTGGATGACTGGTTGTGGTAATTGTCCTGACCTGACTAGCCATATGCCACTTGCTAGAGATAATACTAGATTTTTATTTAATTATAAGCGTGCAGCTTACAAGATATCTAATTTCGATATTATTGTAGCCTCAAAATGGATGCAAGATATGGTTAATAATTCACCAATGTTTGAGAATAAACTAGTTCATTTAGTGCCATTTGGATTAGATATAAACTTCTTTTCTGCTGCTGCTTGTCCAAATGCACGAAGGCTATTTGATATTCCTGAAGATACTTTGGTAATATGCTTCCGGGTAGAACAAAATGAGTTTAAAGGAGTACCTTATATTATTCAGGCACTCGAACGTATTAAGTCAAAGCAGCCCATTTGCTTGTTGACTTTGAGTAACGGGGGAGCATTATTACAGCAATTTGCCGACCGATTCCAGCTGGTAAATCTTGGTTGGACTAATGATGAAGAATTAGTGCGGGAGGCATTGGTAGCTGCAGATATTTTTTTAATGCCATCAGTTGCAGAAGCATTTGGTATGATGGCAGTTGAAGCAATGGCCTGCGGTAAACCTGTAATTGTTTTTGAAGGTACTTCATTGCCTGACGTTACTTTTGCTCCAGATGTTGGTTTGGCAGTACCTATGCGTGATGGAGAAGCTTTGTACTTAGCACTACAACACTTAATTGATAATCCGGATGAATGTAAACGGCGAGGACAAAAAGGTAGAATGATGACTGAATTGCATTATGGAGATGAAACCCAAGCTAAAAAGTTAGCTGATATTTATAATATGGTTGTTGCTAAATGAAAATTTTACTTTTAACAGATATGCCTCCTTGTCATAATTTTACTGCAGGATTAGTGCTAGACCGTTTGGTGCGGTTTCTACCGGTTGAACAAATTGCAATTTGCTCAATTGTACATCCCCACCTTAAACCAATCATACCTAAAGAATTAGAGATAATTCCTCACCTTAAATTGATAAAACCTCGGGAAATGGCTCCGAGGAGATTATGGGGCAAAGCAGGTAGATTACTAGCATTTGTCTTTGAGTTAATTCAAGCAATGCGGGTAAAATACTCAATATTACCAAAAATTGTTAATTTTGCAAAACAACAGCAAGTTGACGCATTATGGGTGGTATTGGAAGGACAAACTATTATACGTTTAGCAAAACCTCTTTCTTGTAAGTTAGCATTACCATTATTCACTCAAGTATGGGATCCTTTAGAGTGGTGGTTGCGTGAGAATAATATTGATGCATATACTAGACGACGACTTCTAGCAGAGTTCGATGAGGTCATAAAACATAGTAAGTCATGTGCATCTGCTTCATGGGCAATGTCAAAGACTTATTCGCATAAATACGGTGTGCGTAGTATACCTATAATTGCTAGTTTACCTGATAAATTTGCCAAGATCCCTGCAACAAAACCACATGAGAATAGGAATGAATTTATCATTGCTATAGCAGGACAATTATATGCACAAGATGCATGGCAATGCCTTATTAATACTCTGAATCAAGTTAATTGGTCTATAGCAGGAAGGCGAATTCGTCTTAGAATTCTTGGGGCTTACTTTCAGGTATATACTCAGTCGCCAACCAATTTCGAATATCTAGGATGGCAGTCACAAGAAGAAACCATTAATTTCTTAGAAGATTCAGATCTTCTGTACATGCCGTACTGGTTTTCAGAAGAGTATCGTCTTGAGGCTACCAATAGTTTTCCTGGAAAATTGGTCTCCTATTTTGCCGCTGGTCGTCCTGTTTTTTGTCATGCACCATATTATGCATCACCTACTAGATATATAGCCAAGCATAATGCAGGGATTTTGTGTACATCTATGGATTCTCTAGTTGTTTTGCAAAAACTAGAGCATGCTATCCTAAATACAACTTCATATGCAATAGTTACAAAAAATGCTACTGCTTGTTTTTTGATGGACTTTACTTTAGAGCATATGCAGAAAACATTTTTTGAGTTTTTAGGATTAGATAGTGCATCAAAAAATAACTTAAAGAATAAATTCTCTGAAGTATATGATAAGAATATTTTTGGAGGCTCTGTATCACGTTCTGGCGAAGGGTCTGATCTATTACAGACGGAAATTGTTAGAAACGAGATACCAAAGATTATTAGAAAATTTAAAATTAAAACCTTTCTTGATGCTCCATGTGGTGATTGGTATTGGATGCAAAAGACAGAGCTTGAAGTAAAACAATATATTGGAGTTGATATTGTAGATGCTTTGATAGAAAAAAATAAAGAAGAATTTGGTAATGCTACAAGAATATTTAAAGTTTTGAATCTAACTAAAAACACTTTACCAAGAGCTGATCTTATTTTTTCACGAGATTTACTAGTACACCTAAATTTTGAAGATGCATTTAAAGTAATAGCTAATTTTAAAAAATCAGGTGCTACTTATCTATTAACAACAACATTTGTAAATAGAGGGTTAAATGAGGAGCTTAAAGAAACTTTTTGGCGTGTTTTAAACTTGCAACAACCACCGTTTAATTTTCCAAAACCAATTTTATTAGTGAATGAGGGTTGTACAGAAGATGGGGGTTTATATTCTGATAAAAGCTTAGGACTTTGGTTATTAAAGGATATCTCATTATACCCCAATTCGGGATAAGAATTAGTTAATTCTTATCCCGAATTGCCTTTAATATAAGGAAAAATGCATTCTTAAAACGATTTTGTGAATGCATTTTAAACCTTTCTAAAGCTAAAAACATGATTTTAATTTTTAAAATCATGTTTTTAGCAAAATGGATTACCACGCTCACGTATGTTCGCTCGCTAATAGACATATACGTCTATAAAACGTCTATTACGAGGAGAGCGTAGGTCGACGAAGCTAAGTTACGTGATTTAACTAACTCTGCAGAAGCAATAAAAATTTAAACCAAATTTATTTAAATTTTTATTGCGAACATAGTTGATCTATAATTTCGCGTAAATTACCATGATGAATAAATACAGTTTAGACAAGTCATGTGAGGTGTTTCAATGAGCAATAGCATCTTTTACCCAAAGGTTTCACTTGTTATTCCCGTTTACAACGGCACTAATTATATGCGCGAAGCAATAGATAGTGCAGTTGCTCAGACTTATAAAAATTTAGAAATTTTAGTTGTTAATGATGGCTCAAATGATAATGGTGAAACAGAACGCATAGCTTTATCTTATGGTGATAAGATTCGTTATTTCTCTAAGACAAATGGTGGTGTGGGCTCAGCCTTAAATTTGGCAATTAAGGAAATGAAAGGAGAGTATTTTTCGTGGCTTAGTCATGATGATGTTTACAATCCAAATAAAATTGAACATCAAATTAATATTCTCAATACTCTTCCCAATCGTAATACGATTATTTACGGAGGGTATGAGGTTATAGATCATAACTCTAAGTCACTGTATTTTATGAGACTAGATAAAATATTATCAGTAGAAAAATGTAATATCCCATTATTCCCTCTTATGCGAGGATTAATTCATGGATGTACTCTTTTAATACCAATAAAATATTTCCGTGAAATTGGTACTTTTGATGAAACATTATTAACTACCCAAGATTATGCACTTTGGTTTGAGTTTTTACGGATAGCACCTATTCATTTTGATGATCGTATTTTAATTAAAAGTCGCACTCATCTAGATCAAGGAACCCATAAAATTGCTAGCCACATGAATGAATGTAATGAATTATGGTCTAGGTTTCTCAGAAGGTTAACTTTAGAAGAAATGACTATAATGCAAGGATCACCTTATTTATTCCTGCATCGTACTAGTGTTTTTCTTGCAAATGCTTCTTGTTATCAAGCATCCGAACTAGCTAAGTCAATGGCTAAGGATATCTTAACCGATATTAAGATTAGTGTAATTATGCCAATTTATAATAGAGTTGATTTGGCAATTGAGTCTATAAAAAGTGTTATTGCCCAAACTCATAAGTGTTTTGAGTTGATTTTAGTAGATGATGGCTCTGAAGATGATGTATCTAGGTTGATTGAGGAGTGCAATAAAGATAGTAGAATTAAATATATTCGTAAGGAAAATACAGGACCAGCAGCGGCACGTAATCTAGGTATTAAACATGCATCTGGGCAGTACATAGCGTTCATTGATTCTGATGATTTGTTTTATGACAATAAACTTGAGGTTCAATTGAAGTTTATGGAGGATAATAGTTTGTTATTCTCACATACTTCTTACCATAGGATAGATTGGACTGGAAATTTGATAAAATATATAAGCTCTGGTACTTTTAGCAAGCAAGTCTTTCCAAACATTATTACTAAATGTCCAATAGCAATGTCTAGTGTGATAGGAAAAACCTCCCTTTTTATGTCAAACAAATTCCCTGAAAATATAAAGATTGGTGAAGATATATGTTTGTGGATATCTATAGCAAGCAAACATGATATAGAAGCAATTGATTTAGCCTTATCATGTGTTAGGGTTAATTATGGAATTAGTAATTGTTTCAATAATAAAAAAATGACAATAAGGTTAATTAATATTTCCTTATTTGTTATGAATGATGAATATTTAAGTCAATTTGATAAGCAAGTTAAACCTTTACTATTATCCGCAACAAAGATACCTAGCTTTTCATCAAGTAAATTAATAAAATTTAATGACGTACCTACTGTATTATTTAAGAGTTACAAACCTAATATAATAGTACAATTAATTTTGATGTTCGTAAGATCGCTGCGTGTAGATGGCTTTAGAATAACATGGGACAAAATTTGTAAGAAACTAGGTATACTCCAATGATGGTTTTGATACTGTCTTAAGAGTCAAGCATTAAATTAGGATTAAAGTAATTCTTCAGTAACCCAAGCTCCTCCTACTTTACTCTCAAAAGAGCAATTAAAATCAATTTATTTGCAGCTTTTCAGTGGAGAAAATGCTAGAATAGTCTTAGAAGATTTAGCCTACATGAGTGGTGTGTATCGCAGCAATTTCATACGGCAAGAAAGCAACTACACCGCTTTCAATGAAGGCATGCGAGCTTTGTTTTTGTACATATGCTTGCAAGCGTCTAGAGATGATGGAGTTGATGATATTGAAGGAAATTTATAATGAGGATAGCTTATGAGTACGAATAGTAAAACATTGGTATCGTTAGACTATGCGATTAAATATCTACTCAAAGATAAAGGTGATTATGAAATAGTCGAGGGCTTTATTTCGGCTATACTTAAAGATGCTGGTTACTTACCAGTAAAAATTACCGCTTTACTAGAGAGTAAGAGTAATAAAGAACGTAAAGACTTAAAGAAAAGCGTAGCTGACGTTATCGTTGAAGACCAGCAAGGTCATAAATATATTGTGGGAATAGATCGTTCAACTACCCACACTTTTCTCCACAAAGCTTGCTTTAATAGTTGTCGGTTGATTGTTGATAATATCAGCTCAGATCAGGATTATAGTGATATCAAAAAAATATTTCATATCAACTTAATATATTTTGTGTTGAGCGATATAAGCTCTCCATTATATCACGGTCAGACTATATTTAGAAAAATGGACAGGGAACATCCAGTAGACTTACATCTTGCTGATATGGGTTGTAGGTTTTTTGATGTTCACAATGTATTTCCTGAATATTTTGTTATTTCCGTACCGCTTTTTGATGGTATTATAAAAGATGAGTTGGATGAGTGGTTATATTTTGCCAAACATTCTGAGGTTAAAGATGATTTTAAGTCGCCTTATATGAAGAAAGTAGCAGAACGTCTGAGTGTTCTAAAAATGACTCCAGAAGAACGTCAGCACTATCAGAATTATGTCAATGAATCGCTAAAAGAACGTGATTATATAGTTGCAGCTAGAACTGAAGGTAGAGCTGAAGAAAAAATAGCAATGGCAAAAAAAATGCTAAAAGAAAATTTTTCTATAGAAACTATAAGTAGAATAATAGAACTATCCATAGAAGAAATAGAAGTGCTACGTGAGAATTTGGCTGAGGACACAACTACTGTACTTGACGAAAATTAAATAGGAAGGGTATTGAATTGCTGTATTGGAAAAATAGAACGACCGTTGTTCATAACTGTTGAAAGTTAAAAAAGATATTATTTTTGTAAAAACATATTAGTGGAAGAAATTTTTGGTATATACTGCAAAAAATTGAAGAATTTAGAAGAGAAAATATCTATGTGGATCAAAAACACTAACATTAGTATGATAGTTATGTGGTCAAAACGATGTCATAGTTGGTTAACAATAATATTTTGTTTAATAATTAACAGCTATTCAACTATTCATGCTTCCAATACAAATATTGAAAATAGATTTGCAACAAGGATTGCTATTGTAGATATACACTCTATTCTAGAACATTCTGTAGCAATCCAGTCTATAAGAAAATCTGTAGACCAAATAAGCGAAAAAATTCGACAAGATCTATCAAAGAAGGATGGAGAACTAAAAGAAATAGAAAATCTATTAATGGGAAAACGTAATTCTTTAAGTGAATCAGCTTTTGAACAAGAATTTAGTCTTTTTGAAAAGAAAATAAATATAGCACAAAAAGAAATACGAGATAGAAAAGTACGACTTGAGCAAGCCCATGCTGAGGGTATAGGGAAAGTACAAGAAGCAATAACAAAAATTATAAGTACTTTAGCAGAAAAGTATAATCTTGATCTAGTTATACCTAGTACTCAAATTTTATTTGCTAAAAATAGTCTAAATATTACGCAAGAAGTGATAGCAGAACTAAATAATAAATTAAAACATGTTACAATTAAATACGAATAATTTGTTATAGAGGTTTATCAATGACAGAATTTACTCCTATTACAGTAGCTTATGGTGATGGTATAGGTCCAGAAATAATGCAAGCAGTACTGTATATTTTAAAAGAAGCTGAAGCAAGAATACGTATAGAGGTAGTGGAAGTAGGAGAAAAATTATACCAAAAGCACTATACCTCAGGGATAGCAGAAGATACTTGGCAATCATTAGCAAGAACTAAGGTGCTTCTAAAAGCTCCTATTACCACTCCTCTAGGTGGTGGGTATAAAAGCTTAAATGTAACTCTTAGAAAAGCCCTATCTCTTTATGCCAATATTCGCCCTGCTATTTCTTATGCTCCTTTTGTTAAGACACTGCATCCAAATCTAAACGTGGTTATAGTACGGGAAAATGTTGAAGATTTATATGCAGGCATCGAATATCGTCAGACTCACAATGTTTATGAGTCTCTTAAACTAATTAGCCGGGTTGGTAGTGAAAGAATTATTAGATATGCTTTTGAGTATGCGATAAAGAACAATCGTAAAAAGGTCACATGTTTCAGTAAAGATAATATTATGAAACTGTCTGATGGGATTTTTCATAAAGTTTTTGAGGAAATTGCTAATGAATATAAGCAAATTCAAAGTGACTATTACCTTATAGATATCGGTACTGCAAGACTAGCAGCTCAGCCAGAATTATTTGACGTCGTTGTAACTTCAAATCTGTATGGTGATATTATATCGGACGTATCTGCAGAAATTTCTGGTTCGGTAGGACTCGCTGGCTCTGCTAATATAGGTCAAAATTATGCTTTATTTGAAGCTGTACATGGCTCTGCCCCAGATATTGCCGGTCGCAACCTAGCTAATCCTTCTGGTTTACTTAACGCAGCAATTATGATGCTAATTCATATCGGGCAACAGGATATTGCTACACTAATAGAAAATGCCTGGAAAAAAACCATTGAGGACGGAGTCCATACTGGAGACATTTACAATGAAGAAATATCTAGCAAAAAAGTTGGTACTAAGGAATTTGCTGATGAAGTAGTAAAAAGACTAGGCTCAAAACCTTCTACCCTCAAAGCAAACGAATATTCATCTCCAGCTGCTCAACAACAGACTACTGAGCAGATATATTCGATTAATAGTAAAGAAGTTAAAGAATTGGTAGGTAGTGATATATTTATACAAATGACAGCTTTGACTGCTCATGAGGTAGCAGAAAAAATTCAAACTGTCAGTTTAGGTGACTTAGAATTAAAAACCGTATCTTCCATGGGACTTAAATTATGGCCTAGGGATGAGAGGTTTGAATTATTATCAGATCATTGGTGTTGCCGTTTTATGGCAAAGAAGGATGGAGAAAAAATAACCCATTCATCTATAGTCCATTTACTTGAATCGCTAAGCCAGGCAAAAATAGATTTTATTAAAATTGAGAATCTATTTGAATTTGATGGGAAAGCGGGTTACTCGCTTGCTCAAGGAGAATAGAATATTTATGTTTTTTGTTATTGGTTATGGATTAATCTTACTCGGAATTATAGCAATATTTTCTGGTATTGTTGGACTGTTCAGGTTTCCTGACTTTTATACAAAAATTCATGCTGCCAGTGTAATTGAATGTTGTGGAGTACCTTTATCCCTTGTTGGCCTTGCCTTTTTACAACATGATTTTACTAGCTCTTTTAAATTAGTTTTTGCTGCCATATTGATTTTAATATTAAACCCGGTATCTACTCATGCAATTGGCAAGGCTGCTTTATTAGGAAAAACTAACCTAAAATAATTGATTGTTTATTTATGATACTAGAAATAATAAATTTTCAACTAGCTAGCTGGTTGCTTATGGTAATCCTTATAATGCTTGCCATAGTATCAATTAAGATTATATTTTGTAATTCTTTATTAGAAATAGTAGTAATAAATTCTAGTTTTAGCTTACTTATTGGTTTATCATATCTTCTTATGGACGCTCCAGACGTGGCAATGACTGAAGTAGCTCTAGGTAGCTGTTTGTCTAGCTGTGTTTTCCTAAGCTTTCTTACTAGATTGCAAGACATACAGAAATGTGATCTTAAACCAACACGAGTAATAAGTTCATCAATTATATGTTTAATATTCATAGTAACATTTAGCTTTGCAGGACTTGATTTACTAGAATATGGATATATAGATTCTCCTATGCAAAGTCACTTAACCAAATATTATATTGAAAATACTAAAAGTGATATTGGTATTCCCTCTTTTGTAGCAGCACTACTAGCTAGTTACAGAGGTTATGATACTCTTGGAGAAACGGCAGTTATTTTAATTGCTGGAATATCGGTATTATTGCTATTTTCACAAAAAAGTAATGAACATGCTTAAAGATTTTATCATTATAAAACATTCTACTCTTTTTATCTTACCTTATATATTTTTATATTGTCTATATATTCAAATTAATGGTGATGCATCACCAGGAGGCGGATTCCAAGCTGGGGCTATATTTGCTTCTATGATAATTGGTTTTGATTTAGTTCATGGTCAGTTCAAATTAAAACAATATTTTTCTACTGATTTACTAGTTGGTATGGCTACTATCGGGGTACTTATCTATGCCATGACCGGTATGATATCAATATTATTTGATGATAATTACTTAAACTACTATTCTCTTGCAAATGATAAATTATTAGCTCAACATATTGGTATTTTTATCATTGAAATTGGCGTTGGACTTTGCGTTGCATCGGTTATGTGTTTAATATATTCCATAATGAAATATGCATAAACTAGTACAGCTAATAAAATGGGAATATTTAATTCAAAATCGTATTAATAATCTTAGCAAATATCTATTTATATTTTTTTTATTTTGTATTTTCAGCACGGCTTTAATCAATGACCAAGCAGATATTAAGAAATTTGGGGTTATTTTTTCAGTAATTTTTTTACCAATAGCTCTAATTGGCTTCTCTAGTCTAATATTAAAGCAAGATGTGGAAGATGGAAGTTTAGAGCTACTATTATCCAGTTTCAGTGAGAGTGAGATTGTTACATCTAAATTATTTGCTATATTTTTTAGTTCGCTTACTAGCTCTTTATTAAATATCCCGATAATTTATATTATTTTTGATCTTGATCTAATAACAGTAACCTATCTTTTTATCACTCTAACTTTGCTATTAACATTGTCCAGTAGCCTACTAGTTTTAATTGGATCTATTCAAAGCTATTTTAGGTCAAATACTAACATGCTAGCAATATTAATCATGCCACTATTAATACCCAACATAATACTTACCGGTCTTGTTTTACAAAATCTTGAGAATATAAGCCTAATTTTTGTTATGATTGGTATCAATATGCTTCTTTTACCAACCATATTTTATCTCTCATCATATCTAATTAAGAATATTTACAACATTTAATTTTTATTATACACCATACTGACCCCTGCACTAATAAAAAAATTGTTATTTTTTTATTATTCATGTAATTTAGTCGTAGTTTTTTAACCATTTTTTGGTAGTTATATATGTGGCAAGCTTTAAGAAGACTAATAGCAGCTAACCCTATGGGGGTGTTTTTATGGAGTATCATAGCTAAATGGTACTTTATGATAGCAGTTGCCTCTTTGATAGTATTATTTTGGGTAGCCAAGGGTCTTGAACAAATTGGATTTATAAAATATATGACCAATGCTACAATTGAAATTCTTGATACATCTAAATCAATTGCACAAAACTGTACTACAAAATTAGGTCCCAACTTTGAGAGCTTAACCAATTTTTGGAAATGTTTAGGAGACCCGCCAAAATACGAGATTAGAGAAAAAGAAACAGGTGAAAAAGTTTTAGAGGAGGGATTAAATAAGTTACTACCTAAAGACGGAACTGTACCGGAAATGCTTCCTTATCGTAATCCTTATGATTCTCCTAGCGATTCTACAGATAGTGATGGTAAATAAACCAAATTAATATTTGGCTAAAATCATGTTTTTAGCTTTAGAAAGGTTTAAAATGCATTCGTGTTAGCCGCTTTAAGAATGCATTTTTCCTTATAAGCAAAATTAGGGTAATACTTCACTGTTAATTGTTGAATTGCTGAAGCTACCCTTGATTTTTTGTTACTTTTCCAGTAGTCTATTATATTAAATATAATAATAAATATCAAGTTTGTGCAAAAAGTGAAAGCCACTACTATAGAACCTAGCTTCTATAGTTGCACTCATTATAAAATAATTCCCTACTTCAAGTAGTTGTGAAAACAACTATTGAAGTAGAAGAGGTATACTAGTCAGTTTATGTCAAATACTAATGATTATGATAAGGCAACTCGTAGGGATTTTATAACCTTAACTGCCAGCAGTATGGTTGTGGTTGGAGCTGCATGTGCTACCTACCCTCTTGTTGATTCATTCAACCCTTCAGCGGATGTTCTTGCCCTATCTTCAATAGAAGTGGATTTATCTCACATCCAACCAGGTCAAACTCTTACTGTTAAATGGCAAGGTAAACCGGTTTTTATTACTAATAGAACTCCAGAGAAAATTGCTGAAGCAAGAAATGTAAACCTTTCCGAGTTAATAGACCCTGAACTTGACCAAGACAGAGTAAAATCTGGGCATGATAAGTGGTTGGTAACTATAGGCATTTGTACACATTTAGGTTGTGTACCGCTTGCCAATCAGGGTGATTATGATGGCTGGTTTTGTCCATGCCACGGCTCTCAATACGACTCATCTGGTCGTGTTCGTAAAGGACCAGCTCCTTTAAATTTGGCTGTCCCACCATATGAGTTTATTTCCGATACAAAAATTAAAATCGGATAGTTATTTATGAATGAAACTAATGATCCTAAAAAATCAAACCCCATTATAGAATGGATAGACTATCGGCTACCTATTTTCTCATTCCTTAAACATTTAGGCGAATACCAAACACCCAAAAACTTAAGTTACCTATGGAACTTAGGGTCAATAGCTGGTATCGCTTTAGTAATTCAGATAATCACTGGCATTATTTTAGCTATGCATTACACTCCTCATGTTGATTACGCCTTTGAGAGTGTTGAAAAAATTATGCGTAATGTCAATTACGGCTGGTTAATACGTTATATACATTCAGTTGGAGCATCAATGTTTTTTGCTGCAGTTTATCTACACATCTGTAGAGGGTTATATTATGGGTCATACAAAAAACCTAGAGAATTATTGTGGCATATAGGTATAATAATTTTTCTTACCATGATGGCTACTGCATTCATGGGATATGTACTACCTTGGGGACAAATGAGCTACTGGGGAGCAACTGTAATCACCAATTTATTTTCAGCTATACCTATTATTGGCAAATCGATAGTTACTTGGCTTTGGGGAGGATTTTCAGTTGATAACCCTACACTTAACAGATTCTTTGCTTTACATTATTTATTGCCGTTTATCATAGTGGCTTTAGTACTACTCCATTTAGTAGCACTACATATTCATGGATCAAATAACCCTAAAGGGATCGATGTTAAGTCATCTAAAGATACTATTCCTTTTCATCCGTATTATACGGTAAAGGACTTCGTTGGATTCGGTGTTTACTTTTTAATATTTGCCTTTTTTGTCTTTTACCAACCAAATTATCTAGGGCATCCTGACAATTACATACCAGCTAACCCTTTAGTTACTCCGGCTCATATAGTTCCAGAATGGTATTTTCTGCCATTTTATGCCATTTTACGGGCAGTACCATCAAAGCTAGGCGGGGTAATATTGATGTTTTCTAGTATTTTGCTATTATTTGTCTTACCTTGGCTTGATAGCTCAAAAGTTAGGAGTAGCAATTATAGACCAATGTTCCGCATAGCTTTTTGGCTGTTCATATTTGATTGTTTGGTACTTGGATATCTTGGAGGACAACCAGCAGAAGAACCTTATATTACCTTAAGTCGATTTGCTGCTACTTACTATTTCTTTCATTTTCTCATTGCAGTGCCACTAATTAGCAAGTATGAAAAAACTCTGCCATTACCGGATTCTATATGAAAGATCAGAAAATTATGGCTAACCCAATTAACATTACTCCGTCATTGCGAGGAGCTACTTTAGTAGCGATGAAGCAATCCAAAGGAATGATTAGGAATGGATTGCTTCGTTGGCTTATGCCTACTCGCAACGACATAAGTATCAAATTTTTCCTGTGTTTATTAGACTTGCTGCATAAATCAAAGATAGTTGAGGGATTTTTAGGAGAAACGAAGCCGAGCACCGCAGCGTACACAGACGTACGTGAGGAGCGGAGGCGAGTTTCGACGACAAAATCACCAACTAGATTGACTTATGCAGTAAGTCTATTAATTTTGTTAATATCAAATATTGTTACTGCCAATAACGATGCACTACCTACAAAAAAGATTGCTTGGCCATTTGATGGAGTTTTTGCTAGCGTTGATAGGAAAGCTGCACAGCGTGGCTTCCAAGTATATAAAGAAGTATGTAGCGTGTGTCATGGTCTTTATAATTTATATTATCGTAATCTTAAAGAGCTAGGATTTTCAGATGAAGAAATTAAAGAAATAGCCAAAAATTATACTGTACAAGATGGTCCAAATGATGCAGGAGAAATGTTTGAAAGACCTGCCCTACCCTCCGATCCATTTGTTCGTCCCTACCCTAATGAACAAGCAGCAAGAGCTGCTAACAATGGAGCAGACCCACCTGATTTATCCTTGATTATCAAAGCAAGACCTGATGGAGCAAATTATTTATATTCTATACTCACTGGTTATAGTGATCCTCCTGAAAATTTTAAACTAATGCCAGGATTAAATTACAACCCATATTTTCCACATAGTCAGATTGCCATGCCAGCTCCTTTGTCAGATGGACAAGTAAAGTATATAGACGGAACAAATTCATCAGTCGAACAAATGGCTATGGATGTTACGATATTTTTACAATGGGCTGCTGAACCTGAAATGGAAAACCGTAAATCCATGGGTTTGAAAGTGACGATGTTCTTAGTAATTTTTATAATTTTCTTCTATATCTCTAAAAATAGAATTTGGAAGAATCTAGAAACAGAAGAGTATAAATAACAAATCTTTAGGTTCTTATATCTTAAAACATGTTATAACTACTTATAACATGTTTTAAGATATAAGAACCTAGTTATCCTGAATTCGCGTAAATTACCGCATATTAAACCTATCATAAGTAATCTTATTCTCTACCGATTCAATCAATGTATCAGAGAATTCTTGCACGAAATCTTGCCTTACCATACCCAACCTCTTCTTAAGCCACGATTGTTTAGCAGATATATATTTAATAGTTACATCACCATATTTCTGTTTTATAAAACTATACATATCATCTATACCATCAATTAAACCAAAATCAACAGCAGTTTCCCCAGACCAAA
This sequence comes from Candidatus Tisiphia endosymbiont of Ptychoptera albimana, assembly GCF_964026605.1. Taxonomy (NCBI): domain Bacteria; kingdom Pseudomonadati; phylum Pseudomonadota; class Alphaproteobacteria; order Rickettsiales; family Rickettsiaceae; genus Candidatus Tisiphia; species Candidatus Tisiphia endosymbiont of Ptychoptera albimana. The sequence continues at coordinate 221,704 of NZ_OZ032164.1, forward strand.
ATGCTCCATTAAATAAAATATCATCTTCTTGCGTTAACTTACCAATACGACGCTCCTTAACATGATCTATAAAATGCTCGTGAATCTGTTTTTGTATATGCTTAATAATTTCAATATCTTCTTCTTGCACTGGTTGAAATGGATCGAGAATAGATTTATTTTTACCTTCTGCATAAACCCTCCTTTCTACTCCAAGCTTATTGATAGCCACAGGAAAACCAAAACCAGCCGAAACCACCCCTATACTACCAATAATTGAACTCTTAGATGCATATATTTGGTCACCAATACAAGCAAGCCAATATCCACCAGATGCTGCTACATCTTCTACAAAACTATAAATTGGTATTTTCTTTTCCTCAGCTAATGACCTTATACGTTTGCTAATCAGTTCAGATTGTACAGGTGAACCACCTGGAGAATTGATAGTTAAACACAAAGCTTTAAGATTTTTGATCTCAAAAGCTTTGTCAATTAACTCATGTAGCGATTCTATGCTAAGCCCTGATTTTACTGGGCTTACTTTACCTATAACCCCACTAAGGCGAAGAACAGCAATTACCGGCTTTGATGCCTTAGAACCTATTCTAGGTAGTAATGAAAGTAATTGATCTAACTTACCTATTTGACGTTTAGCAATTACCTGATCAAATTTTGCCTCAGCAATTAAACTTTTATTATGTTCTATGTACATTAGTTACTCCTTATTATCGTTTTTAGAAGCATTATTTTCCTCATTATTCTGTTGTATTTTTGGTTTTTCATCTTTGTTTTCCTGCTCTTCAGCCTTTAACTGTTTATTAACCGGTTGATTAAGCGTTTGTTCCCGGTAACTATTTTTAGGTTCTGGGTGGTTTCCAGGAATATTTGACAAAATAATATTGCGAATTTCTTCATCATACCAATTAATAGTACCAACAAAACTTACTAACATTTTTCCATCTGGATTAATTAGAATAGCAGTTGGTAGACCAACTATTGAAAAAGCTTTAAATAGTTGATTCTTAAAATCATGGTAAATTGGCAGATATCTTATATCATAATCTTTATAATATTTTTGGATAATTTCTATTCCTTGATAGTCTTGTGATACAGGGATTATTGCAAATGGCAACTTTCTAAAATCTTTTTGCAATACATCTAAATCCGGCATTTCTTTAATACAAGATGCACACCATGTTGCCCAAAATACCAATAATATCGTTTTTCCTTCAAAATTATCAAGAGAATATTTTTCTCCTTTATCATCAAAGAAAACCACCGTATCAGGAACACTAGATAAATCAAGCATTTTAACACCTGATTTGATCTGATCTAATGCAAAACTATTAGTGCTGATCAACAAATATGTTACAATCAAAAAAAATCGTTTACTATATTTTCTAATATGCATATAAATAACAAATATATTTCCAATTAATTTATTGATCATCATGAAAAACAATATTTTTTTACCTCTAATATTATTAAGCTGCTTAATCTTAACTTCTTGTGGATTAAAAAAACCATTAGAAAACCCCCCTTCAGAAAATCCAGTTGCAGAAGATTGTTGCGGAGGGTGTGAAAATTCAAAACATTAATATCTTTTGAAAGTTCGTCCCAGCATTACTACGTCAAATTCATACGTTTTAATGCCATCTAGTGCAGTGGACAAAGCATGACTAACTTCTCCGCAATTTTCTAAATTAACCCTTGAATTAGATAAATATAGCTTTGTTTGTAGCTGTCCAAGAATTAGGTGGTTGACTCTAATGTTTACATTAGGCGTTTCACGCAAAATTCCACTAGGATATATAGTAATAAAATAAAATTCTCCTTTATTATTAGTAGTAGCAATGCCAGATCCGGTAAAACTTGATTTACTTACAAGGTTTAGCATCTTTTTATTGATACGAGTACGAAGTGGTATGTATGGATATTTTCCGTCACTTCCAACCTGCCATAAATATATTTTTGCATCTGCTACTGGAACGCAATCTTGGTCTAATAATCTACCCTTTACTATAATTTTTGTACCACGATAGACTGCTTGTTGTCCTGTCTTTCTAAGTAAGTTATTGGATAATTGGAATTCTTCCGGTTCGTAATCATTCATTGTACTCTTACTGATCTTACAACAATTAAGCTTATTAGGGTAAAACTTAGATTCACTGGCTATAGCAATAGTGGAATACAAACAGATTAAAAATAACAAATTTTTCATTTTTTACCATTTATGTTTAACAACTCCTATTAGAAGATGGATATTCCAAATTTTCTTATAGAGATTTAAATTATCGTATCCTTTATTCTTTTACAACTATATTAACCTCAGTTTTGGATTAAAATTAAAAATTTTAATCCAAAATTGGCTATAATATCAGAAAAATACATTCTTGAAGCACTTACTATAAATACATTTTAATCTATTATCGCTAATAATCTTATTTTTATTGGTATAAAAATAAGATTATTAGCAAATGAAATATTTAACAATCAGGCGTCAAAGCACTTTAAGCCTGATTGTTTACATTCTCATTCCAATTTCGGATTAATCAAATTAATCCGAAGTTGAGGTTACATTATATTTATTTTGTTAATTTAAAGAACAGGGCTATCCTTTACATCACGTTGTTCTTATGGTACACTAAAGCTAAACTACTTGAAATAGTAAAAAATAAAATCATTTATGAAAACACACTTAAAACAAACTATTATTGGCACAATGTTAGCTTTATTTCTTTTTCCAACTTCCACAATTGCAAAGAATAGAGACTATCCCAAAACTGTGCAAGAAAGAAAGATGGATGAAATCGGGTCAATAGTTGGAGGAGAAGGCTTGGTGTTTAGACCAAGTAGAATCAAAAATGAATCTACCAAAACTGTAGGCTGTAACGTTAATAAATATTTATGGCAAGCTTCTATAGAAACTTTAAGTTTTGTGCCTCTTGCTTCAACCGATTCAGTCGGTGGAGTCATTATTACTGAATGGTATAGTCCAAAAGGACAAACAAATTTTCGATTTAAAATAAATATTTTTATTAAAGATAACGTTATTAGTCCGGATGCCATCCAAGTAAAAATATTTGAACAAACACTTAAAAATGGTAATTGGCTAGACAATCATACTACTTCAGACCTAGCTAATAGCATAGAAGATAAAATTTTAAGAAAATCTAGAGAATTATATATTAGTGCTGAAAGAAAAGAATGATATACTTGCTACAATAAGGATAGTTTACGATACAAATTATGAGAGATATTGAAAAGAAATGGCAAAGAATTTGGCTTGAGGAAAAAGCTTTTGCTGCAACAAACAATAGCGACAAGCCTAAATATTACGTACTTGAAATGTTACCATACCCTTCTGGAAAGATTCATGTCGGGCATTTGCGTAACTATTCTATCGGAGATTGCATAGCTCGTTTTATGAAATTACAAGGCTATAACGTATTACATCCTATGGGTTGGGATGCTTTCGGCTTGCCAGCAGAGAATGCTGCCATTAACAATAACTCTAATCCTAAGGACTGGACTTATTCAAACATCGCAACTATGCGAGATCAGCTAAAATCCATTGGCTTTTCATATGATTGGTCACGAGAAATAACAACTTGTGATCCGGATTATTATAAGCATGAACAAAAATTCTTTTTAGAACTCTATGAGAGAGGTTTAGCCTACCAAAAAGAATCTTTAGTCAATTGGGATCCTGTAGATAATACTGTGTTAGCTAACGAACAAGTAGTAGATGGTCGTGGATGGCGTTCGGGTGCTTTAGTTGAAAAACGACAGCTAAAACAATGGTTTCTAAGAATCACTAATTACGCTGAAGAACTGTTAAATGAAATTGCAAAACTGGACTCTTGGCCTGATTCTGTTAAATCTATGCAGGAAAAATGGATAGGCAAATCGGAAGGAGTAAATTTTAGTTTTAAAATACAGGATCATGATGCCAATATTGAAGTGTTTTCTACTAGACCAGAAACTATCTTTGGAGCAAGCTTTGTTGCGATAGCCTATAACCACCCAATAATTGAGCAATTAGTAGATAAAAATGATGCTATAATATCTTTCATTGAAAAATGTTCGCAATTAGACACTAATGTTGTAGTAGATAAAGCTGAAAAAGAAGGGGTATTTACTGACCTTTTTGCTATTCACCCATTTGATCCTACAATTATTATTCCTGTGATAATAACAAATTTTGTACTAATGGATTATGGGACTGGAGCAGTTTTTGGATGCCCAGCCCATGATGAAAGAGATCATGCATTAGCCAAGAAAATGGGATTACCAATAAAGCAAGTAGTAATTAATAAGGATGTTCCAATAGATGTACACTCGGAATCTTACACTGGTGATGGTATCATGATCAACTCAGATTTTTTGAATAATCTTGCTATCCAAGATGCTAAGCAAAAATCTATAGAAGAACTTGAAAAACGTGGTTTAGGCAAACGTACCATTAACTACCGACTGAAAGACTGGGGAGTGTCAAGACAAAGATACTGGGGTTGCCCTATTCCAATAATCTATTGCTCGGATTGTGGAACTGTGCCAGTAGCTGAAAAAGACTTACCTATAACTTTACCAAACGATGTTACATTTGATGGCCATGGCAATCCTCTTGATTCACACTCTACTTGGAAACATACTAATTGCCCAAAATGTCAGAAACCAGCTATTCGTGAAACTGACACGTTAGATACATTTTTTGAGTCTTCTTGGTATTTTACCCGTTATTGTAATGTAGATGCAAAAGATATGACTGACAAACAAGCCTGTGATTATTGGTTACCTGTTGATCAGTATATTGGTGGGATTGAACATGCAGTAATGCATCTTCTTTATGCAAGGTTTTTCACTAAAGTAATGAACGAACAAGGCTATCTTAGTATTCGTGAACCCTTTAATAGTTTGCTGACTCAAGGTATGGTGTTACATGCTACCTATAAAGATAGCAATAATAATTGGTTATACCCAAATGAAGTAACAAAACAATCTAATAAGTGGGTTAATAAGAATAATGGAGAAGAAGTATTTCAAGGGCGAATAGAAAAAATGAGTAAATCCAAAAAGAATGTCGTGGATTTAGAGTCAATATTGACCAACCATGGTGCAGATGCTATCCGGCTATTTGTACTCTCCGATAGTCCGCCAGAGAAAGATTGTGAATGGTCGGCAAATGGTCTTGAAGGGTGCAGCCGTTTTATCAGTAAGTTAGAAAATATGGCTGAGATACTAATTAATAATAAAATAACAGAGACTCCTAGAAATAGACTGGATAAACTAACAAAGCTTACTCATCACACTATTAAGCATGTTACCAGCGAAATAAGGGAGTTTAAGCTAAATAAAGCCATAGCAAGGATGCGGGAACTATTTAATGCGTTGTCAGATGAAATATCTAAGGGCAAGGAAGCTAATATTGATAGTGTTAAAGAAGGTTTCAGCATCTTGATTATATTACTTAACCCATTTATTCCACATATTACAGAGGAAATTTGGCAAGAATTAGGCAATAAGGAAAGATTATACCAAACTTCCTGGCCTTCTTTCGATGAATCATTGTTGGAACTAGAATCTTATATCATGGCTATCCAAGTTAATGGTAAACTAAGGGCTACGCACGAATTTGCTAATGTAACGAGTAATATTGAGATTCAGAATATGGTAATGCAATTACCCGAGATACAAAAACATTTAAGCGGCAAAGAACCTAAAAAATTTATCATAATACCCTCGAAAATAGTAAATATTGTGGTGTGAATAAGGATGAAAGGAAATGTTAATAAAAGATGCTACTGTTAAAACACCGAAACAAAAAGAATCTGCGTTAGACAGTACGCTTGTTTCGTTATTTGCCGGTGCAGGTGGTATGGATATTGGTTTTGCAAAAGCTGGGTTCAAGACAATTTGGGCAAATGAATATGACAAAACAATTGCTCCTTCTTATCAAAACTACTTTCCTGAATCAAAGTTTGATGGGCGTTCTATTTTGGATATTCCAAATAAAGATATTCCATTTGGTGCAACTGGTGTCATTGGTGGACCGCCATGTCAATCATGGTCAGAAGCTGGGGCTAGGCGTGGAATTGACGATTTAAGAGGTCAATTATTTCATGAATATATAAGGATTATTAGACATGTACAACCAAAGTTTTTTGTTGCAGAAAATGTTCATGGAATAATCCATTCAAGAAATATTAAATCCTTTATGAATATCATAGATATGTTCAAAAAAGAAAACTATGAGGTTAGTTGGAAATTGTTAAAAGCAAGTGACTATGGTGTGGCACAAGATCGAGAGCGTGTTTTTATAATTGGCTATCACAAATCTTTGAACAAAAAATTTGAGTTTCCTAAACCTTTGGGAAACAAAGTTACTTTAAAACAGGTGATAGGTGACCTAGCTGATCTAAAAGTTGGAACAACCAAAAAAGTTAAAAATCATGAGCTAATTGATTCTGGTTATTCCCCAATTTTTATGTCGAGAAATCGAGTACGAGGTTGGGATGAGCAATCATTTACTATTTTAGCAACAGATAGGCACATTCCATTTCATCCGCAAGCTCCTAAAATGATAAAAGTTGACGGACAAGAGTTGAGAAAGTTCGCTCTTGGTTATGAAAACAAATATCGAAGATTAACCGTTCGAGAATGTGCACGAATTCAGACATTTCCAGATGATTATGAGTTCATTTATACCAATATCAGAAATGGCTATAAAATGGTTGGTAATGCTGTACCAGTAAATTTAGCATATTGGGTAGCCAAATCAATTAGAGAAGATTTAGGGGGGTAATGGCTACGCAGACAAATAATGGCAGAGCTTTTGAGTGGGCAGTGGGTTTAGTACTTAAATTACAAACCAATATGCCAATTGCAGAAAATGCCTATTCAGAAATTAATGAGAAAGCATTTTATGAACAGTCTTTTGTATTTAAAGTACATTCACATAGCCTATCTAAAAATAAAGAAGTAATATCAAAGGAACAACACTTAACTTTCCATTGGGAAAAATTTAGCAACCTAGCACATAAAAATTTTTTGCCAACCGGTATGTATGATTTCTTAAAAGAATACGAGGAACAAAAACAACCAAAGTTTCTTTCTCTTATAAAAGATCAATTTACTACCAATTATTAAGCAATTTGTAATTGAGACTATTTTGTAACAAAAAAAGCTCCCCTTAAGGTTTTCTACTAATATTCCTCCCAAAAACTTGAAAAATAACTTAGTGTTCTCAGGTTTTAGTAATACACTAAAAATGGACTGTGTAATAAAGTTACGTAAGAAGTTTAATACAAAAACTTGGAAAGTACTCTAATTAGGGTACTTTCATAAAAACAACTCAACAAACTTCTTAGAACATTAAATTGCTAATAAAATGAAAAAATTAACTACGCAAGAAGCATGTAATGTTTTATCAGCTTGGACTGTCTTGGAAATATTAACGCCCCAAACATTTAAAAAACCAGAGGATTTAGTAGGAGGAAATAAAGAATTAGTTGTTTTATTAGATAATAGACTACCTTGGGAGAATGGCGGCGAACAATTGCCTCATTATCTCCAATTATTCTATCAAATAATAATAGGTTCAATTAATCTTAAGAATGTATTTTCCGCTCTAACTAAAAAGTATGGTGACACAAATGTAGAAGCAAAATATGTATCAGGGGAAGCCATTATGGGTGTAATTATTGTAGATCAATATGGCCATCTTATTAAAAACGACAGTTCTGTTAATATTTCAAGTTTTGCATGGGGTGCTCCTCAAGCTTTAAAAGGAAATCTTAAAAACTTAGGTAAATGGTCATCAACTGAAAAAGATACCGAAATAGCTCTTGAAACAATCTTGTGTAAAAGAGATAAAAATGGTCAAAAGCTTCCCTTGAATAAAATAGTAATAGATGAGGCTCTTAATTACCTTACTAATACTTTTGAGATACCAGCAGAAATACTAGTAAATAAACAATTTGCTATCAAAACTTATGAATCAAGTAAAAAAGATACCCCTACTAAAACTTTATTACTTAACAGCTTTTACCTAAATGATCTAATTAAAGCTAGTAGTTTAATTCAAAAGCCAAATGTTCAAACAAACCTCTTGCAGTATTTAGGTGTGAATATCCCATTAAAGCGTTATAATATCCTAGATACTTCTGTTTTACAAAATATTCTTTCTCCCAAAAACATTCCTACAGCAAGATGGCCTGGATTAGGACGATATCCTTTAGTATTACTTCAACAGGCTGTAGTTAATTTATCCATGACTGAACTAAAAGACAGTGGAATTCTTGCAATTAATGGACCACCAGGAACAGGAAAAACAACTTTATTACGTGATATTGTTGCAAAATTAGTTACAGAGCGAGCAGAAGCGTTACTGAAGTTTGCTGATCCTGAAAAAGCTTTTACCGATTCAGGACACAAAATAAAAACGGGACAAAGTTGGTTAAATTTTTATAAATTAGATAAGAGTCTAAAAGGTTTTGAAATATTAATTGCATCTTCTAACAATAAGGCTGTTGAAAATATTAGTGCTGAATTACCTAGTTTAAAAGCTATTGCAAACGATGCGAATGATTTGCGTTATTTTACAGTTCTATCTGATTTAGTATTTGGATGCAAAAGTTGGGGTTTGATTTCAGCAGTACTTGGAAATATTGCTAATTGTAATAATTTTTGGTGGAATAATGATCTTGGGCTTTTAACATATTTAGCAGAAGCAAGCGGAATACCACAGATATTTGAAATTACAGATCCAAAAACCGGCAAAATCCTTAAACGTAGAAAACCGAGAATTATTGAAGAAAGTGATCCCCCACATAATCACAGTGATGCTTTAAGACGTTGGAGACAAGCTAGTACAGATTTTAAACATGTATTACAAGCAAGCCGAACTAGACTTGCTGAATTACAGGAAATAAAAAATCTAGTTCAAGATTTAGCAAATCTAGAAAGCGGATCAGAACAGGGGCAAACGTTAGAAGAACTTTTATTAGAACATTATAAATCAAAACCACATGTTATTTGGCGTATTCTAAATACTCCTTCATTTCGTGCTTGGCAAAAAGAAGGGCAAAGGATCGCCCATAAAGAAAGCCAAAAGCTTGTTCATTTTGATTATATAAAAAGAATTGTACCTAGATTTTCTAACAAACTTGGATCTCATTTTATTGATAATAATTTATTTTCAAAATCCCATGAAGAAAGGCATATAGTTTCCCCATGGTGTGACACGCAAACACAATCCTTACGCGATGAGGTATTTATTTCTGCTATAAAGCTGCATAAAGCTTTTATAGATGCAGCAGCAAAACCTTTACGTCACAATCTTGGAGTTCTGATGAGAAATTTTGGTGGCTCTTCTAGTGAAATAGATAAAAAAACCGTGGAACTTTTGCCAGATTTATGGTCATCTTTTTTCCTTGTAGTACCTAGTGTATCAACAACTTTTGCATCTGTAGGAAGAATGTTAAAGGATCTCCCTACAAATTCTCTTGGATGGCTTCTTATTGACGAAGCTGGGCAGGCTTTACCGCAAGCCGCTGTAGGAGCTATAATGAGAACAAAACGTGCTATAGTTACAGGTGATCCTTTACAGATAGAACCAGTGGTTACGTTGCCTAACAATTTAACAAAAAGTATCTGTGAACAATTTTTGGTAGACCCAAATCGTTTTAATGCACCAAAAGCATCAGTTCAAACCCTATCAGATACTGTAACTTCATATTTTTCGGAATTTAATACCAAAGACGGGAGTCGTTTAGTCGGTGTACCTTTATTGGTTCATAGGCGTTGTGCAGATCCTATGTTTAGTATTTCCAATGCAATTGCCTACGGAAATTCAATGGTACAAGCAAAGAGTCCCAACAATTCTCCAATACGTAACTGTCTTGGTCCTTCTATGTGGTTTGATGTTCAAGGTCAAGCACTAGATACATGGTGTCTAGAAGAAGGAAAAAAGGTAGTTGAACTATTATATAAATTAAAGAGTGCCTCAATATTCCCAAACCTATATATTATAAGCCCTTTTAAACTTGTTGCAGGTAATTTACGCAAAATTATAAAAGATCATCATGTTTTAGATTCTTGGATAACTACGGATACGAATCTTTGGCTTAATGAACGAATTGGAACAATACACACTGTACAAGGACGAGAAGCTGAAGCAGTAATTCTAGTATTAGGGGCTCAAGCACCAAACCAAAATAAAACTCGGATATGGGCAGGTAAATCTCCTAATATCTTAAATGTAGCAGTTACACGTGCTAAAGAAGTTATCTATGTTATAGGAAATAAGAGCTTATGGAAAGAAACAGGAGTATTCAGAGAACTAGACTGCAGAATACATTGATGTGTTCAGCCCATCAGCTTCAACTTGTTGCTAATTGATAGTTGTTTTTAACGTTTGACTTTAGATTTTTAGATTTAAATGTTGTATAACTTTGTGCAAAATCCGTTTGAAACGGCTCTATATTAATTTATAATAACCTCAAGTATCTATGTAATAAATTAATAGTAGGCTCAAGTAATCACCACCATTAGGGGTGATATCACCCCTGCTTTCGCAGGAAGAGTATCGCGGATTCAAATTTCACCACTCTTATCAGATACTTATCAGGGATTTAGAACATTCTGTGACTCTGCACAAAAACTTTTCTGTTGCTTTTCTATTGCTCTTACACCAAAGTTGCCGAAATACGACCACAAAAAAACTATCAATTCTTTAAACAAAAAAATAGGCAAGACGAAATCGATCATTAATATAGAAACCTTCACAACCTAAAAATTAAGTTGAATATAAACTATTAACAAGCTAATATGCAAGGTACTAAAAATTAGATACAATATTAGATAAAATAAAATGATTACTATTACTTTTCCAGATAGAACGCAAAAACAATTTGAAAAAAATATTACGGGATTGGAGATAGCTAGTCAAATTTCTACTTCTCTAGCAAAGAATGCTTTGGTTGTTGAAGTAAATAACGAACTAAAGGACTTAAGTTTACCTATAGAATCTGATTGTAATTTGAGGATTCTAACCTATAAAGATTCTGAATGTTTAGAGGTAATACGCCATGATGCTGCTCATATAACGGCAGAAGCAGTTAAAGAATTATTTCCAAATGTCCAAGTGACCATAGGTCCAGCTATCGAAAATGGCTTTTTTTATGATTTTGCTAAAGATAAACCGTTTGCCCCGGAAGATTTGGTGATGATAGAAGCAAAAATGCATGAAATCGTCAAAAGAAACGAAAATATCACTAGAGAAGTATGGAATCGCGATCAAGCCATAGAATTCTTTAAGTCAATAGGCGAGCATTATAAAGCCGAGATAATTTCAGAGATTCCAGCAAGTGAGGAGATTACATTATACCGCCAAGGTAACTTTGTTGATCTCTGCCGTGGTCCGCATAGCCCGTCAACGGGCTTCATTAAACATTTTAAACTAATGAAAGTGGCTGGAGCGTATTGGCGTGGTGATAGTAAAAATCCTATGTTACAAAGAATCTATGGGACAGCTTGGGCAACAAAAGAGCAGTTAGACAGTTATCTTTACATGCTTGAAGAGGCAGAAAAGCGTGATCACAGAAAACTAGGTCGAGAGCTTGGATTGTTTCACTTTCAGGAAGAAGCTCAAGGTATGGTATTTTGGCATGATAAAGGTTGGAGTATATATCGCATTATCGAGCAATATATCAGAAATAAAATCAGAAAAACTGGATATATCGAGGTGAAAACTCCTGTGCTTGTTGATAAAAGCCTGTGGGAAGCTTCTGGTCACTGGGAAAAATTTAGGGAGGACATGTTTGCTCTAAATCTTGCTGATGATAAAACATTAGCCATGAAACCAATGAATTGTCCATGTCATGTGCAGATTTTTAAGCAGGGTATCAAAAGTTATCGAGAATTACCACTACGTATGTCTGAATTTGGTTTATGTCATAGAAATGAAGCATCTGGTGCATTGCATGGTCTGATGAGAGTAAAGGCTTTTCGACAAGATGATGCACATATTTTTTGTACTGAGGAACAAATTAACAGTGAGACAGTAAAGTTTTTTAGCCTCTTAACCGAGGTTTATAAGGATTTTGGTTTTTCTGATATTAAAATTAAATTCTCAGATCGTCCTAAAATACGAGCTGGCAGCGATGAAGTTTGGGATAAAGCAGAAAATGCTCTAAAAAATGCCGTAAAAGAAGCCGGTTATTCTTATATATTAAATCCCGGTGATGGTGCGTTTTATGGACCAAAACTAGACTTTTGTCTTAAAGATTCAATAGGTAGAGAATGGCAGTGCGGCACTCTGCAAGTTGATTTTGTTTTACCGGAACGTCTTGACGCTCATTATATTACTGTAAGCGGTGAGAAAAAGAGACCAGTAATGTTGCATAGAGTTGTAATTGGTTCTTTTGAACGGTTTATAGGCATATTAATTGAAGAATATGCTGGACGCTTTCCTTTATGGTTAGCCCCTGTACAAGTAGCTATTGCCACCATTACAAGTGACTTAAATGACTATGCATTGGAAGTACACAAATTGTTGATTAGTGAAGGAATACGGTCAGATGTCGATATTTCGCCTGAAAAGATTAATTATAAAATACGCTATTTTTCTAATAATAAAGTACCTATAATAGCCGTTGTTGGTAAACAAGAAATGCTAAATAATACTGTGACTATAAGACAACTAGGATCAGATCAGCAGGAAATTATTTCTCTACAAAATCTAGTAAAGCTTGTAAAAGATCAGAATATTCGCTATTTAACATAAATACGCGAATTTGGGATAAGAATTTGTCAATTCTTATCCCAGGGGTATAATGGAAGCAACTGTGTCGTACGTGTAAAAAGTACACAAAAACACAACAATAACTAATAACAATTTTTATGGAGAAAATATCATTTCTGGAATTAAGAATAGTAATTTTCCGAAGGCTAATAGGGAAATTAGGGCTAGTCAAGTTCGTTTAGTCGATGAGAATGGTGAGATGCTTGGCATCGTTAGCATCAAGAATGCTCTAGAACAAGCTGAAAAAGCTGGTTTAGATTTGGTAGAAATTTCACCAAATGCCGAACCACCTGTTTGTAAGATTTTGGATTTTGGTAAATTTAAATATGAGAGTAAAAAGCGTGTCCAAGACAGTAGGAAAAAACAAAGGGTTATTGTCCTTAAAGAAATGAAGTTTAAGCCAAACATTAGTCAAGGTGATTTTAATGTGAAACTTCGCAAGATCAAAGATTTTTTGAAGGAAGGTGACAAAGTAAAAATTTCTCTATGGTTTAAAGGCAGAGAGATTATCCATAACGATATTGGTATGAAGTTATTTGACCGCATATCGTTAGAACTAGAGGGCTTAGCTAAGATTGATTCCGCTCCTAAAATGGAAGGTAAACAGATAATTATGTTAGTCAGCCCTGATCCAAGTAAAATACCAACTAATTAGAACTATTTATGCCAATTAAAATTCTAATGCCTGCTTTATCTCCAACTATGACTGAAGGAAATATTGCAAAATGGCTTAAAAAAGAAGGGGATAAAGTTGTTCCAGGAGATGTTGTAGCAGAAATAGAAACAGATAAAGCTACTATGGAAGTGGAAGCTGTAGAAGAGGGAATTTTTGCTAAAATAATTGTGCCGCAAGGTACAGACAATGTGCCGGTGGGTTCGCTTATCGCTATATTACTTGAAGATGGTGAAGATGCAAACTTATTGGATAGTTTTATAGCAAGTAGTGATAATTCTGCTAAACCATCTACAGGACCAGTAATATCTATAGAAGAAACTAAGCCGGTTAAGTACGATCAGCAACCGCAAACAATGAATGTGAAAGCTTTAGGCAGGATATATGCCTCACCTTTGGCTAAAAGACTAGCTGCTATTGATAATATCGATCTGTCAAATATTCAAGGTAGTGGACCTCATGGCAGAATAATAAAAAAAGATGTGTTATCATACTTAGTGCTACCCACAAATAGTGGTAAGATTAGGGCGGTGAACAGAAATAAAGAAGAGTACAAGTGCGTCCCCAATAATAATATTCGTAAAATTATTGCTAAACGTTTGCTTGAATCTAAACAAACCATACCGCATTTCTATCTTTCAATAGAATGTAACATGGATAAGTTATTGGACATTAGAGAAGATATAAATAAATCACTTGTAGAAGAGAGGAAAATTAAAATTACAGTTAATGATTTTGTTATTTTAGCAGTGGCAAAAGCTTTAAAAGCCGTCCCAGAAGCAAATGTTAGCTGGGATGAGTCTGCTATTCGGTATTATAATAATGTTGATGTATCGGTTGCTGTGGCAATTGATAATGGTCTTATAACGCCTATAGTCAGAAATGCCGATCAAAAAGATATAATTACATTATCGCAAGAATTACAAACTCTTATAAAAAAGGCTCGAGATAATAAACTAACTCCTGAAGAATTTCAGGGTGGAAGTTTTTCTGTCTCTAACTTAGGTATGTACGGTATTAAGAACTTCAGTGCTATAATAAATCCGCCACAAAGCTGTATCTTAGCAATAGGAGCAAGCTCAAAACGTGCAATAGTTGAAAATAATCAGATAAAAGTCGCTACTATCATGGATGTTACTCTTTCTTCTGATCATAGAGTCGTTGACGGTGCTGTTGGAGCTAAATTTTTAGCTTCATTTAAAAAATTTATGGAGAGTCCTGCGTTAATGCTCATATAACGTTTGATTGACACCCTACCCTCACCATAACTTAAAACTTAAATCATAGAATAAATTATGAGTTTTTCCGATAATCTAGCAAAAATCTTGAATAAACATGAAGAATTATCGAAAAAGTTGGCCACTGGTATAGTCGGAGATGAGTTTATAAAAGCATCGAAGGAATATGCCGAACTAGAGCCTATTGTTCAAACAATTAATGAATATAATAAATCTGTATCTGAATTGCATGACATCAAAGAGATGGCTCAAGAAGCAAATTTGGACAATGATACACAGACGATGATATATGATGAGGTGCATCGTTTAGAGATACTGATGCCTAAATTAGAAAGGGCAGTAAAACTCTCTTTGTTGCCAAAAGATGAAGCTGATACAAAAAATGCTATTATTGAGGTAAGAGCTGGTAGTGGTGGAGAAGAAGCAGCGTTATTTGCTGCAACTTTATTTAATATGTATCACAGATACGCCGAATTAAAAAGCTGGCGTTTTGAAATATTATCAATCTCAGATACTGGTATTGGTGGATATAAAGAAGCGTCAGCACTAATTCAAGGACGAGATGTGTTTTCCAAACTTAAATTCGAATCAGGTGTACACCGAGTGCAAAGAGTTCCTGAGACTGAGTCAAGTGGGAGGATACATACTTCTGCGGCTACCGTTGCTGTCTTACCTGAAGCAGAAGATGTAGACATTAAGATCGATGACAAAGATTTACGAATTGATACATATCGGGCATCGGGTGCTGGCGGACAACATGTCAATACCACCGAATCAGCTGTAAGGATTACCCATTTACCAACTGGTATTGTTGTTGCCTTACAAGATGAAAAATCACAGCATAAAAATAAAGCTAAGGCTATGAAAATTCTTCGTTCTAGAGTTTATGAAGCAGAGCGATATAAAAAAGATATGGAAAGAGCCGAAGTGCGTAAAGGTCAAGTTGGTTCTGGTGATAGGTCAGAAAGAATTCGCACCTATAACTTTCCACAAGGTCGAGTTTCTGACCATAGAATTAACTTAACTCTTTATAAAATAGAAGATATTGTAAAAAACGGGCAATTAGATGACTTTATTGAAGCTTTGATATCGGCTGATGAAGCAAGAAAACTTTCAGAAGTTTAGGTTATATACAATACAAATCTTATATTTTTTAAAGGCTACACCATTTTGGGTATACTTATTATTTGGTTACTTAATTTTTAGAGGGATTAGAGCAACTAAGCAAACAGTTATATTGCCATCAAGATTATTTATTGCTCCTGTTATTTTCTTGTTACTTTATATAAAAGGATTTTCTAATAATGTACAAGACTTAATATTATTTTGTATATTGCTAATTATCTCAATAATTATTAATTGGCGATTTTGTGACAAACCTCTTATACAGGTTAATAATAATTAAATAATTATTCCAGGTTCATGGCAACCTCTTATATTGATACTTATCATTTTTTCAATAAAATATTTTTTTGGATATATGAGAGCTATAAATCTAGAACTAGCCCCAAAATATAAAATAATGGAATTAATAATATCAAGTTGGGTGCTGGGGATCATGTTTTTTAAAGCAATATATTGTTATAGCTATGCAAACAAAATAAATAATCAGAAAAATTGGACCAAAAAGTCCTAAATTAATTAAAACTTTTTCAAGTATTATAAAATTTTTACTAGACTTAGAAAGCTAATAATTATATAAACCTTAACGACCATTATAAAAGGGCCTGTAGTTCAGTTGGTTAGAACCCACCGCTCATAACGGTGTTGTCGCAGGTTCAAGTCCTGCCGGGCCCACCATTCTTCGATTTTAGTGCATTTCACGAATGTATCAAATGGTGAACGTAGCATAAAGTCTAGCTTTCCGTCTTTTAATTCTAGGTTACCAAACACTAAATTTATCAATTTACGTTTTCTCTCAATAGTAGCACCTTTGAAGGCTACGAACGCTCCAGAAGCCAGTTCTACTAGGTTAATCAAGAGTTCTGAAAATTTATCATCAGCATTTGTATGATTCTCTATTTCTCTAATAATATCTTTACGTTTTTGTATTAATTGTTTATGTTTTGCTTCATAAGTATTTTTGTCAATATCACCATCTAAAAATAAATCAGTCAATTTATCCACACGTGTCGTAATCTTTGCATGTTCACAATTAAGTTCCTTAATACGTTGTTGATAATATTCTTGCTCCGCATTGACACCGCTTTTAATATGTGATATCACATTTTCTACTTCTTCTAATACTTTTTCTTCTTTTACGTATATTATCTTATTAGAGTTAGTGGAATCCCAAGTTCGTAAATATGTCCATTCTCCAATCTGACCATTAATGTAGGTTTTCTTTTTAGTAGCAGCAGTGACTATTCGGTCAGTAGCAGCACATTTTATTAACCCCCTAAATATATACTCTTTTCCTCCATATTTAAACGGTTTTTTATTCCAACCAAGGCGTACTGCTTGACAAGCATCAAATAACTCCTTACTAATGATTGGTGGATAAATATGCGGGTATTCTTTTTTAGTTTTTAGTACTCGCATTACTCCGTAATAAAATGGATTGGTAATAATAGAATGAATATGAGAATGACACAAATAACCTTGATGACCTCTAGAATTACGCAGCCCCCATTCTTTGGTTTTCTTTAGTATTTCGGGAAGAGTATGACTACCTGTAGCATATGTTTCAAATATTTTTTTTATTAAATGTGAGCGTTCCTGATCAACTATTATTTTCCCCTTACCTCGATCGTTACTATTACCACTTTTTACATGCAAGTAACCAATGGGAGCAGTGCTTATCCACTCTCCTTGACGTAGTTTTTGGGCTATACTGCGGTTTACGTTATCTTTAGGGCTGTCAACGTAATTTTGAGCCATCATTACAAACATATTCCATATCATCCTATCTTGCGAAGTAGAATGCTTATGGATAATACAATTTTCCGTGTAAAAATGTAGTTCGATTTTTGCTCTTTCAATTAGATCATTTAGTAGAGGTGTTTCTTTATAACTACGTTGTAACCGATCTACCTTATCTGCTACTACTGCTATAACTTCTTTTTGTTTTTTAGCAAAGTCTATAGCTTCCTGAAACTTTTTACGATTACCTACTGTTGACGACTCCGAGAATTCAAATATCTTTAGAATTGCTAAACCTTTACGCATACAATATTCTTGCAATCGGTATTTTTGTGCTTCAATAGAGTAGCCATCTTCTTGTTCTTTTGTTGAAACGCGAGCAAGTAAAATAGCTTTAACAGCTTTTAATGGTTTTTCTATCATATTTTCTATCTCCAATTACATATAGTTGTTTTAACAGAAGATTTAACTTAAATTCTCTTAATAGTCAATTTATTTCTATCTTATTCTATCTTTGATTAAAATGAAGCAAGATTTTAACAAATTCTATCAAATTCCTAGCTGCCGTATGTGCTTCAACGTCGGATAATTTGCCGTTATATTTTACTCTAATTTTGTTAACTATCGATTCATATAATTCATCTTTACTCCTTTTATCTTGGTTGATATGTGAGTGTTGTTTGTATGCTGTCGTTGGTTTTTTGTCCATTATTCTTTCCTTAATTATATTTCGATATAAATTTCTTAAAACGTAAATATAGCATGCCTCCTCCTTCAAATCGCTTTAGCTTGAAAGTGGTTGTACCAAAGGTAATACGACCTGTTGGATCTCGTATTGCCCAGCCTAGGGTAGTGCCAAGGTCAAGTGCTAGGATAGTTTGAAGACTGTGTTTAATGTCATTGGTCATCTTGTTTTAATTCTTTTAATAATTCTTGTTCAAGAAATTCACCCGTAGTTCCGTAAAAATCATTTGGTGTTACAGCTCCTCGAGTAGTTATAAAAATCTTCAACATAATTTTTTCTCTTGGAATAGCTGCTTCATAAAGATATCTGTAAATATGGGTATGAGTTATTTCAAATAAGCGAGCAGCTGTAGTAGTATTTATTTTATTTACTGACATCCAAGTTGAAAGTTTCATAATCTTCTTAATTTTAATTGTAGGTTATAAAATCTAGCTAACTATCATATATAGAAAATATTTTTATTAAATCAAAAGTTCTATATACGAGTTTTAGAAACATGCTGAGTCATGGAGTGATTTCTAATTATGGATACTGTAATTAAAAATTATAAACCTGTGGAAAAACGTTATAAAACAAAACAAGAATAAAGGGGCTTTTTGCTTGATCTGTACTAGATATCCGGTTTAAACAAGTTATTTTTAATAACTTAAGGTTGTAAAAGTTGAAATTTCAAGGAATTCTATTAAAGCCGTTTTATATTTCAAATAGGAGATTAATGATGAATAAAGATAACGTTTTACACGTACCAATTGGCTCGCTGGCAAAATACCCAATACAAGATTTGTGCCAGTTATTGCAGCAAGTATCAGAGCAACTTGAGCAAGCAAAAAAAACTAAAGAATGGCTTTTGTCTGCCATTAGCTTAAAGTATGGCGAATATGTTAGAGCTAAAAGGCTACGCCTTGAGAAGGATACGGGCGTTATCCATCTCGAGGATAATGGCTTTAAGATTAGTTGCGATGTTGTTAAAAAAAATATGGCAGCTAATTGGTCTTTACAGTGAGAAAAACAATAATCGCTGGGGTGCTATGGGTCGCAGTTTTATCCGCTCTATCTTAAATTCAGCTAAAGGGTTTAGTGATAAGGATAATTGTGAAGCTGCACAAAATGCTAGAAGAATTGACAGTTTTGCTGACCTTAATGGACTGGAGTTTGTGGTTAGAATAGATGTTGAACAAGATCAGGATGGTAATAATAGAAACGTAATCAAATGTGCCATTGGTCTAGAGCATAAGGACTATGCTGCTGTAATGGGTCTTAGTACCATACCAAGTTGGGGCTGATTATGCTGGATTTTAATAGACCAATCAATACATCTATCAGTAGTGCCATTAATGAACAGTTGAATCTATTGCTGGATCAGGCTTTAACATTAGAGAGAAAAACGCTGCCAAAACGTAAGTATTTAGGTGCTTCTAGCCTTGGTCATCCTTGTAGTAGAGCGTTGCAGTATGAATATCTTAGTGCTGTACATCATGAAACTTCAGGATTTAGCGGTCAAACGCTTCGTATCTTTGAAGCTGGGCATTTATTTGAAGCACTAGCGGCAAGATGGTTACGCCTAGCTGGATTTGAGCTGATTACTGTTGATGACAACGGTAAGCAATTTGGTTTTATGGTAGCTGATACTCGAATAGCTGGACATATCGATGGGATTATTAAGACTGCTCCTAGCGGAATCAATATCACATGCCCTGCCTTATGGGAAGCAAAATCAATGAACAATAGAGCATGGAAGGAAACTGCCAAAAAAGGGCTAACCTTGTCTAAACCACTTTATGCTGCTCAGATTGCTTTATACCAAGCTTATATGACAGAGACTATTCCTAGTATTTCAAAGAATCCATGCTTATTTACAGCTGTTAACAAAGATAATGCAGAAATTTACCATGAATTAATACCATTTGACGGGGAACTTGCCCAAAAAATGAGTGATAAGGCAGTAAATATTATCAGGGCTATAGAAGCTGATGAATTACTGCCAAGGACTTTTTCCAGCAAGGATTATTTCGAATGTAAAATGTGCCATTACCAAGATAAATGTTGGGGTTCATAAAGAGAACTATGTTACAACCATCAAGTGATTATATAAAAACTTACTTTTACGTAGTATTTGGCTATTTAGAAGGTTTTATACCATTGAGGTCTTTTGCTGAAAAGGGTAATAACAACAGCCGACCACCAAGTAACATGTGGATAAAGGCTGATGATGAGGTGGTAGAGCATGCTGCTAATTTTGCAAAGTTAGCTAATCAACGAAGCTCTGCTTTTTATGTTGTCCCCGGCACTGTTTCTAAAGCTGGAGTAGCTGGTAGTATTGATGTCATCCAAATGCAAACATTGCTTATCGATATTGATGTAGGCGATACTGAAAGCAAATTAACTAATTTAACTGCAGCTTTAGGTGAACCAACTATGGTTGTTGAATCTGGAGGTATTACTGATTCAGGTCATGCCAAGCTACATATTTACTGGCAGTTAACCAAGGCAGTAACAGGTGATGATTTGCAAAAGCTTCTAAAACTTAGATACCAAATTGCCCTAGTTTTCGGTGGTGATAGTCACTTTAAGTCAGCTCATCAACCAATTAGGGTCGCTGGTTCAATCTATCATAAAGGGGGTAAGCATCATCTAGTTAAGATTAGGTCGTATAATCCCAGTAGAATATGAAATAGAAGAGCTAATAACACGTGCTAGCTATCTTCCTACATTAAATAATAATATTGCTGTTAACGCTTTAAAACTATCAAATAATAATACATTGCCTTTTAATAGTTTACTAACCAATAAAGTCCATGAAGGAGGTAATGGTGAGCATACTAGGTTTAACCATTTAAGTCGGGTAATTGGCTATTGGTTACGACGTTGTCATGATGGATTAATTAGCAAGGATGAGGCTATTGAGGAAATTCATAGCTATAACCTATCTAATGTAATTCCTTCTTGGTCTCTCGAAAAAATCAAACAGACGGTTAATGGTCTTTGGAAGTTGCATTTGCAGAAATATGGCGAACCGAAAAAGGTAAACTGTAAAGAAAATAGCAAATTGCCTATAATTAAAAGCTTTTCATTTGAGTCTCTTTTAGGGGACAAAAGTAGTCTACCTGAAGACCTAATTGCCCCACGTATTTTAACACTAGGTGGCATGCTTGTGTTTGGTGGTTCACCTAAAGTTGGCAAAAGCGACTTTTTGTTGTCACTACTTGTGCATATGGCAGCTGGTCGGGAATTTATTGGCTTTGTGCCACCAAGACCACTGAGGATTTTTTATTTTCAGGCAGAAATTGGTTATCATTACTTGCGGGAGCGACTGCAAAATATGCAATTATCAGAAGAGTTAATTAATCTAGCTAAAGATAATTTATACATTACTCCAAATTCAAAGTTGAGTTTGGATGAAAAAACGATAGAGGCATTGGCTGAACACATTAAGCAGGTATTTCCTGATAAACTAGACATTATCGCAATTGACCCTATTCGTAATGTTTTTGATGGCGGCAGAAATGGAGCTACTGAGAATGATAATGATGCGATGTTATTTTTTCTGCAAAAGAGGATTGAGTTACTAAGAGACCAAGTAAATCTAGATGCTGGTATTATACTAGTGCATCACACTAAAAAAATCACTAAAACTCAGTTTGACGAAGATCCATTTCAAGCTTTTAGCGGTGCTAGTAGTTTGCGTGGTTATTACACTACCGGTACTTTGTTATATAAGCCTGATCTTGAAAGCAACGACCGCCACCTAATCTTTGAACTGCGTAATGGCAGGGAGATACCAACTAAAATCATTTGTAAGAAAGATGGACGATGGGTGGAAGAATCTATTCCAAATAATAAAAGAATAGCATTTAAAAAAAGTGGTTTGTTATTTGATAGAGAACGACAGAGAAGGGTTATGGTGATCCTCAATTTGCTTGAGTCTGAAGCTATCAAAGGCAAGTTTTATTTAATGAAGCAATTTGGTGAAAAGTTTCGTAATACTAATGATTTAGGAAATAAAAGAGCTATTTGTGATGATTGTTCTGCAGCTGCTACTAAAGGACTTATTAAGTTTTTTGATAATCCAAAAGATTATGGTTTAAAACTTGTCAAAGAAGGAAAAGCAAATTTTGGTTTTATGTGTACTGAAGGGATGAGAATGTATTTAGGTGAATCTATAGATGCCAACACTGGTGAAATATCCAAAAACTATAAAGCGATACTGCCCACACATTATAAACGTGACGGTGATGGCAAAAAAGATGATGTACTTAATCCTAAAATTTGGCACATAGATTTAGAAGAAAGCATGAGGATTAAATGAAGATAAAATACGGAACAAACAATTGCCAAAAAACAAAAGTGCAATAAAGATGTAGAAATTTAAAGACGCAGCAAAAAATACTGCTCTTTTGGACTACCTGCAAACCCTTATATTACAAAGCTTTCAGGGGATAGCAAAAATGCATTTTAAAACGCAGCAAAGATGCAGTAAAAAAGCACTGCTCTTTTGGATTACCCGCAAACCCTTTTAGAAACTGGGATACAAGGCAGACCAAAAAAGCAGTACGCTTTTAAATAAAAATGCGTTTTTGGACTACCCGCAAGACCTTATACTACAAGCCTTTCAAGGCAGGCCAAAAAAGCAGGATTTTGTATATATATAGCAGACTTATAAAAAGTCTGCCGTAGATATATATTTTTGCTTCTGCTGGCAAAGTGGAACTGCAATAATTTTTACAAGGTAACGAACATGAAACATCATAAAACTGAAAGAACAGAATTAAACAAATTCGACAAAAGACCAATAGCTAGGTTTTATCGTTGTTGGTTGGAGGATGAGGCAAATGGAGTAGCAGAAGGTAAAAGGCATGGGATCAACCATGAGCAGTTTAGGGCAGCTGACCGCTTAGCTTGTAATTACCAAAGAACAACCATGTTTGGTGGTAGCGGTATAATCCAAATTGAGGCAAACAAGGACTTTACCAAAATGCTGGGGTTGGAGAGGCAAGTACAGGCGGCTCGCATTCATAAACGAATATTTGCTCAGCTTGGTAGGAAGTCACAGGAGATAGTTGAGCATTTTTGCTTACTGGAGCTGCCGTTGCGACAATTTGAGCTAAAGCAAATGCCACAGTGGCCTAAAGGTGCGGGCAGCACTAGATTACGTGAGGCACTAGATGATTTGATTGAGGCTTATCGGCAAGAGGGGCTAAAGAATTCTAGTAAAAGTGTAACTTAAAATAACATTTTTTGCCTTGAAATCAGCATAACTCTAAGGCTGGGTAGTAACTTACAGTAACTTTTATTAAACACTATTGCAAGCTGGTAAACCTTGGGATATAATAAAAGGCAATAATGGGATAGTAGGTTTGATAGCTTGGTGTAAGGGGAAGAGAGGGATAAATGGCGATAACAAGAGAAGAAAAAACTAATAGCAAACTGCAGCAATTGTTAGCACCAGTAGCAATTAATGCAGATAAACTTGATGTAGAGGCAGTGGATGTATCAGGTTTTGAAAGTGGTATTTTTACGGTAACGGTAGGAGCAGCTAACGTGAATCCGAATGATGACAGGCATGTACAAATCAGGTTGCAACATTCAAACGACAATGTTAATTTTACTGATTGCCTTGATACAGAGATTATAGGAGCTGTGCTTGGGGATAATACTGGCACTTTCGCTTACCTTAAAACTAGACCTGATGATACTACTGCTTTTATGGCAGGTTATATTGGTGATAAGAGGTTTGTAAGACCAATAATTAAAGTAACAGGTGACCTTGGAGAGGGGGTTTTAATGGGTGTTGCTGCAATATTGCACGGTCCTAAATATCGTCCGGTAGTTTAAAAATTAGAAAGGTTGCAGTTATGAGTTTTACTATTGATGTGAGAAGTGATATAAACAGGATAGCTCGTTATATGGATAATATCGAGAAGAAACATTTACCATTTGCAGTTAACCTAACCTTGAACAAAATAGCATTGCTTGTGCAAGAACAAATCTGCAAAAGAGTACCAATCATATTCAATAACAGTAAAAAATGGTGGGACAAACACCAAAGAACTGGTATCAAGGTAGCATTTGCTAGTAAATATGCCTTAGTATCTGCTGTGTACACTAAGGCTCATTTTGCCTACATTCAGGAAGAAGGTGGAATTAAAGTGCCATATCGTGGCAGTATGATTGCTGTACCAACTAGTAATGTACCAAAAAAGCAAAGAAGTTCAAAAGCTTTGAGAGATCAACAGGGGAATAGAAGCATCTTTAAACTTGGCAAATCTATTTATCGTAGAGTTAGTAGTCAAAGACTGGAAAGGTTATATGGTCTAACCCATGAAGCTAAAGTTATCCCAAGGTTTGGGTTTAAGGCTACAGCAGTTAATACTTTTAATAGCCGCTTTGATAAGGTGTTTACGACTTCTTTTAACTTTGCCTTAGACACAGCAAAATAAAGGAGACAGAAGCAATTTAACAAATAGTATGGAAAAAACGAAACGAAACAAGGTACTTTCTAGGCTTGTCGAACCTGGGTGACTGACCACCCCGACCCTTTCCTAGCGATAAAAATTTTTGGTATATTTCGTTTCTTTTAATTTAACAAAAGCTCTGTAACTCATTAAATATAAGACTCTTACATTTAATGAGCTGTAGTAAAAAGCGAAATTAAGTATGAACTTGTAAGCCATATATCTATTTTTAAACATTGTCTATACATAATAGTTAAACACATTGCATTAGGTGAAAAGGTAATTGATGTAATCAGTTGATTGTACGAGCTATCTTTATAATTTTTGTCACCTAATTCAGTGTATTTAACTATATAATAAAATTTAGTTAAATCTTAGTTTTTAAGAAGAATTAGAGAAAAGGAATGCAAATAGCAAGTATACATGAAGCGAAAATTCATTTTTCTGACTAATTAAAAAAGCTCAAGAAGGAGAAGAAGTAATTATTTGCAAAGCAGGCAGACCAACAGTTAAAATAATAAAATATAATGCTTTATCAATTCCACGTAAAGCCGGAGCATGGAAAGGAAAAATAAAAATTGCTAAAGATTTTGATCAATTGCCACAAAACTTATTTAACTATAATTACTAGAGATAATAAAATAACTCAATATTCAGTTCCTATTATTATTGCATAAGTATAATTTTAAGAATTGTTTTTTGAAATAAACCAAGTTTAATGAATAACCATAAAGTATCAGACATTGCCAAAGCTTTGCAATTAAGTGAACGTAGAGTGCAACAATTGGTTAAGGAAACTATACTGCCTGCCCCAGTAGCTGGTAAGTATGATTTAGCTGACTGCATAAAGTCTTATGCACGGTATCTTGAATCAAGACCAGTTGGCAAAAATACCTCTGATAATTTAAACGCCCAAAAACTACGCTTACTCAAGGCTCAAGCTGATAAAGCAGAATTAGAAGTACAAATACTGGAAGGCAAATACTTAGCTAGCAGTGAGGTGGCACTTCATTGGTCTAATTTGATCATTGCCTTTAGAGCTAGGATGCTGAGTCTTCCAAACAATATAGCTCGACAAATAATAATACTTGATAATGATTTTGCGGCTATTGTGCATTGCTTAGAGGCGGAGATACATAAGGCACTTTTGGAACTAAGCAAATATGGGACTGTTGTAAACTGATTCAAAAAATTTTTATCTTACAACAATCCCATTATGCCAACAAGCCAAATAATTTGGAGTCAGATTACCAAGAAAATAGCCAAACTAGTAGCACCACCACCAAAGTTAAGCGTAAGCCAGTGGGCGGATAATTACCGTAAGCTGTCAAGTGAGTCTTCGGCTGAGCCGGGTAGCTGGCATACTAGTAAGACTCCGTATCAGCGTGAAATTATGGATGCAGTAAATGATCCAAAGATAGAGATGATCGTAGTAATGTCATCAGCACAAGTTGGTAAAACTGAAGTGATCAATAATATTGTTGGCTATCATATCCATCAAGACCCAGCACCAATGCTGATAGTGCAACCTACTGAAAAGCTAGCAGAAAGCTGGTCAACGGATCGTTTAACTCCTATGCTGCGTGATAGTGAGGTATTTAAGAACTTAGTCAAAGAACCAAAAAGTAGAGATTCCGGTAATAAGATATTATACAAGCGTTTTCCGGGTGGACACATTACCATGGCTGGTAGTAATTCACCCTCTTCACTGGCAAGCAGACCAGTCAGGATTGTGCTATGTGATGAGGTAGATCGTTATCCTGCTAGTAGTGGTTCAGAAGGAGACCCAGTTAATTTAGCCAAGAAAAGAGCTACAACTTTTTGGAATAGAAAAATTATTTTAACTTCAACTCCAACCATCAAGTATTTTAGCAGAATAGAACTAGCTTATCTGCAAAGCGATCAAAGACGTTATTATGTTCCATGTAAATTATGCGGTGAGTACCAAACCTTAAAATGGCCTCAAATACGATGGTCTAAAGATAAACCTGAAGAAGCACATTATGTTTGTGAGGTAAATGGCTGCATTCTGCACGATAATGATAAAATGTCGATGCTACAGCGTGGTAAGTGGATATCTGAAGCTAAAGGAGAAAGTAACAATATTGCTGGTTTTCATTTAAGCGAGATTTATTCGCCTTGGGTTACTTGGTCTAGAATGACGGCAGAATTCCTGAAAGCGAAAATGATGCCTGAAACCTTAAAGACTTGGGTTAATACCAGTCTTGGTGAAACTTGGGAGGAAGGAGGAGATAAGGTAGATGAGACTTCACTATTATCGAGAAAAGAAAATTGGGGCAATGTTGTACCTAACGGGGTTGTTATTATTACTGCTGGCGTAGACGTACAAAATGATCGACTTGAAGTGGAAATAGTTGGTTGGGGTGTAAAAGAAGAAAGCTGGTCGCTTGATTATAGAGTAATCTATGGTGATCCTGCTAGGAGTGAGATATGGGATGATCTTGATAATATCCTAGAGCAGAACATTAAACACCAAAGCGGCATTAACCTTAGGATTGCCTCAGTTTGTGTTGATTCAGGCGGTCATCATACCCAAGCAGTTTATGCTTACTGTAAGAAAAGACAGTTACGTAGGATATTTGCCATAAAGGGTTCATCAATAGCAGGTAAAGCCTTGGTTAGTAGACCATCAATTGCCAATAGAATGCGGGTTAAGTTGTTTTCTATTGGCACTGATACAGCCAAAGAAATGATCTACAGCCGGTTAAAGATTACTGAACTAGGACCGGGATATTGTCACTTCCCAATAAATTATGACGCGGAATATTTTAAACAGCTAACGGCAGAGAAAATCGTTACTTATTATAATAAAGGCTTTCCAACCCGCAAATGGGAGAAGCCAGCTGGTAAACGTAATGAGGCACTTGATTGTAGGGTTTATGCCTTAGCAGCCTTGTACATACTAAACCCAAATTTAGAACTTTTAGCAAATAAAATGCTTGAGCAAACAGCAAAAGTAGAAGTTAAAGAAACTGAGAAAAAGCTGAGTTTAAACTTTATCAAGCCAATCAGAAAAACAACTAGCTTTGTCAAAAATTGGTAAATTTAAATCCTGAAATATTATGCATTGCCGCCTTTATGTAATTCTTCATCATCGAAATCTATTGTTGCTTTAGCAGCATGCATTATAATGTTAAAATATGAGAAACAGAATTTTAATAAATAATGCTCCGTTATTATGTCAGTTGCTAAAAAATTATCAAATTTATCTTTTTCAGTATTGGAGGTATGCAATATATTTTCTTGAATATAAAGCCTATTAATCAGCTTAGCTTCTAATAAAGTAGTAATTACCACCCAAGTTACGAAATAACAAATATTACCAAATATACTGTCATCGATGATTAGATTGATAGGACTATTATAATTATTTTGTTTGCTTACTGTATAAATTAATTCGCGAAGTATACTGTCATCGTATTTATTTGGTGCGTCGATAATTTTTATTATTGTAAAATTATTTTCCTTACAAAAATTGATCAAAGATTGCCTTATGAGTTCAAAACGGGCATGTGATGAATATAATAAGATAATGGCTTGTTGGTTGTTCATATGCGACCCCTTCTCTAATGTTTTAATAATTAAGAGTTTTGATCGCCAAAGATAAAATGATAAAAGAAAATTTTATAGGTTATATATATCTTGGCGATCGGGGGTTCGAAAAACCGCATAACACAGCTACAATAGCCTTTAGGCTTGAGATTTACACCCCAAGCCTTGAACATAGCTATCATCACCCCGATCATGTAATCGAGGAACATCATTTTTACGGTTGATGTTTTACCGGTTATGCTGGAGGTTTCGATACCCCAAAGTAACTTTGCAGTTACTTCATTTTTAATTTTAAACTACAGTTAGCAAAAGTCAATAATAAGTTTTTTCAATTACTAATTATATCTTACGGTGATTTCTGAACCAACATCATTTACTGCAGGTGAAACTGTCAAGTGGCAACGATATTTAAACAAATATCCTGCTACTGAAGGCTGGAATTTGTCTTACAGCTTTCGTAATTATACCACTGGTTTTGACGTTGCTGCTATTGCTGAAGATGATTATTACCTTGTGCTGCTAGGTTCTGAAATAACAACTGCTTACCAAGACGTGCTAGATGGTATTAAAAGTAATATATCAGTAGGCTATTGTTATTTAGCAAATGGCATAATACTTGAGCAAGAAGCAAAAGGGGGTAATCCTAACATTTATCGGCTCAACAAATGGAAACCACTAGAAGTATCATTAGTATCAATACCAGCTGATACTATATTATTTGGCAATTTTGCTGATCTAATTATTGGACAATGGGGAGTGCTGGATGTATTAGTAGACCCTTACACTTTAGGAACTAGCGGTGGCATTAGAATAAGAGTCATGCAAGATGTAGACATTGCAGTTAGACACGCTGAGAGCTTTGCAATGCTAACTAGACAATAATTATAGGTAATTATTTTTGATATCACGATAAGAACTTATAACCCGCAAAATTTGCAATGGCTTTGTTTTAGGATTATATATTATGTAGTAGCTATAAACTAACCAAAAACGTACAGGTTTATCAGTTAAATCTTCACGTTTACTTCCAATGTCAGGATTTGCAGCTAGTTTTAAAAACGCTTGTTCAAAAAGATTGGCTATTTCCTCAGCAGCTTTGGGATTACCTTTGGCGATATATAACCAAATATCCTTAATATCTTGCTCTGCTTGAACAGTTAAGCAAAAATTATTTTTACTCATGAGACTTTAATTTATCTCTACGAAAATCCCTAAAATTTTGCAAAGCTTGGTCACCTGAAATAACCTTACCTTCAGCTGCTTGGTCAAGACCTATTTGAATTTCCTGATTAAGCCACATTTTATAGTTTTCAAAACTAGTATTGTGAGTTTCTGATTTAATAAGTAAACGTAATGCAGCTCTTATAACTTCACTGGAAGAATGATAAAAACCACTTTCTACCTGTTTATCTATATATTTTTCGAGTTCTGGTGTTAAGGACACGTTCATAATTATCAGCCATAATAACAATAATTGATATTACAATAACATAAATAGTTATGGTCTTTCAAGAAGATTTTGCTGAGTTTTTAGATACAGAGCAAGGGTTTGCAGTAGAGGCAACAGTAACGCCAAAAGATGGAGTAGCTTACCAACTCAAAGGGATATTTGTTAGCAACTACTACCCTATAGATATTGGAACAAGTGGCTTTGTCGGATTCAATCCAAGCTTTGAATGCTGTGAGGAAGAAGCAAGAGAAATCAATGATGGAGATATACTAACTGTCCGGCAAATAAAGTACAAAATTGTTGAAATCAAACAAGATAATGCTGGCTGGGTAGTGCTAGGACTAGAGCGACAAAGCTGATAAGGCAAACTTTTGTGGATATCCTTAAAGGAAAAACGGCAGCAAAAGATAAAGTTTACGATAGCCGGTTATATAGCATGAATGACAGCACTTTGCCGGGGATTATCATATTTTCTAGCCAAGAAGAAATAGTAACCAGCACTATCAGTCCACCAAGATGTCAGAACAGGACGGCACGAATAACGGTAGAATGTTATGCCAAGGCTACTACTTCGGTCAATATCATAGTTGATAATATGACAGCTGAAGTGGAAAGTTTAGTATTAAATAATCCTGAACTAAGAGGTACATTTGGTGAAATGTTTGGCGGCGGAGGAAGTTTGGGTGGGATAAGCTCCATTTTTGGAGGTGTGTTTGCAAATGGTGGTACGGTAAAGCCCGGTAAAGCACATGTGGTTGGTGATGGTGGTGAGCCTGAGTTATTTATTCCCAATAGTGTTGGTAGTATTGTACCCTTTAGCAAACTGGAAGCATCGGGTGCTAGCAACAACAATATTGTAGTTAATATGAATATTCAAACCCCGGATATTAGCTCATTTAACCAAAGCAGAAGTCAAATTGCCGCTGATATGGCAAGGCAGATAGCAAGGAGTTCTAGGAATTTGTGACATATAACTTGATAAAAATTTGTACGTAACGTACATTTAAGTAGTAGATTAAAGAGGGTTACAATCCTACTATGAATTTTATTACCACTGTAGAAGCAAGAGAACATTTTTCGGAAGTACTGAATCGTAGTGCTTATGGGAAAGAAAGAATCATTTTTACAAGGCGAGGAAAAAACCTTGTTGCTATAATACCTATGGAAGATTTAAATTTGCTTGAAGCTCTTGAAGATAAATTAGATGTAGAGGATGCAAAAAAATCCCTAGAAGAAGGCAAGCAACATGGCACTATGTCTCTAGCTGACTTTAAGAAAAATGAAGATATTTAGAAGATATATATAATAATCTTAACTCTCTGATTAATGATAGTCTTTGCTGAGGTGCAATTTCCGCCTGAGATATCTTATGGTTCTAAGGGTGGACCAATATTCTCAACTAACATCGTTACAACATTTAGTGGTCATGAGCAACGCAATATTAACTGGCAAATGGCAAGAAGCAGATATGATATAGGGAGTGGTATCAAGACGCAAGCCCAGTGGCAAGAGTTAATAAGTTTTTTTCGGGCAAGACGTGGCAGAGCTATAGGTTTTCGTTATAAAGACTGGTCTGATTATCAAGGTATAAATCAGTTATTAGGCAAAGGGGACGATCAAACAAAAAAATTCCAATTAGTTAAAAATTATATTAGTGGTGGATATATTTATGCTAGAATTATAACTAAACCAGTAAAAAATAGTTTTTGCAAGATTTATCTTGATCCACTGTGGGCTAGTCCAAACATTGATTTTGTCGGTATTGATGCCTATTTTCCGCTTACTGAAGATTTGCCACATTCTCAGATTAGCGAAGAGCTTATTAAAAAAGGTTGGGAAAGTGGTGAAGGATGGGACTATTATTGGGACTGGCAAAGGAAGCAAAAACATTATTTTGCCGCTGAATCACCACAAACCCCTGATAAATATGCTTGGAAAAATTTACAACATTGGTGGACAACTGCACATCACAACCCGGATGGTAGAGCTACTAATTGGCAACCGAAGATGAAGCCTATATGGTTTACTGAATTTGGTTTTCCGTCAGTAGATGCTTGCACTAATCAGCCTAATGTATTTTATGATCCGACTTCCATTGAGTCGTACTTTCCTAGAAATTCTAAAGGTAGAGTAAATTTTTCAGCTCAACGTCAAGCACTAAATGCTACACTGGATTATTTAGCAGAACGTAATAGTAAAGAAGGCTGTGAGCAACTGATACCAAAAAGATTTGTTTGGACTTATGATGCAAGACCTTTCCCTTTTTGGCCTGACTTTAAAAGCATATGGCAAGATGGAATATTATGGTCAACTGGTCACTGGATTAACGGTAAGCTGGGAGCTTCAAGCCTTGGAGCTATTGTTGCTGAAATTTTAGCAAGTGTTGGATTAAAACCTACTGATTATGATGTATCTAGACTGACTCAAGATGTTTATGGCTATATTATCAATCAGCATATAACGGCAAGAGAAGCAATAGAACAACTGCAAAATGCCTATTTTTTTGATGTAGTAGAAAGTGACGGCATCCTTAAGTTTATGCTAAGACTTGAATCTATGAGTAACATAGATATAGAAGAAGACAATTTAGTTACAGTAGGTACAGATACCAAAACTACTATAGAAATAAGCATTACTCAGGAATTAGAGCTACCACAAAAAGTCAGTGTTACTCATATCGACTGCCAACAAAATTATGATTTAGTCACTGTCCAATCACAACGGCAGGCAGTTCAAACCACAGAACAAGTAAATTTTTCATTACCAATAGTGTTAGATGATCAATTAGCCAAACAAATTGCTGATATTACCCTATATAATGCTTGGCAGGAGAGAATTAGTTACCAACTAACTTTGCCTCCCCAATATGGCTTTTTAGAACCAACAGATATTATCAATGTGATCTGTAAAGCAGACGACAATCAAGTGCAGCATCAGTTAAGGATTGTTAAAACCGATATGCAGCGTTCAGGGTTGATGAAGATTTTTGCTACTAGCTTTAATATGGCTATGTATGACTTTCATAGCGACACAAATTATCTTACGTCAAATTATGAATTACCAAAACCAGTAGCTGCAACCATCATGGAGCTAATAGAGACACCTACACTGCCAACTGACGCCAAATCAAACCAAGCAATGCTACGCATAGCCATAGTGCCTGATGGTAGCAACTGGCAAGGAGCAGCTATATATAACAGTAGGGATGATGGTTACGATTACAAATTGCTAGCAACTACTACTGTCCCCTCAGTTATGGGAGTGGTAATAAATAGGCTTTCTTTTGGAACTACAGTAATTTTTGATTGTTATAACGAAATAATTGTACAATTGCTTTATGGATCATTATCAAGCGTCAGCGAACTTGCGTTACTAAATGGATCAAATGCTGCCTTGATAGGTGATGAGTTAGTACAATTCCAAAATGCTGAATTAATTGGTGACCATAAATATAAATTAACAAAGCTACTGAGAGGTAGGCAAGGAACAGAATGGGCTATTAATAAACACCAAGTTGCAGATAAATTTGTTCTTCTAAATTCAGCAGTTATGGCAGTCAATCTAAATCGTCACTTAATTGGTCAGAAGTTACTCTACAAACCCGTGTCAGTCGGTAATTCATTTGGTGAAACTAATACTATAGAGAGCAAGTTTATGGCTAGAAATCTTAAACCTCTTGCACCAGTGCATAGCAAGTCTGAAAAAGATAAGCAAGGTAACATTATTATCAGCTGGATTAGGCGGAGTAGAATAGATAGTGAATGGCGTGATTATGTTGATGTACCACTTGGCGAAGAGTTTGAAAAATATCAGGTTGATATTAAAAGTGGTAATAATGTTATTAGAACCCTTGAAACCTCAAGCCCAAATGTTATATACAGCAGACAAGCACAAACAGCTGATTTTGCCTATGCATCAGAACTACCGGTAAACTTAAACGCCAGCATTTACCAACTCTCCAGCCAAATCGGTAGAGGCTATGGAACAACTTTAACGTTGCTCTAAAAATTACTATGTCTTACACTTCTAGGTTAAAGTTACCCTATATCCATAGTGGGCAGGCACAAAAGGAGATTACTCATAACGAAGCACTAACTTTACTCGATATCCTCATTAATCCAGTGGTAGAAGCTACTCAAGTAGCTATGCCACCTCAAGATGCAACTGCTGGACAGTTGTACATAGTTAGTCAAAATCCTCAAGGTGAGTTTATCAGCCATGCAAATAAAATAGCCCAAAAGTTGGAGATTGGTTGGAAGTTTGTTACTGTTCCTAAATGGCTAGAAGTAATACTTGATAGTAATGGCAGCAAATACCGCTTCGATGGAAATAATTGGATAAAATCATAGTCTAAATTCCCAATCTAAATCTAACCCTTAACCAAAATTCTAATTCTAATCTAAACAATAGGTCTAATAACAACTAATGAGAAATTATTATGAACATACTCCAAGGTTTTAAAACTATTACCTTTAATATAGTAGCAATAGCAGCAAGTTGGCTTGCTAGTGAGCATGGTATTGAAGTACCAAAAGATCATCAAACCGCAATTACTATCACAATTGTATCCCTTGTCAATATTGTCTTACGGTTTCTTACTAACACTCCTATAGGTCGTAGAAAAAACAAACATCAAAAATAAGCTTCTCATGAGATTCACAGAAAAACGCATATGCAAAGCCTTAAGAAGAGAAATATTATTAAGTATAGAGGTACATCTTGAAAAAGCCATAGAGAAAGGCGTGATAAGTGCTTTAAAGTCCTTTGGTGCAGATGTAGACAACCAACAAGAAGTACAATGTGATTTTCATTTTTTAAGGAAACTTCGCAAACGCTCGGAAGAATCAAGTCACATGCTGATACGGGCTGTAATTTCGGTAACCATAGGGACAGCAGCTGTAACCTTGTGGGAAGGCGTAAAGATAATATTACTTAAATAAATAATAATAGTATGAACAGCAAATACTACCTACCATACTTTACTCACCAAGAACTAGCTTGCAGGCAAACTGGTCAAATCATTTTAGCTGCAGGTTTTGCTGAAAAATTAGTTGTTTTGCGTAGCAAATTTAACTGTCCCATGCAGCTTACCTCAACCTGTCGTTCTAAAGAATACAACCGTAAAATCGGCGGTGTGCCAAATTCTTTCCACATCTACGACTATCCACGTTATGGCTTTACCGGCTGCTGTGCTATTGATGTAGCTACTTCAGACAATACCATTAAAGGAAACCTTATCTCACTTGCTTGGCAGCTAGGCTGGTCCATCGGCATCAACAAAAACTTCACCCATTTGGATAGACGGATTGATTATACAAACCTGAAACAAACAATTTTTCTTTATTAAATTACACACAGTTCAAGTAACCACTATATTCCTTTGCTCTTAAAAATTGATAAAATTACTCAGACGTTTCTTGTATTATAAGTGAATGTACTAATGTATTAACTGCTTGTTGATGTTTTGGATTACGAATTTTCATAAAATTTCTTGATACTTCAATACATATAAGTTGGTGTTGGGTAAGTATTGGTTCAGCACTACCTGTATTTCCCAACCCTTCAAGAAAATAATCAATATTTTTATCTAATGCCTTGGCGATAAGCATTAATCTACCTGTGGATATTCTATTAATGCCTTTTTCATATTTTTGTAATTGTTGATGGGTTACTTCAATTAAATTAGCAAGTTGTTGCCGTGCGTAACCTTTTGCCAATCTCAGAGAAGAAATTTCTCCTCCAATAAGTTGATCAACTTGCTTTATGTATTGGTTTTTTCTTGCCATTCTAGTGAATCAGTTATAAACTCATGTCCATATAGTAACATATGAAATAGCATAATTCAATCATGAATTTCACATAATACATATTTAGATTACAAATACAATAGAAATAATAACCTGTAGCTTTAATTACTAACTATGTCACCAAGTAAATTGTGGGTAAATGCTTCATTTACCAGCTTATAATTATAAAAATCATGTTCCCTTGCTCTAGTGATAAAATTCTGACTCTGAGGAGCAGTATTAGCCATAATATTCCCAATTTTCTCTAAAGCCGTAGCCTTAAAATTTTCATCATGACTGAGGCTGAATGCGTCGTGATAATATGTTTTAGCTTTCTCAAATAAACCTATAGACTCAAAATACTCAGCCTGCTGTAACATTATATTTGGATTTTCTTTATCTTGTTTTAGCCATGCTTTAAAACATGCTTTTATCCTAAATTCGTCATTAACTATTTTATAACAGTCAATTGCCTTAGCATATTCTCCCTTGTTAAAAAATAGCTGTCCCAATTTTTCATATATGTCTGGTAAATGGCTATTGGCTTCGATAGCTTTTGCATAGTAAACAGATGCAGCTTCATTGCCACCATCCTTCTCAGCAATAGTAGCTAAGCAACTATAGGCTATAGCTTTAAGATTCTTGCAGGCAGGAGAATCTTGATAATTTTTCAGGTATTTTAGAGCTTCATGATAATAAGCTGAGTCAGATTGGTTTTTGTCAATAGGTAAGCTACTAACTTGATACTCAAGATTTTCTGTTACTTTAGTATGGCAAGCCGTTATTAACTCTGCAATCTTTGCATGATCAGGCAATGCAGCTTTACAGACATCAGAAAAGAATTGCACATAGTCATATTGCTGCTGTAAACAATAACCATACTCTTGTATCTGATGCTTAAGCTGAGAATTATCAGATTCAGCATATTCAGCAAAAATCTCCACTGCTATCTGCAATTTGATTATGGCGGTTGATATGCTATCTATCGGCTTACTAAATACTTGTTGCAATCTTGCTAATAACTCCAGCTCTAGAAAATATTCGCCTTCACTATGTTGTTTCAGTTCATGGTAATTAATTGATGAAGGTATCCAATCTTTAACAAGATTATAATTCTCGGAAAATGCATTGAGTGGATTGACATTTAAGCACTTAGTTGCATTACCAATAGCTTTAACTATCACTTCTAATAGTTGATTAAAATTGTTACTAGCAGTATTTAATAGATGAGACGAGCACTCCATAGCTTTCTTAGAAATAGCTATGTTGACCATATCACCTGTAGCGTCAGAATATTTAGATGACCCGTCTATTGCCGCAAGTAAATCAGGTACAACTAACTCACCTTTGTCAGTTGGCTTATAAAATAGATGTATTGAGCCATCCTCTTTAAGTTTATTAATCAGTGCTTTATGCTCGTCTGTTGCTCCTTGATTATCTGCTAATATTTTCTCTATAGATTTTTTGATATGCTGAATATTCTTGTGTGGCGATACATGGGTAACTACCAAAGATATGCTACTTTCTATAGCTCCAATATCCTTAAAACTTTTTATAAAATTAGATAGTGTTGTAAGAAAAATACTACCTCTTTCATTAGCACTATTTAAAACCAATTCAGGTATTACCAACACAAATTTCAGCTGCTCTGTAGTCTCAAAGAGTCTTTTAATATAGAAGCCGTTAGCGATTTCTTGAACAGGGTCAGTATCATTAAAGCCAGGGCAGTCCCAAATGATTATATCTTTAGCAAAACATTTATTAGGGATTTTAGTCTCGGAAGCCAGTTTATGACCAATGACAATATTGGCAAGTGGCTGCATCGCATCAATAACCAGTTCATCAGTTTCATCATCAAAAATCGCCTGTAGTTCTCTGCCACTAAACAAATGAGCGAGTGTACTCTTGCCAGCTCCGGTATTACCAAGTAGCAATATTCCCTTTTTGCCATGTTCCTGCAGGCGGTCGTTACCATCTCGGATTAGAACAACCACTTCTTTTATTGTCTTAACCTCTTCTTGTTCTTTAAGGTTTGTCTGTTGCTCAACTCTCTCAGCCTCTTGCTGCCTTGCTTGCTCAGCTAAAGCCTCTTGTCTGGCTTTTTCAACTACCTCTGTTTGTTGTTGCTGTTTTAGTTTTTCAGCCTCTTGTCTGGCTTTTTCAGCAAATTTTCTATTAATCTGTAGGGCTTCGTCTAGGGCTTTCGTTTTATCATGTCCTGGATAATAGCTCCAGTACAAATCAAGAGAAGTAATAGATTTATTAATCTGTAAGGCTTCTGCTAAATCCTTCACCCCTGCATCTCTTATCTCAGTACTACTAAGACGAAGAGAAGTAATAGAATGATTAATCTTTAAAGCTTCTGCTAAATCCTTTGCCCCAGCATCTCTTATCTTATTATAAGAAAGATCAAGAGATGTAATAGATTGATTAATCTTTAAGGCTTCTGCCAGATACTTCGTTCCAGCATCTCCTATATCGTTATGATTAAGGGCAAGAGAAGTAATAGAATTATTAACCTTTAAGGCTTCTGCTACATCTTTCGCCCCAGCATCTCCTATCCGGCTAGCACCAAGACCAAGGTCAGTAATAGATTTATTAATCTGTAAGGCTTCAGCTATATCCTTCGCTCCAGCATCTCCCATATAGATGCCATCAAGGGCAAGAGAAGTAATAGAGTGATTAATCTTTAAGGTTTCTGCTAGATACTTTGCCCCAACATTTCCTATTGGATTGTTATAAAGTGCAAGAGTAGTAATAGCTTGATTAATCTTTAAGGTTTCTGCGAGTTCCTCTGTTCCAGCAGCTCCTATTTTGTTAGCAGCAAGGTCAAGGTTAGTAATAGAGTGATTAATCTTTAGAGTTTCTGCTAGATACTTTGCCCCAACATCTCCTATTGGGTTATCTCTAAGATAGAGAATAGTAATAGAATGATTAATCTTTAGGGTTTCTGATAGATACTTTGTTCCAACATCTCCTATTTGGTTATGTTCAAGCTTAAGAGTAGTAATGGCTTGATTAACCTTTAAGGCTTCTGCTAGCTCCTTCATTCCATCATCTCCTATCTGGCTAAAATAAAAGTTAAGAGTAGTAATAGATTGATTAACCTTTAAGGCTTCTGATAGTTCTTTAATTTCAGTCCCTTCCATATTGGTATTTTTAAGGTAAAGAGTAGTAATAGATTGGTTAATCTTTAAGGTTTCCGCTAAATCCTTTACTTTAATATCTCCTATCTGGCCATAAAGATTAAGAGTAGTAATAGAATGATTAATCTTTAGGGCTTCTGCTAGATCCTTTGCCTCAACATCTTCTATCTTCTCATAACTCAGGTCAACAGTAGTAATAGAGTTAGTTGTTATTTGTCGTATAATTGCTTCTAGATGGCTCATTTTCTCCTCTCTTTGTATCTCGATTCAAAGTGACTAGTGCTTTTAATTATCAATAAAGTACTGTTGTTATTTCATTTGTCTCCTCGCAATGACGTTTTTTAGACTTACACAGTCCTGTTCTATTATTAAAGTTATATACTTTGTATAAAATATATAATATATTTTTATATGTAAAGTGTGTTTATAAAGAATTTTTGGGAATATAAAATTTGGTGGGAATAAAATATGATGCAAATTGTGATTTTTTATGATATAATAACTCCCCTACAATACAGATACTACAGGGGATTATATGCGAAGAATTGTTGTCAAATTTAACAAGTCAAAAGATATCGAAAATCTTAAAAAAATCATGCAAAATGTTTACGCAAGTAATAGTAATCATTTACCGGATATCGCTAAATTTCACTTAGGCGAGAAGATTTTTATACCGAATCAGGTAGATAGAACAGAGTTACACATAACAACTGCAAGCGGCACTGAAATTATAATATTTTCTAACTGCTAAAATAGTTAAATTTTGGACAGGACTTTCCTTAATATTTTCTGTTGCTAAATCTTCTGCTACTAATTGTTTACTTATCTCTCTTAAACGTTGCTGAAATCCTTGTTTATCCGCTTGCCCTGACTCAAGATCTACAGCTAACGTATCGGCACTATAGCAATTTCTTCCTTAGTAAAAACTGGCTTGTTAATTGATAATTTCTGAAAAACTAATTCTATATCTTCTCTAATCTTTGCGGCATTTTCTTTTAGTATTTGCACATTTGTTAATTTTAGCTTCGAATCTTTTATATACCACGCTGTTCCTTCATGGATAGTCGGTATTAAATCAATTCCTCTTGCTTTATGTGATAAATGCGATACCTTAGCTAAATGACCATATTTTTCTAAATATTGGTTGATGAAATAGGCTACATTTTCCCGATAATAATATAAAAAATTTCTTCTTCCCCAATCACGTCCTTTCTCACCAAAAATTACTTCGCCATTTTCTAAACGTAATAGTTTTCTAGTAGTCATCTGAATGTGGGCATGAGGATTATTTGGATTGTCATAATGAATGTTTATATCTGCTATCATGCCATGGCTAACTAGGCACTCAGAAGCAAAGTGTTCGGTAAGTTCAGTATTCTGTTGTTGAGTTAATTCTTTTGGTAAGGCTATGGTTAGCTTTCTAGCGGTCTCAGCATTTTTTCTTGTTTCACTACTTTCTGCTCTATTCCATAATTCTTGTCTATCATACACCCAACTAGGAGAACCCTCTAGATCTAGAATTACGCTATGAACAAGTCCTTTCTTGCTGCTAAAATTATAGGTAACAGTACGTTTTTCTCCTGTTTTACGGTCAGTTGTAAAAAACTGCAATTTACTTCTTGAAATATAGCTACTTGCTGCAACTGCATTGTGTCCTTTGCTTCTTTGTACTTCTGATTTGCTACAGTGATATATTGCCATACTATCTAACTAAGCCGTGAGTTTTGGGTAATAGCATGACAAGAACCGAATCTTTGAGCGCAGGCAAACTAGGTTTACCTAGTTTGCCCAAGTGCGGGTAGAGGGATTCTAAAAGCAAATGCTAAAACCTAACTTGTAACTACCTAGTTTATTTTATTGGTAAGCTTCATATAGGCAGCAGAATCTCCCTGATAGGTTTAGGTAGGGTGGGTGGGAATAGAAGAAAGAGTATTAAAAAAAGAAAAATGCTTTATCTAAAAAATAGCTATAGGTAGAAAATATGAGTTAGGTGTAAAAAAAGAACGGTATAAATCTAAACAAAATTTGAAAAGATATAAATTACAAATATACTGGAAATACTTAATGATTTTGTAATAATATAAAACTGCTTTAAAGGCAGATTGAACTAGTAAAAGACTACTTTTGGTGGGTGATTTTTTATCTGAAATTTGCTAAGGTAAGTAAGATCGGTAATAAAACCAATAAATTTAGATTTCAGTTAGTCTTCAGGAAAATAACAATACAAGACTAACTGAAAAAGTAGTGGAATTTTTTCTAGTTTATATTTATTCTATGTAGTTATTATAAGTCTCGGTTAATAACTCTAATAGTTTATGATAATTAGAATTCATATCATATTTTTCGTGGTCATAAAAACTTAACATTATTTTGCTGACAATCTTTTTATTCTTTAAACTTTTTACAAGCTCCTCTGCCTCATTATGATACAACAAAGTGCCATTAAGCGTTATTTCGGTTAGAGTACTATTAAGTTCTAAAGCTTTACAAAGTTTAAAACTCCCACTAGGACCAATATGATTATTATCGAGATGTATTCGCTTGAGAGTCCTATTATTTGCTAAAAATTTGGCTAGTATGTCTGCTCCTTGATCGTTAATATAATTATCTGCAAGGTTCATTTCGTCCAAAGTATTATTACTCTTTAACACTGGGACAAGGTGACTTACTCCTTCACAGCTAATATTGTTGTTGCTTAAATCTATTTTGGTTACTATATTGTTGTTTTGCAAAAACTTCGCAACTATCTTTGCTCCTTCATCGTCAATGTTACTATTACGAAGATTTATGTGAGTTAGCGTTTTATTATTTTCTAAAGCATTTTCCAAAGCTATGTTAAGTAGATTGATATGTGCAAGGTTTATTTTGTCTAAATTATTAATCAGTTTTAACACAGCTTGTTCTAGTTCAAAAGAAATATCACTTGTTAATTTATCTTGTTTATTATTATTTTGTTGATTTTCAGTATCACTCAACATAGAATTAACTCCTATTTTTTGGGTTTCGAAAAGTAGACACTGAGGTTAGAACTAAAAAATTTCCGTTTCTTTGCTTCTAACCTCGGTACTTGAACACCACACCACGTGGGTCACTACTAATATACTACCCTAATCACTAGTAGAGT
This sequence comes from Candidatus Tisiphia endosymbiont of Ptychoptera albimana, assembly GCF_964026605.1. Classification (NCBI taxonomy): domain Bacteria; kingdom Pseudomonadati; phylum Pseudomonadota; class Alphaproteobacteria; order Rickettsiales; family Rickettsiaceae; genus Candidatus Tisiphia; species Candidatus Tisiphia endosymbiont of Ptychoptera albimana. Next base: position 263,540 of record NZ_OZ032164.1, read on the forward strand.
CCAGAGAAGTTTTAGCACCTAGAGTATTTTTTTTGAAATTCGATAGATCAGCGGTAAAACGGAGACAGTGGGTAAATTTATTGTTATAGTTCGGGGATAAATGGCTATAGTAAAATGTAGTTAACTTTTTTGTAATAACATTTTAATAGTTTTTTCCTTATGATGAATGTGATTTAGTTCTTGTTCAAGATGTAGTTTTTCTGCTTGTTGTTTTGCCTTGTTGCAATAATTCAAGGCTTTATTGTAATCTCCACTGCTAAAATAAGCATCAGAATAAGTTAAATAAAAAAATATTTTTGTGCTATCATCAGCTATTTCCTCAATTAGGTTATTATATTTATTAAACTCTATTATCACTTTATCAGCTTGGTTTGTTAACATAAGTAGTTTCCCATACAATGCTATTGATCGCAAAAAACCTCTAGTGTTATGAGTCTTGTTAAATAGTGTTATTGCTTCTTGAATTGATTTAATGAAAATCTCTATTTCTAGTTTATTCCTATTAGTCTTAGTTGTTGTGTTATTTTTGACTAAACCAAGAGTAGCCTTATTAAACAATAAGTTTGCCTTTAAATTTTTTAGATCATTATCCTTTATTGACTTACTTACTTTTATATTATTATATCTGTTAATTGCTGCATTTATTTTTTCGTCAGCCTTTTGATAATTACCGATTTTACAAAAATATGCTGAGTATAAATATAGAATTTTACATTTTAACATTTCTAAGCCATTAGTTTTCTGCAAATATCTATTGACCTCATCAAGAATCTTTAGAAATTCTTGATATTTTTCTTGATGAAAATAGACAGAAGAAGTCATTAAATCCATTGCCGCAAGATTTTTATTATAGTTATCCTTAAATTTACTTTTAAACTGTTGGTTAGTTTCAATAAGTTGTTGAAAGGAATTGGTAAGTTTAAATTCATGTTCATTATCTATAAAAAACTGCAATAATGACTCAAACCATCTTAAATTTAATGTAGAACAAATATTATTTTTACTATCTATGGTTTGCTGGAGTTGGTGACGTAACACTGCCTGCACTAAGCGATGAATAGCAATATGATCATTATCATTACAATTGATCATGGAATATTGCCACAGTAAAGCAATGTGCTTGTTTAATGTTAGTTGTGGAGATGATAAACTAGGATAAGCGGTTTGAAGCCATGCAAGCAATAATTTACGAGATATTTTATCGGGTGCTAGGTAGGCACATACTGTTAAAAGCTCAATAGCTATTGGTGGTTCATTATTAATCTTAGTCTCTCTAACAATTGCTTCTAAACTAATGTTCCATGTTATGGCAACAGGATGGTTATTTGTACCTTCCGGCAAAATATTGCTTGCTAGTAATTCTGCTTCATGACTCTTATAAATATCTAAATATTCTAGGATAGTTATATGATTTTGCCTAATATAAGCACCAGCTTGTACCAGTGCTAATGGTAAGTATCCTAAAATTTCTACTAATTTTTTTATTTCATTTTGTTCTTCGGCTGTATCTTGCTGTATTAAGAACCTTATTGTTTTTACAGCCTCCTGTTCTGTCATAACATCAATAGGCAGTATTGAAAAATTGGTTGGCCAATTACGTTGACGAGTTGTTAAAATAACATATCCGCCAGCTTTTGGTAAAAATGCTTCAATTTCACGATAGTTGTTGACATTGTCATAAACTAAAAGCCATCCAGGATTGTCAATTAGCCATTGTTTAACATAAGCAATAATGCTTTCTTTGGTATAGTTGACTTCCGCATATCCTAATAATTTGGCAAATTCAACATATTTGTTGTATAAATGATCAACATTCTCTGCAGGAAACCAAACTTTAAGTGTATAAGGATATTTTGTATGAGTAATATATTGCAAGGCTAATTGTGTCTTGCCGATTCCCCCAAGCCCAGCACATGCAGTAATTGCTAAACTACTAACTGTTTGTGGTGTATGATTGTGATGTAATTTATTATATAGATCATCCAATAATTTTTCTCTGCCGATAAAAATATGATCTTGTCTAGGTATATTCCAAGTCGTCAGGTTTTTAGTATATATTGTTGGCTTTTGTGCTGTAAGCGATAGTGATTCTTCTCCTTGACTACTAATAGTTTTATTAACTTTTGCTTTAGGTTCAAGTGTAAAAAAGCAAAGACAAAACATTACCAAAGCAATTATGCTAATTACACTGAATACTAATATATAAATATTTTTTGTGTTACCTTGTACATCTCTATTTACCGGAGGAGGTATAGGATAAATTGAACTAGAGTTTTCTATTATATTACTATATCTTTCCTTAAACTTACGGATAATATTCTCGATATTTGTGTTAGGGAAAAGTCTTGTGATGATTTCAAGAAACAAAAAATGATATTGTTTGTATCGTGAGGGATTAATATATTCAAAATTAGTTTGACTTGTTTGTTTAGATAACATTTTTATACACTGTTCTTCTTTTGCTAAAAGGAAGAACACTTTAGATATCTCTTTATCATCATCTACAATGATAGAACTATGTCCCTCTTGGTCAGGTACATTAGCTTCATTTACAGCTAGAGCATAGATTGTGCATTGTTTTAATTGTAGACCTGTAGCACTGATCTCCTTATGCTTTAAGCATACTACTATAGGAGTATTATTAAAATCTTCTTGAAACTCTGTAGAAACTGTTATGCCTATAAGTCGCAAATCAGTACATAGTTTATTGATCAGCAAGTTTAAGCGATCGTTTCCTAACCTTTGTAAAACAATAAGAAATAATCGCTTATCAGACTTTGTTAATATTAAAATGTCCTTCAAGATTTTCTTAAATTCTTGTTGAATTAACAAACTTAAATAATAATTCCGTAATAATTTATATTTATCTGATTTTTCTATGAAATTAATAATTCCTTCTCGGGCATTTTCTCCTATTTTTCGTTTAATATTAAGAATGTGACTCTCAATAGTTCTAGTTTCAAGAGGGTTATTTTCGCTTGATAGAAAACTAGCTATTCCTTTGGTGTTTTTCCCATGCATAATGCATGCTGTTATATCTATTTCCCTTGGCGTGAATCTTATGCCATCAATAGTCATCAGATATTTTTCATAAATTTCTTGTGGACACAGTATCTCTTTGTCTTCCATAAAATCTAATTTATTTTAACTATTATTATCCTACAAGGTTAAAAATTTCCAATTTAAGATTATAGGTATCTGTTTTAAATGCAAAGATAAATAGAAAGATTTTTAAAATTATCTCTAAGTATTTTTTACTTACGTACAGTACCTACTGATTTTGTGAGCATTGGTAATAATAATTTCCCAATTTAATATTTTGAAAATGGACAAAGTTAAAGCTGTCTATTCAAACTTATAGAGAACTAATGCTTTGAAAAAAACACATTTAAGTAATTTTTTACAAGTGTAATAATTTTAATTATCATTTTATAGGTATAGAACATGAAATCACAGGAACATAAAGAACTAAAGGATTTTAAAACACCAATTTTAAGAAGTAGAGCAAACTCCTTAGAATTACAAAGTCAGGACAAATTAGTAGTAAGAATAGAATTGCCGGATGGTAAAAATTATAGTGAGAAAGAGTTAATAGATTTTGTAGAACATGGCAAAAAGGAAATGGATGAGTTTGCAAAAGCTGATTATCATCTTATCAAAAAAGATAGCGAAGTATTAATAGTGGGTACTAGTGGTGTAGGAAAAAGCACATTAATAAATTATTTAAATGGTAGTGAGTTAGCAGGAGAATATATAGATGGTAAACTAAAAATAAAATTAATAAGCAACAGCTTGCCAGGAGGATTTAATATAGGTCATAGTACTAATATATCGGAAACTTTGTATCCAGAAGTATATTCTCCAGATGGTGCTAATTATAGTTTTGTCGATAGTCCTGGTTTTGGTGATAGCAGGGGAGCAGCTATCGATATTGCAAATTTATTTTTTCGTAAATATGTAACAGAGGGGGTATCAAATATAAAAATATTATTAGTTTGTTCTTATAGTGATTTAACTGATCCTACGGGCAGAGGTGCGAATTTTTTTAAGAGCTATAAAGCTTTAGGTAATTTTTGTGGAGCATTCAAAAATCAAAAAGCACTAGAAGAATTAAGTAAATCTATAGGAATAGTAATAACTCAAGTTACAGATGAACTAGCTAATAAAATAAAAAAGCTTGAAAAAGATATTTTAAAAAATAAAAAATTAATAAAAATTTCAGATTCAGAAGATGATATACAGGACTGTTTGAAAGAATTGCAAGAATACAACAGAGAGCTAGAATCATTAAAAGAAAAGCAAACTAGTCAATCATCAGAAATTCTTGTGAAATCAAAATTAGAGGAATTTATTAAATCTAAGTCTGAAGGATTGTCTAAAAACGAAGTACAAGTCTTAGAGTATATTATTAAGAATAATATATTTGCTACTTTTAAATCTCCAAACAAAGAAGGTCCTATAGATGTTGATCAGAAATCTAATATTTTGGATATTATTAACAATAAACTAGAATTTATGTCTCATGAGACTGCCAATATAAAAATTGTGGTGTCTAAGGAACATAGTGGTCAGTTAGGGGATTATATTAATCATGTGCAACAAAAACTGTATGAAAAATTATCGGATGAAATCAAGAAAGGGATAGATAAATCTATAAGTAAAACACTAAAGGAAACTCATAATGTAGATGAGATAAAAAAAATTCAAAAATCTTTAGAGAAAATTTCTAAAATGGGTACTACTCCAACAAGTTTAATAAAATTTTTAGAGGTAATAGATGATGATATTTTGAGTCCAAAGACTAAAGAGCAATGTGAAAGTACTAATAAGGTGATTGATACTTTTAATACTCTTATGGAAGAAAGTAACAATAAGAGTTTTAGTCCAACACAAAAATATATAGAGGTATTACCTGAATTAGGTACATATTTAGCTAATTCCTTAAAGGAATTGTTTGAGCTTTCTAAAAAGCTAGAACCTGTTTTTGAAAGTGGAACAATTATTTGTAAAGGACATTTTATAGAGATGTCTTCTATAAAGGCTAAGATTGAAAGAGACGAAAGCATAACAGTAGAAAATTTAAAAGCAATAAAAGTTTATTCCTTAAATAGTTTTATTTTAGATGATGACCTTACTTCAGAAAAACTCCAATCATCTAATTTTACTATTGTAGCTCCTAAATGGGTTGTGACTAAAAGTAGTGTAACAATTAATATAAGTGGTTCAAGCCAAGAATCCTACCCTAATGGTGTGGAAAAAGCTTCTAATGGCTCAAATAATGGAGACTGTGGTGAGCATGGACTCAAAGGTTTATTTGGTTTAGCTGGAGGAAATTTTTTTGGTTTAGGAGAAGAATTTGACCAAATTGAGAATTTACAGATAATATCTAATGGTGGCAAGGGAGGAAATGGTCAAAAAGGTGGAGATGGGGCAGAAGGGGCAAAAGGAGTAAATGCAATGCTGGATAATATACAAAATGCGGATCGTTCGTTTGATTTACCAGTAGGCAAAGGAAAAAATACATATTACCTTAAAAGTGGTGCTGTAGGTGGAAAAGGTGGAGATGCAGGTCTTGGAGGAGAAGGTGGAGATGGTGGCATTGGAGGTAGAATTAGAATTTTTGATCTTGCAGGAAAAGATATAGTTATAAAGCAAGAAATAAACGAAGGTACAAAAGGTGATGCTGGTGCTGATGGGCAGGTAGGAATTGGAGGATATTATGGTGATACCGTAGTAGAAGTATTTTATAGTTTTGTACAAAATTTAGCACAAATTTCATTAATAAATTGTGGCCATAAAAGTAGTTATATGATGGCTAGTGAAAAAAGAGCAGAAAATGGTGGTATTAGAAAAAAAGGAGAAATTAAAGAAACTGTAGAAAAAACAAGAGAAAAACTTTCTTTGGATATAGAGGAAATTATTAACGAGTATGTTTCTTTTGAAGAAAATGTTCAGGAAAGCTTTGAAACTTTGAGATTACCATTTTTTGGTAAAATAAATTGTGAATTAGTAGGAAGTATATCACCTGTTTATGGTGAAGATATTATGTAATCAGATTAAGTTTTAGTAATCACAATTAACTATAAATTATGATAGCAAATAGCATACATAAAATCTAGATTTAATCAGTAAATTATATACTAGGTTTTATAAATTTGGAGATTTTAACAATTTTATTGTATAGGAGGATGATATGGGTAATAGATTATATGATGCGGCACACCACGGGGATATTAATTTAGTAAAGTCATTACTGAATCAAGGGTATAATATTAATGAGCAAGATAGTGATGAGGGTATTACTCCTTTACATTTGGCAGCATGGTTTGGACATATTGCCATAGCAGAGTTACTAGTGACTAGGGGGGCTGATATTAATATGAGAAATAACTATGGTAAGACTCCTTTACATGATGCAGCAGAGAAAGGTTACACTAACATAGTAGAGTTACTACTAGATAAGGGGGCTAATGTTAATATGCAAGAATTTCAGTATAGTAATACTCCTGCACATTTGGCAGCATTCTTTGGACATGGTAACATAGTACGGTTACTAGTGGATAAGGGGGCTGATCTTACTATTACAGATATTTATAATCACACTCCTTCACAATGTGCAGCAAAGAATGGCAAGACTCGTATAGTAGAGTTACTAAGAGAACAACAAGAAAAAAAAGAACAAAGAGAGCAGCAAGAAAAAAAAGAACAAAGAGAGCAGCAAGAAAGAATAAAATTAGCAGAAATAGCAGCAAAAGAGCAAAGAGAGCAGCAAGAAAAAAAAGAACAAAGAGAACAGCAAGAAAGAATAAAATTAGCAGAAATAGCAGCAAAAGAGCAAAGAGAGCAGCAAGAAAAAAAAGAACAAAGAGAGCAGCAAGAAAGAATAAAATTAGCAGAAATAGCAGCAAAAGAGCAAAGAGAGCAAAGAGAGCAGCAAGAAAGAATAAAATTAGCAGAAATAGCAGCAAAAGAGCAAAAAGAACAAAGAGAGCAGCAAGAAAGAATAAAATTAGCAGAAATAGCAGCAAAAGAGCAAAGAGAGCAAAGAGAGCAACAAGAAAGAGATAAGCAAGAAAAGATTAAACAGGAAGCTGAGAAATTATATAATAAGTCTATTGCAGAACAAACAAAAGAAAATTACGACCAAGCTTTTGATCTGGCAAACCAAGCTTATGAAGTATTTCCTTCAGAAAAAATAAAAATCTTACAGACTACTCTTACTAAAAGAATTAAAAACGAGAATAATTTTAAAAAATTCATGGATGCTGGTCAGAAGAGTCATGGTGAATACAAATACGAAAACTCTCTTGAAGAATACCAAAAGGCATTAGAAATGAAACGAGATGATCAGCTTTGTAACTTTGGAGTTTGTAGAGCACGGGCTTATATCCATCAAGAACTAGACCCTACGGCTGCAATAACATATTTTGAGCAAGCTCTAGCATTAAAACCACATGATACTGATTGTAGTATACAGATAAGTAAATTATTAATGAAGTCAAATGAGTTTGAGAAGGCATTAAGTTATTTGGAACCATTAAGCTTACGAAATCAAGAAATAGATCAGTTAAAATGCGAACTTTATACAGAGAAAGGCATTAAATCTTATAACAATGAGAATTATAAGGAAGCTGATTCTTTCTTTCAAAAAGCACTTGAGTATAGTGAAGGTGATAATAAGAAGCTAGTATTAATTAATTTAGCTTGGTGTTGTTTAGGTGAAAAAGAATTAGATAAATTAGATAAATCAATCTCATATTTAGAAGCGGCACAAAAACTTAATCCTCAAGACGAAAATATTAAAGATATTATGTCATTAGTTTTTAATAGAAGAGGAGAAGAATATTTAGAACAAGGAAACAATAGGGCTGCAGAAGAAAGTTTCAAGAAAGCAACAGAGTTATTAAAAGATAATATATATCAAAATAATTTATGTACAGCCTATCTAAATCAAAAATCATATAAAGCAGCATTAGAAGCATCACAAAACATCGAGGGTCAAGAGACAGAGTATTTCAAGTATATATCTACTCGTACAAATATACTTGAAATGTTAACACAAAATTTTCATGTAACAAAGGAAGAGAAAGAAAAATACCATGCTCAACTAACTGAACTACATCCTCAAAGCAGTAAATATTTGCATCAACATGCGAAGTTTTTAGTTGATCATAATTATGAACCAACCATCTATGTACCTATAATCAAGCAAGGTCTCGTTATTGATCCTAATAATACGGATCTTATTGGATTAGCGACAGACCAAGGTATGGAGCTTTAATGTTACAATTTATTACAAAAAAGAACAATAAGAGGTAAATTATGACTTTTGAAATAATTGTAAAAAAAAATAGTGCTTGGGCTGGTATTGCAGGGGCTGGTGGTTCTAATCATAAAGGTAAGACTCATTGGAGACACTATGAAAATCCTAGTGATATAAGGTCTAGAATTAATTGGGATTATGGAGTTTATGATCATAAAAAAGGAACAGATGAAGATGGGGTATTTAACCTAGAGTGGTTAGAAGAACCCACACCAGCTGCTAAGGCAGGAGCTATAATTGGAGCTATAGCGGCTGGCTTAGCAGTTGGTGCAGTAGCAATTGCTTTGAGTTTTGGTGCAGCAATACCTATAATTACAGCAACTGCTACTGCAGTAGCAATTGCTGCTCTTAACATGAGAAAAAGAGAATTAAAGACCATATTTATAACAGAATCATTGCATATGGTTAATACGAATGAGGCGAAGAAAATTAAACAACTTAATAAAAGCAAGATTCAAGAAAAACTTTCTGAAATAGCCAATCTTTTGGATGATAAAAAGGCGGAAAGTTTTGATTTAGACAAAGCAATTAATGAATTAAAAAATCTATCTACGGAGAAAATCACTTTTGATGATGGACAAAAATTAGATTTAAAAGATATTTTCTCTAAAAAAAACAAAGCACAGTTTGAAAAATTACAAGAAGAACACGTAAAAAAATTAGAAGAATATACAAATATAACAACTAATAATTTTAATGAAGAATTAGAATCGATAAATAAAATTAAAGTTGATTTAGAGAAGAATTTTAAAAAGTTAAGTGAGGATATGACAACTAATTATCAAGCACAAATGGATAGTTTTAATGATATTTTTGTTAAACTTGATGAAAATGAAGAAATTATAGGAAAATTCCAAGAAGCTTTTGATGATATGAGAGAGAAGTATGATGAACTCATTACAAAAGAAGGGGATATTCAAGATTCTATAGAAAAGTTACAGCAAGAATTTCAAGAAGAATTTAATTTTACGAAAGAAAAAATAACTGAATTAAATGAAAGAATTGCAGAAGAAATGGAAGAATTATGCAATGAAATTGGTACTTCAAGAGAGGCAATGGAAAAGCAGTTTAGCAATATTCAGGAAGCAAGAAATTCTAGATTCGAAATTAGTAAAGCACAATTTAACAACCTAATAGAAAAATATTCTGAACATGCTAAAGGAATGGAAGAAAACTTTGCATTAGCGAAAGATAATAGGCAGAAAATTTACGAAAGTAATCATAAGATTTCAGAACAATTAATTATTGATATCAAACAATATAGACAGGATTTTATAGAAAAGTGTGAATCTGCATCTAAGCAGAGACATGAACAAAATTCCAATCAGGTCAATATTATTAAAGAACTAAAAGTGTCAAGTGGAGAATTATTTGTGCAGGCGATTAATGATTCAGACAAAAAATCAAGAGAGATAGAGAGTGAAATTTTAGAAGCTAGCAAAGAAGCAGATGATGCTTTTGAGGCAGCAGCAAGGGAAAGACAAGAGCAATTTGAAGCTCAAGAAAATAAATTACAGACAATAGAAAATGAAATTTTGCAACAGAGAGAGGAAGCAAATGCGGCTTTTGAGGCAGCAGCAAGGGAAAGACAAGAGCAATCTGAAGCTCAGGAGAAGAAATTACAAACAATAGAAAATGATATTTTGGAACAAAGAAGAGAAGCAGATGCGGCTTTTGAGAAAGCTGCAAAGGAGAGACAAGAGCAATACAAGGAAGGAGAAGAGAAATTAACAGTAGTTTTAGAAGAAGTTTTAGAAGCAAGAAACGAAGTGGAACAAGGATTTTTGGCAGCGAAAGCTCAAAGGGAACAATTTTATGAAGAAAACAAGGGATGCTTAGATAAGTTAGATGAGTGGCAAATAGAGATAAAAGAGAGATTAGACAAAGGTTTTGTGGAAGCAAAAGCAGATAGAGAAAGAATTTATGAAGAGACAAGTGCTAAAATACAAAAAGTTAATGAGAATGTAAATACAGCTAGAGAAGAGATTAATGCAAACTTCAAGCAAGCAGAAGAACATAGAAGTGAGATTTACAATAAGACCTCAGTAGAGCTTAAGTTAGTTAATGAGAAGGTAAACACATCTATAGAGGAGATTAATGCAAATTTTAAACAAGCAGAAGAGCGTAGAAATGAGACTTACAATAAGACCTCAGCAGAGCTTAAGTTAGTTAATGAGAAGGTAAACACAGCTAGAGAAGAGATTAATGTAAACTTTAAGCAAGCAGAAGAGCATAGAAATGAGACTTTTGCAGAAGTAAATAAAAAACTAGAGGAATTGCAATCTACTATTGTGCAAAGAGATGCATGTATAAAGTTATTGCAATCAAGAAAGGAAAACTTTGACTCGCTTGAAGATCAGTTACAAAAGAATACTCATCCAAAAATTTTAGAAATTAAGAGTAAGACAAAAGATGAGAACGGATTAGCTTTATTTAACATGTCTAAGGCAAAAACAGAAATAAGAGAGTTAATCGTTAAAATCAAAAATGTGGAATCCTTAGATCAAGCAGAAAAATTACTGAACCAAGCTCTCGAAATGAGTATTAAAGGTGCTTCACTACTTGGTAGTACATATCAACTAGAAATAGCTGATCCATTAAGAGTCAAAGAGTTGCTTGGTTTAAAGAATAAATTAGATTTTGATAAACATGTTGAAAAAACTTTGCAGAGTATTAATAGTAACTCTTCGGATATACTATCTTTCATCCTTAATCAGGTAGTGGTAGCGGAAGAGCATCGTAATGAATTAAATGATCTACTAGAAAATAAACCAAAAGAGTTAAAGAAGATGATAGAAGTCATGATGTCAGAAAATTCTGAGTTGCAAAAGTTAATTGCTACTTCAGAAATAGATAGAGAAGAGCTTAAAACAGAAATACAAGAGATATTTAAATCATTTTCTGCAAATGAAGGAAATACATACTTAGAGAATATACAAACAAAAATAATGGGAGAGCTGTTACATGAGAGTTCCTGATAATATAGATAGGCTTGAATTTAAAAAAGTAATTAAGGAAATTTTATTAATTAAGAAGGTAGCAGATGATACGTTGGAAATTATTTCTAAGCAAAGGATTAAAGTTTATGAGGAAACAGAAGAAGAAATTAGAAAGACGATGCAAAAGGTTTTTCATTTAAGAGCTGAGGCAGAAAAAAAGTTAGAAAATTTAATATGTGAGAGTAATAGCTATTTAGATAATGATAATATGCTAAAGAGGAAAATTTTAAATAAAAAAATTAAGGATAGCTTATTAGAAAAGAAAAAAATTTATTTAGAAACACAAAATGTATTAGATAAAGTTAACAATAATATAGAGAGTGAAAGAGCTTTTTTGAATGCAAAATTTGAAAGAACATTAGAATATAAAAATAAGGTTTATAAGGAAATTTTGGAAAAAGCTAAAGGAGTAAGTAGCATATTCTATCAGTCTGTAAAAGAAGAGTTAGAGTTTAATTATTAAATTGAAAAAGGTACAAAATAATGAAAAGAATCATAGATAATAATCATACAGAAGTAATGAAAATGCTTGAAGAATTACGAAAAAAAATGGAATCAGAGTTTAAAAAGCTCCTTGAGCAAAACAGTAAAAATCATCAACAGATAATAGAAAAGAATACTACTATTATAAAGAAAATGGCAGATAACCAAACAAAAATAATAGAAAATTTTAATAAGGCCAGTGAAGATCGAAAGGCTAAGTTTGATGCAATGATTGCAAAAGCTAATGTTACGCAAGAAATGCTTAGTAAATTTCAACAGGAAACTAAAAGTAATTTTGAAAAGTTAGAACAGGAAAATAAAAAGAACTTTGACGCAATAAAAGTGGGATTAGAGAAGAATCATCAACAGATTGTAGAATCAAACAATAAGTTTGATATGAGATTTGGAGAATTATTACAAGATATGGCTAATAAGCACCAAGAACTAATGGGAAAAACTAAAATTTTAGATGAAAATATACTGAAGGCCAAAGAAGAAGCAGACCAGCATTTTAAGGAGGCAATTAATCATAGAAAAAAAATTCAGCAAGATTTAGAGAATAAATTGCAAGAAGTTAAAGATGGGGTACAAAGGTTAGGAGAGGAAACTGAAAAAAATTTTCAAGAGGCAATGGAAGACAGGAGGGCAAAGCATGAAGAACAAAAGCAATCCCTTACAGGACTACAAGCATTTCAAGATTTAAAATTTGAAGAAGCAATGCGAGATAGAGAAGGAAGATTTGAACAACAGAAAGCAGAATTATTAAAATCAAGAGAAGAAATCAATACAAGATTTGAACTAGCATCCTCAGAGAGACAAGAATTATATCAAAAAACAGAAGATAAATTAAATAAAATTCAAGATGAAGTAGTAGTGTCAAGAAAGGATGCGGATGAGAAGTTTGCAAAAGCACAAGAACAAAGAGATATTATTTATAAATTACAACAAGAAAAATTAGATAAATTAAATAAAGAAGTTCAGATTTCAAGAGCTGATGCTAAAGCAAAATTTGAGGAGGCATCAATAGATAGAATTGAAAAACACAAGGTAGCTCAGGAATTATTAAACAAAACTCATCAAGAGGTTAAGGAATCAAGAGAAGAGGCTAACAAAGGATTTTTGGAAGCGAAAGCTCAAAGGGAACAATTTTATGAAGAAAATAAACTACGATTAGATGAGTTAGATGAGGGACAAAAGAAGATAAAAGAAGGATTAGATAAGGGGTTTGCGGAAGCAAAAGCAGATAGAAAAAGAATTTACGATAAGACGAGTACTCAGATACAGGAAGTAAGTGCTAATGTAAATCAGTTAAGAGATGAATGTGATACAAACTTCAAAAAAGCTGAAGAACATAGAAATGAAATTCATGCAAAGTGCATGGCAAAGATGGAGGAAATTAATTCAGAATTTGATTTGGGAGCAATAAGGGAAGGATTAGTAGCAAATAAAGAAAAGTTTGATGTAATTCAGGAATCTATAAATAACTATGAGCATCAGGTGTTTAAAGATATTAAAGGTAAGGTAAAAGATGAAAATGGATTAGCTCTATTCAATATGCCTAAGGCAAAAACAGAAATAAGAGAGTTAATCATTAAGATCAATAATGAACAAACCTTAGAGCAAAGAGAAAAATCACTAAATCAGACTCTTGAAATGAGTATTAAAGGTGCTTCTCTACTTGGTAGTACGTATCAGCCAGAGCAAGCAGATCCATTAAGAGTAAAAGAACTGCTTAGTTTAAAGAATAAATTAGATTTTGATAAGGATAATCAGAAAATTTTGACAAAATTATATGGTGGAACAAAAATATCTAGTTTAACCATCTCATCGACATTTTTTGACAAAAATAATGCAACAGGAGAACTAGAAAATAATTATCAAAAATTAGTAAAGGAAAATAAAACACTAAAAGATAAACAAGCTGAGTTAGAAAATAGTAATGCACAGTTAGGTAATATTTTAGATGAGTTATATGCGAGTAATTCAGTTGCTCAAGAAAGCGTACTTGCTGGTGACATTGGAGTAGAAAGTAGATCTAGTGCTGATATATGGTATGGTGAGTAAAAGTTGATAACTTTGCTTTTAAATATTTGTACATATTACAGGTGTTTACATGAAAGAAAAATCAAAAAAGTCAATAAGTTCATTTTTAGTGAAAGCTAAGGAAGATGTAGAATTTATGAGATACTATAATGCTATTCAAAATAATGATAGTATTAGTGAGTTAAAAGAATCTCTTAAAGGCATAAAAAGTAAATCAAAAGACGATTTAGAAAAAATAAAAGAAAAATCAAAAAAATTACAGATAGAATTAGAGGAGTTAAAAGAGAAATATAAAAACAATAACAACGTTCAAGAGTTTAATGAGCTTTTTAAATATGGCAAAGGAGATTTAGATTTTGTTAGTATTGAAAGTATTAAGAACATAAGCATTATTACTAAAGGAATTTTAGACCCTAATAAATCTCAATCTTTACCAAGTGATAGCCTCAAACATTCCGATGCTGTTGAAATAATAAAATGCTTAGCAAAAAAAGGTTTTAAAGAAAATTTATTATCTCAAGAAGAAATTTCAGAGAATGATTTAAATAGTATAAAGCAAATATATAAGTTTTATGAAACATTATTACCTCCACAAAAGCACATTTTTTTCAAAAGAAATTTAGAAAAAATCATTGATAATGAATCTCAATTAAAAAAAATATGTGGAGAAAAAGCAAAGCAAATAAGTGATGATGAGTGGTATAATGATGATCACATGCGGATTATAGGTAAAAAGATACTAGCACCTTATTGTGACGTAGGAACTTATCAATATATAGAAAGATTAACTTATAGTTTAATAGATAATGATTTTATAAAAACTATAAATGTTGGAGTTCAAGAGGTTTTAAGCATACCAAAAGATACTATAGTATTTGAGAGAAAGGAGTCGCTTGAAAGTAAGGAGTCAGATTATAACCACAAAAAAGAATTACAATACAATAATTACTCAAAGATTGAGGCTAATACCAATCAACCTTTTATAAATTCTCCTAAATATATTTCTTTTAATGTTAATAATAATCATTGGATAGCTATATGTATTTTAAATTACAAAGGAAGAGTTAAATTTTTATTCAAGGATTCTCTTGGTAATACACACAAATATGTCGCTGAAAAATTTAAAAGGGAATTTAAGGAAATAGGGATAGATTTAGCAGATACCGATTTTATTCACAGTGAAATAAAGGATCAAAAAGATAGTTATAATTGTGGTCCTATGTGTCTTGAAAACCTTAAGATCATAGCAAGAACTATCCAAGAGAGTGGAGAAGAATACTTAGTTGATAATTTTCAGAGCATTAAATTTTGTACTGCAAAAGATGCTTATTTTGTAAGGAAAAATCACAATGCAATAATTACTCAACAAGTTGAGCAAGGTAAAAAAGAAGCTCAAGACTTATTCAAAAATGTTCAAATTCAATTTGAAGAAGTTGAAAAAGATTTAGTGATTGATGAAGACTTTGACTCTTATAAACAAGAGGCTGAAAAAATATTAAAAGAACTTGATAAGTTAATTAAATTAGATAGATCAAATACTGAGATAAAAACTTATAAATCAGAAGTTTTGTATACTATAGCCCATAAAAGCTTTGAACTAAAAAATTACAAGGAAGCATATCGTTACGTTGAAGAGCTTAGTATACATGGTACACATCCAAATAGTAAAGAATTAAGAGATACAATAAAAAAAGAATTACCTGATTCTTTAGCTGTAGAAGATCAGGATAGATTGACAGAATTAAAACAATTAAATAAAGATGAGAAATTTCATAAACAGCTTGAAGTACTAATAACGAAGCTAAAAATAGTAAAAAATGAAATAACTAAATATAAAAATTTTTCAAAAGATGACATTCTTAAATGGAAAGAAACTGATATTAAAACGAAGTCAATAGAAGAATGTATAGCTGTAGTTAATAGAGCTAATTATATAGATACCTTTGAGCGAGGTGGTAATGGTCATACTTTAAGAGATACACAGATAATATCTGTATTATCATTTTTTGATGCTGAGAAAAATGGAAGACTTGAACAAATAAAAACAGGAGAGGGAAAATCAACCATAGTATCTGTACTTGCAATTATTAAAGCTCTTCAAGGTAAGAAGGTAGATGTTTTAACTAGCTCAGGAATTTTAGCAGAAAGGGACGCTTCAGAAAAGGAAAGTTTATACAAATTATTCGGTTTATCTGTATCTCATAATGGGATGGATTTAACCTATATTAGAGGACCTAAGGAATGTTATGAGGCAGATATTTTATATGGAAGTATTAGTAATTTCCAGTTTGACCTACTAAAACATGAACATCAAGATTTAGAAACAAGAGGAAAGCAAAATAAAGAAAGGGCTTTTGATGTAGTAATAGTAGATGAAGCAGATAGCATGCTAGTTGATAATGGAGGTCATTTAGCAAAATTATCTGGACCTCTCCCTGGAATGGAGTATTTAGAACCATTTTTAGTTTATATATGGCATGAGGTAAAAAAACTATCACCAAATATAATGCTTTTAACTCAACTTATTCAGAAAGATTTAACTCAAATAAAAAGTTATAAGACATTTAAAGAACAAATTGTAACTAAAGTTAAAAAGTTGATTGATGCTGGAAAATTAATATTACCTTCTATTGACGATAAAGGTGTTAAGGGTGAAAAGGAATTTGATATTTTACTGCCAGTACATTTAAAAAAATATCTGTCATTTCAAGCAGATAATTGTTTTAATAAAGAAGTTTTAAATGTACCAAAAAGTACTATAGCACTTGAAAGAAAGAAGCCAGTTAAGAGTAAAGAGAACTCAGAGGATAAAAATAAGGAATCTGAAGATGAATCAAACCTAGAAGAATATACATCATCATCTCAGGTAGATAAGTGGGTTGATAATGCTTTTAAAGCTGCATTTATCTATCAAGTAGATAGAGAATATACGCTAGAAAAAAATGGAGAGGAATTGATCATTGCCCCTGTTGATGCTAGTAATACTGGCACTATCCAAAAGGGAACAATTTGGTCAAATGGATTACAGCAATTTTTACAATTAAAACATGGACTTCGTTTAACAGCAGAAAGTTGTAATACAAGTTATATTTCTAATATAGGTTTTGTAAAAAGATATGTTAAACATTTTGTTGATTCACAAGGAGAAAAAGGTCAAGAACAACCCTCTATTTTTGGTTTAACTGGTACTTTAGGTGGAGATAAAGAAAGAGAATTACTCAGTAAATCTTATAATGGAATTGATTTTTTAGAGATTCCAACATTCAAGAAGAAAATTTTTACAAAAGAGCCAACAATATTAAAAAAATCAGAAGATGAATGGCTTGAATCTATAACAAGCGATACTATTTCTAGAGCTAAGGAAAGAGCGGTACTTATTATATGTGAAACGATTGAAGAAGCAAACTTAATATATAACAGAATTTCTTTGCATCAAAAATTACAGGATAAGCAAGGGGATTTGAAATGTTATTTGAAAGATGATCAATCAAATGTAACAGAAGGAAAAATGGAAGTAGGAGATATTTTAGTAGCAACTAATTTAGCTGGACGAGGTACAGATATAAAAATTTCTCCAACATTAGAAGCTAATAATGGGATGCACCTATGTTTAACTTTTTTACCACCAAATGAAAGAGTAGAAGAACAAGCTTTAGGCAGAACTTCACGGCAAGGAAAACCAGGGACAGGTCAATTAATTTTAAAAGAAAATAAGTTTATAAAGGAATTAAAGGAATATGTGGATGAATGGTTAAGGAAAAATAATAAGGATTGTTCAAAGCAAGATTATATTGAAATGATCGAAGGATGTAGGAACGAAATTGAGAATCAAAGAGTTTCTGAAATTATAGACCTTAGATTAGAATCAATAAATATAGCTGATGAGTTATTTAATAAATTTTCTCAGTTGTGTAAAGACTTAAAAAAAGATAATGAAGGAATTAATTGGTTTTATATAGTAATAAAAGCAATTGAAGAACGCTGGGGTTTTTGGTTAAAAGATTTAAACTTAGATGACAAAGAAACTCTTGATAAAGGATATATAGAGAAAATTAATAAGAAATTTGAGGATTTTCAAGTAGATATAAGAGGATATTTTACGCAAAAAGACGATGAAAATGGTTCTTTAGAAGTAATTGAGAATCCGTTTTATTTAATAGACATAGGTGGTTATTGTATAAATCAAAGAGAGTTTACTCTTGCGAAAAAAGCTTTACAAAAAGCTATAAGTTTAGAAAATAACGAAATGATGATTCCGGGAGCTTACTATCTTTTAGCTTTTACTGAGGTTGAATTGGGTAAAGCAGCTGAAAGTGTGCTGGAAAAGGCAGTAGAATCTATTCTACCATTTTTAAATCTTAAAGATAAAAGTACTAGAGAGTTTGTAATATCAGAGGCAAAAAGAAACCTAGATAAAGCTAAAGAGGGGATAGAAAAAAATAAAGAGTTATATTCCTTGATATTAAATACTGCTTATTTATTACCCCCTGATATACAAAAACAAAAAGATAATGAAAATAATTTTCAAGAAAAGGTTATAGATTTACTTAAACCATTGTTAAATGCTGGGATTGAAGATAAAAAAGCTATAGAAAATAATATAGATAAATATATAGAGTATTTTAATATTGAATCTGAGGAAGATAGTAAAAACATTAGGAATTTATATTCCCCAATACTTAATTTTGATTATACAAAATCTAAGGAAGTAGAAAATGAAACTATTTTTATAAATCAATTAGTAGTTGTTATAGATTCCCTTATAAAATATCAAGAGAATAATTATGAACCTATTAAAATTTTAGAAAAGGAAGGGTCACTTAAAAATTCTTTGTTAATAAATCATTTAAATTCTAAAATAACAGCTCTTACAACATATATCTTATATATTCAAAGTAACAAAACTTCATTAGAGGAATGTGCTAAAAAAGCTGCTGGATATATAGCTGTTAAATCAATAATTAATCTTGACTTAAAGACTATTGATTTTGGTGGGAATACTGATTTAAATAAGATTGAGGATAAAGAAGCCAAGAAAGAGGCTGAAGAAAATGTAAAGAAAGCTAAAGAATTAGAAGAACAATTAAAAAGTATAATAAAAAAACTAGAATTACTAGAACTTTCTTCTATAGGATTAAAATATATTTTTAAAGTAAAAGAAATAGGAGATATTCCACTAGAAAAAGTAATAGCTGCAGATGCACAAATTGCAGCTGGTCTTGCTTTGTATGCTTCAGCAGTCGCTTTTCCCCCAGCGGCTCCTGCTTTGTGTCCAATAGCATCTACATGTGTTTCAGAAGGTATATCAGATATAATCAGTAACCTAATAGATTTATTTGCTGATAAGTGTGAAAGTTTTGATAAAGAGGCTAGGGAATCATATGCTAAACAGAAAGGTATATCTGTGGGTATAACTTTAGTTACTATGGGTATAGGTGCTATAGCAAAGATGCCTAGTGTAATTAATGGTGGTATAACGGCATGCCAAAAAGTGTCTAAAAGTTTAAGGAGTTTTACTGGAACTTTTGGAAAAATATGTAATAAACTAGCTGATAAAGTAGATAAAATTATAGTTAAATTAACAAAAACTTTAGAAAAAGTTAATGAGGCTACACAAAAAACAAAATCATTATTTGATGGTTTGTCAAAGCAAATAATTGATAAAACTATTGAGAAGGCAGATTTTAAAAGTTTAGGATTAGGAGACGTAAAAAAATATATTTCAGTTGCTATATCTTTAAAAAAAGGTCTTGAAACTGGTAGTTTAACGGCAATATTGGAATCAATACCTAATACAGGGATTAAGGAATTAGACGATATTGTAAACGTAGCTAGTAAAGTTAATGGATTCCGTAATGGTATAAAATCCGGTAGTGCTACAAAAATGTTGGAAGCACTGCAAGGCATAGGTGAAATGACAGGCATCCCGGAACTGGATAATATTATTGATGTAGCACAGAAGATTAATCAGATTCGTAACAACTTGCAAAAAGGACTTGTGGCTAATAGTTTAACTCAGTTGCTGCAAGCCGTGCCTAATACTGGCATTGCAGAATTAGACCAGTTTGTTACTACTCTCAAGCAGGTTAATGATATACGCAACAACTTGCAAAAAGGACTTGCGGCTGGTAGTTTAACTCAGTTGCTGCAAACCGTGCCTAATACTGGTATTACAGAATTAGACCAGTTTGTTACTACTGTCAAGCAGGTTAATGATATACGCAACAACTTGCAAAAAGGACTTGTGACTGGTAGTTTAACTCAGCTGCTGCAAGCCGTGCCTAATACTGGCATTGCAGAATTAGACCAGTTTGTTACTACTCTCAAGCAGGTTAATGATATACGCAACAACTTGCAAAAAGGACTTGCGGCTGGTAGTTTAACTCAGTTGCTGCAAACCGTGCCTAATACTGGCATTACAGAATTAGACCAGTTTGTTACTACTGTCAAGCAGGTTAATGATATACGCAACAACTTGCAAAAAGGACTTGCGGCTGGTAGTTTAACTCAGTTGCTGCAAACCGTGCCTAATACTGGCATTACAGAATTAGACCAGTTTGTTACTACTGTCAAGCAGGTTAATGATATACGCAACAACTTGCAAAAAGGACTTGTGACTGGTAGTTTAACTCAGCTGCTGCAAGCCGTGCCTAATACTGGCATTGCAGAATTAGACCAGTTTGTTACTACTGTCAAGCAGGTTAATGATATACGCAACAACTTGCAAAAAGGACTTGTGACTGGTAGTTTAACTCAGTTGCTGCAAACCGTGCCTAATACTGGCATTACAGAATTAGACCAGTTTGTTACTACTGTCAAGCAGGTTAATGATATACGCAACAACTTGCAAAAAGGACTTGTGACTGGTAGTTTAACTCAGCTGCTGCAAGCCGTGCCTAATACTGGCATTGCAGAATTAGACCAGTTTGTTACTACTGTCAAGCAGGTTAATGATATACGCAACAACTTGCAAAAAGGACTTGTGACTGGTAGTTTAACTCAGTTGCTGCAAACCGTGCCTAATACTGGCATTACAGAATTAGACCAGTTTGTTACTACTGTCAAGCAGGTTAATGATATACGCAACAACTTGCAAAAAGGACTTGTGACTGGTAGTTTAACTCAGCTGCTGCAAGCCGTGCCTAATACTGGCATTGCAGAATTAGACCAGTTTGTTACTACTGTCAAGCAGGTTAATGATATACGCAACAACTTGCAAAAAGGACTTGCGGCTGGTAGTTTAACTCAGCTGCTGCAAGCCGTGCCTAATACTGGCATTGCAGAATTAGACCAGTTTGTTACTACTGTCAAGCAGGTTAATGATATACGCAACAACTTGCAAAAAGGACTTGCGGCTGGTAGTTTAACTCAGTTGCTGCAAGCCGTTCCTAATACTGGCATTACAGAATTAGACCAGTTTGTTACTACTGTCAAGCAGGTTAATGATATACGCAATAACTTGCAAAAAGGACTTGCGGCTGGTAGTTTAACTCAGTTGCTGCAAGCCGTTCCTAATACTGCCATTGCAGAACTAGATCAATTTGTTAGTCTTGCACGTCAAATTGATTCTGTGTTTAATAATTTAGAAGGTAGTATTGAAAATGGCAATTTACAAGAAGTTTTAAAAAATATTCTCAAAACCGAATTATATAATATTGTAACTGAACAAATATATCTTACTATTCAAAAAAGCTCAGAAAAATATCATAAAGCATATAACAATATTATTGAGAATTTAGGTGTAAATGAGAATAATGAGCAAAAGATATTACTCGGCGAATGTGAGGATCAATTCGAGTCAACTCTCTAAATCTAATACATATGAATATCCGTAACCGTCTAGTAAAGGCTTAGCTTTACCCACAATCTTAGATTTTTACGATATGCATTATATTACTTAGTGCTTCATAGTTTATGTGTTATACTTTATCGTATAAAATGATTGATATAATTTTATTATCTATATATGGCTATTTCCCGTTTTCTCAATCTAAAAAAATTGAACAAGCTGCAGAAATGAGCAGAGAGGAAAAGAAAAAATTGCTATAGCTAAAAAAAAGAGAATATGACATTTGAGCACATAGCTTTGATTACTAGTTGAAATGTTAAAGAAATCAACAAACTACTAAAATATCAAGTAATATGATTAACAAACTTTCTGATACCAAGACAAATCTCAAGAACATTAATATTATTGAGAGTAGCAAGTCCCCTAGAATGAGGGTAGGTACTGATGACTTTAAAACATTATTATTAAATAGTGACGTATTTGTTGACAAAAGTCTAATGATCAAAGAATTGCTAGAAGATAGTGGAGATGTTATATTAATCACTCGACCAAGACGGTGGGGTAAGAGTCTGAATATGGACATGCTCCGCAAATTCTTTGAAATTGAAGTAGATGAAAAAGGCAAGCCGTTACCACTTGAACAAAAGATAAATAACAAACTATTTCTTGGAGGTACAGTAGATTTAGGTATTAAAGGTAAAAGAACTCTAAAACCTTTAAAGATTAATAGTAATGAATACGCTATGGTTCAACAAGGTAATTATCCGGTTATTTCTATAAGTTTTAAGGATATTAAGGGTAGTAATTACCAAGACATTGAGAACGGTATACGGAATCAGGTTATACAACTATTTGCCAATCATTATTATTTAAAACATTACTCAACTCAAGATATAGGACTATTAAATAGTGTGCAAAAAGCAAAATTAGAACGATATTTTACAGAAGAGCTGACGAAAGAAGATTTAAAGTATAGTTTAAAGTTCCTAAGTGAAATACTTTACAAACATTTTAACCAAAAAGTCTACGTATTGATCGATGAATATGATACTCCAATTAATAGTTCTTATATTAAATTTGGTAAAAAATCAGAAGAATTTGAACAAGTACTTGAACTATTTCGTGGAATATTTGGCAGCAGCCTAAAAGGTAATGCTTGTGTAGAAAAAGGAATAATAACTGGCATATTAAGAATTGCTAAAGCTAATTTATTTTCTGATTTAAATAATGTTAGTGAATATACCTTACTTGATGATGATTTCTCTAAGTTCTATGGCTTCACTCAAACAGAGGTAGATGATTTGCTTACAAAAGTACCGCTCGACACTAATACTGAACAAATTAAGGATTGGTATAATGGTTATACATTTGGTGGAGAGGTAATTTACAATCCGTGGTCAATAATGCAATGTTTAGCACATAAAGGTAGGCTTGATCACTATTGGCTAGATAGTGGTGGAACAGGTTTGATAGATAAAGTATTGTTATCAGATGAAATGCAGGAAAGTTTACAGAGCTTAGCTGCAGGCAAAATTATTATTTCACCTATTACTAAACAAATTAGTTTTGCTGACATCAATAAACCAATAGGACTATTTAGTTTGTTATTATTTAGTGGATATTTAAATCCTACAGTTCAAAATTCAGAAGAAAATATATATGAATTGTCAGCACCGAATAGAGAAGTACGGTACATATATAAAGTAAGAATGCTCCAATGGGTAACTGATCAGTTAAAAATTGATAGTTCTAGATATTACTCGTTTGTTAGCTTGTTACCGGTAGGTAAAATAGAAAAATTTAAAGAACGATTACAAGAATTGTTGCAAAATTCTACTAGTTTTCATCAAGTAGGAGAGAAAAAGGCCGAATTATTTTATAGTGGCTTTATGCTAGGGATTGTTAATATGCTAGCACCGAGCTATATAATATCAAGTGAGCAAGAATCAGGTGATGGACGTCCTGATGTAATCATGATCCCCAAAGTTGGTAAAGGAGATAAGGCAATTATTATTGAGTATAAGATAACTAAAAATGCAGAAGATTTAGCCTCAGTAGCTAAAATAGGATTGAACCAGATTATAGATAAGCAATATGATAGTAAGATAAAAGAACATTCTCATGTCAAAAAAATCATTAAACTTTCCATGGCTTTTTGCGGAAAAAATATGGATTTACAATATCAGGTTACAGAGCTTTAGTAATAAACTGTAAGCGTTTGAATAATCAGTAATTTAGTGTCTGTTGTGGTTCTGAAATTGTCCACTACGCCCCGCCATTTTTGTACAAGTTGTCGTTTTTTCAAAAATATCGAACGGGAAACGTAGGGAGATCTCAAGTTTTTTGCCCCTTTTTTCACTAGGTATAGGGGTGCTTAATATTATTGGCTTATTGGTATCCAAATCTATAATAGCACAAGGGTTAATATTAGTAGGTAATGGTTTGGTAACATCCCAAATTTTTACTGGTTGTGTAGGTGTTAGAGTCGTTGGGTTAAAAAATTGATTCCATAACTCCTTTATATTGTCATCATTTGTAGCTTTAAGAGCAACTGCTGCCGCTAGAGGTAAGCACTAGCTCCAATTACAAAATCTGGGTTTGGTAGTACGGCAGTTGTTGATGCAGAGAATCTTGTAGCAGTTGCTGCCGTAGCCCCAGCTGATTCATTCATAAAAAATGCATTAGCAAAGCGTGATCCACTAAAGATCGATGATCCGCCACCACCTTCAGCTGTGATAGTAGGAAGTAACCGGGCAGTAGCACCAATTTCACCCAATAATCCTACTCCCATTCCTACATATGGTGCGGCTGCCAATGCTAAGGCTGTCCCTGGATTTTCTTCAATGAATTTTTTGTTTCTTGAACCAAAATCAAGTCCTATATCTCCGCTAATAGCAGCAATAGATTCTTGTTCATTTAATGTGAATGCTGTAATATTACCATAAAATCCCAACATGTTAACTCTTAGCTGCTTGCATAATAACCTCTTCTTTAATGTTTATTGGATTATCATAACATATTTATTACTTGCACTAAGTGTTTATGAGAAAATAAATTTATTTCACTTAGGTTTTTGCAATGGTTCTATAGTTACAGTGCCATCTTGATAGCGTCTGATGATATTATTATCCTTTACATTCAATTCATATAAGCCATTGATAAAATCGGTGAAACTATTACTTACAAAATAAAGATAATTTAAATCATCCTCACTCCAAAAACTCCAATTAGTGGTCCAATAATACAAACTTCCGTAATCATCACCCCTTATACCAAGACATAAATCCCCACCATCATCACATGCAATCGGTAAAAATTCATCTGGTATTTTCCCGCGTGACCGTTGAAACTCGAGAACTATATTAGACACTTCTTTATCGTGTAAAGCATAAAACCATTCAACTAATATTCCTGTATTTTTTTTATTAATTGGTTCACTTAGTTCAAAAGCGTCAAATACTGGATGTCCTCCATTATGTTTTAATAGAAACTGTTTATAATCACTAGGAAGTTTAGCTTGTATTAGATGCTCAAATTTTTCTATTTCTTCCAAATTTGTTGATTCGTGAGATTTTATTACTTTAATGTCATTTAGCATTTTTCTTCTCGGCTCTTTTTACTGCTGCCCCTCCAGTATGTTTAATTGCTTTATGTAAATCGGTAGGAATAGCAATCATTGTTCGACCGTCCTCTATATGATGCCATGTATAGCCTTCAGGGTTCTCCTTTATACCCATTATTTCATTAGCTATTTTAAAATCATTCTTATTATCACCAGTCAAATTATCAGACTCTATCCTATGTACTTTCCCTAAATTATCGATGAGAGTATAAGGTAATAACCTCTTCTTTAATGTTTATTGGATTATCATAACATATTTATTACTTGCACTAAGTGTTTATTATAAAAAAATTAATTCCTTCTTTTATCCCAAATTTTGATTTACTCGGTTTACCCATTTTTTACTAAAGGAATATCAAAAAATTTGCTCATTACTTCTAGTAGCCTTTCTTCTGTTACATTATCTTCGCTATCTTGAGCTATATAAACTTCTTCAGGATCATCTACAAGAAGTTCGCATTCATAAAAATACTGATTCTTAGCACAACCTGTAATGGATACGTAAATTAACTTATTATCTTTTTGCAATCCAATAGCACATAAATCTCCTTCCCAATGATCATTGATAACAGGAGCGTCATTTCCAAAAATATCATTGACTAAATTTAGTAATTTTATTATTCCTTCCTCTTTTTTTATCATTTTGAAAACCTACCATCTATTAATAATTTTTTAGCTTTTTTTGCTATACTATCTCCACGGTTTGCACCTTCCATGACTTCTCTTAATGGCACATCTAAATATTCACCAGGAAACTCCCTGAAAATTTTAGCTTTTCGATTCTTAGCAATAAATTCTTCAACTGGTGTATCAAGATTCTCAAGAATCTTCTGATCTGTTGGGTTATTTTTATCAAGTTTTAATTTCTCTGCATCCTTAACAAGTTGCTTATCTACACTAAAGTCATTTGTGTCCTTATACAAAATACTCATATCTACTAGTGAATCGACATGAGCAGGGAAGGACTCAGTATTAGTATCAATTGATTCACTTGGTGCATGGTCGAAGCCCGGCAATGTGCCTAGTTTTTGCAGCAATTCACCTTGATCAGGTGTAGATATTACAGTTATAGGTTTTTCACTAGGTATAGGGGTAGTTAGTATTGTTGGCTTGTTGGTATCCAAATCTATAATAGCACAAGGGTTAACATTAGTAGGAACTGGTTCATTAACGTCCCAAACTTTTACTGGTTGGATAGCGGCTACTTGCGATTGCTGCGGAGCTGGTCTATCTGTATTTGTAGGGGTATAATTCTGACCTAATGAATTATTAGTATCTTCAATAGCCTTGAGGCCATAATGAAATGTCGTAGCAGCTGTGGCTGCATGCAATGCCGTATATAATGGGTTTATAGGAGTTGCAGCAGCGGCAGTACTTCCAATCCTAGCTGCAACATTTGCCCCTGCTCCTGCTGCCTCAGTCATAAGCAATCTTGACCCAGCATTGGCAAGCTGAGATCCGCCACCACCTTCAGCCGCGATAGTAGGCAGTAGACGGGCAGTAGCACCAATTTCACCCAATAATCCTACTCCCATTCCTACATATGGTGCGGCTGCCAATGCTAAGGCTGTCCCTGGATTTTCTTCAATGAATTTTTTGGCTCTTGGATCATAATCAAGTCCTATATCTCCACCAACAGCTGCAATAGTGGCTTGCTCATCTAGTGTAAATTCACCACTCTGCTTATTAACCTCAGTAGAGCTAGCCTGCTGCCAGCCACTTTGCAGAACTACTGAGTTTAAATATTCAGTAGTTTTTTGCGATATTGGTACTGGCAGCGGCTTAGGTTTAGCAAGTGAAAGTAGTGCTATATCTGCACTTGTTAATCCCGCAAACCCTATATCTGCAGATGTAATAGGTTCAGGATGCTGCCCAGCCCCTACTGGTTGGCTTGATGGCTTTGGTTCTTGGCTTAAGGGTGGCTGAGCTGGTGATTTTGTATTATTGACAGTTTTACCATTGATAATATACTGACTATATGGTGTATGAAACTTCAACCTTGGATCTTCTGATTTTTTCAGTAATATCGAGGTGTTAGTTGAAGCAGTCTCGTCATACATCAAATCAAATAATGATCTAGGCGGCTCATTGCTGTTAAGTAGGTTATGTCTTTTCCATCCTTGCCCCATAACATAATCTAAACTAAATCCTTGTGTTCCTTTATATTGAGAGCCAATTATTCTTTGCAATTGTCCATCTTTAAATAAATATACTGGTCGTGCCATTTGATTAGATAATGATTCAAGGTACATGGAGCCTTCAGTATATGGCAGTGATGAAGATTCTTGCATTGAGTTAGTAAATGATGATGAAGACTTACTAGTTGCTGCATTTAAGCTACTTGGTTGTGGGAATGATCCTGGTGAAGCATATTGTGAGAATTGGGAATTATGCCTTTGGGGTTCGTTGTGTTCCGCCTCTGGTGTCAATGTTACTCTATTATAATGCTTACTCATTTCACGTTTAACTCCAGTCTTAGCAGCTTCAGATGCTTGATTTAACTTATTTAGCATAGCATTTGATAACTCACTAATGCCTGACTTAATTGTTGGGCTTAGTATTTCAGCTTTGATTAGATGCATAATTCTATTGGTAATCATATGCTCAACATTAGATGCAACTTTTACCCGTACTTCTTTATTGTCTGCTTCTTGTACATGTTTTAACTTAGTGCAGAAACTCAAAATTCTTGGCTTCAATTTATTATTTTGTCCCAAATCTATATTATTTATTTTAGATAAATCTTCACCTATTATTTTGCCTTCATTATTTAGTATTTTTTCAGTAATTAAAATATTGTAGATAGCAGTCCTATCTTCGGAAGATAGATAAAGCTGCATATAAATATTAAATATTTCCTGATTACTTGGTAACTCGCTAGCAATACTAGATAATTTGCTGGATAATTTATGACAGAATCTATCAGTAACATTCAGGATTTTATCAACGGTTGCAGCTTTTTCTGCTAGAGAAATAAAAGTTGCAATACCTGAATGATATTGTTGAGCAATTGCCTTAATAATACTGCTTGCAGCGTTTATAAAAGCATTTTCTTCCGGACGCAATATCAGTGCCATTTCCTTCATGATATTAGCAGTAAAGCTATTAGTGCCAAGCATAGTATCCACTAACACAGCTCGATCAATAGTATTTGCCGTTAGTGAGTCGTTAATGACATCGTTGATTTTTCCTTTAACGCTGCTAGCTATGTCGTCACGAAACTCCTGAATAATATTGTCAGAAACTCGGTCAGCAACAAAACCGATAGCATGTTGAGCACCAACTGAGAGTATGGCGTTTGGGATTTCTTTTTTAGCTATTTCAAAGGCAGATTTTAATAAACCCTCTTTAACAATTTCTGATGTAGCACTCTTGGTTACTTCTGATATCGCTCCTTGTTTAATAACTTCTCTACCCAATGCTTGCAATGCTATGTTTTTAATGCCAGTAGCTGCAGCTGTAATCCCTTCTTTTACAGCCAGCAGACCTGCTTTGAAGTTGTCCCATCCCATGGTAATAGCACTAATTGTATAGCTTATTGCTTTAGATGAAAAATATTGTTCCCAGCTAAAGCCGTGATCAAAACCACCTGTAACTACTGTATATAGGTCTTTGACTCCTTCTACAATCATCGCTATACCAAGTGATATACCGCCACAAGCCATGGTAACTGCCCCGAATATTATTTGTCCTATGCCTAAAAGACAACCAGCTATTGCACCAATGAAACTATCATCATCTTCCTCTGGCATAATTTCAACTTCGCGTAGGGTAAATAAATGGTCTAGTCCTAAATGTTCTAGTTCTGCAATCTCATCTTCTGGAATCTCTGCTTGCTCAAAAAAATCTTTTAGCTTTTTTGTATCATCAATGGCAATTTTAAATGTACTTGCTTGTTCTTCCGGTATTGTTCCAGCAGCAACAGCATCTTTAGTTACTTTATTTTTATGTTCAACAGTTGCTATTACAACTAGTGCTTTATTGATATGATCTAACTGTAATTTTAATAAATTAATTTTATTGGTAAGTTGTTTAGTAAGATCTGAGTTAGTAGCAATATCTGAGTTCGAGATTAATACCATTTGCGTTGATTCTAGCTGTGGTATTAGATGACCTTCCAGTTGGTCTTTTGCAGCTAGTAAATCACTCTTAGGTTCATCAACTCCACCACCATGATCAGTAACTGCATAAGCTTTATTATAATGAGCAACAAAGCTGTAGATTTTGTCTAATTCTATTGCATTATTATAATGTTCCATTGCTTGATCATAAGAATCTAGCTTTAATAATAGATTAGCTTGTAACGTTTCATAGCTAGGGTTTTTAGCAATTCTGTTAGCATTATATTCAGTTAAAATCTTCTGTTTAAATTGCTCATAAGCAGTTTTTGCTTGTTGTTGTTTCTGCTGACCGTTAATCTTGGCTAGTTTATCCTCTAATACTTTAAAATAGTCCAGTATTGCTGAGCTTTTTAGCTGGATACTCGAAATAGTCTCTAGTTCGGTCTTATTGTCTACAATCGTAGGTACAATGTTTTCTGCCGCCTGAGGAAGGATATCAATCGTATTACTAGAGATACTTGGTTTGCTAACTTGTGCGTCATCAATTTCAACATTAGTTTGAAATGTCGTATCATAGTCATTAGCTAAATCGCTTTTCACTAATGACGAATAATCTCCATCTATTTCATGGGATATATATAGGGTTTCAGTAGCTCCCATTCTTTTGTAATGCTTATAGCTGTTATCATTTGTGATTAATATTATATTAACTTCAAAAATACGAGATATAGACTTTATAAACAAATCATCATTCCACTTCGATGGTTTAAAATAATCATTAGCAAATTTTTCTAAATTATCAGTAACATTACTATATAGAATGGGATTATCTATAATGTGGTTTATTATAGTATGTTTTAATTTATCAATGTTTCTTGCTTTGTTTGTTTCAATATGTAAATATTTCAGCTGATGAATGATACTATGATAAAAACTATCTTCTCCACTAGTAACTCTGTGAGGTTTTAGCTTCATCTCCTTGAGATAGCTGTGAAAAGATACTCTTGAGAGGTTAATTCCTTCATCTTCATCTAAATTAACTTTATGTAGCCAAAATCCCCATAGTTCTTCTAATTGTTTCAACTTAAAAAGCATTTCCTTTGGTTGTTGTTGCTTGATACTTTGGTAAAGATCATTAAAAGAGAGAAATAATTCGTCACTTATTAGAGTTTTATAAAGCCCTAAATATCTTATTTGCTTAAGCCGACTTTGCTCTATTGAATCACGTAATTCCTTTATTGCTGCAATATCATTTACAGAAGTATAGTCGTAGTTTAGCTTATCAAGAGCCATTACTTCATTAATTACTAGCTGACCAGTGCCGCTCTTACCTTGTCTTGAAGTTCTGCCAAATGCTTGATCTTCAACTCTCTGATTATCCGGTAAGAAGGTTAAGCACACATGTAGTCCACCAGCTTTTTCAACTTGGGGAGTAGTTTTTAAATCTGTACCGCGTCCTGCTAAATTTGTTGCTAATATTATTTCACCAGAGTCAATATTCCGACTTACAGCTAAATATTCTTCATTATCATTCCTAGCATAACGGTTAATCTTACTTAAGGGATAATTACTAGTCACTAAAGCACGCTTTATTCTTTCTACCTCATTGATTGTTTCACATATTACTAGTACAGCTCTGCCCTTTTTTGCTTCACAAGTAACACTACCTACTATTTCAGAAAGCCAACTATGGTTATCAGCCGCTACAATCCCGGGTAACTCGATAAATTGTTTATGTTTGTAAGGTGGAATGAAGGAGATTTTAATTGGATATATATTTTCTAATAATTCGTGAGTATCCTTATTACCAAGAGTACCGGTCATACCAAAAATATTCTTACCATATTTATTAAAAAAGCCCATATTTGATATAAAACTAGTAGTAAGATTCTCAGGAGAGACTTTTAAACCGTGTTTTATTTCTAAGAACTGATGTAGCCCATTTGACCATGAGGTTTTAAACTGTAGTATC
This sequence comes from Candidatus Tisiphia endosymbiont of Ptychoptera albimana, assembly GCF_964026605.1. Lineage (NCBI taxonomy): Bacteria > Pseudomonadati > Pseudomonadota > Alphaproteobacteria > Rickettsiales > Rickettsiaceae > Candidatus Tisiphia > Candidatus Tisiphia endosymbiont of Ptychoptera albimana. The sequence goes on from NZ_OZ032164.1 coordinate 294,832, forward strand.
CCAGTATTAGCAAAATCAACAGGTACTATTTTATTAGATTTATGACTTTCATTTGCTACTAAATAATGTTTCCCTTCCTCAAAAACATGTTTTGCACAAATAGCTGAAGAAATCCATTTATCTATTTGCTCCAAGGCAAAATCGCGTAAATGTGATGGAACAATAAAACACCCATCTAGCTGATTAATATATTGCTTTAAGTATTCATGTAACAAAAAGCGGGTATATTCCAATCTATTATGTACTTTAACCACCTCATCTTCATAACTACCATCAGTATTAGCAAGACGTAATTCACCATTATCAGAAGTAAAATTACACTTTATCCATAGTAATTGATTGCTTTCATATGAGAAGTAAAAGTGTTTCTCGATTTTTTCTAAATGCTGCCAAGTAAGGCTTAGTAAATGCTCAAGATATTCCATTTGGGGTAAAGGACTAGAAAGCTTAGCAATTTTACTACCTTCATCTATTAGCATACTATCAACTTCGTCTATTATCACAATACCAAAAGGTCTACCTTTCCTTATATCTAATCCAGAATGCATATCACGTAATAGATCAAATTGAAAATTTTCTACGCTTCCGTAAACAATATTCTTGGTATAACAATCCTTTTCTTTAGGATTTGCACAACTGTTATCACTATTGTCTTTTACCGTCAATTTGAACATTGAAAAAAAATCAGCCTTTTCTTCTGCATCTCTTTTTGCAAGTACTGATGAGCTTGTTACTACATCGACAACTTCACCGCGTAAAGCTTTGATTACTGCTAACATGGCAACCGTCATAGATTTACCTTCACCAGTAGATATTTGCACTAATCTACCTGTAGCTTCAGTATGTAGCATTAGTAATATAGATAATTGTTGTACTACTCGTGGTTCATGAGTACTATCTAAAATATTAGCTTTTTTGATAACGGCTAATATCTCAGCTTGATGTTCAGGAAGTTTTGCCAAATCTCCTTTGATTAAATTACTCCAATTTTGGATGTCTTCCTTGGACCAAAGTTTAATTGGTTTATTATTAAGTAAAATCGCAGAGGTACTATTATATTTCCGTTCAATATCTTGGACTTCACATTTTAGAACATTATTATCAATTAAGCTTTGGATAAGTTGGTCATCTTTGTTTTTTAAGGCTATTTCGTTTAGTAAGGTCTCAATATCTTTTTCTAAGCTTTGTTGGAAGTTTTGTTCGACAGCTAACTTATGTAAACCAATTTCGATATGGTCTAAATCAAAATCTTTAATGATCTTAAAAACAGTGAGACCATCTTTGCTAATAAAATCCTCAGCAATTTTATAGTGATAAATTATCTGAGTAGCTTTTAGGAGTTTTTGTAAATTTTGAAGATTGTTATTGCTCTTAATAAGTATATTATCACTCAATACTTTGATGCTTTTAATAGACCAACCAACTTCCAGTAACTTAATAATCTCTTGCCCTTCTGTAGTCTGGTCTAGTATTTTAGAAAATTGTTGAGCTATATATATTTCTAAAATATTTTTAGCTAAAACTTCCTGCCATTTATTAAGCAGCTCTCCTCCGTTTTCCTCAAAAGATTCAGTCAATAACTCATTTACTTGCTCAAAAGATATTTCATTTTCTTGGATAAAGCTTAGAAAATTACCTATTTGTGTAACACTAGTATCCTTTGGTAGGTATTGTAGGAATAAATTTACAATACTAGTAGTCCAGTTATTTTGTTCAAAAAACCCCTGATATAATAATTGTAATTCTGCATCCCCTAAATTAGGAAAAAATTTAGATTTTAGCCAAATTAGCCTTAGTTCATATTCTGCATCTTTAGTTTTGTCTAATTTGCTTAAGATATTTGCTGGTAAATCAATTAATAGCTCCAATATTTGGTTTATTTGTCTAAGATTGTAACCTTTCTCTTGTTGCAAATTAATTAAGGATAATAACAGATTGTCTCTTTCTTTGGAAACTACATCATAATTATGTTTTTTTTCTAACTCTATTAAATTTATATCAAAGCTTTCTAAATCATAAGAGTCTGTTGATTTAGTTCTCATTACTAGATCATATGACAATAACTCTCTTATCCAATATTTATAGGAAGGTAACCTACTGAGAACTTCATTATTAAAATATTTAATATCTAATAAAGCAGTAAATATACTTAACTGTTCATTGTCAGTCGCAGCATTTTGTATATCTTTTAAAAATCCTAGATGATCAAACTCTAGACTTTCAGCTAATTTATTCAATACATCTAAACATTTGTCAGATAAACTATATACTCCCTGATCAGCTTGATCTTTAAGTATCTTAAATGCTGTGATTTGTAAAATCCTATTGTCTAAACATTGTTCAATATAATTAATAATTTTCGACGATAATCCAACTTTTTGTTGGGATAAAAACTCAATAGCATCTAAAGCTTCTTGTTGAAATAATAGGTTGTTGCTCTTACCTAAGATAACTTCTAATCGTTCAATAGCATCATTTACTAAAGATGGGTGTTTTTCAAGGTTACTGCTAAATAGTTTTTTTATAAAAGTTAAAAATAGATTGTCTTGGATTATAGGCCATATTAACTGTATAAATGATTCATTGATAGGGATTTCATGCTTTAATAGTAAAAGTTCTAAACACTCATTAGCTTCGCTAGTTATTTTTGAATCATCGTTTTTTAATCCATGGCTCAAGAGTTCATACTGATAAGAATTTGGCTCTTGGTTTAAATTAATTTTTGTCTTTAGGGCTTTGAGGATTTTAAATAACTTCTGCTCATTAGCCATGAGGCTTTTAATATCAGTAGACTCTTTTGCTAGGTAAAATAAATCAATCAATTGTTCATCAAGCTTAAGTTTTATGTTTGCAATTTCTAATATTGATATTACTCTTAACTTAATATCTGAAGTAAGGTCTGACCCTAGATCATCAATTAATCTTATAAGTGTAATTTTAGATAAATACACACATTGTTTTTGGGCTTCTTCAAGCAATATAACAATATGTGCGTTGTCCTTTTGACTATGCAAAAGTGAAGATAGTTTATCAGTCTGCTCAGTTGTTAAAATTATTTGGTTTGTTTTACCAAGTATAATTGCCAATCCCTTAGCACATAAATCTGATATTTGGGAATTTGCATAACATAAATAATATTTTAGTGTTTCAATAACCTTTTTAGAGACAAACTCTACATCATCCAGCAATGTTATAATATGATTAATATTACTTAAGCTATCTGTATTAGTATTTAGGGAGTTTACTGCTTCGTCTAATTCAAGTTCTATAAACTTTTGTTTAGAGTGGGAGCTAATATTTTTAAGTATCTTTAATATATTCTGTTGAGTTTCTACTTTGGTATCTTTTTGTAAGAAGGATTTTATTAATGATAATTCTTGTACAGAAAAATCATACCCGCGACTGCTTATGTCCTTAAAACAACTTATTGCATTACAATAAAGTTCTTCTTTGTCAGACTGGAGACAATACATTAATGCTGTATGTACATTCTTTGTTAAAACCTGACCATTACTAACTATGTTATGTAAGATATAAGAAGAAGCAATTTGAGCTTTATAATCTGAATCATTAAGTAAAGACAAGCTTATATACTCTATTGTATCATGGCTCAGATATTTTCCTCTAGCAGTCAAGGTTTTTAAAACCATACGCATATATTCTTTTGGCAAGGAAGAGCTTTTATCACTTACCAGTAAATTTTCAGCAAGCTTTATTATTTCATCATCACTATAACTAGTTGCATTAACTAGTTTATAAAAAGCTATTATTAAGGCTGACATATCGTCAGTTAAGGATAAGCTATTTTTTAAAGTGATTAAGATATCGTTTGGTATTTCTTGGTTACTATCAACTGCATAAGATATAGTATTTGCAGCTAGTTCTAATAATACTTTATTATCATCTATTAGAAGTTTTCTTAGGTTTTGGAAACAATTTTTAGTTAATTTCACGCCTTGTTTTGCTAGATTCTCTACCTCTTTGGCTGCATCTATTTTCTGATTATCGTCAGAACTTGAAATCATAGTTTGTGATAATTTCTCAATAACTAATATATCATCCATATCTTTTGTGAAAACTTGCTTAGCTTTACATTTTTCTAGTATAGCAAAAGCTTTGTCTCTTATAGATTGATCATTATGATTAAATAATATCCAACCAAATAAATCTAGAGCCTGTTTTGGTAGTGACTCCCCCTTATTTGCCACATAACCTAAGATTTCTAAGGCTGACTGGCTTAATAATTCATTGCTTGAACTATTGCTAGCTAAGCTTTGTACTAATTGTTCTGGCAATTGTTTGGTTTTCTCAAAGTGATATTTTACTAGTTTAATTGCCATGACTTTGATTTTAGGATTTGGGTCATGTAATAGTAGATCTATAGTTTTTAAGCCTAAGTTAATCCTAGAATGCTCAGAAAGATTAGAAACAGATTCTAACGCAAAAAGTCTCAGATTAGTATTAGTACCATTTAAACCTATATCAACTAACTTTTGAAAAATATGGATGGGTAGCTCATATTTATAATTTTTGGATATATTTTTTAGTGCAAAAACTATCTGATTGGTGAAGTGTTCTGAATTGACAAGATCATAAATAGTGTCAACAGCACTTTTAGTAGTTATATTCTTGCCAGCATAATGTCCTATAATATATGCTAAAATATCCCTAGTTTCTGCTATTGTTGTGCTATTAAGGATGTTACTGAGTAAATCTATTTCTTTGGTAGATAAGTTATAGTCATTATTACCACTTTTAAATAAGTATTTAATTATGTCAGTAGCTTTCTTTTTGATAGTATAATCTGAGTCTGATAAAGTCTCGATTAATACTTGTACTAAAGAAGTAGCTATATCTTGACCATGTTCGATAATAGATAATAATATCTCTAAACATTTCACCCTAAAAGAAGGCTCTATTTCTTGGCTTCTAATGATAATTACCAGTTTTTCTAAGGTAGCAGGATGCAAAGTGGCATCCTGCAGTTTAACAACACTTTCTAAAGTCTTCAATATTTCTAGAGTCTTATCTAAAGGGAAGACTGTAAAGGCTGCTTCTAGCCTAACAAGTTCATCTTGAGATAGTTTGTAACCATTTTCTATACCATACTTTATGATCAAACATAATTGACGACGGACATCCGGATTAAGGGTCTTATCACCTACTATACTAATTATTCTATCACTGTATTTAACTAAAGCCTCTGAGTGTTTATAAAAATAATCAGCAAGATTAATAGATCCCTTAAGTACTAGATTATTATCATATATTTTTAGAATAAAATTATTATTTATAAAACTGCTAACTATATCATCTAGTAATTCAGTACCATAAGCTAAACTACTGGCAATAGTTTGATTAGCTATAGTCCATACCAAAATAGAATAACTTTTGTTACCAGCTATACAAGATAATTTATTTAATGTAGTATCTGGTAATAGTTGCTTATTTTCTACGCTCTTGAATAAAATTGTAGCTGCTAGTTCAGCATGTTGCCTATCATCCAATAAATTTTCTAATTTTTTAAAAATTGCTAGTGATAATTTACTACCGTTAATCGTACTGCTCAAAAGTATGGGTATAATAGTATCATGTATTTTATTACACCGTGGATCTTCTATTAAGGAGAATAATTTCTCTAAATGATCAGTTGGTAGAGCGTAATTCTTAGCATGAATATCAGTTAATAGCTTATCAAGTTGATTTTTATGAATTATAGTTTCCCTTTTTCCAGAACCATTTATAAATTGCTCAAAAGTTTTACTATCGTGGCTAATAGTTTGATTTGCTATGTCATTAATTGATTTATTATAAAGGGCATTAATGCTGTTGTGCAGAGAATTTAACCATGTTTTATTGTAGTTTTCTATTGCGGTTACATCGATATTATAACCTTCCTTTTCCAATTTGATAAGTTCATCAGTTAAGCTACTTAGTTTTGACTTAACAATGGATGACACATAATCGTTTTTCTGATTTAAAACTTTTTGAGCAGTATTGGTAATTGTATTTACTTGATTTTTAGCATCTTGAATAACGGTAGTTACATGACTTTGAAGAAGGTTACTAATTTGCTGAACATACGATGTTTGGAACGATTGGAACTCCGCTTGTTTTGCTGCAAATGTACTATCTGCAGCTGCCTGACTAGTAAATGTCATGGATTTAAGAGATTGGTTTATTGCCAACATTCTAGCATTTATTTCTTGATCGCATTGATTTTTTAGAGCTGTTTGCTTTTGTTCAATCTGTAAATTTACTTGGTTATTAAGTGTAGTTGTTTCGTATGTTGCCCTGTCTTGCACTATTCTTAAGAGATTTTGTGTTAGTTGGTTAAGTTCTTGCTGTATGGTATCTGTTATTTTTGAGTAAATTTCTTGGAAGTTTTTAAGAGTTAAAATCTTACCAGTTTCTGCATTGATAAAATCTTGAATTATAATATCAATATTAAACTCATTAGCATGTTGTGAAGATGCATCATCTAATTTTAATAATCCTTGATCTGTATCTGTTATCATACCACTAATCAATTATATGCTTCTGTATCTACTGATTTAATTTAATATTAAGTTCTTTTAGATGTTGTTGATGAGATATGCATCAACTATGTCGTCTAATTTTCTTATTTGTTCTCTCTACGTTTCCTTCTTATATTTTATCAACTTACTCGACGAACTTCTTGGACTTGCAAACCTTAAATTCAATGGTAGAATTAGGAAAACCCTTTATTTATAATAATAAATATACTTTGTATATGATGTCAAATATATTTTTGATATAAAGTGTATTAATAAAAAAATAGTGGGGATATTAAGTTTTAGTGGCAATATGCACACCAATTTACGTTATAATTGTTGAATAAAGTAGAGACCTTTGTTGCGTGGATCATGATATCCCCTAAATCGAAGTTGGTACGGAGGAAAGATGGAATGCAGTGCTTATAGGAGATACAGGAGTTTAAAAATCTTTTGCATGGTACTACAGATTGAATTTTTTAGTACAAAGTAATAGTGTTTTTTATAAGTGATGAAGACAGCTTGTATGACTGATGAATTAGCAATTGTTTATGGTTGGCAACAGGATGGTTATTGAGTCTGTAATAGAATTTGTGTGTGCGTCAAGATAAGGTGCATTAATCTTACGGGTGAAAGTCCCGTTATGGAAGGAGCAGCTAGCTCCACCATATAGCGAGTCTTGTGCTGCTGAAGGTAACGACAGTAGTAAAGCGTAGACAGCGAAACATCCGAGCCGAAACCAAATGGTGAACGTGATAGTCCCGAAATTTTATTTGTAGTGGAAGTTGATGTGCTACACAACACAGTAGACAACAGAAAACTAGAGGTCAAACTAGCGAAAAGCCGAAAGTTTTCAACCGCCGGGATCTCAGGCGTCAGCGAGTTTGTAGAGATTAATGACGCAACTTGGGAAGTCCTTATAACTCTTACTAAAGTTAAGTAAGTATTCAAAGTATAAGTGCTGAAACATAAGGCTTTGGAGATGGTATAAGGATGGCTGAGTCAGTTGTAGTAGTAATGAAGCTTCGTAATGGAAGTGGAGCGAAGGGCTGGCAGAAAGGTAAGAACGTAAGAGGGAAACAATGACCGTACACAGCATAGACGGAAATACATGGTCAACGAAACTTGAGCGTATAAAGTTGCTATCATCACAAAATCAAGACATAAAGTTTAATAATCTTGGATATGTTATTGATATAAAGATGCTAGGTTCTGTTGACAAAAATTTTAACGTAACCATATTAAAGTTCCAACGAAATTTAGAAAAGCTAAGAAAGTGGCTGGAGCCTTATCAAATTTAGAAAATATACGCCTAAAATGTTTGATTTTACCAAATAAGCACTCAATTAAATATCGTTCCTTATAAGTATGTTTATCATATTCACGTTGTACTTTACGGTTAGATTTTGGTGGTATAACAATCTCACACCCCTTATTTTCTAAACTTTCTACAAATGCACTACTATCGTATCCTTTATCGGCTATCACAGACAGAACCTAGAGATGCTTTATACATGCCAGTATTAGCTGGTAAGAATGGTTTCCAATATTTAAAAATTTTATATGATAGGCTTGTTAATAATTTTAAACCTAAGAAAGTTGCGATAGTTGCTTGTATGCGTAAGTTACTTGAAGTGTGCCATAAACTTATTCAACAAAAACGTGTTTTTGTTATTAAATAATATTTATCTATTTTTATAAAATTTAGATAAAAGATAATTGCTCTTTCGAAACTCGCTTGTGCTGAGGGATTTGAAGGAGACGCTTCACCTCGAACCGCAGCGTATTCTAATTCCGTTACGGATTCGAGTACCGCATCATTGTCCAAATCACCAGCAGAAGTAGAGTTTCGAAAGAGGTCTATTATAATTATGAACGACCTCATTCAGGCAAGTACTGCTACGGTAAGACTCCTATGCAGACTTTTGAAGATAGTAAGAAATTAGCTATTGAAATAATTCCTCTCTTGATGGTAATTCTTTATAATATACACCATTATACCCGGGACTAAACATCTAATATCTTTCTCTTACTTTCCATCATTAACATCTCTGATTTTATACTTCTATTATTTATTCTGAAAATAATAGAAGTATATGTTGATAATAATGGATTAATAACGTACTATTCTTTCCACTTCTTAGGTGGGGCATTTTTCAACGCACATTAACCCATTTACGGGTCATTATTGCATGCTTTTTAACAAAAGTAGAGAGTATACTATTAGGGTTAGCTATAGACTATCCCCGACAAGAACAACAGTAGAAAAATTAGGATCAGAAAAATCCACTGGTCTAGGAGGTGGAAGGTAATCATAAATACTACTATCATTGCCCCCTACAGTAGGACTACTCACTTCTACAGTGCTACTATTCCCCTCTTTTATAGTATTACTACTTCCATCCTGTATACTTTTAGGATGATACCCACCTAAATATTGGATAGTATTATGAAAAATCTCTGACAAAAATACACTAAGTGGTCTACTATTCTCTGAAGATACCACTACACATACTGTCTTAGTGTTATCTATATCTATGATGGTGACGGGTTTACCCATGAATTCAATTAAATTAGATTCAGGATTTTGATAATTATAATAAGAGCCATCATTATTTGTTGCTTCATTCTTGTGTTGCTTTTTATTTAATAAATAACATGCTACCACACCCCCAAAAGTAATAACACTAGCTACCCCAGCAGCAAGATAATAATACAAAGGAGTTAATGCATCATTGTCTTGATTTTGTGAATCTTTGACAAATGTTTTATTATAAGTATCTATACTATCTGTAACTGTAGTAAACTCTATATCTGACTCTTCTAGATATTTATCAGTAGTACTATCAACATGCTCATCTTGTTCATTGATATCAGCAGCTTTATCTATAAGCAATTCAGCACTATCAGTATGTTTTTCACTTATTGCAATGTCTAAAGGAGTATTACCATGCTCATCCTGTGCATTGATATCAGCCCCTTTATCTATAAGCAATTTAATAATATCGTTTTGTCCAAACCTAGCTGCATCGTGTAAAGGACTATTACCATAACCATCCTGCACATTGATATCAGCACCTTCCTTAACAAGGAATTTTATAGCACTTACTGCTACATTTCGCTGAGCCGCAATATGTAAAACGGAAAAACCTTCATTATTTTTTATTGTTACATCAGCACCTTTCTCAACAAGAAATTTCATACCCTCTAAATTACCTGTCAGTGCTACTATAAGTAAAGGAGTATCACCGTTATCACTTTTAACATCTATATCAATACCTTGTTCAAGAAGAAACTCCATAATATCAAGGTAACCATAATAAGCTGCTGCATGCAAAGGATTATAGGAGTTAGGTATATTGTCTATTAATTGATGGATTATCTTCTGAGTTTCGTACCCACGATAAGGTCGGGATTTAATGTATTCTATTAAAGTCGGAGGTTCTATAATCGTACTGTCACCATAATTGTTTTTTTTCCCAAATCGCTTAATACTATCATTAAATAAATTAAGTGATGTATCTATATAATCATTAGAATTTGTATTAACATAAGCCTTGGGAATACTTAACGTATTTGTTACATTACTATTATGAACACCAACGCTATTAATACTTAATCCGGTATTAGTCATATCTCCTCCCATGAGATTAATTAAAAAAATCTATCTATTTTTTTTAGGTTATCTGATACATCCCAAATATAAATGCCCACTTAATTAAAGTGGGCATTATTGGTAATGTATATGCTCAAATAATTTGAAGAATTGGATTTGAAAACAAAAGACAAGCAAGCGCAGCGTATATGAGGTCACACTACTGGACAAAAAGGTTAGGTTGGTTGCACAAAGTGTAACTTAAACAATTTTATGATTAAGGAATCAAAAAATTGCTTAGAACGACTATAAGCTTGTTTAATTGATCTTATACCTAACTGTAGTACAGAATAACTCCTACATCCTAGCGTTTTCTTCATTTTTATCGGTTGCTCTTGCTCTCCAATTGCTCCTATTTTTATTGCCATTGCATAATAAAGTATCACAGATTTTTTTGTGTTCAATCTAAAATACTCTATTTACTAGCTCTTGCAACCACACCATCTCTTTTATCCAGTAGTGTGACATGAGGTACATGGATTTCAAGAAACAATCCTTCAAATCACTTGGGTATATAACAAGAACATTAAGTTTTATTAATGTTCTATTGATAAATACCTTAAAGCAGGAGAACATATAGAGCATTTTTATTTAATGCAAGAACTTTATTATATAATTCAACTAGGGTAATTTAAAAGTCAGTGTGCCAAGAATCAATAACTTCATCGTAGTAAGTTATTGAATGCTAAGTAATAGATGGTGGTATGTCCACCGATATCGGCTAGCACGAGCAGATATCAAACGACCCCACGGTGCTATTTCTGTCAAGGAGATGGTATTGATGTAAATTGTAATCATCTTTTGACCCCCTATTGTAATAAACTATTGACCCCTCTAACCACATAAAAAAATTAGTTAATTTTGGTTGAAATTCAGATAGAATTTTCTAAAATCATTGTAATTTTTAATTCATACCATAGTCTATTATTTTAATCTTTAATCTACATCTTTGCCTCCTCTAAAACTTTTATTACCAATTTCTATGATTTGACAATGATGCCTTATCCTATCAATAATTGCCTTTGTTGCCTTAGGATTACCAAATATATCCCCCCATTCTTCAAACCTTAAATGGGTCGTTACAATGAACGAAGATTGTTCATATAATTTAGCAAACAGCTTAAATAATAAGAATCTAGCCTCGGCTTTTATTGGTATATAGCTCAGTTCATCTATCCAATAACATTTACAAGATTCAACAAATGAGGTTTTGTCGTATGTTGTAAATAGTAAAAGAATTAGGTATAATAAAATAAAAAATATAGCTATTAGAAATAGACCTATTAATTAACGTACTTATTTTTATATGATGAAAATTAACCAAATAATACCATTAATTAAAAACTTAGAAGAAGATTACACATTACTATTTCATGACGTTATTGGCAGTTTTATTAGCGAGATAACCGATCCGGATAATTTTGATGAAAATTCAGCAGAAGTTAATCTTCTAGAGTTAAGTAATAAATTAGGCGAGAATATTACCAATTATATGATTTATCGTGCAACAGAGTTTTTTCTGAGTAACGAATATCCACATAGGATTACTAAAACACATTGGAATGTGTATTGATCACTTGTTAAAAACTCAAGGGGATTCTTTTACTGATATGGACAAAAAGTATTTGCTAGGGTTACGAGATTCTTACATGTGTATTTATAAAGTAGCAGATGTATATAGAGGAAAGAATCTGACTTTGACTAACATGATTGAGAGCAAGCACAAGCCAATTACCATACAAGGCATAGACAGTAACCAAGATATAGAGATAGGAGATATTATAGGGTGTCGTGTAGTGAAGGTAAATCAGGAGTATTTACTATCATCAGTTTGTTTAGTATTAACTTCTAAAGCAGCAAGCAATGCCATCAAGATGATAAAACAAATATCTAAGATGGCGTTAACCAAAGAAAGCCTTAAATTATACATGAAAATTTATAAAGACCCTGAATTAATGTTTAAAAAGATGTGGGCTAAAGAAATCATGGAACAATGGTTCTTATATGCTAGAGAACCTTACACATTAAATTGATTAATACCATAAAGGTTTCGTTATAAAAACTAAACCTTCATACAACCAAGTAAATTATCAAATAATATGACCTTTAACCCTTTGAGTAATACAACAACTGAAAGCATTAATAGGATTTTAGATGAGCAAAAACTACCTAGAATGAGGGTAGGTACTGATGACTTTAAAACATTATTGTTAAATAGTGATGTATTTGTTGATAAAAGCTTAATGATCAAAGAATTACTAGAAGACAGTGGAGAAGTAATTCTAATCACTCGACCAAGACGTTGGGGGAAGAGTATTAATATGGATATGGTCAGGCGTTTTCTAGAAATAGAGCTAGACAATGAGGGCAATCCTTTGCCGACAGAAAAGCAGGTAAATTATAAATTATTTGCTGGGGGAGAAGTAGATTTGGGGTTTGACGAAGCAAAAGAATTGCAACCTTTAAAGATAGCGTCTTGTGAAAATGTAATGAAACGCCAAGGGCAATTCCCCGTAATATTCATCACCTTTAAAAGCGTAGAAGGCTCAAGCTATTACGATATTGAACAAGGTGTAAAAAGCCAGTTGCGGAAGTTGTTTCAAGCTCATAGCTATTTAAGTGACAGTAACAAACTGAAAACAAGTGAGATAGCTGATTTTAACCAATATTTATCTTCTGATGTAACTCTAGACAACATCAAAAATAGTTTAGCTATTTTAAGCCGATTGCTGTACAAACATTATAATAAAAAGCCTTGGGTATTAATTGATGAATATGATACGCCCATTAATAGTGCTTACAGGTGGTTTGGTACTAATGAGGTAGAATTTCAGAAAGTGTTAGAAATTTTTCGTGGAATCATGAAGTCTACCTTTAAAAAAGAAACTGGCGATCAAGAATTGCCAGTTGAACGTGGAGTTATTACAGGAATTTTGCGGATTGCCAAAGCTGAATTATTTTCCGGTTTGAATAATGTTAAAGAATATAGTTTATTAGATAAAAAATTTGCAGGTAGCTATGGATTTTCTCAAACAGAAGTGGATGAGTTATTAACTAAAGTACCACTTACTACCAGTCCAGCAGAAATTAAGGATTGGTATAATGGCTATAATTTTGGGGGAGAAGTCATCTATAACCCTTGGTCAATTATGATGTGTTTATCAAGTGAAGGGAAGCTAGATTATTATTGGGTTGACAGTGGAGGAACTGGTTGGGTTGATAATGTTTTATTGTCAGATGAGATGCAGCAGGATATTCAAGTATTGGCTGCTGGTAAAGCTATTATTGCTCCTATTATGAAACAGATAAGTTTTGCTGATATTAGTTCACGTTCAGGTTTGTTTAGCTTATTATTATTTAGTGGTTATTTGAATCCTACCGCTGTTGAGCCAACAAGAAATATTTTTGCATTAAGTGCACCAAATGAAGAAGTAAAATTTATTTATGAAACTCGATTACTGCAATGGCTTGGCAAACAATTACAAATGGATAGCTCATTATATTATCCGCTAATGAGCCTACTACCAGCTGGCAAAATAGAGGAGTTTAAACAAAGAATGCAGGAGTTGCTGCACAGTAGCACTAGTTTTCATAAGGTGGGGGAGAAAAAGGCAGAGTTATTTTATAGTGGCTTTATGCTAGGGATTGTTAATATGCTAGCACCGAGCTATATAATATCAAGTGAGCAAGAATCAGGCGATGGACGCCCTGATGTAATTATGGTCCCTAAAGTTGGCAAAGGAGATAAGGCCATGGTGATTGAGTATAAAATCGCTAAATCTTCAGAAGATTTAACGACTATAGCAGGGTCTGGTTTACAACAAATTATTGATAGGAAATATGATACTAAAATAAAAGAGCATCAACATGTTAAACAAATACTAAAAATCTGCATGGCTTTTTGCGGGAAAAATATGGATTTACAATATCAGGTGACAATACTTTAATAATAGACTGTAAGTGTTTGAATAACCAGTAATTTTATGTCTATCGTGGTTCTGAAATTGTCTACTACGCCCCGCCATTTTTGTACAAGTTGTCGTTTTTCAAAAATATCGAACGGGAAACGTAGAGAGGTCTCAAGTTTTTTGCCCCTTAGTTTGAGGTTCTGAAATACGAAATTTATCATTTTGCGTTTTTGAGGGCTTTCAGAACCTTTAAAAGTTTCATAGGCTTCAGATGCTAGAGTTATTAGCGTTTTAGCGGTATCAGTAAATTTATCGTCTACTTCCTCATAAACTTTAATTAAACGAGCAATTTCATATTGGCGATCTTTTAATTGTTGTTTTTTTCTTTGAAATTCTTCTGTGCTAAGTTCTCCATTGAGTCGCAAATCTATTAATGAATTTAATCTATTCTCATTTTCGGTATGCTCTTTCTTTAAAGCAGCTGTTGCTTGCCCATGCTCATCTTTCTTTAGCTCATTTGTGTTTTTTAAATAGGCAAGGGTCTCTTTTAGCATTTCCGGGTCTCCCCTTATACCTATTCTTTTAAAAACCTCTTCTATTTGCTTTAAAACCTCATCTTCTCTTACATAAATCTTTTTGTTTGGATTCTTTGTATCCCATGTACCTAAATAAGTCCATTCGTCCACTTTGCCATCTGAATATGTTTTGCTGTGAGTTTCAGCTGTTACAACTTTACCAGTTACTGCACAATTATTGATTTTGTTGCTTTGTCTGGCATATTTTTTCCTTAGATAATAAATTTTGCTTTAATTAGAAAGTAGTATCTACTCAAAGAGCAGAGATATATCAAGCACCGCACAAGTCAAGTTGAATTATTATTAAATTACCCCATCTCCTTCAGTATTAGAGCCAAGTGTCACATTTTTTTAGCATTAATAATTTTTGGTTATTGTAAAAATAATTGTTTTAACTCGTAGCAAGAGTAACTTGATCAAGTTGTTTATCATAGATACCCTTATTTATCTATTTTAAGGCTATTACACGGCTTTTTAGTATCATTATGGTATAGGACCTAGTTTTTGAATTATTAGGATGGCATCCTGATAACCCTAATAAAAGGATATACGTGAAAGAAGAAATAATACTACAAGAAGTTGAGAAAGTACTAGCAACACTCCATTTAGAGCCTGAATTGTTAGCTGAAGTAATTGGTTATATTAAAAACTCAGCAAAAATAGAGCAAGGTTTTTATAAAATGCGTATAGGAGAGCTACATACTGAGCATACTAAGATCAAAACTCGTATGGATAGGTTAACTGATTTATTTTTAGATGGTAATATTAGCAAGGAAGATCATGAAGGAAAACGTCAGCAATTAATACAAAAACGTGAAGATATCGTGAGAGAAATAGAAAGCCATGATTATGCTGATGATAAATTTTCAGAATGCTTGGTTAACCTAGTAGAACTGGCTTCCGGAGCATTAGAAACCTTTAAAGGTTCGAATATTGGAAAAAAACGCAAATTGTTAAATCTTGTCTTTTCGAACCTAAAATTAAAAGACGGAAAGCTAGACTTTATGCTACGTCCACCGTTTGATGCATTCGTAAAATGCACTAAAATCGGAAAATGGCTGGGGCGGATGGATTCGAACCACCGAATGACGATACCAAAAACCGTTGCCTTACCACTTGGCTACGCCCCATCATTAAATACTAGTGTATAAGTGTACACTTAATATACACAGAGCTTATAACAACAAACATTTCTTGAGTCAAATATTCTTTTTAATTTGACTATTCTTAATACGATTTTTATTGGTATTGTAGACACAAAATTAGCTTTTTGAACAGGCTAAAAGAATAATTTTTATAAAAAATTATAACATCTTTTCTAATATGTGTTAGAATCCGATATAGGTAAGCAATTATTTAAAACTAATGGATAAGCTATTAAATTCTGTTCAAGAATATATTAAGTCTGGTGAATATTTTGTTGATGCGAAAAGATGGTATAATTTTGAATATATATATCCACTTGTACACAGAACATTTTTGTTGATATTTAGTGTAGTTCTTTTTGTATTATTTCTAAGTGTGGTGATTAATTTTGAGACTTTATTACCAGTAAAGCGTCAGGTGAGATACGCAATTAGTGCTAAATCCCTTAAAAGTGCAACAATAACTAACGCTAATCATATTAAGCATAATGCAATTAATTCTATTGCAGATATTATGATTAGAAATTACGTTATACATAGAGAATCATATGACTATGACTTACTTCGTCCTCAGTATATATTTATGCAAAATAATTCTACGCGTATAATATTTAGACAATTTGCCAATTTTATGAATATTGACAATCCATTGTCTCCAGTTATGCGTTACCAAAAGTCCTTAAAGCGTTCTGTTAATATATCATCAGTGGTTTATCATAAAAATAATAAGGCTGAAGTTACATTTACATCTTTGGCAAAAAACGCTTCTAATGATATTTTAGAAAATATGGTGTGGCAAGCTACAATAAATTTTGAAATAGATGCAATTAATATACATCTACCGCCTAACTCAAGATTTAATTTTGCTGTCACTGGTTACAAACTTAAGTTAATAGAAGATAAAAGTAAAAAAATAAGATGAAGCAACTAATAATATTTTTTGTAGCAGTATTTTTTGTAAATACTGCGTTAGCCGTTAGGGAATCTAGACCAATGCCGATTGATAGTAGAATCAGGGTAATGGTTTATAGTCCTGATGATGTATTTAAGTTTACTGGATATTATGGTTATCAGGCTAGTATAGAGCTAGCAAAAGATGAAGAAATAGTTAGTATTTCCATGGGAGATACCACTTCTTGGCAAATAGTACCAGCGGGGCATAGGATATTCATTAAACCGATGGAACAAGATGCTACAACTAATATGACGCTTATTACTAATAAGCGAACTTACTTTTTTGAACTATATGCTACAGAAGCCTTAGATATGAGAGATCCAGATATGGTTTTTAATTTAAGGTTTATTTATCCTGATGATGAAAATTCTGGAGATCACTTACAAAATTACGTTACATCTTCAGCTAACCTTGATTTATCGCATCCTGAAAAATATAATTTTAATTATTCCATAAGTGGTAATGAATCGATTGCACCAATTAAAATTTTTGATGATGGAGTGTATACTTACCTACAATTCAGAGATAAAAATGCTGAGTTACCAGCTATTTTTGCAGTTGATGAAGCTCTTAGAGAGTCGATGGTAAATTATAGACTCTCACAAGATAATGCTAATATGGTGATTATTGAACAAGTATTTCACAAGCTGTCAATACGTCATGGTAAAAAAATAGTATGTGTGTTTAATGAAGCATTTAAGCCGTATTAATTAAGTTAAGTAACAATGTTTTTAGAAACTATATATATCTCAAAAATTTTATATTTTTTTACACTACTAGTGTTAGTTAGTGGTTTGTTTATAATGCTAACCAGTGATAATTATGTTCGTAAAATTATTGGGCTTAGTGTAATGCAAAGTTCGGTGCTAATTTTTTACCTTATGCTTGGTAAGGTAAGTGAAGGTATTGTACCAATTGAACGTACAACACTACATAGCTATTCAAGTCCACTCCCTCAGGTGTTAATGCTCACGGCTATTGTTGTTGGATTTGCTACTTTATCATTGGGTCTTAGCTTGATTTACCGTATTTCTAAGCAATTTAATACTATATCAGAAAGTGAGATTAATTTTAGTGAAACGACTAATGATCGAAGTGAATGACATTAATTAAACATTTTCCTGCTTTGCAAGTATTGCTGCCATTTTTTGGAGCGTTATTCTCAATACTCACTTTTCGCTATAGGCTTGCCACTCGAATTATAGCAGTTATTTCGATTGCACTAAGTTTATTTTTAAGTATTTGTGGTTTATCAGCAATTAATAAAGGTGCTGTGTCATATGATTTTGGTGATTGGCATGCCCCTATAGGTATTGAATATAAGCTAGATTATCTGAACCAACCTATAATCATCTATATTAATTGCGTATTATTATTTTTTCTAATTTTTTGTAACAAATTGCTTACAACTACCGTACTTAAATTTATTGATAACAAAAGGCAATCGTTATTTTACGCAGTTCTATTATTTGCCCATAGCGGCTATCTTGGTATATTAAGTACTAATGACCTCTTTAATCTTTATGTATTCATTGAAATATCTTCATTAAGTACCTATGCACTAATGGCACAGGGTAATAACCCCAAGGCTGTCATCGGTGCTTTTGATTATCTGATGCTCGGTACGGTTGGGGCAACTTTGATATTAATAGGCATTGGATTTTTATTAAGCATTACTGGCAGCCTTAATATGTTAGACGTTTCAATGCTTCTTAAGACGCATTATGATTCCAAAATAGTGATAGGTATTAGTTTTTTTCTGATTGGCTCTATACTAAAAACAGCTTTTTTCCCTATGCATTTTTGGATGATCAGAGCCTATAGTGCAGCTGCTCCGGTTATTCTGACATATCTTGCTAGTATATCCAGTATAATTGGTATTTATATAATCTTGAGGTTCATTCATTTTACTATTGATTACAATGTGATCATTAAGTATCTATCAAATTTTATCAGCTTAATCGCTTTGATAACTATTACTTTATGTACATATTTTGCTTACAGAAGTCAAAAAGTTAGAAATATTGTTATATATTCTTCGGCGGTGCAAATTGGTTATATGTTTTTGCTTTTAGTTATTCCTAGAGGTGAATCACTGTTATTTCCCTTTTTGTTTGCTGATAGCATTAACAAGATTGCTTTATTTCTGATCATTGCTTATTCTGATATTTCGAAACCGTTTAATATGTTATGGCGGGTCTTGGTAGTTTTTAGCCTAATTTGCAGTTGTGGTTTGCCAATAAGTAGTATGTTTTTCATTAAGCTTAGTATTTTTGAGTTGTTGGTTGTGGAAGATATGTGGCTAGAGTTTGTTATTATTGTCATAAGTTCTGCTATGTCGTTACTTTATCATTATAAAATTGCCAAAAAACTATGTTGGGATCACTATGATTATACACAATTAAAATCGAACACTAAGTATTGTGGACTAATTTTTATTAGTATAATGCAATTTTTTCTACCAATATTCTTAAACCAATTACAAATATTAGGGGGACAGTAATGTACCCTTCTATTACCCCTAGTTTTTTGATTTTATCAACTTTACTGCTAGCTATGCTAAATTTAGTTACTCCCTTTATTAGTAATAGTGATAATAATACGCGTAACTCCTTATTAATTACTATTAGCAGCTTCTTTTTTGTCAATATTTTAATTATTGATTGGTTATTTCTGAAAGGTGTAAAAGCAAATCTGTCAATAAACATATATGGTAATTTTTCTATAGGGTTGCATTTAGAAGCCCTAAGCCTCATTTTCTTAACTTTACTGAGTTTCTTATGGATTTGTGCGTTAATTTACACCACCAAATATTTGGCAATTAATAATATTGATAATTCCAGTCGTTTTCTATTCTTCATTAATCTAAGTGTGTTATCTGGTGGGATGGTAGCATTATCTTCAAATCTTTTTACTATGTTTATTTTTTATGAAATATTAACATTATCAACTGCTCCATTAATTGGTCATAGTGGTGGAGATAAAGTTATGGTCGGGGTCTATAAATATTTAAAAATATTGATGATCTCGGGGATATTACTATTCTTGCCAGCCCTAATAATTATTTATGCTAAAGCAGGGCATGGTGATTTTACATCACAAGGTTTTATCGAACATTATTTTTCCAGGAGTCAAATAATAATTTTATTATTAATGTTTATTTTTGGCATATCGAAGGCAGCCTTATACCCTTTGCATCAATGGTTACCAGCAGCAATGGTAGCACATTACCCAGTAAGTGCCTTACTACATGCGGTGGTAGTGGTTAAAACTGGGCTTTTTTGTATCTATAAGATTCTGATATATATTTTTGGTCTTAAATATTTACAATCTATTTTTGCTGAATTTAATTGGATTCTTTTCTTTCCTATTATCACCATATTTTATAGTTCCTTTAAAGCCTTAACTAGTGATAATATTAAGAAGATTCTAGCCTATTCTACGATTAACCAGTTAGGGATAGCTTTATTGAGTAGCTTCATGTTTACTTCAAAATCTATAGGAGCAGCTATCCTACATTTATCCTCACATTCATTCACTAAAATCTGTTTGTTTTATGGGATGGGAAGTATTTATAGCTTAAAGAAAACTAACCAAGTCTCTGACCTGATCAATGCTGGTAGAGAAATGCCAAAAACTAGCCTTATGGTACTTATTGCCAGTTTATCCTTAATAGGCATTCCTCCTTTTGGTGGTTTTATTAGTAAATTTTATATTATGTTAGCTGCTGCCGAACAAAATCAAATATTAGTTATGGGGGTACTAGCTTTAAGTACGCTGTTCTCTGCACTGTATTTAGCAAAGCTGATAATATTTATTTATAAGCCTATTGATAATAATTCTAAAATATTTTCTATAGAAAATAAATTACCTAATTCTATGCTATTGAGTTTAGTTATATGCTCGTGCATGGTGGTATTATTTTATTTTATACAAATTTTTATTAAGAAGTTTTTTGTATTTATAACTTGAATTCGTGGTGATAGAATTGATGTCATTCTCGCATATGCGGGAATCTAAAGAAATAGACAGGAAGGGTGTTTTAGACATTCTATATCTAGCACCAAAACAGGGGTGCTAAAATAACTTAACACAAATATAAAGGAATCAGATGAACATAACTTATATTTTATTAATTATTACAGTAATTATTGCATTGTTTCATAGAGATAAAAAGTTTTTATACATAAGCATCATTATAACAAATATTGTAGGATTATCTCAGGGCGTAATAAATATCGTTGGACTAACTTTGTTGTGTTGCTTTAGTATAATGACATACTTATATTTCCACCTTAATAATGTCAATAAAGTTTTAAAAATTCTATTCTTTATAGGAGTATTCTCTTTCATAGCTGGATTTGCTTTTCATTTAATACCAGGCTTCTTTAATATATTAGTTTTAAATAAAGTCCAGCTTTCTGAGTTGTCACGTCCATTTTCTATGTTTTTAAATTTTGACAAGACTATGTCTGCACTAATACTCTATTCTATAAGTAATTTTTATATTTTAGAGAAAACTATAGATGTAAAATCTTTAAAACAAACAGCTTGTTTTCTTTTACTTTGTATTGCAGGAGTTTTAATCCCTGCTTTTATTAGTGGATATGTAAAATTCGATCCGAAGATACCAAATGTGTTATTGATTTGGGCAATTAATAACTTATTCTTTGTATGTATGGCAGAGGAAGTAATTTTTCGTGGATTCTTACAGAATACCTTAAAAACTTTATTAGAACCACTTGCAGGATTTAATATTTTAGGGATAGGAGGTAAAAATGCTCATATTATTATTGCATCTTTTATATTTGGTTTAGCTCATTTTCAAGGGGGTAGCATTTATATAATATTAGCCACGATTTGTGCTTTATGTTACGGATATACTTACGATAAAACAAATAGGATCATATGTGCAATGATGGTGCATTTTGGATTAAATTTATTCCACTTAATGTTATTTAGCTATCCTGCTGCAAATATATAAGTCAGGTTAACCTATCTCTTCATCAAATTGAGGCTAAATAATGAGAAATGCATTTTATAAAATATTTTATATTATTGCAATAATCTATCCTATAGTTGCTGGCATATTATTAATTAACAACAAAGATGAGATGGTAGTTAATCTATACAATAATAGTTTTGTTATTAATTTTAGTAGTGAAAATAAGTTAATAGCACTTGCTTTTATTGTTGTAACGCTGGCTACTAACTTATATGCCATAAGTAAAAACAGAAAATTTGAGGTAGTTATAGGTAGCATATATTCAGCTAGTTCTTTGGTCTGTTTATTTGCTGGGGATTTTGTTTCGATGTTTGCTTCTCTAGAAATGATGATGATATTTGCTGCTTTGTTGATTTTTTATGGCAATTACAAAAATAGTGTTAGAGCAGCAAGACAATATTTGCTTACCCATCTTATAAGTGGGAGTCTTATTTTAATAGGGATTAGTTATATAATTACTCACACCTCTAGTTCACAAATTATTTCTCTTACCTCATTGACAGAAAATCAAGAGGCTGGTTTTATATTTTATGCTCTAATACTTTGTGGTTGTTTGATTAATGTAGCTAGCATACCTTTTTCTGGATGGATTGTTAATTGCTATCCATTTGCTTCAAGCTCAGGGATGATATATTTAACTAGCTTTACTAGTAAAATATCGATAATTATACTCCTTAAACTATTTAGTGGCTTAGAAATACTTAAATTCTTTGGATTATTAATGATTATATATGGCGGGGTTTATGCTTGCCTAGAAGATAACATCAAAAGATTAGTAGGTTATCTTACTGTTTCTCAGCTTGGATTCATGCTAATTGCTATTGGCACAAAATCTCAACAAGCAAATTTAGGAATCATAGTTTTTCTTTTTGTCCATATACTGTATAAAGCTTTATTTTGTTTATACGTTGCTATATTAATAGACAAAGAAAATATAGAAAATTGTTCTGAAATAAAAGGAATTTACTCGCCCAAAAGTCATTTGTTGTTTGTTAGTTTAATAGTTAGTGTATTGTTCATTATAGCCTTGCCTCCTTTTGCTAGTTTTGTTACCAAAATTGTTGTAACCAATGCTTTGGAGCAAGATATTAATTATTATGCTATTTTCCTACTCAAGATTGTCACATGCATTGCTTTATTTTCTGCGGTTAAATACAAATCTTTGATTAGTGGTTTTTACCTTAAGTTAAATATTCTAACTAAAGTTAGTTTATTTGTCATGCTATCGTTTTTATTAGCAACTAGCTTTTGTTTAGAAGAAGGTTTGAAACTAGTATGGTCATCTTATCCTATTGAAATAATTGATACAAATTGGTTGGATTTAGTAAAACAAATGGTAATAATAGTAATAGGTATAATATTCGCCTTAGTTCTTAGTAAAACGATTTCTAGGCGTTCAACTGCCAACATAAATTTAGACTTATTTCAGTTTATTGAAAATAATATTCGTCGTATTTATTCTAAATATCACTTAGTGGGGCAGGGGTTTCATGATAGACTAGGGGCGGAGTACCCTGTTTTTAAGAGAGTAGAAAAAAATACTTTACGTAAGATGAAATCTTGGCATAATCAGTCAACAGCTCTATTAGTAGTAATGATATCATTAATTACTTTTATAATAATCAGCACTAGATGAGGATAAAATGAAGCCACCCATAGCTAATAAGATCGATTATAGCTTTACATTGCACGGCCAGAAAATTACAGATGAATATCACTGGCTTAGAGATATCAAATGGCCTAATGTTAACGATAAAGAAATCATAGAATATTTACAGGCAGAAAATAAATATTCCGAGCAATTTTTTCAGCCGTTACAAGAAGAAAAAGATAAAATCTTTGAAGAATTAAAAGGCAGGATTAAGCTTGCTGATCAGTCAACTTATGTAAAAAAAGATAATAATTATTATTATATTATAACTGAAGAAAATACCGAATATCCGATATATTGCCGAAAGATAGGGTCAGTGGATGCTTCGGAAGAAATTATATTAGATATCAATGTTCTTGCCAAAGATAATAAATTTACTGATGTAGGTCTAGTAGCCGTTTCTCCTGATCATACGTTACTAGCTTATAGTGTTGATTTTACCGGTGATGAGAAATATACAATTAAAGTCTATAATTTAAAGACCAAACAATATCTACCAGATGAAATACATAACGTTAGTCGCAATATAATTTGGCATGAAGATTTGAAAGGATTCTTTTATATGCCGATTAATGAGAATTCTCGTTGTGATAAATTAATGTTCCACTCTTTAGGGGATGTAATTTCCAATGATAAGTTAGTACATCATATAACAAATCCATTATATCAGTTGAATGCAGGCAAGTCATCTAGTCGACAATATATTTTTATTGATATTTCTGGTCATAATGAAAATGAAATATATGCTATAGAAATGAGTGATCATAGCTTCCAGCCTAAACTTATTAGAGCTGCAAAGGATGGGATTTTTTATAATGTTAAGCATAATGGTGATAATTTTTATATTAATACCAACGAGGGGGCAAAGAACTTTCGTATAGTATTAGTAAATGTACATAATTTTCAAAATGATTTATGGAAAAATGATTATATACCGGAAGACTCGGGTAAATATTTGTCAAGCTTTGCCATCACTAGAAATTATTTGATAGTTAATTATCGTGATCAAGGATTACCAGTTATTAAAATAAAACATCTTAAAGAACAGGATGAGAAAATTATCCACTTCCCGGATGCTGCTTTTACTGCCTCAGCCATGTCTACTAATTTTGATGAAGATGATATTCGAGTAAATTATTCTTCACTTGCTAGACCAAACACCACTTATAGTTATGATTTTGATAGTGACCAATTGTCAATATTGAAAGTACAAGAAATCCCAAGTGGTTTCAATCCTGAAGAATATATGGTAGAAAGGATATTTGCTGATAATGATGGGGTTAAAGTACCAGTTACCTTATTATATAAAAAATCGTTATTTAACAAGGATGGAAAGAATCCTTTATATTTATACGGTTATGGTTCATATGGTGTTAGCATACCAGTATCCTTCCGGAATACAGCTATTTCTCTTGTAAATCGTGGATTTGTCTATGCTCTTGCCCATATTAGAGGGGGAGATGATCTCGGGCATGATTGGTATGAGGCTGCCAAGTTCCTCAATAAAAAAAGAACTTTCGATGACTTTATTGCGGTTAGTAAAGAGCTAATTAAAGAAAAATATACTAGCCAAGGTAATATAGTAATCTGTGGCAGAAGTGCAGGGGGGATGTTAATTGGTGCGGTCATTAATAAACAGCCAGAATTATTTAAAGCAGCACTTGCCCATGTACCTTTTGTTGATGTATTAAATACTATGCTCGATGAACAATTGCCATTAACCCCTAGTGAATTTAAGGAATGGGGTAATCCTAAAGAATTAGAGTATTTTAACTATATTAAGTCTTATTCTCCGTACGATAATATAAAGCCACAAAATTATCCAAGTCTATTTATCACTGCTGGAATCTCTGACCCTAGAGTTGGCTATTGGGAAGCGGCTAAATGGGTAGCAAAGATTCGAGCAACAAAACTCGACGATAATATATTATTGCTAAAAACTAATATGGATTCAGGGCATAAAGGTTCTTCTGGTCGTTTCGATTATCTAAAAGAAGCAGCTGATGATATAATATTTATATTTAGGGTTTTTGGTATAATCAATTGACTATATTAAGATTATTATTAACCAGCTATTGACTCGTATTTTTATAAATGGTAACATGAGATTTATGATTTACACAATAAATAGATCACTTAATTTAGAGGATTTACAATGACTAATAGTACTGCCCAATTTGTAGATTTTATGAAATCTTTTATGAATCCAGAAGTTTACATAAATTCCGTAAAAAACTTACCTGTTATGGATTTTTCTGCCATGTCAGATACTATCAAGAAAAGTACTAAAATACTTACTACAACAAATCAGATTGTTACTGAATCACTGCAGTCTATGATCCAAAAAAATTCAGAGGATTTTCAAAACAATGCTATGAATATGCTGAATTCTACAAAAGATGCAATAACTTCTGGAGATTTAAACCAAATAGCCGAATGTCAGCAAAAATACCTTAAGTCGACTTGCGAAACTTCAATCAATAACATTAAAGAGTTTGTCAGTATGGTATCTGATACTTCAATGAAAATGTTTGATGCCATAAATAGTATGACAGGAGAGATGACTAAGACTTGTGATAACATAAAAAACAAAGCTTAAGAATTATTAATGGGTATATTTTATAACTTAAATACGCATAAATTAAAGAGCTAACTAAAGATAGCATTACAATACAACTAACGAGAACCTTAGATTATAGAAATGTCAAAAGATAATTTAGATACTGACAGAAATACCGATAATAAATTTGTTGAAACAGAAGAAGAAAGAGAAAAACGACTGGATCGTGAAGAATCAGCTAGGAAACTAAAGGCAATTCTCTTTGTATTTATACCGCTTTTAGTTGGTTTCCTAACCTTCACTTATTTCTTTCTTAATTCAATAGAAGAAAAAAGTAAACTACTAAAAGAACAAACAAGTCAAAATATATCAACAGCAAATAGCTCAGCAAAATAGGTAGATTTGGCTAAAGAAATTAGTTTATTAGTTGAAAGGACAACATAAGGCTGTTTTAAGAAGTGATACAGGTTTCACGGCATCTAAAGAGCCTTGCTATGACGATTATAGAAAAATTTAGGGTACTTGATACAGAAGTACGACTAATGGTTAATTCAAAAGCTACCCCCTATTCTTCTATAGTTTAGTGCTTCAGCAATGTGTATCCTGTAGACGTTGGAAGAAGCGTCTAGATCCGCTATAGTTCTTGCAACCCGTAAGATACGGTTATAAGCACGCATGGATATACGAAATTTTGTCGCGGCTTCATTAAGTAAATCCTTACCGTCATCTACTGGCAATGCATGTTCGATAAGCAACTGTCCGTCCAAACGGTTATTTGTTTTGATATTATATCCTTCATATCTAGTTTGTTGAATATTACGAGCCATTTCGACCCTGTATGCTATCTGCCCCGACTCTTCTTCTGTATCATCTTCTATTAAATCATAGTTATATGAGTCGATAGATCCTACCTCTATATGTAGATCAAATCGATCCATGATAGGACCAGAAATTCGCATCTGATAATCGCTCCCACATTTTGGGGCTTTAGAACATGCTTTGTGAGGATCGCTTAAATAACCACATTTACAAGGATTCATTGCTGCTATTAACTGAAAGTTAGCAGGATATTTTATATGCGAATTTGCTCTAGCAATTAGTATTTCTCCGGTTTCAATTGGCTGCCTTAAAGATTCGATAACGTTAGGTGGAAATTCTGGTAATTCATCTAAAAACAACACTCCGTTATGTGCTAACGAGATCTCTCCAGGTTTTACTCTTTTACCAACCCCACCGCCGACCATCGCTGCTATCGAGCATGAGTGGTGGGGGGTACGAAAAGGTCTAGCTCTTGATAGTTTTCCGTTTGCTAGCTTGCCTGCAACGCTTGCTATAGTACTGCACTCCAATATTTCTTCGGGTCGCATTTTGGGTAATATACCAGGTATACATTGTGCCAACATAGATTTGCCAGTACCAGGTGGACCAAGCATTAATAGATTGTGACCACCAGAGGCTGCTATTTCTAAAGCTCGCTTAGCGGCTTTTTGTCCTTTGATATCTTTAAAATTAGGGTAATTTATTATAGTAGTGTCAATTTCTAATTCAGGTGATGATAATATTTGTGAGCCTTTAAAATGGTTAACTAACTCTATTAAATTTCCTGCTACCAAAATATTATTATTGCCAGACCATGCAGCTTCCTGACCATTAGATTTTGAACAAATTAGCCCTTTATTTCTAGCCAAAGCACCAATAGCAGCAGGCAAAGCCCCGCTGACAGGTAGAATAGAACCATCTAGAGATAATTCGCCTATTACTAGATATTCTTGTATTTCCTCAGCTGGTAAAATTTTCATGCTGCTAAGTATAGCACAAGCAATAGCAAGGTCAAAATGACTACCTTCTTTAACCAAATCAGCTGGAGCTAAATTTATCAGTATTTTTTGAGCAGGCAAGGCAAGACCTATTGAAGAAAGTGCTGCTCTAACTCGTTCTTTAGACTCGCCAATAGTTTTATCAGCAAGTCCTACTATAGTAAAATTAGGTATCCCTGGTGATATCTGTACTTGCACATCAACATCGATAATATCTATACCGCTAAAAGTTAAACTACCAAGGTGAACTATCATTTTTATAAAATAAATTTTACTAGATCAAGATTCTTGATAATTTTTGATAATTGCTGGTCGACAAAATGTTCGTCAATAACTATCTCTTTTTCTTTCGTATCACTTGCATTGAAGCTTATCTCCTCCAATAAATTTTCTAGAATAGTATGTAACCTTCTTGCTCCAATATCTTCAACTTCTAAATTAACATTTGCTGCATAAGTAGCAATTTTATCTATTGCATTATCAGTAAATTTTAATTTTACCCCTTCGGTTGCAATTAAGGCTGAATATTGTTTTATTAAACTTGATTCTGGTTCAATTAAAATTTTTATCATATCGTCCTTAGTAAGTGAGCTTAACTCTACTCTAATAGGTAGCCTTCCTTGCAATTCAGGTAACAAATCAGATGGTTTTGATAAATGAAAAGCACCTGATGCTATAAATAATATATGTGCAGTTTCTATAGGTCCATGTTTTGTATTAACAGTTGTACCCTCAATAATAGGTAATAAATCTCTTTGCACTCCTTCTCTACTAATTTCTGAACTTTTCCCCTCAGCTCTTGAGGTGATTTTATCTATTTCATCCAAAAATACTATACCATCATTTTGTACTAGCACTAAGGCATCTTGAATAATTTTTTCTTGATCGATCAATTTTTCTGACTCTTCGGCAGAAATAATTAAACGAGCATCTTTAACCAGCATTTTCTTAGTTTTTGTTTTGTTAGTACCAATAGCTTTGCCGATCATATCAGAAATATTTAATACGCCCATGGCAGCTCCTGGCATACCAGGAATCTCAAAATTACTACTACCAAATAAGCCACCTGAATCTGTTATACTTATTTCAATTTCAGTATTGTCAAGTTCACCTTTTTCAAGCTTGCGACAAAATTTTTCTCTAGTTTCAGTTGATGCTGATTTGCCGACTAAAGCATCCAAAATCCTCTCTACAGTTTTTAAATGTGCATTAGCAATCACTGCTTTTTTAGCATTAGCTTTTTGTGTGTTAACAGCTATTTCCACTAAGTCTCGTATTATTGACTCAACATCTCGTCCAACATATCCTACTTCAGTGAATTTTGTTGCTTCTACTTTAAGAAATGGTGAGCCGCTAAGCTTAGCAAGTCGCCTAGCGATTTCAGTCTTACCTACGCCAGTTGGTCCTATCATTAAAATATTTTTTGGCACTATTTCTTGACGAAGTGGTTCGTCTACATTTCTACGTCTACAGCGATTCCGCAACGCTATCGCAACAGCTTTTTTAGCTTTATATTGCCCAACAATGAATCTATCAAGTTCAGCTACGATTTTAGCGGGAGTTAATCCCATAGATTTAGCGGGAGTTAATCCCACTGATTTTTTCTTAATATTAGTACTCATATAACTTTTTCTAAAATAATATTATGATTGGAGAAAACACAGATGTCGGCTGCAATATTCATTGATTTTAAAGCAATCTCTTCTGCAGTTAGGTCATTGTCAAAAGACATTAAACCTCTAGCAGCAGACAGTGCATATAATCCACCAGAGCCAATGGCAGCAACGTCACCATCAGGTTCAACTACATCGCCATTACCAGTTAAAATTAATATATTTTTTTGATCTGCAACGATCATCATTGCTTCAAGTTTACGTAAATATTTATCGCTACGCCAATCTTTTGCCAGTTCTACAGCACTTCTCAGTAACTGATACGAATATTTCTCCAACTTTAATTCTAATTTTTCAAATAAAGTTAGAGCATCTGCCG
This sequence comes from Candidatus Tisiphia endosymbiont of Ptychoptera albimana, assembly GCF_964026605.1. NCBI lineage: Bacteria > Pseudomonadati > Pseudomonadota > Alphaproteobacteria > Rickettsiales > Rickettsiaceae > Candidatus Tisiphia > Candidatus Tisiphia endosymbiont of Ptychoptera albimana. The sequence goes on from NZ_OZ032164.1 coordinate 324,610, forward strand.
TAGACCCAGCGAAGCCAGCAATAATACTATTATTGAACATGACTCTTAATTTTCTTGCTGTAGATTTTAAAATTGTATTACCATGGGAGACCTGACCATCCGCTGCGATTACAACATTCCCACCTTTTCTTAAGCAAAGTATAGTAGTCCCGTGTAATGTGACAGGACCGGGCGAGTTATCTGACATAAAGAATCTTTTAAATATTGATGTTTGGCTATTTGTTTATTATTATGCTATTTAAGTAATCATTTAATATCGTAATTACAAGACTTTCCTATGAATATTTATTCAATATATGTTAATCCTCAAAAAAAAGATAATGATTTTATTCTTATCAAGCAAGGTTTTTCATTATTTGCTGCGTTTTTAAGCGTGTTTTGGGCATTCTATCATAGAATGTGGTTACCACTAATAACTACTTTGATATTAAGTATTTTTATATCAAGTTTAGGTTGTACTAATTTTATTTCTGTAAGTCAACTCGCCATTATGTTGATATTTGGTTTTTTCAGCGATGATATGAGAGAATATGATTTGCAAAAAAAGAAATACCAACTTACAGACATAATATTAGCAAAATCTGAGATAGAAGCTGAATTAAAATTTTTAGAACGCTTAGTGGATGAAAAAAATGTGTTATAGTAATCTCAAATATTGACATTTGGGAGTAGATAATAAAAATGAGAGTATAATATGTATGACAAGAATAATGTTTTTGTAAAAATTATTGGTAAAGATATTCCAGCAGAGATAATATATGAAGATGATAATCTAATAGCATTTAATGATATAAATCCTGTAGCTCCAGTACATATAATAATTATACCAAAAAAAGAGTATATTGACTATAGTGATTTTATCCTTAAAGCTTCTAGCGATGAAATTAAAGATTATTTCACCAAACTAGCCTATATTGCATCGCTAGTTGGTTTAGATCAAGATGGCTATCGTTTGATTACTAATAAAGGGGTAAAGTCTGGACAGAGTGTGTTCCATTTTCATTTCCATATTATAGGGGGAAAAACTATTTCTAAGCTGATATAGTCAATTGATAAAAAGATAAATGTAGATGACAAAACAATATAATATTGCGGTAATTGGTGCGTCGGGTAATGTTGGGCGAGAAACTTTAGAAATTTTGTTTGAGAGAAATTTTCCAATTAATAATATCCACGCTATAGCTTCGAGTGAGTCTAATGGTAAAGAGGTTAGCTTTGGAGATGGCACTATAAAAATATCTGACATAGACAGTGTAGATTTTAGTAAAATCGATATTGCTTTTTTCTCAGCTGGTTCAGAAATATCAAAGAAATATGTACCCAAGGTTGCAGAACAAGGTTGCATAGTTATCGATAAATCGTCATTTTTCAGACTTGATTCTGATGTTCCTTTGATAGTTCCAGAAGCTAATCTAGCCAGCCTAAAAGATTATACTATTAAAAATATTATAGCTAATCCGAATTGTTGTACTGCTCCTATAGCTACTGTATTAAAGCCTTTGGATAATGCAGTAAAGATTAAGAGAATGGTTATATCAACCTATCAGTCAGCTTCAGGAGCGGGCAAAAAAGGAATGGATGAGCTTTATGAGCAAACCAAGGCAAAATATGTTTTTAAGGACATCGAGCCTAAAGTTTTCCCGCAACAAATAGCTTTTAATTTATTCCCACATATAGGTGATTTTAATAAAGACGGTTCTACTAGTGAAGAATCGAAGATTTCCTTGGAATTAGAAAAAATTATAGGATCACATGCTAAATTTAGTGTAACTTGCGTAAGAGTGCCAGTGTTTGTTGGTCATTCTATTTCAGTGAATGTTGGGTTTAGCGGAGAGATAGATGCTAAAGAAATAGAAGAAATACTAAAAGAATCAGACTCTATTGTAGTTAATTCTCATTTGGATAAAACACAATATGTTTCTCCCATAGATGTTGTTGGTAAAGATCTTGTTTATGTTTCGCGAATTAGAAATGATCATAGTCAAAAAAATACCATTAATTTATGGATTACAGTAGATAATTTACGTAAAGGAGCAGCTTTAAACGCTGTACAAATTGCTGAGGAGTTGATAAAAGGATATTTGTCGAAAAAGTAATTAGGTTATATTTTAGGCTCTAAGTCTAATAAAGAGGTTGCCATATTATTTATTTTGCGTATAGTGTAGAGTCAAATAAAAAATATTACAAATAGTATAATTTTTACCAATTAGCAGTAAAAAATATAATAGAGCTAGGAAGCCATCAGGTTCGGATAACTACTATTATCAGGACAGGCTAATTTAATTTGTGTTAGATGATATAGATTATTAATTCAGAAAAATATAATATGACAATGGTAATATGAGAAATAATAGTGCATTAGTATCTCAAGTAATAAATCCCCTAACTACTGCTCTTGAGAAATGCAAAATTGCGTTTTGGATAGTTTTTAGTTTTGCGTTTGTTATTAACTTGTTAATGTTGATAACACCTCTTTACTCCTTGCAAGTTCTTGATCGGGTTATAGGAAGTGGTAACTTATTTACATTAATGTGGTTGTCTATTATTATTGGTACGATCTATTTTATTTATGGGTTATTGCAAATTGCTAGATCATTCACCCTAATTAAAGTTGGTGAATGGTTGGATAAAACAATTGCTCCTGTAATTTTTGGTCACTCTATTTCAGCCTCTGCAACTCGTACTAATATGGGTGCTAGTCAGTTACTTCGTGATTTCCAAACAGTAAAAACCTTTCTAACTAGCACTGGTATTAATACTTTATTTGATGCTCCTTGGAGTGTTGTCTATATAATAGTAATTTTCTTAATTCATCCATATATTGGAATCCTTACATTAGCTGGGGCTATTATTATTGTATCTACGGCTTTCTTTAATGCAGCTGCAACTAATAAAACTCTCGGTGAAGCTACTGAATTTTCTATAAAGGGTATGACGCAAGCTGACATCGCCAATAGAAATTCAGAAGTTGTAGAAGCTATGGGCATGATGAAAAATGTTACGGCAAATTGGCATCAATTTAATATTGCTTCTTTGGAGAAGCAATCAACTGCTAGCTACCGTAATGGTGCTATTTCTAATTTTTCAAGATTTATCCGTAATGTTATGCAGATGCTGGTAACTGGGATTGGGGCTTATGTTGTTGTTAGTACTTCAGGAAGAGAGATGACTACTGGTGGTATGATTATGAGTTCCATTATAGTTGGTAGAGCTTTAGCCCCTTTTGATAACGCTATTGAGTTATGGAAAAGTATGAGCGGAGCTATAAAATCTTATAAAAATATCAATCAATTATTTGCTTCGTATAAATCAAGAGAAGAAGCAATGCCAATTCCAAATGTTGAAGGACATTTAACTGTGGAAAATATTTATTATTCGATACCAATTCCTCCACATATACCACAACCGCCAGTACCAAGATATATTTTAAAAGGAGTGTCCTTTGCGGTGCAGCCTGGTGAGATATTAGCAATTATAGGACCTTCTGCAGCAGGTAAGTCAACTTTAGCAAAAGTTTTAGTTGGGGTATGGAAAGCATCGTCAGGGACTGTTAGGCTTGATAGTGGAGAAATTTATCGTTGGAACAGGGAAGATTTTGGTAAACATGTAGGATATTTGCCGCAAGGAATAGAGTTATTTAGTGGTAGTATAAAGCAGAATATAGCTAGGATGGCTGAAAATGCTGATCCGGAAAAAGTAATTGAGGCAGCTAAAATTGCTGGAGCTCATGAAATGATCTTAAGATTACCAGATGGCTATGATTCAGATATTGGAACAGCAGGCTCTAATCTTTCTGGTGGACAAAAACAACGGGTTGGTCTTGCTAGAGCATTTTATGGTAATCCTAAACTACTTATTTTAGATGAACCTAATGCAAATCTTGACGAAGCGGGTGAAATAGCCCTATCAAATTGCTTAAAGCAAGCAAAATCTAAGGGTATTGCTGTAGTTGTTATCTCTCATAGACCTTCTGTATTATCGGTGGTAGATAAGATTTTGGTATTACAAGAGGGGGCGGTAGCTCTTTATGGCACTCAAGAAGAAATGCAAAATCGAGTTAAACTGTTACAAAATGGTGTAATCCACATTAATGAATAAGTTTTAAATATGGAAGAAAAGTCAAATAACAATAAGCCGGCATTTACAGCGGAGCAACTTAAACAGCTTTTGTCGCTACAAAATGATTTAACACACACAAAAAAAACAAAGGGAGCTATTGTATCACAAAAGGTAATAGTAAAGATTTCTAATGCCATTAAAAATACATTATATTATCTTGATCGTTTCGTCAATTTTGTTACTAAAAATAATGATGTTGATCGCAATGATGTAGTGCAAATTGCTAGATCCCCAATTCTTTTTGGGGTATATGTAATAATCTTTTTTGTATTAGTTGGAGGGGTATGGGGCAGTTTTGCTCCTCTTGATAGTGCTGCTACAGCATTGGGTGTTGTTATAACGAGTGGTAATAAGAAGACAATTAATCACCAAGAAGGTGGAATTATAGCTAATATTTTTGTTAAACAAGGTGATCAAGTTAAAGAAGGAGATAAATTAATAGAGCTAGAAGATACAAGAATTAAGTCAGCATATGAAAGTAATTTAAGTCAATATAGACATGCTTTAGCAACGGAAAGTCGTTTAATTGCCGAGAGAGATAATCAAGCTCAGATTGAATTTCCAGAATTATTAACCAAAGATATCAATTTACCTGAAGTAGCAAGGATTATACATACCCAAGAAAATTTATTTCAGTCTAAAAAAGAAGTATATAAAAGTGAAAAAAATGCCTTACATCAAAGGATCGAGCAATTAAATAAAAAAATCGAAGGTACGCAGGCTAAAAAAGTTGCAAATGTAAAAACTCTAGAGGTTGTTAAGGATCGTTTAAAGGCAATGGGTACATTGCATGGAAAAGGTTTTGCCAATAAAGCCGCTTTATTAGACTTAGAAGCTAAGGAAGCACAGTACAAAAGTGAGATAGCTATGGCAGAAGCTGAGATTGCGTCTATTAAGCATTCGATTACAGAGTGTGAGATTAGCATTATTAACTTACAGAATAAATATACAGAGAAAACTCTGACTGAACTAAAAGAGGCACAAGAGCTAGTAGCTCGTTTTAAAGAAGCATTTAATGCACATCAGGACTCTTTAAATCGAGTGGTTATTAAATCACCAGTTGATGGTATTATAAATGTATTGCACTATCATACAATAGGACAGGTGATTTCACCAAGTTATCCGATTCTAGAGATTTCTCCAACTGATGATAATTTGATAATAGAAGCAAAAGTTCCAAGCAAGAATATAGATTCAGTGCATGAAGGCTTGGTAGCAAAAATTCGCTTCAGTGCTTTTAAATCTAGAACAACGCCGTTATTTACTGGCAAAGTTGTTAAAATATCTCCTGATATTGTACAAGACAGAAATACTCCAACTCAAGATCCTACCACTTATTATATCGCTAGAATTGAGATTGATATGGATGAGTTTAATAAGATTGCAAAAGCTAGAAAGTTAGAGTTACATCCTGGTATGCAAGCGGAAGTTCAAATTGTTACTGGCACAAGGACTCTCCTGAAATATTTACTTGATCCTATTACTGATACGATGTTTAGAGCATTTAAAGAGAAATGATATAGCTAACTAGAGAAGGTTTTAGCCAAAAAGTTATCCTAGTACTATAACTATAGTACTAACGTCAAAACGCTGTCATTCTAAGCAATGGCGGGAATCTAAAAAAATAACATAGAAGGTATGTTATCATAATACCCTACTTTTTTATATAACCACCATTAAAATGGCTGCTGATCGTCTATTAGCGAGGAGTCGCGAAAAAGCGGCGACGCAACAATCCAAGATCAGGATACGCGAAGCGTTACTCTAAAAAAACAGCTTCGCTGTTTACCTAGATCGCCACGGCATCTAAAGAGCCTTGCTACGACGATTATAGAAAAATGTAGGGTACTATGGTTAACTTGTTACATCGATAGTTGAGATTAAGTAAGTGTATTAATTTTCGGATTTGATACTAGAGTTTTCTAACGTTTTATCAATTACCCTAGAAAGGATTTCTAAACTATATCCATTTGTTAGTATGCCATTAACAAAAAATGCGGGTGTACCAACAAAACCTTGTGAACTAGCAGCAAGGTTAGTATTAGCAAGTAATGTTTCGACAATTTTATTATCATTAAGACATTTAGCATAAGTTTCTGCGGATACTCCACCAATTTGAGCTATATTTGTTAGTAATTCACGATATCTATTGCTACTACCCCATTTATCTTGTTGTGCTAGTATTACACTTTGGAATTTAAGAAAACTATCTAGATCATTTGGACAACGTGCCAAAATTGCTGCATCTAAATCTTGCTTATTACCGATAAATTCACGAATTATGTAAGCAATTTTATTGGTATCAATATATTTCTTTTTAAGCTCAGGTAGAATTTTTTTATGATAATAAGCACAATGTGGACAAGTTGGAGAAAAATACTCAACTACCACTACAGTTGCCTTAACATTACCAACAACTATATCATTTTGGCTAACATTGAAAGTTGGTTTATAAGGCATCTGTTTCAAGCTAACATTATCAGTAGAGTTAGTAGCAGAATCCTCTACCGTATCTAGAGGTTCTTCTGTATTAGTTGAAGCCGTACTGTCTTGAGGATTTACTATTGTATTCCATTTATCATTGGCAAGGTTGTCATTATTTTCTTCTTGTGGAGCTTTTTCCTGCGTCACTTCAACCTTATTATCAGGTTGTTCGTTTTTATTATTAGATTTATCACTTTCTTCCGAACATGATATTAACAATAATGAAATTATAATGATAAGGATATTATGCATAAGTTTTGATATAGTTTTAAGTTAAATTAAATACTTTACTCTTCAGGATTTTATATTCCTTATGAGAAGTCCTTATAAAAATAAGGTTTTACTGATATTTAAGCAATAAAAATTTTTACTTATTCGTAACAAAATAATTAATTTATATACTATAAATATTTTTTCTAATAAATACAAAAATACTATTAGTTAAAATAAAAATACTGTTATAATGATTTGAATCCCTTCGTAACTTTCGTGATAATTAAGTCTTATTTGCAAATAAGGTAACACAACCCAAGAAGAAGTGAAAAATATATTGGGATACCATGATGATACTGATATAATGCTTGATGGAAGCATGAAATGGGTATACATCCGTATAATTTATGTTCTGATTAGTTAATTGATTCTCCTCCCTAGATACTGAATAACACGATAAGAAAATTAATTATGAAAGATTTTAATACTAAGGTTATTAGTAAGTATGAAGAAAGATTAAAAGGCTGTTTTGTCTCTTTAAGCTTTGAATGCATCGTGTCTTGTAAATATCCTAGTACTTTAAAAAGGTCTTTACGTACTTTTAATATTATAAAGATTCTACAACAGAATAGTGACTTGCTTGATTATCTTAGTCTAGATAGTCAAAAGAACTTGCTCTCTGTTCTTGAGCATTACGGACCTCTCTCTATTGAAACGTTAAAGCAACAAAAATATCAAATGGAAGAGGTAACAAATTTTGTTACCTCTCTTAATCAGTTGGTTGATTGCTTAAAAAGTTCTTTCACTTTATATCATGAAGAAAATAATAAGGCACTAAAACCTGTAATGGATTTAGCTAGAAACTTTGTACAACATTGTTGTATATTAATAACTGAAGATGTTAAAAATCAAGATGTTATAAATAATCTACAGGCAACTGCAATTGTTTTGAATTTAGATAATTTATCGCTTGAGCAACAAAATCTACTTTTAGATCAATTGTTGCTCATTAAAGAATTATGGCAGATTGATTCTACTATTGACATAAAGAAAGAATCTGTTCCATTGTTATTTCATGCCAATATATTATTAACACTGAAAGAAGAAAACACTGTAGATTACACATACATTTTAAAAAAAATTACTAATTTTTTAATAGATGATCACAATGTATTGATGGAGTTAACCAATGCTAAGTTAATTTGCTTATATAATAGGCTAAAAGATTTATCTATTAAATCTCAGACCATAAACCATATTTTGCTAAGAATACATGATGAATCAAAATTTAGGAATAGTTTCAGTAAACTTAATAATTCAGGATATGAGCTTTCAGTATTATTTGAAAATTATAATGCAATAATACATCAGATAGAAAATGCAGAGTTCGCTATAATAGAAAGGTTTTTACTCCGGCAAAATGTCTTTATGCATGAAATTTTAATTAATATTACAAAGCATATAGATGCTATCAGGATGCTCAATATAACAGAAGATTCTGATCTGAATTATATACTAGCTCAGATTAGAAAAAGGTTAACTCAAAATATCCAAAGTGGTCATACTATTTCTTTAATGATTTCTTCTATTGAATCTAAATTTTCTGCAAAACTTGAAGTTAAAATTATTAAACGATATGCTTCTTTAGATAGTTTTACTAAAAATGCTTTAAAAACTAGGTATCAGTTGTTATTTAAAAATATTACTTCATTATTAAAAAAAGAGCTAAATTATGCAGAGTTTGTACAACAGGTAATAACATGTAAAATCGCAGCTGATTATAAGATAAATAGCAATGTTACTTCAGTTAAAACGTTAAGACTAATTGAACAAGAAAGGTTAGAAGTAAAAAAACAATTATGTGAAATAAATTTTGTAGAAATTTTTAGTGACAAATATTTAAATAAAACATCTAGTTTAAGTTTTAAAAAACATGTCAGGAGAACTAGTATAACAACTCCTTCGGGTTATGTTACGGTAATTATTAGAATATTACTAACAAATTTTAGTGTTGAACAGCTTCAACTTTTATCACAATTTTTAATTAATGGTAATCTAATGACAATTCGAACAATCGTTCAACAAGAGTTGGTTATGCAAGTTAAAAAACGCACCACTATAAGTAAAGTAATATATTGTGTATTTACTAGAAAGAAAAATGAACTTACCATGCTCAATAATATCAAGAGAATTCTAAATGAATATACTAACCTCAATTAGATATAAGAACCCTTTTTTAGGGGGCATTTCTCCTTATATTAAAGCCAATTCAGAAGAATTTGATGCTAGGATGGAGCGAAGCCTATAGATAATAGGCGAGCGATCGAAGACGACGTTACCAAATTCTCATCAATTGATTATATCAAAAATTTTTGTAAGCTTTGCTAACATACGTACGTCAGAACCATCTTCTAAAGCCCAAACCCAAGAAAGTACAGATTGGACAAAACACCAATCGCTAATTCGCTCCGTATCTAAATCCAAGAGAGTTGCAAACTTAATGATGCGATTTGCAATAATACTTTCAACATCTTCTAAAGCAAGGAGTTCAGGGAGAGGATTACGAATAAATGCTGCTACCTCATATGCTTTTTCACCGATAACTCCTTTGGGATCAATAACCACCCAATTATCACCACTTTGCAGAATATTATCATGATGTAAATCACCATGAAGTAAAACTAACATTGACGATGTGCCTAGTAATTTATCTCGCAATTGTCTAGCTTTTTCTAAGTAGTAATTTGGCACATCCCATTCTTTATCTAATACTGCCAACCAATCTGTGACATAAGGAAAACCTTCTGATGGCAAAGGTGCATAGTGTAATCTTTTCATTACATTACATGCTATTTTAATAGCCTCGTAATCTTTTACAGGAAAATAGGATTTTAATGATATATTAGAAATAGCCTGTTCAACTAGCAGTAAGCCGGTGCTTTCACCTAAAACCTTCACACCTCCAAATTTAGAAAAAACTTTTAAAGCTGTTGATTCTCTCTTAAGATCATCAATGTCTAGCCCTAACTTTAAGATAATTGGCTGATAACCTTGGAAGCCTGCTAGGACATAATGGTAACTCAAGTTCTTAACTGGATTTAAGCTAGATAAACCGTACTCCTTAGCCAATTTATGGACAATTTTTGGCAAATCATCTAACCAAACCTTACCTTGAACACCATAGATATTAGTAATGTTAGTTTCAAATGTTTTCATGATGACCTCAGAAAGATGCATTCTTGAAGCGGCTGGCATAAATGCATTTTAATCTATTATCGCTAATAATCTTATTTTTATTGGTATAAAAATAAGATTATTAGCAAATGAAATATTTAACAATTATGCGTCAAACCGCTTTAAGCCTGATTGTTTACATTCTCATTCCAATTTCGGATTAATTTGATTAATCCGAAATTGATGTTGATGATAAATTTGTATTTTTTTATGCTAGATCAAATTAACTATTTGCTATAATATTATAGGTAATTCTAACTTAAAACTTATAAAATTGATATTATGGGAATGAGCTTCAGCCACTTATTAGTGATCTTATTAATCATCTTAGTGTTGTTTGGAGCTGGTAAGTTGCCTCAAGTGATGTCAGATCTTGCAAAAGGTCTTAAAGCTTTCAAGGAAGGAATGAAAGACATTGATAAGAAAAAAGATGAATAACCTGTTTTGCTAGGTGATGTGAAGATTTCTATCTAATGGTCTTATCGAACGTTATTTTTGTTCTCGAATCCGTAACACCCCAATACGACAATTTGAAATCTAGAGAATCCCAGTTCGAGCATTCACATCGAAGGGGTTCATTTGCCTAAGAGATGACGTCTACTTAAACCAAGCACTAGTATACTGAAGCGAGAATGCCCTTACCTTGACAGCAAGGGATAATTATCACAACTGTTGAAAGTTAAAAAACCGTCTATTAGCGAGGAGACTGTAGGTCGACGCAATCGACAAGCCTCATAGATTGCCACGCTCACGTACGTTCGCTCGCAATGACGGTTTTTTAACTTTCAACAGTTGTGGGATAATGATATTCATTCAATAATTATCGCTGCTCGCTCAAATTTATTTTCTAAGTTGCTTTTAAGGTTTTTATATTGAGGAGTTTTTAACTCTTTATTGGTAATCAAACTTTTTCTTATGGAGATTATATCTGTAAATTCAGTATCTTTATTTTGATATTTACATGATCTATTGACATATACCCACGGAGTATCAACTTCAAAGTTTAATTTTTTACAATCTTTAATTGTAATATTTTTTATAATTACATGTCTTGTGTTAGTGTTAGGTATACCTATAAAAAGGTCTGATACTTGGTCAAAAGCTGTATTTGTAATATCCTCCATTCCATATAATCTTAACCTTAAACCAAACCCCTTATTGGTTTTAAAAATTCGGTTTTTTTGCTGATATGCGTACTTAATTGTAAGATCCTTAACAATACGAGAAGTAAGATCAGGTAATTCTAACAATTTCTTGTCTTCTTTATCAAGATATACTCCTGTTAACATGTGGAAAGTAAAATCCCTTAGCTGTTCATTTGATTGATATAACCCAGCACCTGTTATATTTACTGCTACTTCTCCTTTCAAATCAAGCTGACCATGCACATCTACAATATTATCTCTTATTACCAACTCATTATGTATTATAGCTTGTGAATTTTGATGATCTATTTCAGGAATTTTGGTATAACCTGCTTGTTGAAGATCTAATACCAAGGCTAACTTACCCGCAACATCCGGAAAAATTCCTTGTGCCATACTGACAAAGTTTGTTGGGTCAATCCAATATATTTTTCCATTTTTATTAGCTACTTTAAGCATCACATGATTAAAATTTCCTATAGTAGGTAGTGCTTTTGGATTAGAAAAATTAGTAATACCTCGCATTACTAAAATGGGTTGAACCTTAAACCCAAGCTTTTGCAAGATAGCAGCAGTACTTGCAGAAAAATCTTTGCAATCACCAATTTGAGAAGTAGCAATCTTTTCTAAATCTCTAGGAAAATACCGACCTGATACTGTTCGCCAATCACCCATATATTGGATTTTTTCAGCTAATGAAGAAGTAACAAAATTAATTTTTTCTTCATCGGTATTTTTATTTAGAGCAGATTCTGCTATACTCATGAGAGTTGTAGGAAGTGGTTGATTGATTACCTTAGAATAGTCAGGAGCTAGTTGCTTGGCAAAATCTTGCCATTTAGTTAAGCTTGATAAAGATACCCAAGTTTTTTGCTTAACATTTAATATCCCCTCACTTGATTCATTAGTCAATTGATTATAAACAGGTTTCTCTAGGATAATCTCTGCCGAATGAAAGTCACTTTCAGCATCAGTAATAACTTTTAATACACCTTTTGGGTCGTTTACTTTGATATTTAGGGGCAATTTAGAATTGATCTTAGTACTACTTGCTTGCAAGTAACCTTCCCTACCATAGAATATGGTATCACCATAAAAATTGTCTATGGCAACTTTTGTTTCAACATACTTATATTTTAAGTATATTTCTGCACCAAGTTCCACTTTAGGGAATGAGATAGTTATCTGATTTAGTTGATCAAAACCTTGTCCAAAACTAGCTAGTGGTTTATCCTCAATCATATCTTTAGAAACTACATATTCTTGCCCATTATAAATAGTCTTGGCTTCTAATATAGAGATTTGGGAACTATAGTTATTATAAGTTAATCTATATTGAGAGAAATCACTACGTCCTGATTCTTTTAGTATTTTTGCGTGCATTTCCGTTATTTCTTCAGAAGTGCCATCTTGATTAATACTAATATCGTTGTTATAAAATTTAATTTCAACAGGAGCATCTTCGTACTTACTCCATCTAGCTTGAGCGGAATGGTTTATTAAAAATACCAATAATATTAAACGAATACAAAATTTTAAATAAGTCATTATAAATAATCCTAAAAATAAAAAAATACCACTTAGTTATACTCAAATGATTTGAAGAATTGGATTTGAAAATGAATGGTAAGCATGCTAGGTGTACATATAGTATAATTACGCATGCGAATCCATGATATTTTCAAAAAACAATTCTTTAAAGCAGAAGAATATACCAACATTATAAGATTTTATACACTAAAAAATAGAGACCACTAAGTAAAAATGATCTTTTTTCTTGGAGGAATATAAACAATTTTTTCTTGGTCATTTATATTATTGTCATAATTCATTTTTTCCATGACACCAATAAAATAATTACCATGTGGCATTAGTTTTACTATTGCCCAACCGTCCATAATAAATTGAGTAATTTTATCTAAATCAGATTTGTTTTCAGCGAAAGATATAATTTTTTGATGGGGTTTTACCCTTGTCATAATCTTATTTTTTATTAATTTTAATTTCTTATATTTATTATTACTAAATCTTTTGATTTTGAAAATGAATGGTGAGAAGGCGTAGCGTACATATAGTATAGTTACGCATACGAATCCATGATATTTTCAAAAAACAATTCGTAGGAGCAGAAGAGTATATGTATTTTTATCTGTTCCTAGAATTCACAGTTCGGCATCACGGTGTCAGTATCTTTTAACACCAATTTATCCTAGATAACTAATTATTGCAACATTTTCTTTTATTTTAAATACATAATAATTGACAAATTCTTATCCCGAATTCGCGTATAATATGTATACATTGCTTTTCAGTACTTCAAGTGGCGGCAAAACAACTCATTCTTAATACTAGCACAATTTCTGCATTAGATATCTTTCGAAATTCGCTTATGTGCAAGGATTTAAAGAAGCCACGAAACCTCGATCCACAGTGGACGATGATGTACGTGAGGAGCAGAGTACCGGTAGCACGAATAAATTACCAGCAGAAGTAGAGTTTGCCCAAGATATCTATTATATTTTCCACATTATATTACTTAGTGCTTTATAATTTCTGTGCTATACTAACTTTATAATTGATAACTACTAATAGCAGCATATATGGATAAAATAACTCCTCGAGTCGATTTGGCATTTAAGAAAATCTTTGGTGTAGAAGAGAATAAGGACTTGCTGATATCCTTGATTAATTCTATCGTTGGACAAGAGGATCAAGTGGCAGAGGTAACGCTGCTTAATCCATATAATCCAAAGAACTTTAAGAATGATAAACTCTCAATATTAGATGTTAAAGCCAAATCCGTTGATGGCAAAAGGTTCAATATTGAAATTCAAATTAGCGACGAAGCTGATTATGATAAGCGAGCTTTATATTATTGGGCTAAATTATATACCGAGCAATTAAAGGTAGCTCAGGACTATTCTACCCTAAGCAAAGCCATTGGTATTCATATTCTAAACTTTACTTCTATTCCGAATGTGACTAAATATCACAATGTTTTCCATATAGTCGAAAAAGATAGTGGATTGTTGTATTTCAAGGATCTAGAATTACATACTATTGAGCTTAATAAGTTTACTGATAATTCCCATGAAGAATTACCTGATATACTGAAAAAAGTAAAAAACTCTTTAGATATGTGGACAGCTTTTCTAACAAGGCATGATCTACTGAATAAAGATAATTTACCTAAAGAATTAGACAATGTTGCCTTAAAAAAAGCTCTAACAGTGCTAGATGTTATGAACTTTACTGACGAAGAAAGAGAAGCCTATGAAGATCATCTTAAATGGCTGCGTATCGAAGCTAATACTCTAAAGAAACAACTGGAAAAAGGTATAGCGAAAGGTAGAGAGGAAGGTATAGCGAAAGGTAGATATGAAGAAAGAATATCTATGGCAAAAGAAATGCTATTAAACGATGAGTCGATGGAAAAAATTATTAAATACACTAAGTTAAGTAAATCTCAAATAGAGAATCTAAAATAATAACTTACGATCCTCAAATTTATGATTTACTAACATATTCCATTATTGTTATATAATGGTTAGCTATAGCAGAAGAGGAAATTATGATTAAGAGTATTTGGGCAAAGGTTAAATATGTAGTATACTTGCTTATATATATAGTGATTACTTGGATTGCTGCGAAAATTATACTTATATCAACATTTTCTGATGATGGTCAATGCCATTGCACTGAAACTCCAACGTTACTGCATTATATTTTAGCTTCGATAGTAACTATATTACCAGTAATAGCACATATATGTACAAAAAATCGTAAACCAAAAGTAAAATCTGATACTAAATAAATTATGATTGGTAAATTAAAAGGTAAAATAGATGCATGTTTTAATGATTATGTCATTATTGATGTTAGTGGTGTTGGATATTTAGTGTATTGTAGTAGTAAAACTCTAAATAAACTAGTCGTTAATGAGTTTTGTCAATTATTTATTGAAACGCATGTAAGAGAAGATCATATTAATCTTTACGGATTTTTATCTCTCGAAGAGAAGGCTTTTTTTAATTTATTACAATCGGTAAACGGTATTGGTACAAGAATGGCTTTAGCTATTTTATCAAATTTATCACCTGAGCAAATCCAATCAGCGATAGCCAGACGAGACAAAGAAGCTTTTAAAGCCGTTTCCGGTGTTGGACTAAAATTAGCTGAACGAATTATCATAGAGTTAAAGGATAAAGCCTTAACTAATTTTACTAACAACCTTACCATGGATAACAATGATACTGACTTAGCTAAGATATCATCTGATGCCACATTAGTGTTAACCTCGCTTGGTATTGGTAAAACTGAAGCACAAAATTTAGTACAGGGAATTATTGCAGAAAATTCTAATCTCTCTATTAATGAACTAATTAAACTTGCATTAAAAGCACGTGGATCCAATGTCTAAAAATATTTTGTCAGCTGATATACTTCCGAGTGAGCAAGAATTTTCTCTACGACCTAGCTATTTAAGAGAATTTGTCGGACAACAACAAATTAAGGAGAATTTATCCATTTTTATCCAAGCAGCTAAAAATAGGTCTGAACATTTAGATCATACATTATTTTACGGTCCTCCTGGACTTGGTAAAACCACTCTTGCACAAATTATTTCTAAGGAAATGGGAGTAAATTTTAAATCCACCTCAGGACCTGCTATATCAAAAGCAGCTGACCTAGCTGCTATACTTACTAATTTGCAAGATAATGATGTGTTATTTATTGATGAAATTCACCGTCTTAGTACAAATATTGAAGAAGTATTGTACCAAGCAATGGAAGATTTTGCTTTAGACATAGTTATTGGTGAAGGACCTTCAGCAAGGTCAGTAAAAATCAATCTACCCAATTTCACTTTAGTTGGAGCAACTACTAGGCTCGGTTTACTCAGCAACCCTTTGAGAGATAGATTTGGTATACCATTGCGTTTACATTTTTATAACGTGGCTGAATTAAAACTTGTTTTGAGTAGAGCTAGTAAATTGCTAGCAATTAATTTAACCGATGAAGCATTAGAAGAGATAGCGGGGCGTAGTAGAGGAACTCCAAGAATTGCCCTTAGGCTAGTTAGACGGGTAAGAGATTTTGCTTCTGTCGATGATAAGCTAGAAATTGATAAAAATATTGCCAATATCTCCCTAAATCGATTAGAAGTTGACAAAATAGGTTTAGATAGTAATGATTATAGATACTTAAAATTTATAGCTGATAATTATGCTGGTGGTCCGGTTGGTATAGAGACAATTGCAGCAGCTCTATCAGAACAACGTGATGCTGTTGAAGAGACTATAGAACCATATTTAATACAAATAGGGTTATTACAACGTACCCCAAGAGGCAGGGTTATTACTAAAAATGCTTTTGATCATCTTGGAATATCGTAATTTACAATTACAAAGAGGTAGTTTATGAAAATAATTAACATAAAACAACTACCAATCCTGCTTGCTTTAATGTTACTCCCCTTTAGCAAAGTGATTGCCAATAGCCAACAATATCTTGAAAAAGCAAATGCTTTACTAATAGATGGTAAATATCAGGAAGCGATTGACTACTATGATTTAGCAATTAAATATAAACCTGATTATACTGATGCTTATAATAACAAAGGCGTTGTTTTGGAAAAGCTAGGTAAATACCAAGAGGCAATTAACTCCTATGATTCAGCAATCAAACATAAGCCTGATTTTGCTGCAGCTTACTATAACAAAGGAATTGCTTTGGATGAGTTAGGGAAATTGCAGGAGGCAATTAATTCCTATAATTTAGCAATCAAATATAAACCTGATTATACTGCTGCTTATTATAACAAAGGTGTAACTTTAGATAAGTTAGGCAAATACCAAGAGGCAATTGACTCCTATGATTTAGCAATCAAATATAAACCTGATCTTACTGAGGCTTACCATAACAAAGGTGTTATCTTGAGCAAGTTAGGCAAATACCAGGAGGCAATTACAGCCTATGATTTGGCAATTAAATATAAACCTGATTTTGCCGAAGCTTACAATAATAAAAGTTTTGCTTTAAATAAGTTAGGTAAATATCAGGAAGCATTTATTTCCTGTGATTTGGCAATTAAATATAAACCTGATTTTGCTGAACCTTACTATAATAAAGGTGCTACTTTAAATGAGTTAGGGAAATTGCAAGAGGCTATTACATCCTATGATTTGGCAATTAAATATAAACCTGATTATGTTGAAGCTTACAGCGACAAAGGTGCAACTTTAAGCAAAATAGGCAAATACCAGGAAGCTATTATTGTTTATGATTTAGCAATCAAATATAAACCTGAGTTTGCTGAAGCTTACTATAACAAAGGTATAACTTTGTATAATTTAGGCAAATCAGAGGAAGCAATTATAGTTTTTGATTTGGCAATCAAATATAAGCCTGATTTTGCTGAGGCTTACAATAACAAAGCTATTGCCTTGAACAAGTTAGGTAAATACTCACAAGCAGAAGAAGCATTTAGCAAGGCAGAGCAACTTAGGGCAAAACATTAAAAATTAGAGAATATATAGCTAACCCGAGTAACATTACTCCGGCTATTAGCGAGGAGCTACTTTAGTGGCGACGAAGCAATCCAAAAAAGTGATTAGAAATGGATTGCTTCGTCGGTTCACGCCTCCTCGCAATGACACTAGGATTTATGTACTCCTCGATAATAGTCGGAGTAATGCTAGTCAAGGTTAGCTATGTATTTTAAAAACAAACTAAGAAATACTTAAGAAAGAAATATTATATGCAAAAAGCTTTAAGTCTTATAATTGCTGCAGCAATTATTTACTCTATTGTCCAAATGAAGATGCTCTCTCCTCCCGAGGACAAAGACCCTAAAGTTCAGACAACTAATGATGCTGAAAATAATAAAAATACTACCGCTGCTCCTGAACAAGCAAATATACCATTAACTGGTAATTTTCTTGAAAAAACTGTTTCAAAGGTTTTGATAAATGCTCTTAAGACAGAAGAAGGTCGACTATTTTTTGAGCATTTACTACAACCAACAAACAAACCTATTACTGATGGTAAATATACTATAGAGGTTAATAGAGACTTAATACAACCAATGTTTAAGATTAATAGCTTTGGTAACGGGACTGTTGGACCAGCTACTTGTGGTCACGTAGTCACATTACGTTATCAATTATTGGATATTAACAATAATTTACTTAGCGAAAATACCAAAACCTTTACACTTGGTTCTAGAGCGATCATGCTAGGTCTTGATGCTGTGGTAGTAGGTATGATGGTTGGACAAACAAGACAAGCGGTGCTTCCTGCAAAATATGCATATTATAACCAGCAATATAAAGAAGAAGATAGAGAGCATGATGCACCTTATAGAGTTAATATTGTCTTAAATTCAATATTACCTAATAATTTTGTTGATAGTAATGAAGTAAAGATATTTGATGATGAAATAGCTTATAGAATGCCATTATTATGCGGAGATAAAGTAGGGGTTGACGTAAAGATTACTAAATTATCGAATGGACAGGTAATTTATGATTCAGTACAGAAAGGTAAGAAATTAGATATAAAAATTGGTGATATTAATTATCCATTAATTGTTTCATATGCTCTACATGGTAAAGTGCCAGTTGGCACTAGAACAGTAATTGCCAAAGGTAAGTCATTTAAGGCACTTGGTTCTAATATCAACAAAATGCTTAATCAAGATAAGATTCCTATGGATGAATATTTGATGCTGGAATTAACAAATTTTCAAACAGAATAATAGAGAAAAGAATGCACGACAATAATTACAAGACAAAAAGAGCTACAGTACCAGCTCTAGAAGAATTATTATTTGAACCTATAAAAATACTAGATCATGGTTTTATCAGAATTATTGATTATATGGGTGATGATAGTAGCATCGTCCAAGCAGCACGAGTATCATATGGTAAAGGTACAAAACAACTAAGCCAAGATAAAGGTTTAATCAATTACCTAATGCGTCACCACCATACAACACCATTTGAAATGTGTGATATCAAATTTCATATTAAACTGCCTATTTTCGTTGCAAGACAATGGATACGTCACAGAACTGCTAGTGTTAATGAATATTCAGCTAGATATTCTATATTAGGAAATGAATTTTATTTACCAGAAAAACAGAATCTTGCTGCTCAATCCACAATAAATAAACAAGGAAGAAGTGATGAAGAAATCCCAAAAGAAATTGCAGATAAAGTCTTAGTGCTACTAGAAAAAGATGCTAAACTATGTTATCAGCATTATACCGAAATGATGAACCAGGATGAACATGGCAATATTATCGATGAAAATACCATAGGTATTACTAGGGAACTTGCGAGAATGAATTTAACCTTAAACTATTATACAGAATGGTATTGGAAGATTAATTTGCATAATCTATTACATTTTCTACTGTTACGTGGGGATTCTCATGCCCAGTATGAAATCAGAGTATATGCAGAGAAGATGCTAGAAATAGTAAAAGCTTGGGTACCTTTTACTTATGATGCTTTTAAGGAATATAGGATAGAAGGTAGTAATATTTCTAAAAAAGGACTGGCTGTTATAAAAAAACTACTCAATAATGAAGAAATTACTCAAGAATCTAGTGGCATAAATAAAAGAGAATGGGATGAATTAATGCAACTTATAAAATAGGTATTATAAAATGATTACAATTGATAGAACAACCTACCGAGCCCCATCTTTTAATGAGAGAGTTAGATTTTTGGTGCTGCATTACACTAACGAAAACTTAGAAGAATCCCTAAGAGACCTACTAGGTCCAAAAGTTAGTGTACACTATCTAGTTTCTGACTCTAATCCGAATCATATATTCCAATTAGTGGAAGAGTCTAGACGAGCTTGGGATGTTGGTGTTAGTGGTTGGCAGGGGCGTCAGAATCTCAATGATACTTCTATAGGTATTGAAATAGTAAATCTTGGTGGTACTACAGATGCTCAAGGAAAGATTCATTGGTATCCTTATCCCGAAGACCAAATTATAGCAGTAATGGAGCTTTGTCAGAATATTATAGCTCGCTATGATATTGACCCCACTTGTGTAATCGGTCATTCTGATGCTGCTCCGGGAAGGAAACAAGACCCAGGCCCTCTATTTCCATGGAAACAATTATATGATAATAATATCGGAGCTTGGTATGATCAAGATACTGTTAATGCTCTAATACCTAAGGTAGATATGTCTAATGTAAAGTTAATCCAAGAACAATTTAGCAAATATGGTTATGTGTTGCAGCCGACAGGAATAATTGATCAACAGACAACGGATGTTGTAGTATCGTTCCAAATGCATTTCCGCCCAAAGAATTTTTCTGGAATATTAGATATCGAGACCGTGGCAATTTTAGAAGCATTATTACAAAAATATCTTATGTAAAAAAGCTGTCCCTGCGAAACCTTTGCCCGTGTGGAGCAAAAAACCAACGTAAGTAATGGTACTTACATAACCAAAAACGTTGTCATCCCAGCTTTTAGCTGAATGACAACGAAGGCTTATTAAAGGTTAAAATTTAAGCTTTGCACCAATAAGAGCAACTGTACCTTTGGTTTTTTTCTTAGGTGCTTCAATAAGGTAAACTGGCTTACCCTTAGCTTGGAAATAAGAGATTTCAGCATAAGGCAACAAGCCTGGTGTTATCTTATATTCAGTACCTAAGCTTACTGTATCCACCGTATTTTTATACTTTAGTGATTTAAAATAAGAAAGACTTGTTTTTATAGGACCTTGCCCATAAGCAATTGTGCCATTATAATATTTCGTATCACGACCAACTTTATGGTAAGTTTTTGAAGTCAAACTTTTACCTAAACTACCATAAGAACCAGCACAAGAAATATTACCATAGGTTAAGACTGCACCTAAATTGTAAGCATTTAGATCTGATAGCTTGTTGCTAGATAGTATCTTTCCATTAGGATCTAATACTATAAGTTTGCGAGCTGGCTTAGCATGTTCTCCTGTAACACCAAATTCTACTGCCATACCATCTAAAATCTCATACTTATAGGATATCCCTGCAGAAATCGCATCTTTGACATTGTAATTATAAATTACTGTATCACCTTTACCACCATCTATACCAGGTAGTTCTACTTCAGTTATACCAGTCTTTAATGTACTACGACCTGTTTTACTATCTAAATTTTTTATATTACGATGACCACCAGTATTTGCTGAATCAGGAATATAAGAAATACCAAACTGAAAACCTTGCATCTCTGGTGTATAATAAGATACTTTTCTAGCTGGCTCTGTTCCTTTATTTATGTCGTCGAAGCCATTGGTAAATGAGTCTATGACAGAGGGTGGGACTACCTCAAATTGTGGCTTCATACCTTTATATTGCATACTGCTATCGTCTAGTGAGACATACTTACTCCAACCAAAACCACAACTAGCTGCTGCAACTTTAGCACCACTAACACCCATCTTATTTGCAGCATCATAAGGAGAGCCTAGCTCTACTTTACCATAATCTGTCTCTAAGAATATGAAAGAGCCATTGACACTTGCAGAACCCTTTGGTTTAGTTGTTGGTAGTAAAACCATTTTAACTCCAGCTATTACATCATTAAATTCTTGCTTAGCAGTGGCAGAGAAAGATGCTTCACTATAAAATCCAAGCTTTTTCTTATTATCAGTAATATATTTACTTTGTTCTGACGACAATTTGCCTTGAGTACTATAACCAGCTTGGAAACCAAAAAATCCTTCTAATTTTATTTCAGTATCTGAAGCAGCTTCAGCTGAAGGAGTAGAACTGCTAAAGGCTGTGCTAGACAAACAAGAGACACAAAGCAACATTATTAATTTTTTCATAGTAATACCAAAACTCTTTATTCATTATTATGTAGTCGAGTTCATTAAACATAATACATTTCTATTTAAGTATTTATAGCAGAAGATAAACCATAATGTAACAAATTTTCGTAAATAACTATGATTAGTCAGACAAATTTTATTATTTTAATGGTAAAATTACAACTAAATATAACATTTTTTTAATTGTTGCTAATATCATAAAAATATTGTATTCTAGCTTTGCGGGTTGAAATTTTTGTAAATAAAGTTGGAAAAACAAAGGTGGGGTTAACCCCACCTTTTTTATTAAAATCTTTAAATATTTATGTTGTAATGCAAACTATAGAGCAACAAATTATTGATACGGTGCAAGATAACCTGAAAGATATTGGTTTCGACTTAGTAAAAGTAACTTTAAAGGGTTCAACCCATAAAGTACTTGAAATACTAATAGATAGGTTGGATGGTAAAAAGGTTACTATAATAGATTGTCGGAATAGCAGTAGAATTATCTCAGCCCTTTTAGATGTTGAAGATATAATTAGTGATAAATATTTTTTAGAAGTTTCTTCAGCAGGTATTGAACGCCCATTAATAAAATTTGAAGATTATACTAGATTCCTTGGTAGAGAGGCTACCATAAAATTAAAAGAATTATTAAATGGTCAAACTCGATATCAGGGAAAGATAGTTAAAGCTGAAGATAATAAAATTCATCTGAATAACCATGGTGAAGACATAGTGTTTTCATTTGATATGATAAAAAAAGCCTCTTTGGTATTAACAGATGAAATGTTTAGGAATTTAATGAATAAAAAATAGACTTCTTGGATAATTTGCTTCTGCTAGGGAATTTGTAGGAGGATCAAAACCCACAACTGTCGAAAGTTTGAAGGTAGAGCGGGTTTTAGGCAGGGCAGTTTAAAAGTTGTATATGGTCAACGTCATTGCGAGAAGACCGTAGGTCGACGAAGCAATCCATAAAAGTAACCAGAAATGGATTGCTTCGTCGGCTTATACCTCCTCGCAATGACCTTGGTTATTTTTCTGCAACTTTTAAACTGCCATTATGACTTCTAAAACCGCTTCCTCTTCTAACTTTCGACAGCTGTGGAACAAAACCTCAACCCACAGAAGAATTGGATTTGGAAATGAATGGTGAGAAGGCGTAGTGTACATATAGTACATGAGCATGCGAATCCATGATATTTTCAAAAAATAATTTGTAGGAGCAGAAGAGTATACCGACGCACAAATTATCAGTAGCAAGTAGATGCAAGAAGTTTAATATTAAAAGGCAGTGAATTTATGATTAATATTGGTAACATAGAAATTCTGCAGATCATAGATTCTGTAGCTAGAGAAAAGAATCTTCCTAAGGAAGCACTACTTTCGGCAATGGAACAGGCTGTACAGATTGCAGGACGCAGAAAATATGGAAATGAACATAATATAAAAGCTGAGATTGATAGGAAAAATGGTAATATTAATCTTTTTAGAATCCTTGATGTAGTGGATGATGTGGAGAATTATTTTACTCAAATTTCTTTAAAGGATGCTGTTGAAAAGAAAGTCGATGCTAAAATTGGTGATGAGATTTATGAATTCTTACCGCCTATTGATCTTGGACGTGTTGCAGCTCAGGCAGCTAAGCAAATAATAATACAACGCGTTGGTGAAGTGGAAAGAGAAAAACAATATGAAGATTTTAAAGATAAGAAAGGTGAGATTTTAAACGGCACTGTTAAGAGAGTAGAGTTTAATAATATCATAGTTGACCTTGGTGGTCGTGCTGAAGCAATGATTAAAAAGGAGCAGCTCATTAGAGGAGAAAGCTTTAAGGTTAATGATCGTATTAAAGCTTATGTACAAGACGTAAGATTATCGTCTAAAGGACCACAAATTTTTCTATCTAGAACTGACGACCAAATGCTAATAAAATTATTTGAATTAGAGATTCCAGAGATTTATGATAATATAATTGAATTACGAGCTATAGCTCGTGATCCTGGATCAAAGGCAAAAGTTGCAGTCTTTGCTTCTGACTCTAGTGTTGATCCTATAGGTTCATGTGTAGGAATTAGAGGCAATAGGATTAAGGCTATTACTAATGAGCTTAATGGCGAAAAAATAGATGTAATATTATGGAGCAAGAATATTGCCCAATTTATTATGAATGCACTTGCTCCTGCAGAAATTGCAAAAATTGTTATTGATGAAGATAAGAATATAGTTGATGTAGTTGTGTTTCAAGATAATTTGAGTCTTGCAATTGGTAGAAGAGGTCAAAATGTTCGTTTAGCCTCTAAACTTACTGGCTGGAATATTAATGTAATGACGGAAGATCAAGAATCCAAACGGAGAAATGATGAGTTTTGCTCTGCTACTGAGTTATTTATGGAGACCTTAGATGTTGAAGAAGTGATAGCACAACTGTTATCTGCACAAAGTTTTACCTCTCTAGAACAGTTAGCTTCCAGTAAAATTGAAACTTTAATGAATATTGAAGGCTTTGAAGAAGAATTAGCAACTGAGATAAGAGAACGAGCAATAAATTATGTAAATGCTAAAAATGAAAAAATTATTATTAAACTCGAAGCTTTAGGTGTTGAACAAGAATTAATTGATGTATTGGATTTACAACCAGAATTCATATTAAAATTAGCTGAGTATGGTGTAAAGACTATAGAAGATTTGGGAGAGTTGACAGTTAATGAATTTAAATCATTAGCTCCTAATTCTAACATGGTAGATGATGATATAGAATTACTGATTCGTACAGCTCGTACTCGTGAAGATGAATAAATTTAAGCAACCTCAGTATCAATCCTGACAGGGAATGCTACCTAAACTACTTAAGTTGACACCCATGTGCGTAGACGGAGTTCAAAAATGTTTAATTAGTTGTCAGTCAAAGCAAGAAAATTTTAAAAAATTTAGCATTAAGTATTAGTGCTAAGAATTTTATTGGTATTATAGTGTAAGCATGAGATGCAAGTCAAGTGCAAGAGAAAATCTAATAGACCTCTTGCATAATTCTACTTCTACTGGTAATTTGTGTGTGATACTGGTACTCTGCTCCTCACGTACTTTAGAGTACGTTGCGGGTCGAGGTTTCGTGTCTCCTACAAATTCCCTAGCAGGGGTGAATTCTACAGAAGGTCTAACGGTAAATTAGAAATTTGTAAATTATTCGATATACTCAAATGATTTGAAGAATGGAGACAATAAACAAGGGGTGAGTGTACCTTACTATTCCCCACAAATATTTGCAGAAGCCAATTCTTTAAAGCAGAAGAGTATATCTGTTAATCATTAATCACATAGCAAAATTATTTAAAAAACTTTATCACAAATATAATTGCTATTTAAAGGTTTAATATTTATGACGAATAACCAAGAACCTAAACCAAAGAAACTAACACTTGGTGGTCCTAAACTATCGCTTAGTAAGCCAGCCCAACCCACCAATGTTACTAGAGGTTTTGTTAGTTCTGCAAAAACAATTGTAGAAGTTAGGAAGAGTAGCACTCCAGCTAATACTTTGTCTTTTAACAAACTTTGGTCTAGTGGTTCTACTTCTCAAGGCGGCGAATCTACTGCTGGAGAAGAATTTAACAGACGCTTAACTATTTTAAAAAAAGCAGCAGAAGATGCAAAATCTCAGAGTACTGATAGTAAGATTAGCACTCTGAGTAAACTTGCAACTATCAATCAACCTGTGAAAAAAGACTATATAGACGATATTGAAGAAAATGTTCAGGATGAGTTACAAGATATTGAAAATGATTCTGAAATACCACCTACTAAATTAGCACCTACATCTTCGCAGGATAACAACCCATCCAAGCCATTTGTTAGATCACCTGTGATTGGTTCTCAGAGCCATTTTGGTGTTGCACTTGAAGATATTTCTTCAATAGACAAAGCTGGTGATAATAAAGCAGTAGTGCCAAAGGTTAAAATTGAAGAACCTAAAAAATTAAAAAAGGCAGATATCTTCAATATGCTTGATGCAGATGGAAGCGATAATACTGGTAGAACTAGAAGCCTTGCATCAATAAAAAGAGCTAGAGAAAAAGAAAAGCGTAAAGCCGAGCAACAAACACCAAATAAAGTATATAGGGAAGTTATTATTCCGGAAGCTATTTCTGTAGGAGATCTAGCCAATAAAATGTCTGAGCGAGCCACAGATGTTATAAAAGAATTGATGAAGCTCGGTATCATGGCTACGACCGTCCAAACAATTGATGCAGATACAGCAGAGCTTGTTGCTACGACCTTAGGGCATACAGTAAAAAGGGTTCAAGAGTCCGATGTTGAAAATATATTGATTAGTGAAGCTGATAAAGAAGAAGATTTAAAGCATAGGGCTCCTATTGTAACGATTATGGGACATGTCGACCACGGTAAAACTTCGTTACTTGATGCTTTAAAGTCAACTGATTTGGCAAGTCAGGAAACAGGTGGGATCACCCAGCATATTGGTGCTTATCGAGTAACCTTGGCTGATGGTAGGGCGATTACTTTCATTGATACTCCAGGACATGAAGCGTTTTCAGATATGAGAACTAGAGGGGCAAAGGTAACAGATATAGTGGTTATAATAGTTGCTGCAGATGATGGAATAAAGCCGCAAACGATTGAAGCAATTAATCACGCTAAAGCGGCAAATGTTCCTATAATCGTTGCAATAAATAAGATAGATAAACCGGATATTAATCTTGACCGAATTAAAAATGATCTATTAGTTTATGGTTTAGTTAGTGAAGAGTTAGGAGGTGATACTATAGTTGTACCAATTTCAGCTTTAAAGAAAACTAATTTAGATAAATTAGAAGAGGCTATATTATTGGTTGCAGAAATGCAGGATCTTAAGGCTAACTTTAGCGGACTCACTGCTGGGGTAGTCATAGAGGCAAGAGTTGATAAAGGTAAAGGAGCGGTGGCTACTATATTGGTACAACGTGGTATTTTACAAATTGGAGACATAGTAGTTGCCGGAACGAAATATGGCAGAATTAAAAGAATGAATAATGATAAAGGCGTGGATCTCACCGAAGCAGAACCAACTTTACCCGTAGAGATTTACGGCTTAAATGAAGCTCCGCGTGCAGGAGATCAGTTTAATGTAGTGCAGAATGAAAAACAGGCTAGAGATATTGTAGAGTATCGTGAACGCCTTGCAAAAGAAAAGAAAATTTCTGTTACCCAAAGATCAAGTCTAGAAGAATTATTCCTAAAAGCCTTTGGTAATACTGGTATGGTAAAAGAGCTACCGATAATTGTTAAAGGCGATGTACAAGGTTCAGTTGAAGCAATTATCACTAGTCTGTTAAAGTTGCCAAATGATGAAGTTCGTTTAAGAATTTTACATCACGCAGTAGGTGGAATATTGGAGTCAGATGTTACTTTAGCTAAAGCATCCAACGCTATTATTGTTGGTTTTAACGTTAGAACCAATAATAATGCTTTGACTATGGCAGAAAGAGAAAAAGTGGATATTAGATATTATTCCATTATCTATAATTTGTTAGATGATATTAAATCAATAATGAGTGGTATGCTTTCACCAATTATTCGTGAACAATATATCGGTACAGTAGAGATTAGACAGGTATTCATTGTCTCAAAAGTTGGTAAAGTTGCAGGTAGTCATGTTACCAAGGGTACTATTAAAAGAGGTGCTGGAGTTCGCTTGTTACGAGATAATATTGTTATTCACGAAGGAAAACTTAAGACTCTAAAACGTTTTAAAGATGATGTCAAAGAAGTTCACGAGAATTTTGAATGTGGTATCGCTTTTGAAAATTATGATGATATAAAAGAAGGCGATATAGTAGAAGTCTTTGAAATTATTGAAGAAAAAAAACAGTTATTGTAAATGCAAAAACTTTCTGATAAAGACAAGTCACAAAATAGGTCACAAAGGCAAAAAAAAGTGGCAATATTAATAAATGAAGCATTAGTGGAAGTACTAAGGCGTGGTAAGATGTTAGATGAACGTCTGATTAATTGTCCAGTAACTATTACTAAAGTCTTAGTTACCTCTGATTTAAAAATAGCAGATTGTTACTTTTTACCATTTAATACTACTTTTAATGAGATACAACTTACTGAGTCTTTAAATAATTCAAAATATGCTATAAGAAACTTTATAACTGCTAAAATTAATTTAAAATATTCACCAGAAATTCGTTTTCATTATGATCACGGATTTGATAATGCTTACAAAGTTGAGGAATTATTGAAGCAAGTTGAAACTAATCGAGTGAACTAGGATTACAATGAATCAAAACCTTACTCATCGCAAAGCCACAATTGCTGACTTAAGAACAATTGTTAACCTTCTTTTAGAAGATGAACTTGGACAAACAAGAGAACAGTTTTCAGCAGAATTGGATCAAGCTTATATTGATGCGTTCTACAAGATAGATAGTGATCCACATCAATATTTGATGATAGTTGAAATGAATAAAGAAATAGTTGGCACTTGCCACCTGACTATCATGCCATCGCTAACTTTCATAGGTTCAACTAGGATGCAAATTGAAGCTGTTCGTATCTCAGAAAAGTATAGAGGAAAACATTTCGGTGAATGGATGATGAGTATTGCAATGAAATATGGCAAATCAAAAGGTGTCTCCATTGTTCAACTTACAACTAATAAAAAACGTCCAAGAGCTAAAGAGTTCTATGAAAGACTTGGTTTTGAAGCAACACATGAAGGAATGAAATTATATAACTCTAATGAATAATAGTGTTATTATTTTAAATATTCACTTAAAAATCTCATGATTCCATAATTTTTTAAAAAATTCTTCTATTGGTAATATATTTATTTCTCGATTATCTAGGCATATTTTCCTTAAATTATCTTCTAAACAAACTACATATCCTTGATCCACTTGATGCTCTTCCATAAAAGATTTTATACTTTTTAGTTCAGTCTTATGGACATTCGAAGATATTTTTACTTCAATTGGTAATGACTTACCAGTAATAGTGCTAATTATAAAATCCACTTCTACGCCTGTTTTAGTACGCCAATAATTTATACGATGATCTAAATCATTCAGCTTTATATATGCTTGTAACTCAGTAAATACGTAATGTTCTAAAGCCCTTCCTGCTTCTGATCTTTGGTATTATTAAAATAGGGCCTCTTTCGAAACTCGCTTGTGCACAAGGGTGTGAAGGAGACGCTTCACCTCGAATTGCCCCAAAAAGACATGCAATTTTTTTGGCACAGTACTACTGTACTTACTGGTCCTGCGGCAGATTTAGTAATTCTCACCCAAAACCTTAATCAAAAAGATATATCTATTGAGGATGTAGATTTTAGGCAATTTCGTAGTGTTATAGTTAGTGATAATAAGTTTTATCGAGATGGCGATAGGTTTTTAGTAATTCAAGAAGATGAACATAAAAGTCATTCTATTACTTTTAAAAATTGTCAGGCTTTAAGTGCTGATTTTTTCTGTAATAAACTTACATGGATAGGCGGTAGGGTAAAAAACAATTTATCCGTTGAATTACATGGTTTAAATACCGAACTAATAATAAAAGGTAATGATGATATAATACAAGGTACTGATAATACAAGAGCGGTCATCGGCACTTTAATTATAGCAGAGAATATTAAGCCACTAAGAGTTTGTTTAGAAAATGTTGCGATTATAACTAACTTCTCTTGCGAAGGTGTAAAGTCCTTATCGCTTAGAAACGTTAAATCTGGTAGCGGGATTTGCAAATTAATTGCTGAAGAAATAGAAGTATTATCTAATTTTCAGAATCTAAGTACTGAATTTATTGTTAAATCAGAAATAGCTAATATTGGATCATTTATCTCACCAATAGGCAAGGTTTATATTGATGTTTGTTCGTTCATTGAATTTACTACTGATGGTGACGGTAGATTTCAAGGTTTAGACCTAAATATTGATGTAAGCCAAGCAATTGAGAAAAAGATTCAAATGCCATATGGTATCGTTAAATTTGATAAGATCCTTATTAAAGGAGCAAGCAATATAGATATTCCAGGCAGTTTAATAGCGGAGCAAGTGGAAATCATTAATTGCCTGCAATTGAACCTTGATGAATCAAGAATAGGACATTTAAAATATCAAACAGCTAAAGGGGAGGTATTTTTTGGTAAACATTCAGCCAAACCCACCAAAATTGATAGTCTATGGCTAATAGGTAATATAAAAGCTAATTTCCAAGGACCTACGGACTTATTTGATCTAGATAGTGAAGGTAGATGCCATATAACTATTTTTGATAATTATCAAGGAAAAATTATCAAACTAAATCTTAACCTTGATGCTCAGCGAGATAATATTAATGCTGAGAGAGACGGCTATTTTGGTTTACATATTCAGAATGCTGGTAATAAAAAAGTCGATATAGAAGCTATTTTAGCCAAGCTAAACAGCTTTAATGTCAGCGGTAGTGTAAAACTTGGTCAGGTTATTTGCCAGCCCATTGATCGGCGATACAATTTAATTCAGATTAATGTTAAGTACTTAAGTAATATTAGCATTGATGGTTTCTTTGCTGGTTTTGACCATAATATAGTTATTGAAAAAGCTACTGGGAAAATTAGTTTGGTTCAATCAATGGACAGGGCTTTAACTACTAGTCAAATTTTTGCTAGTGTTAATTGTGCTATGCAAGATTTTTTAACTATCCGAGCTGGTCAAGGTTTAAGCTTTCATGGCAATATTAGAATTGTTGATGGTGACATTGAATTATATACCCTATTTGGTGTGTTATCAGCTAGAGGCTCGCTAACAGCTAAACAAATTAAACTTTTATCTATTGCAGGAAGTCTTGACATTAGTGCTACTCTTGATGCTTATAGTCTTGTTACTTATGCTAAGACAGAATCTTATATACATGATACTATCATTAATGCTATTCAATTTTTAGCCCAAACAGTAGGTCATTACATTCAAGCTAGGAGTAATGTTAATACATCTAAAACTGTGATCATCAGTGAAAGTAGTGATGTTATGCTAATAGCTTCACGGATGCAATCAACAATATTAGAGGTTACTAGTGCTAGAGATATTAGAGTAGATGAATCTAGCATGCGGGCAACTGCT
The DNA here is from genome assembly GCF_964026605.1 of Candidatus Tisiphia endosymbiont of Ptychoptera albimana. Taxonomy (NCBI): domain Bacteria; kingdom Pseudomonadati; phylum Pseudomonadota; class Alphaproteobacteria; order Rickettsiales; family Rickettsiaceae; genus Candidatus Tisiphia; species Candidatus Tisiphia endosymbiont of Ptychoptera albimana. The sequence goes on from NZ_OZ032164.1 coordinate 355,746, forward strand.
CAAGCCTATAGAGGTGATAATGTTTATGTAACTGATAGTAATATTTCCGGACAAAGTAGTAGTTTGCAATCTCAATGTGACCAACTCGTTAGATAAAATCAAGATGTTGGTTAACAAAAAAGGATCGCATATCATAGATCAGCTTGATCGGGCGTTTAAACCCTATGACATCTACAAATCATTAGCTGCTTTACCAACTAACGCAGTAACTGGGGGGCTATACGCCTATTTAGAGGCAAGTCAGCTAGAACAAATGTCCTCTACTAGTATAGCTGTAGATAACACTATTAGCGGTGAAGTAATCATGGCTCATGTTACCAATGATATTCGCTTTCAAGGCGTACAGATGACAGCAAGAGATGTCGATTTTACTGCAGCTAATTTTACCTTTGAAACCAGTAGAGATCAATGTGATTATCAATATGATTTTAGCTCTGTTAATATTGAGATTGATTTAAATAATGCAATAAATAGTAATTTAGCAGCATCTACACGAAGTGTCGAGTCAAGTAGTACTATCCACCATGCTAATTATATCAAAGCCAGTGGTAATTTAAAAATCACTTTGTCAGGTGATGGTAAATTTAAAGGCGTGAGTCTAGAAGGAACAAATGTCGATATCCAAGCTAATAATTTAATTCTCGAATCAGTACAAGATATAATATCACAAAAGCTAAGCGGAGCTAATCTACATGTTGGTTTTGACCAAAAATATGGCATAACAGGATTTGGCGGTGGGGTAGAAGATGGTTTTAAGGACAAAGCTTGGACTAATCAAGTAGCACGCATTATCGGCTCACAGCTAGTAAACATCATCGTCAAAGAAACCTTAGAAATTGCTGGGGGACTGATTGCCAACGCTGAAGAAGATAAGAACGGCAAGTTGACTGATAAAGGTAATTTAAGTGTCAATTGTGGTAGGATATTGGTTAAAACTATCCATGATTATGACGAAGGCGTAACCCTAGGCATTGGGGCAAGCTTCCAAGTTAATCAAACTGACCAAGGTAAAAAAGATATATCTTTTTCTCATACCCCCGTAAAAGTTGAGTTTAAAGACCACCGTCGTGAAGTAGCTGGTACAATAGGTCAGGGGAAAATTACTAGCGGTGAAATCAAGGGTGATCAGCTAAACCGTGATATATCACAACAAGCACAAGTTACCAAAGAACAACAAGCTAGTTTTGATAGTGTGCTGCATGCCGATATGCTAAAAACCTTACTTGGCTCAAAGGAAGAATCAAAGCGTCCTCCAAATATTAAGACATTAACAAGAACGGTATGTGGACAAACTTTACCGGAAATGATTCGTGATTATTTCTTTGATATAGCAGATACTGCTAAACAAGCTGCTAAGGATGTAATAACAAGTGGGGCAAAGGCAGCCAATATCTTTGGAGCTAAGGTAAATCCTGACCAGTTAGCCGATAACCTCGATAAAGGTTTTGACTGGCATCTTGGCTTAAAACTAAGTAGTGAGGAGGTTCGGAAATTTAATGAGAAATATGCTGACACCAAGCAAAAACTAGAAGAAAAAGCAGCTGACGGTGATGAGGAAGAGAAACATCATCTGATTTTCCAACAAAACTTGCAGCAACAAGTAGCACAGGCGGATAGCGATGGTAGTAGCAATAAAGCGGCTCTTCAAACACTTTTACATATTTATCAAGTGCTATATCACAAGGAACAGAGTGCTGCCGAGAAAGAAGGTCGTCCTGTAAAAAGTTTTGAGGAATTTGCAGCTTACGTCAACAAAAACTATATTTACAAAAGTCCAGTTTTTGCTGCAAAAGTGCATAATAATCTAGTCAGTGCCTTGTTAGAAACGCAATTAATGCTAGATGCTAGATTGCAAAGTAGCGTTGAGAAAGTCAACGGTAGAAATCATGCTGACCAACATAGCAATTACCCTGAAGATAAAACCGCCCATCATCCTAAATTTATTTCAGGAGGTGAAAATAGTATAAAATCAAGCAAAGTAGATGGTAAACCAGTCTCAGGAGCTGGTCAGAACAAAGAAGATGAGCCAAAAGCAACAACAATTGTCGATGATAAGCCATTTGATTATTTGATGTTATTCCTTGCAAAACCTGAATCTAAAGAACTAAAATTATCCCCGGACACTGCTGCATTATTAAAAGCTATCTTGCCCTTCCAACAAGTACCTAGCTCTAGCACTACTGCTGGTGGTTCTGATTGGGCAACCCAAAACTTTTACCGATATTTTTAGGAATATCTATGATGATTGTATAGATTTGCGTAACATAGGTTCTGCACATTTTTTAAATCCCCAATCAATCTATTACTCCCTAATGGGTGAAACATATGAATATTTAGGGGAGAATGTTATTTTTGCCATTAGTAAAATACCCGATGGTAAATATGCACTTGAGGCAATAGGTTTTGTTGTAGGTAGTGTGATTAATACGGCTCATTCTGCTATTACTAAAGGGGCTAAAATAATATTAGATCAAGAGAAAATTGATGGATTAGTTGCAGAATATAAAAAACTACCACATGGTATGCGAGTACTAGGAGATGATATTGCCGATGGTTCAATATTATTCACTGTTGGTAAATTAAGGAGTATTGCGGTCAAAGGTGCAAAGATACTTAAAATGGGTGACTTTGGTAAAATAGTCCCTGAGATTGTAGAAAATGCTCTTACCAAACAAACAGTCGAGATACCTAAATTTTCGGCAGCCGAAAAAATATCTGAAGTTGAACCATGGATGTCGCAGAAATCTAATATAAGTGCCAAGCAGTTAAAATTACTGGATGGAGTTGAAACATATGGTAAAAACCCTGGAAATATTTATCCACATAAAAAAACAGGGGCATTACATGTGGATACAGAGTTGCCGGGAGGTAAACAAGCCGCACGGGATATGTTTACAACAAAACTAACAGGGCAAGAACCATCTCAATTGCCTATTGAATTGCCTGATGGGACTAGGGTAATATTCCGTGAACTTGGTGACTCAGGTCATCCAAAATTAGAAATTGATGGTAGATCTACAAAAGCAAATACTTATGAAAAAATTACATTTAAAGAGTAAAATTATGGTTAATAAATTATGGTATGAAGATATAGATAAAGATGTCTTGCTTATTTCACGTAATTATCTCCAATCTTATATAGATATTTATTGTTTTGATTCAGAGCAATTTAGAGTAGTAGAAGATATTGTTACAGAGAATGTAGGTGAGTTTTTAGAAATTATACTTAAGAATTATCAACAATATCATTTTCATCTATGGAATCTCTCTGATATTGGTCAGGCATTAGAATTATATTTTCATCGTGCTTATATAGATGAATTTAATACATGTTATCCTGATTATCCTGAAAATGATAGACGTAGTTTAGGACTATATGTAATTTATTATATTCAAATTGGCCCTGGTTATACAATTCTTCCAGAAGATGTACCATATTTAATTGCATATTTACATACAGATGCTGATGAAATCGTTGGATCTGATAAAAAAATTGATGCTTATTTAGATCAATTTGATCATATAAAAAGATGTAACGAGGGTGACAAACGTTGGAATGCAATAACCAAGGAACGTCAAGAGGCAATAAAAGAAGGGAAACCCTTACCAATAAGACCTATGAGTATAAAATTATCAAGCTGCTGGAAAAAACCATAAGTCATTCAAGTTTAGGAATACCAAAAATACAAAATAGAGAAAAAAAATGCAAGATTTACTACCAAAAGAATGCCAGCAAATAGCTATAAAGGTTTGTAACAAATGGGCTAATGGTCATTTAACTGCTCAAGATATAAAAGAGACTATTGATATTTTGAATTGGGCTGTTGAAGATGTATTACCACCCATAAAAGGTGGTTATATTAGCTCAGATGTAAGTATATTAAAAGATGACATTTTAGAAATGGATTCAATAACTGACGAAGAAAAGGATCAAGCTATATTAGAACTATTAGATAATGGCTATGAAGAAGAGCTACAATCTTTGGCTAAAAGAGTCATTGCACAAATAGAGATTAATACACGAGAATATCTGGAGTGGTATCAGAAAGAAGCAGAGGAGCGTGGTTTTTACCGTAAATTAACGGAAGAGCTAATAGAAAGCAATATCGATAAAGAAGATGGGTGATTGTAGTAAGATGATTAAAAATAATTTCCTCTAAATTATTATATTTTTTCATTCTGAATACTTAGTGCTAGTGATTTTATGGTGTATATTATAGCAAGTTCAGAAAATTAGTTGCTATGTTAAATCTTACTCATACAAATTCACAAACGTCATTGCGAGGAGGCGTAAGCCAACGAAGCAATCCATTTTTAATCACTTCTCTGGATTGCTTCGTCGCTACTAAAGTAGCTCCTCGCAATGACGCAAGAGCCAAAAAATTCATTGAAGAAAATCCAGGAACAGCCTTAGCATTGGCAGTTGCGCCATATGTAGGAATGGGGGCAGGACTTTGGGTGAAATTGGATTTGGTGCTGCTACCCGTCTACTGCCTACTATGAAGTAGTGTCAATAACATTAGACCTTATATCTTAATATCTTAAGAATGTGTTATAAGTAATTAAAGAGGGTGACTTGAATAGACCTTGACTAAAATAGTCGCTAAGAGAATAAGTACCCTCTTTTTGGTAGTTTACCTTGAACAAATTGCAGAAGGTGGTCTTAAAAAGAGCAGCCTTGCACAATAAGAAGAAGGAGATTATATCATGAATAAAATAATAGGTCTAGACGTAAGTAAAAACTGGCTTGATATATGTGTATATAATACAAGAGATAAACCTAAATATCATCGTTTTGCCAATGATGCAGCTGGTCATGAAGAGATGATTAAATTAGCAAAAGAGCAAGAGATTAAGCTAATAATATGTGAACCTACTGGAGGATACGAAGCTGAGATTTGTCAAAAGCTGGATAATAATAACCAACAAATACATAAGGTCAATACATATAGTTTTAATTCTTTTAGTAAATCGGTGAATTTGTGTAAAACTGATAGGAAGGATGCATTTAAATTAGCATATTATGCGGATAAGATGCAACTTTCAGCGAATTATATATATCAAGTTGAATCAGAGACTTTGAAGAGATGTCAGCAAAGACGAGAAGATTTAGTATTAATGCTTAGCAATGAAAAGAAGAGGCTACATCATAGTATTGATGGCATTGATAAAGAGAGTATAGAAAAACTCATTAAATTTTTACAGAATGAAATAACTGAGCTTGATAAAAAATTAGATGAGGTAATAGATGAATCAGAAGAGTTGAAAGAGAAGGTAAAAATATTAGAGACTGTACCTGGTATACTGCTCGTAAATGAAGAGTTGGTAGACGATAGTATAACTTCAAGAAGAGCTAGGAGTGTCAAAGTCGAGCAGCAGAGCGTACATGAGTAACGGAGCAGCGGAGATCTTTAGACACGACGATGCCAATTCTTGAAGTTCACCGAGTATATTGGTAAATGTTTAGCTACAAAACTAATTAGTTTTGTACCTGAATTAGGGGATAAAAATTATAGTAGCAATGAATTGTCATCAATTGTTGGTATAGCTCCATATGCTCGTGATAGTGGTAATAAGCAAGGACGAAGATTTATTCGAGGAGGCAGGAAAATACCTAGAGATGCTTTATACATGGCAGTATTAGCTGGTAAGAATGGTTTCCAATATTTAAAAATTTTATATGATAGGCTTGTTAATAATTTTAAACCTAAGAAAGTTGCGATAGTTGCTTGTATGCGTAAGTTACTTGAAGTGTGCCATAAACTTATTCAACAAAAACACGTTTTTGTTATTAAATAATATTTATCTATTTTTATAAAATTTAGATAAAAGATAATTGCTCTTTCGAAACCGGTTAACGTAGTTCAAAATTATAAATGCCAGAGATCAAATTAAATCTAAGACCGAATCTTTTACGTCTATTTCGATATTTGTCAGCAATAATTTTAAATTACGTTAACCAGTTTCGAAGGAGGTCTATTTTAAAAAACAAACTTTTCTATCATTAGTTACAACTTTTAAATGACCCTAATTATGGGACTTGTTTAATCCCATAAAATTCTTTAGCATTTTGTAGTATAATACCAAATTCCTCGTCATTAGGTGTTGCAGGTGTTGCACCTTCAATAAAAGTACCACCAATGACTCCTAAATCATTAACACCAGTATTTGGCATATGTTTTGGGAAAATATAAAAATCACGCTCTATTTTCTGTCCAGACTTAGTTTTGCCTTCATCCCAACGAGTCAAAATCATATATTGTATATCTTTAGGATTTTGATCTTTAAGCATAATCAAGTGACCTTGGACTGACACCAATTTTTCATCATTATTAAGCTTACTAGCACCAAGTCCAGTACAATTGAAGATAAATTTTCCATCAAGTTCAGCAAATGAGTTAACTTTTTTCTGTACAAACTTAATATTTTTACTTCTTAAATATTCGTTAAGTTCTGCCATAAGTATGCCTGTATCCATAAAAATACCGTCATCATATACAATCATCTTCCTTGTCGTACCATTATCAAAGTCAACTGTCACATCTTTTGCTGGTTTCATGACCTTACCAACATAAGGCTCTAAACCAGATTCTTCCCGAGTTCTAAAATAAGTTGGAACAATGATAGCTCCTTCCTTAAAGTGTGGATGCTGTTTCTTAGCGATTGATGCATAAAATTTATAAGCATCAATTTCTATTTTCTGAAGAATTGTCTGTATTTCTTGATCATTATCCATAGATACTGGAGCAAGTAAGCCACCCGCATTATTAGAAGCCAGTCCATCAAATTTTTCTGCAACAATCGTAATATTCTTAAAACCTTTTTGTTCTAAATCATAAGCTGTAAACAATCCCAAGACGCCTGCTCCAATAATGGTAATTGGCGTATCTTTTGTAAGATCAGTTGCATATTTTGAGTTTATAAGTAAGTTATTAACGTACTCAGCAGAACCAGGTCCAAGAGTCCAGCCACTACCACCATGCCCATAGTTATTAGCGATTATTTTACTATCTTTTTCCTCTACACTCATTTTAGGAGAACCATGTCTCATTGGACGATAACAAAGTATTTTTTGTCCCAAATATGCAGTGTCTAATTTTGGTGGAGTAATTTTTCTAACCTCACCACTAATTGCCATTGTTAAAGTTGGTGTTATAACCATCAGAGTAGCCATGCAAAGTACCTTAATTTTCTTGAGCACAATTGTAACCTTTAAAAAAATTTAATTTAGAGTTAATATAGATATTGGTGCATTTTAGTAAAGAATAATTGTATTATTCTACATACAAGAAAAGTAAAATTTTTGTATTAATGTCACAATATTAATTATATGGTGAAACCGTGGTGGATGATGATGTAATATAACAAGCTTTACCATATATAAATAATTTTATAAGTTGAATTCTAGGTAGACTTATTTATTTTAATATAGTTTTTACCCAAAATATTCATAATTTATGATTCCAAAAACATGACCATAGATGAAAAAATTTATATTACTATATGCGTATTATTTGCAATTCTCATTGTAACAGGTAATTTAATATATCAAAAGTTTGTTTTCTTACCAATATTACCTTTTTATACTTTTGAACTTTCTGTAGGTGCAATAACATACCCATTAACATTTTTACTTACTGATTTAATTGCTGAATTTTATGGGAAAATCAAAGCTAATTTCTGTGTTAAACTTGCACTAGCTATGAATATAATTGTTGTATTAATTATAGCAATAATGGATAGGTTAAATGCCACAGAATGGTCTAAAATCGATAATATAACTTTTCATAAGGTTTTTGGGTTATATAGTATTGCTTTCATAGGTTCAATTATTGCCTGTTACACTGCTCAACTCATTGATATTACAATTTATTTATGGATACGTAAAGTTACTCATGCTAGATGGCTATGGCTTAGGAACAATGGCAGTACAGCAATTTCGCTATTTGTAGATACTTGTATTGTTATTAGCTTCATGAGTATATTTGGAGTGCTACCAATAGATCGTATGTGGTCACTTATAGTGAACAGCTATTCATTTAAACTTTTCTTCACAATATGTAGTACTCCTTTATTTTACATAGGAGTTAGCATAATAAAATATGTTACTAAATATAAAAGTTAATTTTATATTTTTATTCCCCTATAAATTGTTCTCGTATCTCACACAAGTTATTTTGCAAACTATGCCAAAGAATTTCAATTTCCTGCTCATAAGCCATTAGTTCAAGCATAGTCCAATTAAAATCATTAAGATATTCGTATAACATAAAAGGCATATCATTATTAGACTTCTTTCGAAACTCTACTTCTACTGGTGATTTGAACAATGATGCGGTACTCGAATCCGTAACGGAATTAGAGTACGCTGCGGTTCGAGGTGAAGCGTCTCCTTCACACCCTTGCGCATAAGCGAGTTTCGAAAGAGGTCTAGTATAAGATTTTCATCAACTTCACTTCTTTTTTGAAAAGGAAAGTTTTTGGGCTTACTACTAATATCACACAAACCATTTTTACCTAATACTTCATAGCGTTTGTACCACTTGCGTAATGTAAAGCGTGAAATACCATAATGTTCGCATACCTTTCCTGCATGCTCTAACTGTTTATATAACTTAATCCAACTCAAACGCAACTTAATCTTAGCATCCATTACAAATGACCTTGTAAGTCCCTAACTTAATTCCTATTATAACAAGCTGTAGTAATCAAGTTTTTTAATAATTAGATACTATTTTATCTTACGTTTCTGTTGTAACAAGGTCTATAAATCACACATATATGAACATTTTTATTACTAATATTTGTCCAATATTATCAGCACAGGCACTTGATAATAAACGAGTCCTAAAAATGATAGTTGAGTCTGCTCAATTACTTAGTACTGCTATTTTCTGCAATAGTCAAATTGTATATCCTGATATTTATAAACCTACCCATTTGAAACACCCTTGTACTATTTGGGCATCTTCAAATAGAAATAACTGGTTTTGGCTTTCTGAACATCTTATAGCTCTTTGTCATGAATATACACATCGTTATCATAAGAAACATAAAACTCAACAATTAATCAGCAACTTACTTAAATATTCTTCGCATTTAATCGACGATAATAATATGACACCATTCGTCAATTGCACTAAATCAGACTATTTACAAATTGATTTTTCTAATCACTCTAATATTTTTAAAGCATATCAGCAATACTTAACTGTAAAATGGAATAACGATATAATAAAACCAAAATGGACAAATCGTTCTATTCCAAAGTGGTATACTCAGAAATAAATTATTAACTGATGTTACGCAGCTAACCATGCCTTTACACTGCCTAATTTTATAAAAATACTTAGTTGTTGTAAATCTTGTGTCTGTTTATCGCTTTCTCTTATACCATATCTTGTTTTTCAAGCACTATTACTAATTAGACTTACTGCATAAGTCAATCTAGTTGGTGATTTTGTCGTCGAAACTCGCCTCCGCTCCTCACGTACGTCTGTGTACGCGAAGGTAGCCGGCTTCGTTTCTCCTAAAAATCCCTCAACTATCTTTGATTTATGCAGCAAGTCTATTATAAATTTATGATGTTTCAACTTCTTTAGTAATTAAAGATCGTATCAATACATTAACCGCTTGCTGCTGCTCTGAACTACGAATTTTCATAAAATTCTTTGAAACCTCTATGTACATATGCTGATTTTCAACAAATACTGGCTGTACAGTATCAGCATCTTCTAAATCTTTATAAAAATACTCTATATTTTTATCTAGTGCTTTAGCAATAAGAACTAGTCTACCTATTGATATTCTATTAATGCCTCTTTCGTATTTTTATAACTGCTGCCCCGTTACTTCTAGTATATCCGCTAGTTGTTGTCGTGACACCCCTTTAGCAAGTCTTAGAGAATAAATCTTTTCTCCAATAAGTTGATCGATCTTCTGTAAACAATCATTTCTTCTTGCTATCATTTTGTTAACATTGATGGCATCATATCTTAAAAGCCTTCATTATACTCTTCAAGTTTTCTAAGATTATGCTACGATAAGTTACTTAGCGTGTCAATAATTTAATTTATTATTATAAAAAGTAACCTTATTTTTTTCTTTGATATATAACTAATTTGTTGTTTGTCATAATTCTTTCAAATTTATAATCGTAATTGTGGTAAGGCTAAAAATAGCAACCCATCTTTAGTAAGTTATTTAAAATCTAATCCTTAGTCCTATATAAATCACACAGCTTAGATATCCTTAATGATTTTTGCTCCACAAATCCATGTCATATTGTTTGCAATATTCAAACATATCAACTGTATTAGGGTGGTGTATGCCAAACTCATTAATTTGTGGCTTGCCAAAAAATTTATAATTATATAAATCTTTGCTTTTACAAGCTGCTTTTGCTGCATGATTATACAAATCACTTACTTGAACAATATTTTTACTGTTATCTTTATATAAACAATGATATATGGCATAAGATCTTTTATAAGATTCTATTGCTTCTTTAATATTATCTTGAGCAAACAAAATATCTCCTTGTAGTGCATAGCCTCCCGCTAAATTTAGATCTTGAGAATATTCTGTATTCTTAGGATTTCCATGTTCATCTGTTAAAAATATTGTAATAGCTTTGTTAATATGATCCAAGGCTTCATCTATCTTACCTAACCCTAATTCACTTCTTGCCATTGTCCTGTAGATATAACCAAATGTCCTATGGTCTTCACTTTTTATAGGTTTATGCATGTCATATAATTGCTTAGCTTGAGCATAAGCTTCTTGATATCTGCCAAGATAGCTTAGTATCTCTGCCCTAGATACATAAGGTGCAGCAAGGTGTAGATGATTAATATTTAATCCACTTTTTATAAATACCTTAACATATTTATCTATGTAACCTAAAGCATCATTATATTTGCCTTGGATAAAAAATAAACGTGCCTTTAAATAATAGATTCTAAATATATCAGTTTCTTGTAGCCCTTGTTTAAATAATTCTTCCATTTTCTTAAGGATTTCTTTGGCAGTTTGTACATTGCCCAAAGATATTTGAGATACAGCGATGTGTGAGTTAAGATTAAATTTTAAAAAAGCATAATCACCATTAAGACTATCTAAAATCTTTAATGCTTTAGTAGGATAAGAAATGGCTATTTCAAAATTTGCTAATGACAACATACTATGCTCTCCTATTAACCCCAAATATCTAGCATAACAATATTTTTGATATTCAGACATCTTCCACAGTTTGAATGCTCCGTCCTTATCTTTGTGTTCAAACCAATCCATCATTTGTTTTGCTTTATATAGATTATGATCCCTTACATATATAGCAAACAACTCGGCTCTTAAATCAAGCATTACATATATGTCAATATTATATTCTTCAGAATTCCGTAGAATAACCTCTAGGTTGTCAGGTATAGTCTTTGACGTCCTACACAATTGTCCCGACTGTATTCCTTTGGGTTTAGGGAGTTTAGAAATAATATTTTCTAATATTTTATTGTTTTTATTGCCATTGTTCTCCATTATTTTATTACTAACAACATCATGCATTTCAAAAATAGGGTTATCCTCGTTAGGATTAATATTACTAATTAACATAAATTTAGATAATTGATATATATCGTCATTAAGGGTATCCGGATTATCAGTGATGGCAGTAAGTAATTGTTTTGAAAAACTTTGATTGTTCAATAAAGCTACTTTATTAAGCAACTGCACCGCACTAGGTTTTAACTCTTGAATAACCATATTAATATTTGTTGCTATTTTATCAGTCGCTTGATAAATTTTCTTTTTATATTCCTCTTTATCTAAACCTTTAATTTTATTAAGCAATTGAGTTCCTTGCACTATCAATATTGGGTAACCACTAAAAGATTGCGTTAAAAATTCGATACTATTATTATCCTTGTTGTCTAATAAGTTATTAGCTAAAGCTACAATAGTAGGCCTATCAAGTAGGGTCATTGCTATAATATTAGGTAACTTTTCATTATCTTGCGAACAAAACGCAACATGACCATTATGTTCCCAATCAATTAAATCCTGTACTTTTTTATTTTCATTAACTTTTAAATTATCAAACACCAATAACCACTTATTAGTAGAAGTTAAATATGATATTACTTCTTTTTTTGCTAAAGCAACTTCTTCAGATATATTAGTTTGTTTGATAGTATTGAGTTGTTTGGCTAACTTAACAAATTGTTCGTTCAAATCAAGGTTACAATCAAAAAACCAAATTAGATCATAATTATTTTTATTCTCATAACCATACATCCTGGATAGCTGAGTCTTACCTATTCCGCTAGTACCTACTAAACTTGTTTGTTTATATTTACTTAAATTGTCCTTAATAATCTTAAGTTGTTGTTCATGATTGACAAAATAACTAACTGGGGTGATTAAATTAGATACTTGTTCTTGAGCAAAAGTATTACTATAAATAATTAGTAATATGAATAATGTTAAAAATTTTTTCATACACTGAGCTTCTGCATAATTATTCCGTAATTATTCTTTAATAATTGTAAATGCTTAGTATACTATATTTTAATAGAACCACTAATAGATATACTATAATTTTATAGCAAAAATTCTACTATTCTCCGCATAAATTAAGATATTTTTTATTCACATGGTTAAAACAACAGGAAATAGAGGACTCTTTAATACATCCATATTCAGGAAATGAAAGTAGGTGATTTTTAGAAATATATCTAATTTAACGCGAGTTGCCAATTAATTATACAGGTAAGCTCTTATTTAAAGCGTTTTACAAGTAGGAGTCGTAGTTAAAATGTTTATTATAATTAGCTATATTTCAAAATATAGCTAATTTTGAACATTTTAATGCTATAAGTTAGCTTCAAAGGTTTGATGAAATTCAGCTTTGTGCTTAGCAATTAATTGGCAACTTGCGTTAATTTAAGAATTTTGTCAGTTATAATATGAATTGAATACAGATATATTTATATTGCATTTTAATAGCAGCAATTTTGTTTATAATTTTTAATGGATAGACTTAACTAAGTGTTTAGTTTTAGGATATGAGGGTTAGGTGGATGATTCATTAGACTTCTTTCGAAACTAGACAATGATGTAGAATGCTGTTATAAATATCTGATTTGGAGTAGTAATGAAATTCGATCAGATTAAAGAGTTAGAAGATGATGGTGCTAGGCAAAGCGGGTAAATTACAGTTGGTGGGAATCCAATCTACGCAAAGTTTAGCCAACAGTGTAGAACCAAATTTCACACATAGGGAGGTAACGAATTATGTGAAGCTGAGAGGAGGGATGTAGTGGGTTGTAACGCAAGTGAAGGATATAAGCTCTTTAACTCGGCTAACTGCAACTTTAACACAGAATAATCGCAAATGCTATACCCTAAGGTTGAAGCTTACCACCAAAGTGTGTTTATGTTATTACATAATGCGTAGTATTTTGTTTGGTGCTAATTTCCTCAATTTGATTATCCAATTTAGGGCATATAAGATTTTATTATTTTTGTTGTTCTACTAATAATTTAAGACATTTTTGTATATACTCCTTATAATCGGCTTTAGTTTTTAATCCTAATTTAGAATAATCATCAAGATTCAAGCCTTGATTAGATGTTAATTCAGAATGTAAAGATTTAGCTAATGCATTTTGTAAATCATATGACAAATTACTAGATTTGTCCTGCTCAATAATTGGTACATTAACATTAGATAAAGCATCATCTGTACGTGGAATCTCTAAAGACAGTATATCACCAATATCTTCTGCATCAGCATCACGCTTTGTTAACGACGGTAGGTTCCATCTTTTTTGAATAGTTTTTAAAATGCTAGTATGATCAAATGGTATATTTCCTTTAGCTCGACATACTGTACCAGGTTGAATTCTAGGAGAAATGGCAATAGTTGGTACTCGTACCCCGAATCTATTAAAACCAAAGCTATACTCTGCTTTATCTCCTACATATTGATCTGGAGGAGTAGCATTATCTAGTGGAGATACATGATCATAACACCCGCCATGTTCATCATATGTGATGATTAATAAAGTATCATTCCAAATTGGGCTATTACGTAGCGTATAATAAACATCATACATTAATTTTTCTCCTCGAGAGACATCCAAAGTACCAGGATGTTGACTATTAGACGCTGTTCCAAATCCTAAGTCTGGTTCTAACCACACGTAAGATGCTAAGGTTCCATTATTCACAGCTTGCTGAAAATCTTCAAAAACTCCAAAATGGTTTGGTGATGCATTTATGGTATCAGGATACATTACTCTAGCAAACGGGTAATTAGAATCATACCCATATATACTCCAACTAATGTTGTGCTTTGACAATAATCCAAAAATACTAGGAGCGTGCAATAGGGCATGTGTATTCTCTAGACAACCGTTACTAGTAGCTGCACAAGCAAAATTTCTATTAGGGAAGGTCTGAGATGGAACAGAAGAAAACCAACGATCAAAAACTACATATTGTCTTGCAAGACTAGACATTACTGGTAGTGCTTCAGGAGCAAACATGCCCATAATATTTCCTTCAACTGTTCCAGGTATAGATGGATAACCATCCAATGAATATTCTAACATCGCAACAGCAAAATCTTTAACAAACCCACCATTGTTAGCAATAACAGGAGTATCAGCAGTAGGATGAGGAGGAAATTCTGTGTTAAACAATTGCATATTGGTATGAAAGTATCCTTCTCCTGGATCAGCCCCAGGCATAGTATACCATTGATGACGATCAGGTGTAATTTTAAATACATTTACCTTATTACCTTTTGTGTCATAGTTAAACTCATTACCAGTTAATCCTTCAAATGCTTGACCACTAGGAGATTTATTTCCTTGATCAGTATAGAGAAAACCTAACATATGATCAAAAGAACGATTTTCCATCATTAAAACGATAATGTGTTTTATTTCATTTAAAAAATTATTGCTCATAATAACTCTTAATATTATTTAGTATATTTATTACTCCCAAAGTAGTATAGATTGTCATAGATACAGTTATTTTCTACTGTGATAGCTTACATATTACTGATTGATATTAAGGTTTATGCATATTCTACTTTTTGTCAACTAATTATTTTGGTATTTGTCACTAGGGCAGTTTAAAAGTCATAACTAATGATAGAAAAGTTTGTTTTTTAAATGCATAAATGTCATTGCAAGAAGTCGAAAAGCAGCAACGTGGCAATCCAAAAATTGCAGTGGCAAAAAATAAAACAGCAAGCTGTTTATTTGGATCGTCACGCCACTTTGTGGCTCGCAATGACAACTAATTTATTTATGCATCAAGTTAATTCTTGAAATAATATTTGGGGCATTATATTATTCCCCAAATATCAACCTTATACTACTTCACTATGCCTTTTACAGCTTATTCCCCTCTCTCTTTAAAAAGTTATAGGACGCTATGAGTAAAAAATAAAACTATTGAAATAGCCAAAAAAATGTTAGCTAGTGGGTCAGACTTGCCTTTATCTCTACTATTACAGGCATTGACAAGGATTTTATTATTTTTTCAAAATAATTCTTGATCTTAAGTAAGAAATATAAATTAAACAATATAGGATTACTATGAGTAATAATTTTTTAAATGAAATAAAACACATTATAGTTTTAATGATGGAAAATCGTTCTTTTGATCATATGTTAGGTTTTCTCTATACTGATCAAGGAAATAAATCTCCTAGTGGTCAAGCATTTGAAGGATTAACTGGTAATGAGTTTAACTATGATACAAAAGGTAATAAAGTAAATGTATTTAAAATTACTCCTGACCGTAATCAATGGCATACTATGCCTGGATCTGATCCGGGAGAAGGATATTGGCATACAAATGTACAATTATTTGGTAAATCTTCTACTAGGAATATAAATATCAACAATAGTGGCTTTGTTAAGGATTTTGGTGTTGCTATCTTAGAATCTGCAGTAGATGGCTATTCGCATATAGCTGGAACAGTTGAAGCAAATATTATGGGCATGTTTACCCCTGAAACTCTACCAGTTATCTCTACTCTTGCAACAAAATATGTAGTTTTTGATCATTGGTTTGCTTCTGCTCCATCTCAGACCTTTCCTAATAGGAACTTTGCTTGTGCTGGTACTACTAACGGTTATTTAGATAATACCAAGTTTATACTTAATGCTCCTACTATTTTTGGATTATTATCAAAGAATAACATTAGTTGGAGTATATACGGGTATGATTCTGATTATCCACTTGCAAGGTCCATGTATCCTGATACTAAAAGTGCTTCACTAGATCATTTTGGAGTTTTTGAAGATTTTCAACAAGCTGTTAATAATGGGACTTTAGCATCTTATGTATGGTTGGAACCAGATCTAGGTTTTGGAAAATCAGCTAATGATCAGCATCCTGGTACTTTTGATGTATCTCGAGGAGAAAAATTAATGTATGATGTTTATTATACGCTACGTAATAGCCCAATTTGGAATGATACTTTATTAATCATCACATATGATGAACATGGCGGGTGTTATGATCATGTAGCTCCACCAAATAATGCTACTCCTCCAGATCATTATATAGGTTATAATGCGGAATTTAATTTTCATTTTAACAGATTTGGAGTGCGAGTACCGACTATTGCAATTTCTCCTAGAATTCAACCTGGTACAGTATGTCGAGCTAAAGGAAATATACCATTTGATCATACTAGCATTTTAAAAACTATTCAAAAAAGATGGAACTTACCGTCGTTAACAAAGCGTGATGCTGATGCAGAAGATATTGGTGATATACTGTCTTTAGAGATTCCACGTACAGATGATGCTCTTGCTGGTATTACTCCACTTGTTTCTCAGGACTATTCTGATAATTTACCTGATGTGCCTTACGATCTGCAAGTCACACTAGCTCAATCTTTACATTCTGAGTTAATATCTAATCAAGATTTGAAGCTTAATGGTTACTCTAAATTAGGATTAAAAACTAAAGATGATTATAAGCAATATATACAAAAATGTCTTAAGTTGTTAGTAGAACAAGAAAAATCTAAAATATCAAATTAAAAATAAAACGGTTCACATCAGTTGTAAATGTTAGAAAAATTAGGTATAGTCAAAAAAGATATAGCTATGTCATTTATTGTGTGATTTATAGACCTTGTTACAAGCTAATTGTCAGATAAAATTACGACTTATCTTTTAGTACTTAATATATTTTTTTGTTTAATAGCAGATTTAAATTCTTGGTCATATTTGTAATTCTGTATAGCAAAAGTTTCTTTTGAAGAATCATAACTTTTATGTACTTCTTCTATAGAAGGAATAGTATGTCCGAGTTCTTTATATTTCTCCCATGGAGTTCTACCATGCAGAGAACTATGCAAGCGATGCTTATTATAATACTCTTCCCAAATCATAAGCTTACTCTGAAGCTCTTGATCCTTAGGATCAGTGCTACTATAAAATTCGTCTAAATCTGTTCTTTGTGATCTTTATATTGGTATAAATTATTAGCGATTTTACAAACGTCCATTTGCAGCACCCTTTCTCCTGGAATCTTAGAACTATAACGTTTAATTTGTTTACGATAATGACGTTTTAAATTCAACGGAGCTACATTATGTTTTTTAAGCACTTTATGTATAGTAGCTGTAGAAAATGAGATACCATATAAACGCTTTAATTCACTATGAATGCGTCGTGATCCTAGATTCCTTCTTTCCTTAACTTAAATAGACCTTATATCTTAAGAATGTGTTATAAGTAATTAAAGAGGGTGACTTGAATAGACCTTGACTAAAATAGTCGCTAAGAGAATAAGTACCCTCTTTTTGGTAGTTTACCTTGAACAAATTGCAGAAGGTGGTCTTAAAAAGAGCAGCCTTGCACAATAAGAAGAAGGAGATTATATCATGAATAAAATAATAGGTCTAGACGTAAGTAAAAACTGGCTTGATATATGTGTATATAATACAAGAGATAAACCTAAATATCATCGTTTTGCCAATGATGCAGCTGGTCATGAAGAGATGATTAAATTAGCAAAAGAGCAAGAGATTAAGCTAATAATATGTGAACCTACTGGAGGATACGAAGCTGAGATTTGTCAAAAGCTGGATAATAATAACCAACAAATACATAAGGTCAATACATATAGTTTTAATTCTTTTAGTAAATCGGTGAATTTGTGTAAAACTGATAGGAAGGACGCATTTAAATTAGCATATTATGCGGATAAGATGCAGCTTTCAGCGAATTATATATATCAAGTTGAATCAGAGACTTTGAAGAGATGTCAGCAAAGACAAGAAGATTTAGTATTAATGCTTAGCAATGAAAAGAAAAGACTACATCATAGCATTGATGGTATTGATAAAGAGAGTATAGAAAAACACATTAGATATCTTTCGAAGCTCTACTTCTGCTGGTAATTTATGCGTCGATCCGGTACTCGAATCCTCACGTACATTTAGTACGCTGCGGTTCTGCGTTCCGTGTCTCCTACAAATTCCCTAGCATAAGCGAGTTTCGAAAGATATCTATTAAATTTTTACAAAATGAAATAGCTGAGCTTGATAAAAAGTTAAACAAAACAATAGATGAGTCAGAAGAGTTAAAAGAGAAGGTAAAAATATTAGAGACTGTACCTGGTATACTGCTCGTAAATGAAGAGTTGGTAGACGATAGTATAACTTCAAGAAGAGCTAGGAGTGTCAAAGTCGAGCAGCAGAGCGTACATGAGTAACGGAGCAGCGGATATCTTTAGACACGACGATGCCAATTCTTGAAGTTCACCGAGTATATTGGTAAATGTTTAGCTACAAAACTAATTAGTTTTGTACCTGAATTAGGGGATAAAAATTATAGTAGCAATGAATTGTCATCAATTGTTGGTATAGCTCCATATGCTCGTGATAGTGGTTAATAAGCAAGGACGAAGATTTATTCGAGGAGGCAGGAAAATACCTAGAGATGCTTTATACATGGCAGTATTAGCTGGTAAGAATGGTTTCCAATATTTAAAAAATTTATATGATAGGCTTGTTAATAATTTTAAACCTAAGAAAGTTGCGATAGTTGCTTGTATGCGTAAGTTACTTGAAGTGTGCCATAAACTTATTCAACAAAAACGTGTTTTTGTTATTAAATAATATTTATCTATTTTTATAAAATTTAGATAAAAGATAATTGCTATCGAAGCCAATAGCCATTTACCAAACATATATGAAAAACTGGGACAGCTATTTTTTAACAAGGGGGAATATGCTAAGGCAATTGACTGTTATAAAGTAGTTAATGACGAATTTAGTATAGAAGAGTGCTGTAAATCATGGTTAAAACAAGAGCAAAGGAACATGATTTTTACAATTATGAGCTGGTAACTGAAGAATTTACCAACAATTTACTTAACGACTTAAAATGTGATTTATACTGCTAAAAGATTGCAAGGCAGTTTTGCTGCAAATATACGTTTTACCAAGTCCGTTGGGATTTTTAATTAATATCTGTTAAAACCCTAGTTTAAAAAAAGACCTTAATTAGTTATCCAATATTTTTTTAAATGAACACAATTATGATAATTAGGCGATGTTGTCACGAGATATAATTCTATATTGAATCAAACTTATCTATACTATATCATATTTTTATCAAAATAGCATATTACCACATTTTATTAAACTTAATCGGTAAAATAATTTATTAAAATTTAACTAAAAACTTTGGTATCAGAATATAAATATAATTGAATAATATGATAGTTGAACTTTCAAACACTAATACACATCTCAAGGGAGCTGATACTGTTAAGGAGAGTAATAAGCTGCCTAAAATGCTAGTAGGTACGGATGAATTCTATGACTTAGTAGTTAATAGTGATGTATTTGTTGATAAAAGTCTAATGATCAAAGAATTATTAGAAGATAGCGGTAAGGTTATTCTAATCACTCGACCAAGACGTTGGGGTAAGAGCTTGAACATTGATATGATTAGGAGGTTCTTTGAAATTGAAGTAGATGAAAAAGGCAAGCCTTTACCACTAGAACAAAAGATAAATAACAAACTATTCCTTGGAGGTACAGTAGATTTAGGCTTTGATGAAACTAGAGAGTTAAAGTCCTTAAAAATTGCAGACATAGCAAGTAGCATGAAACGCCAAGGGCAATATCCGGTTATTTCTATAAGTTTTAAGGATGTTAAGGGTAGTAATTACCAAGACATTGAGAACGGGATAAAAGAACAGGTTATAAGATTGTTCTCTAACCATCGCTATTTAAAGCATTATATAGCAGAAGATGCAAATTTGTTAGATGATGTACAAAAGGAGAAGCTAAACCGATATTTCACAGGGAATCTTGATCAAGAAGACATAAAGACTAGTTTACGTTTTTTAAGCGAACTACTGTTTAAACATTTTAACCAAAAAGTCTACATATTGATCGATGAATATGATACTTCTATCAATAGTTCCTATATTAAATTTGGCAAAAAATCAGAAGAATTTGAACAAGTACTTGAACTATTTCGCGGGATGTTTGGCAGCAGCCTAAAAGGTAATAGTTGTGTAGAAAAAGGAGTAATAACTGGCATATTACGGGTTGCTAAAGCTAACTTGTTCTCAGACTTGAATAATGTTACTGAATATACTTTACTTGATGATGATTTCTCTAAGTTCTATGGCTTCACTCAAGCAGAGGTAGATGATTTGCTTACAAAAGTACCGCTCGACACTAATACTGAACAAATTAAGGATTGGTATAATGGTTATACATTTGGTGGAGAGGTAATTTACAATCCGTGGTCACTAATGCAATGTTTAGCACACAAAGGTAAGCTTGATCATTATTGGCTAGATAGTGGAGGAACGGGGCTAGTTGATAAGGCATTATTGTCAGATGAGATGCAGGAAGATTTACAGAACTTAGCTGCTGGAAAAAGTATTATATCACCTATTACTAAACAAATTAGTTTTGCTGACATCAATAAGCCAATAGGACTATTTAGTTTGTTATTATTTAGTGGATATTTAAACCCTACAGTTCAAAATTCAGAAGAAAATATATATGAATTGTCAGCACCAAATCGGGAAGTAAGGCACATATATAAGGCACGGATGCTCCAATGGGTTGCTAGCCAGTTAAAAATTGATAGCTCTAGATATTATTCGTTTATTAGTTTATTGCCAACAGGTAAAGTAGAGGAATTTAAAGAGCGTTTACAAGAATTGTTGCTAAATTCTACTAGTTTTCATCAAACAGGAGAGAAAAAGGCAGAATTATTTTATAGCGGCTTTATGCTTGGTTTAATTAATATGTTAGCACCTAGTTACATAATAGCAAGTGAACAGGAGTCAGGAAGTGGCAGAGCTGATGTGATCATGATCCCCAAAGCTGGTAAAGGAGATAAAGCAATTATTATTGAGTATAAGATCGCTAAAACTACAGAAGATTTAGTCTCAGTAGCTAAAATAGGATTGAACCAGATTATAGATAAACAATATGATGTAAAAATAAGGCAGTATCAATATGTTAAGCAAATACTCAAAATTTCTATAGCTTTTTGCGGTAAGAATGTGGAATTACAATACCAAGTTACAGAGCTTTAGTAATAGACTGTAAGTGTTTGAATAACTAATAATTTTACGTCTATCGTGGTTCTGAAATTGTCCACTACGCCCCGCCAATCCCTATCAGGGGTTCAGGATTTTCTTACTTTACTAAAAATTTCATATGTAATTCATATGTAACTTCTCAGACAAATTTCCTGAAATTTGACCTACAAAAAAATCTATTCGTAGAAAATACCAGTGTAATATAGTTCAGCTCTTTAAAGACTTTTTCCCATAACCCTTTTATATAGGATTAGCTATATTGCCATTGCTATTACCGCTATAAGCTGTAAGTTTTTGGGTAATAGCAATCACCAATAAAAAAACTGAATCTTTGAGTGCAGGCAAACTAGGTTTACCTAGTTTGCCCAAGTGCGGGTAGAGGGATTCTAAAAGCAAATGCTAAAACCTAACTTGTAACTACATAGTTTATTTTATTGGCAAGCTTTATATAGGCAGCAGAATGCTCCTTAAGTGGGTTGTTTAGGTAGGGTAGGTGGGTGAAGAAAAGAGAGGTAAAAAAAGAAAATGGTTTATCTAAAAAATAGCTATAGGTGGAAAATATTAATTGATTGTAAAATAAACGGACTGTATAAATTTAAGAAAAAGTAGCTATAATTTTATTGAACTGGTAGTAAGTTAAACGTATTACAAATTACTTTATTAAAAGTAATTTTTTTGTAATAATAACTGCAAGCGTGAAAATTGGTACTCCTAATTAACAAGTTGTTTCTGAATTTTACAAAGATTATTTTTATGCATTTATTACTATTTTAATTATGGAAATTTTAGTGGGGGCTGAGATAGATTTATTTGTTCCTAGTTTTCCAGAAATACAAACTATCTTTAATATTTCTACTTTTGAAGTAGAGTTATTACTTGGAGTAAACTTTATAGGACATTGTATTACTTCCTTGATTGTTGGAAATTTAGGAGATAGATTTGGTAGAAAAGCAATTATTATTATAGGTTTAATAATATTTGCGAGACCTAGGAGTACCTATTCAACAATTTGGTTTTTATCAAGGAGTTATGGCGGCAGTATGTTGCATTGGCAATTTTTCTAGTAGTTATTTTTTGAAAAGATTTGGACAAAAAAAATGTTTATTTTTTGGTGTTTTAATGCTTAGTGCATTTATTATTTCTGCTATAATTTTAGTGACGTACAAGATTAATGATCCATTAATAATAACTATAGTGATCCAATTAATTGCTATTGGAATAATATTCCCTTGTAATATTTTATGGCCTTTAATGTTAGAAACTATACCAAATGCTAAGGGTAGGATTACTGCTGTAGCAATGTCAGGAAGATTTATTGTTACTGCAATATGTGTACAATTGATTAGTTATTTTTATCATGGCACTTTTCTACCATTAGCAATTGTCATGGGTATTACTATAATTATTACGTTAATTACTTGTTATAAATTATTACAAGAATATAAAATACTTAATTAACCTGAATTGATAAAAAAACGACATAATAATTTATGACAAAAAATAATTTTATTCTGAGAGTAGCGATTCGATATTTTCAAGGTAAGAAAAATAAACATGTTATAAGAGGGTACTTAATTTTGTCTTAGACTCTTTCACCTATCAAGTTACCCTCTTATAACTACTTATAACATGTTTTTAAGATGTAAGAACCTTAATGTTTAATTGTTCTTGCTCCACAAATCCATGTTATATTGTTTGCAATATTCAAACATATCAACTGTGTTAGGATGGTGTATGCCAAATTCCTTAATTTGTGGCTTGCCAAAAAATTTATAATTATATAAATCTTTGCTTTTACAAGCGGCCTTTGATCCATGATTATACAAATCACTTACTTGGGCAATATTCTTGCTTTTGTCTTTATATAAGTAATGATATATGGTAAAAGCTTGCTTGTAAGATTCTATTGCTTGTTTAATATTATTTTGAGCAAACAAAATATCTCCTTGTACTACATAACTTTTTGCTAAATTTAAATCTTGCAAATAATGTGCTGTCTGAGTTTTTTTATATTCATTTGTTGAAAATATTGCCATAGCTTTATTAATGTGTTTAAATGCTTTATCTACTTTACCTAAGCCTAGCTCACTTTTTGCCATTTGTGTATAAATACGGCTAAACACATAGCTCCCTTTTTGTATAGATTTTTGAATGTCATATAATTGTCTAATTTGATCATAAGCTTCTTGATACCTACCAAGACAATTTAGTATTACTGCTTTACTTAAATAACTACTAGTAAAATATGCACTATTAGGAGATGTGCCATTTTTTATGCCAAGTTTAATAATTTTATTATAATAATCTAAAGCTTCATCGTATTTGCCGTGCAAAAAAGATAAATAGCCTTTTAAATTATACATAACCGATATATTCGATTCATTCACTCCTAGTTGATCCATTTGCTTTATATATTGTCCAGTAATTTCAGTATTGCCTAAAGATGCATGAGATCCTGCTATATTTGAAATAAGACTAAGTTTTGTGAAACTGTTGTCATCATTAATTTGATCTAAAACTTTTAATGCTCTAGTACTATATGAAATAGTTTCTTCATAATTTGTCAGTAAAGCATTATATACTGATATGATATGCAAGTACCTAGCATAACGCTCTTTTTGGTATTCAGACATTTTATGTAGCTTAAATTCTTTCTTTTGATCTTTATGCTCAAACCAATCGACCATTTGTTTTGCTTTATAGAAATTATGAGAATTTACATATATAGAAGATAATTTACTTCTCAAATCAAGCATTGAATATAAATCTATATGGTATTTTCTAGAATTATTTAAAAGAATAGTTAAATTCTCGACTATAGTATTTGCCGTCATCCAAGAATATTGGAAATGTATATTGTTTGATTTGGGAAGTTTAATAATAATATTTTCTAAATATATTTTATTACGTTTATCACCATTTAACTCCATTATTTTATTACTAATTATATCATGCATCTCAAAAACAGGGTTATCTTCGTTAGAGTCAATATTGCTAATTAACATGAATTTGGATAATTGATATATATCATCATTGAGAGTATCAGGATTATCAGTGATAGCAGTAAGTAATTGTTTTGAGAAACTTTGATTGTTCAGTAAGGCTATTTTGTTAAGTAACTGGACTGTACTAGGTTTTAGTTCCTTAATGACCATGTTAATATTGGTTGTTATTTTGTCAGTTGATTGGTAAATTTTCTTTTTATACTCCTCTTTATCTAATCCTTTGATTTTATTAAGTAATTGTACTCCTTGCACAATAAGTATTGGATACCCTTCAAAAGATTTGATTAAAAATTCCATGGTATAGTCATCTTTATTATCCAATAAATTACTAGCTAAAGCTATAATAGTCCTCTTATCAAATAAAGTCATCTCTATCGCATAAGGTAAAAGTTCTATATCTTGAGAGCAGAATATCACATTTCCATTATGTTCCCAATCAACAAAATCTTGCACTTTTGCATTTTCATTCACTTTTAGATTATCAAATATTAACAACCAATTATTAATAGAAGTTAAATATGATAATACCTCCTTCTTAGCTGAATCAGCATTCTCGGATATATGAGTCTGCCTAGTACTATTTAGCTGCTTAGCTAACTTAACAAATTGTTCGTTAAGATCAAGGTTGCAATCAAAAAACCAAATAAGGTCGTAATTATTTTTATTTTCATAACTATACATCCTAACTAGCTGAGTTTTACCTATTCCACTGATACCTACTATACTTGTTTGCTTATATTTACTTAAATTTTCCTTAAGAGTCTTAAGTTGTTGCACATGATTTACGAAATAACTAACAGGAGTAATCAAATTACTCACTTGTTCTTGAGCAAAAATATTACTATAAATAATTAGTAATATGAATAATGTTAAAAATTTTTTCATCCACTAAGCCTCTGTGTAATCTATTTTATTAATTTCCTTGTAGTATACTCTATTTTATAGAGCCACTAATAGATATAGTATAATTTTATAGCAAAAATTTTACTATTTTCTGCATAAATTAAGATATTTTTTATTCACATGGTTAAAGCAACAGGAGATAGAGGGTGTCTTAATACATCTATATTCAGGGAATGAAAGTAGGTGGTTTTTAGAAATATATCTAAAATTATCAATATCCGACGCTCATAAAGAATATGAAAATGTAATGAAGAAATTCCCAATTTAAAGTAAAGTAGGTGGCTGGTTGTTCATTTTCTGACACTCTGGCTAGTCCCAAGGGTATCTATTAATTTATAATATGATTGATACTATAAAAGATTCAATTTGCTGTATACTCCTTTCTAACAAAAGAGCAATTAAAATCAATTTATTGCAAGCTTTTTAGTGGAGAAGATGGTAAAATAATATTAGAGGATTTAGCTCAAATGAGTGGTATATATCGCAGCAATTTTGTTCGGCAAGAAAGTGAGTACACTGCCTTTCTATAAGGACATCGGGCGTTGTTCCTATATATGCTCGCAGGCTTCAGAAGATGAGGGAGTTAATAATATCGATGGTGCTAAAA
The DNA here is from genome assembly GCF_964026605.1 of Candidatus Tisiphia endosymbiont of Ptychoptera albimana. Taxonomy (NCBI): domain Bacteria; kingdom Pseudomonadati; phylum Pseudomonadota; class Alphaproteobacteria; order Rickettsiales; family Rickettsiaceae; genus Candidatus Tisiphia; species Candidatus Tisiphia endosymbiont of Ptychoptera albimana. The sequence continues at coordinate 381,879 of NZ_OZ032164.1, forward strand.
ATACTAATGAATCAGATAAATAATGGTGATATTTAGTAATAGACTTACTGCATAAGTCAATCTAGTTGGTGATTTTGTCGTCGAAACTCGCCTCCGCTCCTCACGTACGTCTGTGTACGCTGCGGTGCTCGGCTTCGTTTCTCCTAAAAATCCCTCAACTATCTTTGATTTATGCAGCAAGTCTAACAATTAAGAGGTTATGTTATATGTTTTTATCAAAGTTTCTTGATCCTAAAAATGATTTTTGTTTTCGTAAAATCTTTGGTACGGAAAAGAACAAGGATATACTTGTGCATTTTTTAAACGATGTTCTTAAGTGTGAAGGAAATGAGCAAATAATTGAGGTGACGTTTTTACCAACTATCCAAGACCCTGATATTGCAATTTACAGAAAGTCTATTGTTGATGTGTTATGTAAAGATCAACATGGTAATCAATTTATAGTAGAGATGCAGGTAAGCAAGCATCCAGGATTTGAAAAAAGAGCTCAGTTTTATGCTGCTAAAGCATATTCTCAGCAGAGAATTGAGGAAGATGAGAAGCACAAGAAATTGGCAGTATACGCCAAATTAAAAGGAGTAATATTTTTAGCTATAGCTGATTTTGTGATGTTTGAAGATAAAAAACATTGGAAATCAGAACATCGTCTTTTAGATACAGAGAGCTATGCCCATGATTTAAAAGATTTTTACTTTGTTTTTTTAGAGCTTGAAAAATTTAAGAAAACTATAGATGAGCTAAAGACTATTGAAGAGAAGTGGATGTATTTTTTTAAGCATGCAGGAGATAGTAAATTAACATTAACAGAAATAGAACATTTAATAGGTAAAGATGAAATTATTAGAAGAGCCTTTGAGGCAGTAGACCAAGCTAGCTGGTCAGAGGCAGAACTTAACACCTATGAGCAAATGACCAAAGCTCGTCTTGATAATCTAGCGGTAGAGCTGCAGAAAATTGAAGATGCTGAGGCTAAAGGTGAAGCTAAAGGTAAAGCTGAAGGCAAAGCTGAGGGTAAAATTGAAGAAAAAATAGATACAGCAAAAGAAATGTTAATTGATAATGAGCCAATAGAAAAAATAGTTAAATATACAAAACTAACCATTGAAAAAATAAAACAGTTAAAAAAAGAAATAGAAAAGTCAAAAGAAGAGTAAGTCGATAAGCAAAGAAGTAACTGCTAATAATTATGAAACTAGCCCTACTACCTCTAGTAATGACTGGCTAGCTAAATAACCTTGAGGAAATATAGTTGAGCCCATAGGATTGGGTGATAAAGAACATAACGATTGTAAGTTGTCATTATTCCTAGCCGCAGCGGGAATCCAGATACCTGCTTTCGCAGGTATGACACAAAGTTTGTATCACCTAATTCAATAGACCTCCTTCGAAACTCTACTTCTGCTGGTGATTTGGACAATGATGCGGTACTCGAATCCGTAACGAAATTAGAGTACGCTGCGGTTCGAGGTGAAGCGTCTCCTTCAAATCCCTCAGCACAAGCGAGTTTCGAAAGAGGTCTATTATTGTTATAGTTCGGGGCTAAATAGCTAAGTAAAACTTAATTAACTTTTCTATAACAAAATTTAATAGTTTTTTCCTTATGATGAATGTGATTTAGTTCTTGTTCAAGATGTAGTTTTTCTGCTTGTTGTTTTGCCTTGTTGCAATAATTCAAGGCTGTTAAAAAGCGTGCAATAATGACCCGTTAAATGGATTAATGACGTACTACTTTCCCCACTTCTTAGGTGGGTCATTTTTCAACGCTTATTGACACACCGCAACCCTTATATCTTTATATAATCCTTCTACACTTATAGTGAACTCAGGTTAAGTAATTGATTTTAGCACCTCTGATAATTGCCATTTCTTCTAACTAGTTATAGGATTTTGTCAAAACTTCAGATTTTAGAATGTTATTGGCATCGTAGAAAATAATACTTGCAATCCAAATTTAAGTTAGTATAATCCCGACTAGAAGCAAAATAACCGTTACAAACGGTTATTTATTTTGTAAATAAAATCTATAAGGTTGTCTATGGCAAATAATTAGTTAATTAATAAGATTTTTATAAGAACAACGTAATAAATTTATGAAACAGGCGTGATTTATGACTAAAACAACATTGAAAGATATCCAAAATAGTGAAGTTTCTTTAAGTAAAACAATCCCTCAATATCCTAATGAAGTGAAGAAAGCAGCTATTATCTATGGAAACAAAGCTGCTAACTTAATGTATTTAAAAGAGAAATTACTTCCAGAATTCTTAATACAAGCTAATAATAATGACAGTTTTGGTATAAAAATTCAAATACCAGAATTTCTGAAATTTTCACATGATACAATATTTAATTATTTGAAATCTCATAACGTAGATATTGAACAAAACTGGTCAAAGTTTGTTGAATTTTTTAACAAACAGTCTAACAAGGAGACTATAGACGATAACGCTAAACAAACTCTACAGGATATTAAGGACAGTATTAAACAATGTTTCTCTGAAAACACTATAAATTTGGATGGATTAAATAGTTTTATATCAGATTTAGGACCAAACTCTTATGTAATGTTCAGAAGTACAGGGCGCGAAGATTCAGAGGAATTTGCAAACCCAGGTGGAAACATAAGCTCTATATCTAGCTCTGTTTTTAGTGAAATAAATCAACCTATTGCTGATGTAATAGCAGGTTATTTTGATGAAAAATCTCTATCACAGCGGTTAAAAGCTGGTGATGATATTACAAAATTGCCATTTGTACCTTTATTAGCCCAATTGATGATTCATGAAGAAGATGAATCTATTGTTGTTTCGGGAGTAGCGTATAGTGGTCGTAGTACTACTACAATTAATGCAGCTTTTGGTCATGGAGAATATGTTGTAAATAGCAAAGGTCCTTCACACAGTTTTTATATTACTGAAAACAATATGGTCTATCCAACAAAGAGTCCTCAAGATTATCGATTACAAGCCAAAATTAACAATGGAAAACTGTCTTTAGACACAATAATTAATACTAATAATACAAAATATGCTGATAGTTTACCTGCGCCAGTTTCATTATATTTGTACAAATTTGTACAGTTTGTCAAAGAAGAATATAGTGGTATGGAAGTGGATGTAGAATTTGTTTATGATCCTAAAGATAACAAAATATCTATAGTGCAAGTACGATCAAAACCTGATGGAGATCGCACCCTACAACAGCCCTCAGCATTAAGTCCAGAATTTCTAATAGAAATTGCTGAAGATGGTGGTAAAATACTAAAGGGTAGCACAATCACACAGGATATCAATAATTGTCAATTAATTAAAGAAGCTAAAGAAATTTTAGTTTTCAACAATATAAATGAGGCTTTAGATGCATATCTTTCTTCAGCTAATGAGGTTAAGGCTGTTATTATACGAAATGACGCTTCACCTAATTCTCATGAAGCAGGAGAATTTGCTTTCAAGGGAATACCAGTAATTAGAATTAAGGATCTCGCTAAGGTTAAGGAGCTAGTACAAGAGTTGAATGTAGGGAAGCAACTAGTTATAGATCCACAGCATAACTCTATTGTTCAATTACCAAGAGCATATGAAACACTTACATACAAGCATCTACAAGAGGACAAGATTATAGTACCTGGTATCTTTTCTTCTACTTTATCACCTCATGTAAGCCCATATTCGCATAAGTTTAAGCATGTTGACACTACTAATGATGATGTTATTAACACTGATAATAATAAACTAGGTGATCTAGTGGTAATGTCAAACAGCTCCGATGAGAGCCTTGCACAACAAGCTTCAACTAACTTATTTCAATTATTGAAGACATTAATTTTTAAAAATAACACTACAAAAAGTGCTGGTACATACGCAGAAATTCTTGAAAAGCTAGACTGTTTAAGTAACCCAACATCAGCAAATATTAACGAGGTTCAAGAAATATTTAATAGTGCTTATAAATTGAAGAACAAAGGATTGATCTCTCAAGAATTGTTTATACAGATATCACTATCCAGTGCTGAATTAATTATGTCTATTAATACATATAATAGCACCAAGAATGCAGAAACATCAAATATAGAACAACAAGAACTTATAACAAACTATTTAAACATTCATCAAAAATTCCAAGGGCTAATTATCACAACATTAGGTGATAATGATGTATTATCTAGTTCTTTGCTACAAGACTTAACCACAACTCACCATCAACGAGAAACTGCAAAAATTCTAGAAAGTGCAGGATTAAATTTATCTACTAATCAAAAAGCTTATTTTAACGAAGTAACTAAATTAGCAGAATTTTTTATAACCGATAATGATAAGAAGAATTGGCTAAAATTTTGTATAGATTTGGCTAAAGATAAAGAAGTTTTTTTACAAGCTCTTGGAACACTGGTAAAAGAAATAACAATCCTAGATATTCCTGGAGCATGGTGTAATACTGAATTTGTTGATAGTTATAAGGTAGAGACAAATTCTAGAAAGCTTTTAAAAAATCTAGGGTCAAAGTTAGCTCATATTGTTGAAAACAATACTAACAGTATAGAAAAAATTAATAGTTTGATCCAAGAAATGAAAGAAAAAGTCGTTGATTTCCGCGATCCAAGTAAATTTGAAGCTACATATAAACACTTTGAGTCTACAAGCGGAGAGATTGAAGAGCTATTGCCAGGATATGAGGATTCTAAGGATTCTATAATGAATCTTATACTTGCAAAACAAATGAATGATTTTGTGAATGTTTTAGACCTGAGCATAAAATCTATGTCAACATCCTCAATATATCAGGACAAGAAGCAACAAGCATCTAATTTTAAGCAAATGCTACATGACATGTTTGAGGTGGCAAAAACTTACAAATTGATCGTCAATACTAATTCAGATGATTTGAAATTGATTATGATGCATATAAGAAAAATGTTGCAAGGTTCAAAAGAATTCAACTCATCAGATCTCTCTCCCTCAAAGGAATTTAATGTTAATATAGCTATGATTAGTAGTGGGCCAGAGCTACAAAATGTATTAAAGTTATGCACAACCTTAGTAGATGTTTTTACCTTAGTTCATCAAGTATTAATAGACTTAAGCAGTAAAGCAACAAAATGGCATGATAATATAGATTCTCCAAATCTACTGAAACATATACATGAAGAACTATTGTCTATAAGTGACTTTGGCTATACTACTAAATTATATTATTCTAATATAGTTGGAAAAGAATATATAAATAATTACAATATTGTCTTAGATAATCATTCTGCCTCAGTATCAGTGGTATACAATATCGATACTAAAGCTACTACATTAAAATTTACTATAACAGGGATGAATGCTTTCAAGCAACGTTGGGATGAAATAGCATTGTTTAGTGCATTCAGTCTAGATGTACTTTCAAAAATAAAAATACTACAGTACCCAGAATCAGACAATGAATCATCTAAGTTTGAAGTATCATTACAAGATCAGAATGAAGTACAGTATGTTACTAAAATAATCACTGGTATATTAGAACGTTCTTTTGAAGGACGTAATGGAGTCTCTACAGAACATAATGAAAAAAGTATATTAATACATTATTTAAAGGAGCACACCCCACTACAAGATTTAGAAAAAATTAAAGCTCAAGAATATAGTAAGATAGAAAAATTCCAAAAGGAATATATAAAAAACCTATGGTGTAATATTTACAAATCAGAATTAGCCTATTGGCTTGAAGAACAAGGGTTAGGTCTAATAAATTACTTAACTTACAATTCTAAACTACTAGACGACAATCTCACAAGCCGGTTAGGATATCTTATAAAATACAGTCCAAGAAAATTTACACCAATAATACAACAAGCAATTAAAGAAATTTTAATCAACAATAATATTGTTAAAGATTGGAGTGAAGAATATATATATAATATGTCTGAAGTTCCGCCTGAACAATTAGTAGAATATATTAAAGAACGTCCAAATTCAATATACAGTGCTACTGTTAAAAAAGATTTAAAAGACTATATAACAAATAATCTTGAAAAAACAAATAATCTTGTAGTTTTGTTATCATTATGCCAAATACCTCAAATAAATAACGATAAGCAACTTGCGGATCATCTTCAAACTCTACTATTTAAAACCCAAGAACACAATATAGATGATTTGGTAAAGTATGCTATTGATCATCCATATTCCATACAGAGTCGTTATTTTTGTAATACTTTAATTAAACATTTAAAGAATAACCGAGAAGATATTCCTAAATGTGCAGCAGTATTTAAGTGTAATAAAGGTTCATCATGCGAGCTTGATGAGTTCAATAAAATATATATAAGTTATTTATCGCAAAAAGAAAATGGTTTGTTGGATTATATCAAACTATATCCGAAAGATTTAGAAAGCTATAACTTACGCTACTTGATTTTGCAAGAACTAGACAATAATTCGGTAGAATTAAGTACAGTAAAAAGACACTTGGATAATAATGAAAATATAAATCATCTTTTCAAGGAAGAGGTAAATAGCAAGTATAATAAAAACCAATTTCAAGAATTAAAAAACAGCGGGTTAGGACCTGAAGAGATTTTAATTAAATACCCAAAATTGTTAGCAGAACCGTACATTAATCCAATAGATTTTTGCAAGTTGCGATCATTATTAGAACGATCGTCTCTTGATACTCAAAAACAGTTTACTAGTCAAATATCAGTATTAACAATATCAGTATTAACAAAATTATTTGTTAGAAAAGCAGAACTAGATTTTTTTACATGGCTTACCTCTACTTTTATACTAGAACTAGAGGAAAAAGCTATTATAGAGCAGCGTTCTGATATTAATCATGAGGACTCTTACAATAACCTGGTGTTACCTTTATCAGGCGAAGAAAGTTTTCCCCTCACAGAACCATGGTAATTTAAAAGTCACAATTAATAACTGAGAAACTATACAAGATTAAATGAAACCAATATTATTTTTGTATAGAATAAAGAGCTTAAATGCTACAATCAAAAGTTGTCAGGTTACGATTGCTAAAAAGTGTGCAATAATGACCCGGTAAATGGATTAATGTGCGTTGAAAAATGACCCATCTAGCGGGTAATTTCTAAATGAAGATTAATCCATTATTATCAATCTATACTCCTATTATTAATAATAGGAGTATACTGCAAGTAAACCCAAAATAAATGGAGAATATATAATAGACCTCTTTTAAAACTGGTTAACGTAGTTCAAAATTATAAATGTCAGAGATCAAATTAAATCTAAGACCGAATCTTTTACGTCTATTTCGATATTTGTCAGCAATAATTTTGAACCGTTTTAGCATACCAATAACGTTTTCATTCACAACTCTTTCTCCTGCTAACCTACGATTATTCTTTTTATCATTTTTAGTTAAAGGATTTTTCTTGCTTTTTTTCTTTGGTAATTCAGTTCGTAGAAGCAGAAGAGTATATCTGAATAATATAGCTGAACAAGAACACCGCTTTATCAAGAAACGAGCTAAGCCAATGCTTGGTTTAAAATTTTTCGTTCTGCTGTGGTTACTATCACTGATATAGAAAATATTCGTATGATTCAAAAAAGACAAATTACTGGAGCTAATAATAACCTCAGCATCCGTAATGGAAGTCAATAAAAAAATAATAACTTAACATAAATTTTCATTCCAAGAAGAATTATTTTTGTTCCCTGGTCTGTGGCGTAGTATTGCTAGAACTAGCAAATGCTTTACACTCGTCAAGTAGTGTTTTAAGATTGACATTTATGTCTTCTAACTGAAAGGTAGCATGTAATATATGATGTTCTTTCTTAACTGTACTATTAGCTAGCTCTGTGCTCTTTTGATATAGAGCTACTATTTCATCTTGTGCTTTGATGTAGACGTTAGAAAAATTATTGCAAATAACCTTGATGTCACTATAGGTTGATCTGATTTGATTAAGCCATTTGACCGAGAGTAGTATTAATAATATCTGTCCAATGATTAGGCTAAATACTCCAATGACCAAGGCTAATATTTGGTAATTCATGTTCTACTTCCTTTATTTGCTAATGTTATGTTTGTCTGCATAGCCTGTTGTAAGCCTAGATAAGCTCGGCTGATTGATTGCTGCTATAAATATTTATTTTAATCCTTTAGTAAATCCTATTTATTACTTTACTTAATATTCGAAAAAATATTATTATAACTTACTAACGTGTTAATTACCACAGTATTTTTTACGGTATTGATATAAGTTGATTTTTTACATATTATTTATGTATAAAGTTATTTATCCGATAATAAAAAAAATGGTTTTGAGATATAAATTATGGAATTTCAAGTACAGGATTTATTAGGAAAATGCTCTATGTCACATGCAACTGTTAGGAGTGTAATTAAAAAGTCATTCTTCTTTTTTGTTATAGTTTGGTTTGTATTTGCTTATAGTAGTGGGACATTAGCAGCAGGAAAGAATAATAATATAAAAGAATACGGGATTGTTATATTACTAGAAGAAAAATGTGTAAGAATAGCTGAAAAACTAAATCAGGATATTGCAAAAATATTAAGTCATTTAACTAATGTTAAAAATTATTGGCATGTTACCTTAATATCACGGAGCATATGAAACAAAAGATATACAACAAATATATAACAAAATTAAAGGACTAAAACTCCAACCTTTTACCTTAAATTTTAGTAAAATTTACTCTACTGCAGATAGGTGGATAGACTTAGGGGCAGAAAAAACTAAATATCTTCAGGAATTACACGCATCAATCGTTCATTTAGCTAGCCCTTTCCACAAGCATCCGTTAGCTTGCTCTAAAGATGTTTATAAAGATATGTCAAATGTTCAACGTGAACAAGTCGATAATTATGGCGTTAGTGGAGTTTTGGAGTTATATAATCCTCATATGACGTTGTTTTACCAATACCCACCAAGGCTTGAATTACAGGATACTGCAAAGAGAGTAGCAGTTTCTTTCAAAGAAAATATGGTATGTAAAGCCTCCAAGATTATTATAGGAGAACTAGGATATAATGGTAATATTGAAAAAATAGTTTATAGTGTAGAGGTGTCCAACTAAGTATCCAGCTAATTATAACAACAAAATATTCGTGTAACAAATTATGTTGAAGCCTGTCCAAGATAAAAGCTCAGTACAAAATACATCAATCATTTGTACTAAACAAAACGATTTAAAATCTGAATTTGCTTCTATAGTAAATGTACCTGGCTTTGTTATCGCTAAAGACATCAATTCTAAGTATTCCGTTATTAGTAAAGATTATGCTCTACTACTGGGTTGGAAGAGTCCAGACCACTGCGTTGATTTAACAGATTTTGACATACCTTGTGAAGCCGTAAAAGCAGCTGAGCAATTTATAACCCTTGATCAGAAAGTTATCGATACTACTAAAGCGATATTAAGCTTATATATTTGCAATTATTCATCTGGCTGGAAAACCTTAATGAGTCATAAGATCCCCATACAACAAGAAGATGGGAAAATCACTGGAATATTTGGTCAAGTTATGGACATATCTAACACTAATATGTTTAATTGGTATCTAGCATTAAATCAATTTGATAAAAAATTTATAAATTCGCAGGATAAACCTATAATTTATATTTTAAATCAGGAGCATTCTCCTCTTCCTTTAAGCAAAAAACAACAAGAATGTGTATTCTTATTGTTACGTGGTAAATCCATGAAAGAAATCGCCACTATATTAAACCTGTCAGTACGTACTGTGGAATCATACTTTGCGATAATCAAATTAAAGTTAGGGTGCAGTAATAAATCTCAACTTATAGAAAAAGCAATTAATAGTGGTTTCTTACATTACATTCCAAATAGTATTATTCCTGTGTCTACAAAATAGGTTTTTATGAAAAAAATTGTTTTGACCTGTATGATTGGCAATGCATTGGAATGGTATGATTTTATTTTATATGCTCAGTTTGCTTATATACTCAAACAAAAATTTTTGCCAGATAGCTCTATTAGTGAAATACTGACTTTTGCAATATTTGCAGCTGGGTTTGTGGTAAGACCTCTTGGAGGAATTATTTTTGGTAATATTGGTGACAAATTTGGGAGACGTATTTCCTTGGTTATAGGTATTTTGACAATGGTAGTTCCTACTACCATAATAGGATTACTACCCAGTTATAATTCAATTGGTTTAGTTGCTCCAATAATTTTAACTCTAGTACGATTAGTTCAGGGATTTTCATTAGGTGGGGAATTTAGTGGTTGCGTTATTTACCTTACAGAACATGCACCAGCAAATAACAGGGGTATAATTGGAAGTATTGTATATATTAGTCAATGCTTAGGGATGTTGTTAGGGATAATAATTGCTTATTTACTCAGTTCCTTGTTATCAAAAGAAGATTTATGGTCTTTTGGGTGGCGATTACCTTTTATTAGTAGTTTTTTTGTTGGTATGATAGGAATGTACATAAGAAATAGCATATCAGAAACCCCAATATATGCCAAGGTAAGAGATTGTGGACTAGTCTTACAATACCCTTTGCGAGAACTACTATTAAACTATAAGAAAAAACTTTGGTTAGCAATAGGTCTTTATATTAATGTTACAGCACCTTTCTATGCTGCAACTATTTTCATTCCAAACTACATGTTAACCCTTGGATATAGCCAAGCTGAATGCTCAACATTAGGAAGCTTAACTTTAGTTACCATGATCATTACTTTTCCTATTACTGCCTACATCTCAGATAAGATAGGACGCAAACCTGTAATTCTTTTCAGTTGCCTAGCACTTATAATACTCACCTACCCAATTTTTCTCATGATAAATACTAAATCTTATTATCTTGCAACTACAGCACAAATTTTATTTGCTGTAATAGTAGCATTTCATATGGGTGCAATACCAACGATTCTAGTAGAACTATTTCCAACTAGTGTTCGTTTTACAGGAGTAGCACTATCATGCAACATAAGTGCAGCAATATTTGGAGGGACAGTCCCTATGATTGGTGCTTGGATATATCAGGTTACAGGAGATAGATTAGCGATGTCTTATTATTTAACCTTCCTAGCTATTTTAGCTATTTTTATAATATTTTTTTACAAAGAAACATATAAAAATATAATATAAGTTTTAACGACACCGTCAAATTAACTGAAAAACGCCTAATTTTAACAAAATTTTCGGTCTGTAAGCAGCATAGTATCGTTTACAAAATACTCATTTTTTGTTAAACTCAAGTTAACTTGACGGTGGGTTCTGATACTGTATTAAGAGTCAAGGATTAAAATAGGATTAAAGATAGAATTATTTTTAATTACTCCAAAGACAATATGTAATAATTTACACATAATAGCAACAATAATAACCTTAGTAGGTTTACCCTTACTAGATAGCTTTTGGGTAAATTGTTTAAATATAGGGTTGTAATTTTTATGGGTCGGAGTGATGACAATAACAGAGCAAGTAAATGTTTTAGAGAACATGAGTGGCAAGCTATATATATGTATCACAAATTAGAAATACCAAAAATTGAACCTAGTATAAAAGAGGTAGTTTTATTAATTGCTAGACTTAGTGGATACAAATATACAAAACACTCTTCTCTTCCAGGTATAAAAACTATGTGGACAGCTTTGAAAATTTTTTATCCAATCACACAAATGTTTTATTTGATGTCAACTAAAACTTAGGGCTAATTGTTAGTGTTGGATGGTGCACCATCTGGCTACTAGGCAGTTGTAGCTGAGGATTTGTGAGTAATTTTGTAAAAAATTATCCATAAATTCTTAGCCAAACAAATATTTTATGTTAAACAACTATTAGTCATAATATATGATTATAAATCATATTATTGATAACAAGTTTTTAGCATACCCAAAGATAAAATATGAAATTACATAAAATTTGTTGTTTTATTGTTTTAACTCTTGTTACTGCACAAATTAATTCTGCAAATGTTTTAATTTGTGCTGGATGCCAATCCAAAAATATGTATAATATTTCATATAGTGGGAGTATTCATTATCTCTCCGGTTATTTTTTCTCAGTGGATATTAATGATTCTCAGTCACTTATTCAACATGATTTCTTCAATCTTTTCCACAAAATTGTGGAATACTATGAAGTTATTTATAATCAATAAACAAAAATCATTGTAATACAGGAACAGTTATTATGTTAAATAATATTAATTATCAATCTTCTAACCATGAACAAGCAATAAAAAAAAGTATATTAATCCATGGAGGGTTTAAAAAACTTACAGAAGCGGATTTTTATCCAGAACATGAAAAACGTACAGCAACACATGAATATATTAAAGTACGTGATAAAATAATAATAGAAGAAAATGCTCATTGTGTTATTTGTGGTACTAATAATGAAGTTTTATCTAATCTTGATACAAAACAAGATTCAAAACTAAATCCCTTTCAAGCTAGACAAATGGAATTGCATCATTTTCATATTGAATGGGCTTTGGCTAATGCAATAGATGTAAATAAATTTAATAATTTTTTTAGGTCTCATCTTGCTCGCTTACATCCAGAATCTCAACTGTATAAGGCATTTATGGATAGTGAAGCTATTTTAGCTTGGATAGATCATCATCAGGATAATATGATGCCATTATGTGATGTGCATCATCGTCATTTATATTATGGAATTCATGCTGTTTCGTATCCTGATTGGAATGCATCTAATTTATATACAGATGATTTTATCAATAGTATACATGAAGAAACAAATATGAAAAAGTAAGTTTTTATACAACCTACGATTGGCATCGTCATAGTTAACTAAATAAATCTTTAAAAAGCCTCTATCCTCAAATTTTAGGCGGCAAGAAGCCTGTGAGTAGGCTATCGGTGACGGTTGTATAGATTTTGTGGGAACTCATTCCCTTTTCATTAGACTTCTTTCGAAACTCTACTTCTGCTGGTGATTTGTACGCCGATGCGGTACTCGAATCCGTAACAGAATTAGAGTACGCTGCGGTTCGAGGTGAAGCGTCTCCTTCAAATCCCTCAGCACAAGCGAGTTTCGAAAGAGGTCTATTTTTGTAGTTGTCACTTTATCGTTTAAAGGAGTACCAATGCCGAATTGGTATAACTTGCCACATGAGATTTAGCTGATTCAATATGAGCTATAATATTATCAAGGAGTTTCTTTGACAACTTGCTTTCTAGTATAGTATTGTTTTTTATAATTTGATTTGTATCTATCATTGTGCGTCCTAGTATTTAGTTCTCATAATGATTGGAGGCGGAACTTTTGTTGTCAAAAAATAGTAAAAGTTAGAACTTTATAGGAAATATAATAGCATCAAAACGATAAAGTGACAACTACAATACAAGAATGAAAAGAGAACGAGTTTCTACAAAATCTATCCAACCATTACCGATAGCCCTATTGAGTATATTTTAATTCACGATATATTGTAAACCGCCCCATTTGTAATTGTTTTGCAGCGTTAGTAGGGGATATTCCGGTTTTAATTAATCTTAATGCTGCATCAAGTTTTTCTTTATCTAAGTTAGGACGCCCGGGAGTTTTACCTTTTAAACGTGCAGCATTGATTCCTTCCTTAGTGCGTTCTGAAATTAGTCGTCTCAAAATGGGCAATAGCACCGAATACATGGAATACAAGTTCTCCAGCAGCAGAAGAGGTATCAATCTTTTCTTCAAGAGACATCAAACCAATCTTATTTTTCTTAAGATACTCTACTGTTTCAAGCAATTCTTTTAAACTGCCATTATGAATTCAATATCAAGGTCAACTTTTTGCCATATCTTATCACAAGTAAGTATAGGGTAATTTTTAAACATTGCTAAAGCAATACACCCCCTATCTCCTAAGGATAGACCATACTGTTTTGTCTTTTTGATTATTTTTGCGGTTATTAATGCTTGTTCTTCGCAAAAATCTATAATTTTGATACCGGAAAGCTTTATCAGGTCTCTACAGTCGTCTTCTGTTAAATTTTGTACTTCAATACAGTACTTGTATACTTCCGCAATATTTACACTTGAGATTATTGCATATTTCATATGCTGCCTTATGGATTCATATCCAAGTTCTTTTGCAAATAGCATTATAAGAGCAGAAGAATCAAACACTATTTTTAACGACCATTTTTTAGGAGACCATTCAAAATCAGGGGCAAAGCTAAATTTTGCTAAAAATATGCCTAGCTTTTTATAAAAATATATTATAAAATGAACCTATAACACCTGAAACATATTTTATCGTATTTGATGTAACTGATAAATTGCTTTTATATGTCTGACAATACTAAGATTTACCAATTTAAAGTACATCTTAAAGATATAACGCCAATGATTTGGCGTAGTTTTCTAATTCAAATTTAGTTTTGCCCCTGATTTTGAATGGTCTCTAAGGAATGAGGATATAGAAAGATATGTATAAAAAATTGAAGCGTCTTATTAGTGGAGAAAAAAAACCATCTCTAAGAGAACAGTTGTTAAATGCAATTCAGGCAGAAGATAAAACACAATGTATAGAAATTGTTAGTAACAACGAACAAAATCTAGAAAATTTAGATTTGTCAAAATGTCAACTAGCTTTACTTAAGAATCTAACTGACAACCAAAATCAAGAGAGTCACATATTTTCTGATTTCAAACAATCATTTGTAGATAGATTATCTGTAGAGCATATACCATCAACATTTTCAAGACAGATAAGCACCCCTTCTAGAGGATCTGTTGTACCAAAGAAATTTGTTACCCAAAAAAGTGTACCTTCTAGTATTCCTATTGTAGATACATCACTGTCAGAGCTGGTAAGTATAAGCTCTAGAGCATCTTCTGTGCAAGAACCATCTTTAAATCATGACTTTATAGATTCTATAATATTGTATAAACTTATACAAAAGAATGATACTCATGCACTAAATGTATGTTTAGGACGTAATATTGATCATAATATTGTAAGGAGTATATTAGATACAACAATAAAGCAAGGTAATGTAGAAATAGTAGAATTATTATTAGGGTACTACATTGATGTTAATGCTAAAAATTCTTCAGGTAACACTCTATTACATGTAGCAACACAGAATAACCAAAAGTCAATAGTAAAGTTATTATTAAATATTGGTGCTGATGTTAACGCTAAAAGAACTTCTGGGGAGACTTCATTACATATAGCAGTAAAATCAAATAGTAATGAAATAGTAGAGTTATTATTAAATGGTGGTGCTGATGTTAATATTGCGTTCTTACACAATTCTCTCTTGTATACAGCAATATCTAATAATTTTACTGAGATAGTAAAATTATTATTAACAAAATTGCAAACAGTAACTAAAAAAGAATTATTTAAAGCAGTAAAAAATGATAATACTCAAATAGTACAATTGTTATTACCCAAGATTACTAATCTTGATGTTGATGCTATAGATTATAGTGGACGAACTGAATTACACATAGCATCATCTGATGGTAATGTTAACCTGGTTAAGTTTCTGTTACAACACCAAGCTAACCCTAATACTAAAGATCACAGGCAAAAAACACCGTTGGAATCAGCAATATATCATGGTCATTTAAATATAGTGAAGTTGTTGTTTGATTACAAAGCTCATGATGACCTCACACATTTATTAGTTACAGCAGTAGTGAATGATCACAATGAGATTGTAAAATTTTTGTTAGAAGAAAAAAATGCTAACCCAAGAAATGCAGAGTGCAACGCAACGCCCTTATTACATGTTATGATAACAAAGGGTAAGATTGATATTGTAAAGATGCTAATAAAACATGGTGATAATGTTAATGTTGCATATCATAATGAATATCCAATAGATGTTGCAATAAGAGAAGAACAATATCAAATACTGGAGTACTTGTTAGAACATAAGGATAAGATGGATGGATATTTTTATGCGGTTGACTTTTCTGCTCTCTTATTATCTAAGGCAATACATAATGACTGTCCTAAATTATTAGATATTTTATTGGAGAAACAGCACCAAGAGGTTAATTCTTTATGCAAATATGAAGGTGGTCCATTTAATTATTCCTCTTCTCTGATACATATAGCTGTGTACTATGGAAATTTAGTACAACATCTATTAAACAAAGGAGCTAATATTGATTTAGTAGACAAAAATGGCAATACTGCGTCACACATTGCAGTAATGAGAGATAATATTGAGATATTTAAGATTTTGCTAAACAAAGGAGCTAATATTGATATAAAAAACAATAATAATATATCTGTTCTAGATTTAGTTAATAGTAGTAACAATCAAAATTTTGTTGATTATAGACAAGCACTTGACGAACTATCTGCATGTGTTATTCCTATTATAGTTGATGAAACACTGTCATTAAATACTTCACATAGAAATATTTTGCAACAATATCAAGAGGTGAGAGAAAATTTATTATTTATACATTATATAAAACAAGGACTAAAAGCTAGTGAAATTGATAATACAAGTGATATTAATAATTTATTGGTAAAACTAAATAATCGTATTAGTGATTCTTATTTTCAGATTACTAAAGTAGTACAGACAAAATGTGTTTTTGAAGAAGGATTCGAGATGCCTACGGATGTACTAGTTAAGGTTTGTAGATATTTAAAATTAACTGATATAATTAAGGATACAAAGGCTGTTTGTACAAGTGATGTAAGTAACTTAGGAGCATGCTCAGACTTGATATTATTTGATTCGTGAAAATTGAAGTTATAAGCACCAAACAAACTGCTGTGCATTTGTAATAACATAAACTTTAAAAATTGGCAAAACCAAACTTCTATCTGTAGAAAATCTGGCATTAGAGGTTCTACTTTGTATGATACTTTAAATCGCTTAGATTTTTTAAATAGTAAATCCTAATAGTCTAGTTGTTTTATGGACATTTTAAGTCAAAAACCTTTGCTCATGCTTGCAAAGAAATTAACGCTAACTATGACATAGTTTAAGATTTGAAGAAATTAAAAAAGGGCGTAAAGTTGTTGCTATTAGGTTTTCTTTTAAACCAGTAGTGACTAATAAGATCACTAACCGGAAAACTGGTATTACTAGGAATATTTACAAAAAACCAACAAAACTTCAATCGGAAAAAAAGGAAAGAGAAATGGGATTATCAAAACTTTCTGATATTTTTGAAAGTTAGTTTTCTTTTGATAATATGAAATGTGTGATTTATAGACCTTGTTACAACAAAGATGTAAGATAAAATAGTATCTAATTATTAAAAAACTTGATTACTACAGCTTGTTATAATAGGAGTTAAGTTAGGGACTTACAAGGTCATTTGTAATGGATGCTAAGATTAAGTTGCGTTTGAGTTGGATTAAGTTATATAAACAGTTAGAGCATGCAGGAAAGGTATGCGAACATTATGGTATTTCACGCTTTACATTACGCAAGTGGTACAAACGCTATGAAGTATTAGGTAAAAATGGTTTGTGTGATATTAGTAGTAAGCCCAAAAACTTTCCTTTTCAAAAAAGAAGTGAAGTTGATGAAAATCTTATACTAGACCTCTTTCGAAACTCGCTTGTGCGCAAGGGTGTGAAGGAGACGCTTCACCTCGAACCACAGCGTATACTGCTCGTAAATGAAGAGTTGGTAGACGATAGTATAACTTCAAGAAGAGCTAGGCAGTAGCAAAGTCGAGCTGCTAGGCGTACATTAGTACGTGAGCAGCGGATATCTTTAGACACGACGACGCCAATTCTTGAAGTTCACCGAGTATACTCTAATTCCGTTACGGGTTCGAGTACCGCATCATTGTCCAAATCACCAGCAGAAGTAGAGTTTCGAAAGAAGTCTATTCTTAGTAGGTATAATTGCCTATATACTTATTCAATAAATAACTTTCTATCAATTGACAAGCTTATTTTTATTTGTTAGCATCAAAGACTCCATAACATTATTTTAGAAATAAATTCACGACAACTTAACTAGAATATCAAATATGCAATTTCAAGATACTAACGATTTACATAAAATAGCCGATATTATTAGTACTAAGCTAAGTGAACATGATATAGCAGCAACAACATATTATAGATTAAAAGACCCTTGTTCTGCCTTAAATAAGATGATACTAAAGACTAACGAATTAACGGATCTAGTTGCTTTTAGATTTATAGTTGATAAGCTAGAATATTGTTATAAAGTGTTAGATATTATCTGTGGCATCTATTCTGTTAAAACAACAGAGAAAAAGAATTATATTGATTATCCTAAAGATAATGGTTATCGTTCCTTGCATATTGTTACGAGTGTCGGCAACCCTAGACGTGATGTGGAAATGCAGGTACGAACCAATGAGATGCATGATATAGCAGAATTTGGTACAGCAAATCACAATGAATATAAAAAGATACAGGCAGCAAAGATAAGAGAGTTACTGCCTAGTGGCATGTTGAATGTGGCTGCTATTAATACTGGGCTAAATAAAGCGTACGACATCTTTACCAATTTTAATTGGACTATACAAGAACTTATTGATTATGAGCAAACAATTATAAACCTTTATCGTATTTATCAAGACAACTTGCGTAAAGTATGAAGTGCATAGTGTTATTGAGTAGCTAAAATATGTGGTTAACGCGAATTTTGGATAAGAGTTTGTCAATTCTTATCCAAAATTGGGGTATATAGCTAAAATATTTTCGGGTTAGCTATAGCTTCAAACCATGTTTGGCTAGTAAAGATGAAAGCTCTAGTTTTAGACTATTTAGTTTTTCCAAACTATCTGATTCATATTTAGCAATAATTTTAGCTTCAGTATTTGAAGCTCTTAGTAACCACCATGCATATCCTTGAGATTCATTGGGCATATTATGTGAGTCAACCCTTATACCATCAATATCGTTAAAAGTGATATTTCTACTGTTTAAATCCTCTTTTATTTGCTGAATAATATCAAATTTAAGGTTATCTGATACAGAAATCTTAATTTCAGGGGTACTATAACATTTAGGTAACTCATCTATCATATCGTCCAAAGTTTTTTTTGACCTTGATAGTAAATCAACAAACCGTAGGGCAGCATAAATTGCATCATCATATCCATAATATTTATCAGCAAAAAATATATGACCACTAGTTTCACCGCCAAGTAACGCCTTAGTTTTTTGCATCTTATCTTTGATAAAGGAATGACCTGTTTTCCACATTATCACATTTCCACCATAGGACTTAATTTGATTAAATATACTGCTACTTGATTTGATATCCATTATAATAGTTGCATTTGGATTTTGCTCAATTACATCTTTTGCCAATATACCAAGGATTTGGTCGCCTAAAATTATTCGTCCTTTCTTACTTACAATGCCTATACGATCTCCATCCCCATCGAATGCAATACCAATATCGCAATCCTCAGTCTTAACTATCTCTATTAGTTGTTCTAGATTCTTGGGAATAGTTGGATCTGGGTGGTGATTAGGAAAATTACCATCAATTTCTGAATTTATAACGATATTTTTGTTGGGTAATCTTAATGCTAATAAGTCAATAATATTTCCAGCCGCACCATTGGCAGAATCCCATGCGACTTTTATTTGAGGATATATAGTTATTCCTTGCAAAATCCTATCTAGATATTTATCGGTAACATTTAAATTGCGTATATTACTTAGTGCTAGAAAATTTTTTGGTATAATAAGATTGGTGGACCAATCTTGACTTAGAATATTATTCAGTAAATCTTGTATTTGTTGGTCAAAAAAAGACTTTCCTTGTGATAACAACTTAAAGCCATTATCATCTTTGTGGTTATGGGATCCTGTTATCATTATGCTAGCTTGTGGCTTAAATATTTTATCAGCAAAATATAAAACAGGGGAGGGTACAATACCTATTGAGGTAACCTTCCCCTTAGCTGAAATAATGCCATTAACCAACGCATGGTAAAGGGCAGGGGAGCTTAATCTACCATCACGTCCTATAAATATTTCATTTCCTTGCTTTGATATATGCATTTTGGTAAAACAAAAGCCAATTTTATAAGCAATAGTTGGATTAATATCTATTAGACTGCTGCCACGAATGTCGTACAATCTAAAAATTGTTCTATTTATTTCCATTGTCATTATAATTGAGTATACTTACAAAACTTGAAATCATAGCAGTATATATTATAAATGAAAATTTTAGCATTTGATACGGCAAATAATAGTGCATCTGTTGCAATCTCTGAAGATCAGGTTATTCTAGCCTATATTGAGGAATTAAGGTCTTCTATGCAAGCTGAAACTATCGTGCCAATGATTGAAGAAGCGCTGAAAATAGCAAAGCTTTCTTATCATGACCTAGATTATTTAGCCGTTACAAACGGTCCAGGTAGTTTTACAGGCATTAGAATAGGCTTATCAGTGGCAAAAGGCATTTTGCTAAGTACAGATATAATAGGCACTACTATATCTAATTTTGAGTTTTCCTGGTGGAGAGCCAGCAGGCAAGTAAAAAATTATAATAAAATTTTTATTTTTCTCAATGCATATAGAGGGCAATTATATAGCCAAGTTTTTGACCAAAATGAACAAGCTTCTATTCCTTCACTGATAAATTATGACCAAGCTGTGGAATTATTAAATACAGAAAATGCTGCTATTAATGTCTGTGCAGGTAGTGGGGTAGAGATGATATACGACAAGATTAGGGATATAAAAAATTTAACAATCTTACCTCGTTTTACTAGAGTTAAGGCACTGCATATATGTAAATATATAGCCGATAAAATAGACCTCTTGCGTAACTCTACTTCTGCTGGTAATTTGTGCGTCGATCCGGCACTCGAATCCTCACGTACATTTGAGTACGCTGCGGTTCAAGGTGAAGGGTCTCCTACAAATTCCCTAGCAGAAGCGAATTTCGCAAGAGGTCTAATAAGGAAGCACAATTTCTCTAACTCCATAGAGCCGTTATATATTAGACCAGCTGATGCGAAGATTAGACTTCTT
The DNA here is from genome assembly GCF_964026605.1 of Candidatus Tisiphia endosymbiont of Ptychoptera albimana. Taxonomy (NCBI): domain Bacteria; kingdom Pseudomonadati; phylum Pseudomonadota; class Alphaproteobacteria; order Rickettsiales; family Rickettsiaceae; genus Candidatus Tisiphia; species Candidatus Tisiphia endosymbiont of Ptychoptera albimana. The sequence goes on from NZ_OZ032164.1 coordinate 402,814, forward strand.
ACATAATAGACTTGCTGCATAAGTCAATCTAGTTGGTGATTTTGTCGTCGAAACTCGCCTCCGCTCCTCCTCACGTACGTCTGTGTATACTCAGGTAGAACTTCAAGAATTGGCGTTCCCGCGACCAAAGATCGAAGCTGCTCACGTACTAATGTACGCTACGCTGCTCGACTTTGCTACTGCCTAGCTCTTCTTGAAGTTATACTATCGTCTACCAACTCTTCATTTACGAGCAGTGTACGCGAAGGTAGCCGGCTTCGTTTCTCCTAAAAATCCCTCAACTATCTTTGATTTATGCAGCAAGTCTAATTTTACTGCTGCAAGAAGTCTATTAAAAATTTTCCTAACCTCTTCCTTTACCTTCTGTTTTTTCATTATGTGGTGGTAACGTTGGTGCTTTAGATGACATATAAGATTTTGCTTTTTGCCCGACAAATTTTGCTTCATTCTTCAATTGTTCAGCTAATGGTAGTTTGCTCTTGTCATCAGAATATCCATGCCATTTGTCTTTTAAATATTCACAAATTCTTTTAATAAAATTCTTCCTTGGCATTGTCGTATTCGATGATGCAGCTTGATCATTTACTAATTGCTTAGTAAATTTCTTTACTGTATATTTATTTGGATTATCGATAAACTTATTTAACTGTTCCGCAACTTCTTTAGCAATGTCATTAATAGATTGTGAGCTTAATTTTCCTGTTTTTTTATCTTTTTGAGTTGCGATTGCTTGATCAATTTGCTCTATCAACACCTCAGCTAAAGCCTCTGTAGCACCATTTGCTTTTTTAAATGTGCTTATTGTTTCCGGCTTCACTCTTTCATCTGATATGATTTCTGAAACTCTTTTTTTCATATCTGTTTTATATTGCTCTTCATTAAGAGGAACAGTTAATAATTCTTTCGATAAAGCCTTATTACTATCAATAATTGCTTGAGGGGATTTTTGCTCACAATTTGTTTGGATTGTTTGTATATCGCTAATAAATCGATCAGCAATCTTACCAGTGCCAGCTACATCAATTACTACTTGCGTTTTTGGTTCAAGATCTCCTACTTTTCCTAACGTAGCAGTAATATTTACAACCATATAATCTTGGCTATTAAATTCCGTACCCATCATCTTTCTAAGGTCACTCTGTGGCAAGAAAGCATCCATACTACAATCAAACATGATATTTTGTCCGCCGGTATATGATAGGTTATGATCTTTATCTATAGTGATCTTGGACATACTACCATTTCTTAGCCATTCATGCATAGGATCGTATCCATAGTTATTAAATGCTTTTAGTTGCAACTTAGATAATCCAACTATACCGCCAGCTATACCCCCTTGGTGATTTGCATATAAAATATATTTTGTTTGTGCTTGTGATAAATGATAATCTTTTGTTAATATATCATACATATCTTGATAAGTTACCTCATAGTCCTGACCTTTACCTAACTTACACTGATTTATTAAGTTTACTACTTTACCATCTTGGGTTTCAAGATAAAAGACACCACGCTCTATATCCTTGCTAACCTGCTTTTCACGAGATTGAGGATTTTCTTGACAATCTTTATCATATTTAGGATCAAAGGCCTCTGCTACATATTGTAAGTCTTTATCTATATTTTGTGCAGCATCATCAGATGTAAAACTATATGTTGTCATAATATAATATCTCCTTAGTTAACTTGCATTCAATAAACTAGATTAATAAACTAGTTTTCAATGAGCTTTTTCCACATTGACTATGATAATGGGTGATTTATTTATCTCATGTTTCAATGTCTTACGAATAGCCGACCTTACAGCATTCTCAATCTGTTCATTGAGAATGCTACCTTTTGATTTCCTCTGAATTTCTATCGTTTCAGTAATATCATCTTTAATCATATTAATTAGCTGTGCATCATCGTCAGAGTCAAGAAGACCCGGCATAGATAAAATAGGTCTGCAACTAAGGCTACCATTTTTATTTATTACCAAACTTGCCACTACTATACCAGAATCACGCATACGTCTACGAGTTCTAAAAATTGATGAGTCTGCTGGTAAAAGATAATTGCCGTCAACAGCCAAATAACCTGTTGTTACCTTGGATAAAATACGAGGATTATGAGGATCAAGTAATAATAAGCTACCATTTTCGACTTCAACAGCATGTTTTATACCATTTTTACGAGCTAATTTCGCGTGTTCATGTATATGTACCGGCTCACCATGCACTGGTACACAAATCTGAGGTCTAATTAGAGAGTACATGTGTTTGAGTTCATCAATTGATGGATGCCCAGAAACATGTACAAAGTGATCTCGTTCAGTTACCACTTCAATTCCTGACCTCACAAAAATATTAAACATACGGAAAATTTTCTTTTCATTGCCAGGAATAATTTTTGAAGAAAATATAATTGTATCTTTAGGAGCTAACTTTATACTATGGTGACTATTATTTGCCATTTTTGCAGTAGCTGCTAGAGGTTCACCTTGGCAACCAGTAGCAATAACTAAAAGTTCTTGCCTTTTAAATCTTGCTATATCTCGTTCATCGATCAAAGGGGCAATATCTTTCATATAACCACTTTCCTGTGCTGCAAGCAAAATTCTATGCAAACTTCTTCCCGATAGGACAACTTTTCTTTTTGCCATCTGACCTGCGTGAATTAGAGTCTCAAGACGAGCCAAATTTGAGGCAAAAGTTGTTACCACAACCATCTGAGAGCAACCTGCTATAATATCTACTAAACTTTTACGCACTTCTCCTTCTGAACCAGAAGTTCCTTCATTAAATACATTAGTTGAGTCACAGACTAAAGCTAGAACCCCTTCATCACCATAAGATTTTAGTAGAGCTTCATCAGCTTTCTTACCAAGTACCGGATCATTATCAAATTTCCAGTCTCCTGTATGGAGAATATTGCCAGCTTCTGTACGTATCATAATCGCCTGCATTTCTGGAGCTGAGTGGGTTAGCGGTATCATCTCTAGTTGGAATGGAGTAAGATTTATTTTTGCCGAAGGCTTTACTTCATGAATTTTTATAGTTTTAGCGAAATCATATTCTGCTAATCTAAGTTTTAGAAAATTTGCTGTAAAGGTAGTGGCATATATTGGACATTCTAGGCTACTCCACAAATATTGGATTGCTCCCAAATGGTCTTCATGTGCGTGAGTTAGAACTAAACTTACTATATCTTTTTTATAGCGTTCAATAAAGCTAATATCAGCAATTATCATGTCAACACCTGGTAAATAATCATCGGCAAAACCGCTACCGCAGTCAACCATCAACCATTTTCCTTGATAATGATATAGATTGACATTTATGCCTATTTCATTTGCACCACCAAGTGGTAAAAATAGTAAATCATTTTTATGGTTTTTAATGTTGAATGACATATTAACTTCTATATGATGTAGGATTTAAGTATACTTTTATAACTTATTTTTGGCTTTTAGTCTATGATTAATACTAATTTAGTTTATACTAGTATATTCACCTTTGGTATAGTTTTATTATTAACTATACTATTTCCTAATTTGGATATAGATTTCTCAAAATTATTCTACGACAGCAATAATGGATTTATCTATCGTAACAATAATATTGTACAATTATTATTTGAAGTTATTCCAATATTAACTACTATACTGACTATAGTAATATTATTATACCTACTTTACTTAATTGTTAAGCACAAAACTTTTAATAAGCTTATTATTTCAGGGGGTTTTTATATAATTTTATCTACAGCAATAGGTCCTGGACTACTAGTAAATTATATATTTAAAGAAAATTTTGGTAGGGCTCGTCCGCTGCAGATTAAAGAGTTTAATGGTACAAAAAATTTTACTAGAGCCTTCTCAATCTCTAATGAATGTTTACATAATTGCTCATTTTCATCAGGCCATGCAGCTATGGCGTATAGCTTAACTAGTTTTGCTTATGTTGCTCCTTTGATATTTTTCTCAAGAATTTATAGTATCACATTGATTTTTGGTACATTAGTTGGACTAAGTCGTATATTAATGGGAGGACATTTTTTAAGTGATGTACTGGCTTCATGTGTTGTTACACTAATAATTAATCATCTATTATATTTATGTTGGCAAAAACTAAAATTAATTTAAATAAAATTGCGATTGTTTATAATAGTGCTAAAAAATCATTAGAGCTAGTTAGACAGCTTGAACTAGTTTATAAGTTTTGTAAGGTAGAAGAAGCAGAAATAATTGTTGTAGTTGGAGGGGACGGAGAATTACTACATGCGATACACCGTTATATGCATCTTGATGTTTCTTTTTATGGAATTAATTCTGGTAACATTGGGTTTTTAATGAATCCAGTTATTGTTGAAAAGTTAATGGATAATTTACAAGAATCTATAATTTCTCATTTATACCCTTTAAAAATGCAAGCAGAAAGCATAGACAATAAAACCTACACTGCCCTAGCTATTAATGAAGTATCAATATTTCGTAAAACCAACCAAGCTGCTAAATTCAAGATCGAAATTGATCAAGTTGAGCGTATGAGTGAATTAGTAGCCGATGGGGCAATGGTTGCAACCCCAGCTGGCAGTAGTGCATACAATTTATCTGCTGGAGGTCCTATTTTGCCACTTGAGTCAAACGTATTATGCCTCACACCAATTTGTCCTTTCCGTCCAAGACGCTGGCATGGTGCGTTACTACCATTTTCTACTACTATAAAGTTTGAAATCTTAGAAAGTAATAAAAGACCAGTAAATGCAGCTGCAGATTTTCAAGAATTTGATAATATTAAGTCAGTATTAATTAAATCTGTAAAAAACAAGAAGATAAAGTTACTATTTGATAAAAAAAATAGCCTTGAAAATCGAATTATTAAAGAGCAATTTAATGAGTAATTCACCTTACGTATAACATAAAAGTTACAGGGAGAATAGCCTAGAGCTATTAGCGAGGAGTTACTTTGGTGACATCCCCCCCTAATGGCGATGATTACTTGAGCCTACTATATATAGTCAATTGATGAGAAGTTGGTGACGTCGTCACTCGTCGCTCGCCTATTACATATAGGCGTCGCTCCATCGCTCCTAGCACCAAATCCTCCTGAATTGACTATAATTTATTACATTGAACTGAGGTTAAAAAAATAATTTTTATCAAAACTAAAGATTATTTCTCCCATTTTTCTTAAAGCTTTGTTATAATCACTCTAGGTGCTGTGAACCTAGTATCATAATATCTTACATTTTTCTATAATCGTCATAGCAAGGCTCTTTAGATGCCGGGGCGATCTAGGTAAACAGCGAAGCTGTTTTTTTAGAGTAACGCTTCGCGTATCCTAGATTGCCGCGTTGCTGCTTTTTCGTGACTCCTCGCTAATAGACGCTCGGAAGGACTCTTAACAGTAGTGACATAAAAAATGTAGGATTGCTATGACCTAGTATACTTAAACTTGCATACTTGCTAATTTTATAATTTAATATGAGAATAAATGAATAAAGAATTTGTAAGACATTTCCTAATAGGCTTTTTTAGTGTATTTAAAATATCTCAAACGACAGTAAGAAAAAAGCCAGAGACAGATTTACTTGAATACTTTATTAGAGTAGAAAAAGATATTAATTCAACATTTCAAGAAATAAGAAAAGAATATGAAAGATAGTAAAAGTTTTTTTGCTAATAACAATAGGTTGAACAAAGGATATTTAAAAGTTAGTAATCCTAAGGAGTCGGATAATAGCTTCTATAGTAAGAAGTTTGCACATATTTTGCCACCTGTAGATTTAATCGCAGAATATGAAAATATTTATCCAGGAACATTGACAAAGCTAATTGCCATGGCAGAAAAAGAGCAAGTACATAGACATCAGATGGATATTAAAAGTATTGAGGTTTATGAAAGCGTAACAAAAAAAGGTAGAATAAGTAGCATTATATTCATGATAATGGTCTGTATTACTACTGTAGTTTTGGCTGTATTGGGACATTTTATAATTGCCAGTATTTTCACGGTTTCAGTATTGTTAGGCATAGGAACTGGAGTATTCTTGTCTTCTGCTAAATTTACTAAGCGGAAAGACTATACTAGAAGGTGAAATTATATAAGAATCTTATAATAATTGAGTAAAGATTATGAGTAAATTACAAAAAGAAATGCAAGAAAGGCAGCAAAGTCCTTTAGAATATGTGGTTTATAGTGGTGGTGGAGCTAAGGGGGGTGGATATTCTGGTGTTTTAGAGGCTTTGAATGACTCTGAAGTAATTAATAAGGTGAAAGAAGTTGCAGGATCATCGGCAGGGGCAATAGCTGCTGCAGTGACAGCATTTGGTATACCACCTAAAGAATATGAAGCTATTTCAAAAAATACAAACTTCAAAGATTTACTTGGGACTCAAGGATTTTCAATTGGTCCGGTGCCGCTTAATAAAGATGGCACTCCATTATACGAGCTTGTAGATAAGACTATAAGAAAAGTTGCTTATAATTTTTTAAAGGGCAAAAATTTTGTGGAACTTGCTACAGCGAGACATGAAAGGATTTCAGAAGAACTGAGAGAGTTAGACAAAAAAAGGCAAGATCTTTTAAATACGATTGAAACATTAAAGCAACAAGATGATAATAACAGTCAGCAGATTGCTGATATAAATGAAAATATTCAAGGTTTAGATTTTCAGGAACAAAATTTTAAAAAACAATCCATGAAAATTCAAGCTATAATAGAATCTAATGGTAAAGAATTCATTGAATTAACAGACAAATGTCAAAAGGGTGGTGAACTTCTTTTTAGAGATTTAGCTCTTTTAAGACTTCTTGATCCAGTGCAATTTAAAGGCTTATTAATTACTGCAGTAAGGCGAGATGATAGTACTTTGCAAATTTTTAGTGCTGAAAATACTCCTGATGTTCCAATTGCTAGAGCCTGCCATGCTTCCGCTTCTCTTCCTTTAGTTTTTCAACCTGTAGAAATTGATGGTGTCGAGTATGTCGATGGGGGGTATAGAGACAATACTCCTATGGACTATTTCCCCGAAAATGACAGTAAAGTCGATGTTACGGAAGAGTTGGATGGTTTTCAGAATGTTACCCGAGCAAAAAAGCAAGGTAGGGTTTTAGCTCTTGCCTTCGGTAGTGGTATGGATGATTCAGCAAATATTGCTATATATAGTGCTAAGAATTTTGAAGGTCCAAATGCCCTAGTGAAATTTTTAATTGATGTAGTATATAAAATGCTAGCTAAAGTTGGTGGAAATCTTATACACACAAAAACTAATGAAAAGACTTTTGATGATTTACGTGAAAATGCATTAGATACGGTTGCATTAAATACTGGACCTATATCTACTCTCAGCTTTGATGCTGCTAAGAAATATGCACCTTACTTACATACTAAAGCTTATCTTCAGACTTCGAAGTATTTAAAGAATCTTGGACTTGGTAAAGAGGTAAATAAAGCGTTTGAACAACAAGAATTTCTCCTAAGTGTTTATGAAGTTTATGATAATGAAAATTTGAATAAAACTTTTTTTAATAAGCTATTAGATCACATAGCCCCACCCCCACCGGAAGAAACTAAAAAAAAGAACTCTTGGCAAGATCGTGATGTTATGCGAAATCATCAAGAAAAAGCTGACACATTGTTATCTTTTTGTACGAAAGAACGCTGGGAGGGGAAAGATAACAAGGCTGTATTAAAAGAGTATGTACTAGTTGCAGCAACTGCACGCAGTAATGAACTTAGAAATGATACCAAGTCTATAGAATCACTGATTAAGACCTTAAATAATCCGACAACACCGAATAAAATTAAAAAAGATTTTATAGAATTATTAGCTATTGATCAAAAACAAGAGCCGAGATTTAATACAAGTAAAAGTCCAGCACAGAATATTACTGAATTTAAGTTTAAAAAAAGAGATTTTGATAATCTTCTAGGTAAAAATAAAAGTGAGGCATTTCGAATTAGTAGTGGAGGAAAGGGAGTAGGGCAGTAGGTTAGAGTGAGATGACCATAAATATGGAAATTAATTATGGGAATAATTATGCAAATTACCACGTCTATTATCGAAGAAGTAGCGAAGCACTACGAAGCAATCTATTTTTGGTTACTTAGCTATTCTCAACTTTTAACAAATCTATGGTACTATGGTGAATAATCTTATTTGTAATCCTACCAGCAAACCTTGGAGTACTAATGATTTAATCCACTCGGAACTTATTACATCGAGAGATCTAATATATAATCCATGTCAGTTTATATGTTCTGAACCAGTAATGGAAAGTGAAAGTATTGCATATGGAGTCTACATGTTCAAGTTAAATTCTATGAATGTTAGATTTCGTGTTGCTAAGATTACTCCTACAAAAATTGGTCAATTTGTAACACTATGGAAGAGAATTGGGAATGGATCAATTCAGCCATATGATATTGCAGATTCAATTGATCTTTTTATTGTAACAACGCGTAAAGGAGATAAATTTGGTCAATTTATATTTCCACAATCTGTTCTGTATAAATATAATATAGTCTCGCATAATAACCAAGGTGGTAAGAGAGCAATAAGGGTATATCCACCTTGGGACATTGTTATAAACAAGCAAGCTAAAAAAACTCAAGCATGGCAGCTAGAATATTTTTTAGAAATTCCAAGAAATAAACCAATTAACTACGCAAGAGCACAAATGCTTTATAATCAAGTTAAATAGTCATTACTAATTTTGGATCAAGGCAATAGATTGGCTTGCCTATGTCTAATCTCTTGATTGCTGCATTGCAGCTCCTCGCAATGATGGTGGTACTCTTACTGACAAAATATTTGTGGGTAATGCTAAGAAATAGGCTTTTCGTAGTGACGTAAGTTTGGTATATAGTTAAACCTATTGAATTAGGTGATATAAATAGAAAAAATATCATTAACCTTTAAGAAATTATTGTTATATTCTTGTCACCTAATATTACAGGTTTTACTATAAATACTTATTCGGGATAGTCGTAGAAATTAACCATCTTCTCGGATATTAATTGGCAATCATATTTTTCTAAAATATCTTGTCGAATTTTTTTACCCAGGTGTTTTCTAAGTATAGGCATAGTGATTAATAGCTCCATAGCTCTTGCTAAATCTTCTGTATTTTGCGGTTTAACTAATAATCCGTTTATTTGGTCTTGTATTAATTCTCTACCACCTGGGGCATCAGTAGTAATAATGGCTCTACCATATGCCCCAGCCTCTAAAAGACTACGACTTAGCCCTTCACGGTAGGAAGGTAATACTGCAATATGTGCTTTTTTCCATATTTCTTCTATATTTTTCTGATAACCAAGATATTTGATATATCCTAGATTTTGATAGTCTTCTAATATTGATTGTGCTATTGATTGCTTATTATCTTTATCAGGTTCACCAACTAACCAAAACTCAGCATCTATACCTTTTTGTTTTAATATTTTTGCAGCATATATAAATTCATATATACCTTTATCAATAATCATTCTAGCTACCAATGCCACCACTATTTTACTACCTAGTGGCTCTAGAAGAAAAGGAAACTTTTCAGTTTCTATACCAACGCTGCATTGTTTAACAATTAAATTTTTGGGTGCTATAGCTAATTTTACCAGTAAAGCTAAATCATCATCGTTTTGTACGACAAATAACATACTTCTATAATATCCTATTATGGATATTATTCTAACTATAATGCTTCTAACTAATCTTAGCAAAAAATTGCTACTTATAAAAATTAAACCCATACCAACAAAAGTGTTAATAACTTGCGGTAAACTCTTCTTTTTTGAGCATATATTGCACAAGAAAGCACTTATGCTTCCATAAAAAATTGGTTTTATAGTAAAATTATGCAATATATTTGGTTTCTCTTTATTTAATATGCTAATTAACTTGATTAATAATAGTAAATCAGTAAAAGGGTTGATACTTCCACGCTTTATTGAAATTGGGATTACTTGTAAACCATGCTGTTCTATCTTATCTTTGAATTCACTAATATTTGTTAACACTTTAACTTCATAGCCTTGCATTTTAGCAGTTAAAGCAATTGGTAGAAGATGGGCATAAAAGTGCCAATCTGTGTTTGTAAAAATGATAATTTTTTTCATTTGCTTTTCTTAATAATAATTCTATAAATATAGCTATAGAGCAAATACCCACTTAATTATATCATAAAAATTAATTGCACTAATAGCATATGTCAAATTATTTAGTTACTGGAGGGGCTGGTTTCATCGGCTCACATCTTGTTGACTTACTAGTAAAAGAAGGCAATCAGGTTGTAATATTAGATGATCTTTCAACAGGTAATTTCAATAATTCGTTTAATAAAAATGTTGAATTTGTTCAAGGGAATATCTTAGATCAAAATATTTTAGAAAAACTATTTAGAAATATTGATGGTTGCTTCCATCTTGCAGCGATAGCAAATGTACAGGAATCAATTGATAATTGGTATCACAATCATCAAGTGAATTTAACAGGAACTATTAATATATTTCTTCAGGCAAGTAAACAGAATATACCCGTTGTATATGCATCATCTGCTGCCGTTTATGGCACAGTAAGTGACTTTCCTTTACAAGAGAATGGTAAGGTAAACCCGCTTTCTCCTTATGCAGCGGATAAATTAGCCTGTGAGCTGCAAGCTAAGGTTTTTGGTGAGCTTAAATCTCTTAAAACCTGTGGTTTACGCCTTTTTAATGTTTATGGTAAAGGGCAACTTAGAGGTTCTGATTACTCTGGTGTAATATCAATATTTAAACAGAAAGTAGAAGAGGGTAAGGAGCTGGTTGTTTTTGGTGATGGTAATCAAAGTCGTGATTTTATACATGTTTCAGATGTTACCAATATGTGTGTTAGAGCCTTGTCTATTGCGAGTACCTCAGCCCCTATACTAAATGTTTGTACAGGACGTACCTACTCTATAAATGAACTTATTCAACTAATTAATAAGATTGCTATTGTCAAAGGGGTAAAATATCTACCGACTCAGACCGGGAGTATAAATATTTCTGTTGGCAGCACAGAATTGGCTCAGCAGCTTTTAAATTATATGCCAGTATATGAGTTAAAAACTGGATTATTAGAGTTATTTAGCATAAATTTATGAATTCAAAAGAAACCCTGATTTTAGTATCTGATGTTAGGGGATGGGCTTTTGATAACGTCGCTCAATATGTTCAATCTTTGCTAAGTGGTCAATATGATTGTCATATTATTTACAGTTGTGATTACAAAACATATAATGATTTTTTAATCAAATTAAATCAATATACTTCTGTTAAATTAATACATTTTCTCTATCGTGGCTATCTGACAGAATTACTAAGAAGCATAGCAGATAATTCTAGTAATAGTAAGGCTACAGGAGAAATATTAGTAAATACTACCATTACCACTAGCATACCTGATCATCTATTTATTGAAAGTGAAAGTGAAATATTAAAAAATTTACCAACTTTCCAATTTATTGATAACTACTACACTACTTCTAAAAGATTATATGATATTTATGCAAATATCATAGATTATCCAAAACCTTGGCAAGTAATTTATGATAATGTACTAATTCATGATGCGGAATCAAGTCATGATGAAGATCATGCAAGTTTAGTTGTAACATGGATTGGTAATAGTTCTTGGGGAAGTTGGTATAGTAGTACTCCTGATTATAAAGGTCTAAAAACAGTCATTATACCGGCACTAGAACAGATTGATAAAGATGGAATTCATATCAAAAGATGTATAGTGGATAAAAATGAGCGAATACGTTCTAAACAAGAGATTTGGGAGATTTTAAAAAAAACAGACATTTTGCTAATAGCATCTGTGCAAGAAGGAACACCGCTAACCATTATTGAAGCTATGGCATTTGGTTGTGCAATTATTACTACGGATGTAGGTATTGCTAGGGAGGTGTTACCTGAGGTGCAACATGAATTTATAATTAACCGGAATCATACAGGATTTATAAATGCAATAAAAAAATTAAATGTTGAAAGGGAACTATTAGCAAAGATTAAGCAACAAAACTGTCTGTCTTATCAAGAAATCTTTGCAAATAAAACTCAAATGCAAAACTTATGGTATTCATTTATAGAAGATTCAGTAAATAATCATACTAAAAAACAGATATTACAAACAAAACAACAAATTTTAAGAAATATAGAGCTTGTTAATAATAAAGATTCTTCCTTTGTAACGTATAGACTACTCTCAAGACTCCTTTCCTTACCCTTTCTTAAGAAAATAGCCCGATTTCTTCTAAAATATTCTTGGGTTAAGTTGCCTGTTAGACGAATAATTACTATATTCTATTCTTTTTTTTCAAAAAATGACTATGATAATCTTAAAAATTTTATAATCAAATATCAAGGACAGAAACAATATCGATGTCATTCCAGCAACGGCGGAAATCTAGATCCGCTGCCTCTAGGACAAAAAGATATGGATGATATTTATGTAATTTATCCTAGCATTTTTCCTGGAGTTGCTAATTCTACTAAAGGATTATTTAATAAAACCATTCCTTTTCCTATAGGAAAACTCAATGTTTTGATAAGTTATATCAACTCGTATTTACCTGACAAAATTATTACTCAAATAGCAAAATTACTTATAAAAACAGGTATTAAAAACTTAATTATATCTGGAGGGCTTGATGTTCATATTCAATTAGTAGAGAAGCTACATGAAGTGAAAGGGGATAATTGTTTAAATATCTACTATTTATGGCATGGTTCTCCTGCCCAATGGGTAGGTATTGGTCATTGCCAAACTTTTTATAAATGGTTGAATTTATATAAACAGCATAAAATTAAATCCATTATCACTCTGAAAAATGGTCTAGAACAATTTCTTATAGCCAATGGTGTACAATCTTATCTATTACAAAACTTCATACCATTGCTACTAGAAAAAAAGATAATTTCCCGAGAAACTGGTAAATTTACAATTGGTATATGGAGTACATCAAACATATGGATCAAAAATCTCTACCCTCAATTTGCGGCAATAAGTATGTTCAAAGATCGAGTTTGTTGTTATACTAATTTCTCTTTTGATAACAATAAATATGCTTCTTGGATGATGGAAGATGTAGAACTTAAAGTCTTTCCTGAGAATTTACCACATAAAGAATTAATAAAATTGATGGCAAATACTAATTTAACTTTATACATTACTAATTCGGAATGTTCCCCTATGATAGTTTTAGAAAGCCTAGGTTTAGGAGTACCTTGTTTAGTCGGTCCTACAGCGGATGTTTATGATGATGAATTTTTACGTGATATGTTAACGGTTAACCGTGTTGACTGTCCGTTAACTATATTTAATGCCATAGAAAAGGTTCAACAAAATATTGATATAATCTGTTCTAAGCTACCTGACTTCATTAAAAAATATAATGAAAAAGCTCTTGTTTTAAAAAACTCTTTGCTGACAGTTATAAAAGATAATCATAATACTACAGTGTAGATTTATCAGGGTAATTTAATAATGAAGCTAGTAGTACTATTGATTTTATGCTATATTAGCTTTAATAACTTCACACAGCCTAATAACATAAATAATGATTATGAATAATGATAAACCATTAATTTCCTTTGACTATGCTATTAAATACCTTCTGAAAGATAAAGGCGATTATTCTATAGTAGAAGGTTTTATCTCAGCTCTTCTTAAGACCAAGGGTTATAAAGACGTTAAAATAGTAGCCTTACTTGAGACCGAGAGTAACAAAGAAGATAGTAAAAGCAAAAGAAGTCTAGCTGATGTAATTGTAGAAGACGAAGATCACCATAAATACATTATTGAAATCGAGCGTAATGTTAAGGATTCTTTTATTCATAAGGCATGTTTTAATACCTCAAGACTTATAGTTGATACTCTTGCCCAAAGAGAAGATTATACTCAAATAATCAAGATATTTCATATATCGCTACTCTATTTTCCTATAGGAAATGGTAATGGAGTTATTTACCATGGTAAAACTATTATTCATGAGGTAGAAACTAATGAAAGATTAAATGTGCATATTAAGAATATGGAGACTTCTGAGGTTTTTGATGCTACTAACATCCTACCAGAATATTTTTATATATCAGTACCTTTATTTAATGATCGTTTAGAGAAAGAGATTGATGACTGGCTACATGTCATGAAATATGATGAAGTCCCACCAAACTATCATTCGCCTTATATGAGGCAAGTAGCAGACAAGCTGAGCATTCTCAAAATGACCAAAGAAGAGAGGGCAAATTACTCCTATTACCAAAAAAAGCTTTATAACGATAGAGATGAATTGCAAGCTGCTGAAGCTAGAGGAGAAGCTAGAGAAAAAATTGTTATAGCTAGAAATTTACTTAAAGCTGGATTATCAATTGATATCATCGCTGAGTCTACTGGTTTGAGTAGAGAGGAAATCCAAAAATTAACTCTTGTAGCTAATGAACCCACAACTGTTGAAAGTTAAAAAACCGTCTATTAGCGAAGTGCTATTGTAAGGTTTAAACGTCTATTAGCAGTTGTGTGGATAACACCGAAGCTGCTTAAGTTAACAAAACGCACACTTGGTAAATTAGACTTGCTGCATAAATCAAAGATAGTTGAGGGATTTTTAGGAGAAACGAAGCCGAGCACCGCAGCGTACACAGACGTACGTGAGGAGCGGAGGCGAGTTTCGACGACAAAATCACCAACTAGATTGACTTATGCAGCAAGTCTACTATCTGACTATAACTCCACTAATCTACAATTGTAGTACTAGATCATGACACAACAAAGTTTCCTAAACTCATTAAATCCTCAACAACTGCTAGCAGTGTCCCATGTACATGGTCCTATTCTTGTGCTTGCTGGAGCAGGGACTGGTAAAACTAAAGTGTTAACGACTAGAATAGCCAACATAATCCAGCAAGGGTTAACTCTACCTCAAAATATTCTAGCAGTTACTTTTACTAATAAAGCTGCTAGAGAAATGCAAGATCGAATCAACAAAATGATTGATTGTTATGGGCTAAATATAGGTACATTTCATTCTATAGCAGCAAGAATTTTGCGTCAGCAAGCAGAACATTTGAATTTTAGCTTGAATAGTAGGTTTACTATTATTAGCCCTGATGATCAACTTAAATTGGTTAAAGATATAGTTAAGCAGAAAAATATAGATACCAAAAAATATGTTCCCAAACTTTTACATATTATTATTTCGTGTTGGAAAGATCAGGGATTATTGCCGTATAAACTTTCTGAATCTGATATTAAGCTACCAATTCATAAAGTGGCTCAATTTGTCTATGACGAATATCAGCAAAATTTACTAGCATCTAATGTAGTAGATTTCGGGGATTTACTACTTTACAATAATGAATTGTTTATAAAAAACCCTATAATATTAAAGTATTATCAGGAACAATATAAATATATTCTGATTGATGAGTATCAAGACACTAACGCTGTTCAGTATCTTTGGGCGAGGATGTTGGCAAGTAGCTCAAAAAATATCTGCTGTGTTGGTGATGATGATCAATCTATATATAGTTGGCGGGGTGCAGAAGTCGGTAATATATTACGTTTTGAAAAGGATTTTCCAAATGCTACAATAATAAAATTAGAACAAAATTATAGATCTAGTTCAAAAATTTTATTAGCTGCATCAAGTGTAATTAACCATAATAAGAATCGTCACGGTAAAACATTATGGACTGATAAAAATGATGGAGAAAAAATTAAAATTATATCTTGTTGGAATGATAAAGAAGAAGCAAGATTCGTTGTATCTGAAATTAGCAAGTTAGTTACAGAGGGAAAGTATAATGCAGGATTAGTTGCGATATTAGTTAGAGCAGGTTTCCAAACTAGAGCATTTGAAGAAGTGTTTATTAGTAATGCATTACCATACAAAATTATAGGTGGTCTTAAGTTTTATGAACGAATGGAGATACGTGACTTACTTGCCTATATACGTATCACTTTAAATCATAGTGACAATCTTGCTCTTGAACGCATAATAAATGTTCCAAGGAGAGCAATTGGTAATACCACATTAAAACAAATAAAAGATTATGCGCTTGAACATAATATACCTATTATTGCTGCCATTCGTCAGATGTTACAAGCAGAAATTTTTAAAAATAAAGTCAAAGATAGTCTAAACAAATTTATTAGTAATATCGATAATTGGAGTTTACGATATAGAAATGACCCAGCTATTAATGTCACTAAGTCTTTACTAGAAGAATCAGGTTATCTTGAGATGCTACAAGAAGAAAAAACAGATGAAGCAACTGGCAGAATTGAAAATATTAATGAAATGCTTAGAGCAATCGCGGAATTCGATAATATTCAAGACTTTATAGAACATTCTAGTTTGGTAATGGAAAATGAGGAATTAGAATCAAATTTTGGTGGTTCTGTTAGCATTATGACACTCCATGCTGCTAAAGGTCTTGAATTTGATCTAGTTTTTCTACCAGGTTGGGAAGAGGGGGTATTTCCACATCAGCGATCACTAAGAGAGGGGGAAAAAGGTCTAGAAGAAGAGAGGAGAATCGCCTATGTGGGTATTACTAGAGCTAAGAAAGACCTGTATATTACTTATGCAGAAAGTCGTTTTATGTTTTATGAAATAATAAGATCCTCTCCTTCTAGGTTTCTTGGAGAAATACCAGGTAATGTTTGTATTAGAACTTCTTCAACCAAACAACTTAATTATTTAGGTACAAAACACAAAGTTTCTTTTTAATCTTTATAAAATTATTTCATAAATGGTATTAGTGTATTCAAATTTTATGATATATTGTTTACAAGTTTTAAGAGAAATTTAGCTTGCAAGGATGAAGAAGCTTATTGCTTAATGGAGATATTTTTATATAATCCTTTCATTTTAAGAGATATAGAATGCATAAATACAGGACGCATAATTGTAATGAATTGCGATTAAAGGATGCTGGGCAAAGGGTAAAATTATCCGGCTGGGTACATAGAAGAAGGGATCACGGTAATTTAGTCTTTATTGATCTTAGGGATCATTTTGGTATAAGCCAGTTGGTATTTACTGATCAAAATCCAAGTTTAATGGATGATGCTAGTCGGTTAAGGTATGAATCAGTTATAACTGTTGTAGGTAAAGTGATAGCAAGGAGTGATGAAACAATAAACGACTCGTTAATGACTGGTAAAATTGAAATATTGGCAAGTGAGTTTATAGTTGAGTCTAATGCTGAAAATTTACCATTGTTAGTCAATTCTGATCAACCTGCCCCTGAAGACACTAGACTAAAATATCGCTTCTTAGATCTTAGACGCGAGAAATTACATAATAACATTATGTTAAGATCGCAAGTTATTGCTCACGTGCGGCATCTGATGACGCAAAAAGGGTTTACGGAGTTTCAAACACCGATTCTAACGGCTAGTTCACCAGAAGGAGCTAGGGACTTCTTAGTTCCAAGCAGATTACATCCTGGTAAATTTTATGCATTACCACAAGCACCGCAGCAATTTAAACAATTGCTTATGGTGTCAGGATTTGATCGTTATTTTCAAATAGCCCCTTGTTTTAGAGATGAAGATGCTAGGGCTGATAGGTCACCAGGTGAGTTTTATCAGTTGGATGTAGAGATGTCTTTTGTTACGCAGGAAGAGGTATTTAATACCATTGAGCCGGTAATGTATGAGATATTCAGCAAATTTTCTGATAAAGAAGTATCAAATACACCTTTTGTACAAATTCCATATGAACAAGCAATGTTAAAATATGGTTCTGATAAGCCGGATCTTAGAAACCCACTGATCATTGCAGATGTTACAGAATTATTTAGAAATTCTAACTTTGCTATTTTTAAAGAAAATATAAAAAATGGCTCTGTTGTTAGAGCTGTGCCAGCTCCTAAAGCTTCTGCTTTACCTAGAAGCTTCTTTGACAAAATGGCAGAATTTGCAACTTCCGAGGGAGCAAGCGGGCT
The DNA here is from genome assembly GCF_964026605.1 of Candidatus Tisiphia endosymbiont of Ptychoptera albimana. Lineage (NCBI taxonomy): Bacteria > Pseudomonadati > Pseudomonadota > Alphaproteobacteria > Rickettsiales > Rickettsiaceae > Candidatus Tisiphia > Candidatus Tisiphia endosymbiont of Ptychoptera albimana. Next base: position 420,778 of record NZ_OZ032164.1, read on the forward strand.
TGGTTATATCCAGTTTCTAGAAAATGGACAAGCTAAAGGACCTATTGTTAAATTTCTAACAGATGAGCAATTATTGAATTTAAAGTCTTTAGCGAATCTACAAAATGGTGATGCTGTCTTCTTCTCTAGTGATAAAGCTGATAAAGCATCTAAACTTGCTGGCAAGCTACGAACTAAATTAGGGGAAGAATTAGACTTACTTAAAAAAGATTGTTTTGAGTTTTGTTGGATAACAGATTTCCCATTTTATGAATTAAATGAGCAAACCAAGAAAATAGATTTTAGCCATAACCCATTTTCTATGCCACAAGGTGGCATGGAAGTGCTAGAATCAGCCAAAACAGTAGATGATTTACTAGCCATCAAAGCTTATCAATATGATATTGTTTGTAATGGTATCGAGTTATCTAGTGGTGCAATTAGGAATCATAAACCGGAAATAATGTATAAAGCTTTTGAGATTGCCGGATACTCCCCGGAAGTTGTTGATAAAAAGTTTGGTGGTATGATCAGGGCTTTTAAATTTGGAGCCCCTCCACATGGCGGGATAGCCCCTGGAATAGATAGGATGGTTATGTTATTAACTGATTCAACTAATGTTAGAGAGGTAATAGCTTTCCCACTAAATCAGCAAGCGGAAGATTTATTGATGAATGCTCCTGATTATATTGATGAAAAAGCTTTAAAAGAGCTTAATATTAACTTAGCACCTTCAGTTAGAAATAAATTGTTAACTGAAGGCTCTTAAACAGAGTACTAAAGAGCAGTATATAGTGAAAAAAAAAACAAGAAATAAAATTATCGGAGCATTTCTAGGTACAATAGTTGAATATTATGATTATGGTTTGTATGGTTTCTCTGCTGGTATTATGGTAGCAAAATTCTTTCCAAATACTGATTATCTAACTAATCTAATAAATGTTTTTGCTATTTATGCGATAGCATATTTATCAAAACCTATGGGATCACTGATTTTTGGTCGTATCGGAGACTTGTATGGGCGTAAAGCTGCATTAAGTATAACCATCATAGGTATTGGAATACCTACGATGGTTATAGGCTTCCTGCCAGAATACTCATCTATTGGTGTGTGGGGTGCAATAATTTTGGCTTTGTGTCGCTTTATGCAAGGTTTTTTTATAGGTGGAGAATATGATGGAGCGGCTATTTATGTTATAGAACATTTAGGAGAAAAATACCGATATACAGCTTCAGCAATAACTCGTTGTACTGGGGTTGTAGGTTTATTACTAGGGAATGGGGCAACCAATTTTTTTAATGCCCATATTTTTCCAGATTGGAGTTGGCGTATTCCTTTTTTCTTTAGTTTACCTTTAGCTTTAATCGTTTTATATTTTCGCCGAACATTTGATGAAACACCGGAATTTAAAAAGAATCAAGACAGTAAAACGAAGACGCAAAGCTTAGCTATTTTAATTAAGAAGCAGTGGCGAGTTATTTTGATGGCAGTGTTTCTTGCTGGTGGATTTGGTGCGACTTATCAAATATCCGTTATGTTTATGAAACAATATTTGCCTATGATCCTACCGCAAACTAGTTTCATTATCAGTACATTTTCAGTTTTAATAACCATATGTTTTGCTATTCCTATGCCTATTGCTGGCTTACTTGCAGACCGGCTTAGTCAAATGTTAGTATTTAAGTTTAGCTTATTTGGTACTATTGTATCTAGTCTATTATTTATTATATCCGTTAACTATCAGATGGTTAATCTAGCTTTGGGCTCTTGTTTAATGCTAGCATGTTTTGTTGCTCCTTTCAATGCTCTTTCTCATGGTATCATGACAAAAGCTTTTGCTGTCAATGATCGTTATCGTGCAGTAAGTCTTGGTCATAATATTGGGTCAATGTTGATGTCTGGTACAGCTAATTCTGTTTGTTTAATATTAATGAGATACCTAAATTTTCAATTATTGCCAATCATATATCTTATGTTCTTTGCGATATTAGCATATTTTATGGCAAAATGTTTTGAGAAAGATTATAAAAACAAAATTAAGTTGCAAACTGATATTAATTTATAAAATTATACTACTATAGTTGTAGTACTAGCGTCAAAACAATATCATCCTACAACTCTGTTGAAAGTTAGTAAATACAGCTTCTTTATACGTCTATTAGCGAGGAGAGGCGATGGAATCGCCAACGCGGCAATTTTGTTGTGAAGTAGGGACAAGTATTACTTCAAAAGATTGCTACGACGCCGCTTTTCGCGACTCCTCGCTAATAGACGTATCTTTTAATAATTCTAAAAAACTTGATTATCTAGTCTTACATCGACACTTAAGATTAAACTAGTTTCTGTTGAATTAAATTTATAGAATCGTTAATACCAAAAAGCTTAATAAAAGACCCAAGTCTTGGTCCTTCAGTTTGCCCAAGTAATATTTGATATAATTCTTTAAAATAATCCCGTAAATTACTATAGCCATGATTATTACCTATATCATAAATCCTCTCTTGAATTTGCTCGGAAGTAATATCTCCCGGCAAAACATTTAACATAGCGATAATTTCTTGTAAGATAATTTTTTGCTGATCATTAGGAACTAAATAGCACTTATTAGTTTTAATAAAGTCATTATAATAACGAGTGGCAAAATCTGTCAAATGATCAAGGTACGGGGCATTTTGTTTCGTTGCACTCGGGGCGTACTTACTGATAAATCCCCAAAGTACCGATTTATCTTCAGGATTGCAAACCGATGCAAGGTTTAGCAATAAGCTAAAACTAATGCCAAAAGTTTCGATATTAGGCACATTCCCGTGATGAATATGATGTACTGGATTGGCAAAACGCTTTACTTGATCTAGTTCTAAATGATATTTTTTATTGAAGGTAATATATTCATCAACATTTTTAGGTATCACATCAAAATGTAAACGTTTGGCTCTTGTTGGATTTTGGTACATAAATAACGACATACTTTCCATCGGTGCATATTGCAGCCATTGATCAACAGTAATGCCATTGCCTGTAGATTTAGAGATTTTCTCTCCGCTTTCATTAAGAAATAATTCATAAAAAAATTGTACTGGTGGAATCCCCTCTAAAATTCGACAAATCTCAGAATATAACCTAGCATTAGGCATATGCTCCTTACCATACATTTCATAATCCACTTGCAGGGCAGCCCACCGCATACCCAAATCAGGTTTCCATTGCAGCTTACAATATCCCTTTGTCACAGGAACTTCCACAAACTTCCCTTCATTGTCTTTATAGGTAATAGTAGCAGCTAAGCGATCAATTTTTGCAATAGGTACTTGTAATACAATACCGGTTTTTGGACAAATTGGCATAAAAGGTGAATAAGTTGCCTGTCGTTCTTCTCGAAAAGTTGGTAACATTAGAGCCATTATTTCGTCATATTTGTCTATGACTTTAAGCATCATCTGATCAAATAAACCGGATTTATAACATTCTGTACTACTAAAAAATTCATATTTGAAGCCAAATCTATCTAAAAATGAGCGAAGCTTAGCGTTCATATAATGTCCATAACTTTCACATTCGCCAAAAGGATCGGGAATAGATGTTAAAGGCTTGCCAATATGTGATGCCACCATATCAGGATTTGGGATATTATTTGGGACTTTACGCAAACCATCCATATCATCAGAAAAACAGATAATCTTAGTTGGGATATTTGATAGTTGTTTAAATGCTTCTTGCACCATTATAGATCTAGCAACTTCTGCAAATGTACCTATATGTGGTATCCCTGACGGTCCATAACCAGTTTCAAATAATACATAACCTTTAGCTGGAGTTTTTCCACCCAGTTGATCTAATATTTTTTTTGCTTCTAAAAAAGGCCAAGCGTTTGATTTAACGGCATCTTCTAAAATTTCTAATTCTGACATCTATAATATCCATTTCCATATAGTTTGATTTCGCATATTGAATATACTCGGTGAACTTCAAGAATTGGCGTCGTCGTGTCTAAAGATCTCCGCTGCTCACGTACTAATGTACGCTCCGCTGCTCGACTTTGACACTCCTAGCTCTTCTTGAAGTTGACCTTCGTCTACCAACTCTTCATTTACGAGCAGTATATAATATACGTAGTTTTCTGTAAATTTATAAATTTATCTCTTGAGTTTTTGGTAATATTCCTAGACAATAGCGACTTAAAAAAATAATATTTACTTATGCTAATTTCTTCTATTGTCCATTTTATTCGCAAAGATAGTTTTAGAGTTTTACATATAACCCTAATTTGTACATGCATCTTTGCCTTATCTTTGGCTTATTTTGTCGAATATATATTACATTTTTCACCTTGCCCTTTGTGTATTTATCAAAGATTCCCATATTTATTTATAATCAAGATTTCAGTTGTAGCGATTCTTATTAAGAAAATCAGCAAATATACTTTATTTTTTATCGTTCTAAATTTATTAGGTGCTTGCATATTAGCAGGCTATCATAGTGGAGTGGAAAGAGGGATATTTGAACCAAGTAGTCTTTGTTCAACTTTAATCCATATTCCAAAGCACTTATCCATTCAAGATATTAAAGAAATATTTTATAGCCAACCTATTGCAACTTGTACAAAACCGGCAGTTAAATTATTTGATATATCTATGACAGAATGGAATTTACTACTAAACCTATCTTTATTATTTGCCGTACTCTTTATTTGGTTTTATCCTAATCCCAAATCTAAAAATTAATACTAATATAGAGGAAATTTGACTAGCACTAAGTATAAATCTTGAAAAATATAATAATTATGCAAATATTTTACATACTTGGATCAAAAAGAAAATTAAATTCTTTCCAGCTATTGTAACGCTGAGGGTCTAGATTATTAATAGGACTTGCTTGCCATACTGCCCTCATTGCACTGTCAGATAGAGCGTCACAAGCTATTTTTGTTATATTTGGGCATATTGTTTCTTTGACTTTTACTTCTTTGACACTGCCATCTTGATTTAAAGCTATATACAAAGTTACCCGTAGCTGCTCAAGGTTTTGTATCCCAATAGGTTTACTCCATACTCTCTCTATTTGTTGTTTAATTAAAGATATTTCACTGATGGAAAGAGGCAATGTATCATCGTAAGGACCTTTTGATTCTTGGGTTTCTTTATTTTCTTTGGACCTAGCTTGTTTATTTGATTTTGCACTCGACCCTTCAGATGATTGTTCTAAATTTTTAAGCAAAGAATCTAAGTCACTTTTATTAGGAATTTTCTTTTTTTTCTCGAGTGGCTTCTTTGTTTCTACAGGTTTTTTTTCTTCTGCAGGCTTCTTCTTTTCTATAGGCTTTGTATCTATAGGTTTTTTATCTATAATCTTCTTTTCCTCGATAGGAAGCTTGTCTTCAATAGGTTTCTTTTCTTCTATAGGCTTTGTATCTACAGGTTTCTTTTCTTCTAGAAGTTTCTCTAGAGGCTTCTCTAAGGGTCTCTTCTCTTCTGTATCATCAGGTTTGCTTTGTTCTACTTTTTTTGCATCTTGATTTTCTATAGCTTTTTCAGGTTGTTTGGTTTTATTGGGTATATTAGATTTAGTATTAATTGGTAACATTTCAAAAACTATTACTTGTTCTTCAGGAGATTTTTTAAACAATGATGGAAGACCAAATAAGAAAAAATATATTATTAGTAAATGAAGTACTACGGAGCAAATAAAAGAAATAGAAAAAATATTATTATTTTTCATTATATTTAATATTTGAAACTAGTGCTACCTTAGAAAAGCCTGCTGCATGGATTTCAGATACAACGCTAACTACCTCGCCATATGGCACATTTTTGTCGCCTCTTACAAAAATTCTAATATCTTTTTTTTCTTTTGTAATATTAGTTAGCTTAGTAGCTAAATTTTGTCTCTCTATTTTAGATTCCAATAAATATAATTCTCCTTTATTGTTAATACTAATCACTAACGGTTCATCTTGCCCTGACAGGGGGCTAGAAGTTGTTTCTGGTAAATCAACATTAATACCGGACACTAGCATTGGAGAGGTTATCATAAAGATGATCAATAGCACTAACATGACGTCAACGAGTGGTGTAACGTTGATCTCACTGACTAAATTACGTCTAGATCTTTGATTGTTTGAATTTGGTAATTGTATAGCCATTACATTTTCCCTTCATCTATGGCTCTTGATAGTATAGAACTAAGCTCATTAATGAAATCATCAATTTTATTATTAATCTTAATTATTTGTGAAGAAAGGTAGTTATAAAAAATCACTGCCGGAATTGCTGCAAATAGACCTATTGCTGTTGCAAGTAGAGCTTCTGCAATGCCAGGAGCTACGATAGTAAGTGAGGTATTTTTTGATGCTGCAATAGATTGGAAACTATGCATAATCCCCCAAACAGTACCAAATAACCCTATAAATGGTGTGCTAGAAGCAACAGTTGCCAAAAAACCTAAATTCTGTTCTAATCTTTCAAGTTCACGATTCCTTATCAAGTACATAGATTGTATTATTCGCTCTTTATGGCTAATTTTAAGTACATCACTAAGGTTATTAGGATTTTGGCGTTTACATTCGTTCATAGCTGCTACAAAAACTGCAGCAAGAGGATTATTCATTGTTCTTTTAATAGTTTCATGTAACTGATCTAAAACTGCTCCAGACCAAAAAGTAGCTTCGAAAGTTGCAATTTTTTTTCTTATTTGAACTAAATGAACTATCTTATCTATAATTATTGTCCATGCCCAAATTGAAGCGATTACCAAAATTATCATTACAGATTTTCCTATAATATCAGCGGATGATATCATAGAGAAAACTGATGCACCACTTTGTGCTGTAATTTCTACAACGTCATTAATATTGTTATGTGTGCTCATTGGATGTAATTAACCTTCATTGCCTAAATAATTGTTTTTGTATATGATACTCAGCTAGACCTTCAAGAATTAAGGTCATCGTACCCTAAAAAGATCAAAGTTGTTCTGTTACTCATGTACGCACAGCTAGCTCTTCTTGAAGTTATACGATGGTACCTCTGACCGGACTTGAACCAGCACGCCTTTTGAGCTGTAGATTTTGAGTCTACCGTGTCTACCATTCCACCACAGAGGCATTAAATCCCTAAAAATTAGATCATATTTTTTAAAGTTTTGTAGACAAAATAGCAATATCTTTGTATCATGTAAATAACTAAATTAGACTTGCTGCATAAATCAAAGAAGCTTTCGGGATTTTTAGGAGAAACGAAGCCGGCTACCTTCGCGTACACAGACGTACGTGAGGAGCGGAGGCGAGTTTCGACGACAAAATCACCAACTAGATTGACTTATGCAGTAAGTCTATTGCCTTGGACTAAATTCCGTTACAAATTCGAGAACGGAAATAACGATCTATAAGACCATTAGATAGAAATGTTCATACAACCTAAATTATTCTTGTCATATTTGTTATCTTATCTTGACAAAGTGATAAAAAGCATAGTTAATTTTAATTAATTAAGGTTTCTTATGAAAAATATATCCAACCCAAAACCAGTTTCTGTTAGTTACAAGAACATAGACCTGAGAAATCCTAAAAAAAAAAGCAAAATTAATAACACAGCTAAGAAAAAAGAATGTCGATGCTCTTGATTTATCTAATAGTAAGGTTCAATTGGACAAAGAGATATTAGAGGCTATTATAGAAAATCCAATTTCCGAGCTTAATTTATCTAGTAACGATTTGGGAGATAACGGAGCTAAGGAAGTGGCAGGCATTATTCAGAATAGTACTAAGCTTAAGATTCTAAAGTTAAGTAATAACAAAATTGGAAGTGAGGGCATGGGAGCTTTGTCATCCGCTTTTGATCATAATGAAACTGTTACTGATCTTGATCTATCGAATAATTATCTAGGAGATGAAGGAGCTAAAGAAGTTGCAACACTTCTTACTAATAATTCTACTATTACTGATATAAATTTAGATCATAACGAAATTAGAATAGATGGCATGGTATATTTACCACAACCTCTTTTGAATCGAGACTCTACTAAAATTTCTTTAGCTTCTGCTGATATTCCAGAACAAGTTATTGCAGATTTTGCAAAAATGTTGCAACATAGTAACAACGTACACTCAATTAACTTCGTGGATAAAGAGCAAAATAATAAGAAAGCAGTGTATGCTCAAAAATTATTTGATACTATAATTAAAATTAAAGTTTCCAATGGTCTTGATAAAGAAAGTCAGAAAGAATTTAATAACCTAGTTTGGGAATGTATTGTCCCAGATCCCAAGTGGAAAGATCTTTTTAAGAACTTAGTGACAGACTCTAAGGAATCTTACTCATTTGACCTGCGTACTCCTGATACAGACGGAACGTTAATGATATACAAAATTGCTAATACTGATATAGTCAAATTTCTTGTCAATCATAAACCAGCAAATAAATCAGAAGTAGTGCAACAAGGCGAGCTACCTCCACCAAATGAGAAATGGTTCGACAGAACAGTAAGAGACGACGCTCTGCCATTAGAGAATGCTGCTGCTCCGAATGTAACAGAATCACTTTTGACATCAGTAGTAGGTAATGAAGACCTGGAAGGAGCGTATGCACGGCTTAATAATATTCTAGATGCGCCTAGTCCATTACAGAGAATGCAGGCAAGATATCTACGAGAGTATAATCTCGTAGACACACTTACTCCTAGTTCAGAAGAAGGGGTAGAAATGCATACAATAATTGGAGATCATCCTGACCCACTAGATATGACAATTTTAGGTAATGATAACTCACATCCTGACCCACTAGATATGACAATTCTTCATGGTCAAGATGTAACAACAGATAGATTATCGTCCGTTGCTCCTAAAAAAGTTACACTAGGATATAAAGATAACCAAAAAATGCAAGCAGAGTTAATAAAAGATCTGGGAAAAGCTATGTCTCCATATATGGCTTCCACATCTCAAAGTAATGCTACACCCAATGCACCCAATACACCAAATATAGGCAAAAAACATGAGCCATCTAGTGGTTTAAAAAGATAATTTAATAAAAACTCATAGGATCGATATCTACTTTTAATTTTATAAATCTTACATTTGACATAAAAGATGATATAGACAAGGGCTATCTAGCTGACTTGGAAGATAATTTATCTAAAAATAGAAGTGCTAATAATAGACTTACTGCATAAGTCTATTAATCTAGGAAACTAAATTATAAAATTTCTTCTCTAATCTTTTCTTTGCTTTTATAAACGTTTCATGATAATTTAAATAAATATTTCACGATTTTCTTCTTGAAAAGAAAAGGTATGAAGCTTATACTATTATAGTATAAATAATAACATGACTCATGGGGTTTCTTATGATTGATTACACAAAGACTTTTACTGCTACTCAGAAAACATATGATGTCGGACTGAGAGAATATATGCTTAAGGTCTATAATTATATGGCGTTAGCTCTTGTGCTAACTGGAATGATGGCTTTTGCTACTATATCATTTGAGCCATTAACTAGGCTTTTATTTCAAATTGAAGCAAATGGACAGTTCATGGGCTATACCGGCTTGGGGACATTGGTAATGATTTCCCCTGTGGGAATTGCTTTGTACTTCTTTATGGGATTTGGCAAAATGAGTTTAGATACTACTAAAGTATTGTTTTGGGTTTATGCTGCTTTAACTGGTATATCTTTGGCATCCCTCGGATTTATCTATACAGGAGAGTCAATTGCTCGAACTTTCTTTATTTGTGCATCTGTTTTTGGCGCAATGAGCCTTTATGGCTATACTACCAATAGGGATTTGACATCAATGGGTTCATTTCTTATCATGGGGTTATTTGGTCTTATCATTGTGTCACTAGTCAACATATTTTTACAAAGCTCAGCTATATATTTTGCAACATCTCTCATTGGGGTTGGTATATTTATGGGTATTATTGCATGGGATACTCAAAAAATTAAGTCTATGTATTTTATGTCTGGAGGTGGAGAGTTAGGGCAAAAAATGTCCATAATGGCCGCTTTTAATTTGTATTTAGACTTTATTAATTTGTTCTTAAATCTTCTAAGATTCTTTGGTAATAGAAGAAACTAGTATTACAGTTGTAGTTATACAGAGCTGTTATCTCCGTGAAAGCACAACAGTTGTGAGTTAAAAAAGTCTATTAGCGAAGTGCTGTTGTTAAATCGTCATTGCGAGGAGTCGCTGCAAGCGGCGACGTGGCAATCCAAAAATTGCAGTGGCAAAAAATAAAACAGCAAGCTGTTTATTTGGACTGCCACGCCACTTTGTGGCTCGCGATGATGGTATGGACTCCGCCCAAAACCCATCAATGGACTTCGTCCATATATGACGATTATAGAAAAATGTAGGGTGCTATACCTTTAAACTGCCCTAGGGTGACATTGAAGGTACGGTAATGTTACATTATATTGAGTTCAAGCTATTCTAGTAAAACTAGTTTTTATCGTATAATTTTTGTTAGGACCTAAAACTTTATAACTCAGTTCAAAAGAATTCTTATTTAAAAATGTGTAATTAGCTTGATAAATATCCAAGTTGCATTGATGTGTACCTTTAGCCTGAACTTTATCCTGAAAAGGAATATTAGAGATAAAATGTAATTGGTAAAATAAACCATTGTTATTTTCATTAACAAAATATTTAACAATTTTGTTTTGCTCTAGAGAGTATAGATACTCCTTAAAAGCTTTTACCCTATTGGTATTACCATAATATTCAACATCAAGCTCCTCTCTGTATAATATACGTGAATGAGCTGAGCTATGTCCTTTATCTTCTATAAAGTAAGCGATTCCTTTAGCTGTACCATAATTGCCTAAAATTCTCGTAATAGCATATGTTCCAACTAGGTTATGAAATATATACTCTTCTACTTTGAAGAATTGTTTCTTTGTAAATACTTGCTGGGAATTCACGTACTCACGTACTTCGTGTATAGCTAGTCCGCTCACCCCTTGTTTATTGTCCCCATTCATAGGATCATTTAAATCTATTAAATCATTTGAGTACATTTCAACCTAGCAATAGCATTTTCTTTACCAATTATGGCGATAATTTCAAAAATACTTGGGGAAGCAGTCATGCCTGTTATTAGAGATCTAATGGATTGCATGAGATCTGCAAGTTTAATATTATTATTCTTGGCTATTTCTTTAAATTTTATTTGAATTGAGTCTTTATCAGAATTTTGTAAATTCTTTAATTCCTCAATAACTTGCTCTAGCAAATTTTTATCACAATTCTTGATTATCTCTTTGGCTTCCTCAGAGTAGATAATAGGAACGTTAATCAAGTAAATCTTGGCTAGTTCAGCTAATTCGACTAAATTTGTGCTTCTTATTTTCAAGTTTGGCATTGCTTGCTTAATATATTCCGTTTCTTCCGTGGTGATTTTATAAGTTTTTTGCAAATTCTCACAAATCATTTTTGTTAATAGCTTAGCATCAAGCTGACGTAGATAATGAGCGTTTAAATTATCCATTTTGGCAAAATCAAGACGAGAAGGTGATTTGCCAAGGCCTTCAATGTTAAACCATTCTATAGCTTGTTGTCTTGAAATAATCTCATTATCTTTGTGACTCCATCCTAACCTTAGTAAATAATTACACAAGCTCTCGGGTAAATATCCCATATCTTGGTATGCTTTTATTCCAAGAGCTCCATGTCTTTTAGATAATTTTGCCCCGTCATCACCATGTATTAACGGTATATGTACCATATGTGGTACATGCCAACCAAAGGCTTGATAAAGTATGATTTGACGAGCAGCGTTAGTTAAATGGTCATCCCCCCTGATAATATGGGTAATCTGCATATCGTGGTCGTCCACTACTACCGCCAACATATAGGTGCTACTTCCATCGCTACGTAACAGCACCATATCATCTAGGTGGGAGTTTTCAATGGTAACATCCCCTTGTAAAGCATCATGGATAGTTGTATAGCCAGTTCTTGGAGCTTTCAGCCTAATCACTGCTTTTGTGGATTGATAACCTTTCGGAAAGTTACAAGGGTCAGCATCTCGCCAAGGACTTTGAAATAAAAAATGTTGTTTATTAGCTATAGCATTATCTCGCTGCCGATCTATTTCTTCTTGAGGTGTAAAACAATAATAAGCTTTTCCTTCATCTAGTAATTTCAGAGCTGCTTTTTTGTATAAATCATTTCTTTTAGACTGAAAAATCACTTCACCGTCCCAGTCTAAGCCAAGCCATTTCAAACCAGAAAATATAGCATTTACTGCATCTTCGGTTGATCTTGTTTTATCAGTATCCTCAATTCGAAGTAGAAATTTGCCATTATGGTGTTTGGCAAATAAATAATTAAACAATGCTGTCCTTGCCCCGCCAATATGCAAGAAGCCAGTAGGGGAGGGGGCGAATCTAGTAATTATAGTCATAATATTTCCTTGAAAGTTAATCTAGAGCGAGTTCTGCAAGAGGTCTAGTTAAATAAGCAAAATAATTTACCTCTATATCATCACTCAACTGCCAACTTCTATTGACGATATTATAGGTTAAGCCCTTAAGTTCTTTAAGTTCTATGTTATTTTTACTAAACATAGAATAAATTTCAGATGGTTTAAGAAATTTACTATGGTCATGGGTTTTTTTGGGTATCCAACTAAGCACGTATTCTGCCATCAAAATAGCTAACATATAAGCTTTTACAGTACGGTTAATTGTTGAAATTATAATCATGCCATTTGGTTTTACTAAATTAGCAAGGTTTTTTACAAAATCACTAGGATTGTCTATATGTTCCATAACTTCTAAACATAGTACCACATCATACTGTTTGCTATTTGAGTATACTAATTCCTCAGCAGTCGATTTAAGATATTGTATATTCAAATTTTCTTCTTCAGCATGCTTCATCGCAATATCTATATTACTTTGTAGTGCATCTATGCCAGTAATTGTGCCATTTAGTTTACAGAGAGCAGAGGTAATTAATCCCCCGCCACATCCTACGTCTAAAATATCTAATTTTGAAGGTAGTACTACATCATCATCTATATTATAATGATCTTTTATCTTATCTATTATGTAACCAAGACGAATAGGATTTATTTGATGAAGAATTTTAAACTCTCCATCTTCCTGCCACCACCCGCTAGAAATTTTACTAAACTTTTCTAGTTCTATTTGATTAATAGAAGATTTTGTAGACATATTTCTTTACTGGTTATAGAATCCATTCCTAATATACCATAGAAATCATGAAGCACTAAGTGCTATTCTCAAATTATCTAGCAAAAATCGTATAAAATGACTATAATAATATTAACTATAATTCTAATCAGTCTAATTTTTGCTCCTCTTGGTTGTATAAGCTTATGGAAAAAATATATTTATTTTGGTGATGGTCTTTCGCACGCGAGTTTACTGGCTGGAAGTATTAGTATCCTTGTCCATTTGCCTGTTGTTTATTCAGGACTAGTTGTTGCCGTTATATTTGCTATCTTGGTGTTTACGTTAAAACATAGGTCAGGTGGTAGTAGCGTGGTAATGTTAATATCAAGTTTTATGTTATCTTTAGCCTTAGTAGTAGGTTATATGTACCCACTACAGATTAAGATCACTAACCTATTATTTGGCGATATTTTATCTGCCTCTTTAAATGATATATTAACCTTATCAATTATACTTATATTCGTTATTTCTTTCGTTTGGTATTTCTATAGCCAAATTATTCTAATTGTCATTAATAGAGATATTGCACAAATTAAAGGGGTGAAAGTAAGAACGATTGAATTGGCATTTTTGTTACTGTTATCTTTATCAGTATTCTTGACTATTAAGATTGTTGGGGCATTACTCGTTACTAGTATTTTGCTGATTCCAGCCATGACTGCTAGGATGATTTCTAGTAATCCAGTACAAATGATTATCAATTCAGTTATCGTAGCTTTAATTGTAGACTTCCTTGGCTTAGTAGTGTCATTATATCTTGACATACCAATTACCCCAATAATTACGGTAATAAACACCATAGTTTATTGTTTATTCTATATAATTTCACGGGCAAATAAAACAGGATTTTTTAGATTATAGTCAATTGATGAGAATTTGGTGACGTCGTCTTCGATCGCTTCCCTATTATCTAGAGGCTTCGTTCCATCGTTCCTGCTATCCAATTCTCCTGAATTGATTATACTGCTCGTAAATGAAGAGTTGGCAGACGATAGTATAACTTCAAGAAGAGCTAGGAGTGTCAAAGTCGAGCAGCGGAGCGTACATGAGTAACGGAGCAGCTTCGATCTTTAGACACGACAACGCCAATTCTTGAAGTTCACCGAGTATATATCTCTTATTTTTGGCAAATAGAACAATAGAAACTAGTTCTGCCGGATTGTTTTATTTTCCTTATTATTCCCTCGCAGTTTAGACATTTTTGATTTTCTCGTGCATAGACCTGTAATTCTTGTTGGAAGTAACCAGGTTTACTATCACCGCTAACAAAATCTTTGAGAGTAGTACCTCCTGCTGATATTGCCTTTGTTAAAACATTTTTAATGGCTAATACCAAATTACTTACTTCCTTGTTTGACAAACTACTACCCAGTCTGCTTGGGTGTATTTTAGCAATAAAAAGGCTCTCAGAAGCATATATATTACCAACACCGACAATAATCCGATTATCCATTAATAAATTTTTTATCGGAACAAAGCGATTCAATAATTTTGTTTTTAGATACTCATCAGACATATCATTTGACAAAGGTTCTACACCTAAATTTAGTAAAAATTTTTCTTGGGCAAGGTTTGTTAGCATACTATAAATCATCCCGAAACGTCGTGGATCATTAAAAACTAATTTCTCGCAAGTTGTCAAAGATATAACTACGTGATCATGCGTTTGTAGCCTATAATCACTAGGTTGTAGGGTCAGCCTACCAGTCATGCCAAGATGTACAATAATGGAATAATAATTATCCAAATCTATTAGCAAATATTTTGCTCTACGTCTTAAAGCTACAATTCTTGCTGACTCTACATTTGACTCTAACTGATCGCTTAGTTTATAGCGTATATCATCTCGTTTCTTATCGAGTTTATTGATGGTAGCCCCTACTATTCGCTGTTCTAGACAACGTTTTAATGTTTCAACCTCAGGAAGTTCTGGCATTTTTACATTTTAACACTATTAATAATTCATTATATATCATAATATAACATATAAACAACTTAGCACTAAGTAGTAATATGAAAAATAATGATAACCTATCTGAGCAAGTAAATTTTGGCTTCTCAAAAGTGAGCTTTGATCAGAAAAGAGATTTAGTTAAAGATATCTTTTCTAGTGTTGCTAATAAATATGATGTAATGAATGACTTAATGAGTTTGGGAGTACATCGTTTGTGGAAAGATGAATTTGTTAGGCAAATTCCCAATTTAAAATCAAATATATTGGATGTGGCAAGTGGCACAGGTGATATAGCTTTTAGAATAATAAAGCGAGCATCGGCAAAAAATATATTAGTGCAGTTGACAATGTGTGATATAAATCATGATATGCTGGAGGTAGCACGTCACAAAGCTATTGATAGTAATATATTACAGGGATTAGAGTATGTCATCGCTGATGCAGAAAGCTTACCTTTTGCTGATAATAGTTTCGATTATTATACTATAGCATTTGGTATTAGGAATGTGGCAAAAATTGACAATGCCTTAAAAGAAGCATATCGAGTACTAAAACCTGGGGGTAAATTTTTATGTTTAGAATTTTCTAAAGTGGAATACGATTGTCTGAAGCAATTATACCAATTTTATTCGTTTAATATTATTCCTAAGATTGGTAAAATTATAGCAAACAACGAATCAGCTTATCAATATTTGGTGGAAAGTATTAATGTATTCCCAGAGCAGGAGAGTTTTGCAATTATGCTAAAAGATGTCGGCTTTACTGATGTTAGTTATAAGAATCTTACTTTAGGTGTTGCTGCTATTCATAGTGCTTATAAATAATAGACTTGCTGCATAAATCAAAGATAGTTGAGGGATTTTTAGGAGAAACGAAGCCGGCTACCTTCGCGTACACAGACGTACGTGAGGAGCGGAGGCGAGTTTCGACGACAAAATCACCAACTAGATTGACTTATGCAGTAAGTCTAATGAAGATGTTGCTAAAATATCAAGGGAGATCAGAGAGTTATTGACCATCATTCACATATACCATGCTAGTGAATTATTGGATATTGTTTTTATAGATAAAAAAATATTAGAAATTAATAATAATTACAATTTAAGAATGCTTGACTAATAATTTAGTATTAGTTTTAATAATAAAATAGTTAACCAAACCCTAATATGGTGAAATATAAGTGAAATATAAAATGACCAGTGATTTAGATAATGATGCTTCTAAGAGGAATTTCATTAAAAAAGAGTATGAAAAACTTGAGGGGAGGGTACGTAATGCTACTTCAAGGACGCAATTAGCTTTGATTATAGCTGATGCTGGTAGTTTAGCTTTAATGGCTAGTCAGCTAGGGATAGATATTGGAATACTAGAATTAATAGCAACTGCAGTAAGTAAAACTCTTGATTATGAAACAACTGAGCAAATCCAAGTTGTGGATTTCAATGAGGGCATAAGATTAGCAAAAGAACAAGAAAAAATTGATAGAGAGCATAAAGTTCAAGGCATTTATAAAGCTTTTGATTCTTTTTATGATGATTCTCTTAATAGACAAAGGAAAGATAATGAAAGTTTACACGAAATCTTTGAAGCTACAAAAGCAGGTCGGAAACTTACTGAGGAAGAAAAGCAGAAATTTAGTAAAACACCTGAACAAATAAAAGAAGAAAACGCTCGTAGTAAACACATGCGGCTAACTAAAAAGCTTGCTAAAATAGAACGAGAACATCACTCTAATGAAATAAAGAAAATTGAGGAATGTGAGGAGCAAGTTAAGCATTTATCAGAGGATCACCCGGAAAGAGTCTTGTTGGCTAATCAGAAAAAACATCATGAAGATTACTGTAATTTAGTTAATAAGAAAATAGATCAGTACAAAGCATACAAGCAAGGAATAAAACAACAGGCTTACAATATTTGTCTTAATAAAGAGTTAGCTGAGAACAATAGATGTAACGAAGATGCGGCACAATTTTGGGAGGAAGTATTTCATAAGGTATACGATGTTACTCCAGAGGAAATGGCTAAAAAGTTAACTCCAATGGAAAAACAGCCCCAAACTTTTATTACTTTGCCTCCTTCAAAAGCTAGAAGTACATTATCGTCAAAAATCCTAGCCATTCCAGCATCTCAACAAGAGTTAGATACAAAACAAATAATTTCTGATTATAAGTTAGAGAAACATATGGGAATATTAAGTGGTAAAGAAAATAAGGACACTCAATTACAAAGAACAAATTCTATAAATCTTAATAACCCAAAGGATAAAGATACTAGCAAAGGTAGAGGTGGAAGAGATTAGCAGAATTAAAGGATTTAAAGATAAATAATAGGTATTATTATGGCAAAATCAACATCACAAAATAAACTTACCTCTGAACATCATCACCGTTGGGGAGAGTACTATTATGGCTTAGCTGCTGATATGGAAGATCAGGATGCACCACAAAGCAAAATAGATGCAAGTTGGAAAATGGCTGCTATGGAATTTTGGTTTGCATTAACTTTAGGTAGTGAAAAAGCTCCTCTCTCCTTGTTTAAGTGTTTTAGACAAGGTGTTGGTGTAGAGAAAGATCCTTATATGAGAGATCTCATGTATGGTGCAGCACTACAGCTTACACCTCAAGACTGTGCTGATAAGGTTAAACCTGAAAATAAACCAATAATTGCTAAATCTATGCAACCTAAAATCGATGCACTAGTAAAATTAGTAAAAAAGACTCATTCTCAACTTCCTGCTGAGGGAGTGGATCTAAAGGTATTTAATGAGCAAATAACTAAATTCAATCACGCCATCAAACTACCATCAGGCAAGCCAATACAGAGTTGTTTTATTGAAAAAAGTGCTAAAGCTACTTCTAAAGAAAAAGATTTAAAGTCCAAAGCATTAGAATTAACAAAGAATCTGTCAAATCAGAATAAACCAACCACAACTACTATGAACCATGTACCTAGAAAGGCTAATAAATCTTCATCTAGAATTGGTTGTATTATATCATAAATCTTTATACAAAAAAATATTAAATGCTTTAAATAGTCGAAATTCTAGTTTATAATGACTTTAGCATTAAAATATTATGGTTTTCTATGGAAAAAATTAACTATTGGGATAATTCAAGATACCAGTATTGTGCATATGCTGAGAGGTTGCTTAATGAATTAATTTTGCTCAATGAAAAAGTAAAGCAACCAATAGATATGTATGAAGTCAAAAAAGGTATCTACTATGCTAAAAAATATCATGGCAGTCAAATTAGGCAGTCTGGTGAGCCTTATTACTCGCATCCGATTGAAGTGGCTTATATGCTTGCCCAGTACACAGCCCTAGAGCTTCCACAATATTTCAGAACAGACATGATTGTTACCGCATTACTACACGACACCATTGAAGATACAACACTTACCGAAAAGATGATTGCCTATATTTTTGGCAGTCAAGTGGCTAGTCAAGTGCAAGACTTGACTAGGGTTAAGCCTCATGGCAAGATTAGCTCGGCGGAAATGGTCGAAATGTTATATAAAGAAAAGAAACATGATGTGCTTTTAGTTAAGTTATTTGACAGATTACATAATATACGAACGGTTAGTGCTAAATCACCGGAGAAAGCTAAAAAGATTATAGAAGAGACCTTACGGTATTTCATAGTTCTAGCAGAATATTTAGGGTTACCTAGCGTATCAAAATTAATACACACATATACTACTATTAATGTATTGACAGATATTGATTTAAATGCAACTAATTTTTCTTATCAAGATAATTACCAGCCGCTTTCTCTAATCTACAAAAATGCATTACACCAAAACTATAACCTATAACCACAGGTATCATTATAATTAATAATCCTATATAGCCAAAAAACTCAACTAAATACACCAGTCCGAATGAAGTTATTATATACATTATAACACGTGATAAAGCATAAGAAAAAGATGGATAAGTAAAACGTCGGAAAATTGATATATGCCTATATGTTATTGGTACTGCTGGCACATAGTCACAGGCAAATAGCATTATACAACATTGAATAAAAAATATAGTATAATGACTAGATGTTTTTGTTATTAACATTGGGGTAAATAACATAACAATTATAAACAAGCATAGTTTAGCTTTGATGATTTTTGGTGGATAAACTTTATAACTTAAAAAAGTCAATACTAACATTCCTATTAATTGAATTATTGAAACAATAAAATTTTGATGAATGATTTGTTCTGAGCTGAATCCAAAATCTTGCTTAAGAATATTACCACAATAAACATAAGCAAAGTAAAAACATACTGGCCAAGCACAATCCATAAAAAACAAAGCTATTATGTTTTTCCTATCACTATTTTTTTCTACAATTCCTTTCCATATAGGATTAGATTTTAAGTCTTTTTTTGAGGCACCTAAAATATTTTCCACCCGTCTTTTTGCGTCAGCAAAATCAGTAGTTTCCTTTAAAGTTGTTCGGGCTATAACACCTATTATAGCTACCCCTGCTCCAAACCAAAATGCTATACGCCAGTTTAAATTATGTAACGTTGTAAAAGATGCAATAGCTAATGCAAATGTACCACCTAATATAGAAAAGACAGAGGTTAATGCTACTACTGGGTATTGGATAGGTGGTTTTGTTATTTCAGTTAAATATAATTGTGCACCTATAAATTCTCCCATAGATGATAAGCCTTGAAGAATTCGACATATTGTAACTAATATAGTAGCAATGAGTCCAACTTCAGCATAAGTTGGAAGAGTAGCCATCACAAAACAGGATAAAGCCATCATAAAAGTTGTAATAATAACAGTCGCCTTACGTCCAATATTATCTCCTATCCAGCCAAATAGCAAAGCTCCAAATGGTCTTAATAAATAAGTAGAACAAAAAGCAAAAGCAGAATAAATTGCTGCAGTATGAGGATCGGCTTTTGGAAAAAATAACTCATTTAACAGTACAGCCATATGAACATAAAGCATCAGATCAAAATATTCCAAAAAAGTCCCAATCGATAGCAATCCAACAGCTTCTTTTTGTTCTTTCGTTAGGCTTCTTTGTTCTTGCTGATATCCTATCATTTATTCACCTTAATATATTTATTAATACTAATAGATAGTGATAATTTGGTTAATTAATAGCAAGAAAAAATAATGCAGAAAATTGAAATAATAAGTCTTGGTTGTAACAATATCACGGTTCTATAAACAAATTAGAAGGGGGAAAAGAGATATTGGCTGTCAAAAGTGCATGACATGTTAGTAAATTATTAAAATAAAATACTAACATTGTTGTTATGTGGATCGAATGATTTAAAGAATTGGCTTCGTAAATACTTGCGAGGAATTTGCGTATTCATTATCTACACTTGGTTGTTCACCCATTGTTTATTGTCCCTATTTTTCAAATCTTCGAGTATATTTGCCCTTGAATTCGATATAAGAATTGAGATTATACTTATTATAGATATATCTACCGCTATAAATCTCGTTTATGTTTATCAATCTCTAGGATATCATCATTTTCTAGCCCTTGTTCTATTGCATGTTTTTCAAACATTGATTGCATCATACTAATATCTTGAAAATTTTCTAGATACTCTTCTAGTTTATCAAGCTCAGTCATACAACTATTCTTATCGCCCTGTTTAAGATGTAATTTGGCTGATTCTACTAGTTGCTGTAATGTACCTAAAACATCCAATTTCATTAGTTCCTTCAGAATCACCTTGCGTAGCATAAATACACCTCTTTAATTATATATCATATTTCTTATGCTATGCTAAGTAGTTTAGATGTCAATAATTTAATTTCTATTGTAATAAATAATTATCTTTAAAGAGTGAAAGTTTAAACCAGTAGTGATATTGTTCAAGAATTTATTATTTCAATTTTCGATATTAGACTTCTTTCGAAACTCTACTTCTGCTGGTGATTTGGACAATGATGCGGTACTTGAATCCGTAACGGAATTAGAGTACGCTGCGGTTCAAGGTGAAGCGTCTCCTTCAAATCCCTCAGCACAAGCGAGTTTCGAAAGAGGTATAATCATGGCATACTCGTTATCAGCATCTTCAGCTAACATTTCAAAAACCTTTTTCCACACACCTGTCTTGCTCCACCTTGAATGACGTAGGTGAATCACTCGAAAATCTCCAAAACGTTCAGGTAGGTCTCTCCAAGGTATGCCAGCCCTATATCGATACAAAACTGCTTCTACAAATAGGCGATTATCTTTGGCTGTACTACCTACAGACTCTTCCCTTCCAGGTAGGTTATTTTTAATCCGCTCCCATTGATCGTCACGTAGTGCATATCGACACATAGAGAAAATTTATCCTTAATTTTTTCTCTATTACACAACACATAAACACTCTTGTCAACTTAATTGATGACACACCCTAGACCAATTTATTAACGATCTTAATTTATATAGCTTGTTATTAGGGTTTAATTACTCGGTTAATTTATAACCGAAAAGTTATCCTTGTCTTTGTGATTTCTCTATATTTTCTATCGGCATAAATCAACTAATCCATAAGGTTTATGCCCTTATTATAGCATTTTCTTATGGATTCTCTATCTTTTTTTACTCACTAAACATATTAGATATTATATCTCTAGACTTCTGACGGCGAGACTAGCTTATTCCTGATTCATCAACAACCGTTAACGATCAAGGATGTTTCAGCAACTGAATAATTTCAGAGGTAAATTTCTGCTCTCGCTGCTCAGTGAATAATTCAAATAAATCAAGCATGCGTTCAATATTCACTGGCTCCGTTCTCTTTATTCCACGCCATAAAAAATATGGCAGATTTTGGTCTATTGCTTGAGCAAGCTTCGCTCCACACAATTCATTAAGTACTTGTAAATATGCTTGACGCGGATTATATTCTGGTGAAGAAAATAAACTTTTTGCTGTTGCCATTGGAATCATAGACATATACGCTTGCAACATAGGATTAAAGGCAATTCCAGAGACCCAAGAAGAAAGTTTTGCAGGTCTTGCTGTTAGAGCAAAAATACGTAAATAATCTATTAAATATACTGTGTCATTGACCGGATAATTATCCCACAATATTACTTTACGTTTGAATATATTAGAAATAGCATTAAGCTCATCCTCAGCGTATCCGCTAC
Source organism: Candidatus Tisiphia endosymbiont of Ptychoptera albimana (assembly GCF_964026605.1). Lineage (NCBI taxonomy): Bacteria > Pseudomonadati > Pseudomonadota > Alphaproteobacteria > Rickettsiales > Rickettsiaceae > Candidatus Tisiphia > Candidatus Tisiphia endosymbiont of Ptychoptera albimana. Next base: position 443,033 of record NZ_OZ032164.1, read on the forward strand.
TGATAATATGCTCACCAGTCCAAAATATAGAAAATTTCTGATCTATTTTACTAAAGTCACTGAGATAGGTTGGAGGGGTTGGACCTAAAGCACGTTGTAAAATTTGGTCATTACTGTAGTAAGTCGGTACAGATATAAAGGATTTAGCGGTACTGATTGTTGCGATATATTCAGCAATTTTTACTTGTCCAACTGCCAGCCCTGGATAAATTGATGATTTATCGATATCATCAAAGAAAACTCCTAAGATAGTCGGATTAATGCTATTAATTTGGTCGATTTTTATTTTTAATTTTGCTTTTCCTGCATCGTCCAAGCTATTAAGACCAAAAGGACTTAAACCAATACCAAACTTAACCCCACGATTTTCAAAATTATCACGAAGATGTTTCAACTGTTGAATTTGTTGGTCAGTAAAGGGTGTAGCCCAATTGTCTCGTAATAATAGGTCTTTTTTGGGGGCATAGATAAAATATTTATGTCCATACTGAACACAAAAATCAGCATAATCGTTAAGTGCTTCATTGGACCAGATTGGTCCATAATAACCCATGATAATTCCGTATGAAAACCGGTCTGTTAAAAAATTATTTGTCATATAAACTCCTTTATGTTTTGTAAATATTAGACTTACTGCATAAGTCAATCTAGTTGGTGATTTTGTCGTCGGAAGTCGCCTCCGCTGCTCACGTACTAATGTACGCTCCGCTGCTCGACTTTGCTACTGCCTAGCTCTTCTTGAAGTTATACTATCGTCTACCAACTCTTCATTTACGAGCAGTGTACGCTGCGGTGTTCGGCTTCGTTTCTCCTAAAAATCCCTCAACTATCTTTGATTTATGCAGCAAGTCTATTAAGTAAGGCTATCAATTAACTTAGCCATTCTTTCTTCATCTAAGTCCTCAAAGAAATCATCATTAATTTGTACAACTGGTGCATTGACACAAGCTCCCAAACATTCAACTTCTGTAAGGCTAAATTTTTTATCACTTGTTAGTTCACCAAAGTTAATACCAAGTTTTTTTTTACAAATAGTTACAATTTTATCGCTACCCCTTAGCCAACAAGGAGTAGTCCCACAAATTTGTATATGATATCGTCCTACTGGCTTTAGATTAAACATGGTATAAAATGTTGCAACTTCATATGCTCGGATGAAAGGTAAATTTAGAAAATTTGCTACATACTCTATGCAGCCTCTTGGTAACCAACCATTCATTTGGCGTTGTGCAAGGTCAAGTAATGGCAGAATAGCACTCTTTTGTTTGTTTTCAGGATATTTCTTAATGATATTTTGGGCTTTTTTTAAGTTCTCATCATTAAAACTGAAATTTAGTGGTTCATCATTCATCGATCAATTTCTCCAAAAACAATATCAAGACTGGCAATAATAGTTACCACATCTGCCATCAAATGTCCTTTTGACATGAAATCTAGACCTTGGAGATGGGCAAACCCAGGGGCTTTAATCCGGCATCTATAAGGTCTGTTTGTTCCATCAGAGTATAAATACACACCAAACTCGCCTTTTGGTGCTTCAACAAATTTATATATTTCGCCTTTTGGCACATCATATCCTTCAGTGTAAAGTTTAAAATGATTAATCATGGCTTCCATTGATTCTTTCATTTTTTCTCTTGAGGGTGGTGCAATTCTAGGATCATCGGTTTTAATAGCACCCTTTGGCATTTTTTCAAGACATTGCTGTATAATTTTAAGCGATTGGTACATTTCTTCAATACGCACCAAATACCTATCATAACAATCACCATTTTTGCCAATTGGTATATCAAAGTCTAGCTCATCATATACATCATACGGATTGGTTTTTCTGATATCCCATGCAATGCCTGAGCCTCTAAGCATTGGACCAGAAAACCCCCAATCCATAGCTTCTTTTTGACTTACTACTCCGATATCTACTAAGCGTTGTTTCCAAATTCTATTGTCATTTAACAGAGTCTCGACGTCTTCTAGTTTTTTTGAGAATTGCTGAACAAAAATATTTATATCTTCTAGTATACCATTTGGTAAGTCCTGTGCAACCCCACCAGGTCTAAAATAATTTGCATGCATTCTAGAGCCGGAGACACGCTCATAAAATTCCATAATTTTTTCGCGTTCCTCAAATAACCATAATAAAGGGGTAGTAGCACCAACATCTAAGGCTTGTGTTGTTATATTCAGTATGTGATTCAGGATACGAGTAAGCTCAGAAAACATCACTCGAATAAATTTCGCTCGTCTTGGCACGTTGCAGCCAAGCAATCCTTCAACTGCTAAGGCAAAAGCGTGTTCTTGGCACATTGGCGATACGTAATCTAACCGATCAAAATATGGTATAGCTTGTAGGTATGTTTTATGCTCAATTAATTTTTCAGTACCACGATGCAGCAGTCCAATATGCGGGTCTGCTTTATTGATAACCTCACCATCCATTTCTAAAATTAATCTTAATACCCCATGGGTAGCTGGATGTTGTGGACCAAAATTTAACACAACACTTTTATTATTATCACTCACCTTGTTTTAGACTCCGGCAATTGTTGATTTTAATCGAGTATATATCAAAATTTTTGTCCACTAAGTGAAAAAATTATATAATATTAAAATAATAGCATTATTTTTCCATGTCATCTATTAAAGCTTGCTCTCCATCATTGAGATTTTTTGGAGAATGAATTTTGTGGCTCTTTGTATCTTTTTCTTCGATAGAAGGCAATTCATAGTGAGGGGGAACTTCTAAGGTTTTATTGCGTTGTACCCTATATTCATCAGGACCAGGTGTCACTATACCTATTGTTTCTTTTACTTTTTTATTGCAGGCAGACAGTGTTACTAAGGTAGTAAATAACAAAAAAATTATACGCATACTCTTCTGCTTTAAAGAATTGGTTTTTGCAAATACTTGCTGGGTATTCGCGTACTCACGTACCTTATTGTACTGTTTGCGTTCGCTTATCCCTTGTTTGTTTTCCCCATCCTCCAAATCATTTGAGTACATATCAATCCTCTTTATAAATTTATATTTTTCTTAAAATCAAGTTCACGAATCCTATCCGCTTCAGTTTGCAATCGAGCGTGATTATATTCAACATCTTGTTGTTGTTCAACAGTTTTCTTGGTCTTATAATAATCGTGCAATAAGAATATTGCACCTAATGAAATGAAACTATCTGCTAGATTAAATACCGGGAAACCAAAATCTTTATAGTGAAAATAAATAAAATCAAATACTGCCCCATGAACAAAACGGTCGATCAAATTACTAATAGCACCACCAATAAAAAAACTATAACCAACAAAGCTTGGCATTGTTTTACATTTTAATAAGATATACCACAAATATGCTATAAGGGCAGAGTTAACAACTATAAAAAGCATATTACTATACTGGTAATAATTTCGAAGTATTCCAAAACTAATTCCATAATTCCAAATATAAACCATATCTAAAAAGCTGGTTATTTCTAGCGTTAGACCAGCTTTACCTCTTAGATAACCTATAAGATACCATTTTACTAATTGATCTATAATTACTAATTTAACAATTATACGACTACTTTGGCGAATAATTAGTAATATTTTCTTAAATATTGATGGTATACGCATATTAGAATTTAATTTTTGATTATATACTCAGGTAGAACTTCAAGAATTGGCGTTGTCATGTCTAAAGATACCCGCTGCTCCGTTACTCATGTACGCTACGCCGCTCGACTTTGATACTCCTAGCTCTTCTTGAAGTTATACTATTGTCTACCCAACTCTTCATTTACGAACAGTATACTCTTCTGCTCCTACGAATTGTTTTTTGAACATATCATGGATTCGCATGCTCACCATTCATTTTCAAATCCAATTCTTCAAATCATTTGAGTATACTTCTATTTTATTAATCCTTTCTAGACATATCTTTTCAGTCACTATCTTTAATTCCTCTACGCGGTTAATAAGGTAAAGTAATTGTTCTTTACTAATGGTATAATCTTGATCATACCTTGCGTCAACATAAGCATTTCGCAGTAACATAAAGCACTCTTCTTGCTCAGGAGTCTCATGTGGAAATATCTTATAGAGATCGTAATGATGACTTCTAGCCCTATCGCCAAGTCCTAGTATATCATGTGACTTAGCCTTGTAACCAGTAAAAACTAACAGGATAGCATTATAAAAGCTCTCGGTAGCTTGGTGAAGCATAAAGGCTGCATTATTCAGTTGTTCTATATCCAAACACAAATGAGCAAGCAATAGAAAGTCCTTAGCTTTTCCAAACCAATATTTGTAATCTTTCTCAGCTATTGGTCTACGTTCCTTCCATGATAGTTCCTTAGCTTCAGATAGTATAAATTCATCACTATTATATAAAAGAATGCCCTCTTTCTTGATATCACTAAAGAAATACTGCCCTTTTTCCAGTTGCCTATTTACCAGTTTAATAGGTTCAAGTATCAGAGTAATTGGTGGTTTTTCATCTAATGAGAATTTTTTACCTAGCCTATTCTCTATCTTGTGTTGTAGGTTTATAGCTGGATAGCCGGCATATTCTCCGTTCTTTAAAATCAACAAAAGGTCAAAATCACTTTGATACTTATAATAACTAATATCCCCTACCTTCTCTATATCCTCTACCCAATCTCCTCTAGCATAAGAGCCAAATAAGATAATCATTGCTATTTTTGATTTGCCTACATATAGGATTTCTTTAATAATATTATCTAGCTTTTCTTTAATCACTAGTGAACGACTAGGTAAGGTAGTTTTCATAAAGCTATTTTTTTATCCTAGATCAACTATATACCAAATATTTAAATAATCAACAATGATTTAATCATAAATTAAAAAATAATTTAAAATTATAATCAATAGTTGTTATATGTGTCATAATCAGTAACAATAACATAAGAATTCAGGATAAGAATTAGTTAATTCTTATCCCAAATTCGCGGGAGTAGTATACAAGACATGAGGCAGCCTAGATGTTATCCCAAATTCGCATAAATTACTATACTTCCCTAGAACTAGGCTCTTTTTTGATACCAACTAGTTTGGGGGATGGAGTAGGAGGAAGGGTTTTGTATCCATCTTTTGGGGTCATGGGGAGATTTCCTCCAATAGCTTTTGCTGCTGACTGTAACTTTGGTGGGAATTGTCCTTTTGTCGTATCAACGTTAGCAACAGGGTTAGACGGTAACTCAGCCAATTCTCCTCTATCAAGATTTTCCTTAATCTTCTCTAGCTGCTGGATGATGTTTTTTTGTATTTCTTCTTTCTTGTCATCATAATCATCATCAAAATCACTAAACTCTTTCTGAATAAATTTAACTAACTCACCAACATTTTCAACACCAGCCTGTTTCTCAAGCTTCTTACGAGTAGCTGCATCGATCTTATTCTCTGTAATAAGTTTCACAAGATCAGCATGTTCAGGTTCCTCATCTTCATCATCACGAAATGCCTTAGATCTATCTATTATAGCCTGTCTAAGGCTATCTGCTATTGAGCCAGAAGGGCTAGTAGGTGGTGTTTTTGGTTTTTCCTCTAGTTTTCTCTCTAGTTCTTCTAGTGCTTTATTTCCCCCTAATACAGATAGTTTTTCTTCTCTAAGCTTTGCCTTCAGTACCATTTCAGTTAAGAATTTTGTTTCTCCTTCCCCTTGCTCTCTTACTGTTGCTTTGTCATGATCAGAACCTGACGGTGGAGATACTGGATGGGTTGTTGTGGGTGCTTTTTTAAGTTGTATCCCCTTCCTAATTTCATCCCATAATGCTCCCCTATCTTCTCCTTGTCCTTGCGGTGTTACTGCTGCTGCCTTCTGAGCTTGACCTGCCGTAGGTTCTGCAGGCGGTGGCGGAGGGGGCGGTGGAGGAGGTGCTGCCATAGCATTTCCTGCTGCTTGCTGAGTGGCACGTAAACCTTCTATCGGAGGAGGTGGAGGTGGTGGCGGAGGAGGTGGTACTGCCATAGCATTTCCCACTGCTTGTTGAACATCTTGGTTCTGCAACGGCACAGAATGTGTAGGAGGCGGTGGTGCTGGACGCAGTAGTGTATTTTGACCCGGTAACGGAGGAGCTGGAGGTATAGCAAATCCTGCTGCTTGCTGCACCTCTTGATTCTGCTCCGGTGGAGTAGATGGTGCTTTGCCTTTACCAGCTATATGTGCTTTCAGTTTAGTTCCCTCTCCATGCTGAATATTTTGTGAATCCTGCAATGATGTATGAGGAAGGGGTGAAGATGAAAGAGAGCTTGTTATAGTGTTTCCCGCTGCTTGATGAATAGTTGGGTTCGGCATCGACGTAGTACGCATAAGTGGAGGAGTTGGTGCTGGGCGTTTAGGTGTTATCCGTTCAGGCATTGATGATGACATGGCTTGAGATTGAGCCAAATCTTGGCTTGTAGACAATGGCTGTGAAGCGGTAACTGCAGATATAAAAGTGGTTTCAAGCTCATTTCTTAAAGCTTCTACTTTGTTTGACCTGAGGTTTAGTATATCTCTACCTTCAAGTTCTTTTAGTTTTTTCAGTAACTTATTTGTTCTAGCTACTGTTGAATCTTTTATGTTTTTACCAGTGATCTCTAATCCCTCATCAACCCTTTGTAATATTTTATTATTGAGAGGTATGTTTTCTTTTAAAATTTGTTCTGGAGTTTTTACGAAAACATGCTTAATCTTTGCAGTAATTTTTTTAAGACCATCTAGCCATGTTGAGGGTAATTCTTCCCGTAAGTCTGCTAATTCTTTCTTTATTGTAAGAAGTTCTTTAATATTATCATTAGCCTTTACCAACTTAACTAGGTCTTGTTGTACGTGTACCAGTCTTATTCTTTCTTGGTGTAGTGCCTTTGCTTCATCAGCATTATAAACTTGTGGTACAATTTGGCTAAATTTTTCATGAGATATACCCAAATTTACTAAGGATTCTCTTAATTCTTTTACCCGGTTTAGTTGTTTCTCTGATAGTTCTTTGGTTAGTATCTTATCAAATCCTGCTTGTAACTCCGTATCTATAATTTCCTGTAAAGATAAGTTTTTTTTACCTACATCTCTTAATATCTTGTCAACACCTTTGAGTACATTTCTGTTGTCTCTTCTCTTTTCTTCAGCAATTTCCTCATAATTTTTTATAAACAGATATTTTACTTGTGTAACAGTATGTACAAACCTTTTAAACCAAGGTAAAGAAGGGTATTCTTTCTTTAAATCTTCCACTTTCTGTTGTAGATGTCTACTATTTTCTAATTGTTCATTAGCCTTTAAAAGATTCCCTACAGAATTTATTGTATCCAGTAATTTACCTTTTTCCTGTGATAACACGCTTTCTATTTGTTGATCTTTATCTTTCGACATGTAAATACCTCCTTATTAACTCTAGTAAATAGTAGGGTAAGCAAAAAGATATCGTACCCGTTTTTAGTTAGGCAATGATATTTTTTTAGCATTGATTACAATTTTGAAATTACCCTGTGGCATTAATGTAAGCAGCTTTAAAGTTACTTGTCAAATTAATACTTGAATTTTTTAACATTTAGTACTATCATCTATGCTTTAAAAGCTCTTAGGAGAAAAAGATGAGTGAACTATTAGAACTTGCAGCAGAAATGCGGGAGAAATTTGGTACGGGAGTCGCAAGAGAACTACGTAGGAAAGGTATGGTTCCAGCCATAGTTTATGGAGCAGGTAAAGAAGCCTTAGCCGTTTCTATCGAAGAAAAAGAGATAACTAAGCATTATAGAAAACCCGGTTTTATCTCTACAGTTATTCAAATTAAAGTGGGTAGTAAAACGCATAAAGTGTTACCAAAGGCTGTAGAATTGCATCCTATCACTGACATAGTTAGGCATGTTGACTTTGTCCATTTAGAGGAAAAAACCCAAAGAATGGAAGTACCAATAGTCTATGAAGGTAAAGAAAGAGCTTTGGGAGTTAAAAGAGGTGGATTCTTCAATATAATAAAAAGAACTATAACTCTTTTATGTGATGTCAATAATATACCTAAAAATATTAATATTGATGTTACCAACATGCATATCGGTCAGTCTTTAAAAGCAAAAAGTATTAAACTACCTGAAGGAGTCCAGCTAGCTAGTAAAAATGATTTTATTATGGCTACTATAATTGGTCGTAAGGGTAGTAAGTCAGAAGATGAAGAAGCTGCAACTGAAGAAGTGAAGCCGGCAAAGTAGTTGTTTTTGAAGCTATAAGGTATACTCGATGAACTTCAAGAATTGGCGTCGTCGTGTCTAAAGATCTCCGCTGCTCACGTACTAATGTACGCTCCGCTGCTCGACTTTGACACTCCTAGCTCTTCTTGAAGTTGACCTTCGTCTACCAATTCTTCATTTACGAGCAGTATAACGAAAAACGATACCATCCTGAATTGACTATACTGCTTAAATTTAAGTCGGTGTTATCATATAGGATGAAGTCCATGCAACCCCTGTATCGATGTCATCCATGCTTCGTAGGTATGGCATCGGTGCAGGGACACCCTAGGCTATTTATAACCGATGTCTTACATGAAAATATAAGTGCAAATCGCTCTCTAATGATATTATAATATGCTTAAATCTGAAGACAAAGGATATATACTTGTTGTAGGCTTGGGCAATATAGGCAAAGGGTATCAAAATACTCGCCATAATGTTGGCTTCATGGCTGTTGATTATTTATCAGAATATTATAAAATTTCTTGGAATACAAAATCCAAATTTCAGGCTGAACTGACTCAAGGGGTAATAGACGGACATAAGTTACTATTAGCAAAGCCTCTAACTTATATGAACCTTTCTGGAAAGGCAGTACAAGCAATATGTTCTTACTATAATATCAAACCACTAAATATTTTCGTTTTACATGATGATATAGATTTAGAAACTGGTAGAATAAAATATAAATTGGCTGGTGGTAGTGGTGGACATAATGGTCTAAAATCATTGGATCAGTGTATAGGAAATGATTATCACCGTATCAGAATCGGGGTAGGAAGACCAGTAGCTAATGGTGATGTATCTGATTACGTCTTATCTGCTTTTTCTAAAGAAGAGTATAAAATTATTGTTAATTCCATTGAGGTAATAATTAATAATTTCCGTTTATTGCTTTCAGGTGAAATGGAAGAGTTTAAAAGAAACATCGTTTAAATATGAAACAACAATTAACTTGTGTCTATGCAGATGACATGGATGCACAATATTCAAAGATAATGCAGGATGGGTTAGATGAACTTGCTAAAAACAAGAAGGGTCTTGATGCTGTCCAATCTTTTTCCTTCTCGTGTTTTGATAATAATAAAAACTTTGTTGCTGGTATAAAAGGTGTACTTATGTATGGTTGTTTACACGTTGATACGTTATGGGTTTCTGAAGATTTTCGAGGTCAGAATTATGGTACTTTGCTAATGTCCAAGGCAGAAAATCTAGCACGAGAGCGTAATTGTAAATTTATGACTTTAAATACTGCTGATTGGCAGACCAAACCATTTTATGAAAAATTAGGTTTTAAATTAGAGTTTGTAAGAAGTGGCTATGATAAAGACTCGGAAGCATATTATTTAAGGAAAGATTTATGACACTAAGATGTGGTATTGTTGGTTTACCAAATGTAGGAAAATCAACTTTATTTAATGCTCTAACTTCTAGTATTGCAGCAGAAGCGGCTAATTATCCTTTCTGCACTATAGAACCAAATTCTGCTATAGTATCAGTACCGGATGATAGGCTAAATGAGTTGGCAGCTATTGCTAATTCTACTAAAATTATTCCTACTTATATAGAAGTTGTCGATATTGCCGGTTTGGTAAAAGGGGCAAGTAAAGGCGAAGGGCTTGGTAATAAGTTTTTATCTCACATACGAGAGGTTGATGCTATTTTGCACGTACTACGTTGTTTTGAAGATATAGATATTACTCATGTGCATAATAAGATCGATCCAATATATGATGCTGAGATAATAGAAACAGAATTAATTTTAGCAGATCTTGAATCGGTAGAAAAACGCTTAACAAATTCTGAGAAACGTTTGAAAACAGGCGATAAAGCTTTAAAAGAGCAAGTAGAATTATTAAAAGAGATTCAAGCAACTCTCGCAATAGGTAAACCAGTCCGTAGCATGATTGGGACTTATAGTAAAGAGGCTTTGGAACAATTACAATTATTAACTTCTAAGCCGGTTTTGTATGCTTGCAATGTACTGGAAGAAGATGCGGTTACTGGTAATAAATTTACGGAACTTGTAGCCAAAAAAGCTAAGGAAGAAGGTGCAAAACATGTTATTATTTCATCAAAAATTGAAGCGGATATTGCAATTTTAGAAAGTGACGAAGAGAAATCTGAATTCTTAAATAGTATGGGTCTTGTGGAAACGGGTCTAAGTAAAATTATCAAAGAAATGTATAATTTATTAGACCTAAGAAGCTTTTTTACTGTTGGTCCCAAAGAAACACATGGCTGGACTTTTCGTAACGGTACGCTAGCTCCTCAAGCAGCCGGTATTATTCATACTGATTTTGAGAAAGGTTTTATCCGGGCTGAGGTTATTAGTTATGAGGATTATATAAATTTTAATGGTGAAGTGAAAGCCAAAGAAATGGGTAAAATGCGTTTAGAGGGCAAGGAGTATAAAATGCAGGATGGGGATGTGGTGCATTTTAGATTTAATGTTTAAATAAGGGATATGAGAAAATTATACCATTATCCTATTTGTCCATTATCACGTCAAGTTCGGGTGTATTTAAAAGAGCTAGATGTGCAGTTTACTATGGTTAAGGAGGATTATTGGCTTCGAGATAAGGAATTTTTATCTTTAAATCAGGCGGGGACGACACCTGTCTTACAAGAGGCGTCCACTCTAATTATAGCAGGAATTTATCCCATCACTGAGTATTTACATGAAAAATATCCAAATTTTAATTTTATCGATGAAGATATTGATATTAAATGTGAAATTCGTAGGTTGCTCAGTTGGTTTAATGAAAAATTTTACCGCGAAGTAACAAAAATTATTATCGATGAAAAAATAGTAAGGTCCTTCTGCCAATTAGGTGGTCCTAGAACCGATTTTCTTAGGGCAGCAAAAAATAATCTATCACATCATTTAAGCTATATGTCAAATTTATTTGAAAAGCGTAGCTTTATTGCATCAAATTCTTTAAGTTGTGCAGATATAGCTGCTGCCTGTCATATATCGGTTCTAGATTATTTTGGCGAAATTAGTTGGGACAAATGGCTGTCTATTCGTCATTGGTATGCAATCATAAAATCTAGACCTAGCTTCCGCTCCTTATTACATGACCAAATACCAGGTTTCACTCCACCACCTTGTTATGCTGATTTAGATTTTTAGTGGTTGCGGTGCAGTTACTTTTATGATAGCTTCTAGGTGAATAGTATAATTAAAATAGAGGATATTATGAGTAAAAGTGACGATAATAATCCAAAAGTGGATTCTCTACCGTCTTATAAGGAAGCTGTAACTCAAAAACCAAAAGAAGCCCAAGAAGGTTTGTCTGCAGAAGAGCTAAAGAGTCATATAGGAGAAATGCCTAACACTTTTCTAGCTTTGAAACAACTAGAGGATGTACAAAAGAATCTTGAACAAGCCCGTGGGCTTTTTGCTGGTACTACTAGTAAGGCTCTTTCTGGGGTAGAGAAATTAGAATTTGAAAAAGCTGGAGAGGTTTTTGAGAAATTTATGAGTTCATTTGAAAAACTGAGGACATTTGCTGATAGTGTAGATCATAAAAAACCCCTAGACAGCTTGAATGATTCATTAACTCTTACCGGTCGCTTAAAAGATTTCGCCAAAGAGCAATTCAAGAAAGTTGAAGAAATATTTAAAGGATCAGCTAATGCAGTTAAAAATAATCCAATTTTAAATGCAGTAGGGAATGTGATAAAATCTGCATGTCATGCGGTTGGTACTATAGCTAAAGGTACTTTAAACAATGCGATAGCTACTGGAGAACTTGCCAAAAGTGTTGTTAATCTAGGTGTAGCAATAAAAGATAGCATTGTAGGAAAAGGAGTGAAACAAGCAACTAGGGGCGTTTAGTTTGACATAGTACCCTACATTTTTCTATAATCGTCATAGCAAGGCATCTTTAGATGCCTTGGCGATCTAGGTAAACAGCGAAGTTGTTTTTTTAGAGTAACGCTTCGCGTATCTTGGATTGTCGCGTCGCCGCTTTCAGCGGCTTCTCGCAATGACGCTCGGAAGACCCCTTAACAGTAGTGAAATAAAAATGTAGGGTACTATGGTAGTTTGACAACACCCTATATCCCACTTGTATTGATATATTCATGGATTTTTAGTAAATCATACCAAGTGGTTTTTTTCTGCATTGGTTGTCTAAGCAAATAGGCAGGATGGAAGATAGAAGTGGTTTGAATTGGTTTGCTAAGATACTGATTTGTGTATAAATAATATTCTTGTCTGATTTTACTTATACCAGCATTCTTACCAAGTAAGCTAGTTGCCGCAACATTTCCCACTAAAACAATTAGCTTTGGGTTTATTAAAGCAATATGTTTTTCAACAAAAGGTCGGCAAATATCTATTTCTTCTTGCGTTGGTTGGCGGTTGGCTGGTGGCCGCCAAAATACAGTGTTAGTAATATAAGCGTTATGTTCTCTTGAAATATTGATAGAGGCTAAGACATTATCAAGTAACTTACCACTTTCACCGCAAAATGGTATCCCTTGTGCATCTTCGCTACTACCCGGTGCTTCCCCAATAAACATTATAGAACTTTGTGGATTGCCATCAGCAAATACGGTTTTATTAGCTAATTTCTTTAAACCACAACCATCAAAATCCATTAGTAGTTTTTTTAATTCTTCTAAATTGCGAGCTGAGTCAGCTAAAGTTCTAGACAACGAAATGATGTCATCCTGTTTTTGTACAAGTTCTGGCTTCTTACCTACGTGGAAATGACCAGGACTGTTGGAGCTAGGTAGAGCTGGTGGAATACTAATCGGCTTAGCTTTAATATTAGAATTAATCTGTATTTTTTGCTGATTAATAGTTGATTCTGACAAATAATAATCTATACCAATTGTTTGCAACCATTTTAGTTGATTGATTTTTTTTGTTAAATGAGTCATTTTATTATTTTAAAAAATATTTCGTAGTAGATGGAAGAATATAACGTACCTAACAATCTAGATGGGTTTAGACTTGATAAGGCTTTGGTAAGCCTTATCAGTAAAACATCTAGAAGCCAAGTCCAGAAAAGTATAAATGACTTCCAAGTACAAGTTAATGGTTTGATTATTTCTGATTCTAACTTTAAGGTCAAGGAGAATGACCTTATTTCAGTATTTTTTAAAGCCCCTGATCCATTAACAATGCAGGAAGCTGATATTAAACTTGATATTTTTTATGAAGATGAAGATTTAATGGTGATCAATAAAGCAGCTGGTATGACAGTCCATCCTGGTAGTGGTAACCACCAGGATACTTTGGTAAATGCCTTATTACACCATGCAAAATCTTTATCTAGCATAGGAGGGTTAGAAAGACCTGGCATAGTTCATCGTTTGGATAAAGATACATCAGGACTGATGGTGGTAGCAAAGAATAATTTTGCCCATGTACATCTTGCAAAACAAATAGAAAGCCGTAATCTTATACGCAAATATAAAGCACTCGTTTGGGGTATTATCAATCCGCAAGAGGGAGTTATAAGAAATAATATTGGTAGAGACCGTATTACACGGCAAAAAATGACTATTCTAAAATTTGGTGGCAAAGAGGCGGTTACTCATTATAAAACAGAGGAAATATTTTTTGATGGTATTATAAGTATGGTAGAATGTCGACTTACTACTGGGCGAACTCATCAAATCAGAGTGCAGTTGAGTCATTTAAAACATTCGGTAGTAGGAGACCAAACTTATGGCAAGAATAGCAGGAAAGTTAGCTCTAATTTTAGCATAGTACCACAAAAATTAATGGATTTCAAGAGGCAAGCATTACATTCTTGGTATATAAGTTTTTCCCACCCGGTAAGTGATAAATTATTAGAATTTGAATCACCTTTGCCACAGGATATTGTAGAAATAATTGCATGAATATAAAAGAATCCTTAATTTATGCTGCTAGCAAGTTGCAAGCAGTGGGTATTAAATCAGCCAACTTAGAATCACGCATATTAATTCAACATGCTACTAATAAATCCATTGAATATTTATTAGCAAGGTCAGAAGAAGAATTGACACAACAAGAGCAAATTATTTTTGAGGATTTGGTTAATAGGCGTATATTACTAGAGCCAATAGCCTATATTGTAGGATATAAAGAATTTTATAGTTACCAGTTTATTATAAATGATAAAGTACTTATTCCTCGGCAAGATACTGAGATTATTGTAGATGCAATTTTAAAAAATGTTAAATTAAAGGGTATTGAAACAAATGCCGAGCTAACAATATTGGAGCTTGGTACTGGTAGTGGCTGTATTGCTGTAAGCTTATTATTGGAAATGCTAAATGATAATATCAATGTCAATGTAACCGCCACTGATATAAGTAACGAAGCTATTATTATTGCTCGTCAAAATGCCATAAAACATAAAGTTATTGATAGATTGAAAATAATTAATAGCAACTGGTTTGATAATCTAGAAAAGCAAGAATTTGATATCATCGTAAGTAATCCACCATATATTTCTTTTGATGATACTGTTTATATGTCTTCTGAGACCCTAAAATATGAACCCCACTTAGCCTTATTTGCTGAAGATAATGGATTAGCTTCATATTACATAATCGCTAAAGAAGCCAAGGGATTTTTAAAACAAAATGGTAAATTATTCTTAGAGATTGGTTTTAATCAATTGACAGCTGTTACAGAAATTTTTGTTAGTTATGGTTATACGGTTAAGCAAGTTTATAAGGATTTGGAAGGTAGAGATAGAGGGCTTCTAATAACCTCCCCCCATTCGGGATAAAAATTAGTTAATTCTTATCCCGTATTCGCCTATTATACCAATTCCCGAAATTAATTTCTTTTGGTAATTTATACGTGATACCGGTGCTCAAATCCTCACGCACGTCTTTGTAGGTTGCGGTTTTGTGCTCCGTATCTCCTTCAAATTCCTTAGAATAAATTAATTTCAGGAATTGGTATTACTATGCCTTAAAGCTTTTCGTGTTAGCTATACTGCTCGTAAATGAAGAGTTGGTAGACGAAGGTCAACTTCAAGAAGAGCTAGGAGTGTCAAAGTCGAGCAGCGGAGCGTACATTAGTACGTGAGCAGCGGAGATCTTTAGACACGACAACGCCAATTCTTGAAGTTCACCGAGTATATAAGTTTTAAATATTAAGAGAATAACCATGCAACAATTTAGTCTTTACCATACTGCTGAAGGATTACTATATAAGACAACCTGCCTTTTAGTAGAAAAATCTTATCATAGCAATTTAAGAATTGTCGTTTTAGCTCCAGATATTGAAGTCCAAGAGTCACTGAATAAGATGATATGGACTTATTCTAGAAAACAGTTTATTCCACATGGTAGTAAGCTTGATCCATTACCAGAAAAACAACCAGTCTATATTACTCATCAGTTAGAGAATCCTAATCAAGCTACGATTCTAATAATCATTGCCCCATTTGATATACAAGAAATTCTTAATAACAAACACTATATTGCTCACTTTCAGAGAATAGTTATAATATACGATGCCTTAGACAATTTAAGTTTAGTAATTAAAACAATAAATGAACTAACTATTGCAACCCCAATGATTGACTGTTATAAACAGAGTCCAATGGGAACATGGAGTAAGATTTAACCATTTCTATCAAGTGTGCAAGATATGTCATTGCGAGCGAACGTATGTGAGCGTGGCAATCCATGAAACTTGTCATATGGATTGCTTCGTCGACCTACTGTCTCCTCGCAATGACAGTTTAAGCCTTACTGTCTCCTCGCAATGACGATTTTTTAACTTTCAACAGTTGTGGGGTGACATCGAAGGTGCAGGAAGTTCCCTAATTACAAAATAGGGTGTGTTCCTCTAAAAAATAAACAAATTTACCAATATGCAAAAATTATCATTTCAACAAATTATCTTGACCTTGCAAAATTACTGGCAAGATTATGGCTGTGCAATTTTGCAGCCATATGACGCTCATGTTGGAGCTGGTACTTTTCACCCTGCTACTGTACTACGAACTCTTGGTAAAAAACCTTGGTTTGTAGCTTATGTTCAACCTTCTCGGCGTCCTCATGATAGTAGATACGCTTTGCATCCTAATAGAATGCAGCATTATTATCAATTTCAGGTTATACTAAAACCCTCTCCTGATGATATACAAGAGCTATATTTAAAGAGTCTTGAATGTCTTGGTATAGATTTACAAAAACATGATATTAGGTTTGTTGAAGATGATTGGGAGTCTCCTAGTCTCGGTGCTGCTGGGCTTGGTTGGGAAATATGGTGTGACGGTATGGAAGTATCACAATTTACTTATATGCAACAAATAGGTGGTATTGATTGTCGTCCAGTGGCTGGTGAGATTACCTATGGTTTAGAACGTCTGGCACTTTATATACAAGGAATCAATGAGGTAAGAAATCTTGACTGGAATGGTCAGGTTGGAGAAAAGGCTTTAACCTATGGTGAAGTAGATTTTGCCGCTGAAAAACAATTTTCGAAATTTAATTTAGAATTAGCTGACATAGCCATATTATCTCAGCATTTTATTGATAGTGAGAAACAATGTAATGAATTAATCGCTGCAGATTTACCTTTGCCAGCTTATGATTATTGTATTCAAGCTAGTCATCTTTTTAATCTGTTAAATGCCCGGGGGGTAATTAGTGTAACAGAGAGAGCATCTTACATACTCAGGATACGTAATTTGGCAAAAATGTGCTGTAATAAATGGTTAGAATTAACCTCAATTCGGGATAAGAATTGACAAATTCTTATCCCAAATTCGTGTAACTAGAAGATAAAGAAGAGTTAATATGAGTGAGTTATTATTAGAACTTTTTAGCGAAGAGATACCGGCTTTGATGCAGAAAAATGCAGCGGAAAGCTATAAGACCATATTTACGACAATCTTGCAGGAAAGCGAGCTAGTTGCTGATGTTCAGCTATATGTTGGATCTAGGAGAATTGCTGTACATATTACAAATTTACCAAAATCTATACCACCAAAAGAAATTACCATAAGAGGACCAAAAGTTTCGGCAACGCAGCAGGCTGTAGAAGGGTTTTGTCGAACAAATAATATTGAGCAAAATAAATTATCTACGCTATTAGTGCAAGGGCAATTATATTATATAATAGCAAAGAGTACCATAGAAACCGATATACGAGTATTATTGCAAGAGATAATTCCTAAAGCAATTAGTAAGTATATTTGGCCAAAATCTATGTATTGGGGGAATTATGATATAAGTTGGATTAGACCGCTTAGGAATATTTTATGTATATTTGATGGAGAAATACTAGCCATTAAATATGGACATTTGACGGCAAATAATATTACCTTTGGGCACAGATTTCTTAGTCCTGAACCGATTACTATAGACAGTTTTTCTGAATACCAGAATAAGCTGCGGGAGAGTAATGTCATTATTGACCAAGCAGAACGTAAGGAGATAATAAAAAGTCAGCTATCAAAAATAGCCAATTCACTTAATTTAGTTATCAAAGATGATGAGAAATTATTAGAAGAAGTAACAGGGCTAATAGAATTGCCAGTTGTTATGGCGGGTAAAATACCCGAGATATTTTTGCAGTTACCTAGTGAAGTACTAGTTAGCTCAATGCGTAGCCACCAAAAATATTTTAGCACTTTTGACCAAGTTGGTAATTTTGCCCCTTATTTTCTCTTTGTTAGTAATATGCGACATGATCAAAATGTTATAATAAGTGGTAACGAAAAAGTACTAGCTGCTAGACTCTCTGATGCATTATATTTTTATCAGCAGGATTTATCTAATAGTTTAGAATCAAAATTGCCAAAGCTTGAGCAGATAACTTTCCATGCAAAGCTTGGCAGTATCAAACAAAAAACAGAGAGAATAGATGATATTTGTAATTATTTAATGCCAGGAAATCAGGATTTACAACTAGCAGCTAAACTTTGTAAAAGTGACCTAACAACTGAAATGGTAGGAGAATTTCCTGAACTGCAAGGTATTATGGGATATTATTACGCCAAAGCCGAAGGGTTAAATGATCAGATTTCCTTGGCAATAAGAGATCATTATAAACCACAAGGACCATCATATAATTTGCCAATGGGAAATAGTGCTATATTGGCGATTGCTGATAAACTGGATAGTTTAGTAGGTTTGATATTAATAGGAGAAGAGCCAAATGGTTCAAGAGACCCTTACTCGCTCAGACGGCAAGCATTAGGTATTATTAGGATAATTTTAGCTAATAAATTAAATGTTGATATTAAGGAATTAGTTGCGTATGTAGTTCACTTATATCAAACTATGTTTGAAGACGTAAAGGGAGGAGGGGATGATAGTAGGCTAAATAAAACTAGTCAGATAATTCTAGAGTTCTTAGAAGAACGAGCCAAATATTATTTTAAAAATCACTATGACATATCGTTAATTAATGCGGTGCTTGATTTTGATATTGAAAGAGATTTAGTGATTAGTGAAATAAAGCTCGGTGCTTTACAAAAGTTTCTCACTGGAGTGGATGGTGAGAATTTATTAACTATTTACAAAAGAGCAAATAATATACTAGAAGGTAGTAATATAGAAGGAGAAGTTGATCAAAAGGCTTTTATTTCACAATATGAGCAACAATTATTTTTATCATTAGAAAACGTTTCTAAACAAATAGATCGCTATATTGCAGAAAAAGATTTTACTAAAACTCTTAGCCTACTACTAGAAATATTGAAACCTGTCAATGAGTTTTTTGATAATGTCATGGTCAAAGATCAAGATCGTAACATTGCCAATAATCGTTTATTGTTGCTCAGAATGGTTACCCAATTATTTGATAAATTAGCAAAATTTAGTTTCTTATGACTGATACATTAAAGCAGGCTGCCAAATTCATAAAACTTGGTAATGTAGTAGCTTTTCCAACAGAAACAGTATATGGACTTGGTGCAGATGCTAGTAACGAACAAGCTTGTCAAAAGATTTTTAAGATAAAAAAGCGTCCAAGTATAAATCCTCTGATTGTCCATGTGGCAACTATGAGGCAAGCTAAAACTATAGGGGAATTTAATGCAGATGCTCTTAAGTTAAGTAATATCTTTTGGCCAGGACCTTTATCTATTGTTGTACCATTAAAAAGTGGGGCAAATATAGCAGCATCAGTATTATCTGGGATGACAACGGTTGCCCTTCGTATACCATCACATAATATAGCTTTGGAGCTAATAAGAAAGTCAGGCACGGCAATAGCAGCCCCTAGTGCTAACCCATCAGGTTATATTAGTAGCACGACTTTACAGCATGTAAAAGAACATTTTGCAAATGACCAAGATATTTTTATTTTAGAGGATAATTTAAATGATTGTAAGTGTCAATATGGTATAGAATCAACCATAGTAGATAGTACTACTAATAACTTAACTATTTTGCGAGATGGTTTTATTACGCTGGAAGCGTTAGAGAAGGTAATTGGTAAGAAACTAGATAAAACATCCAGCTTGATGCAAATTAAAGCTCCGGGGATGATGAATAAACACTACTCGCCAAGAGTTAAAGTAAGATTGAATGCAGAGAGTTTAGAAGCTAATGAGGTAGGGCTTAATTTTGCCGATAGTAAGCTAGAGGGTAATTTTTCGCTTAATTTAAGTTTAACCGGAGACTTAACTATCGCTGCTAGCAACTTATTTGCCAGTCTTAGAATATTGGATAATTATGCAGAATTAAATGGATTAGCAATTGCCGTTGCCTCTATCCCAGAGGTTGGTATTGGCGTTGCAATCAATGATCGACTTAAAAGAGCGGCGGTAAAATGACATCTATATTTACTAAATTAAAGCAGGTATTAGTTAATAGTTCAAATAAAATATCTTCCCGACTTCCGCAATTTTTGAGAAAGCCCGAGGTTGGAAGGGGCATGGATATAAAGGTCATGTGTTACTAGGCACAACAAGCCGCGATGCTGCAAATGTAATAGATACAATGGTAATGAGCGAATGAAACTATCAATTAACTCATCCCCACCAAATTTACTAATAAAAGAGCAATTAAAATCAATTTATTGCAAGCTTTTTAGTAAAGAAGATGGTAAAATAAGCGTAGAAGATTCAGCTCAAATGGTCTAATGACTCAGATAAATAATGGTGATATTTAGTAACAATTAAGAGGTTATGTTATATGTTTTTATCAAAGTTTCTTGATCCTAAAAATGATTTTTGTTTTCGTAAAATCTTTGGTACGGAAAAGAACAAAGATATACTTGTACATTTTTTAAACGATGTTCTTAAGTGTAAAGAAAATGAGCAAATAATTGAGGTGACGTTTTTACCAACTATCCAAGACCCTGATATTGCTATTTACAGAAAGTCTATTGTTGATGTGTTATGTAAAGATCAACACGGTAATCAATTCATAGTAGAGATGCAGGTAAGCAAGCATCCAGGATTTGAAAAAAGAGCCCAATATTATGCAGCTAAAGCATATTCTCAGCAGAGACTTGAGGAAGATGAGAAACACAAGAAACTGGCAGTATACGCCAAATTAAAAGGAGTAATATTTTTAGCAATAGCGGATTTTGTGATGTTTAGCGATAGAAAACATTGGAAATCAGAACATCGTATTTTAGAGACAGAGACCTATGCTCATGATTTAAAAGATTTTTACTTTGTTTTTTTAGAGCTTGAGAAATTTAAAAAAACTATAGATGAGCTAAAAACTATTGAAGAGAAGTGGATGTATTTTTTTAAGCATGCAGGAGATAGTAAATTAACATTAACAGAAATAGAGCATTTAATAGGTAAGGATGAAATTATTAGAAGAGCCTTTGAGGCTGTAGACCAAGCTAGCTGGTCAGAGGCAGAACTTAACACCTATGAGCAAATGACCAAAGCTCGTCTTGATAATTTAGCGGTAGAACAGCAACAAATTGAAGATGCTGAAGCTAGAGGTGAAGCTAAAGGTAAAGCTGAAGGTAAAGCTGAGGGTAAAGCTGAAGAAAAAATAGATATAGCAAAAAAAATGTTGGATAAAAGAAAGCCAATGGATGAAATCATTGAATTTACCGGGTTAACTATTGAAGAAATAGAACAGTTGAAAGAAGAATAAGCAGATGAGCAAATAATGTTGTGCCTAAAAATCTGTAACCCTCATGTCCATGCCCCTTCCAACCTTTGACCTTATCAAAAACTGCGGAAGTCGGGAGGTTGGTATTGGCGTTGCAATCAATGATCGACTTAAAAGAGCGGCGGTAAAATGACATCTATGTTTACTAAATTAAAGCAGGTATTAGTTAATAGTTCAAATAAAATATCTTCGGGCATTGACCAGATATTTTATAAAAAAAAACTAGATGAGCAAACTTTAAATGAATTAGAGGAGTTGTTAATATCTGCAGATATCACAGCCTCTGTGGCAATAGAGCTGGTTGATAAACTAAGAGCTATCAAATTTGATAAAGAAGTAAGTGGTTTGGTAATCAAAGAACAGCTAGCTGACATTATCGGGCAATTATTGGTAAAAACTAGCAAGCCTTTTGAATTGTATGATAAAAAGCTTAATGTTATCCTAGTTTGCGGTGTTAATGGGTCAGGGAAAACTACGACAATAGGCAAGCTAGCCAGCATTTATCGTAGACAGGGGAAAAAAGTAGCAATTGCTGCTTGTGATACATTTAGGGCTGCTGCTGTTAGTCAATTATCTAGTTGGGCTGATAAAAGTGGTTCAATGTTTATTACTGGTGAAGAATCAGCTGAGCCTGCTAGTGTTGCTTATCTTGCTATGCAGTCTTCAATAAAAAATGATGTTGATATATTATTTATTGATACAGCTGGAAGGTTGCATAACAAGAAGAATTTGATGGAAGAACTTGCCAAAATTGTTAGGGTTATTAAGAAGATTGATGATACAGCTCCTCACCATAGTATATTAGTAATTGATGCGACCACTGGACAGAATGTATATAACCAAGTTGAACAATTTGCCGCTATTGCTAACATAACAAGTCTGATAGTCACTAAATTAGACGGTACGGCAAAAGCTGGTGTAGTGGTAGGAGTCGTACAAAAATTCGCCTTACCAATATGTTTTTTAGGGGTAGGGGAGAAGGCAGACGATCTAAAACCGTTTGATCCGGCTGAATTTGCTAATAGTTTAGTAGGGAATTAATTATTAAATATAGATGATAAAATAATTGTTGAAAAGCATTAAGTGATACTTTATATTTTACTATATGAAATATGACCTACTAGACAACAAAAAAAAGCAACTGGATAGAATCAGACCATTAACTCTAGAGTTGGTTAAAAACTTGGAGCAGTGGTTTAAGGTAGAGTTGACTTATACCAGTAATGCTATTGAGGGTAATACTCTCTCGCGTTTGGAAACTGCTGTGGTAATTGAAAAAGGCTTAACAGTTGGTGGAAAATCGTTAGTAGAACATCTTGAGGCAAGAAATCATGCACAAGCTTTGGACTTAATCCATGAAATACAGCAAAAGAAAATTTGTGAAATTACTGAAAACGATATTTTATCAATTCATGCTCTCATCCTAAAGGGTATCGATGATCATAATGCTGGATATTATAGGCAAGTAGCAGTACGTATTTCAGGTTCAAGGGTAATAATGCCAAATCCAGTAAAAGTACCAAACTTGATGGTAGATTTCATTGCATGGCTAAACTCATCTAAAGATATGCATCCTGTAGCACTTGCAGGAGAAGCACATTATCGACTAGTAACTATCCATCCTTTCTCAGACGGGAATGGTCGAACAGCACGATTATTGATGAATTTAATTCTAATAATGGCAGGCTATCCACCGGCTATTATTAGACTACAAGAGAGGTTACCTTATGTAACATCTCTAGAAACTGCACAACTTGGTGATTCAAAAGAAGCCTATGAAAAGATTATATTTAATGCAGTCAATCGTTCTCTTGATATTTATCTTAAAGCAGCAAACTCTGTAAACTCTTCAGATGTAGTATTATCAGAGAAATTATTAAGAATTGGTAAGCTTGCAAAAGCTGTCAGTGAAACTGTGTCAACAATTCGTTTTTGGACTAAGGAAGGCTTGCTTGAAATTGCTGATGTTACTAAATCACGCTATCAGCTTTACTCGCCTGAAATGATTGAACAATGTATAGAAATTCAACGATTAAAGAAACAAAAGCTAACACTGAATGAAATCAAGAATATGCTTGTAAATAATGACATAAAATAAAAATAAGGTATTTTTATAATGTACATTGTAAAAAAAGAATTATCTATCCAATCACGCTATTACAAAGAAATTTTGTCAATAATTAAACTAGGTGGCGGAGTAGCAAGGATTATCGGAGGAGCTGTTCGTGATGCTATTCTTGGTGTTGTTAACTACGACATTGATATAGCAACCAATTTATTACCAGAGCAAGTAACAGATATTTTATCAACAGCCAATATTAATGTTATCCCAACTGGTATAAAATATGGCACAGTTACGGCTTTATTAAATAATGAGAAATTTGAGATTACTACACTTAGAAAAGATATAAAATGTGATGGTCGGCACACAGAAGTTATTTTTACTGATGATTTTATGGAGGATGCTACTAGAAGAGATTTTACTATTAATGCACTAAGCTATTGTCCATTTGAGCATAAAATTTATGATTATTTTGGTGGAATAGATGATTTACGAGAATCTAAGGTAATATTTATCGGACAGCCATTTGAACGAATTGAAGAAGATTTTTTACGTATTTTACGATTCTTCCGTTTTTCCTGTTATTATGCAAGACAGTTAGATCGTAATGGGCTAGATGCCTGTATTAAATTGCGAGAAAATCTTAAATTATTATCAAAGGAACGGATAAAATGGGAGATGGACAAGTTGATTATCTCAGATAATAGTCCTAATATTTTGCAGCAAATGTTTGATAATGGCATATTGCAAATAATATTGCCAGTGAGTCAGTTTGATAAAAAATATTTGTCAGAAGCAATTAATTTTGGTTCTTTAGAGCCTTACACTAGGTATTCACTTTTATTCTACCATATAAAGAGCTTACCACTAAGTGATTTACTAAATTTAAAATTTTCTCGGCAAATCGCCCTCAAAATCATTACTATACTTAGATTTGTTAATAAAGAAATCAACGAATTTACATTACGAGAAATTTGGTGGGAAAATGATGATTATTTGCAGTATATAACTGTTCTAGTATCACTAGGCAAAGTAGATAGAACGGTGGCCAAGAAATTTCTAGATGCATACCAATCTAAATCCCGACCAATATTTCCAATAAATGGGCATGACTTACAGAAAATAAATATTCATGGTAAAGCTATTGGCACAGTGATAGATAAATTAAAGAAATCTTGGATTGCCAGTGATTTTACACTTAATAAACATCAATTACTTGAATTAGTTATTTCCGACAGTCTAGGAGGCTGTAGGAAATGACTAAAGTAATTCTATATTTGGCTCTTTTTGGCTGCTAATAAACAGGATTTTCTTGAAATAGGTACACTATTCCTACAAAAATCCTATTTATTCTCGCCGAAAAACAGCTCAAAATATAATTAATTAGTCATCTCCGACAGCCTCCTAGGCTCTATTGATAAAATAATATAATTATTGTATAGTAAATTCCTAAGGTACTAAATTAGGAAAATATTATGAATCAAAATCAACAAGTGAAAGTAATAGGTAGTAACGGTCAACTATCGCTTGGCAAAGTATTTGCAGGGCAAATGGTATTAATCGAACAATTAGATAATGGCACATGGATCATTAAGACAGGAAAATTTGTTCCAACCTCAGAAAAATGGTTATCTCAAGGAGATACTTTAACTAAACTAGATAAAGCATTATCGTGGGCAGAAAGAAATAAACCAAAAGATAACTTACAAGAAATTGTTGAGAAAATTGAACATGTCTAAAATAAAAATAGATATGAATAATCTAGAGTTTCAAAAAGATTTGTTTGCTCTTGAAAAAAATAATCAATTAGCATTAATTAAAGTGTTAAAAAAAATAAGTCATTTAACTTGGGATGAGTTATATAGGAATCAAGGTTTAAAATGGGAAGTAATCGTGTCCAAAATAACTAAAAATAAGCATCAGATTTACTCTTCTAGGTTTTCACAAAAATGTCGAGCATTGGCTCTAAGAGAAGGATCTTACTTACGTTTACTAACTTTACATACAGATCATGATAGTGCTTATAAATAATTCCCAAAGTAGACTTGGAAAAAATAAAACATCCAAGGCATTGAAAAATAATGGTGAAAATTAAGAAAAAAATGAAAATTAATATTAGTGCTAGCATTTTTATTGCTATAATTATGATATTACTTAGTCAGGTATCTTTTGCTAACGTAGGTAGGATAAAAATTGTTACTAGCATAACTCCACTAGCAAGCATTATAGCGATGTTAGTGAAAGAGCAAGCAGAAATTGTTGCTATTGCCAATAACAATGATTGCCCACATCACTATAATTTGAGACCTAGTGATCTTAAAAAAGTCAAAGATGCAGATATTGTATTTTATATAGATGAGCAATTTGATGGCTTTGCTGGCAAATTAATGAATGGTCATAGTAAAAATGTCATTAAAATTAGTAATTTTAATAGGCTAAAAATTATTAATAATGACTCATATAGTAATTGGCATATTTGGCTTGATTTAGATAATGTAAAAATACTATTGGAACAATTATCTCAGATATTAGTGGGACGATTTCCTGAGATTAGTTCAGCTGTTTACCAAAATTTTGAAGAGGCAAAAAAACAAATAGATGATCTTGCGAAAATCAAAAATGAAAAATTAGGACCTTTGACAGATGTGATCTTGCTTAGTGATAGTTTAGAATATTTTTTTGATAATAGCCAAAAAAGAGTTGCAAAATTATATAGCTCTGATCAAAAGAGTCTCAAATATATTAGTAATCTTGAGCATTTATTAGCTATGTCCCATAGTAAATGTTTATTGCTAAGTCTCGATCAAGATGTTGCTCTTTATAAAAATTTTAAAGTAGAAGTAGTGGCAATTGAAAGTGAGAATTGGCAAGTGACTAACATCAATAGTGATTTGTTTTATAATCAATATTTAAAAATAATTAATCAAATGTCTAAATGTTTAAATTACTAAACCCTTATTTTTTTAGTAAGTTAGTACGAACCATGCTACCATTATTGCTAGTTGCAATGTTGGTAACAATGGGGGTGGGGTTATATCAAGCTTTGATAGTCTCGCCACCAGATTACCAACAAGGTGATATGGTCAGGATTATGTATGTTCATGTACCAGCTTCTTGGATGGCACTAGGGATTTACACATTTATAGCTATTTGTAGTTTGTCTAACCTAGTATGGAAGACTAAAATGTCGTTCTTAATGGCAGTAGCCAGTAGCCCTATTGGTGCAGTTTTTTGCATGATTAGTATGGTGACGGGGGCATTATGGGGAAAGCCTATTTGGGGAACATGGTGGGTTTGGGATGCTAGACTTACCTCAATGTTCGTACTATTCTTGCTCTATTTAAGTTATATCGTGGTGGTAAATAGTGGTGATAGGATAAGCCGTACTGAAAAACCAGCTTCGGTGATTGCTCTGATTGGTTTTATCAATGTTCCTATAGTAAAATTTTCGGTAAATATTTGGTATAGTTTACACCAGCCAGCAAGTGTTTTAAGGCTGGGTAGTCCGACAATTGATAATTCTATGTTATTGCCCTTAGTGCTAATGTTGATCAGTGCTATACTATATTTTTTATTAGTATTGGGTTGGAGAACTTGCGTTTTAATCACCAAGTTCAAGGAGTATGACAATTTATGACTTATGTTGTTACCGATGAATGTGTAAAATGTAAATATACTGATTGTGTAGAAGTATGTCCTGTCGATTGCTTCTATGAAGGGGAGTTAATGTTGGTAATTAATCCTGATGAATGTATTGATTGTGGAGTGTGTGAGATTGAGTGTCCGGTTAAAGCTATTAAGCCAGAGTCAGAACAGCTGATTGACTGGATAGAGAGAGCGAAATTTTTCTCGAGCATTTGGCCGAATATTGCCGTTAGAAAACCAGCCCTACCGGATGCAGATAAATATCGGGATGAGAAAAATAAGTTTGAAAAATATATGGAAGGGAGCTAATTTATCCCAATTTGGGGTGATTTGTGTTTTTTACGTTTTCAAGAGCTTTTTTAATTACCCTATTTAATCCAGTTCTTGTATAGCTAGACACTACAAAAATTTCCTCACTAGTAATTTTTTGCAATTCTATAATTTTGTCTTTAATTTCTTCTTCTAACAAAACATCGCACTTATTCAAACAAATTATTTCGAGCTTATTTTTTAATAAGCTCGAATATGATTCAAGCTCGTTCCTAATAGTTCTATAATCAGCAATCAAATTATCACTTGTTGCTGATATCAAATGAATCAATAAATTACATCTCTCAATATGTTTTAGGAACTTATCACCGAGTCCATGTCCTAAGTGAGCCCCTTCTATTAAACCTGGGATATCAGCCATCACAAATTCTTCATCATCTACATAAACCACACCAAGATTAGGGCTTAGTGTGGTAAATGGATAATCAGCAATTTTAGGTTTTGCTGATGTCGTGGTTGCAAGAAAAGTCGACTTTCCTGCATTAGGTAAACCTATAAGACCAACATCTGAAAGTAGTTTGAGTTGTAAATTTACCCACATCTCTTCTCCAACAACACCTTCAGTCCTACGCCGTGGAGCTTGATTGGTAGATGACTTAAAATGGCTATTACCAAGCCCGCCTTTGCCTCCCTTAAGAATTTCAAAAGTTTGTTCATCAGAAGTGAAATCATATAGTAGAACATCGCCATGTTCTGAGAATATTTGTGTTCCTACTGGTACTTCTAAGAGTAAAGCAGGTTTAGACTTCCCACTACGGTTTGAGCCTTTACCATTCTCACCATTTTCTGCTTTAAAATGCAGTTTATACCTAAAATTTACTAAAGTATTAAGATGAGAATTGCACTTAAAAATAATGCTACCACCACGACCACCATCACCACCATCAGGTCCACCCATATCAATATATTTTTCTCGATGAAAACTAATCGCCCCATCACCACCATCACCGGCTTTTAAGTATATTTTAGCTTCATCGATAAAATTCATAATATATTATTGTAAGTTATAAACTTGATATTTATAGTCAATTGATGAAAATTTGGTGACTGATTACATTTTGGCATCAGTATACCATAATATTGCTGTCATGTAAAACACTCCTTTGTCTATATCCAATCAGGGCAGTTTAAAAATTCCAACTTTAAGTTAAAAATAATTTAATAACCTATGTCTATAATTGTTAAAATTTTCTCTAGTTTCAGTAATTTTGTTTGAAAATAGAGCTATTATAGAAAGAGTTGTTGTCCTCAATAATGACATTATTAACGGAGCTTCTCCAGTACTAATAGTTGACTTATCTTCTTCAAAAACCTTATCTTTTATCCAGTTTAAATTATTTTCGCATGACCAATGACTTCTGTTTTGCTTGATATGCCATTTAAATATCCAAATGGCATATCAATTATCTCGATTTTTCTTCTTTCTATTCTCCCATGCTGTAAATCTATATTCTCTGCAAAACTCTTAATTTCCTGACCTTCTGCCTGTATTTTTCAAATGTTTGTGTACTATGGTAATGTAAATTAGCTTCATTAGCTTTAAGAGTAAGCACAAATTATCCACCTTGTTCAACAATTTTTTCACATATAGCTTCATGAGTAAAGGATGCATCTGAGAGTTTGTCCGCAAACTAAGTAATAGAAATAAATATCCTACGAAGAAGTAATCGACTCATAGCCAAAAAAATTATATTTTCACTAGAATCAGTAAGAAAATCATATTCATTGGAGAGCCTTCTATTTCTATTTATCCAGGCAAAGTTTCTCTCAACAACCCATCGCCTTGGCTGTACTTTAAATCCAACTTCTCTTGTTGGCAATAGTTCTGATGGTGTACTTTCTGGTATCCAAAATTTGTACGCTGGTCGTTTAACAATTTCTAAATCTATGTTATACTTTTCCTAATGAGACCCTTTAAATCTTTAGACTGATACCCCATATCAGCTCACATTTGTTTAATAGTAAAGGAGGTATTAAATGTTAGATATAATAAGAAAGTGGTCGGAGCAGAGAGATTTGAACTCCCGACCCTTTGGTCCCAACCAAAAGACCTTACCATAAATTGATCGTTGATAGCTATTTTGGCAAGATTTTGTACGATTTTTGTCAGTTTTTTTCATTTTTTGGCAGAAATCGCTAGCTAAAATCAGTAGGGGGGTGTACGCGTCGAAAAATGGGGCATAGGGGGGCGTTTGCAAAAATTTTTTTTAAGGTAATTAATCATTCGTTATTAAAAAATTATTAACTGCTAGAATTGCTTGAATGAGATTATGTTTGGCTAAAGCAAAATTTTGCTGATTGGTTTTAACAAACATTTCATTATTATTTTTGTTGTTTTCTCTTCTAGCCACTGATGGTAACTTACTAAAAGATGTTCTATATTGCTAACCATACACAAATTTGAAGCCATGAGAATAATCTTTTTATAAAAAAATTATCAATAATATTCAACATATAAAAAAGTCTAGCAAAAAATTTAATAATAATAGAAAATAACTCATTGACAAACAACTATAAATAGAATAAAAATATAAAGCATCGCTGGAAAAAGAGATGGAAAAGTGGTATAATAAACGCAACTAGTAAGACTTAAGAAAATAAAAAGAATTTTCAAAGAGTGGCAAATGACTAAGAACTATGGGTTGTTCAATAAATATTTAGAGAAACTATCAAATGCTACCATAAGCAAATTTGGTTCGCGGGAAAACGTCATATTGTTCTTACAAGCTTTATGCGAAAGCGGAAACAGCCTTTCTGCTGCTAAAAATAGTGCTATTTTGCCTTTGCAGTTGCCCTTGATTATTCACCAAGATAAATATTTAAACAAATGTGTGAAATTAGCCTTGCAATATGCGGTTGATAAAGCAGAAGGGGTTTTGTATGACAGGGCTATTAACGGTTATGAAGAAATCACCTATAACAAGGATAATCAGGCAATTGCTACTAAGAAAAAATATTGCTCTAAGTCTTTGCTGGAATATCTTAAAGCTAATTCGGAGAAATATCAAATTAGAAAAAATGATGGTAGTAGCAATAGGAGAAGTGCTAATGCTGAGCAGAAAGCAAGAGATAAGGCAATGGCAAGGATGATTGATGTAAGTAACTTTGAAGTAGAGTCTTACGGAGCAGAGCGTAGCACTAGTGAAGAAAAGTAATATTAAGGCTGGGAGAAACATTAGCAAAACTGCTACTGCTGAAGCTAGCAAAAGTTGTATGCCCGATGAATTTCAAGGGATGGCTAGGTGTGCGAGTGGCGAGCGAACGGAGCGTAGTCAAACCTACGTGAGTACGCCAAGTCCCGATGCACAACAACGCCAACCCTTGAAAGTCGAAGGGAATAAAAGCTTTAAATTTCCGGTAGATTGGTCACCCTACCCATTTCAGCTACCTTTGTGGAGATATTTATACTCAGGTGGTAAGAAAGCTATAGCCATTTGGCATAGAAGAGCTGGCAAGGATATTATGGGTATTAATTGGATCACTGCTAGTGCCATTCGAGAAGTAGGCATTTACTGGTATGTCTATCCTACCTATAATCAAGCTAAAATGAGCATATGGGACGGTATGACATTATCGGGGCGTCCTTATATGTCATTTATTCCTAAAGGTATTATTGCTCGCAGTCAGCAGTATAAGCAACGGATATTATTTAAAAATGGTTCAGTGATTCAGTTTGTTGGTAGCGATCGTTATGCTACTATCAGGGGTAGTGGTATTAAGGGAGCAGTTATCTCGGAATATTCTTACCATGATCCACGAGCTATGAGCTGCGTTATAGAGCCGATGGTAATTCGTAATAATGGCTGGCTGCTTTATTTGTATACTCCTTCCGATAATCCAAAATTGACACATGGTGAAGAATTATACCGGAAACACCAAGATAATCCGGAAGTATTTTGCCAAATAAAAACTATTGAAGATACTACAGATAATGAGGGACAACCACTAGTCGATAAAAATAAGTTAGCTTCAGTTGATATGACTAACGAAGAGATTCAAAGAGAGTTTTATTGTGACTTTGCTGCCTATCGTTACAAGAGAGCTGACCAAGGTGGTACTTTTGTTGAACAATTACGGCTTGCTGAAAGTCAGGGACGTATTGGCTATGTGCCATTTGATGCACGCTATCAGGTTAATACTTACTGGGATATAGGAATTGTTGATTATACGGTGATTTGGTTTGTTCAAGAGAAACAAGACTATATTAATATTATCGATTTTTATATGAATAGGGGCAAAGATTTAGAGTTTTATCTTAATCATTTAAGAACTAGACCGTATCAATATGGACGTAACGTATTGCCCCATGATATGAGCCGAAGACAAATGCCAACCTTGGATACAAGATTACAACAAGCTAACGAAATAGCAGAGAAAGTAGGATTTTCACCCTTTGCTATTGGCAGGAAATATTTACGGGAAGAGATGATAACTAAAGCAAGAAATTTGCTAGGCACGTGCCGAATAAATGCCGAGAAATGTCAGCGTGGCATTAACGGACTTTACGAGTTTGATGCTACAAAAAGAGGAGTACACTCTAGTTCATCTAGAGCAACTGATATCACCGAAAGCTTTTGTTATATGGCGATGGATGTAAAAACTGGTAATGAGCAACAACAATCGCAATATAATATATTACAATATCGTAAAGTAATGAATGATTACAATGCGTTGGAAAGATGATGGAGCAGAAGAAGCAAGAATTGATGATGCAATAATAGATAATGGTAATTAATAAATAATTAAGGCAAAGTAATATTATGTGGCCAATATTAGGTTTACTAGGACTTGGTGCTTTAGCGGTTGGTGCATCTAGGAACAGGTACATTACTGGAGCTGATACATCAAGACAGAAGCGTCTCTATAATGAGTCACGAGATCGTTATAGTAGTTATGCGAGTGAAGCACAAAATACTATCAATAATTTGTCGCAGCAATTGCAACAAGCTCAACAGGGCTTACACTCTCTAGAGGAGCAACAGTATCAAGCTAGCATGAGAAGCTATGATATGCAACACCAACTAGATTATCATACTCGACAATATGAGAGTGGCTTAAAAAACATAGAATCACAAAGAGCTAGTTTGGTCACATCAGCTGATCAGCTAAAACAAGCTTTTGCAGCATTTACACAAAAAGCTCCTGCTCTTGATGCAAAGATAAGCGAGGTAGAGCAATTACCGGGTCAATTCCAAAACCTGTATGATCAAGTAGCCCAGCGAAGAGAAAGCTTGAAAGGTTTAACCGAAGAGGAAGCCGGTAGCCACATTTCTAAATATCAGCAAGATGTTGAATTGTTAAAAAAGCAACGTAGTGAAACAGAAAGTAAAATACGCCATTCGATGGATAGTATCACCAAAGAGCATCAACAGCTAACAAGGGAGAAAGCTAATCTTGAACATCAGCTTACTAACTATCAATCACAGCAAAATCGATTGTCGCAGGATACTAGTAACTTTGATAATGCTAGACAACAATTGCTCAGCATGATTGAACAATGCAAACAAGAACAGAATAGACAAGAGCAAATCACTGCTAACTATACAAGGCAGCGGTCGCATGCTGAAGGGTTGCAAAACCAGTTAAGAAGTTATGGGGAAGCTGCTCAAAGCCAGTTGGATAGCTATAGCAGGGATTTAGAGTGGCGAGCTGGTAAGTATCAAAAATCTGCAAGAGATACTGGGCTAGCACAAGGATTGGGGCTAACAGCTTTAACTTTTGGACTTGGGGCAGGCTTAGGAGCGATTGGTGTTAAGGGTTCAATACTTGCTGGGATAGGTTCGGGAATCAAAATGTTATCACCGCTTGTTGGTATTGGTCATTATATGAACAAATCCGATATTAGTCGTAAACTTGCTGGTTTTGACAGAATTAATCTTAACAACAATGATCCGAGTATAGGTGCTGATTTGTCGCGAATAGCAAGATACGGTCCATCAGGATTAGAAAAAAGAGCCATACCTGAGCTTGGTGGTCTAAAACAAGCTTTGGAACATTTTGGCATGCGGTCAGTGCCACGATTAAAAGATTTGCCGCCATTACACGAATCTCTTGGCAAGATCGTGTCGCTTAAGGATATTGAGGGGTTAACCCTTGGTTTGCCTAGTATGACGGCAGCTAGCGGTAAAAAGTATAACTATGAGGTGTTATATGATAACGAGTTTATTAAGAAACTCAAGAAAGTGTCAAAGAAGTTGGGCGAACCTTATTTAAACACAAACTCAACCATAAATCCAAACGCAACACGTAGCAATTACAACACAAATATGGTGACATCTTATGGCTGATAATGATTTAAACAAAAAAATTGAATATTTTGATAATCTCAAGAGCAAGCGGGAGAAATGGCATCATATATGGGATGAGTTGAAGAAATATGTTTGTCCACAAACGGAGAGTAATAAGGTAATATTTGACTCAACTTCTATTTGGTCAAGGGAGCAATTAGCATCAGGTTTACAGAGCTTGCTAGTTAATCCAGCAATGAATTGGTTTAACCTTACTATAGTTGCTGAAAATGACGAGCAACAGCAATATTTAACCACCGCTGAACGCAACATGCTAGCCCAAATGCTAGAAAAAACCCTAATGGATATATTTAATAATCCGGCTTCTAATTTTTATAGTCAGATTCATCAATTTTTCTTGAATTTATCAGCTTTTGGCACTGCGATATTCTATGTTGAAGAAGATTTAGAATTAGCACAAACTCTGTTCTTTCGTAATATTAATTTACAGGAATGTTATTTTGAAGAGAACAAGTTTGGTTTTGTTAATACAATGTACCGACTATTTAGCATGCCAATTAAAACCGCGTCAGCTAAATGGGCAGATTTTGCCCCTTTCAAGGAAAGGTTAGCCCGGAATCCTGATGAAATAGTAGAAATATTGCACATAGTTAGCCCGCAAGCTCAAAATCAGAAAAGTAGAGGCAGAAAATCGGCGGCAGCTAGTCCTTCAACATCTAGCACATCAACATTAGATTATAGCTCAGAATATATCTACTTAGCTGAACAAAAAATTATTAGTCAGTCAGGTTATTCTTACTTCCCATTTTTTGTGACGCGATGGGTAAAAGAAGAAGGTGAAGTATATGGCTATGCTCCGGCTCATCATGTGCTACCTGATATTAAATTACTCAATAGTTTAAGACAAATTACCCTAAAAGTGGCTCAAAAACAACTAGACCCACCATTATTAGTGCCAAAAGATGGATATTACTTACCGCTATATACTACGCCGGGCAGTGTTAATTTTTACCGTAATGGTATGGCAGATAAAATAATGCCCCTAACTGGTATGGAGAATATCCTACCGACTGAAATCGAGCAGAATCAATGCCGCGATGCTATATTTAAGGTATTCTATGTTGATATTTTTAGAATGCAGAAAGAAAACAAAGAAATGACTGCCACTGAGGTACAAATTAGAACAGAAGAACAATACCGTTTAATGTCCCCGATGGTTGGAAGAATTGAGAGCGAGTTGTTAAATCCGTTAATCATGGCAATATATCAAACATTGATTAAATATAACAGAGTACCAATCTTAGAGGGAGCAAATAGCCCGCCTGAGATAAAGCTTGAATATGTGTCACCATTATCAAGGGTACAGAAAACATCAGCAATAGCCAGCGTTGAACAAGTATTAGGTTTTTTCCAAAGAAGTGGTATAAGTAACTTTTTTCCTGAGATTTATGATAATATTAACTGGGATGAGTGTTTTAAACTATTTTTTGAACTACGAGAAGCCCCAAACTCAATCCTCAAGAGTGAACAAGAAGTACTACAGCTTAGACAACAACGTAAGATGATGCAAATGCAACAATTACAACAGCAACAACAGATACAAGGACAATAAAATGAAACTATCATCATCCCCATCAAATTTACGAACAAAAGAACAATTAAAATCAATTTATTGCAAGCTTTTTAGTGGAGAAGATGGTAAAATAATATTAGAGGATTTAGCTCAAATGAGTGGCATATATCGCAGCAATTTTGTTCGGCAAGAAAGTGAGTACACTGCCTTTTTGGAAGGACATCGGGCGTTGTTCCTATATATATGCTCGCAGGTTTCAGAAGATGATGGAGTTAATAATATCGATGGTGCTAAAATAGAGTAGTAGTGTACAATAGTAAAAAAATAGTTTTTAAACAGACAAATGTGGTTTTTTATAATGAGGATAACTTATGAGCAGTAAACCGCTGATATCGTTGGACTATGCAATTAAATATTTACTCAAGAACAAAGGTGACTATGAGATAGTTGAAGGGTTTATATCGGCGATACTTAGAGATGTCGGCGGCTATTCAGCAGTAAAAATCATTGCCTTACTTGAGAGTGAAAGTAATAAAGAAAGTGAAGACCTAAAAAAAAGCATTGCTGACGTTGTTGTTGAAGACCAACAAGGTCATAAATATATTGTTGAGATAGATCGCACTTATACTAGCTTGTTTCTTCATAAAGCTTGCTTTAATACTAGCCGGTTGATTGTTGATAGTATTTATGCGAGTCAAGATTATGCTAGCATCAAAAAAGTATTTCATATCAACTTAATATATTTTGCTTATGCAGGTATGAAATCGCCTTTATATCACGGTAAGACTATTTTTAGAGAAATTGATCGAGAACATCCTATAGACCTGCATCTTGCTGATACAGAGGGTAAGGTAGTGGATATTCATAATGTATTTCCAGAATATTTTGTTATTTCCGTACCACTTTTTGACGATATTATAAAAAAGGAAATGGATGAATGGTTATATTTTGCTAAACATAATGAGGTTAGAGATGATTTTAAATCACCTTATATGAAGAAAGTAGCTGAACGACTTAGCATCCTAAAAATGACTACAAAAGAACGTATAGCTTATAATAGATATGTCAATGAATCCCTAAAACAACGTGATTATATAGTTTCAGCTGAGCAAAAAGGTAGGGAAGAAGGTAGGGAAGAAGGTAGGGAAGAAGGTATTGAAAAAGGTGAAGAAAAAAATGCTATAGCTACAGCAAAAGAAATGTTAATTAATAATGAGCCAATAGAAAAAATAGCTAAATATACAAAACTAACTATTGAAAAAATAGAACAGTTAAAAAAAGAAATAGAAGAGTTAAAAGAAGAGTAAGCCGATGAGCAAAGAAGGAACTGCTAATAACTATGAAATTAACCCTACTTCCTCTGCTAGCGATTGGCTAGCTAACATGCCTGAGGACATCCGCAAAGCTGAGTCACTGGGTAAATTCAAGGATGTCTCATCTTTAGCTCATAGCTATTTGGAAGCAGAGAAAAGCTTGAATCAGCGAGTTGCTGTGCCAAAAGATGACAGCTCTGATGAAGAGTGGCATAAATTTTATTGTCGACTTGGATTGCCTGAAGATAAGCGATATACTGATAAACGTTCCAAGGAAGATGAAGAATATCTAGCTCGCTATGAAGACATGTTTTACCAAAGCGGATTATCTAAAAGGCAAGGTGAGAAGCTGCTTAATTCTCTGTATGGTTTTTCGCAGGATTTACAAAAACAGCAAAAAAATGCTATCGAGCAAACACGTCACTCTCACATTGGTTGGTTGAAAAACACTTATGGTGAAGGTTTTGACAGTAAGATGACAGTGATGCAGGCAGCCTTGTCTAAGTTTGGTACTAAAGAACTGGCTGAATTAATTGAAGATTCCAATTACTCGCCAGCCTTAGTAGATTTGTTAGTTAGGGTTGGTGAAACCTTAAAATCCGACTCGTTAGTAACTGGTAAAGAGCTACCTACAATTAATAGCCGGGAAGCTGCATTATCAGAGATAGAAAAACTTGATTCTGACCCTGAGTTTATGGTAAAATTAAGGACTAAAGAGCATACGGGACATGATCAAGCTGTTAAACGTATGCAACAACTATACAAAATTGCTTATGATAAAGAACGATAAAAAATAACGTAACCAACCAATCATTAAAGTCATGATGTGACAACTCATTTTAAGGCTGCGACTTCGCAATAACCTATCATAAAAGAGCCACTAATAGCATATATATCCGAAAGGTCGTCAACTGCATGGCAGACAACGACTACATTCTAGTATAAATGATATCGCACTTTAAATATTGATAGATTATTTGAGGAGGAAAAATGGAACAAATAACAGATGGTCTTAAAGAACAATTTGCTAAAAATATCAGCCTAGTTATTCAACAAGAAGGTTCTAAATTACGAAAATGCGTTACTAATGGTACGCAAGACACTGAGGTAATTAGCTTTGAATCAATGACTACCCATGAGGTGGAGAGTAGAACTAGACACCTAATTGACCCTGATAATCATTTGCATGGGCATTATGCTGATGATGGAGACCGTGACAGGTTAGAACAAATAGAATTTAAAATACCAACTATTTCAAGACGCTTTTTGACTGCTTCTGCCTATCATTGGAATGCTACCATGGATAGGAATGATAAGCTAAACCTATTAACCGACCCCACCTCACATTTTCCTAAAATGGCAGGCTGGGCAATGGGTAGACAACAAGATCGGGTAATTATTAGTGCTTTTGCCAGTCCAGTCAGAGCAGGACGGACAGGTAATAATGTTATTAACTTTGACGTCGCTAATAATGTTGTACCAGTAGGGCTAAGGGTCACTGATGTTAATTTAAGCTTAAATGCTCAAGCTGCAATTGCTGCCAACAGAGCTATTATTGACTCGAAAAGAGCCGGACTAACTGTCGACAAACTAATAAAAGCTCATCATATTTTAAAAAAACGTTCTTTTGGTATGTATGATAAATTATATTTACTATGTTCAAGCAATCAAATCTCAGACTTATTACGCGATCCACAAATTACCAATTATGACTATAATAACGTTAGAGCTTTAGTAAGTGGTGAAGTTAATAGCTTCTTAGGCTTTACTTTTATTACTAGTGAGATGTTGGGTGGTATATTTGATAATACTGGGGATGCTAATCGTTCTAGATATGCTGTAAAGGATTGCTATGCCTTTAATGAAGGAGCTATAAGATTTAACACGGTCAGTGGTTCTAACAAGAAGGGCATTGAAGAGCTGGTACAATACCACTATGCCAAAGTCTTATATTACAGTGAAGCCTTTGGGGCGAGCCGTGATAATGAACAAGCAGTAGTAGTGATTAAATGTTTAGAGAATTATGATCGTAGCAGCCATCAAGGTGCATTGTGGAAAGAAATAGAGGCTATGAATCACAAGAGAGGGGTGCATAGCATAACAATGCCGTGGCAGATGTTTGGCACTCAATGTCGTAACATTGATAATACAGAGGATATTAATGAAAATGATTTAGCAGTAATTGCCAACGACAATTTAGCTACTAGAGTACGAGGGATGGTCATGAGGAGAGCAGCGACCAGTACTATTGGTGGTGGGGCTGCTGCTGTTTCTAGTGTTGATATTGGTATTGGTGGTGTTGGCATTGCTGGCGTTGATGTTGGTATTGGTGATGATATTGTTGAGGATGATAACTTTAGTGGTGGTATTGTTGAGAGTGAGCATGATGATGAGTAACTTAAAAATTTATTCATTAGTGTAACTACCGTGAAATATGAGATTATCAAGAAGGCAGTAGTATTACTTGGGTCAAATGTTGGTATTAGTAGCATTGGTGGTGGTAGAGTATCAAAAACTGAGGAATTGTGTGAGGAGTTTGTTAATCCTGCCATTGAAGATACTGTGCTAATGGTTAAATGGTCATTTGCCTTACGGAGAGTCGATAATATCGAAGGTAATAGACAAAACTTCACTGAAATACCGGGCATTAATGATTGTATTAAATGTGCGGTAATAGTGCCATCTAATCTACAATTTTATACGGAAGCAGGTAAGATTTACTTCAAAGGTGGTAAACTTACCTCGCTTTTTTACTACAGCAGAAAGATTGTTGATAATTTACTAAATAACGATACGGCTATTTGGCAACAAGTACCTGCTAGCTTTAAGTTATTAGCGGCTTTATCGTTAGCCTCACAAGTATCATTTGCTATGTATTCCGATAGTATATTTGCTGATGGGTTAAAGAAACAATATTTAATCAAATTAGAAGAAACAAGAAGGATTTACGCGGTTGATTATAATCTGATTAATTCCGGCGAAGTATGAAAAAAAATTTTTCACATTACGCGTAAAAATAGCAAATAATTTGTTGACATATAACCTTAGGTAGAGTGCTTTTATTAAAGTAACTACTAATAATTAAAAAATATTATGCAACAAGAACAATTTGTTTACTCGCAAAAAAATAACTTCTCAGGTGGTGAGCTAACCCCAACTATTGAGGGAAGAACAGAGCTGGCTTTGTATCAGAACGGCGTTAAGAAGCTGATCAACTTCATGTTGTTACCCTCAGGGGGCATTATGCGAAGACATGGTACGCAGTTTGTTCATTTGTTCAGTGACAATGTACCAAGAAAAATGGCAGCTGTGATGTTCTCAAGGAAATTATCCTACTTGCTGGTTTTTGAATCGCATCAGCTAGAAACTCGTTGCTTATTCTTTGTTGGTGGTGAATTGTTGTTAACTAGTAAAGTTATACAGGATGAAGGGCAAAATTTTCATTTTCGTCCTAAGGATTTTTCTTATGTAGTGTTTCAAGGAATTGCTTATATTTCATTTGGTGATAAGAGACCAATTTTTAAATTCTCC
Organism: Candidatus Tisiphia endosymbiont of Ptychoptera albimana; assembly: GCF_964026605.1. Classification (NCBI taxonomy): domain Bacteria; kingdom Pseudomonadati; phylum Pseudomonadota; class Alphaproteobacteria; order Rickettsiales; family Rickettsiaceae; genus Candidatus Tisiphia; species Candidatus Tisiphia endosymbiont of Ptychoptera albimana. The sequence continues at coordinate 483,005 of NZ_OZ032164.1, forward strand.
ATTGATCCGCAAATTGTCGAGCAATTTTACCAACATATTGAAACGGAGGCAAGAAAGAGACAGGTAGAATATGGTGAAAGAGCTGAGATAGCGTCCAGTAGCAGCTATGAGCTAGCCAGCAATTTCCCTAACAAAGATAAGATGTTTATCATTGAACCACTAAAATGCCAAGTTAACTATTTTTCGACAGGACGAAGTGACCAAAGAGAACGCTTAATACAAAAACCTTTTAATGAAGTAATCTACGGAGCAGAGGTAGACAAAATTAATGATGAGCTAAAAGCTATTCACCAACGAGCAGCTAACCTATCAACTGGGCAAAGCGATATCTACCAAGCCACATCGGAGAAATTATATTGTACTTCAGTGGTTACTTTTGAAAACCGATTATGGTGCTTTGGGGTTAATAAAAATATTCATTCAATTTGGGCAAGCTATAAAGGAGATTTTAGTGATTTTAGGATGGCATATAGAACTTTACTAGAGGCTCGTAATCCTTTAACCGCTTTTTCAGCTACTTTCTCTTCCGCGACTTTTGATAATGTCCTATGGTCAGTGCCTTTTGCCGATGAATTATTATTAGGTACTAGTGATGGCATTTATTTAGTCAAAGAAGGAGATCGAGCTAAGGGAGAGTTTGTTAAAATCCATAAAGAGATTGAGTTACCGATATCACCACTGAAACCAGTAGTAATCGGTAAGACTATCTTTTTTGTTGAAGGTAATGGTTGTAAAATCAATAGTTTGTATTATTCACAAGAAAAAGGCGGTTTTCAGATATCAGACATCACTGCCTATGCTGAGCATATATTTGCTGGTGGTATTAGGCAAATTGTCGGCTGTAATAGTCCATTTTCGATGATAGTGGCAGTGCTAAAAAATGGCTCTTTTGCTAGTTTTATCTATTCGCATGATTTAAAAATTATGGGCTGGTCACAACATTGGCTGGGTGGCAACGGTCAAGTATTAGGCGTCACGCCAATCTATGCGGAAAGTGCCGACATGTTATATTTGCATGTTCGGAGAAGTGATGATACTGGGACAAGCAGCAAGGAATATCTAGAAGTGCTGCAAACTCGTTATTTTTCTGCTAAGCATTTTGTTACTGATAAAGCAGTTTATGCTGATTGTCATGTAAACATTCAACAGCCCGGAGAGAATGCCGCCTACCGAACAATCATACAAGCATTAAAGGACGATAGTGCTTATGAGTTTAGAGGTGATATAACCAAGCTAGAGCATATTGTACAAGCTCAAGCAGAAACTATTTTGAGACTTAAGCTCGATAATGTTGGTGATTGTTTTAAATACAAAAATAGGCTAGTTGCTAATTATGATGAACATAGAGCTGAGATAGAGAATTTTTTACAAAAATATTATCAAAATTATTTGCCTAAGATTATGAATATTTTGGCGGTATCTTTTGCCTATCATCGAATATTCTCGCGTATTTATGCAGAGTTAGACAATCTGTTTTTAAATAATCCTGAAAGCTTTGTGACAATCGAACAATTATTATATGATGGTGAGCGACTTGGTGGTGATATTATTAAAGCCGCAGAGCTACTAAACGAAATAGATGTGCCGGATATTTTAAGAGATGGTGGTTTGATGGAATATCTGCCTAATAGTGCTTTTTCTTTTTGTCCAACTATTTGCCTGCAAATAAAAAAGTTAAATACTGAGTTAATCAGGTTTATTGCTGGTACGGTGCAAGATATTATGGCAACTGCTAAGCAAAATATTGATCTGCAATTTGAAATAAGTAGAGAGATACAAGAAATGCGACTAGCGGTTAGTCACCTCAATAAGAAAATATTGCTATATTATGCCGAGCAGGATAGTGATAAAAAATCCGGACTGCTAGTTAATTTAGAAAAGTTTTTTGCCAAAACTGCAGTAGATTTTTACCCAGAATTGCTATATATCGCTCATCCGGAACTGACTCAATATATATTTGGTGAGCAAACCAAACAATTAATTGACCAGCAAATTATTGAATTTAACCAACATACTAGTAAGCAACAAATAAATGATAAATTATCAACTATTACTAATCAATTAATCGATAAATTACAACAAATACATAATGATAACAAGATTTATGAGCTGACCAATTCAAAAAGACGAGAAGAAATAGTTGATTGTCTAAGAAATATCATACTCGATAAACCATTAAGTAAAGATGTTAGGGAATATATTCTGTCTGATAGTTTTAGTCAAACTATCGATGGGATTGTAGATGAAGTAACAAACAGAATTGCCCCGATAATGGAAAGAGATCGTAAGTCTTCATTATCGTCCTCTAGAGCATCAGTATATAGCGAAGCAGATTATACTGACCCATTAGCGAGTAGAATATTTGAGCAAATGCAAGAACTCAAAGAAGGGCTAGCTTATTTGCAGCGTAACATTATTGAATATTGTCAGTTAATTATGCCGAGCTTTCATCCGGCTTTACTAAAAGATATTCTTGAAGATGAGAAGAGCATAAAATTAGAGAAATATTTACTATTATCAAAAAGATATTTTCCAGTTTTTAAAAAACTATTTCCTGATATTGGTGGTTATGAATTAAGTAGTATAGCCCGTAACTGCTTGCCATCATTTCAGCAAATAAATATTGCCACTATATTGCCAATTTTTCAGAAAATTGTTGTATCTATTATTGGTGACGAAGAATTACATGATTTACGAATTATCGATAATGAGCTGATTAAGCTAAAACATCCAGTAAGACATTTATCGGTAGGCTTTCCTTATTCTTCGATATTACAGACTTTTCCCCTAATATTCCCGGATGAAGTAGAACACGCTCCGAAAAAAGATGCGGAACTTGGATTGAAGGTCTTTAACAGCAAAGGTGGTTATATTGAAGAACAGCTAGATAATGGGCAAATAGATCGGCAACATATTAATACTCGGTATTTAGATAATGATGCATTGGTTAGATTTGTTAATGACAAAAAATATTTAACCACAACCACCACCAAGGAAGTTTGTGACATACTTTCCACCCCTTACCAGTCAGGTTGGGTAAATTTCACCATGCGGGGAGCAATCAAAACTGATATCGATGTAACTTTTAAGGTAGATAAGCCCTACCCAGTTAGTATATTAAAAATCTATGCTAAGGCAAAAATCTTGCCAAATTATAAGGGGTAAAAATTATAAAATAAAAGATAAAATAACTTAGTGATAGCATAATTAATGATAGAATGATTTAGTAAGTAATAAAAAAGAAATAACTATGTTTGATTTTCTAAACTTTTTCTCGAGTGGTGCGAATGTATTTGCTACGGGAACGTCTTTGCTTAACACTTACGCTCAACTAAGAAGTAATAGAGAAAAAACCAAACAATCATTATATGAACAGCAGCATTTATTGAGACAACAACAGGAGCATCTTAAGTTTGATCGTCAACAATTATTTGAGCGAACCGCTGAATATGGAGCGATATCGAGTTATCACGTTGATATGTTAAGGCAAGAGCAATTATATAATCGTCAGCAGCTGGGCTATAATATCCTCAAAACTGGCATTGGTATCAGCAACACTGATTCAGCTGGTTTGTTGCTACGACATATGGCTTATATGGATGAGATGAAGGCAAGAAGTGTTGAGGCGGAGTATTTTCATCAAAGACCGAGATCAAACTTAAACACTCTACTAATTGACTTAAACAAGCAGGCAATTAACCGCAATATTGGCTCGATTAACTCAGCCACACCTTGGCAGGCATTAGGTACGGTGTTAAAAGGTGTATCGGATATTGGCGAGATAGCACGATTGAGTACTGGAGAAGAAAAAAGAAAGTAACCGTGGAAGTATAAAAATGAAATGGCAAGCTATTGCAGCAGTAACTAATCAGATTAACGAAGAGGCTAAAGGCTATTTGGCACGTAAGCTAGAGAAAGATGCTAGTGTAGAAATGCCACATTTATGGTCAGATTTCCTTAGCGATACCACCAAGCATTTACACCAGTCACAAAGTAATATTGAAGTAGCCAACAATAGTAAAACTGGTGGTCTGACATGTTTAACGCAATTTGATGAGATGCACCCGGATTTTCTTGAGAATAACAAACCATGTCTTGATTACTTTTTAAGTAAATATGACCAACGAACCAATGATTATTTGCAGCGTAGCAATAATCCATTAACCAAGCGTTTGTTGCAAGCTAAGATTAATGATTATAGGATATCGTTATCTCAGCAAATAAGCCATACGGAAGCCAAACTGATTGATGGCAAACGTCATCATCTAGCAATTGAAGCCATTGAAAAACTAAAAAACGCTACCTATGACAATCCACAGCTTTACACTAATCATTTACAAGATATTAGTATTGCCCTTAGCTCTTTATCTCTACCACCATTAGAACAAGACAACATGTTTTTGCGTGCTAAGCAAGATTTAGCTTATGCAGCAGGTCTTGCTACTTTGAGACAATCACCGCATTCTATATTGAACCCCAATATGATGTTTGACTGGAAGCAAGATTTATCGCTAGAGCAGAGAATTAAGCTAGAGGGACAAGCCAATAATCTACTGCACCATCAACAACTAATGCAACAACAGCAATTGAATTTGTTAATAAAATCTCATTTTGATAGTATTTTAGAAAAAGGACAAGGCATTGATGGTATTGACAATCTAGTACAAAAAAGTTTTGATCCTAATGATCCTAGATTGCTGCAGTTCAAAGCTCAAGAAACTTTGTACAAAGAAGCCTTTATTATCAGACAGCAATTAAAGCGTGGCGAATTAGACCAATATCAACAAATATTACAACAAATTGCTCCTCAGTCAGGAGATATTGACTATCATCAAAAAGAGCAAATATATCATATTTTGCAGCAAGAATGTGATCGACAAATTAAATTAGCTAAAACAGACCCGGCTAAATATGTTGAACAATTATATGTTGAAGATATAGATAAGGACATGCCTTTATTTCAACGTTATCAGCTTAGAAAACAATTACAACAGCAAAAAGGCATAGCTAGTTACAATCAGAAATATTTAATGCAAGCTGAGAAAAATGATTATTTACGAAGATTACAATCCAATGACCCGAATAAACTAAAAGAAACTTTAGATACTATTAGTAATATTCAAAATAGTCAAAGTTTCCCATATCAAGATCAGGGCGAGTCAATTGGCACTGAGATTATCGATGAAATTTTACTTGATGAGAAAAAGAATGATGGACGTAGATTATCTACTTTAAGCCATTTGTATATAGACAGCTATTTACATAAAAGAGAGGATTTAGCCAATTCTCTGTTGCAAGCTATTAGCCTGCAAGGTCAATTATTTGGTGAGTTTGCTGATAAGGATAAACTAGCTATTAAGCAGGAAATCGGGCAAAATCCAATCCTCAAGGATTTTGTTCAGCACATGTTATTTGATAAAGCAGAAAATACGGCGGAAGTTAATCTAATAGAAGATGGCATATATCATTTAGCACGTTTTTATCAACACCAAAAACATATTGATCCAAAAGCAGCTACCAAATTGGCAATCAATGAGTTAGTTAGCAAATCTTATATCAAGCCACTAGTTAATTTGCACCTACCAGCTAGCTTAGTAGATCAAGGGGAAGTAGTTAAGCTAGATGAGACTTACGTAAATTATCATCTCAATAAATTACGGCGTGATATAATTAAGGGTGATATTGCTTATGATATCACTAGCTCATTTGGTCAAGGTTACAGCGACCCACAAATACAACAAGCTTTTGTTAGAAGAATCAAGGAAGTATTAAGTGATGGGCAATTTAGGATAACAGAAGATAAGAAGGCAGTATATTTTGTCTATTTTGACGAACAAGGCACTCATCCTTTGTTTTCTTCGCCTAGCACTATATTTACCGTGCCTTTAATACAATTAAACGATCCTATTTCTACGATGGATAGATTGTTTAACCCATGGTTTGAAACAAGCACCAAATAAAATGCTATGCATTATGTAAAAATGGCATAGATATACTTTTGTATAAAATCATAATATATGATATTATGTATTGTATAATCATTAAATGAGGGTAAAAATGCCAAAAGTAATTACGGTGACAGAGATGGTACGTTCATTTTCAGATATTGTTGGTCAAGTACAATATAGAGGAGAAACTTTTAATATTAAGAAAGGGAGGAATATAGTAGCAAGAATTATGCCAGTTAAAGCAAGTAATACAATAGCGATAAAAGACTTAAATGAATTTTTTCGTAATGGTCCTCATCTTGATAAAGATGATATAGATGAATTTGAGAAGGATATTAATGCAGTTAAATCATTGAAGTTACAGGATTGGGGAAATAAATGGGATTAATAATTGATAGTTCGGTAATTATAGCAGTAGAAAAAGGAAAAATAGATTTTACTAAATTGGTTCAATATGAGCAATCTTATATTAGTCCTATTACTGTTACAGAATTGTTAACAGGAGTTAGTAGATCAAATACTGAGGAACGTCGAATGAAAAGATCAGTATTTGTCGAGCATATAATAAACTCAATTAGCGTGTTGCCTTTTGGAGTTGAAGAAGCAAGGATATATAATCATATCCTATATAATTTATTTATAGAAAATATTACAATAGGTATTCATGATATGTTAATTGCTGCATCAGCTATAGTTCATGGATATCCAATATTAACTTTGAATGGACGAGATTTTAATAGAATAAAAGGATTAGAAGTAGTGACACTTGATACCAAACGATCAAGTTCATAATGGAAGAAACAAGCAAATTTACTCTTGTTTCCTAGAAGGGGGTTAGATGGGCAGTAAGACACTATTTATTAAATCGAGGGGAGACAGTTTTGGTCTTAATAATCTTGGTGCAGCAAGCTTGGATGTATGGAATGCTGCATTAAACCTTGGTTTTACTGATTCTAGCATATATTTAAGGGACAAGCTAAAATATATGCTATCACCTGAGATGCAGGATATAGCCGAATATGTTGATACGCCTACTATCTCTGAAGAAGAATTTAAGCAAAAATATGCAGATACCGGCTTGCAATATGAACCATATATGACAACTGATATGGTGGAGTATTTGGTTAGCAAAAAGCAACAAAGAGAAATTGACCAATATATAATGGCTAGAGGTAAAGGCGGCTTTCAGGAAGAAGTGGGGAAATTTGCTGCTGAGTTGTTAGGCAGTAATCTTAACCCAGTTAATATTGCAGCCAGCTTTGTACCTATTGGCGGTCAAGCGAAGTGGGTAGCAGCTAGCTTAAAATATGGAGCGTTAAAAACTGGTTTGTTTAAAGGTTTTGTTGGTGGAGTAGCTGGGCAAACAGCAATAGAGCCTTTTATGCACCGTGAACGTAGCTTAGAGCAAGTTGATTATGGTTTAAGTGATAGTGTTCATAATATTCTAGCTAGCGGGGCATTTGGAGCTGGACTTACGGCAGTCTCGTATAGCCTTGGTTATGGCTTTAAAAAACTAAAAGATCATTATTATTCACCATCAGGGCTATTGTCTCAAGATGTTGCCACTAATAATCCAGCAATTAATCAACAATTTAAAAATCTTGTAAATAAATTACAGGATAAAACTCATCCAACAACTAATAACCACCATAGTTCATTATCATTCGATATCAAGTAAGCTCAAGCCATTAAAGATAGTATTTAGCAAGAAGGTATCGCTAAATTTCTAGAATTTTTTGAGCAAGAACAGCATATAGCAAAGTTTGAGGAAATGCTACACCAACTATTTGCCACTGGTGGTGATGAAACAAAAATACCTAATATATTTTTACAACAGTTAAATGAACAAAAAAATAAGTTATGGCGAATCTATGATAACTATAGCAGTAACCTTGAGTTTATGGAGATTCAACAGCGACTACAAGATATGGATACTGGTATTTGGCATAGATTAGAATCAATGCAACAACAACTTAAAGCTTACGATCTAGATACAACAGACTTGTATATTGCCGCTAGACAATTAGAGGACGGTAAGCTGATTGATTTGGATGATCCAAATAACGCTAAATCTCTCTTTGAGGGACAACATCAATCCGTAATTTATCAGACAGAATCAGAGAAAATAGAGAAAACTAAACAAGCTCAGCAAGACAAACAAACTAAACATTTACTAGATGAGTTAGTAGAAGCCAAGAATTACATTGATCGTTTCCCTCTTGCTCCATCAGAAGGTTTTAAAGATTACTTAAAACAAGTTAATTTAAGGCAAGTAACTATTTCTCGAGAGTTGGAAAGTGGTTTAATCAATGATTTAATCAAAGCTGACTTATTGGAAATATTTAAAGATAAACATTATGAAAGAGCAATAGCCCAAGAAATATATAATATTACTGGTCAAGATAAGAAGGCAACTAATTCACCAAAGGTAGTTGCTTGTGCTAAAATTATTGATAAATGGCAAAATGCAGCGATAACTCGAGCTAACCGAGCTGGGGCAGATATCGAGCAGTTACCCGGTTATATCACTCGTCAGTCACATAATTCCTATGCCATTAGACAAGCTGGGTTTGCCAGCTGGCAAGAGTTTATTAGTCCGTTACTTGATTGGCAGATAATGGATAAGGATATTGATCTGCGGCAAGTCTTTAATAATCTTGCAACCGGTAAGCATTTATATCAATGTGACGAATATTTACCAAGCTCGTTTTATCTGACTAATATAGCCAAATATTTCAAGTCAGCAAGGAAGCTACATTTTAAATCAGTTGATAGCTGGCTTAAATATAATGAAATATTTGGTAAGCATAATTTATTCCATTCGATAGCGATTAATTTACAAAAACTTGGCAAAGCTACTGGGTTGTTAGAAAGTATGGGCAAAGATCCAAAAGCTACTTTAAATAAATTAAAAGAACATTATATAGAAGGACTGCAAGCAAAAGCGGCTAATAATGACAAACTTGCTTTAGCTGAATTAGAGTTTTTAGGTAGGAGGAAACTGGATGACATACTTGATTTAATGATTGGCATTACTCCTGATAATCAATTACTAGCTAGTATCGATAGAAATTTACGTAACATCAAGATATTATCTAGCCTTGGTAATATCACTTTGTCTTCAATACCCGATAGTGCCGTTTTTGTAGCAGAACAAATGTATCATGGTTTGCCAATGATTCAAGCATTTGCCAATATTGCTAAAGCTCTAACCTATAGTTTCAGTTCTAAAGAGAAGAAAGAATTTGCTAGACTGCTAGGTGTTGGTATTGAAAATCTGCTAGGTCACAGTTATTCAGAACTAAATGCTGAGCAGCCAATAGCTGGCATGCTAACTAAAGCTACTAATTTTTATTTTAAAATTAACCTAATGGATTGGTGGAATAATAGCTTTAAATCAACGCTTGGGTTAATATTATCCAATCATCTTGCTTATCACGTGCAAAGACCTTATGCCAAAGCCCCTAGACAATTAACAACAATATTAGAATGTTACGGCATCAATGAAAACAACTGGCATTTATATAGATTTTTAATACAAAAAGCAGCCGATAATAAAGAATATATTATTCCTACTAGGGAAATACCACATAATGTACTAAAAGAACATTTCATTAAATATGTTGCTAACAAAGAATTTACTACTGACGATGCATTAAAATTAGAAGATGCTATTAAAAATAATTTCCGAAGATATCTACAAGACAGAGTTGATACTGGTATTCCGGAAGCTCATGCGTCGGAAAGATACTTTACTACTCTTGGTACTAATGCTGGTACGCCGCTTGGGGCAGCTGTGAGAATGCTACTACAATTCAAGCAATATCCAATTACTTATATAGCAAGACCATTAAAAGATTATGTTGTAGGGCAACTACCATTAAATGAGCGAACTGGTAGCACCAAAGATATTATACGTGGTTTAACTAGTCCCAAAATAGTTGCTACCATGTTTAGTTTAGCTACTATTGGCGGCTATTTATCATTAGCAGCTAAAAACCTATCGCAAGGTGAAGAGCTGCCCAATCCTCTTGATCCTAAAATATTCCAAATAGCTATGTTAAAAGGAGGTGGTGGAGGATTTTTGAGTGATTTTACCCTTAGTCATTATAATCGATATGGTCATAGCTTTAGTCAAGCGATGCTTGGCCCCATTCTTGCTGACGTTAATGATGTAATGTCGATCTATAGCAATATTTGGGATGGTAATGAGGATAAGGCAAAAGACTTGGCTAAGAAATTGGTTTGTCGTAATATACCGGGACGAAATTTATTTTATTTACCAATAGCCCTAAATCTACTAACCATAAATCCCAATGCATTGAATTGTTATCAAAAAAAATAACTATAAATGTGATGTAAAAATATCACAAAATATGATGCAAAATGCAATTTTCCATGTTATAATAGACATCTTTTTTTTAACTAGCGATGGTAGAGAGATTTTGACCACAAAATTACCTATCAAAGTATCTATCAAAGCTAGTTTCTAGATAGTAGGAGGTTTATATGAGAACAATAGTCGTAACGCTTAACACGTTACAAAAGATCGAAAAGCTTAGAAAAATCATGGTTAATGTCCATACCAGCAATAGTAATGATTTGCCGGATATAGCAAAATTTAATTGGGACAAGGTTCTTATACCGAGTCAAGTAGAGAAAGCAGAATTGCATATAGGGACTCGCAGCAAAACTGACACTATAGAAATTCCAAGAAGCTCACTAAGCTTTCTCATTGGCAATCAACCTCCTTTCACCAAAGTATCCATGAATTCCGAGGATGAAGCTAAGTATATAGTTCTACCATGAAACTTAACTACCCAGGTTGGTAAAGACAATCTAAAGAACCTGATTGGCTGTATTCCTAGTAATGCTAGGACTCTAGAATATAAAATATCTGTTAAGAGTCAGAGTAATAGTCTTAATGACTCTACTAGCAACCTTGCTAGCACTAAAGATTTAAGTCAAAGTGTAACTTCCCTAGCTAGCTTGCATTTATCCGACGTTATGGCAGAAGATGAAATAGAAGTATTGCTAAATAAAATAGAGGATTTAGAACAACGTCTAAGTATGACCGCACAAACTTGGACTTTAGAGTGTCCAATTAATGTAATAGGGCGTGGTGATGGTTCGAACATCCTAAGTATGTCTAGATGTACTCTTACACTTGCTGGTAATTCTATAACTGCAACAAATGTGAAATCTTATGTCAGCGTTGATAATGTTGCAGGTAATGTTATCCTTGATATTGTTAATAAAAAATTGACTATTGGTGGTAGTCGTTGTGGTCCTATTGATATTCATTAAATGAAGGTGATAATTGTATGATAGCGATATTAAGTGCATTTCTAGGATTTTTCAGTAGTTTCATACCGGAGATTTTGAATTTCCTCAAGGATCAGAAAGATAAAAAGCATGAGTTGGCTTTAATGGATCGGCAAGCTAAATTTTCTAAGATAAATCATACTTCTCGGCTTGAAGAAATTCAAATTAAGGCTGATAGCGATGAAAGTAAGTCTTTGTATCAATATGCTGGGATGCAAATAGCAAGTAGCACAAACAACGGTAATTGGATCAATAGTTTGGCAGCTAGTGTTAGACCAGTGATTACTTATGTTTTCTTTTTGCTCTATGCGGTCTTAAAAATAGCCATCTTTCTAAAATATGGTGCATCGATTGCTACAATATGGACTAATGAGGATCAGGGAATATTTTGTGCAGTTATTGGCTTTTGGTTCGGTCATCGAGCCTTTGGTAGATACCGAGGTAATGGTTATGGTAAATTTTATGGATATTAATAATCAAGCAGAATATCTAATTAAGAGCTTTGAGGGGCTAAGGTTGCAGCCATATTACTGCCCGGCAGGATTAAAGACTATTGGTTGGGGACATGTTATCAAAGACGATAAACAACAACAGGAAGTTGAGAGTATTACTGAAGAACAAGCGGTATGCTTACTTAAGCAGGATATGGCACAAGCTAAATCTACCCTTTATCGTCATTGCCGCATACCATTAAGCTACTCACAAGAGGGAGCTTTGATATCATTTATCTTCAACTGTGGAGCTGCTGCCTTTCAAACTTCGACTTTAAGGCAAAAACTACTACGAGGTGAATATTTACTAGCGGCTGATGAATTTCCTAAATGGGTTCATGCTCGCGGTATTAGACTTCAAGGCTTGGTTAGAAGACGATTGCTAGAGAGAGAAGTATTTTTGCAAGGAATTAGTTAACAGTAATGATTGACAAAAATAACATATAACGAGGAGTAAAATGTTAACCCAAACTAATCAAGATATAGATAATAACCAACATGCTATTAGTCCAATCAAAAAGAAAGCAAATGGTACTATACAACATAGTATAGCGTTGCCCTCAGCGATGTACTCAAATAATTTGAAAAAAACGAAAAAAAATAATAAATTGCAAGATACTATTATTGATGAGCAGCTGCCAAATCCTACTATATAACAAACTCCTCTTCTTCCTTCTCTTTCACCTTCAGCAGTACCCCAAACTATTGAGCAGGCAAGAAAAGTCTATATGCTATTTCCAGTGACAATATTGCCAGCCAAAATATCATTGAAGCCAATGAGTCGATAGCCGAGAAAGTAGCAGAATTAAACAAGCTGGAAGAACTACAACAAACCCTACTTACCACGGAAAATACTTTGAAACTTGAAGTGATGAACTATATGCAACTGCACACTTACCTAAAAAAAGGTGATCATATTCTTGTTTCATGGAAAAGCACCACTCGCAAAACCTTTGAAATACCTAAGTTTAAAGAAGATTTTCCCGACCTGTATACTACATATGTCAAAGAAATCTCTACTCGAAATTTTAGGCTGTATTAAAATGAGAATACTTACCTTTGCGATACTCATTATAATATTGCTTATAGCAGTTAAGTTTATAGATTTTGTATAGTTACTGGATTAATAAAACCAGCTTGCTTCTCTAACTTTTCAAAGTGATAGATGGCAAAAGCAAACCCTAGGGTTATTGGAATCATAATAACTAATAACCCATAATTACCAAAATATTCTATTAGGTAAACAAGACCAAAAGAAGCAATAATGTGCATTAAAGTACGAGACAAAGCGAAAGACAAACTAACGTGAGTACATCGTCTAAAAATAGGAATATGTCGGAAAAAAATTGTATCAGCTGGCATGGAGTAGAAACCAAATACCACAGTAATGAATTGGATTAGCAATATGACAAAGGGGGTTTTATAATGGTCTAGTAAATAAGGACAACTAATAACAAAAATACAAAATATTACTAGTCTTATCTTAAGAATTCTTAATGGGTATATTTTATAACTTGAATAAGCAAAGATTGAATAGCCAACCAAAGATAACATCGAAAGAATAAAATTATGATGAATTACTGCCTCCGACGAATAACCAAAAGAGTTTTTTAAAATGCCACTACAATGGATATAGGCAAAATAGAAGCATATAGACCATCCACACTGTATCAAGAAGTAAGCTAACATTGTTGTCATATTAAATTTTGTAGGCTCAATAGAATTATCCACTACTGATCTTTGCCTTAGCAATTTTGGTGTTTCTTTCAGCATTGTCCTAGCCATTACTCCAACAGCAGCAATTAATGCACCTGCCCAAAAAGCCATACGCCAACTGATTCCAAATGACGTACTAAAAGATGCTATACCAAGTGCTGCCATTCCTCCGATGATCGTACAAACTGAAACTAATGCGACAACCGGATATTGAATGGGTGGCTTGGTCATTTCAGTCAGAAAAAGTTCTGTACCTACTATTTCTCCTAAGGATGATATGCCCTGCAGAATTCAACATATGATAATTATCCAAGTAGAGACAATACCTATTTGGTCATAAACAGGTAAATTAGCAATAATAATACATGAAATAGCCATTATAAAAGTTGTTGTAACAATTGTTGCTTTGTAACCAATATTATCTCCTATATAACCAAAAATCAAAGCACCAACAGGTCTGAATATATAGGTCAAACAAAAAGTTAAAGCAGCGAGGAGTGAAGCAGCCTGGGGGTCAGTCTTAGGAAAAAATAGATCATTTAACAGAATTGCTAAATGAATATACAGCATCAGATCAAAATACTCTAAAAATGTACCTATTAAAAGTAAACCTGTAGTATATTTTTGCTCTGTTGTTAGATGAGTCTGAGTAAGTAGTACTTTTGATTGAATCATTTCATCCATAGTTATACCCTTTACATACTATTTTAGTATATCTTAACATTATTAATATTAATTTAAAATGAATTTTTTACTAATAGTATGTTAATAAATAACAAATGTGTTATAAAAATAATTAGATAAAAAAATAGAACTATGCAAGTACTGCTCGAAAAAAGAATATTAAGCTGCTTTGATGTAGCTAATTACTTCCTTGTTTTAGTAGATAGAGAAGCTGGAGATACTATAACTCAACTAAAATTGCAGAAGTTAATTTATTTTGCTCAAGGGATAAGCCTTGCTTTATTAGATAGACCTTTGTTTAATGAAGAAATTGAAGCATGGGAACAGGGTGCTGTAGTTAGGGTATTGCAGAAAACATTTGGTAATTTTAAAGATGATGCTATTCCAGCCCCTAGTGAAATTGATTTTGAATTATATGATAAAGAAGAAAAAGAATTGATTTACAAAGTGTATTCTATTTATGGAGAGCATACAGCCTCTTACTTACGCCATCTAACTCACGAACATTCAATTTGGCATGATGCTATAGCCACAGATAACAAGATTATCAGTAAACAAAAGATGAGTGAATTTTCTAAAAAACTCATTAACCCTAAATTTTTCTTAATTTCAGAGGAAGATGACTTAAAAATAACAGTTGCCGAAGATCAATGGTGGATGAATTATGATAGTGGAGTTCCAGCTGAAGACGTGACTAATGAAATCTTGGAATCAATAGAAGAACTTAAAGCAGGAAAAGGCATTGAACACAAAAAAATTAACCATTATATAAAAATCTGAGATTCTACATCAAAATCACTAAATATATATATTCCTAAAATTCTGTTACTATTTAGACACATATTTCTAAACTTTTGTTTACTATTTTAATTATTGTTTAGTATTTATTAATTATAAACTGCTAAACTAACTTAAATAACCTAAATTATAAGATTATGATTATGTGTTATCCACTTTTTTCTTCTTGTTAATCTTTATTATTATGTACTGAAGGAGGTTATTATGAAATTGAAATTTATTGAAGTTATTAAATATCTACAATCAGGAAAAAATATTAAGGAAATAGATTTGAGGTATAACAAAATAGGAGCTGAAGGGGCTAAGTATCTAGCACAAGCCTTACAGCACAATAACTCTGTTACTTCAATAGATTTGGGGGATAACAACATAGGAGATGAATTACTAAAAGATATAGATGAACTGTTAGAGAAAAACAAATTACAAGCCATAGAAGCATTAAAGATCGACCAAACAATAGACTCTAGTTTTCATGATGATCTAGACAGTAAAAAAAATGAAGCATTGTCAGTAACATCCAATAAACCAACAGATTTTGGTGATACTCTGATGCATATAGCACATTCCCAAGGTAACAAAGAGGATATTAGATTATTACATAAATGTGGAGCTAAGATTAATGTTCAAAATATCCAAGGCAAAACGCCTCTACATTGTTTGTTAGAAAGCAAGGAAGTTAGCACAACAACTAAGCTAGGAATGATAAGAGAATTTCACCAGTTTATACAATGTGACACTTCAGGATCAAGACGGTAAAACAGTAAGAGATTATGCTATGGAATATTGCCAAGAATCACTGCCTTTACTTGGTATTAGTGAGTTGTAAGAGAATTATCAATACCTCTTCGCGGTAATTTAGTATATATATTATTACTCCTTTGACCTTGTTTACCTAGTTGAACACTCCCAGTAGTGGGGATATTAGTTATCATGATTACAGTAATTGTTGGGTTTTGCTTTGCTCTACTGTATGTTCTAGAGCTAGAGAGAGAAGCTGAAAACCATCCTCAAAAAAAATTTCTTTCTCTAGGGAAGATTGTTTAATATCTAAATGTTGATAGCATAGGTCAAGCATTTGTTGTGTTATTGTTGGTATTTCTAAATATACAGCTAAAGTTATAAAATAGGTCATAGTTTCTTCTATAATCTTTCTAGCTTTTTCCGGTGATTTAGCTCCTAGAGTTTGTAAGTTATGAATTCGATCAAAAATTTTAATCAATGCTACATCATATTTTTTTTGTTGAAATAATAAATCTAAAGTCTCTTTGGAGCTGATCTTGCCATAAGGCTTGACCCTTGTTAGATCTTCTACTGCAGTTGCCACTAGACTTCCAAAAATTTCAGCAATCATCTTTTCAGTAAGTTCTGTATCTTCGATGGTGTCGTGTAGTAATGCGGTTACTATCATGTCAGTTCTAAACAATATTGGCATATTTAAAGCTGTATAGTTAGCAAGCATATAAGCTACTTCAATCGGGTGTGAGTAATATGGTTCACCAGACTGTCTCATTTGGCTGCCGTGATATTTTCGAGCATAAAAAATCCCTTTTTTGACTTCGATAATATCCACTGGCTGCATTACTTTTTTGTTTAGCAGAATCACCTGATCCTCTAACTTCTTAGAATAACCGCAAGACTGGTATTCTGCCTGCCAATGGTTAATATTTTTCATAAAATGCCTATAATAATTTTTCATTATAAAACATATTAAACTAAAAATTAAGATATTTTTAACTCTGTTACATAAATGTTTATAAAAATAAAGACTAATTGAATATCTGAATTTCAATTACACCATATTACCCTTGCGTACGTTTAAGCTCTCTTAACTGTTGCTCTAATTCCTCTATCCTATTACATAGTGCTTCAGTATTATTGTTAGCTCTTTCTGTTTCTATTTAAAATAGTTACTTTATTTTCTTTTGAAGACATTAGGTTTTTCATGGCTTTCTCTCTAAATGTTCTAACTTGATCACTCTCTATAATATCATATATTTTTGTTGATTTTAGATCCTTATGACCTAACGCTTCACCTATTAACTCTCTATCAGCTCCAGCTTTACGCATCAAACAACCGTGCGTTCTTCTTAAATCATGAATCCTTAACTCATCAATATTAGCCAATTGACAAATTTTCTTCCACGCTCTCTTAGGTAATGGTATGGAACTACCCTATATACAGAATGAATAGCAGATGTTATTCTTCTAGATTTAATATTTAATGTATTAAAACAACAATAGGGAGTCCCAAAATGGAATATAACATAATAGGAATAGATTTAGCAAAAAATATTTTTCATTTGCATGCAGTAGATAAATATGGAAAAAATATTTTTAAGAAAAAATTAACAAGAGAAAAGTTTTTAGATTTTATGGCTAACCAACCAAAATCATTAGTGGGAATGGAAGCATGTGGTGGTTCTAATCATTGGGCTAGAGAGATAACAAAATTTGTTCATGATGTCAAGTTGATGACACCACAATTTGTTAAACCATATGTTAAGAGCAATAAAAATGATTTTAAAGATGCAGAAGCAATATGCAAAGCAGTAGGTCGTCCTACGATGAGATTTGTACCAATAAAGTCGGTAGAGCAACAGGATGTTTTGTCTATTCACCGGGTTCGAGAAAGATTGGTAAAAAATCGTACAGCTTTGGCAAATGAAATTAGGGGTTTATTGCATGAATTTGGCGTAACTATACGCAAGAGGAGTAAATAAAATAATTAGCCATGTAAATACAGCTATGGACGGCAATAAACTGAGTAATAAGAGTAAAGAAACATTTTGTTTATTACTGGAAGAATTTAGAGATAATAATAAGAGAATTATAGATTTAGAAAAACGATTAAATCAGATTGCTAAAAATAATGAGAACCATGCTAAATTAATGGCAATACCAGGGTTAGGTTTAATAACTGCAACGGCATTAACAGCCTCAATTGGCAATGCAGCAAATTTTGAAAATGGTAGACAATTATCAGCATGGCTTGGTTTAGTACCAAAGCAGCACTCAACTGGTGGGAAAGAAAGATTATTAGGAATTAGTAAAAGAGGCGACGTATATTTACGTAATTTATTAATCCATGGAGCCCGGTCTGTTTTTACCGTTAGGGTATTAAGAACTAAGAAACTGGATAAAGTAACAGGTGATAAGAGCAAATTCACTGATTGGATGTTTAGACTACAAGAGAGACGAGGTTATAATACTAGTGTAGTGGCGGTGGCAAATAAATTAGCAAGAGTAGTGTTTGCAGTACTAAGAAATGATCAGCCATATAGTGAAACAAAAGTATGTTACTAAAAGTTTAATATTAATTATTTTTATAAAGGTGGCTGATTTTTTAAAAATTTAAATAAATAAGGTTTAAATTTTAAAAAATCAGCGGTTGGAATAAAATAATTAAAGTAAGGAATTCCTACCAAGGAATATGCGAGAGATGATAATATTGATGATGAATAAGACAAACCTTAGCTTATGAAAAAACTGTTTAACTCACAGGCTCAAATGAAGTCGTTAAGGTGATAATGTTAAAGTTCATAAGTTAGCGAATTCCATCAGGGCTATGGCACTTTATTGAGCCTTAAGTCGAATACATGACTGCATTTGCTTTTTTTCTGTCAAGTATTATTTTTTTCTTGCATTTTTGGGTAGTTCCATACATGTTAAATGACCACAGCGACTCCTATCGCTAGGAAATATCCATATTGATCCAGTTTTATTCTCCTCTTTCCTTCTTGCCAACATTGTTATGGCATCTTCTACTAAATGAATTGGGAGTGCTTTGCGATTCTTAGTTTGAACAGCTGGTATATACCATATTCTATCTTCAAAATTAATATTATTCCATTTTATAGACAAAACATTACTTTTCCTTGCCCCAGTAAGTAATGATAGTAAAAATACATCTGCCATTTGCCTATTTGTACTTGTCTTAATTGCATCAATAAATCTTGACATTCCCTCTTTGGTGTTAATATATCTTTCCCTCGCTTGTTCTTCATGTTCTTCAATACCAATAGCCGGATTCTTCCCTAATAGCCCCAAGGCAATAGCTTTATTGAATACCGCCCTTAACAACTCAAAAAACCTGTTAGCACTATATTTGACCCTATTACTAATAACATTAAATATTTTCTGAATATCTTCCCTCGTTATAGCCGATATCTTTTTATCATACAAATCATCACCATCTCGATTCATTGTATCAATAGCATCTTCCCAATTCGTATTCTTACGCTTACAGTGTTCTTCAATATATTTATCAAAAAAACTGTTTAAAGGTTAGCTCAGTTGCCTTAGTTGGTTGATGATTTATTTCATTGTTTAAAATAGGTGACTTGTTAAAAGGGTGAATGCCTTTGTTGTTCTGACCCTTGATTTCAACTGATTTTTCTCTAGCTTCTACAAGAGAAATATCATTAGGTAACTTCTCTAATCTATCATTATGGAAGTTACCTAATCTAATAAATCTTGAAGTTTGAGTAAATGAAGAAATCTTATAAGTATTAGGGTTTTAATGACTAAAAAGGAGGTATTAAATTACAATGAAATTTGTGGTCGGAGCAGAGAGATTTGAACTCCCGACCCTTTGGTCCCAAACCAAATGCGCTACCAGGCTGCGCCATGCTCCGAAAAATAAATGATGAAGATTAACAATAAAGTGTTAGTGGATTCATATTGCCTAATTATATAAACTATAATATAAGTCAAATCAATTTTTTTATTTTAAAATTTCATCATATTTATTAAATGTCTTCATTACATGCATCAATATTAACCATATTTCCAGAAATGTTCCCTGGATTTTTGCAATATTCCCTTGCAGGGCAAGCCTTAGAAAAGGGTATATGGTCTTATAATGTGGTTAATATAAAAGATTTTGGATTAACTCGGCATAAAAATGTTGATGATGAGCCTTATGGTGGTGGTAACGGACTGATAATGCGTCCAGATGTGGTGGGTAGTTGTATAGATCATGTTTTGTCTTCAAATCCTAATGCCAAAATATATTATCCCTCACCAAGAGGAAAGCTATTTACCCAAAATATTGCTCGTGAAATTATACAAGAAAAGCAAATAATAATTTTATGTGGTCGCTTTGAAGGGGTTGACGAACGTGTAATTGAAGAGTATAATATGACGGAAATTAGTATAGGGGATTATATTTTATCTGGTGGTGAGGTGGCAGCTCTTGCTATTCTTGATTGCTTGATTAGATTACTTCCAAATGTATTACTGAATCAAGACACATTGCAATCAGAATCTTTTGAGGAAAATGGAGAGTTCGCTGGATTGCTTGAATGTCCTCTATATACGAGACCGGCAAAGTGGAAAAATAGAGAAGTTCCGAGTATTTTGTTGTCTGGTAATCATCAATTAATTAAAGATTGGAAAAGCAAGCAATCTTTAGAGATTACAAAAAAACGTAGACCGGATTTATTAAATATTTATAGGAGTTTAAGGTAATGAATATTATTGAAGAGTTTGAACAACAGCAAATTCTAAAACTAACGGAAAATAAAAAGATTCCTGACTTTAAAGCAGGGGATACTGTAAAGGTTACTGTAAAAATAATTGATCGAGCAGTTGAAAAAGATGGTAAGGAAAAATTACTGGAAAGATTTCAAATGTATGAAGGCGTAGTAATTGCTAGAAGAAATAGGGGTGTTGCATCTTCTTTTGTAGTTCGTAAGGTCAGTCATGGTGAAGGTGTGGAAAGACGATTTATGATTTGCTCACCAATTGTACATTCGATTGAAGTTGTTAAATATGGTGTAGTACGTCGTGCTAAACTATATTACTTAAGAAATCTAAGTGGTAAAGCAGCTAGAATTAAAGAAAAACTTCAAGTAAATCCTAATAAAGTAATTAAGAAAAAGGTGGTTGCTTAAGGGAAGGGCGGCTAAGGATGTAGAAGCTCTTTAGCTGCCTTCAAACTCGCATCGGTAATGGATTTACCTGAGATCATGCGAGCAAGTTCGACCTGCCTCTCTTGAAGATTTAGATTTTTTATAGTAATTTTAGTACTTTCATTCAATTGTAGCTTGTTAACGACAATATGCTGATCTGCCTTACCTGCCACTTGCGGTTGATGAGTAATTGTGATAACTTGAGCAATAGAGCTAAGCTTTTTTAGTTTTTCTCCTACTTTATCGGCTACGATACCACCAATTCCCGTATCTATTTCATCAAAAATAATAGTTTCCTTAATTAGTTTATCAAAAAGACAAATTTTTAGTGCTAACATAAATCTTGATAATTCACCACCAGAAGCAATTTTATCAATAGGAGCAAGTTGCATGCCAGGGTTAGTTGAGGCAACGAAACGCACATTATCGATACCATTATCTGATACCTTAGATAACATTACTTTAGAAGTATCCCTGCCTTCCAAAAAATGTTTATTGTCATTTTGGTTTGCAATATTATCCTTAGATACTATTTCTACTTTAAAAATCGCTTTTTCCATTTTAAGTTGTTCAAGCTCTTTTTGCATAGCTAATTCTAGGTTCTTGGCTATTTTAGAACGCTGATGCGATAAAGTTTCAGCTAGTTCAAAATATTTTTTATGACCAGCTAGCTTATTAATATCTAGGATTTTAACGTTATTAATTTTATCCTTCAGGGCATTTAGTTGTTGGTTAGAATTGTCAACAAATTCAGGTATTTTATCGCAAGAAATATTATATTTTCGTGCTATATCACGGATTTTAAACAGCCTTTCTTCTATTTCATCTAAGTTAAATTCATTTGTATCGAAGTTATTAATAATGTTTTGTAATTTTATACGTGCTTCTTCTAGACTATTATAACAATCATCTAAATTTAATGAAATAGAGGCAAATTCTTCATTTTCCTGTAAGTTACGGGCTATTAAACGTTGAACATTAGTAATGGACTTATTAATTTCAGGAGTTTCAAGATGTGATAATATATCTTGAGTTACTTGTATTTCTTTATCACGATTTTGTAAACTGCGTCTTATAGTGGTAAGTTTTTCTTCTTCTCCTACTTGATAGTCAAGAGTTTTTAATTCCTTGGTTACAAAATTTAAATAATCTATCTCTCGTTCTATAGTATCTTTATCTTTTGTGACTTTATTGATTTCTTTAGTAGTTGCTTGTAAAATATTGAAATGCTCGGATAATTCAGCTCTTAAACCTAGAAGGTTTCCATAATCGTCTAGAATATTAATATGGGAGGAGGGGGTAAGAAGGGTAGTAGGGCTATTTTGTCCATGAAGTTCAAATAAATAATCTGCTACTTGTTGTAAGGTATTTACTGTCACCGCTTGATCATTTATAAGAAATTTTTTGCGGTTACCAGATTTTTGGATACGTTTTATTAGTAATTCTTGGTCACACTCAATATTAAATTGTTCCAAAAGCTTTTTTAAATCATTATTGAGAGTAAATGTTGTAGCAACCGTACAATAATCGCATCCATGTTTTATTACATTATCAGAGAATTTGTTACCTAAAGAGAACAAAATTGCATCTAGCAAAATAGACTTACCAGCTCCAGTTTCACCGGTAATCACACATAGTCCTTTTTCAAACTCTATGTTCAATTCATCTATCAGAATAAAATTCTTTACCGAAAGACTTTGTAACATTCTGCCTCTTGTATAACTCTACTTCTGTTGGTGATTTGGGCATCTAGGTCACTCGATACCGTCTAATGCGGATTCAGGATAAGAATTAGTTAATTCTTATCCCGAATTCGCGTAAATAAGTTTTGCTTAATATATCCTTTATCTGCATACATAATTCCAGTTAAACCATTGGTTAACTCAGGTATACTCAGGTAGAACTTCAAGAATTGGCGTTCCCGCGACCAAAGATCGAAGCTGCCTAGTTACTCATGTACGCTACGCTGCTCGACTTTGCTACTGCCTAGCTCTTCTTGAAGTTCACCGAGTATATAATGAAACTGTTGCAATAAACCCATATATAGAACCTAAATAAGGTACTTATGCTAGAGAATTTGTAGAAGAGGCAAGAAAAGCAGAAAACCGTAAGCAGTATGAAAGTCTGCATTATAGATTTGAACCCAAGAGTGACATAAAATTTACCAGCAAAAGTAGAATTGTAAAAAAATTCTATTATTGCGATGGTGTTTTATTTGGTCCCTTTGGAAAGTTGTTAATAAACGGTTGACAATATTTATACCAGTTACTATCCGGATAGTTGTGACCAAGTACTGCAGCATATTTCTTTGCTTCAATGTTAAGTCCCAACATTAAATAACTTTCCACTAAACGATAAAGTGCTTCTGGTATATGTGATGTAGTTTGGTAATTATCCACAATAAGCTGAAATCTATTGATAGCAGCTATCGGGTTATTTCTACTGAGATAATAACGACCTACATCCATTTCCTTACCGGCTAAATGATCATTTACTAAATCAATTTTTAAAGATGCATCAATTGAATATTTTGTTTTAGGGAAAAGTTTTATAACATCTTCAAAACTTTCTTTAGCTAAAAGGGTTCTTGATTGATCAAGCTGTACATTTGAGATTTGCATATAATACGATAATGCCTTTAGGTAATACGCATATGCAATATCTTCATGCATTGGATGCAGCTTAATAAAAGTATCAAGTACATCTACCGCTTCCTCATACTGACATGCTAAAAATAAAGAATAGGCTTGCATTAACTCAGCTTGAGGAGTCATTTTATTACCAGGATCTTGATAGAAAATCCTAGAAAATTCTTCAGCAGCTTTCAAATATTTTTGTTTTTCCAGTAAAACAAGACCATCATTGTATAATTCAGGAGCTGGAACAATTAAATCTTCATCTATCTTCTTAGTTTTACAGCTAGATAAAGCTAAGCAGGTAGTGATGGTATAAAATAATAATTTTGTTAATTTCATATAGAGCTTACAAGTTTTTTTAAATTTAATCTCTTAATTATATAGGATTTTACTATATTATATCGAACTCATGTTACAATATTAAAAATGTGTAGAAAACTTTAGATGGAAAAGTTGCTTTTCATCATAAGGTTTCTTTTTAATTGGCCAAGCCCAATCCATTCTGATAGGGGCAAAGCGAGTAACCCATATAAAACCCACCCCAACAGAAGCACGAAGTGATTTATCATTATAAAAACTATCAGATTTATAAATACTTTTAGAATTTAATCCTACACCCCAAAGACTACCAGCATCCATAAAAACAGCTCCAGTTAAATTAAAATCTTCTGGTAAACCAGTTGGAAAGTTGAGTTCTGTTGAAAATGTATAATATTTTTCTCCGCCAAGACCTTCATTTGTTGTTTTTTCTCTAGGACCTATTCCACTAGCAGCAAATCCTCTAAGGCTATAATCACCCAAATTAAACCGATCAGAAATTCTTACAGTTTTACCTCCTACACCCATAATATCACCAACACTACTTGAAAGTTTTAAAGTGAATTTATTATTGATAAAAGATTTAAAATATTTACCTTCTAGTTCATGTTTTAAATATTTATTATTACCCCCAACACCAGCAAATTCCTGAGTGCCGCTAATAACATAACCATTTTTAGGAATAATCCTACTATCAAGCTGATCATAAGTGATAGTATGTCCGATGGCTGATGTGATGAATTTTCCCATCTGTTCAGTTAAGAATATAGAGCTTGAATTACCTGGAGAGCTTAATACATCTCTCTTAAGAGTATAGTCAATTTCATGACTTAAGTCTTCCGCAATATTATAACCAAGAGAAGGTTTGAGTCCTATAGATTTTAACGTATAATTTTGATCTCCTTGTGAAAGAAATGAAGTCCCACGACCGCTATAATTATTGAAAACATTAAAACCTAGCGATACATCTTTATCAAGAAAATGAGGTTCGGTTATGCCAGCATAGTAACTAACACTCTTTCTTCCTACTTGTACTCCAGCATGTAACACTTTTCCAGTACCAATTAAATTACGTTCCAAAAATGATATACGTCCAAATGGACCTCCCGCTGTGTTATAGCCAGCATCAAAACTAATTGAAGATGTTGATTTTTCCTCAACGTCAATATTAATATCATATTTGTCTTTTCGTGTTGTTGGTGTAACGCTAATAAGTACTTTTTCAAAATAATCCAAATTGCGTAGATTCTGATGACCTTTTTCTATATAAGAACGGTTAAATATATCTCCTTCAGAAATTTTAAATTCTCGTCTAATAACTTTATCTTCAGTTTTTAGATTATTCATAATATTAATTTGATTAATAAATACTTTTTCTGCCTTATCTATAACAAATTTAATATCAGCAGTATTATCAGGGTTTTTACTACTTATATCAGGGTAAACATTAATTCCTGGATAACCTTTACTTGCAAAATGTGAAGAGATTTTATTTGCTATTTTATTTAAACTATTAATATTAAATGTATCACCCGACTTAACATTAATATATTTTTTAATTTCATTTATATCAATATTAGGTAATTTATTGTCAATAGTAATGTTGCCAAAATTATATTTTGCCCCTTCTTCAATAGAGTAAGTGATAGTAAAATATTCTTTGGTTGTATTGAGTTCTGCTGTAACAGAAATAACACGAAAATCGGCAAATCCTACTGACTGATAGAATTCCTTTAACAATTCTTTATCATACTCTAGGCGGTCTGGATCGTAGGTATCATTTGTTTCTAAAAAGTTAAACCATTTTGACTGTTTTGTTAGGATAACAGATTGTAGTTCTGTACTACGGTAATTATTATTTCCACTGAAATAGATTTTTTTAACAGTTGTTTTAGGTCCTTCTGCAATATCAAAAGTAACTTTTACTCTGTCATTCTCAAGTCTCTCAATTTTTGGCGTTACGGTTGTAGAAAAACGACCTGAACGTTTGTATATCTCTTTAATTTTTTCCACATCTAGTTGGATTTTAGCTGGACTCATTGATTCACCAGACATGGTAAGCAATTCTTTTGATAATGAGGATGTTTTGATTTTAGAATTACCTGTAAACACTACTTTAGTAATAAACGGAGTTTCTGATACAGTAACTATCAAATTACCACCATTGCCTAGTGTAATACTTATATTGTCAAACAAAGACGTTGAGTAAAGGTTTTTGATTGCTTCATCTCCTTTGGATGTATTATATTCTTCTCCTACTTGAAGCTTTAAGTAATTTTCAATAGTCGATTTTTCGATTATTTTATTACCTTGAATAGTTATTTTTTTAATATACTCAGCCGATAAAGCTGATGTATTATATAAAACAGTTGTTGCCAAAATAGCTAGTTTAATAGTTGATTTGAAGTTTGTTTTCACAAGAACCTTCTTTTGTTTGGTTTTATAAGTCATACTAAAATTTAAAATACTAAGTTTTTTATATCATTTGACAAGGAAATTACAATAAGAAAAATAATTATCCCCATACCTAATCTTAGTATAGCATTTTTTATTGCCCCACTAAGTGTTTCTCCAAAAATTGTTTGATATATTATGAACATTAAATGTCCACCATCTAGAACTGGAATCGGTAGCAAATTAAGTAGACCTAGATTAATTGATATCATGGCAACAAATAGAGCAAAATTTGCTACCCCTTGTTCTAAAGATTTTCCTGATTCCTTGGCAATGGTAATTGGTCCACCAATTTCATTTAGCGATCTTGTTCCCATTAGCATTTGTCCAAAGTGTCTTAAAATTAAACCTGAGATATAAACAACATCTACAGAACCTTGATATATACTTTGGAAAATATTCATTTTAATGTAAATAGGTTCATTCTTAGCAATAACTCCTATATAAGGTCTTTTTATTTCAGGTTGATTATCCAGTTTTTGACTAATCTCTTTTGGAGTTATAACAATATCAATAATCTCATCATGCCTTTCAACTAAAAGATTGATGGGGTTAGTTCCGCTCATGAATATATTTCTCTGTAAATCGACAAAACTATCAATTTTATTAGTGCCAATCATAATAACTTTATCATTTTCTCTAAGCCCAGCTAATTCAGCAGGTGAATTGACCGCTACTTCACCAATTATAGGAGGTATTTCTACTTGACCATGAGAAAAATAAATAGTTGTGAATATGAGAATGGCTAACAAGTAATTAGCTATAGGTCCAGCAGCTATAATTAAGAATTGAACCCAAAGAGGCTTGCTAAGAAAAGCTATAGGTCTATTCACCTGTACATCTTTAAATATTGCAGGGTCAAATCCATAAATTTTAACGTAACCACCGAAGGGTAGGGTGCAAATTTTCCATTTTACGCCATCTTTGTCTATTTTAGAGAAGAGTTCCTTACCAAAACCTATCGAGAATTCCTCAACCTTTACTCCAAATATTTTAGCTATGTAATAATGCCCAAACTCATGAATAAAGACTAATAAGCTGATTGTTAGAATAAATCCGAATATTGATAACATACAACTCATTATTTTTTAAATAGGTTTACTAAATTATGCTTTTTTGCTATAGCTAATAGATTAAATATGTTACCAATACATCAAAGTTTTTATGACCACCAAAATTAGTACCAAAACAATAGCACGTATTGCTGCAGTACAAGCAATTTATCAGTATAAACCGGAGAGTCCTGATCAAAACATAGATCGGATCATGCAACAAATTGTTCAATTCTATCAAGATGAACGAGTAGCTAATGATTTAAACAAACCAATAAAAGTGAAGTTAAGTATAAGTTATTTTGAATTGTTAGTAAAGTCTGTAGTTCTAAATTTATCTCAAATTGATAAGATGATATCAAGGCATTTGACATCGGAATGGCAAATTACTAGCTTACCTGTTCTGCTTCTTGCTCTTTTGCGTGTGGCAATTTGTGAATTACAATTTTTTCCAAATGTTCCAAGTAAAGTGGTAATTAATGAATTCACCGATATTACAAGTGATATGTTGAATGAAAACGAAGTTGGCTTTGTTAATTCTGTATTGGATAGAATTGCTAAAAAAACTAGCGAGATCATGTGTCATGACATCTAATATATTAGGGTTTAGAGGTAAATTTGTTGCCATTAAAACTACAAAAAAGCGTAAAAATTCGTCAAAACAGTGGCTCACGCGCCAATTAAACGATCCATATGTTTCTAAAGCAAAGCTTGATGGTTATAGATCTAGATCAGCTTATAAGTTGCTGGAAATCCATGAAAAATTTAATCTGTTAAAACCAGGGATGAAATTAGTCGATTTAGGTGCTGCACCAGGTGGATGGAGTCAAGTGGCTAGCAGAATTATTAAATCTGATGAGTCACGTGGTAATAATAGCGTGATAATTGCAGTTGATTTACTTGACATCGAACCAATTATTGGTGTGCATTGTTTGCAAAAAGACTTTTATGCTGAAGATACAAAAGAGATTATTATAAAGATGCTCGATGGTAGTGCTGATGTGGTAATGAGTGATATGGCTGCGAATACGACGGGTCATGCAACAACTGACCATATTCGGACTCTTGACTTATGTGAGCATGCGATTGACTTTGCCTTAAAAATTTTAAGACCGGGTGGGCATTTTATTGCTAAAATTTTTCGAGGTGGTACGGAGAATAATGTGCTAAACAGAGTTAAACTTAATTTTCATAAGGTCAAGCATTTTAAACCATCTTCTAGTCGTAAAGAGTCAGTAGAGGTTTATTTAATTGCTTTAAATAAGAAATCTGAAGACAGTTAAGGAAAAACTTGATTATCGAGTAAAATGGATAAAATTTCATGACCATAAGTTTTTCATTTTATTAAAAAAACTAGCATCATCCTCATCTTTGTCGCTTGTAAATTCTTTATCCAGCAATTCTAGTAATTCTTTTTGTTTTTTATTAAGATTCTTTGGTATCTCAATATGTATGTGAGCAAACATATCACCTCTAATGCTTGATCTAACCTTAGACATACCTTTGCCTTTTAACCTAAGTTGTTCGCCATTTTGTGTGCCAGCGGGTATTTGTAATTTTACCTTACCGCCTTCTATATCGGGAACTTCTACTTCTCCACCTAAAACAGCTTTAATAAAGCTAATTGGTAGTCTACAATGCAAATTAATTCCATCAACTTTATAGAGGTCATGCGGTTTAATAGTAACAAAAATATACAAATCCCCGTTATTTCCTCCTCGCACTCCGGCATCTCCTTCACCGGTAAGCCTTATTCTAGTACCTTCTTCAATACCAGCTGGAATATTTACTAATAAATTTCTATGTTGTGAGTAACGCCCCTGACCATGACATTTTTTGCATGGATTTTTAATTATTTGTCCTGCACCTTGGCATTTTGCACAAGTTTGTTCTAATGTAAAGAAGCCTTGTTGTCTTCTAGTAACCCCTTGTCCTGCACAAGCGTCACATTTGGTCATTCCGGCATTACTTTCTGACCCGTTGCCGTTACATGTTTGGCATTTTACTTCACTGGTAAAACTAATATTTTTGTCGATACCACGAAATGCTTCTTGCAAAGTAACTGTGATATCATATTTTAGATCTGAACCTCTAATATTAGTTGATGGTCGTTGTCTTCTTGTCCCGCTGCCCATAAAATCATTAAAAAACTCACCAAATATATCATTTATATCAGGTCCACTATTGTTATGTCTTCCAGCTGACGATGCTCCACCTGAATTCTGAAAGGCATCATGTCCAAAACGATCATAGGCAGCTCTTTTTTGTTCATCTTTTAGGATATCATAAGCACTGCTTATTTCCTTGAACTTTTTTTCTGCTTGTTTATCCTGTGTATTACGGTCAGGATGATATTGCATCGCCAATTTATGATAAGCTTTTTTTAGCTCTTCCTGGGTAGCAGTTTTACTAACCCCAAGTATTTGGTAATAATCTTTTGTCGACATAATTAAGTATATCTTATTTTAAATTTTACTTTTAGCTAACTCGAATAGCGTTACTCGTCATTGCGAGGAGTCGCGAAAAAGCGGCTACGCGGCAATCCAGGGTACACGAAGCTTTACTCTAAAAAAACAGCTTCGCTGTTTACCTGGATCACCACGGCATCTAAAGAGCCTTGCAATGACGGAAGTATTTTCACCCATCGTCATTGCGAGGAGTCACTTTAGCGGCGACGAAGCAATCTACATTCATTAGTAATTACTTATTGCTTACATCCTCGTAATTAGCATCAACTACTTTATCGTCATTACTTGCTTCAGATTCCGCATTATTATCGTCGCCTGACGGAGATTTATACATAGCTTCTCCTATTTTCATACTACTAGCCATAAGAGCATCAGTTTTTGCTTTAATTTCTTCAAGATTATCTGACTCTAAAGCTGCTTTTAACTCTGTTATGCTATTTTCTACTTCTTGTTTATCACTAGCTGATATTTTACTATCGTGTTCTTTTAGAGTTTTTTCAGTTGAATAAATTAAGCTATCAGCACTATTTCTAGCCTCAATTAATTCACGACGCTTTTTATCATCCTCAGCGTTTTTTTCTGCATCTTTTACCATTTGTTCAATTTCTGTATCACTAAGACCTCCAGAAGCTTGAATAGTTACTTTTTGTTCCTTACCACTAGCTTTATCCTTGGCAGAAACATGAACTATACCATTAACGTCTATATCAAAAGTTACTTCAATTTGCGGTAATCCTCGTGGTGCAGGCGGAATGCCATCAAGATTAAATTGACCAAGTATCTTATTATCAGATGCCATTTCCCGTTCACCTTGGAATACCCTAATCGTTACAGCATGCTGGTTATCATCAGCAGTAGAGAATACCTGACTCTTTTTAGTCGGAATAGTAGTATTACGATCAATCAGCCTAGTAAATACCCCACCAAGAGTTTCAATACCTAAAGATAAAGGGGTGACATCTAGCAATAATATATCAGTAACTTCTTTATTTAACACTCCTCCCTGAATAGCAGCACCTAGAGCCACGACTTCATCAGGGTTAACTCCTCTATGTGGTTCACGACCAAAGAATTCCTTTACTTTCTCAATAACTTTTGGCATTCTAGTCATACCACCAACAAGTACTACTTCTTGAATATCCGAAGCTTTTAGCCCAGCATCTTTTAAAGCTTTCTTACATGGTTCTATTGTATCATCAATTAACGTTGCCACTAAGGATTCTAATTTCGCCCTAGTAAATTTTATATTTAAATGCTTAGGACCCGAGCTATCAGCCGTAATATATGGCAAATTAACATCAGTTTGAGCTACAGAGGATAATTCTTTTTTAGCTTTTTCCGCAGCTTCCTTCAGACGTTGTAAAGCTAAAGGATCTTTGCGTAAATCCATACCACTTTCTTTCTTAAACTCATCAATTAAATAATCTAGAATTCTCGAATCAAAATCTTCTCCGCCAAGGAAAGTATTACCGTTGGTAGATTTAACTTCAAATACACCATTACCTATTTCTAAAATTGATACATCGAACGTACCACCACCAAGATCATAAACTGCAATTATTTTGCTCTCAGCTTTATCAAAACCATATGCTAAAGCGGCTGCTGTTGGTTCATTGATTATCCTTAATACTTCCAAACCAGCAATTTTACCAGCATCTTTGGTTGCTTGACGTTGTGCATCATTAAAATATGCCGGTACAGTAATGACTGCTTGTGTTACCTTCTCGCCAAGATAATTCTCGGCTGTTTCTTTCATTTTTTGTAGAATATAAGCACTAATCTGACTAGGAGAATATTTTTCTCCTTTAACTTCAACCCAAGCATCGTTATTAGCAGCTTTTACTATCTTGTATGGTACAAGATCTTGGTCTTTTTTTACCATAGGATCAGAGAAACCTCTACCTATCAATCTTTTAATACCATATAAAGTATTTTGTGGATTGGTTACAGCTTGACGTTTTGCTGGATCGCCAATTAATTTTTCACCGTCATTACCAAATCCTACCATTGAAGGAGTAGTCCTAACTCCTTCAGCATTTGCTATAACTCTTGGTTCTTTTCCTTCCATTACCGCGACGCAAGAATTTGTTGTTCCTAAATCTATACCTATGATCTTTGCCATATACACTCCTAATCCCAATTTAATAAATCAACTTGATAAGTTTTGATATAATGTCTTCTCGTTTATTTTACAAGAGGTGGCGGTGAAAAAAATCATGGAAATATTCACTATATGACAACAGGGTAGGGCATTTGGACGAGTCACCTATTTCACTTTGTACATTTCTACGATTTTGAATACCCCTAATTCTCTCTTTATTAGAATTTTCTCTTACCTCGATTAATCCTTGTATAAGATATTTTAATCTAGAACTTTCAGTATAAAGGATCATATGTTTAAAAAACTTGGTATATTTACCTACTAGCTTATTACCACCATTCCAATACATATCCTCAATCATCGACATCTCGTTAGGTTTTAACTTATCCCAAGACTTGCCATAAATATTTTTTAGCTCTAGGCGATTAACAGCACTCTTACGATCATATATCATTCGAGATTGTTGTATTGTAATAGCTTTATCGCCATTATAAACTTTGTCAAATGATAAAGAACCTTGGAATATTGTCTGCCACACAATTTTTGCTCTTGGATTATCCATGTTAAAGCCTATCCCTATAGTGTTGTATCCCTTAATGTCTTTATATACTTGTAATATTTCATTTTCATTACCTTTAATAAAAATAAATACCATTTCTTGGTAAAATTGTAGATGTTTTGGGTCAGAAAGATTTAATCCATATAATTTATCCCGTAATTCAGCGGCAAATTTTATACTCACTACCATAAATTTAACTATTATTATCTTGAAAAGATTATTAATAACATGTTTTTAGCTAGCACTAAGTGTTCTAGTAAAAAAAATCATTGACGAGACAATTATATTAAAACATAATCATCTCGATGGTCGTGCAGTTGCGTAAAAATCTATACTAGAATTTACGAGGAAAGTCCGGACTCTACAGAGATATGGTGCTGGTTAACGTCCAGCGGAAGAGTAATCTTTTAGGGAAAGTGCCGCAGAAAATATACCGCCAAACTTTGTTATCAAATTTTGGTAAGGGTGAAATGGTGTGGTAAGAGCATACCGGTAGGTTGGTAACAAGCTACGCATGGTAAACCCCACCAAGAGCAAGATCAAATAGGCATTACAGAACTTACCTGTTCCTAGGCATCTCTGACTAGAAGTAATGTGGGTGGATCGCTTGAGATAAATGGTAATATTTATCCTAGATAAATAACTGCAGTAGATAATAGAAATATTATTTATACAAAATCCGGCTTATAGACCATCATATTTGAAACCTCAGTTTTGGATTAAAATTTTTAATTTTAATCCAAAACTGGCTGGAATATCAGAATAAATTGTGAACATGAATTGCTGTACAGAGTTTTTGCGTAAATATTACCCTGTCATTTTGTGTTTATTCTTAATGTCTTTACATTTTGCCTCTGCCTATCCTGGGGGTATGTCGTTTGATAGTTTTGATCAATATGGGCAGAGTATCAATAAAAACTATTTTTCACATCACCCACCGTTAATGTCAATGGTATGGTCCTTGTTTCATTATATTTACCAAGGTCCGCAGACGATGCTCTTGCTTAATTTAGGACTGTTGTGGGGTGGAGTATTGCTGCTTTTCTATGCTGATTCACAGAATAAATACAGATGGCTTTACTTATTAATACCATTTCTACCTAATATATTATCCCAATCTGGAACAATTTGGAAAGATGTAGCTTTTACCTTTGGTAGTTTCTTTGTAGTAGCTACTTGTATTTTTCATACTTACCGTCAAAACCCTGCCTCTCTTTGGGTGATTACAGGATTACTATTAATTGTTTTTTATGTTGTTGGTGTTAAATTTCAAGCACAATTTATAGCTCCAATTTTGATTTTGTTTGTATTGTCAATTTATCTTAAAACTAGCTTGTTAATAAGAATAATACTAACCTGCATAATTTCGCTATTAATAATATATGGTAATGCTAAACTTACTAAGCATTTTTCCACTGAAAGTCATGCAGAGCAATTACGTCAATTATTTGATATTGCTGGAGTAAGTGTTGCTATCAATAATGATAATTTAGTGCCAAAATATGTTAAAGAAGACCTAGATTTATATAGTTTTGAGAAGCTTAAAGTTCATTACACTCCTAGATGGGTTGATCCATTAATTTTTGGTGATACTAGGATTTATGCCTCTACAGCAGATCCTATAAAGTTACAAGAAATGGAATTTGCTTATAAACAAGCCATTACTCTCTATCCACTAGATTTTCTTAAACATCGTACAATGAATTTTGTTATGTTAATGAAAAACTGGGGATTCCATCATTACGCCTTTATTGAACTTAACGAAGCTCAAAAACATGGTATGGATATTAAAAAGAATTACTTAAAAAATTGGACAATTAAATATTTAAAATTATATCCAAAGATTTTAACAATAAATCTTATTAGTTTTATATTAATATTTGTGTATTTAATATCTATTCTAACAAATAAACAATCTAATAGTCCCGAGAAAGTTATTTTGGCATATATCGTAGCAATATCTATTGTTTTTTCAATAGTACTATTTTTTGCTACCATGGCATGTGATTACCGTTATTACTATGTTATAAGAATTTTAACATTATTTAGCCTGCCGATTTATTTGAAATTCAGGCAATCTAAAAAAAGATGTTATGTATAGCTAACCATAGTAAAATGGCGTCATTGCGAGGAGGCATGAGCCGACGAAGCAATCCAAAAGTGATTAAAAATGGATTGCTTGTCGGCTCATGCCTCCTCGCAATGACGTCTCGAGCTTTTAAACTTGTCCCTATCTATTTAATTCCTTTTTTTCCTCAACTGGGGAATCTGTTCTTCGGGTTATAGCTACACTTGGAAAAAAATAGCTTTTCCAGCTAGTCTACGCTCATTCAGCAATAGATTTTTTTCTGAATATGTAATATACTTAAACTATTCTAATATTACTTTAATAAATGTAGGTTCTAACTGTGACTAATTTAGATCGTCAAAACTTAATATCTATTAGCATTGAAGATGAGATGAAAGGCTCTTACTTAGATTATGCCATGAGTGTAATCGTCAGTAGAGCCATTCCAGATGTACGTGATGGTCTGAAGCCAGTGCATCGCAGAATCCTTTATGCAATGTATGAAGCATCTAATTACTTTAACAAACCTTATCGTAAGTCAGCAAGAACTGTCGGTGATGTGATGGGTAAATACCATCCGCATGGCGACGCTGCAATTTATGACTCATTAGTGAGAATGGCACAGGATTTCTCTTTAAGATTACCGCTCGTTGATGGGCAGGGTAATTTTGGTTCAAGAGATGGTGATGCTGCCGCTGCTATGAGGTATACAGAGTCAAGACTTGCTAAAGTTGCTCATACATTGCTTGAAGATATTGATAAAGAAACCATTGATTTTACGCCAAATTATGATGGTTCTGAAAAAGAACCATTGGTACTACCATCAATGTTTCCCAATCTCTTGGTGAACGGAACTAATGGTATTGCTGTTGGCATGGCTACCAATATTCCACCTCATAATCTTGGAGAAATAATAGATGCTTGTTGCCTATATGTTGATAATAATGATGTAGAAATATTAGAACTTATGTCAGTAGTTAAAGGCCCTGACT
Source organism: Candidatus Tisiphia endosymbiont of Ptychoptera albimana (assembly GCF_964026605.1). Lineage (NCBI taxonomy): Bacteria > Pseudomonadati > Pseudomonadota > Alphaproteobacteria > Rickettsiales > Rickettsiaceae > Candidatus Tisiphia > Candidatus Tisiphia endosymbiont of Ptychoptera albimana. Next base: position 518,527 of record NZ_OZ032164.1, read on the forward strand.
TTCCTACTGCTGGTATCGTACTTGGTACAAGCGGTATTAGGTCAGCTTATTTAACAGGTAGGGGTAGTATTCTAACTAGAGGACGTAGCGAAATTGAAGAGATTGCTAATAATAGACAGGCTATTATTATTACAGAAATACCATATATGGTTAATAAAGCTAAATTGGTTGAGAAAATTGCCGAACTGGTCAAGGAAAAACGTATTGAAGGTATCAGTGATCTTAGAGATGAATCAAATAAAGATGGTATTCGAGTAGTAATTGAAATAAAGAAAGATGTTGTAGCAGAAGTGGTGCTAAATCAAATATATTCCTATACTCAGCTGCAAACTAGTTTTGGTGTGATTATGTTAGCTCTAAGAGATGGGCTACCAGAAGTTATGAACTTAAAAGAAGTGATAGCTGCTTTTGTCAATTTTAGAGAAATAGTAATAACTCGCAGGACGATATATTTGTTAAATAAGGCTCGTGATAAGGCACATATTTTATTGGGACTAATGATTGCTGTTAGTAGTATTGATGAGGTTATTAGAATAATTAAATCTTCAAATGATCCGGCAAGTGCTAAAGAGCAACTAATGCAAAGAACTTGGGATGCGTCATCTATAATAGATCTAGTAAAACTTGTTGATGATAGAGCAATGATAGCAGATGATGGTAAATGTTATTTTACTGAAACACAAACAAAAGCAATTCTTGAAATGCGATTGCAACGTTTAACTGCTATGGAGAAAAATAAATTAGAAAATGATCTTGCAGAACTAGCTACGGAGATTAGGGGGTATACTGACATTCTAGCATCACGTGAGAAACTTCTAGATATCCTAAAAAATGAGTTAATTAGAATCAAAGATGAATTCGCTACTCCCCGCCTTACTAGCATTGAATTAGGTGACTTTGATCAAGATATTGAGGATCTTATCCAAAGAGAAGAAATGGTTGTGACCGTGACATTGGGCGGTTATATTAAACGTGTACCTCTTGCTACCTATAGAGCACAGAAACGAGGAGGAAAGGGGAGAGCAGGGCTGTCAATGAGGGATGAAGATATTACCACTCAAATATTTGTTGGCAGTACTCACACACCGATGTTGTTTTTCTCAAATACCGGGCAGGTATACAGCTTAAAATTATATAAACTGCCACTTGGTAATCCTCAGAGTAAAGGAAGACCAATAGTCAACATTTTACCTTTAAAAGAAGGAGAACGTATAAATAATATTATGCCATTGCCTGAAAATCAGGATGAGTGGGATAATTTGAATATTATTTTTGCTACAAGCCAAGGTAACATTAGAAGGAATGATTTATCAGACTTTAAACGTATTCAATCAAATGGTAAAATTGCTATTAGGCTTGATGATAATGACCATTTAATAGATGTTAAAGTTTGTAAGGATGAAGACCATGTTTTACTGGCAACCAAAGCTGGTAAAGCTATAAGATTCCCAGCTAGTTCAGTTAGGGTATTTAAAAGCCGTACTTCTGATGGTGTAAGAGGTATGAGGATTGCTGCTAGTGACTACGTTATTTCTATGACTATATTAAAAGGCATATCATGCACCATGGATGAAAGAGAAGCATACCGATCAATTCCTATAGAAGAAAGGTTGTTAATAGCTGATGGTAAAGAATTTACTCCGGAAGAATATGGCGTAAATTTAACTAAAGAACAGATTCTAGAAATGGCACTTTCTGAGGAATTTATTCTTACTGTTAGTGAAAATGGTTTTGGAAAAAGAAGTTCCGCATACGAATATAGGATTACTAACCGTGGTGGTAGTGGTATTGTTAATATGGATGTGTCTGATAAAACTGGATTAGTTGTTGGAGTAATGCCGGTTGATATGTCTGATGAGTTGATGTTAATTACTAATAATGGCAAACTAATTAGGTGTAAACTTGAATCTGTACGTATAACTGGTCGTAATACTAGTGGTGTAATATTATTCAAAACCGAACAAGGAGAAAAAGTAGTTTCTACCGCATTGATTGCTGATAGCCCTGAGGAAGAGGTGGATGTGGATATACTCGAATGATAATAGACTTACTGCATAAGTCAATCTAGTTGGTGATTTTGTCGTCGAAACTCGCCTCCGCTCCTCACGTACGCCTGTGTACGCTGCGGTACTCGACTTCGTTTCTCCTAAAAATCCCTCAACTATCTTTGATTTATGCAGCAAGTCTAATATACTCAGGTAGAACTTCAAGAATTGGCGTTCCCGCGACCAAAGATCGAAGCTGCCTAGTTACCTCATGTACGCTACGCTGCTCGACTTTGCTACTGCCTAGCTCTTCTTGAAGTTATACTATCGTCTACCAACTCTTCATTTACGAGCAGTATATATAATCTGAGTTTGGTTTAATAGTTGAGCCTAAAACGATAATTTTAATTTAAGTGAACCTTGATGGCTTGAATATTTATTATTAGACGCTAAATAGTTATATACTGCCATGATTTCTGTTGCTCCACGTTTTATAGTGATAGTTCCGCCAATTTTGTAGTTGTATTTAGCAGGTTTTTCAAGTAGCAATATTTCCTCTCTGCTGCTAGATGGATATGACATGACCTGCATATAAGACTTCTGCTGCTTATATATAACAAATCAAGTGATTTTTTTTAAAATTTACAAAAGGTTTATTTTCCATAATATATATTATAGAACATTTATGTATTTTAAGATAAGCAATTTACTATCACCGTATATTTTTTCTTTAATTAGCTGTAAAGAATCATTGCTAAAATCTTCATTTTTAGCAAGTTCGACTACAATAATGCTACCATCTTTTAACCATTGACCTTTTTTTAAAGCATTAACTGCCTTCGATACAAGATTATGACCGTATGGTGGATCAATAAAAATTAAATCAAAGCTGTTTTTACATTTTGGCAAAGCTATAGCATTGATATTTAAGAAAGTCATTTTATCCAGCTTACCTATTTTACTAGCAAACTCTTTTGCTGCCTGTAAATAATTAGCATTTATATCAACTAATGTAACTGCTCCAGCACCTCTAGAACAGCTCTCAAAAGCTAGACTACCAGTGCCGGCAAATAAATCGAGAACTTTAGATTCATTGTTAAATAACCTACAATCAATGAATTCTCCTGAAGTTAGTATACTAAAAATCGCCTCTCGGATTTTCCCTGTGGAAGGACGATAGTTAGAGTTTTTTAAGGTAGGTATGATCCGATTTTTATGTTTGCCTGCTATAATTCTAATCATAAAAATTTCTTAAATTTTTCGAATGGCTGTTCTTTATACTGATTTGGTTGCAAATTACCTAATAAAAAATCTCCATAGCTAATTCTAATTAACCGGTTAACAGTCAAGCCAAAATGTTCAAATATCTTCCTAATTTCACGATTTTTTCCTTCAGTCAAAACTACTTCAAACCAACAATTTGTTCTGCCTAATTTTATTAATTTAATTGATTTAGGATCATAACGTATTTGATCAATTTCTATATTTTTATAATTTTTTAGCAAAAGATTTGGGTTACCATATGCTCTGACTTTATATACACGTTCTATTTTACTTGATGGTAGCTCAAACTTTCTTGCTAAATCACCATTATTGGTTAGTAATAATAGCCCTTCACTATTGATATCCAATCGCCCTATTGAGATTACTCTAGGCAGGCTCAACTTTGCAAGACTGGCAAATACTGTTTCTCGACCACTTGTATCTTTATGCGAAGTAATGAGTCCAACAGGTTTGTAATATGCCCATAAACGCGGAATCTGTTGTTGATTTATTAGTTTTCCTGATACCTCAATAATACTAGTTTCATCAACATTGGTTGCTGGTGAATCAATAATAACACCATTTACTTTTACTTGATTATTTTTAATAAGCAGTTCTGCATCACGTCTTGAACATATCCCTGCATTACTAATCGCTTTTGCTAGTCTTTGCATACTATCCTGGGTCAAATAAACAATCCTATATTTTTTACTTACTAGACATGTCATTGCGAGGATGCCGTAAAGTGAGTCCTCGCAATGATGCTACAACTTTTAAATCACTCTGTTAATAATATGATTCTAAAAATTCTTTTATCTTATCATCAGGGATTTCAAAAATATCAATCATACCGTGTTCTTTAGGGTTAAAGTTTTCAGGAAATTTTGTAGCAGGGAATCCTCTAGAAAACATATATCGAGAACAAGAGGAGTTTAGTCTATTAATCAATTCCAGTTGTAAACCACTCATTGCCGTCAAAGGTTTAGAGTTATAATATGCCCCTTGTAAATTAAACTGATGAGTATGATGAAAAACTAACATTTTAGATAAATCAACTCCTATCAAATTTGTATTATTAAAAATTGCAGTACTATAAGAAGCATCAGTAAATTCTACTCCACACAAATTACTTCCTGAAAAATCAGCAGATTCTAATTCAGTTTCATTAGTAAATCTAGAAAGGGCAAAATCACATCCTAGCAACTTTGCTCCCCAAAAATCTACGTTAGAAAATTCACTTTTTTGGAAATTATTTAATGAAAGATTGGCGTTGAAAAATTTTATGTTATGAAAATAAGACTTACTAAAATCAGTATCATATTTATTCTTTCCTGTACCAAATAAAATAATACCACTTAGATCTAGATCTTTTAAATTTTGCTTTTTATTGGCAATCAAAAATCTTAACTCCTTGAAAATCTCAATATTCACTTGATTATATTTTGGATCAAATGATTTCCATACACTTAATGGTTGAAAGAGTATAGGTTCAACAGGAACAGTTTCTTTTTGTAAAGAAGGAATTCTTTCGAAAGCAAATTTAGGATCTTTTCCTTCAGATAAGGTAACTAGTCTAGTTACCTTATTATCTAAAGCTAGAACAGAAAATTGATATCTACCGAAAGCAACAGTATATAAAGCTAAGTATCCAGATAGTAATTTTATTATCGTATTTCTACAAAATACTACTTGTGGAAAAGAAAAAAACTTATTAAACTTATTTAAAATAATGGAACAAACTTGAATAATGCCGGAAACTGATCCTAAGAGAAGTTTATAAATTAGCCTAATGGCTATAATCCCATATAGGATAGTTTTAAGCAATATTCTCAAAGCAACTTTTACTTTTTGAGAGTAAAGTTTATATATTCGTTTCATAGCAATGTATAACTACAATAATAGTCTTAATTTTGATAATATAACATTTATGAGTATTTTGTCTAATGTAAGAATTTTAGTTGCTGTACGGGCTTTCCAATCCATAGATCGTACTTGATCGCATAATACTGCTCCCTTTATTTGTTCAAAGTTTATTATCACTTCAAAAGGATAGCCCTTAATTTGACTAGTGATAGGTACAAATAGAGCAAGACCACTCTTAAGGTTATATTTATAAGGAGTAAGAACTACCGCTGGTCGTGTTTTTTGAATCTCTTTGCCTTTTTGAGGTTCAAAATTAAGCCAAACTACATCACCTCTTTCAGGTATGAATGTTACCACGATTCATTGCCTACAGCAATGTCATCATTTAATATTTCATGATGACAGTTAGAATCTGTAATATTATCCAATAATATATCTAATTCTGATGTTTCTGTACTGATAATCAAATAGTTATCAGCTGTTTCTAAATTAACAAATGTACCTTGTTGAAAATGTAACTTATCAGCTAGATGTTTAGGAATTCTAATTCCCAAGCTATTTCCCCATTTTTGGATTTGAGTTTGCATAATATCATTAATATTGTTACTGTATAAACAAGTATATACAATAAACCTACATTATGCAAGTTAAGAATTCTTTTTAGTCATTAGACTTGCTGCATAAATCAAAGATAGTTGAGGGATTTTTAGGAGAAACGAAGCCGGCTACCTTCGCGTACACAGACGTACGTGAGGAGAGGAGGCGAGTTTCGACGACAAAATCACCAACTAGATTGACTTATGCAGTAAGTCTATTGCAAGGAGCTATATCACCCCCCTTCCCTATTTACTTCGTATTTGTAACATCCCCAAAAAGAGTAAAAAATAGGCAAACATCTGTATAAAAAATACCATGCCACTCAATTCTGGTAAAAATATAACGATAATAGGTTGTAATAAAATGGGCACTCCACTTGAAAATAATACTATCCTAGTGCATGTTTGCCAAGAGGATTTAGGACCAAAATAATTAGTTAACAGATATACTAATATGATAATAAAGCTTTTTTCGAATAAAATTGTTACAAAACGAAAGACTATCATTATCGGCATTAAAATGTAAATAAATACCTTCGGTGCTTGTGTAAGAATCCTAGAAAAATGCTTTTTAATGACTTCTTCAGTTAGAATCTTTTGATCAGAAGTAAATAATTTAGAATATCCAATACTAAATGCACTCTTTTTTTTATCAGTTATTTCAATCGTAGTAAGGGTTATATTATTGCTACTAAAGAGGATAGGAACTTTAATTTTCTCGCTATAAGGTAGTTGATTCTTTGAGTCTATAACAGCAATTTTATTACCATTTTCATCGAGTAAATATATAGCTTCATCTTGATCAACTAAAATTTTACTACCATCATAATAGATTTCCGGTAACTGTTTTAATATATATTCAATAGTTGTGGTGCTTTTTGTAGAGCGGTTTTCAGTAAAATAATCCGTCAAAGCCAACAAATAATTAAATATAAAAAGACAGAAAATCAATGATGATATAAAAGATACAGTAAATATGTATTTAATTCCATACCCTGTATATGATCTATAAACATCTTGGTAAAAATTTATTGAACTGATTGATAACCGTAATTGATGAAATAAAGTAGTAAACCACGAGAAAACGGATAATAGTTTTGTTGTCATAATATCTATTTTGATGTAGATTCATAAAAAATTTTTATCAATATATTCCAATTCTTAAAACTAGAAAAGTATATATCTTTTAACATAAAAGCGATATTTATCATAATGAAGTTTAATAAAATACCAAAATATTCAGAAGAATATTGTAAACTAAGTGACTGTATTAGAGTTTTAGCAAGTGATAGCATAGAACATGCCAAGTCAGGCCATCCAGGTATGGTACTTGGCATGGCAGATGTGATGACAGTTTTAGTGTTTGATTTTCTTAAATTCAATCCTAATGATCCAACTTGGTTTGACCGTGATCGCCTAGTTCTATCAGCTGGGCATGGATCTATGTTACTTTATAGTTTTTATTATTTAACAAATTATAAAAATTTTCACTTAGAAGATTTAAAACAATTTCGCAAATTACATTCAAAAACTCCTGGACATCCAGAATATGGAGCATATGAAGCTATTGAAGCTACTACAGGACCTTTAGGCCAGGGATTTGCCACTTCAGTGGGTATGGCTATTGGTCAAAAAAAATATCAACAAAAATTGGGCAAAAATCTTAGTGATCATAAAATTTACTGTATAATTGGAGATGGATGCCTAATGGAAGGTATCAGCTATGAGGCTGCTTCTTTAGCTGGGCATTTATGCCTTAATAACCTAATAGTTTTATTTGATGATAATAAAATTTCCATCGATGGCTCTACCAACCTTACTGTATCTGAAGACCATTTGCTTAAATTTACTGCCATGGGTTGGATTACCGAATCTATAGATGGGCATGATTTTGAGCAAATTAATGCCAGCTTAACTAGGGCAAAAAATTCTGATAAACCCTACTTCATTGCCTGTCGTACTTTAATTGCCAAAGGTTCTATTAACAAGGTAAATTCAAATGCAGCCCATGGTTCGCCCCTTGGCAAAGATGAAGTTAAATTGCTAAAAGAAAATTTAGGTTTTAAGGATGAAGAATTTGACCTACCAAAAGAATTAAAAGATATATGGGGCATCGCTTGGCTAAGAAATCAAGTGAGTTATAATAATTGGCAGGAAAACTTTGTTGATATAAGTCAAGAACAAAAAGCGTATTTTGCTAGACCTAATATCGATTGTTCTTTTCTTGATAATATACCTATCCCGGTAAAAGATGAAGCAACCCGTAGTTCATCCGGTAGAATTGTAGAAGAATTAAGCAAACTATCTGATAAAATTATTTTTGGGTCAGCTGATTTATCATTATCCAATAATATCAAAAATAATCATAGTAAAGTAATCAGTAAAGATGATTTTAGCGGCAACTACATCCATTATGGTGTTCGTGAGAATGCTATGGGTTCTATCATGAACGGACTGTCATTATCAGGATTTTTGCCTGTAGGTGCTACTTTTCTAGCCTTTTCTGATTATATGAAGCCAAGTATGCGACTTTCTGCTATTATGCAGCAACAAGTAATCTATATAATGACTCATGATTCAATCGGTGTAGGAGAAGACGGTCCTACTCACCAACCAGTTGAACATCTAGCATCCCTCCGAAGCTTACCAAATATGATGGTACTACGCCCTGCAGACTATATAGAAACAGCCGAGTCCTGGCGAATTGCACTATCTAATAAACAAGGTCCTTCTATTCTTGCTTTAACAAGACAAGCTGTCCCTCAAATTATTAAGATTCAAAATAGGGAAAATCAAATAGTTAGCCACATTAGTTCACAAGATTTATGCTCTAAAGGTGGTTATATATTGTCAGGGAATGATCAACAAACAGTAGATGTTGCTATCTTTGCTACAGGTTCTGAATTATCAATTGCCTTAGAGGTAAAAGATATACTAAGCAAAAATGGATTTAGTGTAAATGTTATTTCAATATTATGTTTTGAGTTATTTTTTAAACAGCCTCGTAGCTATACCCAAAATATCCTATCCAATGCCAAATTGAAAGTGGCTATAGAAGCTGCAAGTAGCTTTGGCTGGCATCGAATCATTGGAGAAAACGGACTGTTTTTTGGAGTCGACCAATTTGGTCTATCTAGTTGTTCTGAAGATGTATACTCATATTTTGGTCTTACTCCTTCAAATATCCTAGAAAATATTATTGCAAAAATTAAGGAGATGTAAAAAAGGCATCATTGCAAGTAGGCGAAGCAACTAAGCAATCCTTAAAAGTGATTAGAAATGGATTGCTTAGTCACTACTATAAACCTCAGTTTTGGATTAATTTCATTAGACTTACTGCATAAGTCAATCTAGTTGGTGATTTTGTCGTCGAAACTCGCCTCCGCTCCTCACGTACGTCTGTGTACGCGAAGGTAGCCGGCTTCGTTTCTCCTAAAAATCCCTCAACTATCTTTGATTTATGCAGCAAGTCTATTAATCCGAAATTGAGATTATATAAGTAGTTCCTCATAATGACGTTGAGATCGATTATTAAGAATTACATGCCTATTCAAAGTCAAAATCTATACTACTATACTCTCCCAGTAAGCTTTTGTATGCTGCCATGGGATCATCAAAATATTTAGAGCATGTCTCTGACAGTTCCAAAGCATCTAACAGATCCTCAAGTGCTACCTGAACTTGTTGTTTTTGCAATTTTGTTGCTTGTTCTTCTTGTTGATGTTTCATATCCACAATAAATTGTTTGTCTTGTTCAGTTAATTGCTCGGCACTATGCTGACTAGCATAATCTTTCGCATATTCGGTTTGTCGTAGTGCATTAATTATAATTTGGTATTCTGTCGCTAAAGGGCTACGGTCAGCATATTCAGGTAGATAGTTCCTAATATTGTCCAAAAATAACTTATTAATTTCAGCAAATACTTTTTGTTGCGCATGTGTGGTTTTACTAAAATCCATATCCATCTCACACGCTATAAATTCTAAAAGCTCCTTGGATAGACCTTTTTTTTCACATTTTACTATTAACTTATCAACAATGTGTTGAATAAAGTCTCCAATATTATTCTCAGTAATCTCCTCTTTTGTCTCAGCTTCCCGTAATGCAAAGTTATTTATAAATTGAGAGCTAACCTTTGGTAAAGTATGGATTACTTGAGTTAAGGTTCCTTGATTACAAGCAGAGTCATTAGGACCATACGTTGTCGCAGCTATATATAATTGCATAGCCAACTCCGACATTTTATTTACCTTCCATACCTCTTCTACAGAACAGTGGTTTAAATCTTGAAACAAGTCTTTTATTTGCTGCTGAGTAGCATTACAGTTAGTAAGTAAATTATGGCATGCCTCTTGACTTTTAAGTTCTTCTATTGTTAGTTCATCTTTATTAAGTAGTTGTTTAATTCTAGTTAGAATACTTAAAATTTTTGACTCATCTGTCTCTATAGTTAAATATTTAGATATAGAGCTAACATATAATTCTTGTATTTCTTGCTCATTAGGATCACTATCATCAATGAGTAGCATAACAGCTGCTATTGCTTTAGGTAACTGTAGATTCTTCCCATGCAGGTAATCATAACAATAACTATAATTAGCATAAGTTCCGTCATATTTACCATCAACATCAGTTTTTACATAAAGATTCTTTAAGACATCGACCGCTTTTGCTATTATTGCTTGCATAGCTTGCTTGTTATCTTGTAGATAATTTAGTTTATCTTCTTCTGGTATTTTATGAAAAATATCCTTTTTCCTATCTTCAGGTAAATTGGGCAACAGAAAAGGGGTATATTCTGGTTTGCTTGTAATATTTGACAAGTCTGCTATTCTTGTTATAGTTTGCTTTGCAGCTTGATCTAATTGTTCATCAGAAGCTTTCAATTGTTCTAACAAATCCTTGATGTAGGAGTTTGTTGCTCTTACTACTGTACTGTTATGTACAGATTGAGTAGCATGAATAATATCTTGTAGATCATGATAATGATTAGCAGGTAATTCGCGCGGAATATATCCATGAGCAAATAACAATTTTTGAATATCCGGTCTATTCATATAATAGTGAGTAATAGTCCGTCCTTGAATAGGTCCATTAATTGAAAACGAATAGGTCTCATCGGTATGTTTAAGTAAATATTCAACTATACTGTCATGACTATGACCTGCTACTACCATGCTTGTAAACCATTCATCTTTTGCTTTTTGGTCTAAATTAGAGGTCTTTTTAATGTTAATCTGTTTAATAAACATAAATAAGTAATTCCAGGCTTTGTTATTACATTCAACCTCAATAGGTCTTCCGTTAAGCTTAATATTTTCTGCAAAACTTTCAAATGCCTCATTGCTGATATTATTATGTTTATTTGCTAAATCAACATACCAAACTTTATCATTATACTTAAGGACTTCACCTAATTTTTTAACTTCTTCATCTTTTATATCATATTCCCTTAAGTCAAGAAGACCGCTACTAAGCGTATTATTTTTTATTTTTTCTAGTAACTCTTTAAAAGTCATAATTTTTACCTTTTTAAAACCGTTGTAAACGGATAATAGCGACTTTCTATAGCTTGTCAAGAAGATTATAAAAATTATTGCATAACACTTTCAGTTCCTGTTAAATTGACTTACCCTTACGCATGGCATCTAAAAATCATAAGGAAAATAGCCTAGAGTCTATTAGCGAGAAGCCATTTTGTGGGGATTGCCATTACACTTACGTGGTCTCGCTAATAGATGTATACTGCTCGTAAATGAAGAGTTGGTAGACGAAGTTCTACCTGAGTATATTGTACTTTTCTGCAATTTTTAAATTGCCATGGGGGTTATAAGTTGTCATTTCCACATAGGTGGGAATCTAAGATACCTGCTTTCGCAGGTTTGATAGTTTGCATATAAATCGGGAAATTATCTACTAATTTTTTAACTTGCTTGCGAGTTTCTTGCTCACAATCACTGTTATCTTGCGTAGCTTTCAACCCATCTAATACGTTGCAAATCATCTCGCCAACTTCTATAAACTCCTTTTCTTTGAAACCTCTAGTGGTGCATGCAGGAGTACCGAGCCTAATACCAGAAGTGATGAACGGTGAAGTTGTATCAAAAGGTATAGAATTTTTATTACAGGTTATCCCTGCTCTTTCAAGTGAATCTGCGGCCATCTTACCAGTTATACCATATTTTCGTAGGTCCACTAATACTATATGATTATCAGTACCATTAGTTAGAATATCATAGCCTCTTGCCATCAAACTGTTAGCGAGAGCTTTTGCATTACTCATAACCTGTTTTATATAAAGATGATAATCTGGTGTTAAGGCTTCCAAAAAGCCTACTGCTTTTGCTGCAATAATATGCATTAACGGTCCACCTTGCAGCCCAGGAAATAAAGCAGAATTTATCTTTTTACCCAATTCCTCATCATTTGACAGAATAAGACCACCACGTGGGCCACGCAGAGTTTTATGAGTAGTAGAGGTAACAGCATGAGCATAAGGTAAGGGACTTGGATGTTCGTTTGTAGCAACAAGTCCTGCAATATGAGCAATATCTGCTAGCAAATACGCCCCTACTCTATCAGCAATCTCCCTAAATTTAGCAAAATCTAATTGACGTGAATAAGCAGAATAGCCAGCTATAATCAATTTAGGTTTATGCTGCACGGCCATTTGCTCTATTTGTGAATAATCAATTAAGAAAGTTTCTTTATTCACCGAATAGGACACAGAGTTAAACCATTTACCAGACAAGTTAGGGGAAGCACCATGAGTCAAATGCCCCCCTGTATCTAGCGACATACCAAGTATGGTGTCATGTGGTTTTAATAGGGCTAAAAATACTGCCTGATTAGCCTGAGAGCCGGAATGAGGCTGAACGTTAGCATAGTTACAATTAAATAGTTTTTTTACTCGTTCTATCGCTAAAAACTCAGCTTTATCAACCTCTTCACAACCATTATAATAGCGTTTTCCCGGATATCCTTCAGCGTATTTATTGGTCAGAATTGAGCCTTGTGCTTCCAATACTGCCAGGCTTACAAAATTCTCAGAGGCAATCAATTCGATAAAATCGTGCTGACGCCTTTTTTCACCATTGATAATTTGGTGTATATCTTTATCTGTTTCAGATAATTTATTAGGACAAATAGTCATTGAGCTAACCTATAAGAAGTAACTAATTTTTATTCCGAATTGGCTTTAATATAAGGGAAATACATTCTTGAAGCGGTTTTGCGAGTGCATTTTATAAAATTATAGATATATATGTCTATTAGCGAGCGAACGTATGTGAGCGTGTCAATCCATGAAGCTTGTCATATAGATTGCTTCGTCGACCTACGGTCTTCTCGCTAATAGACGGTGTTTAGGCTAAAACTTTTTCGGTTTAGCTATAACTTAATTTATTTTAACGCTTTCAAGCCTTCCTCAAGACCTTTCGTAGAAAGTGGAAAATTTACTTGTTGACCAGCTGAATTCATTATTCCCACGCTAGGATTAGCATCTTTTGATAAAATATCTTTAAGATCTTTATCTGATATTTCAGCAACAGCCTGACAAGAATCTTTTGTACAAGTAACGTACTTACCTGGAGCAGCTAATTTTTGGGAACTAATAATTGACGTACCTGGAGCAACAGAAACATCAGCAGGAACTACTTGTATCATTTTTAAACTTCTTGCCTTACCACTACCCAAATAACCTATTTGATACACAGCTAACACTTGTTGTTTACCATCTTTATTAGTAGAGTTAATTGCTTGACTTAAAAAACAGACCTGTTTTTTTTCAGCATCTGTGGTGCAGTTAACTACCCAATCTGAAAATTTTTGCCCCTCTTTAACCGCAGCATCAACTCTACTAGGATTACCCAAAAATAGTCCCAAACCCATTACAGCAAGACCAGCTGTAACAAACAATGATTTTTTAATACAATTTGTCATAATTCTACTTATTTAATTATTTAATATTATTAGTGGACAATGACAGATTCGAACTGCCACCCTTTCGTGAGCAAGGATGTCGTAATTTTGACACCTAATTTCTCTTTTTCAGCCCTTAAAACCTAGTCCTTAATATTTCTTCGCCTACTAGAATTTAAGGACTAGAGGATATCTAAATTTAATATATTTGTCAATCTGTTAAAATCGTTTTCATGACTCAAATATTTTTAGGTTAGCTATAGCCCCTTGTATTATTATTAACCTTAATTATATAAAATACTTAGTGGGGTTAAATATTATGATATATTCTAATCATTAATTCGATAAATGTACTTTTGGAGCGGCTGACACGAGTACATTTTAACAATCAGGTTTGACCTAATTTACAATTTATAAGGTTATTGAAATGGACATGAATAAATTTACTACACATGCAAAATCTGTTATCTCTAATGCTCAAAGCTTAGCAGCAAAGAATGATCATCAGCAAATATTGCCATTACATATATTGGTAAGCTTATTAAACGATGATAGTGGTGTTATTACTAATCTCATTAATATTTTGGGTAGTAGCTTAGACGATTTAAATAGAGCTTTAACTATAGAATTAAACAAAATCCCAAAAGTACAAATTGAGGGAGGAGGACAGCTTTACCTATCATCAGAAGCACTAAAATTACTTGATAAAGCATCAGAACTTGCCAAGAATAATGCTGATAGTTTTGTGACTATTGAGCGAATTTTTGAAGGCTTATCATATGACAAAACCTCTGCTGGTAAAATTTTATCGGATAATTCAATAACTAATAAGAAAATAAATGCAGCAATTTTACAGTTAAGAAAAGGTAAAAAAGCAGATAGCGAATCTTCTGAAAGTAGTTACGATGCCCTAAAAAAATACGGTAGAGATGTAAGCGAGCTGGCAGAACTTGGTAAACTTGATCCAATAATTGGCAGAGATGAGGAAATTAGAAGAACAGTGCAAGTTTTGTCGAGAAGAATGAAGAATAATCCAGTGCTGATAGGAGAGCCAGGAGTTGGTAAAACAGCCATAATAGAAGGGTTAACCCAAAGAATATTTAGCCAAGATATTCCTGAAACTTTAGCAAATTGTCGTATCATTGAACTTGATATGGGAGCTTTAATTGCTGGGGCTAAATACCGTGGAGAATTTGAAGAACGACTAAAAGCTGTATTAAATGAGATTAAAAACTCTAGTGGAGAAATTATTTTATTTATTGATGAGCTACATCTTTTAGTAGGAACTGGTAAGACAGACGGAGCTATGGATGCATCAAACTTACTAAAGCCAATGCTTGCTAGAGGAGAACTCCATTGTATTGGTGCTACCACTTTAGATGAATATCGTAAATATATTGAGAAAGATGCAGCTCTTGCTAGAAGATTTCAACCAGTTTACGTTAGCCAGCCAACAGTAGAAGATACTATTTCAATTCTACGTGGCATTAAGGACAAATATGAATTACATCATGGTGTAAGAATTGCTGATAGTGCTATAGTTGCTGCTAGTACTTTATCTAACAGATATATTACTGATCGTTATTTACCAGATAAAGCCATTGACTTAATTGATGAAGCATGTAGTCGGTTAAAAATAGAATTATCTAGCAAACCAGAAGAATTGGATGAACTTGATCGCCGTATTATTCAAATAAAAATTGAACTAGCAGCTCTAAAAAAAGAAAATGATGAACATTCAAAAAAGAAAATTATCCTCTTAACCGATGAATTAGAAAAACTTGAATCTCTTTCTTATGATATGAGTGCTAGCTGGCAAGCTGAAAAATCCAAAATACATATTGAACAAAAATTAAAAGAAGAGCTAGAAAAAGCTAAAGCAGAACTTGAAAGAGCAGAAAGAAGTAGCGATCTTGCCCGAGCTAGTGAGCTGAAATATGGTATTATTCCTGATTTAACTAAGAAACTACAACAAGCAATGGAAGGTGGAGATAACAAACTATCAAAAGAAGTCGTATCGGAAAACGATATAGCTATAATCATATCTAGAATTACTGGTATACCGATTGATACAATGCTATCAAGCGAGCGTGAAAAGCTACTAGCGATGGAAGATAAACTACGCAGGTCGGTAATCGGTCAAGATGAAGCTATAAAAGGAGTCAGTGATGCTGTACGTCGTTCTCGTGCTGGTTTGCAAGATATTAACAGACCACTTGGGTCATTTTTATTCTTAGGTCCCACTGGTGTTGGTAAAACCGAACTAACCAAGGCTTTGGCACTTTTTTTATTTGATGATCGTAATGCCATACTCAGAATTGACATGTCTGAATATATGGAAAAACACTCTATATCACGTTTGATTGGAGCTCCTCCAGGGTATGTTGGTTATGAGCAGGGAGGTATCTTAACCGAAGCAGTACGTAGGAGACCTTATCAAGTCATTTTATTTGATGAAGTAGAAAAGGCTCATTCAGATATTTTTAACATCATGCTGCAGATTTTAGATGAAGGACGACTAACCGATAGTCAAGGGATAGTCGTTGATTTTAAAAATACCATTATTGTTCTTACTTCTAACCTTGGAGCTGAAATACTTATTAATCAACGAGAAGAAGATGACCAACATAAAATCAAAGAACAAGTAATGGAATATGTACGAGCCGTATTTAAACCTGAATTCTTAAATAGGCTAGATGAGATTATTCTATTCCATAAACTAACTCGTGCCAACATCCATGATATTGTTAAAATACAATTGGATAATCTGAAAAAAATTCTTTTGCAACAAAATATTATATTGCAATTTGATGAATCAGCTATAAATTACCTTGCTGATAAGGGCTATGACTCAATGTTTGGTGCTAGACCATTAAAAAGAGTTATTCAACGAGAACTACAGAATCATTTTGCCAAAATGATTCTTTCGAGTAGTATCATGAGCGGTGATACTGTAAACATAAAATCAATGAATAGCGAATTGGTTATTGATAAAGTGGTCTAAATAGAAAAGAATATGATAGATACTACTAAACCTAAAATTTGGGTACTGACTGATAGTAGCGTCGGTAATGCCAATCAAGCCATAGCTCTAGCAGAAAATATCAAGCTTGGTTATGAATTAAAACCTATTGAATATAATTTTTGGGGTAATTTACCAAATTTCTTACTCCGATTCAGCCCTATCCATGTAAAAAAGGAACTATTACAATCGTGGAAAATTATTACAGACAGGCAAGGATTCCCAGACTTAATAATTTCTGCCGGAAGAAGAACTGCTTCTTTAGCAAGTTATTTAAAACATAAGTCTAATGGTAGAATAAAAATTGTTCAAATTATGCACCCTAACCTGCCGTTTAAACAATTTGATCTAATTATTTTACCACACCATGATAAAGTTAGTAAGGAAGAACTAAATATGCACTCAAGTGATTTGAGTATATTGAGAATTACTGGGGCTTTAAACAATGTTCAAGAAAAAATACAGGATGGTGGCATTGAATTACGTAAAAATCATCCAAAACTTGGGAAATTTATCTCAGTAATTATCGGTGGTAATAGTAAAAATTATACTTTTACCGATGATAATGCTCACCAAATTGCAACAATATTATCTAATCTTATACAAAAAGGCAAAGAATATAACTTGTTTATTAGCTTTAGTAGACGCACCCCCAATTCAGCAAAAGAAATTATTAAAAACAATGTATCTTCCTCTGCTATTATTTACGATCCAACAGAGGAAAACACTAAACCTAACCCTTATTTTGGTATGTTATCACAGGCAGATTACATAATTTCCACTGCTGATTCGATTTCAATGTGTAGTGAGGCAGCTTCTACTGGCAAGCCTCTTTACATATTTTGCCCTAATAATTTTAAATTACCTAAACATCTATCATTTACACAAAATTTGGTAGAATTAGGAATAGCGAAAATATTAGACGAATCTGTAACTCAGCTTGAACAGTATAATTATGTCCCACTTAATGAAGTAGAAAAAATTGCTAATATAATAGTCTCAAAAAATTGGATACGCTCATGATATTAATTGACTCTCATTGCCATTTAAACATGTTGAAAGAAGATTTATCAACAATAATAACTCGGGCTAAGGATAATGGTGTTCAGTACATGCAGACTATCTGTACTACCCTTGAGGAATTACCAGCTATTTTAGAAATAACCGTAAAATACGGCAATATATTTGCCTCATGCGGCGTACATCCTAATGAAGTTAAAGAAATCACTATGTGTAAAACTATTGTGGATTATTCTAATCACCCCCAAATTATTGGTATTGGTGAAACTGGTCTTGATTATTATTACCAAACATCTGACAAAAATAAACAGATTGGCTCTTTTGAGCAACATATACAAGCATCTCAAAGTACCGGATTACCAATTATAGTACATACAAGAGAAGCAGAAGAAGACACCATTGATATTTTAAGCAGTGAAATGCAAAATGCACCATTTACCGGTCTTATTCATTGCTTTACCTCCTCAAAGCATTTGGCAAAGAAAATGCTTGACCTTGGTATGTATATCTCAATTGCTGGAATTATAACCTTTAAAAATGCAGCTAGTTTACAGGATATAGTACGTTATATTCCACTAGATAGATTATTAATTGAAACAGATTCTCCTTACTTAGCCCCCGTTCCAATGCGTGGAAAGCAAAATGAGCCAGCTTTTGTTAAATATGTAGCAGAAAAAATAGCTGAAATAAAGGAAACAAACCTAGAAACAGTAGCAAGTGGCACTTCTAAAAATTTTATGTCTTTATTTACTAAAACACATCTTATATATTCAACTACTGTTTGAAAGGAAATGGTCATATATTGCTAATAAAAATTTTAATTAATGAGTTAAATATGTTTGTCACCTTATTAAAGTTACTACCTCCTACTCTATTGGTTAATTCTGTTAAATCTTTTGCTATGGTTCTAATATTTATGTTACCAACGGTGTATGCTCAACCACAAGCTCAACCTGAAATACGAAAAATTGCTCCACTAAAACTAGAAGCTGTTAATCTTGGTCAAAAAATTATATGTTATCGCCCTACAAGGCATGGTATACCAAATATGACTGTTACTAAGCTAGGTGATAAAGTTATTGCCCATAATTATGGTCATAGTGGTAGTGGTTGGACATTAGCACCAGGAGCTATTGCTTATGTTAATGAATTATTGCAAAAATCAGAATATGCTACTGATTTAAAACCCGATACTCCCATTACTATTATCGGAGCTGGTGTTATGGGGTTATGGAGTGCTTATGATCTAATTGAAAGGGGATATAATAACATCACTATTATTGCTGACCAATTTGATGGACTACCTTCTAATAATGCTGGTGGATTGCTTAAGCCTTCTTTCATGGATTATCCACCAAATGCAAGACCTATGATGAATAAAATAGCTGTTAATGCTTATAAAGTTTATTCTGCTATTGCTAAAAAACAACAGAGTAATTTTATAGATGGAGCTGTTATAATGCCAGCTTACTTTCCAACTAGGGAAGAATCAGATTTAGAACCTTATGTAACTGCCGGGGTGATGCAACCAGCCAAAGATGTAGCACTTGATTTTGGTAATGGGACAACAAGGCTTATGGTAGCTTATGATGATGGAATTCTGATCAATGTACCAAAAATGATGATAAGTTTAACAACTTATTTAAAAAATAAGAAAGTACCTTTTATTAAAAATAAAATTCAAAATTTTGCAGAAATTAAAACTAAGTATATAGTAGATTGTACTGGTCTTGGTGCTAAAGAACTCGATAATGATAATGCAATGACTCCTGGTCAAGGACATTTAATTATGTTAAAAAACCAAGATCCTGAAGATGTGAAATATTTGATTTCAGTTAATTTAGGTAACGGTAAAACTAGTTTTGGGCAAGCAGTAAATTGGTATTTTTACATGCATCCAAAACATTTACCTAGCAGTAGTACTGATGATATAGGGGTTATTGGTGGAACATTTATTGAAGGAGCTACACCACAAACTCCCAATGAAGAACAATTTGATCTGATAGTTGAGAGAGCAAGGAGTTTTTATGGTATTGATGCTAGTAAAGCAAAAAAATAACCGAGTCTATAATATACTTTGTGTAAGTTATGAAGCCAGTTAAGAATAAAATTGGGAATGGAGCAATCATACTTACACAAAGAATCTAACAGACCCTGACAGACCCGAACTAGGATTTAAGCAGATTGTTGATCTCCTGAATAGATAAACCGGTAATACGAGAAATTTCAGGGATAGAGTAATTATTAGAGAACATATTTTTTGCTACTTCATATTTTCCCTCTTTTCTACCAATCTTCATACCTCTAAACTCACCTTCTTCGATATATTTTTGTGCAATAGTTCGCATAATATTACCTTTTTCTTCTTCAGATAAATGCTTAGACAAGACCTGCTCTAATTTTGGTTGCTGATCCTCTAGTAATTTGGTATCAGTATACCATAAAAATGATCGAAGGTAAATATATCCTTTTTCTTTATCCAGTATTATAACATGTTTAAACTTTATTAGAAACTCTTCCCAAAGCTTCAACATATCTCGTTGATGAATATGTTTTAGCATATACTCTAACATACCAATATGCTTCTTTTGGATAATTTCATCATCTGACATACTTCGCAAATCAACTAATTGATAATCTTCTGTCATTAATTGCTTAGCTATCACTGCATCGGTAAACAAATTCCACAAATTCCTAGGAGCATTATAAACCTCCTTACCATTATAGATCACTAAATTATACACTAATGGTAATTTAGCCCTCCTTTTCTTATGCCTTTCACACAATAATAATGTATATCTCCATAACCGTAGAGCTGTCCAATAATCAACACCTGATTGAGCTTCAATTAATATATAAACAAACGCCCTGCCATGCTTCTTGGTTGCAACTCCATACACTATATCACTATATTTTTTGTTTAACGATTCCTCTATATAACTTTCTTTCTCTACTGTTATTTTTGATAAATCTACTAAACTCTTAAAATCACTCGGTAAATAATATTCTAAAAATTCTTGTGCTGCTACAGGATCACTCATGATTGTTTTGGCCAATGAATCATGCTTTAACTTTTCTGTCATATAAAAATATTAATTTCTTTCTAACGAATATACTCAGGTAGAACTTCAAGAATTGGCGTTGTCGCGAGCAAAGATCGAAGCTGCCTAGTTACTAATAGACTTACTGCATAAGTCAATCTAGTTGGTGATTTTGTCGTCGAAACTCGCCTCCGCTCCTCACGTACGTCTGTGTACGCGAAGGTAGCCGGCTTCGTTTCTCCTAAAAATCCCGAAAGCTTCTTTGATTTATGCAGCAAGTCTAATGTACGCTACGCCGCTCGACTTTGCTACTGCCTAGCTCTTCTTGAAGTTATACTATCGTCTACCAACTCTTCATTTACGAGCAGTATACCAAGTGCAATAAAAAACGAAGCTAGAAAAATCTATAAAAGCTTTAACATCAAACGTTCAGACCATGCTGAAATATATTTAAAATAACAAAATAATGTTGTGCCTAAATTTTAAAAACCCCAGCACTATGAGCCTTCCAAGCTTATGCCTTATTAAAAAATGCGGTAGTCGGGAGGTCTAATATTTGAGGTTATATAGTCAATTGATGAGAATTTGGTGACGTCGTCTTCGATCGCTCGCCTATTATCTATAGTCTTTGCTCCATCATTCCTGCTATCCAATTCTCCTGACTTGACTAACTTAAAAATTGAACAACTTGTAAAGCTAGGTAATTACTGCGGTTTAGACTTGATTGCCTTGAGAGGCTACTATTGACTTAATCAGTTCAACTATTTTCTGCCTAATCTGTGGATTTTGAATCTCGGTAAATCCTTCAACAAGATAAGATACTTCTTTTTCTATATCGTATTTTAAAGGTACTAAATACTCTGCTTTATCTTCAGCAATAATATTATTTACAAGACTATTGTTGTCTTGCGTACCAAATAGGTAATCCTCTGATACCTCAGTAGGTTTAGTCATATCAAGAAAATATTCAATAGATACATTTAATATTTTTGCAAAAAAATACAATATACTGCCAGCTATTGGGGTAGTAGCATCTTCATATTTTTGTATCTGTTTTACACTAAGATTAATAGCTTCACTCAATTCTTGTTGGCTTATGCCGAGCATTATACGACGCTTTTTTAAACGCATACCTACAATTATATTTATTCTTTCTTTTGATTCATTATATTTATTCATTGTTATAATAATTTAATATTTCTCTACCTATTGCAACTAATGATAGTATAATATTCTAGCTTAATCAAGTAATTTTTTATTGATATTGATAAGATTTTTTATTAAAATATAGCTAATTAGGGTAAATATTATTGCTAATAAAGCACTTATATCCCCAAATTGGGAGTATAAAGTTTCATATTCTAGCTTATTTGGTAATAAACTATCTATATAACCTACTTCATTGAGAGCTCGTTGTTGAATAATTCTGCCTACTGGATCTATTACGGCAGATATACCATTATTAGCTGTTCTAAGCATAGGAAGACCATTCTCTATACTACGCATACGACTAATCTGTAAATGTTGGTATGGACCAGAGGAATTTCCATACCATGTATCGTTAGTGACATTAATAATCACATCTGAAAGTTTATTACTCGTTTGAACAAGGTTTGGAAAGATCGCTTCATAACAAATAAGCGGTTTTATGATTATATTAGGTTTATCAAGACTAACGAGTTGTCTGCTCCCTTCAGTATAATCTAACAACCCAGGGGTTAATTTCTTCAAGGGTAATATCCATTTAAGAGGCATATATTCACCAAATGGTACTAAATGAGACTTATGATATTCAAATAATTTATCCCCTTCTTTTGTTAAAGCGTATAAGCTCGTGTAAATCTCAAAATCATCCCCTTTTTTACCATTATTTGTTATACCACCAGTAATTAAAATTGCTTTTTTCCTTTCCAACATTTTTGATAGTTTCACTTTGATCGGTTTATAATCATACGGTACTACCATAGCGGCTTCTGACCATATAATTAGGTCTACGTCGCCCGGCTCTTTAGACAATGTGATATGAAGATTTAAATTTTTCCAAAATTCTTCAACATCCCATTTAGCAGTTTGTGGGATACTTGGCTGAATTAATCGAACTTTTACATTTGAGAAACTGGTAGGGTTGTTATGCAGCCTTAATAAACCATAGGAAGTTATCAGAGACATTATTAGCAATGAATTTGCTAATAGACTTACTGCATAAGTCAATCTAGTTGGTGATTTTGTCGTCGAAACTCGCCTCCGCTCCTCACGTACGTCTGTGTACGCTGCGGTGCTCGGCTTCGTTTCTCCTAAAAATCCCTCAACTATCTTTGATTTATGCAGCAAGTCTAATGATATTTTTAGTAGATTAGATTGTTTAGTAAATAGGTGATAAAAACTTGTTGATATATATACTACAATAAAACTTAAACCATATACTCCTATAATACTAGAAGGCTGGATAAGAGTATCAGAAAATGAAAAAGCGTATCCAAGCAAATTCCAAGGTAATCCGGTAAATATCCATGATCTTACCCATTCAAAAAATACCCAATAAAGGCAAAAGATAAACTGATACAAACCATGATTCTTTGCTAAAAACCCTAGACCGCAGGTTATAGAAATAAAACAAGCAAGAATAATTGGAAAGCCAAATAATGCCAGTGGTACTGCCCACCAAAATTCATCAATATATACAGTAACTCCTATACTAATCCAGTACATATTGACTAAAAAATGCCCAAAACCAAATATAAAGCCTAATATAGAGGCTTCTTTCCAGCTATTAGCAATTTGTACTTGATAACATAGCAGTGCCAAGGCAAATAATCCAGGTATAAAGAAAATTGGAGCAAAAACTAAACCACTAATCATACCTGAAATCAGGGTGAATATTTTGGATGAGAACATTAATGTTACTTTGATAAAAATTGTTTACAAAAATATACATCATGCTATTGTTTGGGCAAGGTTTTAATAAAAATAAGGAATATGTATGCAAGTTAAAGTCACTGCTTTGCTTGATGGTAAGAAAGGATTAATTACTGGTGTCGCTAATAAT
The DNA here is from genome assembly GCF_964026605.1 of Candidatus Tisiphia endosymbiont of Ptychoptera albimana. NCBI lineage: Bacteria > Pseudomonadati > Pseudomonadota > Alphaproteobacteria > Rickettsiales > Rickettsiaceae > Candidatus Tisiphia > Candidatus Tisiphia endosymbiont of Ptychoptera albimana. The sequence continues at coordinate 542,284 of NZ_OZ032164.1, forward strand.
TTATCAATATCTTGGGCTATTGCTCAAATTGCCAAAGAACATGGTGCAAACTTAGCCCTTACCTATCAAGGAGAAGTGCTTGAGAAACGCGTTATACCACTTGCTGAAGAAATTAAGTGTGATTTCGTTGTTCCATGTGATGTAACAGATGAAGAATCACTTGATAATTTGTTTAAAATTATTGAGCAAAAGTGGGGCAAACTCGATTTTTTGGTTCATTCTATAGGTTTCTCTGACAGGAATGAATTAAAAGGCAGATATATAGATACCTCATTGTCTAACTTTCTTAATACCATGAATATATCATGTTATTCTCTAATTGCCTTGGCAAAACGTGCAGAACCTTTGATGAAAGACGGTGGTAGTATCCTTACCCTAACTTATTATGGCTCACAAAAAGTAGTTCCTAATTATAATGTCATGGGGCCTGCTAAAGCTGCGTTAGAATCTAGTGTAAAATATCTTGCAACTGATATGGGCTCAAATAACATCCGAGTAAATGCCATATCAGCTGGGCCTATAAAAACTCTAGCATCTAGTGGTATTAATGATTTCAAAACTATGTTAGCTCTCCATGAAGCTGCATCGCCGTTACGCAGAAACACTTCTCAGCGTGATGTTGCAGGGGCTGCATTATATTTACTGAGTAACTTAGCAGAAGGAGTTACTGGTGAAATACATTATGTAGATTGTGGCTATAACACTACAGTAGGGATGGGTACAGGTTCTAGTAATTGCCATTAACTATTAGACTTACTGCATAAGTCAATCTAGTTGGTGATTTTGTCGTCGAAACTCGCCTCCGCTCCTCACGTACGTCTGTGTACGCTGCGGTGCTCGGCTTCGTTTCTCCTAAAAATCCCTCAACTATCTTTGATTTATGCAGTAAGTCTATTGGTTGTGGGAACGGCAATTCTTGAAGTTCTACCTGAGTATATTCGGTTTCCTAAATCACTTTGATAAAGTTATCATCAGGAATCAATGGCTCTCCTCTGAAATTTACTGCATTGTTGAACTTGTTGCAACAAGTTGTAAATTTTTTATCACAACCAGCAATGAGCTGAACAGTCTTATTATGCTTCACACTATCAGGAATTAATTGATCCAATATAACCAAATTTTCAGAATTACTAAGGATTTTACTACAAAACCGTCCATTTATAAGCCCATTTAAAATAGCATCCCCGTAATTGAAATAACCATTTTCTTTATCAAGGTTTGAGATAACCATAGTTCTACCAAACATTTCCTTAATATTATATATCTGACTATAAACTGTTTTGTCTATTTTGCATTTTAAATCACCAAAATTAGCACGACAATTCTTACTAAAAGATTGCAGTAACGATTGATTATATACATCTATATTTGGCTCTAAACGTAAAGTAAAATCTAAATCTCTTTTAGTATAAGTGATGCAACGATAAGTAACAAAATGCCTACAAGAATTAGCAAAACAAACATATATCTTGACTATAGCTTGTGTTAAATCATAGTGTTGTTTTACTCCCCCATTCTCAAAAACTCCTTCTAAGATAATGTAATTTTGGGCAGAATCATTAAATCCTCCTTCCTTTAAAGTTACTCCAGAATTCGGAACAAATATTACATTATCAATTGATAAATATCTATCAGACTCGGTAAGATACAACTCAAAACCATCCTGTAACGTGATATGGAAACAATAAGTAAACCCTTGTAATTCAGCTATGGGATTATCAATATTTTCTGCTACTGTCATATAACCTCCAATAATTCTATGGGAGATAATTCTATTGACCCGTCAGAAGAATAAAAATATTCAAAACTATCACTAGCAAATCGCACAGCTACATCAAAAGTGAAATTACCTATTAAAATTTGCCCCTTATCTAATGGTCTTGGTAGGGTTATTAATCCGGTATTATAGTCAACTTCAACCTCTGTATTAATATTATTAACATAGAATTCTCCACTACCAAATACCGGTTTACTAATTGTCCTAGCATAGGGCAAAATTGGGTCTTCATATAGTTTAACCAGTTGGAATTGAGTTAATTCCCCATCACCTTTACCAATAATTTGCCTTGATACTTGATAATCGACATTATCTCTAAAGCGGAAGGCAAAATTCCCTCCTCTTCTTGCTCTAAAGAAAGAACTAAACTGTTCAAATTCGAGACTACTCAAACGACAATTTTTAATCAAATATTTTTGTTTAGCATATTCTCTATCTAAATTTCTTACTTCTCTGCCCGATAATGTCATAGCACAAGAAGTCGCAAATTCTGGTCTGCCAACAGCAAAAGTTTCAATAAATTTTGGCATACGTATATCATGAAAATTCATAATTTCTCCTATAAACCTCAATTTTGGATTAATTTTATTAATCCGAAATTGGAATGAGAATGTAAACAATCAGGCTTAAAGCGGTTTGACGCCTGATTGTTAAATATTTTATTTGCTAACGTAGAGGCTATCTAAAACCTTAACGGGTTAGCTATAGTTCTTAATTATCTCCATAATGACTCCACACGTAGTATCTTTATCCTCTTATCTACCATATCTACTTCATAAAATAATCTATGTTGCAAATTAATCCTTCTTGAATAAGCCCCCAAATACATACCTCTTAACTTTTTAAAGGGCGGAGGATTTTGAAATGGATCATTACCTACAATTTCTAATAACTTGTATATTTGCTTCTGCAAAGGTGATTTTTTAATCTTTTTAAAATCTTTACAAGCATCGCTAGTAAAATACAAACTATACATCTAGCTAATCCACCAGTTTTGTCTTACAATCTTTAAAATCAGTAGCAAGACCTTTAATTATGGATTGGCTTAATTCTTTATTTGTTGCTACAAATAATGTCTCTTGAATATCTTCCCAGTCCTGCTCTGAAATTAAAACTGCCGCATTTCTTTTACCTTTTATTATTGTTGGCTCATGATTCTCTGCTACCAAATCTATCAATTTATATAAGTTCTTTCTAGCTTCACTAGCTATTAAATATGTCATAATTGCTCCTTTTAAAATGTTAATTAATAGACTTACTGCATAAGTCAATCTAGTTGGTGATTTTGTCGTCGAAACTCGCCTCCGCTCCTCACGTACGTCTGTGTACGCGAAGGTAGCCGGCTTCGTTTCTCCTAAAAATCCCTCAACTATCTTTGATTTATGCAGCAAGTCTAATAGTACTATATACGGTACTGTTAATCAATATCTTTCATCCCTTTTACTACAGACTTCTTGCCAATTTTATTCCCCTTTAATAAGGCTTTATAATCTATCGTAAGCTTAGTAGTTATAAGGTCAGAACTACGCTGAAAATTTATATTACATGCTTTCATACTAGCAACAATATAATCTTGAAGAATACATGCATTAGCTGTTAATTTATTAGTAATTTTTTCAGCAAGTAAAGTCAATAGGCCTTGGTTTTTATCCCTAGCAAAAGCACTTATCTCAAATTCCACCTCGTAAATATTTTGATCTAATCTTGATATATTTTCAACTTTCAAAATATTTATTAGTAAGCACGGATATTTTGCATCTTGGACTACCGATATGTAAATTCGATCAACGCTAAGTCTAATATCTTGGTCATTAGATAATAATTTATATATTGTCATGTGAAAATCATGAATAAAATTAACAGACATATATCTCTAGCCCTACGATATTCAAGAATTTACTTTGTTCTGCCACGTTAATAATCCGTTTAATCTCAAATTGCCTATCTCTAAATGATATACGCATCTTGGTGGTAATTTCTTTGATAAATCTTATTTTAAACAGATAAAACCCTTCCGTCATAATATGACCAAAATTCACATGTTCTATCGATGTAAATCGATTATCACAAATAGGTTTTATTTCAGCATAAACAGATAATTTCTCTTGCCATTTTTCTTGCTCTATTTCACTTGTAGAAAAGTTTTCTAAAATTTTTACCTGATGCTGCAAACTACGTGCTACTGATTTTTTCATTTTTAACTATATTTTTAATTGTCTATATGCTAAATATAAATTTTTAACTTCCGTTGACAAAGAAGTAGCATTTTGCCTTTCCCTATCATACATTTCTGCTATATGCATTAATATTCCATGCCTTATTGAAGCTGGAATATTAATTTTATCATATCCAATAATATATTCAACTATTAATTGATAGTTTTCTAACTTTTTATTCAAACATAATAACGATCGATCATGATCTAGATAATATTGATCAGATCGCAGTTCAATCGATTCACTACTATTTGTTAGAGCAATCTTCACTATCTCTTTTATCGGTTGATATTTTAGCTGAAAATTTTGTTGATTTTTAATGTTACAAATAAACTCTACCCGCCTTGTTATTATCGTAAGTTTAGTAAAATTCTCAGCAGCCATAATTGCCGCATCTATTAAGCCACTAATTAACTCATCATCATAATTTCCTTCTATCCTCATATAGTTTTTAACTTCTACTAAAGTCCAAATAGTCTGAGGAATTAATTCAATAACTTTAAATATATTTTCTTTATGCATATACATTCTCATTCTAATTTCGGATTAATGAAATTAATCCGAAATTGAGATTAGGTTAACTAAATATCGCCAATTTAATAGCACTCTGATTTACTACATCGCCCCCTACTCTTTTGACTGCATAAAATTTTACAAATGGCTTATCGGTATAAGGGTCTCTCATGATATTAATACCACCACGATCTATAATTTTATATGCTGATTTAAAATCACCTATGGCAATTGCAATATTATCTTTCTTTATCGAGGGCATTTCAGAACAACAAACCACAGGCACTCCAAAAATTGTTTGCTTTAAAGAGTCCGAGAGCGACTGCTGCCAAATAAAACGACCATTATTATCTTGCAGTTTTTGAATGAATGACAAGGTAGTACGGTTCATTAAAAAACTAGCATTTGCCAAATATTCTTCATCAAGTAAATTGATAAAATCCAGTAATTTTTCTGCGGTAACTTGCTCACCCATATCAAAATGTTCTATTTTATCATGATATCCAGATAAAATACCCTGTGGTCTCTTCTTACCATCTCCATTAATAAACGCATCATTTTCGGCTTTTACAAAACTATCTCTTAAACGCTCTATCAGCCAGCTCTCTATCCTAATAGCTGAATCATCTATCAAAGTTTGACTGGCTTTTGGTTGAGCGTAAAGCTCATGTACAAAAATTCTCTGTTGCTTTAACTTAGGAGCCGTTGTTTCATCTCTTGCCTCTAGATCGCCAACCCAACCACTAGCAAAATTGCCATCTTCAATTACTATATCAAGGGCATTACTAGAAATCATTTCAATTGATGCTAATTGCCGCATAGGTGATCTAGCGTTAATTTCAGTGATTATACTATTATATAAAGCTGGCACTAATAATACCCCGCCTTCTTGCTCCCCACTATTTAAGGATTTTTCGATTAATTCACTTTGGCTACCTTTACGAATATAATTATTAAAAGCTGTTTTATATTCAATATCTTGCATCCCCCCTATTTCTGGACGAGATAGAAAATTTTCTAGATTATAAACTTTCTCCTGCAACTCATTGATTTTTACTTCATTACTATTTTGTTTGGTCATTAATTCTGTATCCATGTTATTCTCCATTAAAATTGTATCATTTGAGTATATATGTTTGGTTATATGCGAAATCTTGGCATGGTAATTGGCTGGGAAAGTCACTATACTAACCTCAATTAACTCAGCTTCAGTGATAACTCTTTGATTTAAGTTATTGTAATTTGATAGTTTTATATTAAAACCAACAGAAAGACTATCAACTGCCCCTTGACGGACAAGTTCTATAGCCTCTTTGCCTTTTTCAATTTTATTATTAATTACAGCTTCAATTTTTAAGCCGTAATCATCCTCTGTTAAAGACTTAATTACCCCTATTGGTTTTTGCCAATCATGTTGCCAAAGAAACTTGATATGCGAATGATTAGCTGAGGCAAAAGCTCCTTTAACAATTAGGTCATTATGCTGGTCAGAAATATTATAAACACTAGCATAACCTGAAATAACTACGCTATTATTTGTAACAGATTTTATGACTAAATTTTGAATCGTTTGACTTTGATGTAAGTTTTCAGTATACATATTACCCCATAATTGCAATAACTAATGGTAATATATATTATAAATCTCTAGCACTAAGTGTTTTGGAAAAAAAATTTATAAGAAAATAAAATGGGACAAACTACCATGTTGGCGGTACGGAGTATATACTCGATGAAAATCAAGAATTGCGTTGTCGTCTTCAGGGTTCTTAGGTGCTCACGTACTAAATGTACGCTCCGCTCCTCGACCCTTTGACTCCTAGCACTTCATGATTTTGATCTTCGTCTATCAACTCTTCATTTACGAGCAGTATATATATTAACTCATTATTTTTGGTTATAAACAAAACCGTCTTGATTTTTACGATAAAATAGTAATAATTAGTGCCAACTTAATATTTACGCTATAAAACTTGGGATGGAAAGATAAGTGAAGGTATGAGTAAGAATAATCTTAGGTTTATCGATCTGTTTGCTGGCATTGGTGGTACTAGAATTGGTTTTGAAGAAGCCTGCAACCAACAAGGATTCTCTACTTTATGTGTATTCAGTAGTGAAATTAAAGCACATGCAATACAAGCGTATAAAACAAATTTTCATGATAAAGAAATAGCAGGTGATATTCAAAAAATTGCAGAATATAATATCCCAAATTTTGATTACCTACTAGCTGGTTTTCCTTGTCAACCATTTAGCAGTGCAGGTAAAAGAAAAGGGTTTTTAGATGATAGAGGTAGTTTATTCTTTGATATAATTAGAATCTTAAAGGCAAAAAAACCAATTGGTTTTTTATTAGAAAATGTTGATGGTCTAGTTAATCATGACAATGGCAAAACATTTGACGAAATTATAAAGACACTTAAAAATTTAGGTTACAATATTAGTTGGAGTATTTTAAATGCTGCTGATTTTGGTGTGCCTCAAAACAGGAAAAGAGTATATATTGTTGGACATTTAAAGAAAAAAATACAACTTACAAACTTTGATAAAAAAACACGTTGTATACAAGACATATTAGAAGAAAATATACCTTTATATGATACTAAATTTAGCAAGCTGCTCTTAGAAAATTATACAATAGAGCAGCTTACTGGTAAATCAATTAAGGATAAAAGAGGCGGAAATGATAATATTCATAGCTGGGATATAAATCTTAAGGGGCAAATAAGTAAAGAACAAAAAGCTCTAATGAACATTCTTTTAAAGAAGCGTAGAATGAAGAAATGGGCGACATTAAAAGGTATTGTGTGGATGGATGGAATGCCTTTAACGGTCTCAGAAATTGAAACTTTTTATCAACATCCAAAACTACAAGGATTACTTGATGACCTAACAAAAAAAGGTTATTTAAAATTAGAACATCCTAAAAATATTTTTATTAAAAATGGAGGAATCAGAGTTCGTGAATACGATACCACTAAAGAAAAAGGCTATAATATAGTAGCTGGCAAACTTTCATTTCCAATCTCAAAGATTATTGATCCAAAAGGCTACGTCCCAACTATTGTTGCAACTGAAATTGGTAAGTTAGCAATTCCGGTAGGAAATGGAATTAGAGGGTTTACTGTTCGTGAAGGCTTAAGACTTTCAGGATATCCTGAAACTTACAATTTAGACAAATTAGATTATTATAAAGCATTTGATTTAATAGGAAATACTGTGATGCCACCAGTAATAAAAGAAATCGTTGTAAGAATGTTATCATGAGTGCAAAATTACTATTTGATAGCTTACAAAATATTGGAATTTGTGGAGCAAAAGGTAATGTATATTTTGAATTACATAATATTAAAACCATTGTTAGAGATAATAGTATTATTGGCAATGTAATACAAGAATGGCTAAAATACTTTATGAATGAACATAATATCACTTATCGTCTACCTGATAATAGCCAAGAGTTCCCTGATTTTTATATGGACGGGCATAGAAATGACATAAATCTATTGGAAGTTAAATGTTTTACAAAATCACCAAATTTTGATGTCGCAAACTTTGTTGCATATTGTAGATCAATAGCATTCTACCCATATAGACTTAATGCTGATTATTTGATTTTTGAATATGCAGCATTAAAGTCAGATATTATGATAAAGAATATTTGGTTAAAGAAAGTATGGGAAATTTGCTGCCCATCAGAAAGATCAGCTTTAAGAATCCAATGGAAACAAAATCAAACATTTAATATTAGACCAGCAACTTGGTATGCAAAAAATCCATCATATAAACCCTTTAATAGTCGTCTTGAATTTGTAACTGCACTAAAAAAAGTTCTTGATACTCACCCGGTAGGAGGTGAGTGGCGTAATAAATGGTTTCAGAATATTTGTAATTTGTACAAAAAGCAAACAGGGGATGATTTGTAAATATAGCCAACTAAAACCCCCGTATCCTCACTGTTGGTTTATTAGCTTGTTTCTTTATAAAATTCAAAAATTGGCTAACTGAATCAACTATATCATCATTTTTGCAATATGGAAAACTTAACAATTCGCTAAGTAATATAGTATTAAAAGCCGATTGTTTTGGTAAAACTACGGCTGCAGATTGGAATAAAGCTAAAACTGAAGAAAATCTAGTAACTTTATCAAGTTTGGGCTTTATGGCAACTATATTAACAACCCCATCTAATCTTAAATCTTGTATAACCTGCTGACCACTGGCTTTATCTTCAATTAATATATATCTAGGACAATATTTCTTGGCTAATTTCTCTACTTGCCCCTTTAACTCTGGGTAAGTAACCTTTTGCCTAAACATCGATACAAGATAATATTTCTTATCTAAAACGCCCCATGATGTACAAACACTATAATCAGCATTTTCTGAGATTTTAATGGCGGTATCCCAGCTTTGCACAAAATAATCAAATTTTTCTGGCAAGCTCTCATAAAAACTAAGATCCTCGATATTTAACAATATACAATTATTGGATATTGGTTCTTGCAAATATTGAGCAGCATAATTATGTACACCAATTTCCTGTTCTAATTTTATAAGATATTCAGGATTATCGCGAAATCCATGCAAAATATCTCCTGTAACATATTGATATTTATAGTTATTAATTGAGAATATTTGATCTCGTTTCGCCATAGCTGGAATTTTTAAATGATGCCAACAATTGGAATTAAGAAGCAAATGTCCGCTTAAATCTTCTTCATGTAATCTCTGCATAACTAATACTATTGCTCCGGTATTTTTGTTGTTAAGTCTGGTGACAAAAGTTTGTTCAAACCATTCAATTACCCTCTTTCGCATTTTGGGTGAGTTGATTTGAGTAGGGTTATGCGGGTCATCAATGATCAGTATATCACCCCCCTCGCCTGTTGCCGAACCGCCAACTGACGTAGCAAACCTGAAACCATTATTATTTGTCAGAAATTTACTTTTCTGATTATGTTTTTTACTTAAAATAGTCTTCGGAAAAATTTGGCTGTACCAGTCAGAAGTAAGTATCAAACGACAATCCAAAGAATGTTTTACACTTAATACTTGGGAATAGCTGGCAGACATAATCCTTTTTGACGGATCATGTCCTAATATCCAAGCTGGCCATGCTACCCCAATACACACCGATTTTAGAGACCTAGGCGGCATATTGATGATTAGCCTCTTAATATCCCCATTCTGTACAGCCTGCAAATATTCAGCAATTAGCTCAATATGCCAATTGGCTTGATATTCTGTGCCAGGATTAATGGTATTAAATACTTTATTGATAAAACTATTAAAATCTTGTCTCAATATTGCATGCAATAATTTCTTTGGATAAGTCATTGATATTTACTCAAAAATTCAGCTATAATCTCTTTATCCTCTTCTTTCATTATGGTGTTTTCATTTAAATACTCATCTTTACTGAGCTTATTTAGCTGGATAATTAAATTAACTAATTTATTCAGTGTTTCAGTAATATTCTTTTTAATTATTATCTCCCCCTTAGATTTTTTTGATTCTAGCTCGTCTAGTTCATTTTCAAGTAGAGAAATTATCTTAGTAACAAAACTATGTAATGTGGTAATTGTGTCATTTGTCATAATTTATCTCCACCATCTATAGGCTTAAGCCCAACAAGAGACCTTTTCTCGTTCAAAGTCATAAAACTAGCATTGGATATTTTAGCCCATAAATTCTCGCGTTTCTCGGTTAATGCTGAAATACTATCACGATCAAAATCAATAATAATCTCCTCCTGATACCAATGTGATAACCAATTACCTAAAGCATCTGATAATTTATCAAGCAACGGAATTAACGTCTCTTCCCACAGAGCTAACCTAGCTTCTTGCATATTACTATAGGTATTATCGCCATTAATACCTAGCAATTGAGGTGGAATGCCGAAAGCTAAAGCTATTTCCCTAGCTGCCGAATTTTTTGCCTCAATAAAATCCATATCTTTTGGATTAATGCTCATTTCTTGCCAATCAAGTCCTCCTTCCAAAAGAAGAGGTTTACCAGAATTATTACTACTGGTAAATTTTTCGGTAAGCTGTTCATGTAACCTGTCAAACTGTTCATCACTAAGATAACCATTACTCTCTTTGACTATCAACGCACCGCTTGGACGTACTCCATTCCTTAGTAAAGAGCTATTCCAGCTAGTAGCTTGTGAATGCAAATCAATTGACAAAGAAGCCGCATCAAGACAAGACAGCCCATAATAACAGTTGCTAGGATGATAATTTTTCAAATGTAACACCTTACTCATTCGATCAATTGGCGAAATAGGATAAATTCGTTCTCCACTGCTACTCATATATCTATAAGCTACTGGATAGTTCTTATCTAACACTAACTCAGTTGCATTGCTAGGCAGTAAGTACATTTCCCGGGGGCGATTATTCATTAACGTAGCTAAAATATAGGCATTCCCATATAACAGCTTACTTGCTATCACTTCACCGAAGAAATCTGCCCCCGCTTTTTCTGGATTAGGTTTTTTCAATAAATTATAAACAGGATGATTTGGTATTTTTTCCAAAGCTCCTCGATTATTTTTACTAACTATCCAAGGTACATGACTTGCTGACTGTGCTATTAAATTCACACATCGATAAACTATAACATTTTTACGATATGCCTCTATACCAACTTTTACATCCCTAAATTCCGAATTCCCTAAAGCAGTAAAATCAATAAATGTATGTGATTTACAGGACTTAGCTTTAAAGATTTTTTTTAAATATTTTGTTATCATATTCACCTAAAATAAATAATAATTGTCACTTATAACATATTTTGTACTTGCACTAAGTATTTTGGTGCATAAATAACTTCCAAATCTTTAAATTTTACAATAGAATATGTATAATCTTAAGTTCGATGCAAGACATTGGTTTAATAGCCTAGGGTAACACCCCTAACAGAGATGACACTGAGTCTAGTGTTAACTTGTTACATCGAATTCAGGGATATATAAGGAATTCAAACTAATAGAGTTATATTAATGTCTGCTCAAATAATAGAGTTGTTAATTTTTGCTGGAGTTGCTTTTATTATTATAAATAGGCTAATTGCTACTCTTGGCTCTACATCAGAGGACGATCCAGCTAAACGCAAATCTTCCTTTTTCGGTGAAACAGGAATCAAAGACGTTACTTATACAGCAAAAACTGCTGCTGGTAATATTTTTAAGAATAATTTGCCTCATAGCGTGGTAAAAACCCCTACTATTAACCCTATGGAGCTTGATGGGTTAATAGTTGAAGAGAATTCCACTGCTATAATAGCTGGTCTTGAAGCTGTATTGGCTAAACTTCCATCATTTAAAGCAAGAAAATTTCTACATAGTGCAAAAGCAGCCTTGGAACTGATTATTGAAGCCTCTAATGATGATGATATTGAAGATTTACTTACATTGGTGGATAAAAGATATATACAAGAATTCCATATTTTTTCTGAAACTTATGGAGAATTTGTCAATGGCAGCGTACTAGATGCTAAAATTTCTGAAGCTTATACATTCGCTAATAATATTTTCATAAAAGTATTATTCACAGGTGAAAAAATAACTAGTAGTATAAAATATATGCAAGAAGAATGGACGTTTTCTAGAAGCCTTATCTCTAAAAATACAGATTGGTTCTTAACTAAGGTTGATCGCTTGGAAGAGGAAAAACAGCCAGTTTCCTAACTTCTATTGATTCACCCCCCAATTTGTAGATCCAATGAAGTTTCAACAAGAGTCTATTATTTTAAACAATGAACAAGATTCTATATCGTTTGCACAAACTATTGCTAAAAATTTAGAATCTAGTGAAATTATAACTTTCTCCGGTGATTTAGGCTGCGGAAAAACATTTATATGTCGAGAGATCATAAAGTATTTTTGTGGCTCTGCTACTCATATTATTAGCCCTACTTTTAATTTGCTACAAATTTATACGACATCAAAATTCACGATTTATCATTTTGATCTTTATCGTTTAAACTACTTAGAAGAAATTTATGAACTAGGTATAGAAGAAGCCCTTCAGGGTAATCTTTGTCTAATTGAATGGCCAGAACTAATTGAAAAAATATTACCTAGACCTATAACCAAAATTCATTTACAAATACTCGAAGGTAACAAACGATCTTGTAGCATTGCTTGTTTCTGATATCCTTTGACAAAGTGATGTAAAGGTGTTACATTGCACTTATGCTAAACATTAATAAAGCTATACATCATGGCAACAAAAAACCCAAGAATCAATGTAACTTTTGAAGAAACAACTGCTGGTTTACTCTCACATTTAGCTCATCAGGAGCATAAGTCTGTTGCGAGTTTAGTGCGTGAATTAGCTCTTGAAGCTTTAGAAATGCGTGAGGACTTCTATCTATCTAAAGTAGCAGAGAAACTTGATAAGGACGCTGTCAAAACTTATAGCCATGATGATACATGGAAGTAAAATATCAAGTACGTTATTTAGAAGAAGTAATAAACAAACACATTCCTTCTCTCTCTACAAAAGCTAAGGCACTTATTAAAAAAGTTATTGAAGAGCGTTTGATGATCGACCCTATTGGTTTTGGAAAACCTTTACGTTATAGCCTGAAAGGTCATAGACGCCTCCGAGTTAGCGATTATCGTATTGTCTATAGAATTGAGCCGAAAATTAAAACGATTTTTATAGTCGCTATAAAACATAGAAAAGATATATATAAAGATAATTGCAGTTATTGAAAAAGTTTTTTTATATTATACTCTGCTCGTAAATGAAGAGTTGGTAGACGAAGGTCAACTTCAAGAAGAGCTAGGAGTGTCAAAGTCGAGCAGCGGAGCGTACATTAGTACGTGAGCAGCTTCGATCTTTAGACACGACAACGCCAATTCTTGAAGTTCTACCTGAGTATACTCTGTCGCTTTCAATAAAAATAATTAAATGACCCTTGATAATATTATTGTATTAGTATATTTGCTATCAATACTTATTGTTGGTACATACTACAGATCTAGACTTATAAGTTTTACAGATTATGCTACCGTTCAAGGTAAGACTAGCAATAGTAAACTATTGTTGGTTGCAACTATTTTTGCTTCATCTGTTGGTGGAGGTGCTACTTTTGGTATTGCTGAAAAAGCCTTTTCCGGTGATTTATCGTATAGCTACGGACTAATACTTACTCTACCAATCGATATACTCATAGCTATTTATCTTGTACCCCAAATAACTAAACATTATGGAGCAGAAAGTGTCGGCGATATAATGGTAAAATATTATAGTATATCAGGTCGTTTTATTGCTGGCACTGCATCTGTTATGGTATCTATAGGCTTTGTTGCTGCCCAAATTAGCGTTAGTGGTTATATTTTTCAATATATTTTAAAGATTAATTATTTAGAAGGAGTAATATTAAGCTATGGAATTGTTATCATCTACACAACTATTGGTGGATTACAATCGATTATGTTTACTAATTTATTACAATTCTTTGCAATGATAATGGCTATTCCAGTTATTGCCATATGTGGTCTCAATAAAGTTGGCATCAGTGAATTTATTCAACAACTACCTAATGAAAAAGTGTATTTTATCTATAATAATAATTTTGCCAGTGAGATATTTATTAATACGATAACTGTCATGCTAGGTTTTTGTGTAATGAATTTATATCCTAATTTTATTCAGAGGGCTCTAATTAATAATAATGCAAAAAAGACTAGTACCGCTATATATATAAAATCAGTTATATATGCTATATTCTTAATATTTATCACCTTAAATGGTCTGATTGCCTATAATCTTTATCCCAATTACTCCTCTAATCTTGCATTACCACACCTAATTGATCAAATAGTGCCCTCAGGGTTACAAGGCTTTGTGATAGTTGGCTTACTTGCAGCAGTTATGTCTACTGCTGATTCTGATTTAAATGTTACCTCAATAGCTTTAGTGAAGGACTTATTAAATCCTATTTTTAAAATACAAAATCAAAAGAAATTATTGTTAATTGCTAGAATTACTAATGTCGTAATCGGCAGCTTTGCAATAATTGTTGCCTTAAAATTTAATAATGTAATTGATTTAGTAATGTTTATTACTGGATTTTGGGGACCACTAATATTAGTCCCTCTAGTATTTGCTCTTTTCAACATTACTATAACACAAAAAATGATGGTTTTATGTGGATTAAGCGGGGTCACATCTTTTCTCATTTGGACATATTTTTTCACTCATAATTCTTGTCTAAAGGCTGTCTTTGTTGGTACTATGTGCAGTTTGTTAGTCTTCTGCATAGGATTAATTACCAAAAAGCTAGGTAATTTGAAAGTTGAGCTATAAGCCTTGATAAATAAGGAGTATACTCAGGTAGAACTTCAAGAATTGGCGTTCCCGCGACCAAAGATCGAAGCTGCCTAGTTACTCATGTACGCTACGCTGCTCGACTTTGCTACTGCCTAGCTCTTCTTGAAGTTATACTATCGTCTACCAACTCTTCATTTACGAGCAGTATACAGTCGTACGTACAGTTAATATTATGTCAAACTCAGGTTGTTTGGTAAATTATGTTACAAAAATCTAAACTTATAGGTAGTGAATTAATAAAATCTCATCTTGAGAATGCTCCTAATCTTCCTGGGGTTTATAAAATGCTGGGTGCTGATCAGCAAGTTATCTATGTGGGGAAAGCTAAGAATCTAAAAAAACGTCTTACTAACTATATTAAAACTGATCTTGACAATAAAACAATACGCATGGTATCTCTAACACATTATTTAGAGTATAATGTTACTAACTCCGAAATTGCAGCTTTATTACTTGAAGCACAATTAATAAAAAAGTTTCAGCCAAAATTTAACATATTACTTAAAGATGACAAATCTTTTCCCTATGTCAAATTACGTTTGGATACTGATTACCCACAATTAATTAAATATAGAGGAAAAAATTTATCTAGTGGTGAATTCTTTGGTCCGTTTGTTTCTTCAGAGCAAGTAGATACTACCCTAAAAGAATTACAAAAAATTTTTAAACTACGTTCTTGTAGTGATAATTATTTTAAGAACCGCAAGCGTCCTTGTTTACAATACCAAATTGGTAGATGCTCTGCCCCGTGCGTTGGCAAAATTACTAAAGAAGATTATAGTGAGCTGGTTAGCCAAGTAAGAGAGTTCTTAATTGGTAAAACTAAGGAACTACAAAAAACTCTATCTGACAAAATGGAACAATTAAGTCTACAATTACGTTTTGAAGCTGCTGCCGAAATACGAGACCGAATAAAAGCACTGAGTTATATCCAACTAAAATCAACCTTATCCAGTAGTTCTATAAAAAATGCTGATGTTATAGCTATTGTTGAAAAAAATAATTATTACTGTATCCAACTATTTGTATATAGATTCGGTCAATCTTACGGGAATATACCTTATTTCCCAATTCACACTGAAGAGAGCAACAAAGCTGAAATTCTAACACAATTTATCAATCAATTTTATCAAACTGCTCAGATTCCAGATGAGATAATTATAAATCATCCAATCATTGATCTAGAATTAGTAACTAAAGCTATTAAACAACTTAGTGCTAATAATAAATTGTCTATAATACACCCTATCCGCGGTAATAAAGTAAAATTATTAGAAAATGCTGAATTGAATGGCCAGCTAGCACTTGATCAGCATTTAAAACAATTTGCTAAAAATCAAATGATCTTTCAACAAATACAACAATTATTCAACCTACCACTACTACCAGATAGAATAGAAGTTTATGATAATAGTCACATTATGGGAACATTTGCCGTAGGTAGTATGATCGTTGCGACTAAATCCGGATTCGATAAAAAAGAATATAGGATTTTTAATATACCCGCTTCCAGTGGTGATGCCAAAGGAGGTGATGATTATGAAATGCTAAGAACAGTCCTAACAAGAAGATTTACAAGATTAAAAAAAGAACCTCTAAAGAGTATAGTTAGTTTGATGATTATTGATGGAGGAAAAGGACATCTATCAGTAGTACAAAAAACAATGGCAGAATTTGACCTTGCAATTCCATTTGTTTGTATGTCAAAAGGACCTGATAGAAATGCTGGATGCGAACAATTTCATATGCCTAGTAAAGAAGCTTTTACCATCAACAAAAACCTGCCAGTTATGAAATATTTACAGATTCTGCGTGATGAAGCCCATAATTTTGCTATAAAAAATCATAGGCTACGCCGTTCTAAAGCCATTAAAGTTTCTAGTCTAGATGACATAAATTCAGTTGGCCTTATCCGAAAAAAAGCCTTGTTACATTATTTTGGCTCATATAAAGCAATATGTGATGCTACTATTGAGGAATTATCTAAGGTAAAAGGTATAAGCAAAACTCTTGCCAAGCATATTTTCACATCATTACATAACAAATAACCTAAATTTGATTATAACTCTTCTAAATAGTTTTTATAAAATTTAGATAAAAGATAATTGCTCTTTCGAAACTCGCTTGTGCGCAAGGGTGTGAAGGAGACGCTTCACCTCGAACCGCAGCGTACTCTAATTACGTTACGGATTCGAGTACCGCATCATTGTCCAAATCACCAGCAGAAGTAGAGTTTCGAAAGAAGTCTATTATTAAGATTAGATAAGTCTAGAACTATACCACCCCGGTAAGCTACCTGTATCACGAGTAACAGGTAAAGCTTGTACTTTAACTACAAAAAAACATGTTAAAATTAAGATGATTGGTAAGATGATTCGAATAATCATTATTGTCTCATAGCATATTTTTAGCCAGTTTGTCTTTTAACTACGTTAGGTGAGGCTGGAGAATAATTTTCATCATGCTTAGTTAATAACTCACGAGCTATGAATATATTACCTGATAACTTACCTACAGCTACTATCCCTTGATTCTCACGAAATAAGGCGGGTAAAACTCCTTGGTAAAATATTTCTAGGTCTTTAATGTCATCTGTAATGACAAAATGCACTTTATCAGCAGTAATTTTTCTGATTGAACCTACTTTAACTAAGCCCCCTACTCTCAATTCTTTGCCAAGCTTTGATTCATTAATTTTTGACGGAGGGTAAAAAAATACTATACTATCTTCAAGATTGTATAATATCATATATATTCCCCCAGCACTGCATAAAAGGTAAAATAATATAAACTTTAATCTATTTTTTACCTTTTTTTGCATTACTTGATCTAACTTTAATTTTATTATAATCTAGCCAACTTGTTATTAACAATAATGCAAGAGCAGCAAAAGCAAACAGGTATGAGACTAGTAGATAATTAAACATCTTAATATCTTTTTTGATTTTGCTGCTTCACTCTAATAAAATCTATAATCTCTTGAGCAGAACTATTTAAGTAAAAATGCTTCATATATTTCCCTTGTTGATCCATTAAATAACTAAAAGAAGAATGATCAATCATATAATTTTCACCATCATTTGCTTTAGCATAATACACTTTAAACTTATCAGCAACCTCTTTAATTTGTTGTTCATTACCTGTTAAACCAATAAATTTAGAATTAAAATGCTTTAAATATTCTTTAAGCACTGCTGGAGTATCACGCTGAGGATCTACAGTAATAAAAACAAATTCAACATCAATTTTATATTTATCAAGAGTATTAATGACCTCTGTTAATTTTTGCAAAGAAGTAGGACAAATATCAGGGCAATAAGTAAAACCAAAATAAATTAAACTTAATTTTCCTTTCAAATTATCACTATTAAAAGTCTTGCCGTCTTGATCAGTTAGCTCAAAGTTTCCACCAATTTGCACGTCAATATTATCCTCTCCTCCCTTCCCAGCAAGGGGTTTTTGCGGTATATCAAAAGATAACCAAAAATACAATGACGTAATAGTTATCAATAAACCTACTACTAAGATAATTTTTATAACAATATTAGCCTGACAATTCGAATTAATATTACATTTTTTTTGCATTGTATTCTTCACCTTTGCGATACTATTTTTTTATAACAGACTGCTTATTCAATATTTGTGCTACTTCTAATGCAGCATAGCTAACAATGCCCTTTGCTCCAGCACGCTTAAAACATACCAATGATTCTATTATGCTTGCTTGCCAATTTAAGGCATTGGCATCTGCCGCAAATCTTAACATGGAATATTCACCACTTACCTGATAAGCAAATATAGTAGTATTAAAGTTATTGACCGCTTGTGCTATGATGTCTAGAAACATCATACCAGGTTTAATCATAATCATATCTGCACCTTCGGCAAGATCATGTTCTATCTCTAACATAGCTTCTCTGCTATTACGTACGTCCATTTGGTAGGTCGCTTTATTTAGATAAGCTGTCTTATTATTGTTCAATGCATCTCTGAATGGACCATAAAAACTTGAAGCATATTTTACCGCATAAGATAGTATATTAACGTTAATAAACCCTTCTGAATCTAGTATTTGACGTATGCCCATAATCCTACCATCCATCATATCAGATGGGGCTACAATATCTACCCCAGCTTTTGCTAAAACTAAAGCTTGATTGCACAAAGCTTTAACCGTTCTATCATTATCTACATCCCCATTATGTAGAATACCATCATGTGCATGGGTAGTGTAAGGATCTAGGGCAACATCACATATTATACCAATATCGATGTTGGCATTTTTTATACTTCGTATAGTTCTACACATTAAGTTGTCTAGATTATATGCTTCATCAGCATTATCGCTTTTTAATTTTGGATCTATACAAGGGAAGAGTATTATAGCATTTATGCCATTTTCATAAGCCTGCCTAGCCGTCAACACTACTTGATCAATAGATAATCTATATACGCCAGGCATAGTTTTGATCTCTTGACGCTGGTTCTCGCCCTCAACCACAAATAATGCTAGCACTAAATCATCCACGCCAAGCCTATTCTCCTCTACTAATTCTCTTAGCCACCGCGTTTTTCTATTTCTTCTTAATCTTATTGTTGGGTACATCACTTTTCCACGTTTTTTTGTTTAATAGCACTAGTCTATTATTTTTCATTCAAAGCCGCAAGTAGGCTTTTAATTAGCCTGTCTTAGTGTTTACTTCATAACTTCTAGTTACTACTTATATCACAATTAATGCACCCACTAAGCAATATTTAACATTTAATCGATAAAAATTATCATTTTCTTCACTTAACCTGATAATTCAATGATCTTTAGTCTTTAAAGACTCTCCTGTTCTTAATTACTTTGTTTTTATTAGACTTGCTGCATAAGTCAAATCACAGCACTTCTTTTCCATTAATCCTTTCCAAGCAAATTTTTTCCGTCACTGTTTTTAATTTTTTAACTCTATCAATAAGGTAAAGTAGCTGTTCTTTAGTTATTCTATAATCTTTATTATAGCGAGCCTCAACATAAGCCTGTTCAAGTAATCTAAAACATTGCCTTTGCTCAACGCTAGAATGAGGAAATATCTGGCATAATTCTTCATTGTAATTTCCGGCTATACTACCTAATTTTCTTATATCGTGTAGTTTCGGTTTATAACCGGAACAAACTAACAGGATAGCATTATAAAAACTTTCGGTAGTTTGGTGAAGGTAAAAAGCTGATAAAGCATAATCTTCCCTTTTTAATGGATATTTACAATCAATAAAAAAACCTTTGCCTCTTGCAAACCAGTATTCATAATCCTCTCTAGCTATTTGTCTTCTTTCTTCCCATGGTAAATTTTTAGCTTCTGCCAGCTGAAATTCACCGCTATCATATAAAAGAATTCCTTCTTTTTTTATATCAGAAAAGAAATAATGCCCCTTCTCTAACTGACTATTTACCGTCTTAATTGATTCTAGCACCAAAGTTACCCATAACTCAAAAGGACTTCTTAATGATTTTTTTTCCAACCTTTTTTCTATTTTATCTTCTATGGATAAACCGGCAAGACCGGCATGTTTGCCTTTCTTCATCACCAACATAAGATCGAGATCACTTTGATAACTATAAGTAATGTGTCCTTTTTTATATTCATCTTGTACCCAATCTCCTCTAGCGTAAGAGCCAAATAAAATAATCATCGCTATCTTATCTTTTCCAACTGCTAAGATTTCTTTTACAATCTCATCAAGCTTTTCTTGAATTATCATAGAACGGCTAGGCAAGGTAGTTTTCATATAGATTTATCGTTATATTTTGAGAATATATTATATAATTTTACTTATTTTGTTGGCAATTTAACTAGAAGACTCCTTAAAAATTTGCTTTATGCATAATTATCTCCAATCAGTATGTTTTAACATAAACTTGTTGATATATATCAAAGCCAGCTGGATTTAGCTTGTAATCAATTTCTGCTTGCTCTAAATGTTTCAATGTTTTAATGCAATTTTCTAAGTTAACCTTATTTAGAGCTTGCTTAAAATTTGGCACATATTTATAGAAAATTGGTGGAGATACTGATTTTATAGCCATATCTATATTAACACCCATTGCTAATTTATTCAATACAGTGTATAGATTTAGATAATACCTGATTAATGCTCTGATAATTAGCACTTCATTAATATTTTGTTGTTTTAGTTTGGTGAATTCTTGTAAAAAATTATCAAGATTTCCTGAGGAAAAATAAACGCATAAATTATCCCCATTCCCTGTAAAATCATCACTAACTACAGCTAGTGCGTCATCCAAGGTGATTTGATCTTTATCAAATGTAAAATATATTAACTTATTGATTTCATTAATTAGTGTTTGATGGTCACCTTTTAAACGATCTGTTAAATAGTTAACAGTATCTTCACTTATAACCTTACCAACACTGTTACATTTTTGTAAAATTATCTTAGTAATTTTGTGTTCATCATCGTGATAGCAAGCTAGAGAAGCTAGATAAGTTTCAGTTTCAAAAAACTTACGTATACTAGAAGCAGCTGATAATTCATCAGCAATAAAAACTAAGAAATGCAATGACTCTTTACTGAGAGCTAGTTTTAAAGATTTATCTATAGACTCACCAACTGACCTTACTATAATCAATTGTTTTTGCATAAAGAAATTTTGGGTATTAACTAAAGTCTCGAGAGATCGATTTTTAATTTCAGAATATTCTATAGAGGTTTTTAGTAAGTCAAATTTCTTCACTAAAGTCTTACAAACTTTATCAATGTACCCTTTATCTGGACCATAAAGCAACAGAGCCTTAATTTGTCCATTTTCTACCTTATCAAGTAGCTGAATGATTTGTGATAGGTAAAGCTTCATCTTTAATTCTATTTTGTTAAAACAAACTGATTCTTTTTGGTAATTTTGTCGTCAAAATTTGCTTCCGTTCCTCACGTACATTAGACTTGCTGCATAAATCAAAGATAGTTGAGGGATTTTTAGGAGAAACGAAGCCGAGCACCGCAGCGTACACAGACGTACGTGAGGAGCGGAGGCGAATTTCGACGACAAAATCACCAACTAGATTGACTTATGCAGTAAGTCTATTAAGTACGTTGCGGTACTCAGCTATATTTCTCCTAAAAATTCCTCAAAAATTATTCAGTTCGTAGGCACTCTCTTAAAATATAAAATTAATCTTGCTAGGATAGCATCTGCTCCTTGTTTTGTAAGGTCTTTCAATGCTACTTCTTCATCTATATAGCTATGATATGGTAAAGCAGCTGTACTATAAGAGGTTATATGACTAAATGTTCCTGTTGTCACTTCTCTATTAGTAACAATATCAACTAACCTATATTGAACAGTTTGACTGATTGCTTCTCTTAACACATCAGAATTCTTTTGAAGAATAAGTGGTAAACGTTTGTTGGTAAATTTTACCTTTAATAAATACTTTGTTGTGGTTGTTGTAGACCTTGGTAAAATACTCGATAAATAGTAACAAAATTCTGCACCTTCAATAGATGCTATTGGTTCAATTTCAATGCTACTTAATTGGCTTAATTCCTGCGTGCTATATTTATTACTATATACAGGTTTTAAACTACAAGAGGTAAATAAAAATAAGTAAGCAAGAGCTAATAATAAATTTAAACGTACCATATTATATTTACCATTTTCAACTATTAGCTACCTCCTGAGATTGTCCACTATCATTATTATTTACCTTACGTTTATTATAGTTACGTACTCTAGAGGGGCGAGAATAATTTGATTTTTTCTCAATATATTTACGGCTTGACTTATTGGTGTCAAGGTCATTATCTCCGTTATCCGATTCATTTACCACTACTGGCTTATTAGTTTCTTTAATAGAATCAATTACCTCTTTATCAATTTTTTCTATATCCTTATTTGATTCACTACTAGTTTCTAATTTATTAGATATTTTCCATTTTTGCTTCTTCTTGTTAGGAACAGGAGTCTCTTTAATACTCTTTTCTTCTTGATAATTAGAGGACTGATTCTGAATTAATGGCTTATTACCAGTTTCTGTATGGCTAGATTTCTTCGGCAATTTTATTTTTTCAATTGAATAATTATCAGAAGTGGCAGAAGGATCAACGTGGAATTTTAACTTTAAATTATATTTTTCTTCAATTAGAGATATTTCTGAACGTTTATTATTCAGTAAATAGATAACTGAATGAATATTAGCAAAAATATTTACTAAATCAATATTTTCATTAAAAATTTCATTTTCTACCGTACGTAGAATCAACATAGCATTTGATTCATCTGCCCTAACAAGACCCTTACCGTTACAATATGAACAAATCGATGAATTTGATTCCAAAAATGAGGGGCTTAATCTTTGACGAGACATCTCAAGCAAACCAAATTGACTAATATGAGCAGTTTGAATTCTTGCACGATCTCTACTTAGAAATTCCTTAAAAGACCTCTCGACAATCCTACGATTTCTAGCCTCATACATATCGATAAAATCAATAACCACTAAGCCTGATAAATCTCTTAATTTAATTTGCCTAGCAATTTCTCTAGCAGCTTCTAAGTTAGTCTTTAATGCCGTTTCTTCAATATTTTTTTCAGAAGTTGCTTTTCCTGAATTAACATCAATTGAAATAAGTGCTTCTGTTGGATTTATCACTATATAACCACCAGAAGGTAAAGCAAAAACTGGTTGGTATAGTTTTGCTAGTTGTTCCTCAACAGCAAATTTTGTAAAAATTGGCACCTTATTTTTGTATTCTTTGAGCTTAACCAAATCAATAGGTAATATATCCTTCATGAATTTCACAGCATTTTGATAAGCCCCACTACCTTGTATTATCAATTCTTTAACAGTAGGATCACACATATCTCTTATGACTTTTTGAATTAGACCATCTTCTTCATGTATAAAACAGGGAGCTACAGATTTAAGAGTATTCTCCCTAATTTTATTCCATAATCTTGCTAAATAATCATAATCTCTTTTTATGTCTAAAGTAGTACAGCCAGCACCAGCTGTACGAATTATGATACTTGACCCACTACTGTTATTATTTGCAGTTATTTTACTGACTATATTCTTAAGCCTTTTTCGCTCATCAGCATTGGATATCTTCCGCGATACACCATTCTGCAATGGAGTATTAGCCATCAGAACGCAATACTTTCCCGCAAGAGATATAAAGGTTGTAAATGATGCACCTTTATTAGCTCTTTCCTCTTTTGTAACTTGAACAAGCATAACTTGTCCTTTTTTTATTACTTCTTGAATTTTGTATTGCTTTTGTTTATTGTCTTCCTCTCTATCACTTTTGTCTACACTTATTGTTTCAATATCATTATCTAAGACATCCAAATTAAATTCTACCTGAATTTTTTCGTCCACTAATCTTTCTATGGCATTTAAATCAATTTCTTCACTATCTATTATCGGATTATAATCCCTCTTTGTTTCAGATTCTACAAAATCATCTTGGATAATATCTAAAAGAGAAATTTCTTGTAATTTATTTATAGAAGTCAAAGATTTAAGATCAGATACTGGTACATTATAATAATATGGATGAATTTCATTGAAAGGCAAGAATCCGCTTTTGTCCGGACCATAATCTATAAAGGCAGCCTGCAAAGCTGGTTCAACTCTTATAACTTTTGCAAGATATATATTACCTTTGATTTGTTGTTTTATGGCTGTTTCATATTCAATATCCTCGATATTGTTACTATGATTCAGTAAAACCACCCTTGTTTCATTAGGGAAGTTAGCATCAACTATAATTTTTTTACTCATTAATTTTTTACTCGTAAATTTCTAGGTATACTCTTCTGCTCCTACGAATTGTTTTTTGAAAATATCATGGATTTGCATGCGTAACTCCTAGCATACTCACCATTCATTTTCGAATCCAATTCTTCAAATCATTTGAGTATATATCTCTAAGCTCTGTAAATTTAGCAACATTAGAGAATATTATAACAAATTTAAAACTTAATATTAAGTTTTAATGAGAAAACATTTAACAAGTACATTAACCTAACAAATAACTAAAAAACTCTACTTAACCTAAATTCGATATAACATTACTATGCCATTGATCATTCCTAGCTAAAAGCAGAAATCCATGATACCTAACAGTTATTCAGGCTGTTTGGATTCTACAGTGAAGCGGGGATGACATCGAGAACTATTATACCTACTTGGTTATATAATATTTTATTAAGGTCAAAATAACAAATTAATTAGACAAATCATAATGAGTGATATAATGTACTTTTGGTTATATAAAAACCTCTGAAACGCCTCTCAACTAACAAAATTTATATACGATGTAATCTAGTTTAGCAAACAATTATTTATGACCCAAAATAATCATTTAAAAACAGTTTTGCTATTGTTTCTTAGCGTATTTCTTTTTGCATGTATCACTTACATCAATGCAATTATAATGCCAAGTTTTCTGCTAAGTAAAGGCTTATCTGGGGAGGAACTAAACCATATCGAATCAATCGAAATGTTAGGTTATATAATAGCTGGTTTATTCTTAACCCCATTAATTAACAAAATCAGTGATAACAAAACTACCATTATTAGTTTAGTTATACTTATAATAGGTATATTAAACATAATTATGATGCAGGACTACACACTCCTTAGAATCAATTTTATTGTAATGGCCTCTGCATACTACACTTATATAACCATAACTATCATAAAAATTATAGAATCTACCAATAATTACAAATATTTCTCTCTTATCATTTTTTCTTTGTTATGGATAGCTGGGTATTTTGCAGTTAATTCACTAACCGACTTTTTCGTATCAGCCATAAACGGGTTATTATTATGCATATTACTTTATAGTTTCATTATTATAACTTGCTTACAAAGAGAGAGTGTTAATAAAAATACAACTTTAGTTTCTAGGTTTTCATTCTTAATAGAAAATATAGAATTACAGATACTAACAGGCTTTATGGTATCTTACATTACTTTCGATATATTGTGGTATTATGAAGAATTTGCATTGGAAAAACATCTTCCTGTATCAAAGATAGAATCTATTACACATTCTACACTTATAAGCATATTTTTCTTGATATCACCTGTTATTCTATTATTAAAAATAATCAATAAATATCTTGCTAACTTAATATTGATAATTATCCTTTTAGTCAGCTTTATTCTTTTACCGAATTATGGGGTAACTTTAATAGGTAATATCTATCTCCTTTCTACAATTGGCGTATGTTTATGTGCTATTTTTATTTGTAACATATTAATATTATCCAATAAATTTGAGACACAAGATTTTAGAACCGCACTTGTAATATATTTAACTATGTGTGCTATTGGTGCGTATTCTGGAGCTTTATCTTCATATATATCTTATGGCCTTTCTGATGAACAAGGTTTTTTATTTTCTACATTTAGCGTTGTTGGAACTTTTGTACTTTATTATTCTTGGTATTTTTTTAAACGGAAATTGTACAGGTGGTAGGGGTATAATCTAAACAGTTTCCCAAGACTAAATTGCTACTCGGAGTACGAGTGTCAAGTACTGGAGCGTCACACTACTGGACAAAAGAGATGGTGTGGTTGCAAGAGCTAGTAAATAGAGTATTTTATAAAATGTTTATTTATAGCATATGCAATGGCAAGAAAAATAGGAGCAATTGGAGAGCAAGAGCAACCGATAAAAATGAAGAAAACGCTCGGATGTAGGAGTTATTCTGTACTACAGTTAGGTATAAGATCAATTAAACAAGCTTATAGTCGTCCTAAGCAATTTTTTGATTCCTTAATCATAAAATTGTTTAAGTTACACTTTGTGCAACCAACCTAACCTTTTTGTTCAGTAGTGTGACAACTAGTACATGAGGAGCAGAGATATTTGGTCGCGAGAACGCCAATTCTTGCAGTTCACCGAGTATACTAGTGATCCACACGGGTAAAGCCTGTACGGGGATGACATCAAACCTATTACATCGAACTCAGGTTTAAGTTGCTATGAAGATTTATGAAAAAAATAAGACTTGACCAACATTTGGTAGAATGCCAATTAGTTGATGATATTAACGTAGCACGAAGCTTAATAATACAAGGCAAAGTATATGTTAATCAGCAGCAAAATACTAAAGCAGGTACTGGCATATCAACTGATACTCGTGATATTATTATAAAACGCCCGATACATGATTATGTATCACGAGGGGCGTTAAAGTTAATTGCTGCTCTAGATCATTTCAATATTGACCCACAAGGGCTAGTTTGTCTAGATATAGGCTCTAGTACTGGTGGATTTACTGAGGTGTTGCTCCGTAGGAATGCTGAAAAGATTTTTGCAGTAGATGTAGGATATGGTGAACTACATCATAAGCTACGTAATAATCCTAGAATTTCAGTAATTGAAAGAACTAATGCCCGGTATTTAACAATTGAGCAAATTAGTTTACCACCAGACCTGATCGTTTGCGATGCTAGTTTCATTAGCCTTACCACCATATTACCCACTGCATTTAGCTTGGCAAAAGATAATTGTAGTTTAGTTGCTCTAATTAAGCCCCAATTTGAAGTGGCAAAGAACGAGGTAGGGGATGGTGGCATTGTTAGAAACCAACTCTTACACCAAAGAGTATGTGATAAAATTCAACAATGGCTAGAATCCAATTATAATTTTAACATATATGGGATAATACCCAGCCCTATTTTAGGGGCAAAAGGCAACCAGGAGTTTTTAATTTATGGACAACGTAACAAAAAACTATAATTAACCCGAGTTGCCAATTCTTGAAGTTCACCGAGTATAATCTGTGTTTATATTGCACGAGGCGGTAACTGAAATTTCTCTTGTTCATTAACAATAGTACTATTCACTCTATTATTAGTGTCGTTTTTACCAACTTTCCCATTAGGATCATTTACCTTTATATCATCATAATCTTCACTAAGAAATTTTCTTTTCATTTCTGATTTATTGAGCACACTCTTAGTTTTATTAGTTTCTAGCTTTTTAATTGTTTTATGACTATCTGTTTCTATTGGTAACATATCAGCACTTTGTGTTTTAACATTTTTCCCCGCAGGACAACTATACTTTTCTAAATCTTTTTTAGTTTCATGCAGCATAGCTTTAATTTGCTCTAGCTCTTTGTGCAACTTACTGTTTTCCTCATCACTATTTCGCTTTTTTACCCTATCACTTGCTAAGTTCAATGAAGGATAATCTTTATCTTGATTTAACTTCTGCCTTCTTTTGCGATCTGCATCCTGTTTTACCATCTTAAGATACATCTGACGATTTCTTAAAGTTGGATTAATTGTTTCCGTATCAGCTTCACTAAGTAAATCTTCCTCATCGTCATCAAAATTTTCTTCCGTGACGTTCCTTTTTGCCATTGATATATACTTCTTATTATAAAGAGGCGGTCGCTTACCACCTTCAAAACCTTTTGTATCTATAATTTTATTATTAGCAGATTTTTTAAAATATCCTCTAAAACCATCAGTACAACCTGAAAGTAGGAACAATCCCAAAACTGTAATAATAATTTTCCCTAACATAAAGCAATCCGATAATTTTTTAATAAGCCATAATTAATGACACAGAATTATTAAAGTTGCAAGAAGCAATTCCCTCAACTGAATTAAAAAGTCAGCTTATTATTTCTTCTACTGCATCAGCTAAAACCTTACTACCATCATTCTTCCTTTTTAATAACTCAATAGATGTTTTTTTTAGTATATCACGATTTTTTACCAGCACTAAGAGTTTATCGGCTAATTTTTTTGGAGTGATTTTATTTTGCTCGAAACACCACCCTGCCCCACTATCTTCTAGAGCTTTGGCATTATAGAATTGATGGTTTTCAGCTGCCGCAGGTAGCGGAATAAAAATTGCCGGCAAGCCAATATAGCTAAGCTCAGAAATAGTCGATGCCCCAGCTCTTGATATTACTAATTCTTGACTCGCATATTGCTGATCCATATCATAAAAAAAATCGGATACTTTATGCGGGATGTTTAATTCACTATAAATTTTAACAATATTATCATGATCTTCTAAGGGAGCTTGTTGGGTAATATGCAATTTAATATCAGGATTTGATTGCACTAATATCTGAATAGCTTCAGGTACTAAAGTAGAAAAAATCTTTGCTCCTTGGCTTCCTCCAAAAATAAATATTCGAAAAGTGTCATTATTAAAATTTTCCCTAACTTTCAAATTTTTA
This sequence comes from Candidatus Tisiphia endosymbiont of Ptychoptera albimana, assembly GCF_964026605.1. Classification (NCBI taxonomy): domain Bacteria; kingdom Pseudomonadati; phylum Pseudomonadota; class Alphaproteobacteria; order Rickettsiales; family Rickettsiaceae; genus Candidatus Tisiphia; species Candidatus Tisiphia endosymbiont of Ptychoptera albimana. The sequence goes on from NZ_OZ032164.1 coordinate 571,372, forward strand.
ACATTTTCCCGTACTATATTTCCTATAACCAGTTTCTTACTTTTATCAAGAATATTATAATTTTTAGTTTCATCATATGTAAGAGCAACTTTCCTAGCATATTTTAAGAAAAATCTATTAGCTTTACCAATAAAGCAATTTTGTTCATAAACTATGATAGGAATACGTAAAAATACTGCAGCAAGCAATGGAGGAACAGTCGGATAGCCACCAAACCCAATTATAGCATATGGTTTAATCCTCACTAATAGCAATAACATCTTAAAAGTTACAAATAACAAAGAAATCAATAACTTAAACCTATTAATTAACCCTTTAGGTGCTAATCTAAAATTTATTATATGTGGTATAAGCTTTAAATCTTCAGTTAAATATTTTTGGCATCTAACATCGGTGATAAGGTGCAACTCATACCCACGCTTCATTAATTCTTCACCTAAAGCAATAGCGGGGAACAAATGACCAGCTGTACCACCACCAGCAACAATTATATTCTTCATATGTCAATATCTTGAATTTTATACTTACTAAGAGAGGTTTTATGTTTGGTAAAACCAAGCAGCATCCCTGTAGCAATGGCTATAGCAAGAGTTGAAGAACCACCATAACTAATAAAGGGTAACGTCATACCTTTGGTTGGTAATAAATTCAAGGTTACACCAATATTAATGATTGCTTGTAACCCTATTTGGGAAATAATACCACTTGCTGCTAATTGAATAAATTTATCTTCTTCATTAATAAGTTTAAGTAAACTACGAATAACTATAAAAGCAAATATCCCTATAATGATTAAGCAAATAATTGCCCCAAATTCTTCACCAGCAACAGCAAAGATAAAATCAGTATGCGAATCCGGCAATACTTGTTTTACCGCCCCTTCACCAGGACCACGACCGTATAAACCTCCATGCTCAAACGCCCTGATTGACTTACCAACTTGGTAATTACTACTACTATCAGGATCCAAGAAACTATTAATCCTTTTTGTTACATGAGGAAGGCAAAAGTAAGCTGCTGTAACCCCAAATACCAACATAAAAGCAGCAAGTATAATCCAAAATATCGGCATACCAGCAATAAAAAGTTGAATACCAAAAACAGCAGTCACCATCACTAACATACCAAAATCTGGCTGGATAATTAATAATAAAGCAACGATACTATAAAGACTTATGCAAATAGAAAAACTTGGAATTTCATCTTCAAATTTCAGCGATAATATCCAGCCTGCCACCACTGCAAAAAATGGTTTTACAAATTCTGAAGGTTGTACAGAGAGACCTAGAATATTAATCCAACGAGTAGCCCCCTTAACCTCATAACCATAAAATCTAACTAAAATTAATAATAATATACTACCAATAAACCCTAGAATTGAGAATCTCTTTAACCATTTTCTTGAGAAAAAAGAAAAAAAAATGATTAGTAACAAAGCACTAGCAAGGTAGAATAATTGTCTAGATGCAAAATAATACTCATTAAGTCCAATTCTATTTGCTACTGCTGATCCTGATGTAGTAACCAACATTATACTAAACACAAATAGGATTACTAAAGCAATAATCATTTGCTGGTCAATACTACGCCACCACCATTTTATATAGTTGTTAGACAATTCATTATTATGATTATCTTTGATCATGGGTAGCAATAATATTATATAATTTAATAAATAATTCTCCGCGTTCTTCAAAATTTTTAAATTGATCGTAGGAAGCACAAGCTGGGGCTAGCAGGATATTCTTTATACCCCCTATATCCTCCATTGCATCTCTAAAGGCAGAATTAAAAGCCTCCGTTAAATCTTGACAAATTTGGTAATCTACCTTGCCATTAAGGAATGATGCCAAAAGCTCTTTATCTTGACCAAAAAGATAAGCCTTATGAATTTTATTAAACCATGGCTCTAAATTTGTTATTCCTCCTTCTTTTGCTACCCCCCCAGCTAACCAATATATATTATCAAGCGATGAGATGGATTTAGAAGCAGCAATATCATTGGTAGCTTTGCTATCGTTATAAAAATTTATCTTACTCGAATGGTCTGAGTATATTGTACCAACATATTGCATTCTATGTGGTAACCCCTTAAATAGCCCGATAGCGGCAATTATTTGTTCTAGTCTTGCCCCTATAATTCGACAAGCTGCATAGCTAGCGGCGATATTTTCTTGGTTATGTATCCCTTGTAGATAGTTATTATTATGGAAATTAATAGTAATAGGTTCAAAAATATTGTCATAAATAATATTATTACAAATTGATACTCCTTTATTAAGAATTTCATAAGTAGAGATTGGTACTACATTTGTTCTATTTTCCTTTTGTAATTCTAGAGAAATATTCTTGGTAATTTCATTATCAACACTAATTATAGCAAATGAATCTTTATCTATTCGATCAAAGATCTTTTTTTTAGCAGCAATATAGCCTTGCATATTATTATGTCGGTCTAAATGATCTTGTGTGATATTAAGAAGCACCACAATTTTGGCTTTAAAACTGTTTAATAAATCTAATTGGAATGAGGATAGCTCCAATACATATCCTTTACTATCTAACCTCATAGCCAAAACAGGAAAACCTATATTTCCTCCAACTTGATAATCAAAACCACAAGATTGTAAAATATGACCGGTTAAAGCAGTGGTAGTACTCTTACCATTAGTACCAGTTATGCCAATGAAATTAGCTGCCTCAGCCTCTCTTAACCTAACTTCCTCAAATAACAGATCTATATCTGAAGTTATCGGTATATTATAAGAATTAGCCATTGTAACAATGTCATGAGACAAAGGAATACCTGGACTCAGTAGAATCTTATCAAGATTTTGCCACTGCAGATCAGATAAGCTAACAAGACTATCAGCCCCATAGATTTTGGTAAAAGCATCCCGACTGCTCTTTGCTTGATCATAGCAAATTACTTTAGCTACTTTATTCAGTACTTCCCAAGCAGCTATACCAGTCTTACCTAAACCAACTATACCTATATTCTTATGTTTTTGCGAAAGAAACGATGACATAATTTTTAGGCTTACCTTGTTTTACTTATGTTTACTATTTGCATTACCGAGCTGCATTTTGTCTAAAAATTACTTAAATAATTTAGTAAGATTGTATTTTTTCTAAACTCATCAAGGATTTTTTCTTTATCACATAATAAGAAACGAGAACTATATTAACTCCTTAAGATTTCAAGAATTTTGTTGCTGAATTTTCAGCAATCTCTGACTTATTATCAAGCTCATTACTTAAAGACCTTACATTACTTTTAAATTGTTTAAATTTTGCTAATTGCTTGCCAGCAAGTTCTATGCCTGGAGTAGATTTAACGTGCATAGGGTTTATGTTCTTACCACCTATTTTAACTTCATAATGTAAATGTGGTCCAGTAGTTCTACCAGTACTACCAACATACGCAATAACTTGACCTTGTTTAACTATACTTCCTAGCTTAAGATTTTTAGAAAAATTAGAAGCATGAGCATAAGCAGTTGATAGATTTTGACTATGTTTAATCTGTATAAATTTTCCGTAGCCAGATTTCCATCCTATTTCAGTTATCACCCCATTACCTGCAGCATAAATCGGCGTACCAGTTGGAGCAGCAAAATCAACACCTTTGTGCATTTTAGTATAGCCTAAAGTAGGATGATGTCTATTACCATAATGAGAAGAAACTCTAACTAATTTAACAGGTGTTCTAAGCAAACTTCTTTTGACACTTTTACCATCCTCAGAAAAGAAATCATGATTATTTTCTGCATTATTTGGAGAATATCGAAAAATATTATATTCCTTACCAGATAAATTAAGTGATACATATAAAACCTTACCATGATGAGAAAATTTACCATCCTCGGTAACAAATTTTTCGGTTATAACAGTTACAGTGTCACCACTCTTAATTTGACGTTGAAAATCAATTTGATAACTATATGAGTTGATCATTTCAATTATACTATTACTCGATAACCCTAACGATTTTAAAGCTGACATAAAGTTTGAATTAATAACTACCGACGATTTAGTTAATAGCTTATTGAAAACTTTGGTTACGTCTCTTGCAAGGAAATCTTCACCTTCTCTAATAATTTCTAAAGATTTGACTTTATCATACGCTATAGTCAGTTTATTTAATGTACGTGATTCAGCAGCAAGGTCTTCATCATCTTGTTCCGTAATGTTTATCTCATAATCAAAAACAAGTTGCTGTCCTATCTTCAGGGAAGATTCAATATTCTTGTCTTTTATTAGTTTTACGATTTGGTTTATTTCATTATTTGGAATTTGTTGCCGTAAAAGTATTGCCTTTAATGTATCACCTTTTTTGACTGTTATAATTTGGGAGATTTCATTTGATAGTTCTTCTGAAGATTCTAGTATCTCTGGCTCTGCTATGGTCATTGACATAGTATCACTAACGAACTTATTGATCGATAAAGATACAAAAGTGGCAAACCCCATAAAAAGGAATATAGAAAAGTATGAAAAACCAGTTCTAAATTTAGAGTTAATTTTTGGGTTTGTTAATATAAGGCGGATAATAGCTTGCATTAAGGCTTACTCTAGTGATATTGATTCATAAGAAAACAAATAACTAACCAAAAATTTAATATTTTTAGTTTTCATTTGATCTTTATGTAGTGATCCTACCAATATGGAGTATAGAAAAATAAATTACAATAGAAAAATTACTAAAATTTTACTTATTTTAAACTACTAGAGATGAATTACACTATCATAAAATTTTATATATACAATTTTGCTGCATGCTAGTATAATTCAGCACAGTCCAAATTCGATGAAATTATAGATTGCTTCGTCGACCAACTCTTCATTCACGAGCAGTATATATGTCTATTAGCGAGTGAACGTACGTGAGTGTGGCAATCCATAATATTAAAGCCCATTCGAGATAAGAATTAGTTAATTCTTATCTCGAATTGGGGCAAATTATAACTTAAAGAATTATTATTTTCGCATGTTGCAGAAATTGATGAAGCACCTTATATTTGCTAGTATAATGGGGTTTTTATGTATTCTTTCTTCTTATGGACAAGCTGAAGATACTACCCAAAATATGGAATTCCTTGATACTACAGATGAAAGTAATGAATTAAAAAATCATAATTTTACTGAGCATGTTGCTGATTCTAATAACTTACCTAATATACAAAATAATGTTGAACATTCAGAATTAAAAACTTACAGTATTGGTAAGGTTATTGCTTTAAATAAAATCACAGCAACATCAAAGGAGCTGGTATTAAAGCCTAATGAACCACAATATTTTGGTAATATTCAAATTAAACTTCATAAATGTATTAAAAATCTTGATCCTTACAATGAGGATAATTACATGCTATTAACCATTACAGAGCATAAGATTGATGAAGACCCTATGTTAATTTTTCAAGGATGGATTATCTCATCAAGCATTTCAGTTTCCACCTTTGAACATCCTATTTATGAAATCTTTGCTAAAAATTGTTTATAGGATATTTAAGAATGATACAATCCCTGTTTTACATTTTAGTAATGCTATTTCCAGTAGTTGGATTGATTTCTGGTTTTTCTGCTGCAGTAACAGTTCCTCTGTTGTTATTAACTATATTAATTGCTTTGCGAGATAAAATCTTTATTCATTTTAAATACGCCACTATTAAAGAATCTTTGTTATCCAATTGGAAACTGGAATTACTATTTTGTCTTTGGTGTCTTATAACAAATTTTTATTCACCTAATTACCCCTCCTCTTTATTTAACTATCTACAGGTTTGTTTAATTGTTCTAATAGGATTTATCGTAAATAGCAATATTGACAAATTATCCATAAATGTAACTAAAATAAAAATATATTTTATTATAGGAGTATTGGCTGCAATTGCTTTGTTTTTTATAGAATACGCATCTCATGGTATTATAACAAGAGCTTTCCGTACTGTTTTTCAGCCAAAATCTTCAAATCAATTCTTTTTATTCACTCTTGATCGTGGGTGTTCTTTATTATCAGTTCTTTCATGGGTAGCTATAGCTATAATTATATCATATCATAGATATTTATTAGCACTAATATATTACCTGATAATTTTTTATTTATTATCTATCTCTGATAGTTTGGCAAGCTTTTTAGCATTTACCGTAGGTGGGTTAGTATTTTTAACAAATAGATTGTTAGCATCCAAATCTCTACAATCTATTTTTTTGAAATTATTTACCTTGGCTATGCTTACCGGTTCAATAATGATGCCGATAATTGCCTATAAAATACAACCACATTATGCCTCAGATCACTATGCCAAGTTTCTACCAGACTCTGCTAAGCACCGTGTATTTATTTGGCACTTTGTTGCCAAGCAAATTATCAAGAAACCAATTTTAGGACATGGATTTGCTTCATCAAGAAATTTTAAAATTGATGAGAAACAAATGATTAGCTATAATCAGTGGACGTGGTCTCCCCTTCCTCTACACCCACATAATAATATAATGCAAATTTTATTTGAGACGGGCTTAATAGGTTTTATACTATTTTTATCTTTAATTTATAAATATATTCAAAAAATTAGTAATATATCCTTAGTGCAGTCTTCTAAAAGTGGTAAGATGAATCGAACGACTGAAAATAACAAAATAGATGTATTAAATTACAAGTCAGTTGCCTATGCTTGCTTTATAAATTATTACATAATAGGTATGATTTCATTTAATATTTGGCAAATATGGTGGGTTTGCAGCTCTTTTGGAGCGATGATTTTGTTTAAGTTACTTCTTTCAAAATCACAGGAGTACAATTACTAATGTTGGAAACATCTAATATTTTACAGGAATACTTGCCTATAGCTGTGTTTTTTGGTATAGCATCAGTTTTGTCATTGGTAATAGTTACATTGCCAAGGCTTTTAGCTCCTCAAAAATATAATAAGGCTAAGTTGGATAGTTATGAATGCGGATTTGAACCTTTTGGTGATGCTAGAAGTAAATTTGACGTACGTTTTTATCTAGTAGCTATTTTATTTATTATTTTTGATCTAGAAATAACTTTTTTGGTGCCATGGGCTATTACGCTTGGACAAATTGGTAAATTTGGTTTCTTCTCAATGATGTTTTTCTTATTGGTACTTACCATCGGTTTTGTATATGAATGGAAAAAAGGAGCTTTAGACTGGGAGTAATGACATGCAAGCAAAGATAGATCTATATGATCAAGATAAGCTCCTTGAAGAAGAAATTTCAAATCGAGGATTCCTTATAACTAAACTCGATGATTTGATAGGCTGGGCTAGATCTAATTCACTTTGGCCTATGAGTTTTGGTCTTGCATGTTGTGCGGTAGAAATGATGCAAGCTGCTGCTAGCCGCTATGATATGGATCGTTTTGGCATGTTGTTTAGACCAAGCCCTCGTCAATCTGATTTAATGATAGTTGCAGGGACATTAACAAATAAGATGGCTCCGGCTCTTAGAAAAGTTTATGACCAAATGACTGAACCTAAGTGGGTTCTGTCAATGGGAAGCTGTGCCAATGGCGGCGGCTATTACCATTATTCCTACTCGGTAGTGCGTGGCTGTGATCAGATTGTTCCAGTAGACGTATACGTGCCAGGCTGCCCTCCAACTGCTGAAGCTTTGATTTATGGTTTAATGCAGTTACAAAAGAAAATTAGAAGAACTACTAGATTTAGAGAAGGTGACAATGGAAAATATCATTGACGACTTAATAAAAAATCAGGAGCTTGAGATAACTGCTTTGCCTGTAAATGATTTGAATATGCATTTTATTAGCTATAAATCTACTATAGAAAGTTTGCTACCATTTTTATCGGCAATTAAGGAATCTGAGGATTTGCGTTTTACTGTGTTGACAGATTTGTTTGCTGCTGATTTCCTAAACCGCTCTAATCGGTTTGAGATAGTGTATAATTTACTGAGTCTTAAATTAAATAAACGTATATTAGTAAAAATTGAGGCTGGAGAACATGACATAATCCCCTCAGTTACCAAAATATTTAGTGCTGCTTGCTGGTATGAACGCGAAGCATATGATATGTTTGGAGTAATTTTTGCTGGGGGTCATGATAATCGTCGTATTCTAACAGATTATGATTTTGTCGGTCATCCTCTCAGAAAAGACTTCCCATTAACGGGTTACGTGCAGGTTAAATATGATGAGAATCTTGCAAAAGTAGTATATGAGCCAGTGAAACTCGACCAACCATATAGAGAATTTGATTTTTCATCAAGTTGGCAAGGACCAAGTTATGTATTACCTGGAGATGAAAAGGCTAAGTGAAATAACTGTCATATTTACCTTCTTGATTATGGTATACTGCTCGTAAATGAAGAGTTGGTAGACGATAGTATAACTTCAAGAAGAGCTAGGCAGTAGCAAAGTCGAGCGGCGTAGCGTACATGAGTAACTAGGCAGCTTCGATCTTTGGTCGCGGGAACGCCAATTCTTGAAGTTCTACCTGAGCATATATTCTAGGGAGATAATACTTGCAAAATTGCTTTTTACTAATTATGTTAATGGTGCAATTAGTTTTATAATTTTATTTTAAAAGATATCATGTTAACAATACTAGACTTAGAAAATTTTAAAACCAGTAAAAAAAATAATTCAAAGAAGTTGTTTTCAGCTGTTAGTGGTGATTTGCTGGATGCAATAAACGCAGGTAGTTTTTCTAGGTGTTACAGTCTTATCTTACGGTCTTGCGATGACTATAATTTAAAGCAAGTAAATGAAAATTTGCATGAATGTGCAGTATTTGAGTTGCTATTAAGTCTATTACAGCATAAAACATCTGATGACTGCAATAAATCCTTAAAACCCTAGGGCAAGCCATCAGTGATTCAGATGTTGACACAAGAGAGTGGTTATGTGCTTGTGCACAGGCAAATTCGTTTTCAATGTTATATGATTCTTTAAGAAATTTGAATGGTTTTGAGCTAAACTATAGTTTAGCTTGTCATGATGCTTCAAATCTCGTCAGTACTCCTGAAAATCTAAATACTAATGACAGACAAAACAGTAACGGCGATGTTGCTCTTGCAGGTGTAGAGGAGTCAATTAATCTATTGCTAGAATATAATAGTTAAATAGTCAATCCTTCAAAAGTCTAAAAACACAACATCTACTATATTTAAACGCAAGAGGTGTCATTCCTGCTTCGGTGCGGAATCTATAGTACCTCAGGGCTTTTTGGAAACCATTTTAGATTCCCGACTTTAGCTAGGAATAACAAGCATTGTTAGTGAGTAGACTTAAAAATTTTGAAAATCCATAAGGTTTTGAACAAAATAAGGTAAAAATCTTATGGATTTTGATATGATTTCTGACCACGAACATGTATTATCTCTTGTGTCTACAGCCTTTTTGACGGATCGACTATATAGGATTTTACTATAATTATCTTTTATCAAAAGGAATAAATTCTCTTTGTACATACCCAGTATATAATTGCCGAGGTCTGCTAATTTTTTGTTCAGGATCTTCATGCATCTCTTTCCATTGTCCCATCCAACCAACAGTTCTTGCTATAGCAAAAAGCACTGTAAACATCTGTGATGGTATCCCCATAGCTTGATAAATAATACCAGAATAAAAATCAACGTTTGGATAAAGCTTACGATCTATAAAATATTGGTCATTGAGAGCAATTTTTTCAAGCTCAGTAGCGATTTGGAGTAATGGGTTATTATTTTCTCCTAATTCATCTAATACTTCTTTGCAGGTCTCTCTAAGTACAACTGCTCTTGGATCATGATTTTTATAGACTCGGTGACCAAAGCCCATTAAGCGGAAAGAATCATTTTTATCTTTTGCTCTTGCAATATATTGTGGAATACGGTCTATTGTCCCAATCTCTTTCAGCATATTAATTACTGCCTCATTTGCTCCGCCATGTGCTGGTCCCCATAAAGATGCTATGCCAGTACTGATACAGGCAAACGGGTTAGCACCGGATGATCCGGCCAAACGTACTGTTGAAGTGGAGGCATTCTGCTCATGGTCAGCATGGAGAATAAATATTTTATCTAAGGCGTTCTTTACTACTTTGTTTACCTTATATTTTTCACAAGGCGTCGCAAACATCATATGGAGAAAATTTTCAGTAAAATCTAAACTATTATCAGGATATATAAAAGGCTGACCTATTGAATATTTATATGCCATTGCTGCAATAGTTGGCATTTTTGCAATCATTCTAATAGCAGCTAACTCGCGTTCATTTTCTTCTACATTTAAAAAACTTGGATAAAATGCAGATAAAGATCCTACCACAGCCAGCATAATTGCCATAGGATGAGCTGAGTGACGGAAAGCCATAAATAAGCTTCTAAGCTGTTCATTAACCAGCGAGTGATTAGTAATTTTCTGAGAAAAAGATTTATACTGATTAGTGGTTGGTAATTCACCATTTAACAGTAAATAGGCGACTTCTAAGAAATTACTTTTTTCTGCTAACGTTTTAATATCATATCCCCGATGTCTTAATATCCCTTGATCCCCATCTATGTACGTCATTGCAGATTTACAAGCTGCTGTAGACATAAAACCAGGGTCATAAGTGAAATAGCCTGTTAATGAATATATACCGCTAACATCAATAACATCTTGACCAATCGATGCTTTTTTTATTGGTAAATTAAAAGACTTATCACCTATTTTTAATTCAACATTTTCCAAAGTTTTAATTCCATTATTTGTCATATGTTCTCTTTTATCATATTTTATGTTGCCCACTAATACAAAAAATGTATTTTTTTATTAATTTTTAGCATCTTTTGATAAGCTAATATTTAGAATTACTCCTCTAATATCTTACTTAAAAATTCTTCTGTTTTCTTTTGTGTCAACATACCATTTTTCTTAGCTTGCTTAGCTTGTACTGCCCCGTAAAAATCTTCTAATTTACTAAGATACTCATATGCTTCATAAGACATCAATATCGAAAATGGCTTACCATATTTGTTAATAACTACTAGAACTTTTATTGCACTATTCATCAAATTATCAAAATTATTCTGTGCTTCTTTCGCATTAATAACTTTCATATAAACCTCATAACTAACTTAAATCAATAAATCAATATCTATATCTAACGCTTGAGATATTTTTTTATATAAATTTATATTCCCCTCGCGTTTTCTATTTTCGACCTGCGATAAGTATGCTGCACTTATATTTAACTTTTCAGCAAGTTGAGTTAGAGTATGTGTGCGGTACTCTCTAAATATTTTAATTTTTGATTCTTTACCTACAATTAATCTTTCTGCAATAGTAATAGGAAAATTTTCTTGTATATTACTTTTAACCTGCTGGTAAGCATTGATATCTTCTAATTCATCTAATCTTTCTTTAATTTCTTCATAAGCTTTTATAGACAAAATCACTGCCTTCTTCTTACCATGTGAATCTTCAATAAAACTTATATTATCCAAATTAACCATATACATTGCCTCTACTTTGAATTTTAATTATGTTAATTAATAATCTTTTATCATCTATTTCATAGATTACTCTGTAATCTCCTAAACGTAGCCTATACGCTCCTTCCACTCCTTTTAGTTTTTTTACATCTAATGTTGTATTATGCGAATTAATAGATAATTGTTTTACTTTCTTAAGTATAAGAACTGCATAACCTTGAGGAATCCTATGCAAATCTTTCATTGCTTGTTTAGTAAACTCAATATTATACATAATTACCTAAACCGAATTATATGTATCTTTATCTAGAGTACCTTCACTATTATCGATAATCAAGGTAATTGTTGCATCACCTGTAATATTAATGGTGGTACGTAACATATCTAATATCCTATCAATTCCAGCAATTATAGCAACACCTTCAATCGGTAAATGGATTGAAGATAGCACCATAGGCAGCATTATCAAAGAAGCCCCTGGAATACCAGCCCCACCTATAGAGCCAAGAGTTGAGGTGATAATAATGACTAAATAATCATGTAATGCTAAATCTACACCCATCATTTGGGCAAAAAATATGGTAGTAAGAGATAAATTTATTGCAAACCCATCCATATTTATCGATGCACCAAGTGGTAATACAAAAGAAGTGCTAGATTCAGAGATGCCTAGACGTTCACGACAAACTTGCATAGTTGTAGCAAGCGTTGCTTTACTACTAGAAGTAGAGAAGGCAAGTACTTGGTATTCCAAACTCTTTTTATAAAAAGGTAATGGTGACATTCGACAAAATACATAAATTAACGCACCAAAAATACCATATTGACATATCATGGCAATCACTACGGCAGCAACTAATTTTGATAAACTAATCATTACATCAAAACCTTGCGTACCGACTACCCAAGCCGTTAAAGCAAATGCACCATATGGAGAAAGTTGAATGATCATTGAGATCATTTTTAATACCATTTTTGATAATCTATGAAATAAATCTTTAACAGGTGCAGCACTAGTTCCCATTTTATTTAGTATAAGTCCAGAAAATATTGCAAAGAATACAATTTGTAAAACATTAGAATTGGCAAAAGCTCCTACGACATTATCAGGCACAATATTCACAAAAAAATCAATCATATTAAAGGATTTCTCTTGTGAAATATTTGAGGCAACATCAAAGTTAATATGAACACCATGACCTGGCTTTAATACAAGAGCAACTGTAAGACCAAAAACTACGGCAAAAAAAGTAGTTCCTAAAAAAGCAGTAACAGCCTTTATTCCTACTCTGCCAAGAGAAGTAGGGTCACTCATACTAGTTATGCCTGCTACTAAACTAAAAAATATTAAAGGAGCAATAATCATTTTGATCAAACGCAAAAAAATATCTCCTACCGGTTTTATATAAGATACATATTCAGGAAAATATATACCAAACATTATACCTAGGATTAATCCCAAGGTAACTTTTTTCCATAATTTCATTGTTTTACTTAATTAAATTAAAGAGTGTTTTGATCCGACATCATCCTGAAATAAATTCAAGATAATATCCACTTGTGTTCAGGATGACACCAACTTTGGAATTCTAGATATACTCAAATGATTTGAAGAATTGGATTTGAAAATGAATGGTAAGCATGCTAGGTGTACATATAGTATAATTACGCATGCGAATCCATGATATTTTCAAAAAACAATTCTTCAAAGCAGAAGAGTATAACATCGCTGACTTAAACTCAGGAAACATTGGACTATATAGTTTGAGTAAATCTTAGCTCTAATAAACACTCTCTTAAAATTAGATACTTTGAGTTACCCAATTTAAATAGCTAGACAGCCCATCTTGAATGTCGAGCTTTATTATTTGAGGAAGATCATAATTATGTATATCAGTAATCACCTTTTCTATTGTATTGTAGTTATCAGACTTAGCCTTTATCACAATACGATATTCTAGCACAGAAGATATCTTGCCTTCCCATTTAAAATAGCTGACTATATTATCTACTTGTATACAAGCAGCTAGATTTTCTTCCAATAAGCTAGTTGTTATTTTATCTACCACCTGCTGGTCATTGGTCGTAGTTAAGATCACACAACATCTTTGTACCACTTATACCTCAACAAAGCAATTAGGTGTTTCAAATAATTTGACTTTTGTAATAATAAAAGAATTATTAGTAAATAATTTTGGTAAAATATTTAATTTTAAGTGTAACGCTATATTTTCTGCAGTTGGATTTTCCTGCATATAATATATTTTTTGACCAGTCCATTCACATATTCTATCCCCCATTTCTCTATCATTTTGGTGTAATATAATATTATGATCAAAATTATCATCTATCCACTTTTGTATTATTGACTTCATGTAACCAAAATCTATAACCATACCAAGATTATCAGTAACATTTGATTCCACTGTAACTTCAAGGACATAACGATGACCATGTAGAAATTGACACTTATTCTCATGTCCAACAACTCTATGACCTGCATCAAATTCAATTTTACGAGTACACTTTATCATCATTAACCTCAAGTATAGATGTAAGACATCGGTTTAATAGCCTAGCGTATCATCCATGCATTTTTGATATCATCTCAGGCGGTAGGCGCGGCTGGTATCTAAGAAAATAGCCTAGAAGAATGTTATACTATCGTCTACCAACTCTTCATTTACGAGCAGTATATACTCGAATGCTTTGAAGAATTGTTTAATTCTTTAAATATGAGCTAGCAAAGATTCATATCTAGCAATATCCAATTTAATAATATCAATTTTTGTATCATCAATTTCTTCGTCTATTTCTTTTGTTAAAGAGTCTATTTTTCTAATTATGTCATGTAGTTGCAAACTACTAGTATCAACAGCAAACTCTGTTACTATATTTACATTTGTCCATGTGACCTCAGCTAACCCTGAGTAGATAAAATACTTAAATACAGAATTATCTACTGTAATTTTTGTCAATCCATCTTTTAAATTTGCAATCAATAACTCATGACCTGGTAAAACCTCAAATTCTCCTAATTCTCCCGGCATTGTTATCATCTGAGCTTCCATGTCAAACACAACATTCGCTGGCGTTACAATTTTAACTCTAATTGTTTTATTCATTATGCCACTTTTTCTTTAAGTGTTTCACCTTTCTCTACTGCTTCATCAATGCTACCAACCATATAAAAAGCAGCCTCTGGTAAATAGTCATATTTGCCAGAAACCAACCCATGAAACCCTTCAATAGTATCAGCTAAACTGACAAATTTTCCAGCTATACCTGTAAATACTTCGGCAACATGGAAAGGCTGAGATAAAAAGCGTTGAATTTTCCTTGCCCTAGTAACGGTTAATTTATCTGATTCCGATAACTCATCCATTCCTAGAATGGCAATTATATCTTGCAAAGACTTATATGTCTGCAAAACTTTTTGCACCTCACGAGCAACCGAATAATGTTTCTCTCCAACAATTGCCGGATTTAGTAATTGTGAACTACTATCAAGTGGATCTACTGCCGGGTAAATACCAAGCTCAGCAATTTGTCGACTAAGTACGGTAGTAGCATCCAAATGGGTAAAAGAGGCAGCAGGAGCAGGATCAGTTAGGTCATCTGCTGGCACATAAATAGCCTGCACAGAGGTAATTGATCCAAGCTTTGTTGAAGTAATACGCTCTTGTAGCTCTCCCATATCTGTTGCCAGTGTTGGTTGATAACCAACTGCTGAAGGTATTCTTCCTAAAAGGGCTGATACCTCAGAACCAGCTTGAGTAAAGCGAAAAATGTTATCGACAAAAAACAAGACATCCTGTCCTCCATCTAAATCCCTGAAACTTTCGGCTATAGTAAGACCACTTAAAGCAACTCTAGCTCTTGCACCGGGTGGTTCGTTCATTTGCCCATAAACAAGAGCTACTTTAGATTTTTTGGGATTTTTTAAATCAATTACCCCAGAGTCAATCATTTCATGATAAAGGTCGTTACCTTCTCTAGTCCGTTCCCCAACTCCTGCAAAAACCGTATATCCTCCATGTGCTTTTGCTATATTATTAATAAGTTCCATAATTAACACTGTCTTTCCTACCCCAGCACCACCAAATAACCCAATTTTTCCTCCTTTTGAATAAGGAGCTAAAAGATCAATGACCTTAATCCCTGTAACCAAAATGTTTCTTTCAGTTGATTGATCAACAAAACTTGGAGCTGGTTTGTAAATTGAAGCAAAGTCAGTTGAATCAATCTTACCTCTTTCATCAATTGGTACACCAACCACATTTATTATGCGTCCGAGTGTGCCAATACCGACAGGTATCTTAATAGTCTCTCCTGTATCTATTACTTCTTGCCCTCTTACTAACCCTTCTGTTGGTCCCATAGATATACATCTAGCAATATCGTCTCCTATATGCTGTGATACTTCTAGTATCACTTTCTCTCCATTATTATTGCACTCAAGTGCATTGAGAATTTTTGGCAATTTACCATCACTACTAAACTGCACATCAACTACAGCTGAAATAATCTGCACAATCTGGCCAATAGTTTTTGTCATATTTTACCTTAATTTATTTTTTATACGGCTTCTGCCCCTGCAATAATCTCTATCAAATCCTTAGTAATCAGATCTTGTCTAGATCTATTAAGTTTTAGTGTTAATTTATTAATAAGCTCCTTAGCATTTTTTGTTGCATTATCCATTGCTGTCATTCTAGCTCCTTCTTCGCTAGCTCTATTTTGTAGTAGAGCATAATTAATTTGAGCCGATACATAAAGATTAATCATATGCAAAATAAGTCCTTCACCTTCATATTCATAGCTCAAATATTTCTCATTTGAACATAGCTGTTTTTCAATTGGCAATATTTGCTTTTTAGTTGGAATCTGTACCATAGCATTTTTACAATTGTTAAAATATATTTGACAATTGCTAATTCTAGAATCCTCTACCATCTCCATCAGTTTTTCTTTGACCTGAAATGACAAATTATTATTATGAGCTTTTGGAAACTCATAATAATTATCAATATAATGGGAATATTGCCCCTTAAATGCATCATAACCCTTTTTGCCAATAATAATAAGCCTTACTTGTTTACCAGCATTTTCCAAATTTGCAATATCAGATTTTACCTGCTTGGACAGTAAAAAATTAAAAGCTCCGCACAAGCCTCGTTCGGAAGTGACTACTATTAGTAAATGTAACTTATTTATATTAGACCTATTGCATAATTCTACTTCTGCAAGAGATCTATTCACATCACCTTGGTCTAATAATCCTTCCGAAAAAAATTTTTTCTGTTCGAGAGGCATATCCTGTAAATTATTGCTAGATGCCACACTAGACATTATATCCTGTAGAATCCCAATATAATCCTCTGAGTCCTTAACTTGGTTTTTGGCTTTTGTAAACTTAGTAGCCGAAACTATCTGCATAGCCTTAGTAATTTTTTGCGTTGTTGTAATGCTCTTAATACGAGATCTTAACTGTTTTAAACCTGACATAGCTACCTAATTAATCTTAACCTGAAGTCGATTTAACTTACTGAACAAGCATTAAAGTTTTGCACAAAATTTTCTAAGAAAATTTTTAACTTTTGTTCCATTTCTTCAGTAACTCGTCCTTGCTCTCTAATAGATACTAAAATATCGTTTTCACTCAGTTTTATTTCTTGTAGCATTCTATGCTCAAATTCTTTTATTCGTTCAACAGGAATACTATCAAGATAATTTCTTACCCCAGCATAAAGACTAACCACTTGTTCCTCAACAGGGAAAGGGCTATATTGATCCTGCTTTAATATTTCGCTAAGCTTTGTACCATGTGAAATAAGTTGTTTAGTTGAAACGTCTAAGTCTGAACTAAACTGAGAAAAAGCTGCTAATTCCCTAAATTGTGCTAACTCAAGTTTCACACTTCCTGCCACTTGCTTCATAGATTTTACTTGTGCTGCTGATCCTACCCTACTCACGGATATACCAATATTTACCGCTGGTCTGATACCTTTATAGAACAACTCATTTTCTAAAAAAATCTGTCCATCAGTAATTGATATAATATTGGTTGGAATATATGCGGAAACATCACCTGCTTGGGTTTCAATAATTGGCAAAGCCGTAAGAGATCCACCACCAGATTCATCTGACATTTTTGCTGCTCGTTCAAGTAACCTAGAATGTAGATAAAATACATCTCCTGGATAAGCTTCACGTCCCGGCGGTCTTCTAAGTAATAGTGAGATTTGTCTATAAGCAACAGCATGTTTACTTAAATCATCGTAAATAACTAGTGCATGCATACCATTATCACGAAAATACTCACCAATACTACAACCAGTGTAAGGAGCAACATATTGTAATGCAACAGGATCAGAGGCAGTAGCTGCCACAACTGTGGTATATTCCATTGCTCCTGAGTCTTCTAATCTTTTTACTACCTGTGCAATAGTCGATCTTTTTTGACCAATAGCTACATAAATACAATAAATTTTATTTTTTTCATCACCGTCAAGATGAGCTTGTTTTTGGTTAATAATAGTATCGATAACAATAGCGGTTTTACCTATTTGCCTGTCACCAATAATTAACTCCCTCTGACCTCTACCAATAGGAATTAGGGCATCAATTACTTTAATGCCCGTTTGCACCGGCTCTGTAACACTTTTTCTAACAATTATCCCAGGAGCTTTTTCTTCTATATTCCTATATGTATCAGTTATAATCTCGCCTTTACCATCAATAGGATTTGCCATACCATCAACGACCCTACCAAGCAACGACTTACCAACTGGTACTTGTAAAATCTTTCCAGTTCTTTTTACCGCATCACCTTGTTTGACTTCTCGATCACTACCAATTAATACAATACTTACAGAGTCTGTTTCAAGATTAAGAGCTAGACCTTTTACTCCTGACGCAAACTCAACTACCTCGCCAGCTTCCACCTTATCGATACCATATACCCTAGCTATACCATCGCCAACTGTTACAACCTGCCCTACTTCTCGTAAATCGCTAAGCTGATCAATGTTAGCAATTTCTTTTTTTAATATTTCAGCAAGTTCGACAGCCTTTAATTGTTGGGTAGACCCCATAGTTATTCCTCATATAAAATTTATTTAACCTACCTTTGTAGCTTTCAAGGTTTTCGTTATTTTTTCTAACATTCCAACAATAGAATAGTCCCTAACTATGCTATCATATTGTACCACAATACCACCAATAATTGACTGATTTCGGTGGAAATTTATGACAACCTTCTGCTGAAACTCATCTGCTAAATATTTTGTTAACCATTCTTTCTCTCTAGTTTGCAAAGATTTAGAAGAAGTTACTTTTACCATTTTAATATTTCTGCTGTTATTAAGTAGTTGTTGGTATAATACTATTATGTTTGATAAAATAGGCATACGTGAATGCCTTAGTAATATTAACAAAAACCGCTTAACTATAGATTCGATATTAAAGGTTTCTGTAATTAACTCAATTATTTTACATTTGTCAATATCCTTTACTATCGGAGAAAATATAACAGCCTTGATTTGCGGATTATCCTCGATAAATTGATTAATAATGGTAATCTGCTGTAATATTTTATCTTCCAAGCTACTTGCCAATGCATTATCAAATAAAGCAGAAGTATAGTTACGTACTAATTTATTGTTAATCATTATGTTTTTATATCCATAAAATTCTATAATCTTAGCGTCTTATATACTCAAATGATTTAGAGAATGGAGACAATAGACTTACTGCATAAGTCAATCTAGTTGGTGATTTTGTCGTCGAAACTCGCCTCCGCTCCTCACGTACGTCTGTGTACGCTGCGGTGCTCGGCTTCGTTTCTCCTAAAAATCCCTCAACTATCTTTGATTTATGCAGCAAGTCTAATAAACAAGGAGTGAACGAACGCAAACAGTACATGAAGTACGTGAGCACACGAATCTCCCACAAGTATTTGCAAGAACCAATTCTTCAAAGCAGAAGAGTATATATGATCCGTTTTTATTATGCTAAAACTAAATCAAACAATAATAAACCACATACAGCCAAGAAAACAAGCCATGCACGATTGCCCATAATACAGAATGGTTTATATTAAATGAAATAGCCATAGCAAGTGCCGCACCAAATGACACGCCATGCTGCATAACAATGTTTATTCTCCTCCTTGGTGGATAAACTCCATAATCTTCACGGTTCATTTTACTCATTTTTTTTCCTCATATTAATTCTAGGACAATTTATAACATAATTTATGCTTACCACTAAGTAACAAAAAGAATTTTTTTAATTATATATGAATAGCTCTACCATAAGCCTGCAATACTGACTCACCCATCATTTCAGATAAAGTTGGATGAGGGAAAATAGTATTGATTAAATCAAGCTCTGTACCTTCCATAGTTCTAGCAATCACATAACCTTGAATTAGTTCAGTAACCTCTTCGCCTATCAAATGGGCTCCTAACAATTCACCAGTCTTCACATCAAAAATCGTTTTAATCATCCCTTCAGTACAACCATCAACCAAGGCTTTACCATTAGCGATAGATGGGAATTTACCAATTTTCACTTGGTAACCAGCTTTTTTCGCTTGTTCTTCAGTAAGTCCTACACTAGCAATCTGAGGTGAGGAATAAGTACAGCCTGGAATATTACGTTTTTCTATAGGATGAGCTTTAAGCCCCGCAATAGTTTCTACAGCAATAATACCTTCATGACTTGCTTTGTGGGCAAGCCATGGTGCTGATGTGACATCGCCTATTGCATAAATTCCCTGTTCATCAGTTTGCATAAACTGATTGGTAATAATATGACCTCTATCTATTTTGATATTAGTTTTTTCTAGATTAAGATTTTCCGTATTGCCAACTATACCAACTGCCATCAGCAAAGTTTCAGCTTGTATCTTGTGATTCTTGCCTTCTATCTCAACTTCAATCGTGATATGATCTTGTGTTTGGCTATGATTTAACAATTTGCTATTAGTATGAATTTTTATACCCTTTTTTTCAAAAGTTTTTCGTGCCATTAAAGAAATTTCTTCATCTTCAGCCTGTAATATCCTATTTTGCACTTCAATTACAGTGACATTTGTTCCTAAAGCATTATAAAATGAAGCAAATTCTATACCAATCGCTCCTGATCCAACGATAATCATAGATTTTGGTAATTTATCAAGAACCATAGCCTCTTTGGAGGTAATAACTTGCTTGCCATCCGGCTCAAATCCATCTAAGATTCTAGACCTTGCACCTGTGGCAATTATTATGTCCTTTGCTTTAATCAAAATTTTTTGACCATTATTATTGATCTCTACTACCTTGCCTGTTCCTAGGCTAGCCGTGCCATCAATTATCGTAACCTTATTTTTTTTTAGCAGAGATTTAATACCAGATGTTAACTGCGTCGATATATCTCTAGAACGCTGTACTATTTTTTTTAGGTCAAAACTTGCTTCACCTACTATAATACCATAATCTTTAGCATGTTTAATTTTTTGAAATAATTCAGCTGATTTAAGCAATGCTTTTGTTGGTATACAACCCCAATTTAAGCAAACTCCCCCTAAATGCTCCTTCTCAATCAACACAACTTTTTTATTTAGTTGTGCGGCCCTAATTGCAGCCACGTAACCACCTGGTCCACCACCAATAATCGCTAGATCATAATTTTCCATTAATATATCCACTCATTCTTTCTAGATTTCTTTTATAACTTAATTTAACGGAAGAGTCTATTATTGAAATTTATAACAAGTTTGATTTTTTATACCTTTATGGGTTAGGATACCTTCCTTAACCCCAAAGATTAGATCACGACTGGCCGACGCAGAAGAAATATCCTTATGTAACAGAATATAATCTTTCCTTGAAAACCAACTATTTGGTAATTTTATTTTAGCAAATTCTAACCTAGACTTAGGAGTTTTGATTTGCGATACTACATTATTAACATATAGTTGCAGAGCTTTTAGTATCTGTGTTGCCATAAATTCAATGAACAAGGTAGACTCCCCTACTTTATCACACTCAGCTAAAACGTCATAGTACTCACTTTGTTCGTTTTTTATTAGTACCTCTACCGAAATATATTTAAAAATTGGATTTGCTTTCATTAATAATAATTGTTGCCATAACCTACCCATTCGTCCATTACCATCTGAGAAAGGATGGATAAATTCTAGCTCATAATGAAATACACAAGCTTTAATTAGCCACGGAATATCCTTATTTTCTTTTATGAACTGAAATAATTTATTCATTAATAATGGGACACGATTAGCTTTAGGAGCTATATGAGCTATTTGATTGCCTTTAAATATGTCAACTCCGCTAGCTCGAAAATAGCCATTATCAACTATTAACTTTTGCATCAATAATCTATGTGCCTCTAATAAACAATCTATTGATAATGGATTTAATTTATGTAAATTATTGTATAATTTAATGGCATTGTTAACTTCAATAATATCATTTTTAGGACCTAGCACCGGTTTTCCGTCAATTATATCGGTTATTTGGTCTAAACTTAAACTATTGCCTTCAATTGCTAAAGAAGAATGGATAGTCTTTATTTGGTTACTTTTTCTAAGTTTTACTGCAGGCAAAGAAAGCTTAGCTCCGGATAGAATACCAAGCTCATATGCAATATCTTGCAATAATGTAAGTATTTTATTACTTACTTGAAAAGGTGGTTTTTTACTCATAAAATGATAGTATCATATGATACTATCATTGGCTATAAAATAATATTAGATTTTAAATACAGAGTAATTTGAACTTTGCAGCTATATAGGCTTAATAACGGCGTTGGGATGATAAGCGAGAGTCCTCTAGCCTCCGTAATTTCTACGATCCGTAAACAGAATACTATAAGCCATTTTCCTTTTTAATTTGATTTAATGAATAAGTTTTAAAACCATCGTTATAAAACTCATCTAAAGCTTGCCTGCCAATTGTAAGATCATTTTGATCGACTAAATATAACTCTACAGCTTTTCTTAGTATATAGGCTTTACTACGGTCATGCACTTTAGCAAAAGTTTCAATTTGTTCATTTAACTGATCATCTACGTTAAAAGATAAAGTATGCATAATTAAGTTACTCTTAATAAATTTAATTAACTAGAATTGTCAATATACTATATTAATAATAATTTTTAAATTAGATTTCAAACATGAAACATCAGCAGATTACTTTAGATAAACTAGGGTCTGATATTAACATTCCAGTAAGATATAGTACTAAAGCTAAACGAATTAGCATTAGAATAAACCACAAAGGAGCTGAATTAGTTTTACCTAATAAAAATTTTAATACAGGATATAAATTTTTGTTAGAAAAAGAATCTTGGGTTAGGCAAAAACTGCAAAAATTCTTAAACAAGCCCCCCTTTGATTATAACACAATAACAGTCTTTGACGAAGTATATTCGTTATTAAATATTGATGCAGATTATGAAAAAGTACAAATCACGGATGATGTTATTCAGATATATTCTTTACCCTCACAACACAAAAGTACTTTAGTAAGGTTTTTAAAAGATATGTTGTTACTAGAAACCACAAAACTGGCTACTCTTCTAGCGAAAGAACATAATATAAACTTTACTAAAATTAAAATTATGAATAATAAGGGCAAATGGGGAAGCTGCTCTAGTAAGGCTGTACTTGCTTTTAATTGGCGTCTTATTTTTGCTCCAAAAAAAATATTAAAATACTTAGTGACCCATGAAATATGTCATATAATTGAAATGAATCACAGTCCTCGTTTTTGGAATTTAGTAGCAAGACTTTATCCTGACTATAAGTTGGCTAGATTATGGCTTAAGGAACATGGCAATACTCTCCATCAATATTTAATGTCTTAGTAAGTCTATTTGTTTTTGATAATCTTTTGATTGGAAAATAAAATTACCTGATACTAAAATATCAGCTCCAGCTTTTATACAGTTCTTACCAGTAACATCATTTATTCCTCCATCTACAGAAAGCATTATAGGTTTACCAAAATTTTTGATTTTTTCTGAAATAATTTTGACTTTCTCTAGCTGATTCTCTATAAATTTTTGGCTAGAAAAACCGGGGTTTACGGTCATTGCTAGAATTAGATCTACTTTATCAATAATATAATCTATAGAATTTGGACTTGTAGAGGGAAGTAATGCCACACCAGCTTTTAACCCTAAATTTTGAATAGTACTTAAAGTTCTGTCAAGATGAATAGTGGTTTCAGGATGGATAGTGATAATATCTGCTCCACTACTAGCATAGTCTTTAATCGAATATTCTGGGTTATTAATCATTAAATGTACGTCAAATGGTAATGTAGTGTGAGGTCGTAAAGCTTTTATTATAGGAGGTCCAAATGTTAAGTTAGGTACAAAATGTCCATCCATAACGTCTATATGGATCATATCAGCGCCAGCTTCTTCCAAAGAACTGATTTCTTTTTGCAAATTAGCAAAATCTGCTGACAGTAACGAAGGTGCGATCTTAATTATTTTCACTTTTGTTTTTATCCTCAATATGAACTTTTTGGCTATTTTTTCTTCTTGCTATATTCTGTTTTAAAGCACTAGACAGTTTTTGAAATTTACTCTCACTATTTTGCAATTTCTGCTGCTTTTCCTTTGTTATAAAACCCTTCCTATAAACTTGTTTAAGTTTTTCACTGCATTCTATAAAATACATATCACTTATGTTATACCACCCAAAAACTATAGATATATACCCACAGTTAAAGTGTTTTTAAGCTTATAGCTATTCTATTTAAGGCATTCATAATTGAAATACAAATAGTAATATCTACAATTTCTCTCTCAGAAAAATACTGTAATATTTCATCTTTCATTGCGTCAATTTCCTCGAAGAAACCCCGCGTTATTAATTCACACCATCTTAGAGCTATAACTTCTTTTTCACTAAATACCTCTTTACTAGAGGACCAAATTGGTAATAAATCTAACTTCTTTTGAGGCACATTATTCTTTCTAGCATCTGTAAGATGTAAATTGCAACAATAAAAGCAGCTATTTATTTGTGATACCCTCAGTTCAATTAAGGATCTTAGTCCATTATCAAGAGGAGATTCATTAAGACTTTCATAAGATTTATATATACATGACATTGTGTTCTTAGAGATTTCGGCATAGTTCATTTTTTTCCTTTAGATTTAGTTATTTGTAAATATTATTCCTGAACTATGTCTATATCTAAACCATTTCATCTGTCAAGTAAAGAACTGACAAATTCAGTAGTAAGTTAAATTCTATAACTATTCAAATAAATTTCTACTATCTTTTCGACATTTTATTATTATACTACAGGTTATGATTTTATAATGAACTAGTATAGCCATAATGAATCAACATATTGTAAACTCTCCTGAATCACTTGATGAAAAACGTAATAATGCCCGTCAAGGTGGGGGAGGAGAGAGAATCGCCTTACAACATAAAAAAGGTAAGCTTACTGCAAGAGAAAGGATAGAAGTATTGCTAGATCCTGAGAGTTTTGAAGAAACAGGAATGTTTGTTGAACATAGATGCAGTAATTTTGGCATGAACGACAAAAAATTCCTTGGGGACGGTATAATAACTGGACATGGTACCATAAATGGTAGGTTGGTTTTTGTGTATAGCCAAGATTTTACCGTGTTAGGTGGATCCCTTGGTGAGTATCATGCTAAAAAAATATGTTCCCTACTCGATTCTGCTCTAGCGGTAGGAGCCCCAGTTATTGGCATAAATGATTCGGGGGGGGCAAGAATTCAGGAAGGGGTTGACGCCCTTGCTGGTTATGGTGAATTATTCCAACGCAATGTAATTGCTTCTGGTATCATTCCGCAAATCACCTTAATTATGGGACCTTGTGCTGGTGGTGCTGTTTATTCTCCTGCCTTAACAGATTTCATATTCATGGTTAAAAATACTTCTTATATGTTTGTAACAGGACCAGACGTAGTTAAAACTGTTACAGGTGAAGAAGTAAGCCAAGAACAACTTGGCGGGGCAAAAATGCATACTACAAAGAGTGGTGTTGCTGACCTTGCTTTTAAAAATGATATAGAGCTACTTCTAGAAACTAGAAGGTTTTTTAATTTTTTACCTCTATCAAATCGTAGTCCCCTACCACATCGTCGTACCGAAGACCCAGCTGATCGGGTTGATATGTCCCTAAACACCTTAGTCCCAAGCATTCCGAACAAAGCTTATGACATGAAAGAATTAATTGAGCGTATTGTTGATGAAGGAGAATTTTTTGAGCTGCAACCAGATTTTGCTAGAAACATTATAATCGGCTTTGGTTATATGGAAGGAAGACCTATAGGATTTGTTGCGAATCAACCATTACATTTAGCTGGCTGTTTGGATATTAACGCATCAAGAAAGGCAGCAAGGTTTGTTCGTTTTTGTGATGCGTTTAATATCCCAATAGTAACTTTAGTTGATGTACCAGGTTTTTTACCTGGCACTGATCAAGAGCATAACGGAATTATTAAACATGGAGCAAAATTGTTATATGCGTACGCTGAAGCAACTGTACCAAAAATTACCATAATTACTAGGAAAGCTTATGGTGGAGCTTATATAGTTATGAACTCAAAACATCTTCGTGGTGATGTGAATTACGCGTGGTTCAACTCAGAAATTGCAGTACTTGGAGCTGAAGGAGCTGCTGAAATAATATTTAAAGAAGAATGCAAAGATACAGAATCAAAAAAACGAAAAATCCAAGAGTATAAAGATACTGTTACTTCTCCTTTCACTGCAGCATCTAGAGGATACTTAGACGATATTATAAAGCCTCAAAATACTAGATGGCGTATATGTAAAGCACTAAACTTTCTTCAAAACAAAAAAATACAATTACCATGGAAGAAGCATGATAACTTACCACTTTAGTATACTTAAGCACGAGATTTTATGACTAAACCATTATTTGATAAAATTTTAATCGCCAATCGTGGTGAAATAGCTTTGAGAATAATGCAAACCCTAAAGAAGATGAGTATTAAATCAGTTGCCGTATATTCTGAAGCAGATACACATTCAATGCATGTACAATATGCTGATG
This sequence comes from Candidatus Tisiphia endosymbiont of Ptychoptera albimana, assembly GCF_964026605.1. Lineage (NCBI taxonomy): Bacteria > Pseudomonadati > Pseudomonadota > Alphaproteobacteria > Rickettsiales > Rickettsiaceae > Candidatus Tisiphia > Candidatus Tisiphia endosymbiont of Ptychoptera albimana. The sequence goes on from NZ_OZ032164.1 coordinate 597,900, forward strand.
AAGCTTATTATATCGGCAATTCTCCTGCCACTGAGAGCTATTTGTCAATTAAAAATATTGTAAATGCTATTAGAGCAAGTGGTGCTTCAGCAGTACATCCAGGATATGGATTTTTATCAGAAAATTCAAATTTTGCAAATATCTTAAAAAGGGAAGGAGTTACCTTAATAGGTCCCAATGCTTCTGCTATTAAGAAAATGGGTGATAAAATTGAAGCAAAAAAAATCGCTATGGAAGCAGGAGTCAGCACTGTCCCTGGCTATATTGGTACTATCAGCAACATAAATCAGGCCATAGAAATTGCAGAAAAAATAGGTTTCCCTGTTATAGTTAAGGCAACAGCTGGCGGTGGTGGTCGTGGAATGAGAGTAGTAAAAAACTCTGAAGAAATGGCTAATGCCTTTGAATCAGCTAAGCTTGAGGCAGTAAATAATTTTAGCGATGGTAGATTATTCATTGAAAAATTGATTCAGTCCCCTAGGCATATTGAAATACAATTATTAGCTGATCAGTATGGTAACAGTGTTTGTCTTGGTGAGCGAGAATGTTCAATTCAACGTTACCATCAAAAAGTAATTGAAGAAGCCCCAAGCTCCTTTATTACCGAGGAAATACGGCAAAAAATGTATAAAGAGACCATAGCTTTATCTAGCAAGGTAGGTTATTACTCAGCCGGGACAGTTGAATTTATAGTTGATTTAGATAAGAATTTTTATTTCCTTGAGATGAATACTAGGCTACAAGTTGAGCATCCAGTAACTGAATTGATCACTGGTATTGACATAGTAGAAGAGATGATAAAAATTGCTGCTGGTGAAAAATTATCATTTTCTCAAGAAGATATAAAATTAAAAGGGCATGCGTTTGAATCTAGAATTTGTGCAGAAAACCCCATGCGTGGATTTCTGTCGTCTAGCGGTAGAATTACTGAATATGTAGAACCACCAAAAAATGCTAACATACGTGTGGATACAGGTCTTGGACTTGGTGGAGAAGTCAGTATGTTTTATGATTCAATGATTGCAAAGCTTTGTACTTACGGAGAGACTAGAGAACAAGCTATTGAGGTTATGCGTTCTGCTTTAAGTGCTTACATAATACAAGGTATTTCTCATAATATTAGTTTCTTAGAAGCAGTAATATCACATCCTCGTTTTATAGCAGGTGATATAAATACCGCGTTTATAGAAGAAGAATATCCAGATGGTTTTTCTGGAGCAAGCTTAACTTCTGAAATCACTAAAATATTCCTAGCTACAGCCATTTTTGTTTATATTGCGGAGCAAAAACGTGCTTCGTTAATTTCTGGTCAAATAGTCGATCAAACTAATAAAATCGGTACTAGATGGGTTGTATCAATTGATGATAAACTATTTCCAGTTTTAATTAAATCAGTAGATTATGGTTATAATATAAGACAAGAAAATGATAGAATTTATATACGTAGTAACTGGAACTTAGGTAGTAGACTTTTTTCCTGTATTGTAAATGGTAGAAAAGCCAATGTAAAAATTGGCAATATCTTAACAGGTTATATGTTATCACATTCAGGTATTACTGTTAAAGCTTATGTCCGTTCTCCACGGATGTCTGAACTAGAAGCGTTGATGATTACAAAAAATATCCAAGAAGAGCAAACAGAGCTGCATGCCCCGCTTGCAGGACAAATTATTGCAATTAAGGTTCAAGAAGGTTGTAAGGTAGTTATTGGTCAAGAGATTATGGTTTTAACTGCTATGAAAATGGAAAATATACTTGTTGCTGAACGTAATGGGAAAATTGCTAAAATCTTAGTTAATGAGAAAGATCAGGTGGTTAGTGGGCAGGTGTTACTTGAATTTGCTTAGGTTTAAACTAGATATAATAATAGCTTGAAAATTAATTGTAACTAGCATACTCAAATGATTTTGAATAATAAAAATGTTGAATTACTTTTATCGATATCTTAAAAAATATTGTAGTAGCGGTAAATTAATATTTGTTCTAATAATTGTAGCCATTATATTGGCTTGCTCGACTTATTATGTGATTTCAATTGAGTCGAAATCTCTTGGTCCAGACCCAAGTAGAGTTATAGGGCTTATATTAGTAGATCTTGCTGTATTCTTACTTTTAGGCATTTTATTAGCTCGTAAATTTTTACGAGATTTTATTGATAAAGGTGAAAGGGAGACGTCTTCGAAATTACAAAATCGTATCATTATTGCCTTTAGTTTGATTGCTACAATCCCAACTATTATTGTTTCAGTGTTTTCAGCATATTTTTTTAATTTTGGCATTCAATCTTGGTTCGATAAAAAGATTTCTGCTGTGCTTGATCAGTCGATAATAGTCGCAGAATCTTATATAGACGAACATAAACTGCAGTTACGAGAAACAGCATTATCTGTCGCTGATGATTTAACTGAGATGTATTATAATCTAATACATAATCCCCTTTCATTTAATGAAGCATTAAATACTGAAGTTGAGATGCGTTCTCTTGATGAAGCTATAGTTTTTCATAGACCTACTAATACTGTTATTGCTAATACATTCTTAAGTTTTGCAATTTCATTTGCTACTATTCCAGCTCATTTAATGAAAAGAGCTGAGCTAGGAGAAATTGTTGAGATAAAATCTGATCCTAAAAAGATTCGAATGCTTACAAAACTTAAAGATCATAATGATATATATTTGTTGGTAGGTAGATTGATTGATGCTAAAATTATTGATCATATTGATAAAACTAACGGTGCAGCTGAAGAATATTATCGTCTTAAAAAACATATATCCAGTATGCAGATCAAATTTTCTATAGTATTTATTTTTATTGCTTTATTACTGCTATTAGCTGCAATAAGCTGGGGAATGATTTTTGCTACAAAGATAGTAAAGCCTATTCGGAAATTAGTGCTTGCTACTGAAAAGGTTAAAAATGGTGACTTAACTATTCAAGTACCAGAAGACCTTGTTAATAAAGATGAAATAAGCGTTTTATCCTCAGCTTTTAATAGGATGATTAAACAAATTGACCATCAACAAAGAGATCTAGTTATAGCTCAGCGTGCACTTGCTTGGTCTGACGTAGCAAGGAAAGTAGCTCACGAGATTAAGAATCCTTTGACACCTATTCATCTTGCCTCCGAAAGATTACTTAGGAAATTTAGTAATCAAGTTGAAGATAAGACAGAGTTCAACAAATACATACAGATGATTGTACGTCATACTGACGATATTAAAAAAATTGTCTCTGAATTTGTTAATTTTGCAAGACTACCAGCCCCAATATTTATGGATTGTGATCTAGTAATTCTTATAAAGAATATGGTTGAATCACGAAAATTAATTAATGATAAAATATCATATAAATTCATCACAACTGATGAACACATAGATTTTATCTGTGATACAACTCAAATTAATCAGATTATGGTTAATTTATTAAAAAATGCCGAAGAATCTATAGGACTTACTAGATTTCAACAAGGTGTTATTGCTGTTTCTATAACCAAGTCTAACCATCAGATTACTATTACAGTCAATGACAATGGAGTAGGATTCCAAGCAAATTTAATTGATAGGGCTACAGAAGCCTATATAACGACTAGATCCAAAGGAACTGGTTTAGGGCTAGCCATTATCAAAAAAATAGCACAAGATCATTGTGCAACACTAGAGTTAGCAAACAAGTACGAGGGGGGAGCGATTGTCAACATAACATTCAACCTTGATGAATTAAAATTAAAGATCAATAATTCGAAGTCGACAAATCACATTTTCACTTAATATTCTTTCCTTACTTTACCTCTTTCTTGGCGACTCTCTCATATTTAAAGTCATGCTTTATAACAATATACTTAATCTGTAATCGTGATTTTTATCACATATTAGTAAATCGTTCTTTAAAAATAAAATTATAAATACAGTTTTTACTTTCCCTCTCTATGACAATTGCATTAACATTAATTAATCTTTAATAAATAAATTAACTGATAGGTAATAAAATGGTTTTATTTAACAAGTTACAAAATAATTTTCTTATTAATAGATTTAATAGATATATATCTAATAGATATTTAGTAACAAGGTGCATAATTTTTCTTTTTTTGTTTATTCTGTTTTTTTTATTACAAGGGTTTGGTACATCTAATGTTTTGGCAGCAGGACTAAGAAATGAGCAAATAAATTTACATCATCCAAACCCAACTATTAATAGAGAATACTTTGAAAATGAAATAGAAACAACTTGGCAACTTATTGATGAAGCTCGTGATGAGTTGAAAAGACTAGAGCAAACACGTAATTCACAAATAATAGACAGATTTGGGGATTATGACAATGAGTTGAAAAAAGAATTTGGTTCACAAAACAATTATTATCTAGGAACACTTGAGTTACTAGAAGCAGATTATTTAACATTACTTAATTTACACAGAGATTATAGTTTAGAGAAAGAAATGATCGAAGAAAAAATATCAGATAACGAAACACGGAAAGGTATAAAGGAGAAAGGTTTAACCGCAATAAAGCAACTAATAAAGAGATATTCTAAAGAATATGATAAAGCTCAATCAGACGCTGAAAGAAAGGCTTTGGTAGAAAAGGAAGAATCTTTATCAAAAATAAAAAAAAAATTAGAAGAAACCTCATATCAAGATGCTGTATATTTGAAGAATGAGAACAACAAACAAGGAGGGAGCGAATATAACGTAGTAAACACAAACCCCGAAAGTATTTACGAAGACAATTTTTCAGATCATTCAAGTATAGTTAAAATTTTAAAAAAAATAGACATATCTCCACAAGACCTAAGGTACGATGATAACAAAAAAGAAACTCTCTATATTAATCTTAAGGAAGTAAATCAAAAGTTAGAAGATTTGGCACAGGATATGAGTAACATAGAACAGCAAGAGTCAATACTCAACCAAGAAAAAGATCATTACGACAAACTATCAAGTGCTATCAATATAAAAGAAGATAAAATCCGCAAATTAGAAGAAACAAAACAATACTTTGAATCTAAGTTAGATTGTAAAGAGGCTAATAATTCATTACCTACTTTACCAAAGAAGAAATTTAAGAATGTGGCAGCATGCATTATTTCTATTATCAAAGCACAACCTCAAGCTTCTAATAGTTTGATGTCAGTAAAATCACCTTATATACCTCTTAATGACCCACATCCAAATCCAAGCTTAAGTATGCAAACAGAGATATTACCATACCAAGTAGAGGATTCTGTTGTTATGCCTCTAATATCAGATACCACTCAGCCTAATAATGAAACGCTAACCGATAAAGCTATACCACTAGTAAACACTAAAAGTTTACACAACGAATTTCAAGAATTTGCAACAGAAAATGACGGTAATAATCAATGTAAGGAGATTATTACTCGCAGACATAGCGTTGAAACAGAACAACCTAAATATTATCAAGATAAGAAAACTATTACTCGTACGTTTAGCCTCGAACTCCCCCGACCCCAATCACTAGACAAAGGATTTTTTTCTTATAACAGCAGCATACCAGAATCTGAAGAGGAAGAGTGGAGCAACTCTGAAGATGAATCACTCATAGATACTCCCAAAAGGTTTTCACGGTCATCTTCATTAGCACCACTCGATCCACAATATTATTCAAGAAGATCATCAGATACCTCAAATCTTGATTCTAGTGATGAATCCTTAGATAGTAAACTAGATGACGAAGAATCTAAACCGCCAAGATTATATAGAAGATATTCTTCAACTCTTCCTATATTACAATCTCAAGCTCTAGAAATAGATAGAACTCAAAATGAAGCATCTGATCAAGATGTTGCATCCTCTCAAAATAGTACTGAAGTAGCAGTAGTAACATTTCCCCTACCAATAACTCAAGAACAATCTTCAACAATGCATGCAGTAGTTGAACAAGTTGTAGTATACAATGTGGACAACAAACAAGGGGTAAGCAAAAACAACTTAGAACTACATGAATATGAGAATCCACCGAAACCTTACAAAACTAAAAGGCAGAAAAGGAGTATAGCTGTACATGATAATGCAGATGTTGTTCAAAATGAAGTATTTGATAAAGATAATCTTGGGTTAGAAGAATTGTTTAAAGAAGAAGCTGTGCCAATAGTAGCTTATGAGCAACTTCTTGAGGCTGAACATGATGCAGATGAACATCTTGTAGCTGATCATCAACCTCTCGTAGCTGTACCTCAACCTCCTGCAGATGTAGTCCATGTAGAAAATCATCCTCCTGCAGTTCAACCTCTTGAGGCTGTACCTCAACCTCCTGCAAATGTAGTCCATGTAGAAAATAATCCTCCTGCAGTTCAACCTCTTGCAGCTGCACCTCAACCTCCTGCAGATGTAGTCCTCGTAGAAAATCATCCTCCTGCAGTTCAACCTCTTGCAGCTAATGAGCAGCATCTTATACCTAATGATCAACCTCAGAAGGATGAACATGATATATTTGATGAAAATAATCTTGGGTTAGAAGAATTGTTTAAAGAAAAGGATGTACCAATAGTAACTAATGATCAAGCCCAAGAGGCTGAACATGATGCAGATAAACGTCTTGTAGCTAATGAGCAACCTCAGAAGGATGAACATCTTGTAGCTAATGAGCAACTTCCTGAGCCTGAACATCCTGCAGATGAACAGCTTATATCTGATGTTCAACCTATTGCAACTGCAACTGAACCCCAAATTTCTGCAGAAACTACAATATTAGCTGAAAAAGAATCTTATATCTCACCTATTAATTTTGATATCGAACAAAATATAGCAAAATATACTACATATATAGAATTTGATTACTTGGATTTAACTTCAAACGCTTTAAGTACTCGAAATAATCTATTAAAACCTAATAGGGTAAATATGGTAGCGGCAGGGGATAATGATTATTATATTAAAAAAGGAGGGTGGATTCAAGTTATGAACTCTACTAGCAAACAAAAAGGAAATACTTTACCCTTTAAAAATAATCAGCAAGGCTTCGTTCTAGGTTTTGATGCACAGCCTCTTGATGAACTTATTATAGGAATCGCATATGCTAATGCAAATTCATATACTAAATTTCAAAGCATCTTTAATGACAAGCAAAATATTATTTTACATGTAGCTGCAGTTTACAGCAAATATACATTATCACAAAATATGTATCTGAGTTCTTATCTTAAATATGGTAAAGCCTTTATTAAAAATCTAGGGAAAAGAGATACTATATCAATTAATAGCAAGACTAACGGTTATGTAGGACGTGCGAAGCTTGAAACTCACTATAAAGTTGATTTAGATAAATTTTTGTTCAAACCAATGGTAGGAATAATATTTGATCGTTTTCTAATCAAAAATTTTACAGAATATAGGAAAGATTTTAATATTAATGTACCAACTAGGAAAGGAAAAAGAGTATCATTTGAAACTGGAATTGATTTCAGTAAACGCATTTTAGTAAGAAATATTTCAATTATTCCTAAGGTACACTTTAAACTAGATCAGACTGTTCTACTAAATAATTCAACCGACATCATTAATTTTACTAGCATAGAACACCATACTCAAACAGTAGCTATCACAAAATCTCTAAGACCATCTCCAAAGAATGTTATGTACACTTTAGGAGGTTGTATAAACATGCAATCTGTATCAGCACTTGAATTAGGTGCTGGTTACGATTATAGTTTAAAGAAAAGTTTTACTACCCACTCTTTCTATGTTAATGGATCAGTGAAATTTTAATACAAGTTGCTAATTATTACATAATTAGCAACTTTCGTTAAGGATTTCTACTACCACCTACATTTCGGTTAGTTCTTTTATTAGCAAGTCCTTTCATATCTAGAGAACCATCTAGAGCAGGGGTGGCATTAGCATCATGTAATAGCTGAGACGCATCCTTAAAAAGAGGGTCAGCTGTTACACGATCAGGTTGCAACCCGTGAACAGCAGCTGAATTTACCCTAATATTACCCTGGGCATTTTTAACTATTCCTACATATTCTCCTTTGTTTTTAAGGACTTCTTGCTCAAGTTGCTCAAGAGTGCTTTTATCTACTGGTAAAGTATAAGTTTTACCCTTACGTTTCAAATATAAAGGTGACTTATTGTCATCAGAACAAGAAAATATTTCTGTAGGTTTGGTCAGATGCACTAACTTGCCATTCTTATAGTGAGCAGTCAAATATACAGCATCTTCTTTACCAATATTACGTCCATTTGTATCTTGTACTGCAAAAGACATATGGCACGCCCCCTGCATATCTATAGATAACGGTATATTTACCATACGAGCATTTTTAATTTCTTCTCCCTCTCTAGTTTTATATTTAGCATTTTTGTCATCATGACTTACATCATAACTCAATGTTGTTTCATTTATTGTCACAACATCCTTACCGTTTTGCTTCAAGTTAAAGGTTTTACCTGATTCTGGGGATATAATATTTTCTTGCCATGCAATATCTTTATACTCAGCTGCAAATTTTTTATGAATATCTGTATAGCCTCTTTGTTCAATATTTTCTATCTCTCGTAGTACATTTGAGTCCCGAAATGCTTCGGATAATTTACCAACATTTTCTTGGGCAAATTGAGCAAAACTGCTTGTAGATTGCAAAGAAAATTTATTAACAATTGGCTGAACTTGCTCTCTTGACAATTCCTTAAAAGCTTGCAATATTTTATCATCGTCATAAACATTACCCTTAGTCTTATCCTGAACTAATACTTTATCTACAGACACGCCACTATCCATCACTGCTCTAAACTCTTTAGTAATAGTCTCTGTTTCCGTACCTATTGACTTACCAGCTATCTTATCCGTTTGAATCCCAACTTCGTATGCTTCTGGCTTAATTTGTAACTTTTCCAATTGACTTAGAAGCGCGGCATTTTGGCTTTCAAGAGCAGCTATCCTAATATCCTTATCTCTAAGCTCTGTTACCCTAGCCTGTTCATCTTCTTGGATTCTTTGGGCATGTTCCTGAGCAACCTTCAACCTCCCCCAAAGTTCATCTATATCCCCTTTTTGTTTTGTTACTAAAGCATTATACTTTAATTCTTCTGCTGCACTAAGTGTTTCTAGCTGATTTTTTGTATCTTTTTTTATTTTTTCTAACTGAAATTTTAACCCCTCATTCTCGTCGGTTACTTTATTTAGCTGAGTTTTAAAGTTTTTATTTTGGTCATCAGAAATAAGTTTATCCAACGTTAGGTCTTCTTGAACTTCGGTTAATTCTTTTTGAATTTTCTTTAGCTCTGCCTGTTGTTTTTCGTATTCTGCCTCTAAATAATTATACTCTAAATCTTTTTTTCCACTAAGTGTTTCTAACTGTTTTCTTTCATTTTCTATTTCTTCTAACTGAGTTTTTAAACTATTATTCTCATTGGTTAACCCACCTAGCTGATCTTGTAATTCTTTAGCCTGCTCACTTTCTTTTCCATGCAATTCTTCAGCTTTAATCAATCCTTCACGAGTATTGGTTAATTCTTCTTTTGTCTTTTGTAGCTCTATCTGTTTTTCTTGCTGCTCTAATCTTAGTTGAGATAATTTCTCGTTTATTGTTTGCAATTCTACTGCAGCTGCCTCTGATTGTTCTTTAAGCATTGCTTCATAGGCCAATCGTGCTGCCTGTAAGTCGAGAGTTGCTGATTCTTTTTCTTTAGTAAGTCCTGTTATTCGACTTTCTGCCCCTTCTCTTGTTTCTTGTAACTCAGTCATTAGTTGACTTTGAGCATTGCTTAATTCCTCTACCTGATCTTGTAAATTTTTAGCCTGCTCACTTTCTTTTCCATGCAATCTTTCAACTTCAAGCAATTTCTTACTAGTACCGGTTAATTTTTCTTTTGTTCTATCTAGCTCTGTCTGTTTTTCTTGCTGCTCTGATTTTAGTTTTGATAATTCCTCGTTTATTGTTTGCAATTCTACTGCAGCTGCCTCTGATTGTTCTTCAAGCATTGCTGCATATTTTTTTTCTGCTACCTGTAAATCCAAATTGGCAACTTCTTTTGCTTCAGTAAGAGCCTTTATCTGACTTTCCTTCTCCTCTCTTGTTTTTTTAAACTCAGTCGTTAATTGATGCTGAGCCTTGGTTAATTCCTCTACCTGTTCTTGTAATTCTTTAGCCTGCTTACTTTCTTGTCCATGCAATTCTTCAGCTTTAACCAATTCTTCACGAGTATTGGTTAATTCTTCTTTCGTCCTTTGTAGCTCTATCTGTTTTTCTTGCTGCTCTGATTTTAGTTTTGATAATTCCTCGTTTATTGTTTGCAATTTTGCTACAGCTGCCTCTGATTGTTCTTCAAGCATTGCTGCATATTTTTTTTCTGCTACCTGTAAATCCAAATTGGCAACTTCTTTTGCTTCAGTAAGAGCCTTTATCTGACTTTCCTTCTCCTCTCTTGTTTTTTTAAACTCAGTCGTTAATTGATGCTGAGCCTTGGTTAATTCCTCTACCTGTTCTTGTAATTCTTTAGCCTGCTTACTTTCTTGTCCATGCAATTCTTCAGCTTTAACCAATTCTTCACGAGTATTGGTTAATTCTTCTTTCGTCCTTTGTAGCTCTATCTGTTTTTCTTGCTGCTCTGATTTTAGTTTTGATAACTCCTCGTTTATTGTTTGCAATTTTACTGCAGCTGCCTCTGATTGTTCTTCAAGCATTGCTGCATATTTTTTTTCTGCTACCTGTAAATCCAAATTGGCAACTTCTTTTGCTTCAGTAAGAGCCTTTATCTGACTTTCCTTCTCCTCTCTTGTTTTTTTAAACTCAGTCGTTAATTGATGCTGAGCCTTGGTTAATTCCTCTACCTGTTCTTGTAATTCTTTAGCCTGCTTACTTTCTTGTCCATGCAATTCTTCAGCTTTAACCAATTCTTCACGAGTATTGGTTAATTCTTCTTTCGTCCTTTGTAGCTCTATCTGTTTTTCTTGCTGCTCTGATTTTAGTTTTGATAACTCCTCGTTTATTGTTTGCAATTTTACTGCAGCTGCCTCTGATTGTTCTTCAAGCATTGCTGCATATTTTTTTTCTGCTACCTGTAAATCCAAATTGGCAACTTCTTTTGCTTCAGTAAGAGCCTTTATCTGACTTTCCTTCTCCTCTCTTGTTTTTTTAAACTCAGTCGTTAATTGATGCTGAGCCTTGGTTAATTCCTCTACCTGTTCTTGTAATTCTTTAGCCTGCTTACTTTCTTGTCCATGCAATTCTTCAGCTTTAACCAATTCTTCACGAGTATTGGTTAATTCTTCTTTCGTCCTTTGTAGCTCTATCTGTTTTTCTTGCTGCTCTGATTTTAGTTTTGATAACTCCTCGTTTATTGTTTGCAATTTTACTGCAGCTGCCTCTGATTGTTCTTCAAGCATTGCTGCATATTTTTTTTCTGCTACCTGTAAATCCAAATTGGCAACTTCTTTTGCTTCAGTAAGAGCCTTTATCTGATTTTCCTTCTCCTCTTTTGTTTTTTCTAACTCAGTCGTTAATTGATGCTGAGTCTTGCTTAATTCCTCTACCTGTTCTTGTAATTCTTTAGCCTGCTTACTTTCTTGTCCATGCAATCTTTCAGCTTCAAACAATTTCTTACTAGTACCGGTTAATTCTTCTTTTGTTCTATCTAGCTCTGCCTGTTTTTCTTGCTGCTCTGATTTTAGTTTTGATACTTCCTTATTTATCTCTTGCAATTCTGCTGCATAATCTTCTTTTGCTTTATTATACTCTAATTCTTTTTCCCCACTAAGTTCTACTAGCTGTTCTTTTGCATTTTTCTCTGTCTCTTCTAACTTAGCTCTTAAATTATCATTTTCACTGGTTAACTTATCTATCTGATCTGACAAAGATCCATCTGATTCACTTAGCTCCTGTAGTTCATCTGCCCAATTTTTCTCATTAGTAGGCATACTAAATTGTTTCTGCTCTTTTTCTCCTTTCAGACCTATAATCTCGTCTTGGAGGTCATCTATTAATTTTTGATGTGCTTGTATTTCTTGCTTTGTAGACAATTGTAGCTGTATTAATTGCTGGTCTAAATTATCTGCTCTTGCTTTTTCAACACTAGTCAGTTCTTTTTGCTGTTTTATCAGTTCATTAATCTCAATTTGACGTTTCAGTGACGCTTCAACATCATTAGCTCTTTCTTGTAATATAGGATAATGACTGACGAAACCTTCTTGTTGTTTTGCACTGGATAGAGGGGGGTAAGATTTTTGTTCCAATTGCTTTAATTCTTCAAACAACTGCTCTTCTTTTTGCTTGCTTTGCTCAATGATTTGAGTTTTTTGCTCTATTTGACCTTGGATTTTCTTTATTTCTTCTTCTCGTAGTTTTACATTTTTATATTGCTCCACTATTGTAGAATTTTCTGCTAATATAACTTCTATTTCTTTTTCTATCTCCGCTTGCTGTTCCTTAAACAATTTTTGTAGTATTGCCTGAGCATCAACTGTTAAATTATCAGCTAAATCTTTCTTTTGTAACTCCTTTTTTTGCTCGATTAAATTTCTATCTCTTTTTTCTAAATTCTGCATACTGGCATTAAGCTCGGTCATAAGCTGCAAATTTTTCTCAAGTAACTCTTTTTTGTCATCTTCTTTAAGTAATTCACTTCCTTCAAGGAATTTAGCAAATGCCTCTTTGTGTTCAATGCTCCTATGAGAAGTATCTTGTCCATCTTCATGTAAAAACCGCTCAAACTCTCGGCATAGCTCAAGATTTGATACAATGTTTTCATATTGCTGCTTGATCAGTTCTAACTCTGAGTCTATAAATTCATTTTGTTCTTGAACTGCTTGTATTATTGCGTCTGCTGATTGAGCAGCTAGGTGTCCTTTTATTTTTTCCTGCTGTTTCCAAAGTTTTCCCAACAATTCTAATGCATCATTATCTTCTTGCTGCAAATTATCTTTTAGAGTATCTAATGCTTTTTGCTTGTCTTGAATATCTTTTTGTAAACCTTTAAGGTCTTTATCAGCTTCTTCAAATATACCCTGTTCAGTTTTCATCTTTTCTTGAAGTTGTTTTATTGCGGATAAAATTTCTTCTGATTCTGGTAATGACATTTTTTTACCCATAGTTTAAATTATCTAAATTAATATTATAAAATTATTTGAGTATAACTATAACTTCAAAAGTTGTTAAAAACAACTTTTAGAAGTAAAATCTTTAGATTATTGAAAATTCTCTATCAGGAGTTTCGCACTTTATATAATTAACCTAGGTTCTGAAACAGCTTTGATGTCATTCCTGCGTAGGTAGCGGAATCTAAAATGTTTAATAGTTTTTTAGACCCCCTACTTTCGCAGGGGTTGTAAGTTGTCATTCCTAGCCGCAGCGGGAATCTAGATACCTGCTTTCGCAGGTATGACACAAAGTTTGTATCACCTAATTCAATAGGTTTCACTATAGTAAGAGTAGGATGAAAGTATGGGACAGGTCTATTAGACTTACTGCATAAGTCAATCTAGTTGGTGATTTTGTCGTCGAAACTCGCCTCCGCTCCTCACGTACGTCTGTGTACGCGAAGGTAGCCGGCTTCGTTTCTCCTAAAAATCCCTCAACTATCTTTGATTTATGCAGCAAGTCTATTTAATAACCTTTGGGATAGTAACTGTACGAGTATGCCACAAAGTATATATCTCCTTAGCTATATTCTCACTAGCAGAATAATACTTAGCTCGCATATTATTAGGTAAATGAAGATGCATATTCTCATCAATAATTGACACTCTTCCTTCATTAAACTCGTTTTTTATATGTCTTTTATGGGTTTCGTTCATTGTGGAGTTATAATACACCGTAACAGTTTTAGCAGGTAACATATCTACGGTTTCCGAGACCATAGAAGTAGACTCACCTGGTACTATAATCAAACTATGCTTGTTATATAAAACGGCTCCAAGAATAGCCTTATACATACTTGGTTGTCCTTTCTTAAAGTCAAATAATTTAAAGGGTACTCGATTTTCTTGTAAAACCCTTTGGAAACTTGATGTCACCGTGTCCATTATACTATCTTTTTCATGTACACTAAGCTCTTTATTGTTTTGGCAATCATATTTTCCTGTACGCGGTCCATTGGATACTAATACGAAATAATTATTTTTTAATGCAAGATTACTAACATATTCGGCTAACTTCTCGGCTTCTTTATTTGTGTAGCAATGATATGTACCATTTTCCGGGACATCCCCTGCTAAAATCACCGCTAAATATTTATCAAAGGAAGAGAACATTGATTTAAATGCACCATATTCTGATTCAATATCAGAGACCTGCATATTATGAGCTACCCCATTAGTAGTAAGAAGTATAGTGTTCATGCCAGTAAGCTTAGTATTCTGCTTATCTAATGCATGGCTAGGCAATGCTATTATGTCTGCACCAAAAAAATTATCACGTTTTTCTTGGACAAGTTGCTTGTGTGATAAAGTGCCATTATTTAATAGTTGGTGAGAAAGATGTACTGCGATAATCTTTTTTGCCAGTTCAGGATCTGACTTTAATTTAGTTATTGATTCTATGCCGTAATAACCAACTGAAACTATAATGGCAAGATTTTTGTTACTGCTAATTTGATCCTTAACGGTTTCTAATTGAGCTTTATCATATTCCTCAACATTCAGCTTAACAGACTTGCTTTTAAAGTACTTCTCGCTTTCTCTTGCTACTCCTAGCAATTGACTACGATCCCCAACAAAAGCTTTATCGCTTATAATATATAAATTAGCACTCTTTGTTTCAGCTGCGTGAGTATGCATCATAAAAGATGATATTATTAAAACTATAAAAAAAATATAGCAAAAATATGTTCTAATAATCATAATATCTCAAATATTAGACTTGCTGCATAAATCAAAGATAGTTGAGGGATTTTTAGGAGAAACGAAGCCGGCTACCTTCGCGTACACAGACGTACGTGAGGAGCGGAGGCGAGTTTCGACGACAAAATCACCAACTAGATTGACTTATGCAGTAAGTCTATTAACATTGGACTTGCTTGCAGGAAAGAAACGATGTAACCACGGCAACACGATGTCATTCCCACGTAAATTACTAGTATACTCAGGTAGAACTTCAAGAATTGGCGTCGTCGTGTCTAAAGATCGAAGCTGCTCACGTACTAATGTACGCTCCGCTGCTCGACTTTGACACTCCTAGCTCTTCTTGAAGTTGACCTTCGTCTACCAACTCTTCATTTACGAGCAGTATACAACCCTTGCGTAGGCAGGGGGCTAAAAAATAAGAACCATCAGCCTTCCATTAGTTGTTTACGAGCAACTTTTCTTTTCCTTCTTTCTGTTTCTTGATCCTTACGGACACGTTTTACTGAAGGGGGTTCATAGAAACGCGACATTTTCATTGAACGGAACACAAGCTCTCTTTGCATTTTTCTTTTCAAATTTTTAATTGCTTGCTCACCATTCCCAGCATGAACGTTTACTAGTATCACTTTAATTACCCCCTTTTTAATATAAACTAGACTATTGAATGATAGTAACATTATCTATATACTAAGCTTATATGTCAAGATTAAAAGATGCATTTAATGACTACTTACGAAAAATATTATAGTTTGAAAGTACAATTTGTACAAGTTCTAGCAAAACTGCTAATCTTTGATGAGTGGAATAATAAATTATTGGCAGATACGGAAAAGGAATGTGGTTTTGTTAAGGGGTATTGTCATATAATTTTTCCAAATGGTCTAAGAGAAATAGTTGATTTCTTTGAAAATTGGCAAGACCAGAACATGCTTGATTTGCTATCTCAACAAGAAACTCCGATTAAAATAAGGGATAAAATTGATTTAGCTTTAAGAATTAGAATAAAAGATTGTACACCTAAACTTATACATTTGAAGAATCGCAGTTATTTTACCACACCATCAAACAGCATATTCGCAACAAAAATAGCTTTTCGTACATGTGACTCAATTTGGCGTTATGCAGGTGATAAGTCTATAGATTATAATTATTATACTAAGAGAGGTCTGTTACTCAGTGTTTATATAACTTCAATACTTTACTATATTCAAGATGAGTCAGAAAATAATGTAGATACTGATCAATATATTACTAAATCCTTATCCAATATTATAACTATGACCTCTAAATGTAAGAATATGTTAAAGTTACCAAACCCTGTCGATATACCAATTATTCGACTATTTTCATAATACTCAATATTATAAACATGACTAAAAAATACTACCCTGATATTCAATCTAATGTTGATTTTCCAGCAATTGAAAAAAAGATTCTAGCTTATTGGCAGAAGCACAATATTTTCCAAAAAACTATAGATGCTAGACCATCATTAGAAAGTAGACCTACTTCGAAACTCGCTTGTGCTGAGGGATTTGAAGGAGACGCGGAACGCAGAACCGCAGCGTACTCTAATGTACGTGAGGATTCGAGTACCGCATCGACGTACAAATCACCAGCAGAAGTAGAGTTTCGAAAGAGGTCTAATGGGCAAAATAATGAGTTTGTATTTTATGATGGCCCACCCTTTGCTAACGGATTACCACATTATGGACATTTGCTAACTGGTTTTATCAAAGATGTTTATGCACGCTATCAAACCAGTAAAGGCAAAAGAGTTGAGCGACGCTTTGGTTGGGATTGTCATGGACTACCTGCCGAGATGCAAGCAGAAAAGGAGTTGGGTATTTCTGGTAGAACTGCCATCATCAATTTTGGTATTGATAAATTTAACGAGCATTGTAGATCATCGGTCATGAAATATGCTGATCAGTGGCAGGAATATGTCAATAGGCAAGCAAGATGGGTAGATTTCAATAATTCCTATAAAACCATGGATAAAGCC
The DNA here is from genome assembly GCF_964026605.1 of Candidatus Tisiphia endosymbiont of Ptychoptera albimana. NCBI lineage: Bacteria > Pseudomonadati > Pseudomonadota > Alphaproteobacteria > Rickettsiales > Rickettsiaceae > Candidatus Tisiphia > Candidatus Tisiphia endosymbiont of Ptychoptera albimana. The sequence continues at coordinate 614,707 of NZ_OZ032164.1, forward strand.
TTTATGGAATCTGTTTTGTGGGCTTTTAAAGAGTTATACAAAAAAGGACTTCTCTATGAATCGATGAGGGTAATGCCTTATTCTTGGGCATGTGAGACACCTTTATCTAATTTTGAGACTAGGCTAGATAATTCATATAGGGAAAGAACTGATAAGGCGGTTACGGTAAGTTTTGTACTTAATGAGAAATTGCCAAGTTCTGTACCCTATAATGAGTATAGAATGCTGGCATGGACTACGACGCCATGGACTTTGCCGGCTAATTTAGCATTAGCCATTGGAGAAAATATTGAATATGCTTTAGTGCCAAATGGTCAGGTTTGTTATATTTTGGCTAAATTTGCTTTGGAAAAATATTCCAAAGAATTAGGGCTTAGTGCTGACACAAATTATGATATAATTGAAGGTAAGTGCCTATTAAACCTGAATCTTACTTACCGACCATTATTCGATTATTTTTCCAACCATCCTGGTAGCTTCAAAGTTCTTTCCGGAGATTTTGTAGTTGAAGGAGATGGCACCGGTATCGTACATATGGCTCCCGGCTTTGGTGAAGACGATCAGATTCTTTGTCAATCTCAAGGAATAGAACTCGTTTGTCCTGTAGATAATGCTGGAAAATACACCAAAGAAATTTATGATTTTGTTGGTTTACAAGTATTTGATGCTAATGATCAAATTATTATTAAGCTAAAAAATCAGGGTAATTGGCTTAAAACCGAGCAATATATTCATAATTATCCACATTGTTGGCGTACTGATACCCCTCTTATATACAAAGCAGTTCCTTCTTGGTATGTAAAAGTTACCGAATTTAAAGACAGGATGGTTGAATTAAACCAACAAATTAACTGGATACCCTTGCATATCAGGGATAATCTATTTGGCAAATGGTTAGAAAATGCTAGAGATTGGTCAATTAGTCGCAATAGATTTTGGGGGACGCCTCTACCAGTGTGGAAGTCGGATGATCCGGCTTATCCAAGAATTGATGTATATGGGTCAATAGAGGAGCTAGAGAAAGATTTTGGAGTGACAATCGTTGATTTACATAGACCTTTTATTGATCAGCTAACTAGAAAAAATCCAGACGATCCAACCGGTAAATCAATGATGGTTAGAGTAGAAGATGTTTTTGATTGTTGGTTTGAAAGCGGCTCTATGCCTTATGGACAAGCACATTACCCATTTGAAAATAAAGAGTGGTTTGAAGGACATTTTCCTGCTGACTTTATAGTAGAATATTCAGCACAAACACGCGGTTGGTTCTATACTTTAATGGTACTGTCAACAGCCCTTTTTGACCAACCACCTTTTTTAAATTGTATTTGCCATGGAGTTATATTAGATAGCACCGGACAAAAATTATCAAAGCGTCTTAATAATTATGCTGATCCATTAGAATTATTTGATAAATATGGTTCTGACGCTCTAAGAGTCACCATGCTCTCTACCAATATAGTTAAAGGTCAGGAATTATTGATCGATAAAGACGGAAAAATGGTTTATGAGAGCCTACGTTTATTTATCAAACCCATTTGGAATGCCTACCACTTCTTTACTTTGTATGCTAATAGCGATCAGATCAAAGCTGAGCTAGACTTTAATTCTCAAAATGTGCTAGATCGTTATATTTTATCAAAACTAAAAATATCAGTACAAAAAATTCAGCATGGGTTAGATAATTTTGACAGTCAAATAGCTTATAGTAGCATTGCCGATTTTTTTGAAGTATTAAATAATTGGTATATTAGAAGAAGTAGGAATCGTTTTTGGAAAAGTGAAAAAGATCAAGATAAGAAAAACGCTTATAATACCTTGTATAGTTGTCTTGAAATAATGTCTATTGCTCAATCCAGTTTATTGCCATTAATTTCTGAGGAAATTTATTTGGGACTCACAGGGCTAGAACAGAAAGATGATAGTAGACTTTCTGCAAAAGTCGCTTATGCTGAGGAATTTGAAGGAGACGCGGAACGCAGAACCACAGCGTACTCTAGTGTACGTGAGGATTCGAGTACCGCACCATTGTCCAAATTACCAGCAGAAGTAGAGTTTTGTAGGAAGTCTAGTATTCATTTAGCAGATTTTCCTAAACTTGATACGATAGAAGTTGATAATGATTTGGTCAGCACTATGGATCAAATATTAGATATTTGTAGTAATGCTTTATTCATTAGAAGTAGTGAAAATATTCGGACTCGACAACCACTGAGTAGTTTAACAATCATTAGCAACAATAATGAATTATTAATAAAATTTGAAGAATTGATTAAAGATGAGATCAATGTTAAAAAAGTAATTTATAGAGATGATGTAGAAAATTATGCCGATCATAAATTATCGATTAACTTTCCTAATTTAGGTAAGCGTCTACCTCATAAAGTCAAAGATATCATAATAGCCTCTAAAAAACATCAGTGGCAGCTTACCTCTGAGCATCTAATAATAGCAGGAGAGCAACTGAATAAAGACGAGTTCTCTCTAGTTTTACAACCTAAAAATGTTAAAGGTACAAAATCTTTAGCCAATAATCATGGACTAATATTGCTAGATTTAGACATAACAAAAGAATTATACGAAGAAGGTATAGCAAGAGATTTGGTACGCTTTATTCAACAAGCAAGAAAAGATGCCAATTTTGCTATAAGTGACAGAATCTTTCTAGAAATTATTGGCGAACTAGATTTTATGCTAATAGTCCAGCAGCACAGTCAATTTATTCTCGAACAAACCTTAAGTGAATTTGCTAGCGATTTCACGCCAGAATATATGACTAATATTGAATTAAATTCAGACATAATAACTATCAGGCTAGCAAGAGTGTCTAAGTAACCATAGTATACTCAGGTAGAACTTCAAGAATTGGCGTCGTCATGTCTAAAGATATCCGCTGCTCACGTACTAATTACGCCTAGCAGCTCGACTTTGCTACTGCCCTGCCTAGCTCTTCTTGAAGTTATACTATCGTCTACCAACTCTTCATTTACGAGAAGTATATTACTCATCTGTATTAAATATTTAATTGTTCATTACCAAATTTATAATGGTTTTTACAATAAGTAGCAGCCACGTATAAAAAATAATCATCCTCTATATTTACTTTTTTCAAGAGTACTTTTTTATAGAATCTTTCGTAAGTAGTAACGGTAATTAGACCGGCAGATGACAAAGTACCAAGTACAGACCAAAGTAGAGTGTTAATTGTTGTATGCCGTATATCTTCGTTAATGAGGATGGTGACAGGCTTATTATTGCAGCTCATTACTCGGCGGATTAACTTACCAAAAGTACTGTGGTCATAAGGTCCTTTAGATTCGATAATTTCAACTACTGTTAGTCCTTCTTGTTGGCTGGTAGTAGTGACATCATCTCTAAGTTTTATATCCTTAGGATGGTCATAAGCCGGATCAAAAAAGATGATTGCTTCAGAAGGTAAAGTTGTTGTATATGTCATAGCAGTATCCCCTTTATGATTAAACTTAAAGTTATTAAGTTTTAACCACCAAAGAACCTTGATAGATTACTTTGGCGATCGGGGAGTTAGAAAAACTGCCACTAAACAGCTACGATAGCCTTTAGACTTAAGGTTTGCACCTTAAGTCCTGAACATAGCTATCATCTCCCCGACCATAAAGTCGAGGATACATCATTTAATGGTTGATGCTTACCATTAGTGGATTACAGGTTTCTACACCCCAAAGTAACTTTGCAGTTACTTCATTTTTAATTCTAAACCATACTCCTATAAAGTCAATAATAGAAAAACTTATGCGAGGATAAAAAAGGTATTACACACAATTTACGCGAAACTCTTGAAATCATAGCAGTATACTTATATCTGAGATTAGGTAACTATTCTTTTATGAGCATATTTGCCGGGGGCAAGTTCGATGGATTTTAACCTATCATAATCTATCGATTTTATTAACTCACCACTATTATCTTCTAACCAAGTAAGCCAGTAAGACCACCATGATCCTTGATGCTCGTCAGCATTAATAAACCATGATTCACTAGTCAAGGTTAAGTCTTTATTAGTTTTATAATTATATTTAGACATTGCAGGAGGATTAACCACCCCTGCAACATGTCCAGAACTTGTAAGACAAAAAGTTTTGTTACCTTTTAATAGTTTTAATCCTTCATACACCGATCGCCACGGAGCTATATGATCGTCATTTGCAGCAAGGAAAAAAGAATTACAGTCAATCTTGCTCAAATCAATTGGCGTACCAAATAATGATAAGTTACTCGGTTCTTTTAATAAATTATTTAGATACATATTACGTAAGTAGTAGCTATACATATTAGTTGGTAAATTCGTTGGATCAGCATTCCAATATAATAAGTCAAATGGCATTGGAGTTTGACCAAGCAGATAGTTATTAACAAAAAACGACCATACTAAATCATTAGCTCTTAGCAAACTAAAGCTATTCGACAAATAACGACCATCAAAATATCCTTTAGAATTCATTTCTTGTTCGATCATGGCAATCGATGACTCATTGACAAAAATACTTACTTCCCCAGGATTTTTAAAGTCTAAAAGGGTAGTAATAAAGCTGACACTATTAATATAATTTAAATTATTTGCCTTCAGATAAGCAACAGCAGTTGCAAGAAAAGTTCCACCAATACAATAACCAATAGCATTAATATGGTTATATCCAAACCGCATTATATATTCACAAGCTTCTAAAACTCCTTCTTTTACATAGTCCTCAAAACTTTTATCAGATAGAGTTTCATCGGGATTAACCCAAGAGACCATATATACTTGAAAATTATGTTCGACAAGAAATGCTACCATTGAATTATGTTCAGATAGATCAAGTATATAGTATTTATTAATACAGGGTGGAATTATAAGTAATGGTATCGCCCGTGTTTTTTGCTTAGGTTCATAACATATTAACTGTATTAATTGATTCTGAAAAACAATTTTTCCTTTAGTAGTAGCTATATTTTTGCCAAGTAAAAAAGCATTATTATCGGTAGTTTTTATATTTAATATATCACTAGAATTTCTTATATCTGCAAGAAAGTTCTCTAAGCCTTGAACAAGATTCTGACCTCCTGTTTCCAAAATTTTACTAAGAACTATCGGGTTACCAAAAGCAAAATTTGACGGAGAGAAGGCATTAATAAATTGATGCGTCATAAATGCCAAATGTTGTTTAAGGTCAGGTGCTAGTTCATATTGTTCGATATTATCCTGTAACCATTCTGAAGACATTAAATAGAACTGCTTAACAAAATCAAAATACGCATTATCCTGCCAAGCTAAATCCTTAAACCTTCTATCTTTACTATTTGGTGAAAAAAGAGGAGTGGTTGATTTCCCTACAAATTTCTCTACTGAATTTATGACAAGATTCTGAAATTTCTCAACATACTGAATATTTAGTTGCCAAAATTTTTCAGGATTTTTTATAAATTGTTCACTTAAGCTTGATAATATAACTCTATTTTTATCCATATCAATAAGAGATGCAGGGATCATGTTCCCCCTGCCCTGCATAAGACAAAGTATTATCTCTTGGTATTTATCACTAACTTTTTTTATATTTTTGATTATTTCATCACTAGAAATATTATCCACTATATCCAATCCCAATTCTTCAAGTCATTTGAGTATATAATATATACTATAAATTTCTAACACTAAGTGTTTTAAGAAAAAATTATTTAATAACTCACGTTAAGATAGTATCAGAGTCCTTTTTTCAAGTAGATTATATATTAATTCTTGACTTTTGTTAAAATTTCAATAGTATTTCCTTATTTAAATTTATTTAAAATTATTATGTGTTGGTCAGGCGAGGCTTCTGCTGTTTTGGCAACTATTGGTATAATAACAACAATATATTCCGTCTATAAGAAAGAACCATTGCCTCTATGCTTTGCTTTAGGTTATTTTACACTAATGGAGGCTTTGCAAGCATTTACTTATACAGTAATTAATGAATGTAATAATCCAGCCAATCAAATTGCTACTTTATTAGGATATTTACATATTGCAATCCAACCATTTTTTGCTAATGCAGTATATTTATATTTTATAGACGAAAAAGTTAGAGATAAGATTGCTTATTTTGTATATTTTGCTTGTTCTTGTTGTAGTATCATAATGATAATACAACTATATCCTTTTGATTGGGCTGGTAGTTGTAATCCTAGTAGACCTTTATGTGGGCAAATATTGTGTTCTGTTTTTGGTAATTGGCATATTGCTTGGCTAGTGCCAACTAATGGTATTGGTAATAGTTTAGTTGATGGTCCTATGCTTTTTGGAACGCATGGATTTATCGTATATGATATGATAGTCTTTGTCATTCCAATACTTTATGGTTCGTGGAAAATGGTTATATATCATTTTCTTTTAGGTCCAACTTTAGCGAAATTAACAACTGATAATATCAATGAATGGCCAGCAGTATGGTGTCTTTTTTCTATTGGCTTATTATTAATTGTGATAAAAACTCCAATACGTAACCTATTATATGTTAAAAAATGGTTTTGGTGGAAGTTGATAAAGTAAAGTAATAGACATGTTGCGAAACAATGACGGTTTTTGGTCAAAACTTTTTCGGTTTAGCTATACCAAGCATATCCCAAATTTTGTCAATCTTTTCAACGACTTCACTAGTCATTTCTATTTTCTTACCCCAAACTCTATTAGTTTCTGGGACTATTTTATTAGTTGCATCTATTCCCATTTTACTACCAAGGCTAGACACAGGTGAGGCAAAATCAAGATAATCTATTGGTGAATTATCGATAAAAGTAGTATCCCTAGAAGGATCTACCCTAGTAGATATTGCCCAAACCACTTCCTTCCAGTCACGAATATCTATATCATCATCTACCACAATAATAAATTTTGTATACATGAATTGTCTTAAAAATGACCAAATCCCCATCATTATTCTTTTTGCATGACCTGCATAAGCCTTACGAATAGATACCACAGCAACTCTGTAAGAACAACCTTCAGGTGGTAACCAAAAATCAACGATCTCTGGAAATTGCTGTTGAATTATCGGAATAAACATTGCATTTAATGCTTCACCAAGTATAGATGGCTCATCTGGGGCTTTACCAGTATAAGTACTTAAATATATAGGTTGTCTTTTCATGGTAATAGTCTTAACATTAAATACTGGAAAATATTCAACGTCATTATAGTAACCTGTATGATCGCCAAATGGTCCTTCTGGTAGATACTCATCAAAACTTACATGCCCTTCAATAACAATTTCACTATGAGCTGGCACTTTCATATCTATACTGACGCAATTTACCAGTTCAATTGACTTACCTCTTAATAATCCAGCAAAATTATACTCAGACATATTATCGGGTAGCGGCATAACAGCAGCCATAGTCACGGCAGGACTTGCTCCAATAACCACTGCAGCAGGGAAAGGATCAATCTTTGCTGATTGCCAACGCTTATGTTGCTGAGCTCCACCTCGCATTTTAAGCCAGCGCATAATAAGTTTGTTACGCTCTACTACTTGCATTCGGTATATACCAAGGTTAAAATTATCTATTTTTTCTAAACTAGGTCCTTTTGTAACAACTATTGACCAAGTAAGTAGTGGCGAAATATCAAGAGGCCAGCAGGTTTGTATCGGCAATATATTAACATCAGGATCATTAATTATCACTTCTTGACAAGGAGCTTTTGACAAAATCTTGGGTGACATAGCCAATATTCTTTTGGCGAGTGGCCACATAGCAAAGGTTTCTTTAAAGGAAGAAGGTAGTTCTGGTGCTTTAAGAAAAGCTAGCAATTCACCAAATTTCCTCAACTCTTCTGTATTTTTTAAACCAAGTCCTAAGGCAATCCGCCGCGTGCTGGCATATAAATTAGTTAAAACTGGCATATCAGACTTAGTCCCATCATCTCTAATAACATTTTCAAACAAAAGAGCAGGACCATCTTTTTTTAAAACTCTTCTACTGATTTCTGTTATTTCAAGGTTGGATGATACGGGATAAGATATACGATTTAGGAGACCATTTTGCTCTAAAATTTTTAGGAATTGTGGTAAATCTTGAAAACTCATATAATTTTACGAAAATATAAATACAGGCTTAAAATAATAGCGATAATAATGTTAGCATAACAAGCAAAGATAAAATTTGAATCTTTAGAAGCAAGATTTTGTAATACAAAGTGTAAATATGTGATAATTATTGCAGAAAGTGCTGTAATTAGAATCTGCCTCAGACTAGATTTTTTATTATAAGGCTGTCTTAAAAAAACCGACAATGTTAGAAAAACAAGTACAAAATTATACATTGGCCAAATCAATCTTTGGTGTCCCTCAGCAACTAATTTAATCTGTCTCTGCTTTGATAAATTATTGTTGGGTTTTAATAATTCATGAATATAATATTCATTGATTTCTCGACTATACTCGTCCTTTACCAATCTTTTAGCATCATTACTGACTAACTCTACTGTTAGAACATCAAATGATAAATTAGTTAAATTACCATTATAGTCATATTCCTGCCTCGCTCCATCTTTTAGTTGGAAAAATGAAGAGTTATTATATATTTTAAATATCCCCAATCTAGAAAATAAAATTGCATGATTATCATGTTTACGATTATCAAAAAGGATTAAATCTTTCATAGTACCATCAGCCAATTTTTTATCAAAATAAACTGTGATATCTTTAGAAATTGTATTAAATGTCTTCTCATCTAGTAGGGTGGATGCATAATTATTTTTCATGAAATTAAGATCTGATTTAAGCTTTGCATAAGATAATGGCAATAAACTAATCGAAATATAATAAGCAAATAACGTAACTGTCAAAGCTACAATCAATGCTGGACTAGCTAGTTGTATATTACTTAATCCCAAATTTTGCAGAATAATTATCTGACGCCTCTCACTTAAAGCATTATAAGTATAAATAATAGTGATAATAGTTGCAAAAGGTAGCAAAATAAATAGCAAAGATGGAATAACTAAAATAATTAAATTTAAGAAATCCTGAGCTTTTATTCCTTTATCAATTAAGTACAAAAACTTTAATATCTGAGTAATCCATACAAGGCTAGTGATCGAGAAAATAATTATCACCAAGGATGGTACAATATTTCTTATTATATAACGTTTATATATTAACATTCTGTAATCATTTATAGTCTTTCAAATATGTATACTCAAATGAGTTATCACAGTACTATTATCTACCAAATCCATGTAGTATACTATAAAATTTCTATCCACTAAGTTAAAAAATACAATTATACCTTCTGCTTTAAAAAATTATTGTTTTATAACCCATTAAGGTTCTATATAACTCATTCGTTGCCACCTAAAATGCCTCCTCGCTAATAGCGGAGTAATGCTAGTCAGGGTAGCTTTGCAACTAAACCTTGACTTCTATATAAAAAAGCTATTTTATCAATTTAAATAGTTTATATTAACTATCTTGTTAAACTGAATATTAATCAATATTATTAAATAGGAAACAATTTTTTATGTCAAAAAATCATAGATATTCTAAACAAAAAAATTTACAGACAAATCCTTATCGTGACAACAACGGTGACCTTACCCCAAAGTATTTTGATGATACGAAAAATTTTGACCAATTAAATGATACAAATAAAAAGTTTCATCTGAGAGGAACTATAAAGAAATACGGTGAAGACTTACTATCAGAAAACATGAAAGACGCAGCTATAGAGCTTGGAGTCATCACTGCTCCTTCCCCTTCTTCTAATACAGGTAGTTGGCTTACTACTGCTGCTGATGTTCTTGCAACTATCCCCAAAGTGGTTGTCTTAACACTAGCCGCTAGTGAAGTATTAAAGGCTGTTGGTGCACTCCCTACTGGATATAACCATAACCACCCATCTGCAGAACCTACAGATAACTCCGATGTAGTTCATCATAGAGGTAAACGTGGTGTGGGGGATATATCAGAAGTACAATCCATTACTTTGTCAAATCAGAACTGTTTTGCAGTTGGAGTGAAAAGACATCCCGCTAACGGGCATATAGAATGGGGCGAGTTATATAAAAAGTGTTATGATGAACCTTGCCACAAAGATCAATCATTTTTTTCAAGCAATAAAGGAACCAGCATTAATTGGGGGTATGTATTAGACGATCTAGAGGTAATAAGTGTTAATAACGGACAAATGGCAGAGATAAAATTCTCACATCTAACTCCTTCTTGGATCCGCAAGGAGAGTTATCCAGTTTATCACACATGTAATTTGCCACTTTCACCACGTTATCAACATTTAAATGAGTGCAATGGATTGAGTTCTGCTGGTAAATATCAAGAAGCTCTAACAGAATGCAACAAGGCTCTTGAGGTAGATCCAGATTTTACACAAGCCCTTGAACAGAAAGCTGCTCTAGAAGAATTACTAGCAGCACTTACTACCATTGAGCCATCTCCTAGCTCTGCAGAAAATTCCACTCCTACAGCGAACTCTACCACTATAATGGAAGAAAACACACCTACCACTATAACGGAAGAAAATACATCCCACCTAAAACCTCATAATGCTCCATTTAATAGGGGTTCTGTTCCTACAGCAGCACCACACAAACAAACTACTGAAGGTCAAGGATTGTCGCTGAAAGATATATCGACAGCTGTAGTTTCAGGTGTGATTGCAGTAATTACTGTAGGTGGTATTGCTACTTATATTTACAAAAAAGGTACTGCTATTTGCCAGGAGTATTGTAGTAAAACAGAACAACCATACCCTACATTTGCTTTTTCAGTACCTAATGTAGAAGACACCGATTTAATGGGTAATGGGTCAGGAGATGCAGATTCATCAGAAGTGCCACTATAAGTTGCAAAAAGAACAGTAGAAATATTGTTAAAAAAGCAAAGCACCAATACTATAGCTAACCCGTTAAGGTTCTAGATAGCTACTCGCTAATAGACATTTAGGAGCTTATAACAATATACTCGATGAAAATCAACAATTGCGTTGTCGTTGTCCAAGACCTGCGGTACTCACGTACTAATGTACGCTGTACTCCTCGGCTTGGACACTTCTAGCACTTGTTGATTTTGATCTTAGTCTACCAACTCAGAACTAATTGATAAAATCAAAGTCTTTCCCTTGTTGAATATATTGTCTTATTCTTGACATTAATTCTTGGAAATACACCAAATTATGCCACGTCATAAGTACCGCCCCTAGAATCTCTTTTACCTTTACCAAATGATGTAAGTAAGCTTTATTATAATTTTTACATGCTGGGCATGGACAATCATATTCTAGCGGTTCATGATCGCTACTATATTTACTATTGCGAATATTTACTATACCATATTTGGTAAAAGCTTGACCATTCCGACCCGAGCGGGTTGGAATAACGCAATCAAACATATCTACTCCCCTTGCAACCGCACCAATAATATCATCTGGTTTACCAACCCCCATAAGATATCTTGGCTTATATTTAGGTAACAAATCCGGAGCATAGTCTAACACATTGAACATTAGTTCTTGCCCCTCACCTACTGCTAGACCTCCGATAGCATACCCTTCAAAATCTAATTCTACCAAATTTTGTGCTGACTGAACACGTAACTCCCGATATATACTCCCCTGTACAATACCAAATTGACCATAACCTTCTCTTTGAACAAAGGCTTTTCTTGACCTCTCTCCCCATCTAGATGTCAACTCCATAGATGATTTTGCTTGCTCAAATGTTGCAGGATATGGGGTACATTCATCAAACGCCATAGTAATAGTGCTATCAAGAAGATATTGTATCTCAGTTGCACGTTCGGGAGTTAACATATGCTTACTACCATCAATATGAGAGTTAAAAATTACACCTTCTTCGGTAATTTTACGTAATTTCGATAGGGACATGACCTGAAAACCACCTGAGTCAGTAAGTACAGGCTTTGACCAGTTCATAAATTTACGCAAGCCCCCAAGCTTAGCAATTCTTTCAGCAGCTGGTTGCAGCATTAAGTGATAAGTATTACCAAGTACTATATCAGCTCCGGTAGACTCTACGGCTTCGGGTAACATGGCTTTTACCGTACCTTTAGTACCGACTGGCATAAAAGCTGGGGTACGTATCTGACCGTGCCTAGTAGTAATAACACCAGCTCTTGCTTTTTTATGTTGAAACTTTAAGTCAAATGAAAATTTTTGCATTATTAATTTACCTTTTCAATACACATAGCTATCCCCATCCCCCCACCTATACAAAGTGTTGCTAGCCCTTTTTTCGCGTTAATTTTTTGCATTTGATGAATTAATGTTACCAAGATTCTTGCCCCACTTGCTCCTATTGGATGACCAAGAGCAATAGCCCCTCCGTTCATATTGACTTTATTAATATCCCAATTCATCTGTTGATTTACATAAATAGCTTGAGCGGCAAAAGCTTCATTAGCTTCTATTATGTCTAGATCTTCTAGCCTCCAACCAGCTTTTTCCAAAGCCTTCTTCGATGCTGGTACTGGACCTGTTCCCATAATATTTGGTTCTACCCCTACTTCAGCATATGATACAATTCTAACAAGAGGTTTTAGATTATATCTCTTTAATGCTTCTTCAGATACTACCATTAAACAAGCTGCTCCATCATTAATAGAAGAAGCATTACCAGCTGTTACAGTACCTTCTTTGTCAAAAGCTGGACGTAGTTTAGCTAGAACTTCTAATTTAATATCAGCTCTAATTCCCTCATCTTGATCAAATATTAATGTAGCTTTTTGCATCTTAACTTCTACTGGTAAGATCTCGTCTTTAAAACGACCTTCTGCTTGTGCTTCACGTGCTTTTTGGTGTGATTTTAGTGCAAACTCATCTTGCATTTCTCTAGTAATATTAAATCTTTTAGATATATTTTCGGCGGTAATTCCCATTAAATTATTAGAAAATACATCGGTCAAACCGTCATACTGCATCAAATCTACCATTTGTGTGCTACCTAACTTATGACCAGCACGAATATACGATCCATGTAAACCCAAAGACATATTTTCTTGCCCACCAGCTATCACAATATCATTATCACCTGCAATAATGCTACTTGCCGCTAAACATACCGTTTTTAACCCAGAACCACATACTTTATTAACTGTGAAGCCTGTAACTTCTTTAGGTAATCCAGCTTGGATTAGAACCTGCCTAGCAGGATTTTGTCCTACACCACCAGTGATTACCTGTCCCATTATTACTTCATTAATAATAGCTGGATCTAGTTTACTATCTTTTAAAATTGATTCTATAATGATAGCTGCAAGTTTAGTTGCTGGAATTGATCCTAAGCTTCCTAGCAGAGATCCTACTGCTGTTCTTTTTGCATGAGTTATATAAACTGCCTTTTTACTCACCGAGTATACTCCTTAAATAAGATATCTAAATTGTTATTAATCAAATAGCTAATATGACCACTTGGTACTTCGAAGATCATAGATTCTCTAAATAATTTGTGTAAGGATAACATAGATGATTTTGGTACTATTTTGTCATTACTTGCAATTATTTGATATACTGGTTTATTTATTAATGTCGGATCAATGGTGATATTGTTGACTTTCCATTGAAGTTTTGCAAGCATATTATTGCCTACTACATCATCCATAATTTGTATATATGTATTTCTAGACAAAGTAGTTCCAGACATCAACCAATTTTCTACTCTAAAAGATAAATCTCTTATTTTTGGTACAGTTATGGTAAAAAATTTATCAAGTTTTGTACTGAAATAATTTGGCATTAATAGGAAAAAAAGAATCTGAATATGTAGTTTAGGAATCATTGGCAAATTTCGTACATAATAATCTAGACCAAGATATTGGTATATATTCCTTGCTGTAGCAAAATGGGAGAAATCCCAAGGAGTTGAAAGTAATGTTAATGTTCTTATCATGTTTGGTATTATTATAGTGGCTGCCATTCCTATAATACCACCGATACAGTGTCCCACTAAGTCTATTTGATACTTTTTTTGTCTTAAATTGCTAATAATTTCAACTACCCTCTTTACGTAGTCTTCTAACAAATAATCAGCTTCATCAACTTCAAACCAATCAACTAGAAACACCTCACCACAATGTCTTAAGTTATCAACAAAGCTTTTTGATTTAGCTAAGAAGAGAATTTCCGGGGAGTTAAAGATCGAAGGAATAACTAAGAATATTCTTTTTTTACTAATAATGCAATCTTGCGATGCCAGTGTTTTATAATATAAAATTTGATAATATTTTGTTTTAGTTATTTTTTTACCCAAGGAACAATACTTATTACCCAATAAATATTTTGATGAATAATCATTATATTGATCAAAATATTTTTGATATTTATTATTATATATCAAATCTTATGCCAGCAATCACATTATGAGTTCTGTAAGAATTTTTAGTCATTTCAGCAGTGCTATATTTCTTTTCAGTATCATTATATTTATATTGCTTAGATGATACTTTTCCATAATCTCTCCAACTATATACAACATCAAAATTTACATGATCAAGCACATTGATAGATGTCCCAATAGTCAACTGATAGGCAAAATTATTAGCCTTCTTAGAAGACGCAGAAACTGCTACCATTGGGTTTGTGACTGTATCGCTGTGTTTCACAGTAGCTGTTATTGTTTCTTTTATTTGAGCCATTCCAACACCTGCTCCTATAAAGAACTTGGCAATACCTGCACCATACAAATCAATATAACTATTAAGTAACAATGACTCTACTTTGGCTTTATGTGCTACTTCTGCACGTGTTTGAGATATTTTCGGTAGTGTCTTATTGTCATTCCTAACAATATTTAGAATATTCTTATCAATCTTACTGCTTTCCAATTTTGGAACAAAATCGAGTGTTAAATCTACTCTAACATTATTCATTACATAATAGCCTACACCAAAACCAGAAATAGCCTTAATTGGATAGTGCTTCTTTCGTATATTAGAGTTAGCCTCACTTCCTTCACTTAATATTGTTGCACCAACTTCTGCTTTTACATAAAATTGATTTTCATCTGCTATTGATATGGTAGAAGTCAAAATAACAGAAGTTGCAACAGCGATTAATAACAATAGTTTTCTCATATACTCTCGTTAGATTTTCTATATAGACATAAAGAGTTATAGCATCTCCTATCTTGCTATACAAGCTAAATTAAAATATCTTGACATAGGGAGGCTAATAATATATAAGTTCCTAACTTTCTTTGGTTTTCATAATAGCCTTAAGCCATTATAGAGAAACTCTTGAACATGTCCTCAAGTTTTTTTTTTGTCTTAGGGAATCCTTATTATGACTAGTATACAGTCAAACTTATTTAAAAGCAAATTCAGAACTATATTTTGGCCTATCCATAATCATGAGCTTGGAAAATTCATACCTATGTGCGGTCTGATGTTCTGTGTCCTATTCAATCAAAACATATTAAGAATTTTAAAAGATAGTATTTTAATTTCAGAGATTAGTGCTGAAGTAGTAAGTTTTACTAAAGTTTATTGTGTAACACCTGCAGCAGCTTTATTCGTTATAATCTATGCTAAGATGCTTAATCATTTTAGTTTTGAAAAGATTTTTTGCTATTTAATCACTTTTTTTGTTGGATTCTTCATTCTTTTTGCTTTCATTATTTATCCAAATGTCAATATTTTCCATATTAGTCCAAATTCACTAGAACAAATTATGGGAACTTATCCTCATCTTAAATGGTATATAGCTTTAATTGGTAATTGGAGTTATATGGTTTTCTATACATTATCTGAACTTTGGCCAAATATCTTTTATGTTTTACTTTTTTGGCAGTTTGCTAATGAACTTACTACAACAGAAGAAGCAAAAAGGTTTTACACGCTTTTTTCATTATTTGGCAATTCTTCTTTAATATTTGTGGGCTTTTTGATGATGAACTTATCATCTGAGAACAGTATTGCTAAATATTTTTTAACCGTATCGGACAACAAAACTACACTTATAAAAATATCAACAAGTCTCGTGGTAGTTTCTGCTGTTATATCATGTTTACTTGTAAAATTTATTACCAAAAATGTTTTTACAAATCCAACATTTTATGCAAATGCTAAAAGTGGTAGATCTACTAAAGAAGGCATGGGTTTAATTGAAAGTTTTAAATATATAACAAGATCAAAATATTTATGGTTAATGCTAATTTGCTCTGCTGCCTTTGGTTTATCAATGAATTTGGTAGAAGCAGTATGGAAAGCAAAAATTAAGGAATTATACCCCACTGTTAATAGTTATGCAGAATTCAATAGTCTTTACATTCTTTGGACTGGAGTTGCTATTATGGTAATGACTATAATAGGCAATAATATAATGCGTAGCCATGGCTGGTTTGTTGCTGCAGTAATTCCGCCAATTGTCATGATGATTACTGGTATATTGTTTTTTATCTTAATCGTATTTGACCACCAAGTATTATCGATATTTGATAGTAGCATTCTCATGACACCCTTAGCTCTTGCGGTGTCAATTGGTGCTTTACAAAACATTCTAGTGAAAGGTAGTAAATATTCAATTTGGGATACCTCAAGAGAAATGTTATATATTCCTCTTGACCAAGAGCTAAAGACAAAAGGTAAGGCAGCTGTAGACGTCATTAGCTCGAAGGTTGGTAAATCTTCGAGCGGGTTAATACAGTCAATTATTTTCACATTAATACCAACAGCTACTTTTAGCTCTATATCACCATTTTTAATGGTGGTATTTACCATTGTTTGTATTGTATGGATTCACTCGGTAAGAAAAATATACTTTGAGTATAAGAAAATTGCCTAGCCCACTTCACTAGACTTACTGCATAAGTCAATCTAGTTGGTGATTTTGTCGTCGAAACTCGCCTCCGCTCCTCACGTACGTCTGTGTACGCGAAGGTAGCCGGCTTCGTTTCTCCTAAAAATCCCTCAACTATCTTTGATTTATGCAGCAAGTCTACTATGCATACTTAGGTAGGACTTCAAGAATTGGCGTTGTCGTGTCTAAAGATCTCCGCTGCTCACGTACTAATGTACGCTCCGCTGCTCGACTTTGACACTCCTAGCTCTTCTTGAAGTTATACTATCGTCTACCAACTCTTCATTTACGAGCAGTATACCTTATATAAAAGAAGATGATAACACTATTTTCCTGAAAACACTATTTCCAAGTAGAAAAGCAAGAAAGAAATTTTTAGGTTAAGGTTTATAGGTAAAATTATATTCAAACAAAATTAAATACTAAACTAATTAACCTCAAGTATCGATGTAATAAATTGATAATAAGCCCAGTACCATCCCCCTTAAAACATCGAGGACTATTACACCTACTTAAACGCACACTTGGCAATATTTATTTTTATATACTCTACCACAAAAAAATAATTGAAATTAATCACTTTTCTACTTAGTGGAAGATAATTTTAGAATATAATATTTAAAGACTTAAAGAATTACTTTATTAATTAGTGGGTTTTTTATATACTTCCATTATTCAGATTATTACGCTTACAAAAAGAATATATAAAATTAGCCTCTCAAAAATAGGAATTTATGCTCAATAACATTAACTTTATAAGTAAAGAATTATCAAATAATCAAGCAACTGTAGTTTTTATTAACGAACAACTAAAATTAGACAATGAGTTATTGCTACTTGACCAACAACATCATGGTTTAATTTCTAAAACTATTCAGAATAAATTAGTATTTGCTGGGAAATTTGGACAAATTAAAATTGTTAACTCTGTTGCTAAGGATGGGGAAATAAAATATTTAATCATAGTTGGCATTGGTGATGAAACAAAACTAAAGACCTCTTGTATTGAGGAGATCGGGGGAAGAATTTTATCCAGTAGTACTTGCTGTAAAATTAGAACTATTGGTATAAAAATCTCTCATAATATTGGACAATATGAGCCAACTGTTGTAGCGATGCTTATAGCTAGCGGCTGTTTGCTTGCTTCATATAGATTTGATAAATACAGAACTACCCAAAGTGAAGGAGAAAAATTTGTTGTAGATTCTCTGGAGATTTCTATAGATGACAAGTCTAAAGCAGAAGAATTATTTAATGATAAAAAATCATTGGCTGAGGCAGTATTCTTTGCTAGAGATATAATTAATGAACCAGCCAATATCAAAACTCCTTCATCTTACTCGGAAAAGATATTAGAGAATCTTGAACCATTAGGAGTTGAAATTACCGTTATCGGTGAAAGAGAAATGAAAAATCTTGGCATGGGGGCTTTACTTGGTGTTGGACAAGGTTCGCAAAATGAATCTAAACTTGTAGTAATGCAATATAATGGTTTGGATGATGATACCCCGCCTGTAGCTTTCGTTGGTAAAGGAGTTACTTTTGATAGTGGCGGGATTTCTCTTAAACCAGCAGCCAATATGGGAGATATGAAATATGATATGGCTGGCTCAGCCGCAGTAGTTGGAGCTATCATGGCTTTGGCTAGTCGTAACGCCCAAGTTAACGTGGTTGGGGTAGTTGGTCTTGTAGAAAATATGCCATCAGGTAATGCTCAACGACCAGGAGATGTGGTAACCACTATGTCCAAAAAAACAGTGGTGGTGGATAACACTGATGCAGAAGGTAGGTTAGTCCTGGCTGATGCAATTTGGTATACTCAAGAAAAATTTAAACCTCAATGTGTCATCGATCTTGCTACCCTTACTGGAGCTATCGTTGTTGCTCTTGGCAAAACTTATGCTGGATGCTTCGCTAATAATGATGAATTAGCTAATAAGCTAATAGAGGTTGGTAATAAAGTTAATGAAAAATTATGGCGTATGCCTCTGCATAAAGATTTTGATGAGATGATAAAGTCTGACATTGCTGATCTTGCCAATATTGGTAATGTCCCTGGAGCGGCTGGTAGTTGTACGGCAGCTCAATTTATAGGAAATTTTATTAAGGAAGGTATGGTTTGGGCTCATCTTGATATTGCTGGTGTTGCCTATAATAAAACAGGTAATCCTCTTGGTCCCAAAGGAGCAGTAGGTTATGGTGTAAGGCTTCTTAACCAATTTATCCAAGACAATTATGAAAAATAATCAACCAAATCGCATATTTGTAGTTGGTAATGAAAAAGGTGGAGCGGGTAAAACTACCTGCTCCATGCATCTAATTACTGGCTTATTGTATAATGGTCATACGGTAGCTAGTATTGATACTGATTCACGTCAGGGTTCTTTAACAAATTATTTAAAGAATAGGGATGACTATAATCTAAAGAATCCGGACAAAACGGTTGCTATTCCTCAGCATGTTCATTTGACCGAAAGTCAAGAACAAGTCATTAACCTTAAAGAAGAGGACGAGAAAACTAGGTTTGAACAAATAATTGAACAGACAAAAAATGCTGATTATGTAGTAATCGATACACCAGGAAGCTACTCTTTTTTATCAAGATTAGCTCACTCTTATGCTGATACTATAATTACCCCAATTAATGACAGTTTCCTTGATTTTGATGTACTAGGTAAAGTTAATGCTAACAATTTGTCAATTATTACTCCATCAATCTATAGCCAAATGGTTTGGGAACAAAAAATGCAGAAGGCTAACCGTAATGGCGAAACAATTAATTGGATTGTAATGCGTAATAGATTAAGCAACTTGGATGCAGTCAATAAAAGGAAGGTTGCTACTTCTCTTGAACAATTAGCAAAAAGAATTAGCTTTAAAATTGCCCCAGGCTTTAGTGAAAGAGTAATTTTTCGGGAATTATTTTTACAAGGATTAACATTACTCGACTTAACAACAGCTAATCATGGAAAAACACTTAGTATATCTCACGTAGCTGCTCGACAAGAATTACGAGATTTCTTAAACTTTCTTGAAATTATTTGAGTGTATAATCAATATAACCATTAGTTCGATATCGAACTGAAGCAAAAAAGTCCAAGAGGATAATATGACAACACCATTGATATCAAAATTTATCGGTTGGAATTATTTGGCAAAGAAGTCACTTGGAGCTAATGATGGTGGAGAATTAGGAGGAATATACAAAAGTTCTGATGACCTTCTATCCATGATTAAAAGCGAAGGGGATTCTCGAAAAAATATATCAGAGTTTCTAGGCTCACAAATTTTTCAAGCAACAAATACAAATCATGGAGCTAAAGTTTCTCTCACTGTACCTGATCATCTTACCGAAAAAGTACATCAGGAAGGAGGACTTCAAAGTGATGGCTCTGAGGTATATGTACGGTCTGAATTTTTTAAGAATTATAGTGGTGATATGTATGTAGATATGGATAAACACATGTCTACAAAAACTAAACCAAGTGGTTGGCTTCGAAAAGATGGGGGAAGACCGATTCTCATGGGAACAAGAGAATTATTATCTAATACTTTAAGCAAAGCTTTTGAAGAACTTAATTATAGTGGTTTTGATAAAATAGCTCCAACTAGCTTATTAATAGGCGACTTTGATATTCATACAGGTAACATAGGAGTTATAAGAGACCCGGAGGATTCTACCATTCCTCCTAAACTAGTTCGTATAGATTTTGCTGGAAGTCTTGACCAATTAGAGGATGACATCCATCCATATTCTTGGTCTAGACATCTACCATTACTAGGTCCAACTAACCATTTTAGGGAATTCCCAAGTAAATTAACACATAATGATTCATTTGTAAAAGGTTTACTTGATACTGCCCAAGTTGATTTAAATGATACTATTGATAATAGCTTTGCTGAATTATCAAAATATTATAGTGATAAAGCACTAGCAAATTGGGCAAAAATGGCAATGGGTCAGAAATTTAAGGATATAGCCCCAGAACACATAAAAATTGCTGATGTTAAAGATGCTCTTAAAGAGACTATGCAAAAGAGACAACAATCATTAAAAGAATATGGGTTGCAGATTAAGTTGGGTCTTTTAGTAACAAAAGGAAAAATTAACACTCCAAAATTACGAGAATTAGTCCAAGAACATCCCGATTATTTTAACAATATAATCAACCAAACCAAAAAATTAAAATTAAGAGAAGAAACTAAAATAAAGTATATTTTAGGCTATAAAGCCCGAGAAGTATTATTAATTAAAGAAATAGCAAAAATATTACAAGAAGAGAAACAGCTACTGACCAAAAAAATAAGCGATCTCGAACCATCTATGCAAATATCTAGAAAAGCTCTAGACGTTATGCTGACCCACGAAACAACAACTACTAATGTTCAATCCTCAGCCTCCAAAGTGGATTCTATAACATTAGCCTTTAGACAAGAAATTATTGCCAAACAACAAGCAATATTACAATACATCCTTGCTGAAGCAAATATTAAGACGGATAAAGGAGTTGCAATTGCAGGTCTTGCTACTAATTCTCAGGAATTTAAAGAGTTTGTAGAAAATAACAACGGATTAATACAAAAGGCTTGGGCTGCCCCCAGTGTAAAAGCAAATATAGCACAAGCCATGAATGATGAGGTGCAAAGTTATGCTAAAATCCTTCAGGCTAATCATTTTAAACCTTTAACTTGGAACGAACAAGAAACAGTAACAAACACAAGCTCTACTAGATCAAGGGCTATTAAAGTCAAAGATGAAGAATTATTTAAATTAATAGAAACTAATATAAAGACCTCTAAGAAAGTAATGTTAGAAGATGGTGTAACAGAGAGAGAGATTAGTAATTATCGAAATATTAATCTACCATTAACAATCAAGCCCTCTAGTACAGCTGTCCATCTTTCATTCCCGGTACAAAACGAGAAAGGTGAAAATATTGCAAGCTCGAAGGCACTTTATTTTACTGCTCATTATAACGAGCAAGGAAAACTAGTAGAAATAACCAACCCATTATCACTAAAGTTTGCTGGGGATGATAAAGATGCTATAGGATATATACAAAGAGGGAATAATATCTACACTATCCCTGTAACCAAAGGTCAATATGAAGCAATGGTACAAGAAGTAGCAAAAAATAAAGAATGTAATATCAATATGTCACAAGCTATTATTCCCCTTGAGGCAAGCGACTCTATAGGTGAATTAACGCAGATTCAGAGTAGCTTAAAACATCATGTGAACAACACTCCACCTGAAACAAACACAGCAGTATCAAAAGCACAAAACACATTATCCCGACAGCAACAACGTAATAGAACTCATGGTTACATTTAATATTTCATTTTTGCTTTTAATAGTGAGCTGATTTTTAGTAGCAGAAGTAGAGAAGGAATTGTGATTATAATAATAAATGTAAAAAAGCTTTTCCATCCAAATTGTACGACAATATATCCTGAAAGAGCTGGAAAAATCGATCTTGAAAATCCCATCATAGAAGAAAAAAATGAATACTGAGTGGCACGAAATTTGCCTGTGCATATTGAAGCTATAAAAGCAATGTAAGCTGTCATAGCCATCCCGCAAGTTATACCTTCACAGACTGTGGTAATAAAGAATAATGGTAGATTTTTGCCATAAATCTCATGCACAATAAGTGAGGTATGTGCGATTGCATGAATTACGCCAAATATCAGCAAGCTATCTAAGATATTCTTTTTTTTCATCACTAAGCTGGCTATTAGTCCGCCAATTATTGTAGATATTATGCCAAAGAATTTCCCTGCACTGGCTATTTCAAATTCGTTATAACCAAGATGTATTAAGAAGGGGTTCATCATCATAGTAATAAAATCATCTGGTAATCTATATAAAATAAGGAAAACTATTATTAAAAAGACCAAGGAAAAAGACCCTACAGGTCTTAAGATATTTTGTACAAAGTTTGAAATATTTATTTTATGATCTGGATAAGTTTTTGAGGCTAAGTCGTGTTCTAACCGCAAGATACTTGTAACCAAAATAGCAGAACAAACAAGTACAGAAATGGCAAAAATTTTATATATATTATTCCATCCTAAATAGCTTGACAGATAGATAGCTCCAGAACTTGAAATTAGCATACCAATGCGGTAGCCAAAAATATAAATTCCAGAAGCTGCTCCTTGAGATTCTTTTGCAATAATTTCGGTTCTGAAAGCCCCTAGGATACTATCTTTAGCTGAACTTAAAAATGATATTATCAAGCCTACTAGTGCAAACAATATTAGACTGTGGTGAGGATTCATGGTACTTAAAAGAAAAATAGTAAATGCCAACAAAATCTGGATTAGACAAATCCAAGATAATCTATGACCAAGCAGTTTACTTAATTGACCTAAATGTATAATGTCAAAAATAGGAGCCCATAAAAAGTTAATAGAATAGGGCATTATGATAAAAGCAAACATACCAATAGATTGTAAGTCAATATTTTCCTTAGCCAACCAATAGTTTAAAGTATTACCTGTAATCATTAAGGTAAACCCGCTAGTTAGTCCAAATAACCAAATAACGAATAATTTTAAAGGAGTTAACATAAAATTAATATTGGAAAAAAGTTAGAATACCGTAATAATTTTTTTATACAAGCTAGATTTCTCTACATCGCAGTACATCCCGACTTTTAAATTACTCTAAAGAAGTTTTTAGGTTGACTGAATTGATAAAAAATATTATTATTACTTTTTTAAACTTAAGCTAGTGAAAGTTTGAAGGTTGATTTATCACTTTCTAGGGTTTTGCAAGTAATACCAAGGATAGTTTTATATGAAAGTTGTAAGTTCGTTAAAATCTTTAAAGAAAAGAGATAAAGATTGTCAGGTTGTAAAAAGAAAAGGTAAAATCCTTGTAATAAACAAGAAAATCAAAAGATTTAAAGCTAAGCAAGGCTAAAATGTATATTTACAGGGAAATTTGCACAGCCAATAGTTAATATGTAGTAAGTATACTGCTCGTAAATGAAGAGTTGGTAGACGAGAGTATAACTTCAAGAAGAGCTAGGCAGTAGCAAAGTCGAGCTGCTAGGCGTACATGAGTAACGGAGCAGATTCGATCTTTAGACACGACAACGCCAATTCTTGAAGTTCTACCTGAGTATATTAACTACGAACGATGATATTAACGTTCAATAAGTTGTGTTTTTCTCTTTTCATCTCCTATTCTTTGTACAAATTTGGCAGTTGTAGTAGGAGTTTTCTTTTGTGTTTTTTCCTTAACTTCTTTAGTCTTAAGTGTAATAGGTTTGCTGTCCACGTGTTCTGAAAGGCCATATTGCCCAACATTCTTGTCGGTTAATACATAAGTCACATAATCTATCATATGTTTTATAAAATTGCTAAGCCCTCCTATAGAATGAGCTTCTAGCTGAAACCATGTTTTTCCGTCTTTCGTTTTTCCAACTAAAAATTCCCTAAATATTTCTCCAGCTTGCACTGATGCATCTGGCTCAGCTTTATTACCTCTATGATGTGAAGAGATTCGTTCTTTAACTAATCCTAAATCTTTTAAGGTATCATACATATCTCCATTGTCCTCAACCATTACATGAGCTCCTTTTAGAAAATCACCCGCATGCTGCAATACAACTTTTTCCATTATATCTATTATTACACCAGCTTTTTCAAGGCTACCCTTTGGATCTATAGATTTTTCAGGTGTTTTGATTATATTATGTATAAGTTTTTCTTTACTGTCTGCTGGATTTATGTTAAGACCCTTAACACGATCAACTAAAAGATTTTTTAAATCTTCAACATTTAATTCCGAATATCTAGTAAAAAATTCTTTTATAGTCATAAATATTCCATGTAAAAATATTAAATTGTGCTATTTAATAATATTTGGTTTTGTAGCTTGAATAGATCAGAGGAAGCAAACCTCGCCAATTTTAGCATATCATAAAATTGCTCTTCGGAAAAGGGGGTTTTTTCTGCTGTGCTTTGAATTTCTATTATATTTCCATTGCCTGAGAAAACAAAATTGGCATCTACTTCCGCGTTGCTATCCTCTAAATAATCAAGATCAACTATGGGCTGTCCTTTATATATACCACATGAAATAGCGGCTACTTGGCTAATTAAAGGATTAGTTTTAAGTATTTTTCTAGCAATTAATGATCTAATCGCTAAATGAAGTGCAATATAGCTACCAGTAATTGCCGCTGTTCTAGTTCCACCATCGGCATTAATTACATCACAATCAATGATAATTTGTTTTTCTCCTAAGGCTTTTAGATCAATTGCAGCACGCATCGATCTGCCAATTAGCCTTTGAATTTCTTGCGTCCTACCTGACTGTTTTCCTTGCGTTGATTCACGCTTCATACGTTGGTGGGTTGAGCGAGGTAACATACCATACTCAGCACTTATCCAACCTTGATTTTGCCCTCGTAGGAATGGCGGAACATTTGTTTCATATGTTGCACTACATATTACATGGGTATTGCCGAACTTAACAAGACACGAACCATCAGCGTTAAGCAGAACTGAAGGTTCAATTGAAATATTGCGTAATTGATTATTCTTTCTATTAAAAGCTCTCATGGATTATTACTTAATTAAAATTGACTTGAAAATACAAAGATTTACACTATATGTTAAGAAAATAGATTTTTGCAAGAAAAAAGGCTGTAAATATGGAAAAACAACAAGATAATAATAGTAATAATCAGGAAATTGACACTGACGCTCAACTGCTAAATGCAGTAGAAAACCAACCTTCCGATTCTCTAACATTACAAGATAATTTGGAAGAGATTGTCAGTTTGAAAAGTCAAATTGAGAATTTACAAGATAAATTGCTAAGGACAATAGCCGAATCTGATAATACTAGGAAACGTTTAGAAAAATCAATTGACGAGGCAAAAAATTATGCCATTTTTTCTTTTGCTAAAGATTTACTCAGTGTTAACGACAATCTTGCTAGAGCTTTGGAGCATAAGCCACAAAATACGGAAGGTGATCTAGCTAGTATTATTACCGGGGTAGAAATGACTAAAAGTGAATTGACTAGCATACTAAAAAAGCACGGTTTAGAATCAATAGAGCCATTATTAGGGGAAAAGTTTGATTACAATATACATCATGCAATTTCACAAGTAGTATCAGATGAATATGATCAAGATAGTATTATAGGTATTATGCAATCAGGCTACAAGATAAAAGATAGGTTAGTTAGACCTGCTATAGTGCAAGTATCGAAAAAAACATGAATAAAGAAAAGGCATAATCTTGGATAAAGTTATTTTTTGGGTTATTGTTATTGGGACTGTTATAGTAACTTTGACTTTGATCTCTGATATATTGATGCCATTTCTTATAGCTGGGATAATATCATATATATTACATCCTATAATTGATAATCTCTCATTACGATATAAACTATCTAGAACTATAATAGTTTCGGTAATTTCTTTGCTGTTTTTCAGTATTTTTACTATAGTGGTTGTGGTAGTGTTGCCTATCATATATCAACAAACAACTCTACTTATTAGTAAGATTCCTGCTTATAAAGATTACTTACAAACTGAATTAATACCGGTTATTACGGCAAAAGTTTATTCAATAGATCCAAATATTGCCGATAAGATAAAAGATTCTATTAGTAATTTTGTTAATGGCATATTTTTGCTTATCACAGGTCTTGTTAATAATATTTGGCATGTGACGAAGGTAACAATCAATTTATTTGTGTTAATTTTATTAATACCGCTTATATTGTTTTATTTTTTACGGGATTGGCTAACAATGGCAAAGAATATAGACCTCTTGCTACCTTTAAAAGGTAAAAAGAAAATTCAAGAAATATTATCAGCAATTAATTGTTCCTTATCTGCTTATATAAGAGGGCAACTAAATGTTTGTTTGTTATTATCAGTTTACTATGGAATCTCTTTATCGATTCTTGGCGTAGATCTAGGTGTATTATTAGGGATATTATCTGGTTTCTCAATAATTATACCATTCGTTGGAGTTTTTATATCCTTTTCTCTTACCATGATTGTTAGTTATTTTACTTTTGGTATGGTCAATAAATTATTTTATATAATAATTATCTATTTGATTGGTCTAATAGTTGAGGGGTATATTTTATCACCGAAAATCATAGGTGATAAAATAGGATTACATCCTCTTTGGATAATATTTGCGGTTCTAGCACTGGGTAACCTATTTGGCTTTATTGGTATATTTTTTGCTGTGCCAATTGCTAGTATAATAAAAGTTTTGTTTTTAGCCGCTATCGACTTTTATAAATCCAGTAAGTTTTATAAGACTTAAACATTAATTATGCCAAACTCCCAACAATATATATTACCATTATTTAGTAATAATCTATATGCTCTAGATAATTTTATTAATTCACTTTCTAATCAAGTTGCATACAATTCAATCAAAAACTGGTCTGTATCTTGGGGAAGTAAACCGTATGAGTTTACAGTTTTGATTTACGGACCACCATCCTCTGGTAAGACCTATCTTAGTAAAATATGGCAAAATTTGTCGAATGCATTTTTTATAAAAAAAGATTTAGATATACTTAGTGCAGAAGATATAATGCAGTATAATGCTTTTATTATGGAAGATATAGAATTTTGGGATGAAAGAAAAGTTCTCCATTGCTTTAATTTAATAAGTGAGTGTCGTAAATATTTGTTGATGACTACAGGAAGTTTAGCTAGTAATTTTGCGTTACAGGATTTATCCTCAAGAATTAATGCTGTTGTAAGATTAGAAATAAACCAGCCTGATGATGAATTAATGACCAAGTTAATCTTTAAGTATTTTTCTGATCAATCGCTTAAAGTATCTGACTGTGTAATTGAATATTTATTAATTAATTTGCCGAGACAATTTGAACAAATGATAAAATTATTAGGGGTAATAACGCATTTTGCATTAGTTCATAAACGAGCTATTACTGTTCCTCTTATAAAACAAGTTCTTAAATAGTATAGTCTTATCACGAATTCGCGTGCCTTGGTGTGGGCTTAATATGTATAATTTTGATTATGTGGTAAAAATGTTATAAAAATTAGTTGATTTCTTTTATGTAAGCTATTAACGTATAATTTCAATAATTAGTTTTAGGAAAAATCAATGTCTATAGATGTTCTTGTTGTTGATGATGAAGCAGATATTAGAGATTTAGTCTCAGATATTTTAAAAGAGGAAGGATTTACTACCAAGACCGCTGCTAATAGT
This sequence comes from Candidatus Tisiphia endosymbiont of Ptychoptera albimana, assembly GCF_964026605.1. Taxonomy (NCBI): domain Bacteria; kingdom Pseudomonadati; phylum Pseudomonadota; class Alphaproteobacteria; order Rickettsiales; family Rickettsiaceae; genus Candidatus Tisiphia; species Candidatus Tisiphia endosymbiont of Ptychoptera albimana. The sequence goes on from NZ_OZ032164.1 coordinate 642,766, forward strand.
ATTCAAACTTTTAAAATACTCCAGGAAAGAACCCCCTCGGCAATTATTCTAGATATTTGGCTCCAGGGTAGTGAACTTGATGGACTTGGGATTTTGGAAATAGTAAAAAAACGTTATCCACTAATGCCTGTGATAGTTATTAGTGGACATGGTACTATTGAAACTGCAGTAAATGCTATCAAAATGGGTGCATATGACTATCTAGAAAAGCCATTTAGTCATGATAAGTTAGTGATTTTATTAAAAAGAGCCTGTGAAGCAGCTAAGTTAAAGCGTGAAAATCTTGATCTGAAATCAAAGGTTATTGATAAAACTGAGCTTATAGGTAACTCTCACATTACAGCTAAGCTTAAGTCTGATATTGAAAAAGCTGCTTTAGCTACTAGTAGAGTATTGATTCAAGGTAAAATTGGTAGTGGTAAAGAACTAGCTGCTCGGTTAATTCATAAAAAATCAAAAAGGGCTAATGCTCCTTTCGTAATCTTTAGTCCAGTATGCATGAATCCTGACCGAGTCCATCAAGAATTATTTGAAGGAATAGAGAACCAAGGCGTTATACGTCCTTCGATATTAGAAATAGTAAATAATGGTACTTTATACATAGATGAAATTAGTGGTTTGCCAGTTTCGGTACAAGTAAAATTGCTTAAATTTGTGCAAGATCAAATGTTTCATAAGGGGGGAAGCAAAGCAATAAAATTAGATATAAGGATTATTGCTGCAACTTCTAAGGTTATACAAGAAGAAATAAGTAAAGGTGAACTATTGGAAGATTTATATCATCGCCTAAATGTTATTTCCTTAAAAGTACCATCTTTATATGATAGAAAAGATGACATGTCTGTATTAGTCAAATATTTTGTTAAGCAACTTGCTAAGTTTTCTGGTTTAAAAGCACGTGAATTTTCTGATGAAACTATTGCAGCTCTGCAAGTTTATAATTGGCCAAGTAATATAAGGCAATTACGCAATGTGATAGAATGGACTTTAATTATGAATCCACTATCTTCAAATAATAATGAAGTAATAAAACCATCTATGATACCACCAGAAATTCTAGTTAATAGTGCTAGTTCTGCAAAGCAGGAAGATAATGTTGATATGATGACCATGCCACTTCGAGAGGCAAGAGAGATTTTTGAAAGGCAATATTTAGCCGCTCAAATGTATAGGTTTAATAATAATATTTCTAAGACCTCATCCTTTGTAGGTATGGAACGTTCGGCTTTACATCGTAAATTGAAATTGCTCAATTTACATATTCCTAATAATAAATTTAACGAAGAGGAAATTTATGACAGTTACGAATAAGAAAACTCTAGCAAATTTTATAGCTAATAAGTATGCTGTAGTTGTTATTAAAGTGATGATGGGGGTAATAACTCTCTTTGCTGGAGCTCAGATTATTATTCCTACCCAGCCAGTACCAGTATCTATGCAAACTGTGGTGGTTAGTATTATTGCTTTTACTTATAGCCCTCGACTTAGTTTTGCTACGATTTTAACTTATCTTACAGCCGGAATAGTAGGGCTGCCAATGTTTACAAAATTATCCAGTGGTTTATATTTTCTTCTTGGTACAACAGGTGGTTATCTTATAGGAATGTTATTGGCAGCTCCTGTTATGGGTATAATTAATAGTAGGTTGTCTGAAAAATTCACTAAGAGATTTTTAGCAGGGTTTTTTAGCTGTCTTATTGGTCACGTTATAATTTACTTTTTGGGAGTTAGCTGGTTGACAACAATTATAGGAATTAAACAAGCTATTTATAGTGGGTTTATAGTATTTATACCAACTGGTTTAGTGAAGATATTAATATTTTCTTCTTTATATCATTATATAACAGGTGTAAACAGAAAGAATGCTCTGTAATATCTTTAAGCAGCCTCGGTGTCATTCGAGCTACGGCGGAAATGACGTTAAAGGAAGCAAGATTAACATCTCTTTTGTTGGCGAGTATTTTAAACTAAAATTCTTTATTCTAGCTTTACTTTTATTCCTTACCGGATGTTCGGATTCTCCGAGAGATGCAGATGGTTTATTATCTAATAGTCAAAGTCTTGTTATTAGGAATTATATAATAGAGCAGAATAAAAATAAGGTACGAGTAAATATTAAAAGTAAATTTGGTTCAAATTTAAGGGGATTAAAATTATTAGGTGTTAAACTAACAGATGAAGACCTTTCTAGTGTTGATTTAAGTTTCTGTGAAATATCACGTGTGGATTTCTCAGGAGCAAATTTTGAGAATGCAGTTCTAACAAAATCTGTAATTCAAGAAAGTGATCTCTCTAATACTAGATTAAAAAATATATCAGCTTATGGCTCAGATTTTCAAGCATCTATATTTGAAAATGCCAATTTGGAAAATAGTAATTTTATTCAATCAAATTTTGAGGACACTGATTTTATCAAAGCTAATTTAGAAAATGTTAATTTTGAAAATGCCAATCTTATTAAAGTTGTATTTGATGGTAGTATTATAAGTAAATCTAATTTTCAGAAAAGCAATTTAGGAAAAAGTAGTTTCAAAAATGCAGTTATATCAAACTCTATTTTTTATGGTACAGATTTGCGGCAAATATTAGCTAATTACGCTAGTATCACTAATTGTTATTGTGAATCTGTAGATCTAACAGGGGTGGATTTTACTGGAGCGATTATTAATAATTCAGATTTTACTCATGGTATTATTAATCAGGCTCAATTAAAAAATATAAAGCTTACTAACTCGTTATTCTCTTTTTCTTCTTTTCAGTCTGTGAATTTTACCAATGCAATTATTGAAAGTTGTAATTTTGAAAATACCAATTTTAATAATGCACAATTGCAGCAAGTGCAAATTCAAAAGAGTATTATGGATAATACTCACTTTAATAACACTAGCATAAAGGATCTATCAATAAAGAATTGCAGTAGCATTTTGCTTAAGTTAAATAAAATTAACATTGTTAATAGCGATATTGAGAATAGTAATCTTACTGGTATATTACTGAATAATAGCTATGTCAAACAAGCAACTATTATTAATTCTGATTTGACTAATAGTGAGTTAATAAACTCTAATTTCTCTAGTACTCAATTTAATAAGGTGAATTTTACTAAAGTGCTTATGCAGAATACTGTTTTAAATAGTACCAAATTTGTTGATAGTAATTTTTATCAAATGGCTATCATAAATTCAGAGTTGTCAGAAGTAACCTTTGATAATTCATCAATTATAAATTCTCAACTAAATAATGTGAGATATAAAGATAGTAATTTTATTAATTCAGATTTTAATAGAAATATTGTATTAAATAGTCAAGACTTTGATAAGCTTAAGTCAACAAATATTATATATTCTGTAAAAGATTTAGAGCAGGTAAAAGACTTATCAAATATGAATTTACAAGATTTAAATTTACTAGATCTTGTATTTAATCAAACTATTTTTTCAGGTTCTGTTCTTAAAAGGGTAGATTTATCTAATTCTAAGCTTCAGAGTTGTATATTACAAAATACTGACTTAACTATGGCAAATCTAAATAACACAGATTTTAGTAAATCATCGCTTATCGGTAGCAAATTAGAATCTGCCAAACTTTATAATACAAATTTTAATGATACTGATTTAACAAATGTTAATTTCATTAAAGCCTTTGTTAGTAAAATATCTTTAGTTAATGCAAAGCTGGATGGAACTAAAGGTCTTGATGGTCAGGGCAATAAAAATATAGAATAATATAACCTGAATTCTCTTGATAACGAAATATACTTTTCTGCTCCTACGAATTGTTTTTTGAAAATATCATGGATTCGCATGCTCACCATTCATTTTCAAATCTAATTCCTCAAATCACTTGAGTATATGTATTTTATAGTGTATACAAAATTAAGTCTTAACTTTTATAAATTAATTAAATATTCTTAGGTTATTATGAAAAATGTCATGATATTCTTACTTATATTAGTAGTATTTACTGCTTGTACTCCTAGAAAACAGGTGCAATATAGCAAAAAGGACTCTCCTGTAATTTCTGCCAACTCATGTCCTTTAGTAACAAAAAATATATCTATTCTTAAAAATAAAAAGAAAGCTGTTAGAATACTATCAATAGATGGCGGTGGGGTTAAGGGTATTATACCAGCACGTATTGTTGCAGAGTTTGAAAATCGAAGTGGTAAACCTGCCTGTGAATTATTCGACCTTATGGTAGGTACTTCTACAGGTGGACTTGTGGTATTAGCTCTCGCTACACCTAATGAATCAGGACAGCCAAAATATAAAGCTTCTGACATTTTAGATCTATATATGCAAAAGTCTAAAGATATTTTTTACGCTTCCATGTTTAGAAAAATATATACTGGTTTTGGTCTTTGGGGACCAAAATACGATCGGAGTCAATATGACAAGATATTAATAGGGCTTTTTGGTAATACTAGGATGAGCCAACTAATAAACCCTACGGCTGTTACTTCCTATAATTTGGATACTAATTTACCACAGGTGTGGACTAGAAAGCAGGCACTTAAAGACCCTAATAATGATTTTTTGATAAGTAATATTGCAGCAGCTAGCAGTGCTGCCCCTATATTCTTTGCACCAAAGCTTCTAACTAATGCGTATAATAACAGCAGTTATCAAGTAGATGGGGGTATGTTTGCCAGTAATCCTGAGTTGACAGCTGCTAATTTAGCTTATGAACTAGATGATACACTAACTCAAAAAGATATCGTACTCATATCACTTGGTACAGGATTGACAAAACTAGGCATAGAGTCGAAAGATTTATGTAAATCAGGGGTTATTGGTTGGATACTAAAAGCTAATTTGATTAGCGGAATGATGCAAGCTCAAGGTTTGTATAATGCTGAATTAGGGGAAATTTATGGTAATTCCTGCCGCCTACAATTTGAACTTGATAAAAAGACAAGTGCTATGGATAATGCTTCTAAAGCCAATCTGCTTGCGTTATTAAAGTTAACTGAAGACTACATTAATGCTAACTCTGATCTTATCGACCAAATTATTAGTATATTACTAAATACATCACCAAACTATTAAATGGCAGAAAGATGCCATTCCTAGCTAAAAGCGGGAATCCAAAAAATAGCCTGCAAAGGCTATTAGATATTATGGATTTCCGCCTACGAGGGAATAACATACTAGTGATCCACACGGGAATGATATCGGTAGTGGTTAAACTGACGACCTTAATTCTTGAAGTCTAGCTAGTATAACACACTTTCTTCACAGCACTAATAACATCTTCTATAGTTGGCAGTGCTAATTTCTCTAGATTAATAGCATATGGTAGAGGAACATCCTTACCCGAGATAATCTCTATAGGAGCATCTAGATAATCAAATGCTTGGTTCATTACCATACTAGCTATAGTTGCACCAACACCTGCAAAAAACCAGCCTTCCTCTATAACAACCAACCGATTAGTTTTTTTAACCGACTCTAATATAGTTTCTATATCTAAGGGCTTGATAGTTCTTAGGTCGATTACCTCACAGTTAATACCACTATCATACAAGCTATTTGCTGCATCTAAAGCCAACTTAACTTGCAAAGAAAATGTTACTATTGTGACATCATCACCTTCAATAAGTTTCTTAGCCTGACCAAATGGAATTGGTTCTATTATTTCTGGGACTTCAAAACTATGACCATAGAGAATTTCATTTTCTAGAAAAACAACCGGGTTATCGTCACGAATAGCAGTCATTAGAAGCCCTTTGTGATCTTCTGCACTATAGGGAGCTACTACCTTAAGCCCCGGAATATGACTATAACAAGCTGTATAATTGTGACTATGTTGGGCAGCAACTCGACTTGCTGCCCCATTTGGTCCACGAAATACTATTGGACATTTAATAGTTCCACCAGACATATAATGAGTTTTAGCTGCAGAGTTAACTATTTGATCCATTGCTTGCATAGCAAAATTAAATGTCATGAATTCAACAATGGGACGAAGCCCCGCAAATGCCGCTCCAATAGCCACACCAGTAAAACCATGTTCTGTTATTGGCGTATCAATTACCCTTTTTGAACCAAACTGCTCTAATAACCCTTGGGTTATCTTATACGCTCCTTGGTACTGAGCAACTTCTTCTCCCATAATAAAGATTCTATCATCTCTTAACATTTCTTCTTGCATTGCTGCACGTAAGGCTTCCCGTACTGTCGTTTGTAACATGTTTCTACTCATTCAACGTAAATATTCGTATATAGCTCTTCTTCATCCGGTAATGCCGATCTTTCTGAGAACTCAACTGCTTCTGCAATGACCTCTTTAACCTCTTTCTCAATTTCTTTTAACTGCTCTTCACTAGCATATTTATTAGCCAGAATTATATTTTTCACTTGTGATAATGGGTCCTGTTCTTTATAGTTTTCCACTTCTTCCTTACTACGGTATTTACCTGGATCAGACATTGAATGTCCTCTGTAACGATAAGCATCCATTTCTAATATTATTGGTCCACCATCATTTCTAACAAACTCCGCAGCCTGCCGAACATAATCATAAACTGACTCTAACGACATACCATTTAGTCTAAATCCCGTAATACCACATGACTCCCCTTTCTTGTAAAGGTCAGTCATAAAGGTAGAACGAGCTACTGAAGTACCCATTGAATATTGATTATTTTCAATAATATAAACTACAGGTAAGTGCCATAATGCTGCTAGATTAAAAGCTTCATATACTTGACCTTGATTAACTGCCCCATCTCCCAAGAAAGTAAAACATATATTATTAGTATTTCGATATTTTTCAGCAAAAGCCAGACCAGTACCTATAGGTACTTGAGCCCCTACAATACCATGTCCACCGTAAAATTTGTTTTCTACGTCAAACAGATGCATTGAACCACCCTTACCTTTCGAGCAACCAGTCTCTTTACCCATCAGTTCTGCTAATACGTATTTTGCTTCAGTCCCTGCTGAAATAATATGAGCATGATCCCTGTAACTGGTAATAGTACTATCACCAAGCTGTTTTACTAAATCCACACCAGTAATTATCGCTTCTTGTCCAATATATAAGTGACAAAACCCACCTATTAGACCCATACCATAAAACTGCCCACATTTTTCTTCGAATCTTCTAAGCAACAACATCTTCCTATAAGACTCAAGATACTGAGGACTATTTAATTTATATTTCCCAAAAACAATCATGTATACTCCTATAAAAGCTTGAAGAATTGGTTTTCCAATTTGGGAATACACTATAATACAAAAATCATCAAGGGTTAACTGCCAATTTATGTTTTAGATTTACTAATTTAATATGACAATTAACGCTACATTTAGGATTGGCTACTTTCTTTTTTGCAATACAATTTTCCTTAGGCTTTAAAGCAATATTATTCAAAAATTCTTTAGTCTCCTTATGCATATATTGTACTCTAACCTTTGCTGTACCTTGTTTTTTAAATCCTAAAATTTCAGCAGATTTTTCCGAAACATCTATAATACGGTTCTTTTTAAAAGGACCGCGATCATTAACCATAAGAATAAGAGATTTATTATTACTTAAGTTAGTCACTTTAACCAAACTAGGTAATGGCAAACTAGGATGGGCTGCACTTAGCATATGTTTATTATATGTATCACCATTTGCTGTTTTTTTTCCATGAAATTTATGCTTAGAACCATACCAAGATGCTATACCTACTTGGTTGCAATTAATATCTTCCTTAGGTTTATAAGTCTTACCTTTGATAGTATATTTTTTACCTATCTTATAATGCCCCTTATAATGAACATTTTTAGGATCTTCCTGCGATAATTTACGATATAGACTAGGCTTAGTAGAGCAAGAGCTAAGCCCTATACAATAAACTAGCAACAAAAGAATATATCTAAGTTTCACTTTCATTTATATCATATTTAACCTGAATTTGATATGACAAGTTATATCGAATTGAGATTATTTATTATCATTTTCTTCAGTTTCTTTTATTTTAACATGACAGACAACCCTTGCCACACCATTAATCTGGGAAGCAATAGAAGTAACTTTTTCTAATTCTTCCTCAGACCTTGCTATACCAAATATATATACTATATCATTCACTGTAACAATGGTATAATTTACCCATTTTATATCTCGGTTAACAAAAGTTCTAGCCTTGATCTGACTAGTAATCATAGCATCTTTAGTATATTGCACTAAGTCAAAATGATCACTTTTTTTATCTATTATTAGTTCATTAATAACTTCACAAACTCCTTTTTCACCCCACACAATTTCTACAGCTTTTAATGCATCTTCTTTTTTGTCTATGATTCCAGTCAGTAGTACCCTACCCTGATTTACCTCAACCTTAATCTTAGTATATAATTCCCTGAAATTATTTTTTATAAAAGAAGCTTTGATTTTTGTAGCTATTTTTACGTCATCAATTGTCTCCGCAATTGATTGATCTTTTGCAACTGCAAGAGTAGAGGTAGTTGCTGCAGTAAAAACAGCTGGCAGACAACCTGTAAGCATGAAAGATAAGATTATAATAATAAAGTTTCTATACATAACCGTCCTTAAATCTACTAATTTAATCTCAAATATCGATGTAAGACATCGGTTTAATAGCCTAGGCCTAGGGTGTCATTCCACGTAGTCACGCGAATTCGGGATAAGAATTAGACTTACTGCATAAGTCAATCTAGTTGGTGATTTTGTCGTCGAAACTCGCCTCCGCTCCTCACGTACGTCTGTGTACGCTGCGGTGCTCGGCTTCGTTTCTCCTAAAAATCCCTCAACTATCTTTGATTTATGCAGCAAGTCTATTAGTTAATTCTTATCCCGAATTGGAGTAGGTTAATTTAAAGTCAGTAATATTCGTGCCTTAAGATAACCCCAGGTTAAAATAAAGCCTCTAAATAGTTTATTATAATACAATTCATAATAAACACAACTGATTTCCATTGTTTTAAGTTAGATTTGGGGAGTATACCCATAATGATTTGAAGAATGGAAACAACAAACAAGAGGCGGGCAAACGCAAGTATTACCATTTAATACGTGAATCCATGATATTAAAAAAATAATTATTTAAAGCAGCAGAGTATTACGAAAAAACTCACAAGACTGATCAAACTACAGCTAAAGTAACATGATTCATTCCTGTAATCACATAATTCTTCCCACATACCATTCAGAAGCTACAGTTAAGCCCATGCTTTTAAGGAAATTACGTTTGGGTTCGTCATATGCACCACAAACGACAAGAAACTGAGTAGCATTTTTAGTTTTTGCGAGTTTCTTGATTTCCTTAATCAATTTCTGACCAATAGAATTCCAATCGTGTTTACTTTCCACACAAAAATCATCGATCATAAGCGTTAGTCCACCCGGGTTATAGACTTTTGGTGCTGACATTAATCTACCGATGATGAAACCTAATATTTTTTCTTTGTAAACTGCAGCTAGCATAATGTGATCGTCTAACCTCAATAACTCTTCGAACCATTGCTTTTGAGATTTCTCAGCTTCAGGACCGGCATATTTCCAAAACTGTGGCTGAACTTTTTCATAAGCACGACGCTTTTTATATGACAGAGCGACAAATGATGAGATGTCAGTAGTTTCAGCAAGCCGGATTAAAATATTTTCCTGAAACTTTACTGTATTCTTTATTTTGGTATTAATTTGTACCATTGATTACAATCGCTTTACTAAAAAATGTGTTTTGCGTCCAGCAAATACACCATCTCCTTCCATAATAAAATCATCGATATATTTAAATCCTGCCTTTTCATAAACATGTCTAGCCCTTGGATTTGTGACATCTGGATCGATAAAAAAAGTATCAACTTGGCTATCATAACTACTTCTAATAAAATCAATAAATACTTCTAAAGTCTTTGCCCCTAATCCTTTGCCAAAATAGGCTATATTACCAATGGTATAATCCATGCTATAGGTGTGACCATGCTTTGAAAGATAAGCTTTTTTGAGTAGTGGTATAGAATATTCCTGCTTTTCTTGTAGTGTCATGACCAAGCAATAAGGTTCGTTATAGATACACCCAATCCAATATGTGTATAGACCATCTGCGTAACTTGAAGGTTTTATACGACCGTTGATGAAATTTAAAATATCATCTTTATGTTCTTGGCTATTATCCCAAAATTCCTGAACATGGGGTTCTTTTAACCAGTTAAAAATAGTGTCTTTATGACTTAAGTTAGCTTTTTCAAAATGAATATTCATAACATATCCTGTAACAAGGTTTATCTTATTTTTTCTTGGCTATAACTTCATAATAATGATCAATTTTTCTATCCTCTGAAGACCTATACCCAAGTTGTTCCATGAGAGGCAACATGCAAGAGAGGTCCTCCATTGCACAGTAACGAATTTTGATATTACTCATAAATCTCCTCCTCACAACTAACCTGAGGTTAACTTAGTTCACATATAGACCATAATTGACTTTGTCCGATTGGTGGACTGTGAAAAATAGCAGAACAATTTTTAAGATGTATAATTGGCCATCCTAAAAGTCTTTGGATAGCATAATAAACTCCACTATGTGCAACAATTAAAACGGGGTCTTGAAAGCTGAGCGTACTATTTAAAGCACACAAAACTCTCTTGTCAAAATCATTTACATATTCTGCTCCTTGGTGAGTATTGCCATCTCGCCATCTTTTCCCAATATTATCATCAACGGACTTGCCTTCATATTCACCCCAACAACATTCTGCTAACTCCGGGACAATTGTAATATCAACCTTTAGCTTTTCATTGACGATCTCAGCAGTCCTGTATGCTCTCATAAGCGGGCTTGTAACAATATGCTTTATACCCTTTTTTCCAAGAATATCAGAGGCTTCCCGTGCTTGGTTTTCTCCAGTTTGATTAAGAGGAATATCCTGCGAACCCATGTAAATATGGTGTCGATTCCAATCTGTTTCACCATGACGTAAAAAATAAAAAGGTTTTAAGGGAAGCGTCATAACTGTAATCTCTCATGCATAGTTATAAAACCTTGTGGTGCAGGATTCTCCTCTACAAAAATCAGAATTTGCTTGGCAATCTCAAAAGGTGACTTGCTCGTAGTATCAACTGTTAAATCATATTCTCGCAGGCTACCTACGTGGACTCTATCTATTTGGTCATTAGATAAACCTATAGCACGATCACAGCGTAAAATTTCTCGCTCCTGCATCACTGAAAGATCACAAAAAACTCCAACAAAATAGACAATATAGCCATTCAAGCTTTTTATATAAGATTTGAGGCAATCATCTTCAAATAAGACTTCATCAATGATAAGGTTATTGTTACGACTTGCAAGTAGATTGGCAAAATCTGGCATGATACCAAAGAGCTGTTCACCTTTTGGATTAGTTTCAACACGCATGGTTGGTCCACGATCATTTGTCCCCGGAATGAAGGAAAAGTATCTAACATTCGGTTTATCATCAGATGAGCATGGTAATGGTGTCATACTAATAAAAGTATCTATGCCAAAAGTAAGCCAAGAATCCTTACTTAAATACTGTATTGCTCTTGCGATAGATGTTTTACCAGCAGAGCCACATCCATTTAAAAATATAATCTTACTCATATGGTATCTTGCTGTTCTTTCTCATTGCTACTAATACTGTGTCCTCCTAGGGTTAACTATATATAATAAATATAACAGATTTTTATGTTCCACTAATAACAATTTTCATTATTTTTGCAAGGTTGCTTATTTTTTTTCATTCCTCAATACATTACTCTTGCCCACATTTTTTTAAAGAGTTATCATTATCTAGAGCTGAAGTTATAGTAATTAAGTTAGGTAATCAATAAATTAATAGAAATACCATGGATAAAAATATTATAACTACAGAATATAAAGAGTTTTTAGAACAGTTAAAAGTCCGTGTAGCTACAAGTCGCTATCAAGCAGCACGATCTGTTAATAAAGAGCTGATAATTTTATATCACCATATTGGTAGCGAGATTTTGACTCGTCAAGAGCAACATGCCTGGGGAACTAAAATAATTGACAAACTTAGTCGTGATTTAATATCTGCTTTTCCTGAAATGAAAGGATTTAGCACTAGAAACCTTAAATATATGCGACAATTTGCTAAAGAATATCCTGAACCTACATTTGTGCAAGAGGTACTTGCACAATTAACATGGTATCATAATATTACTTTACTAGATAAGGTAATAGATAAAGAGATTCGTCTTTTTTATATTAAGCACTCTATTACATATGGTTGGTCAAGAAATGTAATGGTTATGCAAATTGAATTAGCTCTACATAAACGTCAGAGTCAAGCTATAACAAATTTTAAAAATAAATTACCATCTCCGCAGTCAGATTTAGCCCATCATACTCTAAAAGATCCATATATTTTTGACTTCCTTAGCATAGGCAATGAAGCACATGAAAGAGAAGTTGAAAAAGCGTTAGTTTCTCATATGGAAAAATTTCTTCTTGAACTTGGAGTAGGCTTTGCCTTTGTGGGACGACAATATAAATTATCAATAGGAAATGAAGATTATTATATTGATCTGTTATTCTATCATTTGCATCTTAGAGCCTTTATAATTATTGAGCTCAAGGCAGGTAAATTTTCTCCTCGTGATGTAGGACAATTAAATTTTTACTTATCAGCTGTTGATGAACAATTAAAACATTCAACTGATAATCCATCTATAGGCTTAATTCTTTGTAAGGATAAAGGAGAACAAATCAAAGCCGAATATGCACTACGGGACATTACTAAGCCAATTGGTCTTGCTGAATATAAGTTGACTGAAAGCTTGCCAGAAAATATAAAAACTGCCCTACCAACCATTGAAGAGCTGGAAGTTGGATTGTCCGAGTATTTTGATTATGAGACTCTTGAGCGGACAACTGCTAAATTACAATCATTACCTAACTTACTAGCCCAAGAAAGAAAATCATTGCACAAACTTGCTGAGCTATATCCTGATCTAGCAAGTCAGTTTGTAGGAAAACATTATGATACCCATGCAACAGAATATCAACGAGAGAAAACAGCAGATGCAAGTAGTACAGCATTAGAAGAGTTGGAGAACATTGTGAGAATATGTGGTGGTTATGAGAAATTAGGTTTAACTCCAGTACAGCCACAATTACCTGAATTGGGCAAAACACGACAACACTCTACCATAATAATCAAAAAAGTAACCAAGTAATGACCAAGTTATAGCTAACCCGTTTAGGTTCTAGGAGTACAACTGTCAAAAGTGACTCCTCGCAATAACAAAATAGTTATCTGTAACGCCAAGGTGGAACAACCAAAGAAACGGTTAAGTTTTTTACAGTAATAACTGTGTTTTGCGATACATGATAGTCGTCCACTCTAATTAAAGCTATTGCCATGTTCTGATAAATCGAACATATTGTACCAATTTTTGTATTATTTGCCATAATTTCATTATCTTTTGAGATATCTAAACTGTCTGTAGTAGCAGATATACTCTCCTTCCCCTTCGAATTGGAACGTAAAACAAGGGGTGAGTGAGCGGAGCGTACATCTAGTACGTGAGCACGCGAATCCCCCACAGTTTTACGGAGCCAATTCGAAGGGGAAGGAGAGTATAATTTAAATATTTTTTTCCTTACTACTCCTTGGTATTTTGTTCTAGAAATAACTTCCTGTCCAATATAGCAACCCTTAGTGTAACTTACAGCGTTTAATTCCTCACAGCCATATTCGACCGGAATGGATCTGTTGAAAATTAGATCCTCATACCCATCAACTATGGCAAAATTATATTTATCTTGCAGGTATAGTCCTGCTGTTCCTGTAGTTATTGGTACATCTTTACTAACAATGGAACGAAAACCGAGTTGATCATAACGAGGGTCTTTGTATCCATTAAATTCCAACTGTTGTTTTGAGTAAATAACCTGATAGATGTTAGTTAAGTCGTTCACTTCAATTTTAGCACGTAATTTATACTGCACTAAGTGATTTTTAAATAAATCAGACTGATTAACATTTATATCAATAAAAAACCTTGTTGCTGATAGTTTTAATACAAAAAAATCAAATAAATACCTTCCTTGATTATTTAGAGCATAACTGTAACAATAATCATTATTTTTTATATCATTAGTTGTCAAATTATGCAAAAAATTCATCGCATCATCACCCACAACTTCAATAATTGCTCTATTTGTTAATATTTCATACATAATTACCAACTATGATATTTTAATTGACTTTAATAAGTTTTATAATACTATATTATACTGATGCAATAGTTGTTTGCTATAAATTATTTATTATATGAGATGTGCTTCCTACTGTACGACTTCTGAATATAAGATGAATGACTTAGTAATAAATCTCAATAAGATTGGTCTTGAACCTAAACACTTTGATGATGTACTATATATTCAAAAAGAACAAGTAAAAAACTTAGACCCTATAGATGTTTTCTTTTTCCCATTTGGCTGTGTTACTATATGGGGAGCTGAAGAAAGCCAAGAGAAAATGATTCTAGACGATATAGTAGCTCTGCAAGCTAATCAAACTGACGAGATAATGTCTGACTTTATTTATTTTGATTATGATAAAACTACAGGTAAAACCTTTATAGATGAAGAAAAAAACCAAATCATTCTAGCAGATAAATCAACTTTTATAAAATTATCTATATCGCATGCTTTAGCTCAGTCAGTTAAGCTTAGTGTACTAGAAAAATCAGTAAGTAATTTAATTGTAAAAACAACGCCAATTCAACAAGAACTAGCCAGCACTGGCAGTGTATCACTTTCAAAAAAGGAAATATCTCAACAAATTGGCATATTATTTAACGAACGATATTCCATTAATTTACACAGCGATATACTAGATACTCCTGAATTTTTTTGGCGTCGTCCTAGTTATAAACCTTTATACTTAATGACTGCAGAGTTTCAAGATATTCAAATTCGTCAGAATATTCTTAACCATCGACTGAACATGATCCATGAACTCTATAACATTTTGTCAAATGACTTAAACTATAAACACTCAACTAGACTTGAATGGATCATTATAATATTAATTACCATAGAAGTAGTACTATCCCTTATTCATGATAAACTCTTTTTCAAAATAATTGGTTATCTTCTGAATAAAATTTAATTGACTCTACTTACATTAGACCTATGACTTTACATATGGATTCTCAGTTTTAGTATAAGTAAATCTTATTGGCACACCGGGTAAATTAAAAGCTTCCCGCAAGTTGTTTACAAGGTATCTAGTATAACTATCCGTAATTTTCTCAGGATTATTAGAGAATAATTTAAAAGTTGGTGGGCGAGTTTTTGTTTGGGTCATATATTTAATTCTAACACGTCTACCACCTTTTTGTAAGGGCAGAGGATGTTGCTCGAGTGCAAAACCTAACCAATTATTCAGTTTACTAGTAGCAATTTTTTTATTCCATAAAGTATAAACTTTTATAGCCTCATCTAATACCATATTAATATTCTGCTTTTTTAAGGCTGATATGAATATTATCGATACTCCCTTAACTTGTGGTAGATTGGTTTCCATCTTATAAAGAAATTCTTCCTTAAATTTATCTCTATTTTTCCCTTCAATTAAATCCCACTTATTAACTACTATAAGCAGGCTTCTGCCTTGCTCTATAACATAACTAGCAATATTTAGATCTTGTTGCTCCAAATTCATTTGTGCATCAACCATCAGAATAACAGTATTAGCAAACTTAATACTATTAATAGTATCAGAAGCTGATAATTTTTCTAAGGACTTGTTAATAGCTCCCTTTTTTCTTAGACCAGCCGTATCAATTAATTTAAATTTATTATCATTATATAGCCAATCAATTTCTATAGATTCCCTTGTTATACCGGCTTCAGGTCCTGTTAACAATCTTTCATTATTAATAATACTATTAATAAAAGTAGATTTTCCTGCATTTGGTCTACCACTCACCACTATTTGTATATAGTCAGCCTTTATTGGGTCGATTAATTCTTCCTCTAGTTCCTCATCTCCTAATTTTTCAGTTATTGCATCGTGTAAATCTGCCATACCAACACCATGTTCTGCAGAAATTGGCACTACATTATCAAAACCAAGCTTGTAGTATTCTTTAGCAAAATCAAACCGTCCTTCACATTTATTGACAATCAACACAGATTTTTTATCATATTTTCTGATAAAATTAGCAAAAAACTTATCTTCCGGTAATACACCATTTTTGCCATCCACCATAAGGCATAGTAAATCTGCTTCTAGAATGGCTTCTACAGTCTGCTGCATCATTCTATATTCTAATTTCGCACCTTCCACTTCTTCTAAACCAGGAGTATCAATTACCGTAAAATCGAATGGTCCAATTTGAGCATCAGCATATTTTCGATCACGTGTTACCCCCGGGAGATCATGTACGATAGCCTTTTTCCTGATAGCCAAACGATTAAAGAGCGTAGACTTCCCTACATTGGGTCTACCAATAATCGCCACAATTTTTTTATGCATCACCTTTATATTATCATAATAATTCATTAGCACTAATATACTTAGGTAGAACTTCAAGAATTGGCGTTCCCGCGACCAAAGATCTCCGCTGCTCACGTACTAATGTACGCTCCGCTGCTCGACTTTGACACTCCTAGCTCTTCTTGAAGTTGACCTTCGTCTACCAACTCTTCATTTACGAGCAGTATACTCAAATACGCAAATTCGGGATAAGAATTTATCAATTCTTATCCCAAATTGGGGTAAATCATTTGAATATTGCAGTATTTGAGTATATTATTAACACTTAATTATATAAAATTAAAGCATAAACAGACTTCTAAAGGACAAATATTATGCATAATGGCAGTTCTAATAATCTTTATTATGCACTAGAAGGCTTTAAAACTATGCTTATTCCAATGCGAGCAAACATAGAAATTTTAGAGCAGTGGTTTAAAAATAGTAATAATCCTGTAAAAGATAGCGGCTATACTCACGTTATGTTAGCATATTTGACACTTGCTGAAAGGATGACTAGAACATACAAGAAGCCAGAATTTAACATTAATGAATGTATTATTGATGGTACGTCTTATGTTGTTAAAGAAAAAACAGTTGCTACTAAAACATTTTGTCAATTAAAGCATTTTAGCAAAATTGGTATTAAGCAAGAAATGCCAAAGTTATTAATAATTGCTCCAATGTCAGGACACCATGCTACCTTACTTAGGGACACTGTAACTGAAATGCTCCCCTATGCAGATGTATATATTACAGATTGGCTTGATGCAAGCACTATACCTAATCAACTTGGTAAATTTAACTTAGATGATTTTATAGACTACTTAATTGAGTTTATGACGTTTCTAGGACCAAATCTGCACACTATGGCAGTATGCCAACCAACAGTCCCCCTTCTAGCTGCCATTAGTATAATGTCTGCAAATAATGATGTAAATGTGCCGCGGTCAATGATTCTGATAGGTGGACCTATTGATGCAAGGCTTAATCCTACAGATGTTGACTTGTTTGCAATCCATAAAAGCATGCAATGGTTTTGCCAAATGATGATTACATCCGTCCCCTTTAACTATCCTGGTTACGGAAGAAATGTCTATCTAGGGTTTTTACAACTTATGGGTTTTATCAGTTTAAATATTACTCGGCATATTAATTCGCATTTGGATTTACTACAAAATTTGCTAGATGGCAACCTTGAAAAAGCTAATCATACCATAAAATTTTATGATGAATATTTAGCCACTATGGATATAACATCAGAATTCTATCTCCAAACAATACAAGAAGTATTTAAAGATTTTGCTCTTGCCAAAGATGAATTTGTCTCAAAAAATCGTAAAGTTCATTTAAAAAATATAACAAATTGTGCTTTACTAGGTATCGAAGGCGAGAATGACGATATAGCTGCGGTTGGACAAACTAAAGCTGCATTAGATTTGTGTTCCGGTATTCCTATGACAATGAAAAAATATCATTTACAAAAGGGAGTTGGGCATTACGGCTTATTTAGTGGTAGCAAATTCAAACAGTTTATTGTACCGATAATTAAGGATTTTATATATAGTTGTCAAAATTAGACTTCTAATGCAAAAAAGTTATTGCATTAATTATTAATCCGTTTATAACGGATTAATAATTAACTAATTAGATGCAAATTATATGAGCAAAAAAAAATTTCAGCTTTTACCACAAAGAGAAATTCAAATAAATCTTAATTCACTTAAATCACTTCCAACAAGACAAAGTGATAAAGAGTTTATAGAAAATATTTGTTCTAATGCTCATCCTGACGTGTTAATGGCACTAATTAAGAAAGGAATGTTGGGAACTGTGGGAACTGTGGAAACTAATATAAAAGAACTAACAACAGAAGCTTTGCTTGTTAATTTATGTTCTTATCAAGAGAAGAAGGGAGGGGGGCAGTATACATACAACAAACCATTTGCCAAATTTATTAGAGACTATGGCAATATTGAAATTGGTAAAATTCATCCAACTGATCCAAGGATCACATTTAAGAAGCCAAATGATAATATAGTAAAAGTAATCTCTACCAAAAATAGTTTAAATATAGGTCAAAGTGAAAATGTATGGACGTCTTATGCCGAAGCATTACTAAACTTACACAACTATAAATCAGAAGACAAATATAAATCAGAAGACAAAGTAACACCTAAGGATATACAGTGTATAAAAGAGTCTTTCCTATTAATTATAGGTTTTATAGATAAGAGCACAACACTATTGATTGAATTGTTTCTTGATTTTACCAAAGTTATTGGATCAATGGATCAAGATACTTTACAAGTAATTCGTAATAAGCAACTCTTTAAAGAATCAATAATACTTTCCCAAAACTTAACACAATATTTTATTAATATTCATAATATAGAAGAGGCAAAATATTTTTTAAACATTGCAGATCAACTAATACGCTCTTTTCTAATAGGCCCTTCTCAACTTCATGAGATTGATAAACAACAAGATTTTGCAGTATTACAAGCCAATCATTACTGGAATAACGGGATGATACTAATTGCTGAGAATAAACACTTAGAAGCTATAAATTATTTTGAAAAATATTGTCGACATAATCCTGATCAAGCTGCTGTCACTATTTTATATAGTCTATACATTAGAACAGGAAAGTATAAAAAAGCAGATGATCTATTTAATAAACATCCAGATGCGTTACCTTGTATAAAGATGATTAAAGATGTTTTAAATAACCAGAAATATACTGATTTGCAATTAATAAAAGATTTTTGTTATACAGATAAGCACAATATAGTTATTACCAATCTTAAATTGGCTATATCATTAAATGATGAAAAATACATAGAATATTATAGGTCAATATTAAAAAATGAGGTAATAGCGAAAAAAGCAGAGTTTAACAAAATCTCACTTGAATTTCAGGCAGAAGCTAGATTGTTATTAGATAATCGTGTTGAGAATGTCAGTGCAATTATAAAAAAGCTTGATTCTGATATAACATCAGCACTGTTTTATAAGCTATCAGTATTATATTCTAGTGGTTGCAATTATGACATTGCCTTAAAATATATAGATCTAGCTATATCCTATAAATCAAACGATCCTTTATACTTATTTCACAAACACATTTTAGAAGCTTATAAGGAACTTTTAGATAATCCTCAGGAATCGTATCCAGAAAAACAAGCGGAAATTGAAGATAAAGAACTGGATGAAATAACTCTAAGTAATGACGAAGAGTTACAGATAGAAAAAAGAGTCCCAAAAGAAAAAACTAGACCACCACAAACTTTGCCTTCGTATGATGATATAATTGATAGCTATGACCCTCAAGAAATAGACAAATATTTCAAATTAAGTAAAAAAATTCTTTTAGAACAATCGATAAATCCAGTTAATAAAGATCAAGATGCTGGGTGGGTAATCAATGCAGAGACTAAAATTAAGTTATTAGATGCAATTAATATATTTCCTAATTTATACGCTGCTATTGATCCTAGTTTAAAATTAGATGATCTTAGTAAGTGGGAGAACATTCTAGGAAAAGGTTTGACTTCAAGAAAAAATGCTGAAAATGGCATTAAGCAATTAAAACCTGGTATTTATGAAGCAAAAGATTGTAGAAATGATGTCAGATTAGTTGCTTATAAAACTTATATAAACGAAGATCTCAAAAAATTAATATTATTTGATGAACAAATGAATCATACAGGAGTAAAAAAATATATAGGGAATACTACTTGCGAAGAGATTTATTGTCCTAATTATAATGATGAACTGCCACTAATAGGAGCATTGTCAATGGAATAGAGTCAAGACTCAGTACAATGTCATTCCCCGCGTAAGCGGGAATCCATAACATCTAATAACCTTTTAAACTATTTTCTTACTAAGATTTTTGCTCTATCGGTGATAATTTCATCAACTAGTCCAAATGATTTAGCTACTTCGGGATCCATGAAATTATCACGTTCCATGCTTTTTTCAATAGAATCTAGTTCTTGTCCTGTATGTTTGACATACAAGTTATTGAGCATTCTTTTTAATTTCATGGTTTCTTTAGCATGAATTTCTATATCTGTCGCCTGCCCTTGGTAACCACCTGACGGTTGATGGATCATTATACGACTATGCGGCAGAGCATAACGCATACCTTTCTCTCCAGCAGTGAGTAACATAGAACCCATTGAACAAGCCTGTCCTATACAAAGCGTAGAAATCTTAGGTTTAATATATTGCATAGTATCGTAAATTGCCAAACCAGAAGTTACAACACCACCAGGAGAATTAATATACATGAAAATATCTTTTTCTGGATTTTCTGCCTCTAAGAACAGTAATTGTGCAACCACTACATTGGCCATATAATCTTCAATTTGACCACAAACAAAAACGATACGTTCTTTTAACAACCTAGAATATATATCATAGGATCTTTCCCCTCTAGGGGTTTGTTCAACTACTATAGGCACGTATGTCATTAAATTTTCTCCTAAATTTATTGTAACCTGAGTTCGATATAACTTGTTATCAATATAGTCCCTGTTAGGGTTGACATTCGAAAATGCTTAGAATAATAATTATTTTTATGTCGAATTCAAGTTAAATAAGTAATTACTCACTAGCACTAGTTTGTTTCTTCATAGAAGATTCCTTAGACAATTTTTTATTGCTCACTGATTTTAGCTGATCAAAAATGCTTAAAGCTTGAGTTATAAAACTTCCTGGTTCAGAAAGATTTGCCGGAAGAATTACTGTATTACTATCTTTGGCTAACTCACCAAAAGCATTTATATATTGTTCAGCAATTTTTAAAGATACTGCGTCATTACCCCCAGACTTTTGAATAGATGCGGCAATAACTTCAATACTTTTAGCAGTAGCCATTGCTACTAATCCTATTGCCTCAGCTTCACCTTTAGCTCTATTTACTTGGTCAGTATAGGAAGCTTCAGAATTTAATACAACTTGAGCCTTCTCACCTTCTGCATGGTTTATTTTTGCTTGTCTATTGCCTTCTGAATCCAAAATTTGAGCTCGTTTCTGACGTTCTGCTGCAACTTGTAATTCCATCGCTTTAAGTATTGTTTGTGGTGGCTGAATATCTTTAATTTCATAACGCATACATTGTATCCCCCAATTCATTGCAGCTTGGTTAATAGCAGACACAATAGCGATGTTTAACGTTTCCCGTTCTTCAAAAGTCCTATCTAATGGTAATTTTCCTATTTCTGAACGCATGGTGGTCTGTGCAAGCTGTGTGATAGCATAATATGGACTATTAACACCATAAGATGCAGCGACTGGATCAACAATTTTTACATATAAAACACCATCTATTAATAACGTAACATTATCATTTGAAATGGCTGTTTGAGCAGTAACATCAATAGCTTCTTCCTTCAGGGTGTGTTTATAGGCTACTCTCTGAATCACTGGAATCAAAATATTCAATCCTGGCTGCAGAACCTTATCAAATTTTCCAAACTTTTCTACAACCCATGCTTGTTGTTGTGGTACAACCTTAACCATCTGTACAATAATAAGAATTGCCACGATACTACAAACTAATAATATATATTCCATTTTAATCCTCTGTTAATTTAATCTTAGTTCGGTGACATCGTTCGCGGTTGATGCTTAACAATGTAACCTGTTATATGAATTCAGGTTAATCTAACAATTTGACGACGCTACCATCATAAATCTTAGTAATCCCTTCCAATACCACCATATCTCCTTCCTTAATTTCACTTGAGATAATCTCTGTTAAACCATTTAAACTAGTGCCAAGTTTAACATAAAGTTGTTGTACCTTATTGTCATTGACTTTATATACAAAATACTCACCTTTATTATTACTCTGTACCGATTGATTAGGCACAGCTAAATTCCTATGTTTGTTAAGAATTAGATCTATATTTACATAGCTTCCATGCACAATATTACTATTAGAATCAATAATAACTTTAGCACTTATAGTACCATTATCTGAAACATATTGTGAGATTTCAGCAATTTTTCCATTAATTAATCCACCCTTATTATCGGTTATCACTAAATTAGTGGATTCTGACACCTGATTATAAAGCCCCTCAGGTAGCTCCATTAAAATATTATCAGTAGTAGAGTTTTGAGCAATAATGCTAAAAAGATAATCTCCTTGTTTTATCTTATCCCCTATTTTGGATTTTATTATACCAATATATCCATCAAATGGAGCTATAAGAACCATATCGTTGTAACTATTCATTGCTTTAGCAAAAGCAAGCCTAGCTTCTTCTAACTCGCTATTAGATTTTTCTAGCACATCACTACTAATATATTTTTTGGCAAATAATTCCTTGTTACGGTTATAAGAAGCCATAGCTTTTCTTAAAGAGACTTCCGCTTGTGACTTAATTGACACAGCTAAATCTTGGTCAATAATAAGCAAAACATCACCTTGATGGATCTTACCTCCTTGGGAAGTAGATACTAAATCAAGTCTACCAGAAACATTTGCATAATAATCACGGCTCATACCACTCTTACATTGTCCTATAACACTGAAAACATTATATAAATCAGCCATTTGTACTTTAGTAGCTTTTACCCCAATACTCTCTTGTTCTTCAGCTATAGCATAGCAAGAAGTAATGCATATACACAAAAAAATAATTATAGTTTTAAATCTGGTATCCAACGATGTTCCTTCTCCAAAATCTCAAAACGAATTTTTTCACTTTTTTTATCTAGTTCTGCTTCCGGGATCAGAGAAGCTCCGTCAAATTCAAAACCATAAAAATTAATCTGTAATTTGCTACATATTTTTGCCACTGACTCAATATTTTCTAAAAGATCATCAACAAACATTATTGTTTTAGGATAGTAGTTTTTTCTATGTAAAATATTCTCTAATACTGCACCTTTATCAACATCGGCTGTAAAAATCACACCTTCTTTCATCGTTGGTATACCACCCCCAATATCTAATTCATCAACTAATATTTCCTCTTTTATCGGAGTAGATTTCATAAAATCTATATTTACCCCTTTAAGCTCTTTAAGACGCCAATTGATAAAATCCTCAATAACACCAAATTTCCCTGTATATAATTTGGTCAGAGCAATAGTTGGGATTTGCCTCTTCCATAATCTATCTAGTATATCAATTATATTATAGTCCACTAAGCGAATAGTACGATTTTTTAAAATAATACTGTATAAAAGATGTCTTTCTTCTCTCGTAAGACGGTTTTTGCTTTCAGCAAGCCATTGCCGTCTATAAGGATGAGTTAAGCGATATTCATCTTGATCCATGATAAGTACGTCATCTACATCAAAAATCACCAAGCTATCTTGATCTAGCGTATCTATTACTTCCGATATTTTTAAAAAATCGGAAACTTTAATTATTTTAGCAAATATATGTTTATTTATAGTTCTAATTATAAGTTTATTATTTCTTCCAAAGAATTAGCTATTATAGCTAAATCTGATTCTCGTACAAGAGTATGAACTCCGTCTTTTATCAATTTTATCACTACCATATCACTAGTAATTTTTTCTGCAAGGTTATTTGAGATGGTATAAGGTATGTCCTCATCTAGCATTCCGTGAATTAAATGTATAGCTCCCGGAAGATTAATACTATTTGAGTTTAGTAACAAGTGATTTCTAGCTTCGAGTATTAATTGATAACTTATTGGATATTCATCGTTGCAATTACGCCCACTAACCTCAAGGTATTTTTCTTGTTGCATTTGTGTTTTTTGCATTTCAGTTAAGTTCTGCCAAATAGTTTCTGTAAAATCTAGGGCAGGAGCAATACAAACAAGACCACAAACTTTACTAGGAAATTTTATAGCAGCAAGAATGGCTAACCAACCACCCATACTTGAGCCTATGATAATAGCTGGTTGCACTACAAGTTTATTTAAAACTAATTCAACCCCTGTAAGCCAAGATCCAATCGTTTCATCTAGAAATCTACCTGATGATTCTCCATGACCAAAATTATCAAATGTGATAAAATTATAATCACGTTTTTTACAGTAATTCTCAAGAAATATAGCCTTTTTACCATTCATACCCGACATCAAGCCATGCAAAAAAATTACCGATGGCATATTTTTTTTGCTACTTTTGTGATGATTGTAAGTGATAAATCTTTTCTTTTCTGTATTATATATTTTATGCATTTAAATTAATTATGTAAAAAATTAATGATTTCATCAGATTCACCCAAACGATATCATAAACCCACCATTTTGCAAGTAGTTCCAGCTTTATTCTCTGGTGGAGTAGAGAGAGGAACAATTGAAGTGGCTAAAATGTTAAAAAAAGTTGATTATAATGTTATTGTAGTCTCATCTGGTGGTTCATTGGTTGAAGAATTAGTGGCAGCAGGAGTGCCGCATATTTCTATGAATAGTGCGACTAAAAATCCTTTGACAATATGGCAAAACGCAAGAATTCTGTCAGAAATAATTAAGGAATATAATGTAGATATAGTGCATGCAAGATCTAGAGCTCCAGCTTGGAGTTGTTATATGGCGGCAAAGGCTACGGGCGCTAAATTCTTAACAACATTCCACGGAATTTATAACATCTCAAATCCTTTCAAACATTTTTATAATAGCGTCATGGTCAAAGGCGAAAAGATCATAGCTGTGTCTAATTTTGTAAAACACCATATATTAATTAATTATCAAATCCTAGAAGATCAAATTGTTGTAATATATCGAGGGGTAGATTATAGTTATTTTGATCCAAAAAATGTTACCGAAGAAAAGTTACTAAAACATAAAAAGAAATACGGTATATCTAACAATACTCCTATAATATTGTTACCATCAAGAATGACCAGTTGGAAGGGGCATCTTACCCTTGTTGAAGCACTTGGCAAATTAAAACATCTAGATTTCTACTGTCTAATGGTTGGAGATTTATCCAAACATCCCAATTTTACCAATCGAGTAAAATCTCTTATAAACTTATTGAAGCTACAAAGTAAAATTCAAATTTTTGGTAATGAAGCTGATATGCTCAGCCTTTACGGTGTTTCAGATATAGTAATATCTACTTCAATTGAGCCAGAAGCATTTGGTCGCACTATAACTGAAGGACAATCAATGGAAAAGCTAGTAATTGCTACAAATATAGGTGGAGCTATTGAAACAATATTAGATAAAAAAACTGGATTTCATGTCAAACCAAACGATGCTGTTGATTTAGCAGAAAAAATCGAACATTGCTTATCTATACTCAAAACTAATGAAGGTAACAAAATACAACAAGCAGCAAGAAAAGCAGTCATCGATAATTTTTCCCTTGATTTAATGCTTAGTAAAACCTTAGATCTATATAAAGAAATGCTCAAAAAAACATAATATTTTCCCCAATTCTTTGTAGTGTCCTTACATCTTTCCACCTGTATCTATGATTTTTAAACTACCCTAGAGAGGCAATGAAAATTCTATTCTTGAAATCTACTAATTATACTTTATACTGATCCGTTATTGTATATATATCTTATAAAATTAAAAAGAGAGTATTATGGCTAGGATAACGATTGAAGATTGTATTGGAAAAATTCACGATAGATTTAAGCTTGTAGCTTTAGCTGCTCAAAGAGCAAATGATATAAATTCTGGTAGTAAAATGACTATTAATAACGTGAAAGGCGATAAGGCAACTGTACTGGCATTACGTGAAATAGCTGCTGGCCATATAACGATTCCAGCCCTAAAGGCACAATTATTAAAACGTCTTCGAACAAAAAGCAGAATCGATCCTATTGATGAAGAAAATACTGATGCTTCCCTTGATACTGCTGTAGAAGAGTTTGATTATTTACCAAACGGCTCAGATCTTTGTGTTACTGAAGACTACTCTGATTTAGATGATCAAATATTTGATGATAATGCTAGTGATGATGAACAAAAATGATTATTGGTGTTGGTACAGATATAGTACAAATTCCAAGAATAGAAAGGATATTAAACCTATATGACCAGCGTTTTGTAAACATAATTCTTTCTAAAACGGAAATACAAAAGCTAACTTCTCTAAGTAAAGACCAATATGGTTGTTTTTTAGCAAAAAGGTTTGCTGCGAAAGAGGCAGTTAGCAAAGCCCTTGGTATCGGAATTGGGCGGGGTTTACGATTTAAAGACATCTCTATACTAAATGATGCCTTAGGAAAGCCCTTTGTCCAAATTTGTCATCCTGAAAATCCAAACAAATTTGGACAAATCAAAATTCACTTGTCCATTTCAGACGATTACCCAATTTCTGTAGCTTTTGCAGTTATTACCTCTAAGGTTTAGAGCTTCTTTAATAGTTCAAACATAGTTTTACCAATATCAGCTGGCGATCTAGTGATAGTAACACCTGCACTTTGCAATGCCTCCAACTTATCTTCAGCTGAACCCTGTCCATTAGAAATAATTGCACCAGCATGCCCCATTCTTTTACCTTCAGGAGCAGTAACACCAGCAATGAAAGTAACTATTGGTTTTTTAATCTTTGAGCTTTTTATTAATTCAGCAGCCTTTTCCTCAGCATCCCCTCCTATTTCACCAATCATAATAATCGATTCTGTTTCATCATCTTGTAAAAACATTTCAATACAATCAACAAAATCGGTTCCATTAACTGGATCTCCACCAATACCAATACAGGTAGATTGACCAAGACCAACAGCTGTAGTCTGTGCTACTGCTTCATAAGTCAAAGTACCGGACCGGGATATAATTCCTACCCTACCTCTCTTATGAATATAACCAGGCATTATGCCGATTTTGCATTCATCAGGAGTAATAATGCCAGGACAATTTGGCCCAATTAATCTAGTTTTTGATCCGATTAATGCCCTTTTGACCTTTATCATATCAAGTATCGGTATTCCCTCTGTAATACACACTACCAAACTAATTCCTGCATCTATAGCTTCCAAAATTGAATCAGCAGCAAAAGGTGGTGGAACATAAATAACGCTGGCAGTAGCCTTAGTTTTTGCAACTGCCTCATGTACTGTATTATATACAGGTAGATCTAGATGAGTATTTCCACCTTTTCCAGGAGTTACCCCTCCTACCATTTTAGTACCATAACTGATTGCCTGCTCAGAATGAAAAGTCCCTTGAGAGCCAGTAAAACCTTGGCAAATTACTTTTGTATTTTTATCAACTAATATTGACATATATGCATTTTCCGTATTTTTATATGAATTATTTTACTGCATCAACGATCTTAACAGCAGCATCACCTAAATCATTTGCAGCAATTATTTTTAAACCAGAATTTGCTAAAATATTTTTACCTAATTCAAAATTGGTCCCAGCTAAACGTACAACCAGTGGAACTGTAATGCCAATCTCTTTCACTGCAGCAATAATGCCTTCGGCTATTATATCACAACGCATTATACCACCAAAAATATTAACTAAAACCCCTTGTACATGTGAATCTGATAAAATTATTTTTAGTGCTTCCGTTACTTTCTCACGATCAGCCCCACCACCAACATCTAAAAAGTTTGCCGGTTCAGCACCATAAAGCTTGATAATATCCATTGTAGCCATAGCTAGCCCAGCCCCATTCACCATACAACCAATAGTACCATCCATCTTAACATAACTAAGACCAAGGCTAGCTGCTTTTATTTCAAGAGCATCTTCTTCATCATCATCCCGCATATTTAAAATATCAGGATGTTTAAATAATCCATTATCATCAAAGTTAATCTTGGCATCAAGTGCCAATAAACTACCATCAGCTTTTGTTATTAATGGATTAATTTCAATTTGGTTAGCATCAGTTGCTATAAAAGCTCGATAGGTTGATTCAACAATTTTCATCATTTGTTTTGCCTGCTCATTCTTAAAACCAAGCTTGTATGCCATTCTACGACAATGAAATGGCTGTATGCCTGTTGCAGGATCAACTGATACTTTAATAATTTTCTCTGGAGTATTATGAGCAACTTCTTCTATATCTACCCCACCTTCAGTAGAAGCTATAAAAGTTACCTTGCTATTACTACGATCAAAAACGACACTAAAATAATATTCTTTTAAAATATCACACCCAGATTCAACATAGAGATAGCGAACCTTTTGCCCAATAGCTGACGTCTGATGAGTTACTAAGTTAATGCCAAACATTGCGTGTGCTGCTTTCTTTGCCTCTTCTTTAGTTCTTACAACTTTTACACCCCCAGCTTTTCCCCTACCACCTGCGTGGATTTGGGCTTTAACCACATATATTTCTGCTTCTAAACCATCAATTAGCCTATCGATATCTTCTTTTTGCAATATTACAACTCCTGTAGAAGTAGGTATACCATATTGCCTCAAAATCATCTTTGCTTGGTATTCATGAATATTCATTTTTATAATTCTTTAAATAATTTAATCCTAGGCTCTTATACTACAAATGTTGCCAATTTGTAAAGCTTCATTTACTACTTGTTAGACGTTAGTAGTCTTGAGGATATCTAAAATTCACCAATGTTATCCCTGCAAAAGCATAAACTAATAGATATATTCATCTTACTCTACTTTTTGTTTACGATTTTTGTCTCCTAGATATATATACTCCACTTAAGATTATTATTATTGCCCCAATAATCGAAAAATTATCTGGTATTTCCTGCCATATAACTACACTTAAAATTAAAGAAAATACAACGCTACTATAAGCTAGTATACTCATTTCAGTAGCTAAACCAATTTCTAATCCCTTATTTAATAATATTTGGTGTAAAAGCATCAACAGAGCGTTGATTAATAGCAATATCCAATCCTTTGAAGAAACTTGTGTTATATTAAAATCCACTAAAAATGGTAACATAATAAGAGAGGAAATCCAAAAATAATATACTAATACTCTATCTGAGGTCTCTGTTTTTAGTAAGTTGTGTAATGATATAATAGTTAATGCCATAAATATTCCGCTAAGTAATCCAAAAATGATTCCTGAAGTTATAATTTCTACTGATGGCTTCAGTATTAATAAACAGCCAATAAAGCCAATTATTGCTAAAAATAATAGATCATTTTTGATAGATTTATTAGTAAAAATACCCGTTATTAGCAGTACCCAAATTGGAGACAGATTCGTAAGTGTACTAACATTGAAAAGAGACAAGTAATTTACTGCTGAAAACATGCAATACCAATATGCTGTCCCCAATAATCCCCTTGTAATTAACGCACAATATCGCTGTGATACTATTAATTGACCACGAGACCTAATAACTTTTGGTAAAAAAAAGATAGCACAAAGAAAGAATTGTAAAAATACAACTAGAGAAATAGGTATACTACTATTAAGAGATTTTACTATACTAGCTTTCATTGCTCCAAGTCCAAATGAACTTAAGATATATAATGTTGCTTTCATAGTGGTTCTACTTCATCACTCCTATTTAATTGACAACTGGGGTTATACAAATAATCCTACTTCAATTGGAGCATAAAACAATCCATAATGGGTAACTCGCAATCAATAACTTAATCAATAAATTGTCCTGCCACTACCTTTAAAATTCTGATGAGCCTTATCTAATTTTTTGATAAATTCTGGAGAATAAGATTTAAGATCATTTTTCGATCCACCCTCATATTTTTTAGCTAGATATATCCCCCCTCTAATCATATTATAAGCAAAATTTTCTTCCTTTGTTTCTCCAGCTATTCTTTTAGGGTTCATGAACTTATAAACTTGGTATAAAGCAAAATTTTTCACTAAACGTTTTGCTTCCAATCTAGATTGATTACTTATGCCTTGTAGCTTATCTTTTGATTTTATCAAACCTCGGTTAGCTTCTTTTACCAATTGTAAATGTTGTTGCATTAAGTAACTACTTACTTCAGCAACATTCTTACTAACAAGGTTCTCATCAATTTTAACACCTAATTTTCCTAATTTCTTGTGTGCAATTTTACCTAAATATTTTTTTATTAATAGGATGATCTGTGTCTGTAATTTTGTTAGATCCATTGTTTGCTCGTTAAGACAAGCCAATATTTGTTCTATTTCCTGTTCGAAAGCATCGTTTTTACTTAACTCATTGAAAATTTCCATCGCCTCATCAGATCCAAGTTCATTATCAGTGATGCCTACTAATGCATCTTTAATTTGGTCTGCCAATTTTCTAGAGTCCCTTGGTTTTTTGTCATCTGTTTCCATTTATTAGTCCTCTGTTTACAAAGTCTATTCTTGAGTAGTAAAATGTCCTCTATAAGTTCGGTGCAACGTGACTCCCCGATGTTTTTCAATTATACTTCGGCACAGTAAGGCTGAGTCAATAGATTTTTGTTTTTTAGTAAATTTATGTTCTTTTTCAAGACATAACTCACTTATATTAATATTTTGCCAAACAAGTCCATCAAAAATTTTTGCTTTAATATAACCACTTGACTTTAAGTTATCATAATCTCCTTTGTTAAGACTCAATGCATCATCATTTAATAAAAGCTTAACATCCCCAACATTTGGGACTGGTATAGGATCAACATATTTAATATAGACTTTACCAGTTAATTCTATCTTGCTAGGTATCATAATTCTCTATCTATATTAAATTAAGCTTCTGTTATACTGCTCGTAAATGAAGAGTTGATAGACGATAGAATCAAAATCATACTCCTTTATTTTATATCACGACTCTTTGTTATCTTCTACCTCTGATTCTAGAGAAGGTTCAATAACTTCTCCTTGAAAATGATGCAATAGTGATTCTTGTTCATCATATTCTTTCAACATATAGCCACGCCCCCATACTGTATCAATATAATTTGTACCACCAGCAGCATCAGCTAATTTCTTACGTAATTTGCATACAAATACGTCTATAATTTTAATTTCCGGCTCATCAACACTACTATAAAGATGGTCTAAGAACATCTCCTTATTCAGTACTGTTCCCCTACGTAAGACTAATAATTCTAAAATAGCATATTCCTTATTCGTTAAATGAACCCTTGTTCCATCAACTTCTACAATTCTAGTATCAAGATGAATACTTACCTTGTCAAATCTAACAACTGACTCAGAATGTCCTTTAGAACGACGAACAATTGCATAAATACGAGCAATTAACTCTTCGCGGTTAAATGGTTTTGTGATATAATCATCTGCCCCACACGTAAGTCCTTTAATTTTTTGATCAACTGTAGTAATACCTGATAAAATCAGTATAGGTGTTTTTACTTTAGCAGAACGTAATCTCAGTAGGACTTCGAACCCACTAATATCTGGCAGCATCAGGTCTAAAATAATTAAATCATAATTATAAATTTTAGCTATTTCTATTCCTTCTATACCAAACTCCACCACCTCACAAATAATTCCTTCTGAAGCTAACGTTAATTCAATAGAACTAACTATATCACTATTATCTTCTACTAACAGTACCCTCATGATATTTCTCCCATTAACTTTTTTATAATTATTAATTTATTATTCTTTATTACACATCTATGTTCTCACTTTATCTCTATAAGAGCAAGTAATTTTATCAAAATAATATCCAAGTAACGCGAATTTGGGATAAGAATTTGTCAATTCTTATCCCAAATTCAGTGAAATTATCGAAACAATCAGATGAAGAACTGTCTCAAATCTGATTGTTTCTATATATTTTATAGTTAACTTACCTTACACATAACCCCCATGGCAATTTAAAAGTCATAGGAAAAACAGCCTAGCACCTATTAGCGAAGAGCTGCTTTGCGACGACGAAGCAATTGTAAGTAAAAAGTATGATATAATAGATATTAAAGTCAATATAAATCATTATTTATATTGACTTATAAGGGGGTGTTACAGCGATAGTCTAATGAATGTGGATTGCCACGACACTCATGTGGTCTTGCTAATAGACGTCTTGTACTTTTCTACAATTTTTAAATGCTATATGTAAGGTGAATGGTTAATTATCATTTTCTTGCATTTTTTTATGATATAAAGCACCAAAATCAATCGGGTCAATCATCAATGGTTGGAAACCACCATCCTGAGTGACATCAGCAATAATTTTTCTAGCAAATGGGAAAATCATTGCTGGACAATGAATTGCTAGTATTATTTGGTGTTGATCTTCCTCTATATTAATTAAATTAAAAACCCCTGCATATTTTAAGTCCACTATAAATAGTCTATGATTTTCACTCATTGCTTTAGCTTCTATACTTAATTCTACCTCATAAAAATTCTCTTCAGGTAAATTAGAAATATTGAGGTCTAGGAATAAGTCAATTTGTGGATTACGTTCCAAAGATACTAAAGATCTCGGAGCGTCTGGATTTTCAAAAGATAAATCCTTTATGTATTGTGCATTAACAGCGATATGAGGCATTTCTTTTTGGTTAGTATCTTTCATAATAATATAGTCCTTTACATTTTAAATTTTAAGTTATTGGAAGGGTAACACCTTTTTGTTTCATATATTTCCCATAACGATCGGCATAAGATATATTACAAGTTTGATCACCTTTTAAAAACAAAAATTGACATGCTCCTTCATTAGCATAAATTCTTGCTGGCAGTGGGGTAGTATTGGAAAACTCTAATGTTACATGCCCTTCCCATTCCGGTTCTAACGGCGTTACGTTAACAATTATACCACATCTTGCATAGGTTGATTTACCAACACAGATAACTAGCACATCTCTTGGAATTTTAAAATACTCAATTGTTCTTGCTAAGGCAAAACTGTTTGGCGGAATAATACAAACATCAACCTCTCTGTCTACTAAACTATATTCATCAAAATTTTTTGGATCAACTATTGCCGAATTAATATTAGTAAATATTTTAAATTCCTTCGAGACTCTTGCATCATAACCGTATGAAGATAAACCATAAGAAATAATTCTCTCTGAATTATTCAATCTAACCTGCGTATCAGTAAAAGGTGCAATCATATCGTGTTCTATACACATTTTTCTTATCCAATTATCAGACATAATGGTCATATATAATTACACATACTATGTTTAAATTACCGAATATAAATGATATAGTTAAAAATTAAAAGTACTAAAACTTTAATTAGCAGGGCAGCCTCATTAAAATATTTATATATTCTTCTACTTTAACCTCAGTGCGATATAAGAATTATTAATTCTTATATCGATACTTGCTTTGTTATAAGGAAAAATGCACTCTTGAAGCGGTTCTACACCTGATTGTTTCTATATATAATACTGAATTCGATGTAACTTGTTACATCGAATTCAGGTTAATTTAAATAATTAGTTTCGCAAAACTGTAGGAGTTCACGTATATACTCAAATGATTTGAAGAATTGGATTTGAAAATGAATGATGAGCATGCGAATCCATGATATTTTCAAAAAACAATTCGTAGGAGCAAAAGAGTATACTCGGATGATCTAAAGAATGGGAACAACAAACAAGGAAAGCTTTGCCAGCATAGGATGACATCTAGACTACCGATACTAGAGTTAACAATAGCTGGCATATAAGGCAAATATCCATTCATTATAAGAACGACTAACTACTTTGTTTTTACTTCTACTTGAACAACTTTCTGAAGACCATTATCGAAATATAAGGATAAATCAAAATTATCACCAACTTTTAATATAGTTCTTAGATCCAAGAGCATAATATGCATACCACCCGGTTGTAAAATAGCACTACTTTTAGCTGGGATGACTAGCTTATCGAGTTTTACCATTTTACTAACCCCTTTTTCATCAACAAAACTTTTATGTAATTCAACCTTGTTAGCTATATCTGAAGAAACATTTACCAAATTGTAATCGAGGTCAGAGTCATTAAAAATCTCAAAATATATTGCAGAATTATTATTTTTGCTAACAGTAGCAGAAGGTCTTGCCCAAGCATTTAGTATTGTAACAGATGCAGTTAATGCAGTAGGAGCTGATGCTTCTAATGATGCTGCTGGATTGTTATTACTTGGCATGGTAGTTGCAAAACATATTGATAGACTAAAATATAAAGTAACAGCAATGAAGGTTACTATGTTCTTAAGTAGCATATTATTACCATAAATTAATTACACAATCGATTCACTTAATTATATAACATATTATACATACACTAAGTATATTTTGCAAAAAAATAATATATTTATAGTGTATAATGCTAACTTTGGCTTACTTTAACAAATTTTTGTTTAAAAGAATCCCAATGATAGTGAACATTTACTGTTTTAATTTCTGTAACTGTAATATCTCCATTAGGTAACTGTGCAACATCAAAGCCTTTTTGTATAGATTCAGTAATTAGAGTCGTTGATTGACAAATATACCTAACATTAAAAAAGGGATTATTATCAGTATCTAATGAGTTTGTAGTTTTCTTAGTTGGGGTATTCAAAATAGGTGCGTTTTTTTCTTTCATTCTAAACAACTTCAGATATTCTGTACGTTTTTATAACAGTTTAGTAATAAGGTGGCAAGAGTTTGTTGTTAGATTAATTTAGGTTATTTAGTCTAATTAGTTTTTTTTGTAATGAGGTGTGTGCTGTGTTAGAAGGTTTTGATTTTTCAAAGTCTGCAATAAGGTTATTTTTCTATTTTTTAAAGAAAAGAAGAATTAAACTAACTATTTTAGGGGTGTTATGCATAATACGGGGAATGGTACCAGCTATTGATAGTGTGTTGCTACAAAAAGTTATAAATTTGATTGAGTCTTTTTCTAATGAAACAGTTAAAGACCTACCTTCCTCCATGTTGTTTTGGGCAATAATATATGCATTTTGGTGGGTATGTGTAAATACTATGTGGCGAATTTATGATTATATTTATCTAAAAACCATGCCATATATCAAAGCTCAGATATTAGACGAAATGTATAATTACACTCAGTACCATAATCATAGATTTTTTCAAGAAAACCTTGCTGGTCATATTACCAATCGTATTACTGAAGGGGCTAGATCTTTTGAAATTGTTTTGTCTTTATTTGGAGAGAAAATTCTATACAAACTAGCTATAATTGTTTTTGCTCTTGGAACAATGTACTGGATACATCAAATATTTGCTACTATATTCCTTATACATATTTGTGTTTTTGTAGGGACTAGTGTTATCTGTTCAAGTACAATAAACAAATATTCAGTAAATTATGCACGAAGCAAATCAATAGTTGCCGGCAGTATTGTTGATGCAATTGCAAATATTGGTGCAATACGGATGTTTACTTCTCATAAATTTGAACGTCAGAATCTAGAAGTAAGGATAGATGATGCTGTAGTTAATGAACAAATTATGCAACTCTTTATGTTTAAGCTACGTATTGTACTAGGCATAGCTTGTTCTATAATGATTTTTATAATGGTTTATTATCTAGCTCAACTTCGTAGTCAAATGCAAATAACTATAGGAGATTGCGTGTTGATACTTACTTTATCTATAACGGTTAGTAGTGAAATTTGGGATCTAACTCAGGAAATAGGAGATATGTTTGAAGAATTTGGTTCTTTTAACCAAAGTGTATCATTAATGAAACCTCATATTATAGAAGATATTGAGAATGCCCATCTTCTAAAGGTTACAAAAGGTGAGATAATATTTAAAAATGTTAGTTTTAAATATTACCATAATAATAATTTATTTGAGAATAAATCCGTTACAATTTTGAGTCAACAAAGGGTTGGATTAGTAGGATTTTCTGGTTCAGGAAAAACAACTTTTATTAATCTTATTACACGGTTGCACGATATAGACCAAGGAGAAATTCTAATTGATGGGCAAAATATTAGATATGTAACTCAAGACTCTTTACGAGAAAATATTAGTATAATACCGCAAGAACCAATCCTATTTCATAGGACAGTCATGGATAATATTAGATATGGAAAAAAAGATGCTAGCTTAGAAGAGATAATAGAGGCAGCAAAACTAGCTCATATACATGAATTTATTGAGAGCCTAACAGAAGGATACCAAAGCTTATGTGGTGAAAGGGGTAATAACTTGTCAGGTGGTCAGAGGCAGAGAATAATAATAGCACGGGCAATATTAAAGAATGCTCCAATATTAATTCTTGATGAAGCAACAAGTAGTCTAGATAGTGAGACTGAGGAGTTGATACAAGATTCTCTATATTACTTAATGCAAAATAAAACTGTATTAGTTATAGCTCATAGATTATCAACTTTGTTGAATATGGATAGAATTTTGGTTTTTAATGAAGGTAGCATAGTTGAAGATGGACAACATGAGGAATTACTAAAAAACAGTAAATTGTACAAAAAACTATGGAAATCACAAGTAAAAGGCTTAATAATTTAAAGAAATTGCTGATTATTTCACCTTATATACTCAGGTAGAACTTCAAGAATTGGCGTTCCCGCGACCAAAGATCGAAGCTGCCTAGTTACTCATGTACGCTACGCCGCTCGACTTTGCTACTGCCTAGCTCTTCTTGAAGTTATACTATCGTCTACCAACTCTTCATTTACGAGCAATATACGTAAGGTGAGTGATTATTTATTACATGACTTATAGTTCTCGTACCATTTCCGATTATGACATACACTCAACTATTGATTACAATTTTTAAATTACTCTGCTAATTCATTTAAGATTTGGTATTGTAATACATTATTATTTTGTGTATCATAACTTGAGTTCGATGTAAGACATCGGTTTAATAGCCTAGGGTGACATCACCCCTAATGAGGATAATTACTTGAGCCTAGTATTAATTTGCTACATCGATACTTAAGGTTATCATAAGAAATATTTTTAATCACTTGAAACTGAAGGAATTTAAAATGCAAGTATTCGTTGGAAAAGCTGCACCGGATTTTACAGCTAAAGCTATTATGCCTGATAATAGTATAGAATCTGAATTTAATCTTAAAAATTATGCTAAGGGTCATAAAGTTGTATTGTTTTTTTATCCCCTAGATTTTACTTTTGTTTGTCCATCAGAAATTATAGCCTTTAATAATAGATTAGGAGAATTTACTGAAAGAAATACAAAGTTAATAGCAATAAGCGTTGACTCGCATTTTTCTCATTTGGCTTGGAAGAATACTCCTTACAATAAAGGTGGTGTTGGCAATATCCAAATTCCTATGGTGGCAGATCTTAATAAAAATGCCTCACATAGTTATAATGTACTTCATGATGATGGAATATCACTGCGTGGTACTTTTGTTATTGATGAAGAATTCATAGTACGCCATTTGTCAGTTAATGATTTGCCAATTGGTAGAAATATTGATGAAGTAATAAGACTGATAGATGCCCTAGACTATAATGCAAAGCATGGTGAAGTATGTCCAGCTGGGTGGCATAAAGGTGATGAAGGTATTACCCCATCACATAAAGGAGTAGCAGATTACTTAGCTTCCAATGCAGAAAAATTATAGTATATAGAGTAGGTTTGCCGGATCAGTAGATGTCATTGCTAGCTACGAACACCAATGTACCGTATACCGTAGCTAGAGATGACATCGAGATTACCATATATGACACGCATAGGTTTATGCAGGTTTTTACCGCTAGTTGTAGCTTTTAAACTTCTCTAGTTAGAAATTAATTGTTTTTTTACTTAGTGGGGGAAAATTTTGTTATATACTGCAAATATCATCTAAGAGACTCCAATTTGGGATAAGAATTGACAAATTCTTATCTCGAATTCGCGTAAGGGATAATTTATGTCAAAGTAAGCTTAAAGCCAAAGAAAGAGATTTGATGCTTAAGGAGCTATTTTTGGATACTAACCGAGTATCTTATACAAAAGAAACAATTGATATTCTAAGACTAATTAGGAGTGAAAATGTTGGTCCAAGGACTTTTTGGAGTTTAATAAAGATATTTGGTAGTAGTAGTACTGCAATTGAAAATATACAAGAATTCTCACTGCGAGGTGGACGCTCTAAACCAGTAAAGGTATTTTCACAAAGTGAGGCAAGTAAAGAACTTGAGCTTTTGGAAAAGAATAACGCCAAAATTATTACCTATAAGTCTTTAGAATATTCAAGGTTATTGTTAGAGATTTTTGATTGCCCGCCTATACTAAGTTATAAGGGCAATATCGGGTTATTATCACACGAAAGATGTTTAGCAATTGTTGGAGCAAGAAATGCTTCAGTAAATGGTCGTGCTTTTGCAGCTAGAATCGCTAAGGAATTGACAGACGCAGATTATATAATGGTTTCTGGACTTGCAAGAGGTATTGATACGGCAGTGCATCAAGTTAATATCTCTAAAACAATAGGAGTTATCGCTGGAGGAATTGATCATGTCTATCCCCTAGAAAATGTTAAATTATTCGAGCAAATTCAGCAAGAGGGGTTAATAATTGCTGAATTACCAATAGGTTCAAAACCTCTTGGACAACATTTCCCACAACGTAATCGATTGATTTCTGGTATATCTCTTGGAACGGTAGTAATTGAGGCAAGCCTAAAATCTGGATCATTAATAACAGCAAGGTTTGCTTTAGAACAGAATAGAGAAGTATTCGCAGTGCCGGGATTTCCGTTAGATCCTAGGTGTCAGGGTACTAATAAACTTATCAAGGAAGGAGCATATATGGTGGAATCTACCCAAGATATAGTAACTAATCTACCACATTTTTCTAAGGTTGTCAGCAAATCTAAGGATGTGGCGAATGATTCAGCTGAGAATAACCAGTTTAAAGCGTTAGATATAAAATATGCTAATCCAATTACCAACGATATGCGTATGAAAGTTAAGGAGCTTTTATCTTCAACTCCTATAGATTTTGATTGTTTGCATCAAACGCAGCTACCTTTGCAGGTTATATATATGATAATACTGGAGCTAGAACTGGCTGGAAAAATAACTAGATATCCTGGCAACAAGATATCTTTAATTTATAAATAAATATGAAATTAGTAATAGTAGAATCGCCAGCAAAGGCGAAAACGATAAATAAATATCTAGATAATGGTTTTAAAGTTATTGCTTCGTTTGGGCATATTAGAGATTTACCATCTAAAAATGGTTCAGTTCTGCCAGATGAAGATTTTGCTATGAAATATATTATATCAGATAAAGCAGAAAAATATGTTGAAGCAATAACTAAAGATGCTGCCAAGGCTGAAATGGTTTATCTAGCAACAGATCGAGACCGAGAAGGAGAATCAATTGCTTGGCATGTTGCAGAAATAATAAAAGAAAGAAACTTGGTTAAATCTAGTGATTTCTTTAAAAGAGTAGCATTTGATGAAGTTACAAAAAAAGCTATTTTACATGCAATTGAAAACCCAAGAAAGATTGATATTGATTTGGTTAATGCTCAGCAAGCAAGGAGGGCTTTAGACTATTTGGTAGGATTTACTTTATCGCCGATATTATGGCGTAAATTGCCAGGATGTAGATCAGCCGGAAGAGTCCAGTCTGTAGCACTGAGACTTATTTGCGAACGAGAAGACGAAATTGAACGTTTTAAATCGCAAGAATATTGGGATATTAGTCTTAATATTCTTAATAGTAATAATGAACCGTTTTTAGCAAGATTAACTCATGTTAATGGTAAAAAATTAGAGAAATTCTCAATTACTAATGCACTAGCTGCCAATGATCTAGTCGAGAAAATAAAACTAAAGAATTTTCATGTTGCTTCTATAGAAAAAAAACAGCAAAAACGTCAACCGCAACCACCTTTTATTACCTCTTCGCTGCAGCAAGAAGCTGCAAGAAAATTAGGGTTTACTGCTAAGAAGACTATGCAAATTGCCCAAAAACTTTACGAAGGTATGGATATAGGTAATGAAACTATAGGTTTGATCACTTATATGAGAACGGACGGGACAACTCTTGCTAGTGAAGCTGTTGAGCAAATACGTCAGTTGATAGATAAGAATTTTGGGGGTAAATATCTGCCAGCTAGCCAGCGAGTTTATAAATCTAAAGCTAAAAATGCCCAAGAAGCTCACGAAGCGATTAGACCAACTGATATTACCCTGCTACCAGAAAAGTTAAAGGATAAACTAGATAAAGATTTTTACAAGCTTTATGACCTAATTTGGAAGAGGACGGTAGCTTGCCAAATGGAAAATGTTATTATTGATTTGGTAGTAGCTCAGCTTGATACAGAAGATAAAGAATTTACATGCAGAGCAAATGGCTCAATTATTGCGTTTGATGGTTTTTATAAAATTTATCAAGAAGGTCTAGATGATGAAACAGAAGAAGAAAACAGGCTTCTACCACCGCTAAAAGAAGGAGAGAAATTAATTACAGATTCAGTGAATCCAGCACAACATTTCACTGATCCGCCACCAAGATATTCTGAAGCTAGTTTAGTAAAGAGGCTTGAGGAACTTGGTATTGGTCGCCCGTCTACTTATGCTTCGATTATATCAGTGTTGCAAGATAGAAAATATGTAGTTGTTGAGAAAAAACGATTCTTTCCAGAGGAATTAGGGCGTTTAGTTACAACATTTTTAACAGGTTTTTTTAAGAAATATGTGGAATATGATTTCACAGCTGATCTTGAAAATGATTTAGATGAGGTGGCAGAAGGTAAAATAGAATGGAAGTCTTTACTAAAAAAATTCTGGGATGGGTTTAATAACAATGTAGAAGTAGTTAGTGGAAAGAAAATATCTGATATAATTATTTATGTTGAAGAAGCCTTAGATTATCACTTATTTGGAGAAAAGTCAGAAAGTAACAAGTCAAGAATTTGCCCATCCTGCTCTACAGGTCAATTAGATCTGAAGCTTGGTAAGTTTGGAGCATTCTTAGCTTGTAGTAATTACCCAGAATGTACTTTCAAAAAACAAATTACCTCTAAAAATAGTGATGATGTTGCTACTACTATGGAAGAGAACAAACTATTAGGAGTAAATAAGGATGGTTTTGATGTTTTTCTAAAGAAAGGCCCATATGGTTTATATGTACAGACTAGTGAGCAAGTTGCCAAGGGTGAAAAGCCAAAGCGTGCATCATTGCCACCTTCTATTGCCCAAAATGATGTCACTCTTGCTTTAGCTATGAGGTTGCTTGAGTTACCGGCTAAATTATGTTTGCATCCTGAATCTCAACAAGAGATTATACTTGGTATAGGTAGATATGGCCCGTATCTTAAATATCTTGATAGGTTTATTTCAATACCAAAAAGATACGATCCTTTTACCATAACAACAGAGATCGCTGTAGAAATAATTGAAGCTAGTAATAATAAGTTAAAGAATAAACAAGAGAAAGATAATGGCAAGCAGGTAATAGTTGCAAAAAAAACTTCTAAAAAGAATGCTACAGCAAAAAAAACAACAAAAAAGAAAAAAGTACAATAAGCGGTTAAGATAAAATTATGGGAAGGGTTATCACAAGATTCGCACCATCACCAACAGGTATGCTGCATATAGGTAATAGTAGAACAGCTCTTATAAATTGGTTATATACTAGAAAGCATAATGGCATATTCATTTTAAGGTTTGATGACACCGATCTTGAACGTAGCAAGCAACAATATAAAAATGCTATTGAACAGGATTTGAAATTTCTAGGACTTAACTGGGATCAAACTTTTTGTCAATCTAATAGGCTTGATAGGTATGAGGCGATAAAAACATTATTATTACAAAAAAATAAATTATATCCTTGTTTTGAGACTCAGGAAGAGCTTGAATTAAAGCGTAAATTACAATTATCTAGAGGACTCCCTCCTATATATGATCGTGCAGCTTTGAATTTAACTCAACAACAAATAAATGATTATATTAGTCA
Organism: Candidatus Tisiphia endosymbiont of Ptychoptera albimana; assembly: GCF_964026605.1. Taxonomy (NCBI): domain Bacteria; kingdom Pseudomonadati; phylum Pseudomonadota; class Alphaproteobacteria; order Rickettsiales; family Rickettsiaceae; genus Candidatus Tisiphia; species Candidatus Tisiphia endosymbiont of Ptychoptera albimana. Next base: position 684,964 of record NZ_OZ032164.1, read on the forward strand.
AGGAAGAAAGCCACATTATCGATTTTTGGTATCGCATACTCCAATTATATGGCAAGATATGATTAAGGGTGAAGTTAAATATGATGGGAAAAATCTTGGTGATCCGATAGTTATCAGAGAAGATAATAGTATGACTTATATGCTTTGTTCAGTTATTGATGATATTGATTATTCGATTACCCATATTATTAGGGGCGAGGATCATGTAACTAATACGGCGATTCAGCTACAAATGTTTGAAGCCCTACAGGAAGAACTATACTCAAATCAAAAGAGTATACCGAATTTTGCTCATCTTGGTCTAATTATTAGCCGAGATGACAAAATATCTAAAAGAATAGGAGGATTTGAGATCGCTGCTCTAAGGGATGAAATTGGATTAGAACCAATGGCAATTAACAGTTTTTTTAGTTTAATTGGTTCGTCATCAAGTATTGTATCGTTTAAGAATTTAGATCAGCTAATAAAAGAGTTTGACATTAATAATTTTTCTAAAAGTCCAACAACTTATTTGCCGGAAGAATTAGAACGTCTGAATCATAAATTACTAATCAACCTTAGCTTTGATGAAGTAAAGGATCGCTTAAAAGAGATTAAGGCTGAACAAGTAACTGAACCGTTTTGGTTGGCAGTGAGAGCTAATTTACAAAAATTATATGAAATAAAAGACTGGTGGAATATTTGTTACTCACCATCCAAAGTTGAAGGATTAGATAAAGATTTTTTAAAACAGGCAGCTATATTGTTACCAGACGAACCAATAACCCTCGATAGCTGGAGCATATGGACTAAAAAAATTATGGTCGTTACTGATAAAAAAGGCAAGGAGGTATTTCTGCCTTTAAGACTTGCTATAACGGGAATGGCATCCGGACCGGAAATGTCAGTAATATTACCATTACTTCGCAGAGAGGAAATTATAAAAAGATTAAGTTGATTTTTTTGTTGATCTAAAAAAATAACCTGAAAGGCTATTAATCCCCATTCGCGTCTCACCCTCGAGATAAATATGAGCAAAAATTATGCTTCAAAGTAGTATTATTATGCGATGTGTGGGATGAAAATTTACATTAGACTTCTTTCGAAACTCTACTTCTACTGGTGATTTGTACGTCAAGCCGGTACTCGAATCCTCATGTACATTCAAGTACGCTGCGGTTCAAGGTGAAGTGTCTCCTTCAAATCTTTCAGTATAAGCGAGTTCCGAAAGAAGTCTATTTTAGTTACTGGCTACATATTGTCATTTTGCAGATTTTGTCATTTGGGGCATAGTTAAATCAAATAAATTGAACAAACTTTACCCTAGACTATCAAACCGATGTCTTCTAACAAACTGTTATAATAGTTTGTTTATATTTTTACATAATGCATAGCATTTTGTTTGCTGCTTACATAAAACTGAAATTAAAGTAAATTAGGATAAACCATGACTCCTTGCATTCCGAGGTTTAAAAACAGGAGCTGGCTTTTGGGATTCTTGATTAATTTCAACAATTCTATTCTTTAGGAATGTTTGTAAATTTACATCATCTTTAACATTAACATGTTCTCCTTTCCGTTGGTATCCCATTTGAGGAGATCCATTTATACTTGTTATTCTCTCTTCTGTTCTCAATCTAACCTGGCCTACATTTGCTTCTCTCTCTCCTCCAAAACCAATTTCTTTAACTCTTCCTCCCCTTCCATCTGCTTCAACCTTTGCTAATTCCGTTAATAGTTTTATCTGTTCTTGAGGAGTTGATAATTTTTTTAATTCTTCATTGATATATTGTTTCTGCTTTTCAAGTTCACTTTTTTGCAAATTTTTATATATCTCTTCTGCTTGTGCAGTAATCTCAACATTGGTTTCTCGAGATGGAATCATCCGTGTTGTTAAGTTCTTCCTAAGGGATTGTGCTACCTCTTTTGCACTTTCCTCAACAGGCTTTGACTCTACTAATTTGCTAGCTGTACGAACATTATCAACTACTTTTGGTGTTAGAACGGGGGCGTTTCTAAGAGTGGGGTTAGGTTCATCTAGAATATTACCCCTTGGATTTACTTTCACATTTGTTTTTTCTGGTGTTAGAACGGGGGCATTTTTAAGAGTGGGGTTAGGTTCATCTAGAATATTGCCCCTTGGATTTACTTTCACATTTGTTTTTTCTGGTGTTAGAACGGGGGCATTTTTAAGAGTGGGATTAGGTTCATCTAGAATATTACCCCTTACATTTACTCCTTCCTCTTGAGTCGTGTCAGTAAGAGAAACCACAGCTTCTTTTGTTCTACCCAACTCTTCAGTCTTCTGATGAGAAGTCATAATACGATCCACAGATGGTGTATCGATAGATTGTGAAATATCCACGCCATGTCCCTTGTTTTTGGCTACTTCTTGCATCATTGCTTTATATTTTTCTTGCGTTACTGGCAAGGTATAGATCTGTCCAGCATGTTCTACATACCCAAAACCTTCATTAAACTTGACTGGCTTTGGTGAGCTGACCTCGATTAGCTTACCATCATCATCATAGTGAGCAGTAAAATATACAGCCTTACTTGCAGCAATATTTCTGCCATGCTGATCCTTTACCGCTAGCGATAAATGCATTGGACCGCCATCATTAAGTTCTATCGGAAAATCTATCGTCCTATAACTTTTAATTTCTACTGTAGTACCATCACTTTTTTGTACTGTTTGAGGAGGATTTATTTGATGTGTTGCTTCTGTTAATGTAGCAATCTCGTTACCACTTGCATCTCGTACTATCTGCGTTTTAATAGTAATACCATTGCCACTTTCTCCAACTCCATCCTTCCATTCCATAGTACTAAATCTATCTGCAAACTGGGTATGAACATTTTTGTAGCCGGCAATTTCTACTTGTTCTAAAGCTCTTTTTAACTCAGATTCTTTAAGAACTTCACTGATTTTCTCTTTGTTTTCTTCATTTTCACAGTACGCACGAAATTTAGTTATATCTCTAATTTCTTCTAGGTTTGCTATATTATTCTTTACTAGAGCTTCAACTATTAGCTCCCTCTGCTTGCTTAAGATTTGCTCTCTAATTGCTTTGGTTACAGGGTCAACATCTCGATCGGCAGCAGAAAAAGAAGAGGAACGGATAGTGTCAAAAGAATAGTCTTCTTCTAATGCTCTAAGATTTTCCTTAGCAGGATCTTGTAACACAAAGACGTCCTGAGCAAGTTCTTCTTGAGCAGGTTCTGCTATTTTAGCAAAAGCAATGATTGTCTGCAACTTATCTTTATATCCTTGCCAATTATCAGGCATTTCCCCGTTCTGTATGGATTGTGCCAATTTGTCAGCTAGTTTCTCAAACACTATAGCTTTCTTAAATGTTAACTCATCTTGTTCAGTATTTTTCCCTATCTTTTCACATTCATCAACATTAGTCTTGATTGTTTCAGCCAAGCCGTCTAATACATCATTTATTACAGCAACCTTGCTTTTTTGTGAAATCGAATGATCTAGCAAAACTCTATTTGGAATTTTAAGTAGATAGTCAAATAGAGAATTAATGACCTGATTTTCAACTAGACTATCTTCTCCTTTACTGTCTACTTTCTTTCCAGCTTCATCTATTTCAATCATCAAGTCTGTATAATAATCAAAAGACTCTCTAAAATTTTCTCCTTCACTCATTTTTACCACCCTATATCTTAAATTCTAGCTATATTTGATGCTAGATAATATTCTTCTTTAAAGCAACTAATTTGTTTTATTTTTAAGGCAACTTACTTAAAAAGTAGAGTCCATCATTTTAATTATATCATAAATAATATTAGCACTAAGCATATACGTAATTATATCTTGACATTTTCTTTGCCTAGAGGCAAACTAAGCTTTAACAGGCGAAAGTAATGGTAATTATGATCTTGATATTTATTTTAATGTTTTATGTTTTTACAATTAATAGGCATAGAGATAGTCAAAAGAGCTATAATTTCATCATACCATTATTTTATATTAATTTTTTAATAGCTAGTATCTATTTTTACTTACATGCTACTGACCACTTAAATATCTCTTTTTAATCTGTTATGAACCCAGTTTCAAGCCAACCTACAATTATATATATTGCTATTGCTATTTTATGTATAGTAACAAATGTCGTAGCCTTTATTTTCCAATTTTTTTATTATGAACTACCCTGCCCTTTATGTTTATTACAAAGATTCGGTTTTATTGCTATCGGACTTGGAGCACTACTTAGCATAATATATAATCCTTCTTGGAAATATGATATGATTATATTCACCTCTAGTATTTATACGTTGATGGTAGGGCTTAGGCAGGTTTTGCTGCATATTTTACCCCATGATTTAGGATATGGTAATACTTTCCTTGGGTTACATTTTTATACATGGTCAGCAATAATTTCTTTTTCTTTAATCCTATTAATGTCTATAATTCCTATAATTAGCCTTATTCTAAGTAAATTTAGTATACTACAATTTTATCCTAGTTTTGTACCTACATTAATTGAGATTAGTTTGATAATTATCACTCTTGTTAATGTGTTTGCAACTTATTTTGAATGTGGTTTTGGCATGTGTCCTAGCGATCCTACAACTTACTTAGAATGGAAAAATTTACAGCAATTATTTGGTAGTAGTTAAGTAATTTTAACTTATTAGATCTATGTTTAAAAAAGATAACTATTCAAGCAGTTTAATTATATTATTATAACAGAACATCATGAAAATTTTTAATAATAACCAATAAATGGAGGATAAAATGCCAAAAAGTTTTGTAGAACAATTAAAAAAAGGGGCAGCAAAATTAGCAGATAAGGCAGAGAAAAAAGTGGAGCAATTTGTTAATGCTGTACCAAATGATGATGAGATAATAGACAAACTCCGAGATGGATTAAAAAAAGTTAACTCTAAAGTTGCTCAAGTAAGCCCAGAAAGTGCAAAAATCTTGCGGAAGATAGAAGGAAAAATAGGGGTTAAGCCAAATCCACAAAATCTTGCTGAAATAGTTGATGACTTAAATAATATCAAAGATAATTTTATGAAAGATATGAAAACCCCAAAAGTTATCACTCAATTCGGTGATTTTTTAAAATCTACTATTGCTTTAATAGGATCTATTGGTAAATCTGCAACAGAACGTGGAAAAGCATATGATAACTTTACAAAATCAGCAGAAGCTCTAGGTAAAGCGATTAGTAAAACATTCGAGGGGTCAAGAACACGTTGAGGATAAAATAATATTACCCAGGCAGATATTGATTCCCTGCGTGGGTTCATTAGTGTTAGGAGCTATCTTTATAGTTAACCAAAGAAGATTTTTGCTATAATAAGAGAAGGGCTGTCACCCCTGCTTCAGTGCGGGGTCTAAAAAAGTCTAACAAACCATCTTGGTTTATTTTTTTAGATTCCCGCTTACGCGGGAATGACAGCTCTGTGTAGTAACTACAACTGTAGTAGCCTGAATTCAACGTAACAAGTTACATCAAATTCAGGTTATTAGGTCAGACTAGATTATTTTTTAGTCTCATTTGTTATTTGTGACTTCGGTAACATTATTTTGATATCAGCTTTACTTTCAAGATCAGCAACATACTTTAATATAGCATCTCTACTAAGTTGATTGGTTATACTAGCAATAGCTTCCTCCTTAGAAGGTATTTGTGCAGGTCTTTTATCAAGTACAGTAATTATATGCCAACCAAATTGGGTTTTAACTGGAGAAGAGATTTCATTTACTTTCATTGATAATGCTTTATCTTCAAATTCAGGCACTAGCTGTCCAGAAGTAATATAGCCTATTTCTCCACCATTTGCTTTAGACCCTTCATCTTTTGAGAAATCCTTAGCAAGCTTAGCAAATTTTTCCCCTTTTTTAAGTCTATTTTGTACATTTATTGCGTCTTTTTCATTTGCAACTAAAATATGACTTACTTTTACTTCCTCTTTTCCTTTTAGGCTAGCAACTAATTTATCATATTCAGCATTAATCATTTTCTCATCAACATGAGATTTTACATAACGCTCCATCAATTCTTGCTGAACCAATTGGTTTTTTACTATATTCAACTTAGATTGGAATTCTTTTGAAGATTCAATATTAGAATTCTTGGCTTCTTGCTCAAGCAATTTTGCATCGATATAGCCCTTTACTAACATTTCCTGTATATTCGCGTCAAAATCAGTAAACTTTTTTCCTTTAGCACTTGGTTGGGTATCTAAAGAAGGTTGGAATTGTTGCATAACCTGTGATTCTTTTACTTCACCACCTTTATAAGTAGCAACAATTTTATCTTCATCAGCAAAAGCACTACTCGCAAGTAAACTAGCAGCTAAAAAAATTATAGTTGTTCTTTTCATTTGTTATCCATTATTATATATTGTTTATGACAGCTGGATTTTATAAGGATAACCCTTCTACGTCAACAGCTATTTACAATTTGTTTGATAAATATCATAAAATATCATATTTTACAGGATATTTACTAACCTCAATTCGATATAAGAATTGTTAATTCTTATATCGAATTGGCTTGTTATAAGGAAAAATGCATTCTTGAAGCGATTCTACGAATGCATTTTAAACCTTTCTAAAGCTAAAAACATGATTTTAATCTTTTAAAATCATGTTTTTAGCAAAATATTAATTTAACAATCAGATGCAGAGCCGTCTCAAATCTGATTGTTTCGATAATTTCACCGAATTTGGGATAAGAATTGACAAATTCTTATCCCAAATTCGCGTTATTTAAATCTAGGATATAAATGCTTTCTTTACTTAAAAAATTATTCGGCACAGCAAATGATAGAAGTATAAAAAAACTATCTTTAGAAATTGAAAAAATTAATTTGCTCGAGCCTTCAATACAAAAATTTTCTGATGATGATTTGAGAAATAAAACAGAGCAATTTAGGCAAAGATTAAAAGATGGTGAGTCATTAGATGACTTAACTTATGAAGCTTTTGCTGTTGTACGGGAAGCTTCAAAAAGAGTCTATGGGATGAGGCATTTTGATGTTCAGCTAATTGGTGGATTGATATTGCACCGTGGTATGATTACTGAAATGCGTACAGGAGAAGGAAAAACTTTAGTTGCCACATTACCCACATATTTGAATGCTCTTACTGGTGAAGGGGTGCATGTTGTTACGGTAAATGATTATTTAGTAACACGTGATTCTGAGTGGGTGGGAAGAATTCATAATTTCCTAGGGTTATCTGTTGGTTGTATAGTTGCTAATATCAGTGATGATGATAGACGTAACGCTTATAGAGCAGATATTACTTATGCAACTAATAACGAGCTTGGATTTGACTTCCTCAGAGATAACATGAAATATAGTGAAGATTCTAAGGTACTTCGCCCTTTTAAATTCGCTATTATTGATGAAGTTGACTCAATTTTAATTGATGAAGCAAGAACTCCGCTAATTATATCAGGTCCAGTAGACGATCGCTCGGATTTATACAGCACAATTGATAAATTAGTTCGTCAGTTTAAAGATGAAGATTACGAAAAAGATGAGAAATTACGGACAGTTAATCTTACTGAGAATGGTATAACTCATGTAGAATCAATGCTTGTAGCTAATAGTCTTATTGAAAAAGATTCAAGCCTTTACGATTTTGAAAATTTAAGTTTAGTTCATTATATCAATCAATCATTAAGGGCTCATATCCTCTTCAATCGTGATGTTGATTATTTAGTACGCGATGGAAAAGTTATGATTATTGATGAATTTACTGGACGCGTTATGGAAGGTAGACGGTATTCTGAAGGGTTACACCAGTCACTAGAGGCAAAAGAGCATGTACAAATTCAAAATGAGAATCAAACCTTAGCTTCTATTACTTTCCAAAACTATTTTAGGAATTATCCCAAATTATCAGGTATGACTGGTACAGCAATGACCGAAGCTGCAGAGCTAAAAGACATATACAATCTTGATGTTCTTGCTGTTCCTACCCATAATCCAATTACTAGAGTTGATTATGATGACGAGATTTATGGCAGTAAACAAGATAAATATGAAGCTATCCTAAAATTAATAAAAGAATGTCATGATCGTGGTCAACCTGTTTTGGTTGGAACGGTTAGTATAGAGAAGTCTGAAGAAATTTCTAACTTACTTACCAAAAATAAAATAACTCATAATGTTTTAAATGCAAAATTTCATCAGCAGGAAGCATTTATTATAGCTCAAGCTGGACGATTTAAGGCTGTGACTATTGCCACAAATATGGCAGGTCGTGGTACAGATATTATGCTTGGCGGTAACCCAGAAATGCTAATAGAACAACTATCTCTAAAGAACCTAGCAAAAGAGCAATATGAATTAGAAATAGTAAAAATAAAAGAGCAGATAGCTGAAGAGAAGCAGCGTGTAATAGAGGCTGGAGGATTATTTGTTATAGGTACTGAAAGGCATGAGAGTCGTAGGATAGATAACCAGTTACGAGGAAGAGCTGGTAGACAAGGTGATCCAGGCAATACAAAATTTTTCTTATCTTTAGAAGATGATCTGATGCGTATTTTTGCCTCAGACCGTATCTCCGGAGTTTTAAGAACGTTAGGTTTAAAAGATGGTGAAGCAATCCATCACCCTATGATTAGTCGTTCACTTGAAAAAGCTCAACAGAAAGTTGAAGGACATAATTACGAAATACGTAAAAATTTATTACGTTTTGATGATGTTATGAATGATCAACGTAAGATAGTTTATGAACAGCGCAGTGACATCATTAAGTCAAAAGATGCACATGATTTTTTAACTAACATGACAAAAGAACTAGTGGGAAAAGTGGTATTAACTTTTATTCCACCTAGTTCTTATAGAGAAGACTGGGATATAAATGCTCTAACAGGAGAGTTGCAGCGTATTTTTGCTATAAAACTACAGCATGAATCTATAACAAAAGCTGATGTTACCGAAGTACAGGTGGTATCTAACGTTGTACAAATGGTAAATGATTTGTACCAAGCAAAAGAGGAAGCATATAGCGTTAACTTGATGAATGACGCAATTAAGTATATTTTACTAACAACTTTAGATCAAGTATGGAAAGATCACCTACATAATTTAGATCATTTACGACAAGGTATATCACTAAGGGCTTATGCCCAAAAAGATCCTCTTAACGAGTATAAAAGAGAAGCTTTCAATTTATTTGAACAAATGCTCGATAATTTGAAGGAATTATTTATCCAAAGAGTTTGTCATCTCCATATGGATACTAGCCATATTAAAAAAGAGTCAATGTCTTTGGAAAATAAAAAACTTCAAAAGACAATGCGAGAAACTAGGGAGGACCCAGCTTTTCATAAATATAATGCTGGTGTTAGTATTGAAACTCAACTTAAAACCATCAAAACTCAAGTCAATCCACAGGATAGAGTACAATCAGACCCATCAAGTTGGGGAAAAGTGGCTAGAAATGAGTTATGTCCCTGTGGTTCTAGCAAGAAATATAAATATTGTCACGGAAGTAATGAATAAGCAGTGCAATTTAATGATAGACAGTCAACTTGTGAGTTGCTTAGTAGCCACCCAGTTTCCACAATTTAGAGATTTGCCTGTTCAGCCGGTCGAACTCAGTGGTTGGGACAACAGAACATTTCGCTTGGGTAAGCACATGCTTGTACGCATGCCTAGTAGCGAGAGGTATGCAATACAGGTAGAAAAAGAGCAAAAGTGGTTGCCTAGATTGGCATCTTTGCTGCCACTTCCAATTCCACTGCCTGTAGCAATGGGAGAAGCTGGTGAGGGCTATCCATGGCGATGGTCCATTTACCGCTGGATTGAGGGCGAAACTGCTACATCTGCACACATAGCCGACCTAGGTGACTTCGCAACCAATCTCGCACAATTTCTTATCGCTCTGCAAAGCATTGATCCCACGGACGGACCTCTACCAGGCTTACATAACTTCTATCGTGGTGGACCTCTAACGATCTACGACACTGAGACACGACAAGCAATCTCTGCATTAAGTAACAAGATCGATATCAGCACTGCTACTAAAATTTGGGAAGAAGCTCTGACTACTACTTGGCAAGCTTCGCCAATATGGATTCATGGTGACATCAGCACCGGCAACCTGCTAGTACAAGAAGGAAAGTTGAGTGCTGTCATTGATTTTGGAGGGCTAGGGATCGGCGACCCAGCCTGTGATTTGGCGATTACTTGGACGTTATTTCAAGGAAGAAGTCGGGAAATCTTTCGGACAATGCTTCCATTAGACGCCGGCACTTGGACTCGCGGTCGTGCATGGACATTATGGAAGGCCTTAATTATCGCAGCAGACCTCCCGGGTACAAATACTGCAGAAGTCACACAATCATGGCGTGTTATTGATGAAGTACTTACAGATTACAGGCATAACTAAACAATGTTATGAATAGCAAAAATTAGGACATAGAAGTAATTTCTATATTAGCCCTCTTATGTAACCTAAAATAAATGATCATGATGATAAAAATAACCTTTATCAATAGAATATATGTAATTACAAGATTTTGGAGATAATGAGTTTTGTAGATTAACAGTAATAAAAAGATCTGCATTTGAGAAAATAGCTAGGTTCTATGAAGAAAGTAATAAAAATAGGTACAAGAAGAAGTCCTTTGGCTTTAATACAGACAAATTTAGTAGTAGACCAAATTAAAATTCATTATCCAAACATAATTTATGAAATAGTTCCAATAATTACCTCTGGTGATTTGATTAAGGATAAAAATCTGTATGATATAGGTGGCAAAGCTTTATTTTTAAAAGAAATAGAAAATGCTCTTATAAATGGCGAAATTGACTTAGCTGTACATTCCTTAAAAGACGTACCTTGCAAACTACCGTCAGAATTGATGATATGTGCTGTACTTGAGAGAGAAGATGCACGAGATGTATTTGTCTGCTTAGATTATAAATCAATAGAAGAACTGCCTTTTGCTAGTAAGGTAGGTACATCTTCAGTGCGGAGAAAAGTCCTAATACAAAGAAAAAGACCTGATTTAAAAATTGTTACTTTTAGAGGAAATGTTGATTCAAGAATAAAAAAATTAATGCAAGGTGATGTTGATGCAACCATTTTAGCTTATAGTGGTTTAAAAAGATTAGGACTATTTAATACACAATATTGCCACTTAATAGAGACAAAAGAGATGTTACCATCTGTAGGTCAGGGTGTTATAGCGATAGAGATAAGAAGAAATGATAATAAAATGCAAGAAATATGTAATAAAATTAACCATCTTGAAACATGGGAGCTAATGCAAGCTGGAAGGGCATTTTTGGAACATTTAGATGCAGATTGTAAAACTCCTATAGCTGCTTATTCAACATATATAGGTAATGATATTCATACAGAGTTTATGCTTTCTGATTTTGACGGTAGTAAAATAGTTTTTCATAGTGACATTTCTAATTCAAAAGATTGCAAAAATTCTGGCATACAGGCTGCAAAAACTTTGATGTTAGCTATAGTGAATTGAGGAGAATTTGGTAACGTCGTCTTCGATCCTTCGCCTATTACATATAGGTGTCGCTCCATCGCTCCTACTATACTAGACTTACTGCATAAGTCAATCTAGTTGGTGATTTTGTCGTCGAAACTCGCCTCCGCTCCTCACGTACGTCTTTGTACGCTGCGGTGCTCGGCTTCGTTTCTCCTAAAAATCCCTCAACTATCTTTGATTTATGCAGCAAGTCTAATGCTCGTAAATGAAGAGTTGGTAGACGATAGTATAACTTCAAGAAGAGCTAGGCAGTAGCAAAGTCGAGCAGCGTAGCGTACATGAGTAACGGAGCAGCGGAGATCTTTAGTCGCGGGAACGCCAATTCTTGAAGTTCACCGAGTATACTCAATTCTCTTCAATTGACTATAGGCAAAACCTTCTTGGGTTCACTTAGAATTATTCTTAATAGCATTTCATTATTAATTCGAACTGGTTATCATTAGAAGGAATAATTTTTGTACTAGTATTGTAAATAATTGGATCATTAATTTGCTCGTGACCAAACCTATTAGTCTTAAATACTGGAATTTTTAAGGTTGCTGCAAAATCAGTAAGAACAGTAATGATACTCTTACCATCACCTCCACAAGTCCCAAATATTATAGCATTTACATGATCTAGCAGCCTTGCTTGTTTTAAATGATATAAAATGCGATCTAGCTGATATGGTTTTATGTCAACATCTTCCAAAAAAAGAATCTTATCTGCTGTTTTTATTTGCCATGATGTACCTATAGATGTTTGTACAATGGTTAGATTACCGCCAGTAAGATTACCTGTAACAATTTTGCTAGATTTTGCAGCATGGTTGATTGCTGATAACCCTTTAATTTTAGCTAGAGTTTCTTTACCAGAAATTATTTTTGCTATTTTTATAAAATTCTGATGATCTCTTGTTGGATTAAATATTTCAATGATTCCGTTACCATGAATTGTCTTCCATCCCCATTCTTGAGAAAAGAAAATATGTAAAGCAGTCATATCACTAAACCCTATAAAAAACTTTTCCTTTATAGGTTTTTTCATGCGTTGTAAGTCAGGAATCAATTTTGCTGAACCATATCCCCCGCGAAGTGTCCATATTACGTCATTTGATTGATCCAGTAACGCGTTTTCTAAACACGATAACCTTGTTTTATCGTCGGTAGAATGGAATAAGCTTTTTCCTCCAAAGCAACTATTTGGAATATCTAGTTTCAATGAAGTAATATTTTTTAAATTAGATAATAATTCACTGCTTACCCCTGAGGCAGGAGCAACAACAGTAATTTTTGTATCTTTCAATAAGCTAATAAATTCCTTATTATTTTTGTTAAAGTCTAGATTCGAAAATGCTGATAATAACATAAAAACAACTGGTAGGAGTATTATACAAATATTACTTCTCATCGAGCATAGCCTATTTATGATATGGATGGTTTTCTATTATAGTCTGAATTTTATCATTGATTAATTAATTTGATTATACACGATAAAAGTTATGCACTAAGTAAAAATTAGTCAATGGCATTAATATTTTTTCTATTTACAATTAAGATATTAATAAGATTTAATCTATACTTTAAGCAATTATAGCAATATATTTGCTTGTTAATAAGATGTAAAATTAAGTTGAACATGGATTTTACAAAATGATCATTCATTTTTTATTCACAAACTTATCCACAATGCTTTTATATTATAGAGGACTATACATAGTTATATGCAGCAATTCCAAAAGTTGCCTAATTCTTTATATTTTCAATTATTTCTGTTATTGAACCACATTCTCTTCAATACATCATCTTTTCTTACAAAATGGTGATAAAAGGCAGCTAAAGTATGCAGAGCAATTAAAACACAGAGAATAAATGCTGAAAATTCATGCATTTTGTAAAATATTTTGGCAAATGATGCATTCTGAATGAATGAAGTGATAGTAAACAGTCCATATATATCAATGTTACGACCTGACAGAATGGTCATTAATACACCACTGATTGGCATTATAAACATTAAAAGATAGAGTATATTGATATTTAAGGTAGCAACATTTTTTTGCCATCTTGGTAAATCACTTGGTAAGATTACTCTGATATTAATTAAACGCCATAGCAATCTTATGGATACTAGTAATAATACCATCACGCCTGTAGCCTTGTGATAGGCGTAAATTTGCTGTTTTATAACAGGATATTCTATGTTTTGCATAGAAAAACCAACTATAATCATTGACACTATCATAACTCCAACTATCCAATGTAGAAGTTTTGTAACTAAACCATAGGAATTTTCAGTGTTTTTAATAGTCATATTCAAACCTACAACATAGCTAAATAATTTTAAGTATATTCAAGTTTCTATCGTAATGTTAATATTTTTTTAGTTAGCAACTGTAAAATTATTATTCACTAAAGCTAATTTTAGTACTTGATCTATATTTGACACTGATAAAATTTCCAAGCTATTCTTTATATTCGGTGGAATATCTTTTAAGTCCTTGATATTCTCTTCAGGTATTAATACTGTTTGTATACCACCTCGGCTAGCAGCCAATAATTTTTCTTTTAGTCCTCCAATTGGTAACACTGTACCCCTTAGGGTAATTTCTCCAGTCATTGCCACAGTTCTTTTGACTGGTATTTTGGTCATAAGTGAAACAATAGTGGTAAATATTGCACATCCAGCAGATGGTCCATCTTTTGGAATTGCACCAGCCGGTACATGCAAATGGATATCAAGGTCTTTGTAATCTTCGTACTTCAGTCCAAAATTATTAGCTCTAGAGCGGAAACAACTATAAGCTGCTTGAGCGGATTCTTTCATTACATCCCCAAGCTTGCCTGTAGTTTTAATATCTCCCTTTCCAGGGAATGACAATGCTTCAATGGTTAATAGTTCTCCGCCAACTTCTGTATAAGCAAGCCCTGTGGTACTGCCTATTTGGTCTTCTTTCTCAGCTAAACCAAAATTATGTTTTCTAGCACCTAAATATTCTTCAAGATTTTCAGATGATATTGATATGCTTTTTACTTCTTTGTTACTCAGAATCCTTTGCAATACTTTTCTTGTAACAGAGCTAATTTCTCTTTCAAGCGATCTTACCCCTGATTCTTTGGTATAATATCTGATTAACTCTAAGATTGCTCCATCATCAATAATTAGCTCATTTTTCTTCATTTGATGTAGTTTCAATTGCTTTGGTATTAAATAGTTTTTAGCAATTTGTGATTTTTCTTCTTCAACATAACCAGAAACATTAATGATCTCCATACGATCTAGTAAAGCTCTTGGCAAATTATAAGAATTGGCTGTTGCAATAAACATTACTTCTGATAAATCATATTCTACTTCTAAATAATGATCAACGAAATGGCTGTTTTGTTCAGGATCCAAAACTTCAAGTAAAGCAGATGCTGGATCGCCTCGGAAATCAGAACCCATTTTATCAATTTCATCTAATAACATAACAGGGTTATTAGTTTTAACTTTTTTAATTAAGTTTATGATTTTTCCTGGCATAGAACCAAGATATGTTTTTCTATGACCTCTAATTTCCGATTCATCTCTAATGCCGCCAAGAGCAAATTTAGTATATTTCCTACCCATTGCTTCAGCAATTGACTTGACCAGTGATGTTTTCCCCACTCCTGGAGGACCAATTAAGCATAGTATAGGTCCTTTAATTTTTTTAGAGCGTTGTAATACTGCTAAATATTCAATTATACGATCCTTGACTTTCTCAAGACCGAAATGATCCCGATCCAAAATTTCTCTAGTTTTGTTTATGTCAGTTTTACTATTATCAAATTTTCCCCATGGCATAGCTAATATTGTATCAAGATAGTTACGAACAACTGAGGATTCACCTGACATTTGATTCATAAGCTTTAGCTTTTTCAGTTCTGATTCAACTTTTTCTTTTGCTTCTTTTGAAAGTTTTAAGGTCTTAATCTTTTTTTCTATATCAGAAAAGTCAGATTTATCCTGCTCGAGTTCTTTTTGTATAGCTTTCATTTGTTCGTGCAAGTAATAATCACGCTGAGTTTTTTCAATTTGTTTTTTTACTCGTAGTTGTAAAGCTTGTTCTGCTTCCATTTGAGCCATACTAGATGTCAATGTATCTATTATAGTTTTAATTCGTGTTTGAGGTTTTGTTTCTTCTAATAAGGTTTGTTTTATTAGTAATGGTGCAGTCAGATAAGAGGCTAGCACATTAGTAATATAACTAAAATTAGTCGGATCTTTGGTTATTTCATCAGCTATTGTTTCTATTATTTCTGGATTAATTTTTTTATGATTCTTGGTATATTTCATAAATAACTCAATGACAATTGACGTAGAAACTTTTAAAGCTTCCACATCAATTACCTCTTCATCTTGTAGTATGCTATATTCAGCTTCAAACATTTCTTTATTAGTTATGTTATGAAGTTTAACCTTCTGCATTGCTTCAACAAGAATTTTTGCATTATTTTGTAATCTTACTGTTTGTATAATTTTAGCAATTACTCCTGTAGAATGAAGATCTTGAATATCTGGAGTGTCTTGATCTTGTTGTTTTTGTAACACCAATAATATATATCTATTAGTATCTGTAGATTTAGTATTCAGTAAGGCTTTTAGAGACTTTGTCCTACCGACAAATATGGGAGCAACCATGCCGGGAAATATCACCATGTCTTTTAATGCGAGTAGGGGTAATTTTTCTTTATTTGTCATACTAAAACCTTGAAAAATTTATATACTAAAGGGATTGTTAACTATATAATGTTGCCGTGCTGGGATTTCAAGCTACATTTATTTTGTATATGCATTTATCACCTCAATCTCCAAATATAATATCAATAGCAAGTAATAGGGTAAAACAATATCTTCATTTGACTCCAATAGTCCAGTCTGAAACTTTAAATGAAATGCTGGGGCATAAAATTTTCTTTAAAATAGAATCGTTGCAAAAAACTGGAGCATTCAAGGTTAGAGGGGTATTAAACCATTTATTAGAGTTACAAGAACGAAATCGTTTACTAGATAAAATTGTTGCATATAGTACAGGTAATCATGGAATTGGTCTTGCTTGGGTAGCAAAAATTCTTAATCTAAATGCAAGAATTTATTTGCCCAAAGATACTTCTCCAATTAAGCAACAAGCAGCAAGATATTACGGAGCAGAGGTTATACTGACCGATACTAGGCAAGTGGCAGAAGATAGGGCAAAAGGTGATATAGAAAATGGTTTCTACTATTTGCATCCTTCTGATAGCGATTCGAGTATAGCTGGGGCTGGTACTATGTGTTATGAAGCCTTGCAACAGCTAGGGTTTAGCCCAGATGCTATTTTTGCTTCTTGTGGAGGAGGTGGATTACTTTCTGGATCATATTTAGCAAAAAAATTACTGTCTCCATCCAGCTTGCTTATAGGTTCAGAGCCGGTTAATGCGAATGATGCTTTTTTATCTATTAAACAAGGTTCAATATATAGATTTACTGATTCACCAAATACTGTAGCCGATGGTTTACGTACTTTAGCAGTTTCACCACGTACATTTAATTATCTAAATAAACTTGATGATTTCTTTCTTGCTGATGAATATTCTATATATTACTGGACCGCTTGGTTAACGCATTTACTAAAAATTGCTTGTGAACCATCATGTGCTTTAAATATGGTTGGAGTAGTTGATTGGTTAAAGAGAGAATCAAAACCTAAGAGAGTTTTAGTACTTATATCAGGTGGAAACATTGATCCTGCTCTTTATCAGGAGCTTTGGAAGGGGAATTATCTATCTAATTTACCAAGCCCATTAATGTAACCTACCCCTATTCAGGATAAGAATTAGTTAATCCTTATCCCGAATTCGGTGAAATTTAGGACATTTTTACTTAATTGCAGTCCTCGTTAATGGTTGGATTTTCACCCGTTAAAGCACAGCTAGAGGCATTATAGCCAGCTGCTACATCAATAGGGGGATTGTCGTTTGTGCGAGAATCATTAATTGTTAGGTGGCTATCTAGCACTGCTGTTAGATAGTTTTCAAGCTCTTCAGGGTTAGATAAAGCTTCCCCTAGGTCTCGTGAAATTTCCTTTAAAACTTCATTTTCAGACTTTTCTGATAGTGTAGCTACGTGTTTTAAGTGCATTTGATTCATTTTATCCCAATTCTGATAGCTAACAGCACTAGACATTTCCTCCTGTTGTTGAGAAGAGTTTTCTTGTGTTTTATTAAGAAAATCTAGGACTCCAGCCCCAACTTTTAGGACTCCACCACCAACTTTATCGTCGGCTATTTGCTTCTCTAATACTGCTGCTTGAGACATATCTGGTTGCATTCTCTTTAGAAAACCTCCAAGGGCTTTGTCGTTGAATGTAGCCATTAATAATATTCCGTTTGGAACTTTACTGAGAACTTCATCTTCAGAAATCCCTAATCTCTGAGCTGCACCTTGTAAGAGTTCTTTATTACGTCCCGTAATTCTATCTTTACTCATTTTAATTTCTCCTTAAATAATTATTACTTTTTTTTAAGTTATTATACTTAATGCAAAAAGTCTATTTAACATCAAAATTAAAATACTGATCCTTATAAGGTTCGTCTTGCAAGGTATAATGCCACCACTCAACCGAATATTCCTTAAAATTATGTTTTTTCATTTTCTTACGTAGATAATTACGATTTTGTAAGTAAAGTTCATCAATTAGTTTACTATCATGGGAGGATACTATATCCATAAGATCTACAGAGCTATACATGTCAACCGTATTATCATCAAAATAAGGAATTAGACGACCATCTTTTAGAGGTCTTTTTATCATTTTAGGGTTTGGATTTAATTGTTTTCCAAGTTCGATAATAGTTAAATCTACAGTACTTCCACGACTATGAGGTGATCGTTTAGCAACATAACCTAATTGAAAAATTTCAGCCTTATTAATGTATGGATAATAAGAGTCTTTCATTTTTTGATCAGCAACATCTTCTCCCCATCTAACGAAATGTTGTACAGCTTTATTAGGTCTATAAGCATCATAAATTACCAAAGAGTAGTTATCATTTTTTATATCTTGCTGAAGATTTTTTAAGGCAGTAGCCGCTTCTTTAGTTAGTATAGCTCTATTAGCTTTATAGCCATCGATCTGCTTTCCTACAAAATTTCTAGTATCATAATACATCATCTGTTGAATTATAGTAGGATCTATTTGATCCAAATACACAAAACCTTCCGGTAAATTGACTGTTTCATTCAACATAATATATATCTCTCTCAATTAAACTAATATTCAATATTTAGTAACAAAATTATTGTTAATAAAAAATAATAATTTATTATACTTTTTTCTACAATACAATATCTTAATTTATTGAATTGTCCTTGTGATAATATAGCTAACCCGACTAACATTTATCCATTTGTTTCAACGAAAAGGATGTCATTCCCATGAAGGCGGGAATCTATAATATTTCAAGGTTCTTTGAACACTATTTTAGATCACCGCCTACGCGGGGATGACAACATTGCCCTAGATCAACTGTGGATAAATACTAATCGAGTTAGCTATATTGTATGTTATTTTAAGATTTTATAAAGAAACTTACAGAAAAAATTTAGCAGATAATTATGAATGAAATTCTAGAAGTACCAAATGGTGAAAGTAAAGTATTACTCCACTCCTGTTGTGCTCCATGTTCAGGAGAGCTGATGGAAAAAATGTTAATGTCTGGTATTAATTTAACTATTTTTTTCTATAACCCTAATATTCATCCTAAAAAAGAGTATGAAATTCGTAAAAATGAAAATATCCGTTTTGCTGAAAAAATGGGTATTAGCTTTATTGACGCAGATTATGACGTGCAGAATTGGTTTGCAAGAAGCAAAGGTATGGAATATGAACCAGAAAGAGGTAAACGCTGTTCTATGTGTTTTGATATGCGTTTTGAACGGACAGCTCTTTATGCCTATGAGAATGATTTTAAAGTTATTACCAGTTCTCTTGGTATTTCCCGCTGGAAAGATATGAATCAAATTAATGAATCGGGTATCAAAGCTGCTTCTCATTACGATGGAATAACTTACTGGACTTATAATTGGCGTAAAGATGGAGGTAGTAGTAGAATGTACGAAATAGCTAAACGTGAGAATTTTTATAAGCAAGAATATTGTGGCTGCATCTATTCACTTAGGGACACCAATAATTGGCGTAAGTTAAATAACCGCAGTGAAATTGAAATTGGAGAAGAATATTATAAGGGATAAGGATTTTTTTACACATGAATTGTAATAATTATCTTGATTATCAATAATAGTAAAGGTACTTTGGATAGGGAAAATGATTTATTAAATTTTAAGTCTTTAAGTATTAGTGGTCAATTATTTTTAGTGTATAGTGTTATTTATGAATAATTTCAGAGTTATATTGGTAGTTTTTTGCCTGTTTTTTACTAGTAATTGTGTTTTTGCTTCGCAAAGAACCGTGAAAATTGGGTCTGGTTCTATTTTAAAGGGGTATTACTCTATTGGGTTGGATTTGTGTAAAACCTTTACTTTAGCTGATAAAAGTGTGAATTGTGAAGTAGTACCTACCAGTGGAGGTGTTGAAAATTTAGCTTTGCTAAAAGAAGGTAAGATAGATTTAGCTTTAGTTCAATCTAATGTAGCACTTGAGGCATTTGAAGGTACTGGATATTACTCTAATACAGAAAAAATGCAAGAAATGCGTCAGGTACTTAATCTATATGATGAATTTTTTACTGTTGTTGTAAAAAATCAGGATGAGATAAAGACTTTTTCAGATATTGAGGGTAAGAGAATATCAAATGGCTTGCCATTCTCTAGTAATACTATTACCTATAATGCTATAAGGAAGTTATATAATTTTACTAAAGAACCAATAGATGGTGATGAAATTAATTATGAAGAGTCAATAAAAGAATTTTGCAGTGGTAAAATTGATGTGATAATGATGACGGTAGGTCATCCTAATGCCTTGATGGGATTTACTGCTAATAGCTGTAAAGTTGATTTTGTACCTATTGAAGATAATAAAATTGCACAATTAATTGCCACTAATAAAGCTTTTCATAAGGCATTACTGGATAAAAGATTATATCCTGGGATCACTCTCGATCAGAATACAGTAGCAGTAACAGCAATTTTAGTTACTAATAGTAATATGGATTCTAAACTATTGGATAAATTTATCGGGATGTTTCACAAAAACGTAAAACATTTTAAACATTCTAATTATATGTTATATAATATAGATATTGAGCATTTTGCTGATACTAATAATTTTGTTTTGCCAAAACATTCAGTAGTAAGAAATAGATAATAATATAAATGCACCGGAGTAGTGTTAATTGTGTTTAAAAATATAATAATACCAATAGATTTGTCGGATAAACAATCAGTTAAGGTGATATTACCAAAGGCTTTAAGTTTTGCTACTATCTTTAGTGCCAAATTACATTTTCTTTATATCATTTCAGATTTCGGTATGAAAATGGTTGAGGATTATTTGCCTAAAAGTTGGGCAAAAGATCAAAAAGAAAAATATCGGGTACAAGTAACAGAATTAATTAGACAATATGTGCCGGAGGAGATCGAAGTTGAATTGCATATTGGTCGAGGGGCAGTATATGATGAAATAATACAATATACTAATGAAGTGAAAGCTGACTTAATCATTATTTCAGCAGTCAGACCACAACTCAGAGATTATATGTTAGGTCCTAATGCTTCCAAGATTGTGCGGCACTCGGGTGTGTCTGTTTTGGTTGTCAGAGAATAAAACATTGGCTAGATATGAGAGAGGAATTTTTAGGAAGAACTATAAATTGATGACTACTGGAGGTTATCTTGATAAAATTTCTTGAAGACTTAATTAGTTTTCAATCAGTAACTCCTGAGAGTAGTGGTTGTATTGAATATATTAATGATTTATTAGAAGAAAATGGTTTTAAGACTGAAATCAAAATATTTGGAGAGGATAATTATAAAGTAACCAATCTTTATGCTGTTTATGGTAATGCAAGACCTAATATTTGTTTTGCTGGACATGTTGATGTCGTGCCAACAGGTGATAAGGCATTATGGCTTAACGACCCTTTTATAGCAACTACCGTAGGTGATAAAATTTATGGTAGGGGAGTTGTTGACATGAAGGGAGCGATAGCATGTTTCCTAGCTGCTAGCTTAGATTTTATTAAGTTAAATCCAACTCCGCATGGTTCAATTAGTTTTCTAATTACTAGCGATGAAGAAGGAAACGCCAAATATGGCACTGTGGAAATGTTAAAATATTTGCATAAGGGTGGTAATAATTTGATCGATCTTGCTATTGTAGGTGAACCAACAAATGAGCATCAAATAGGCGATACCATAAAAATTGGTCGGCGAGGAAGTATTAACTTTAACTTAGTTCTATATGGTACAATGGGGCATGTGGCATATCCATTACAAGCCAGTAATCCGATTACTCCTTTAGTTCAGATACTCAATGAGTTGGTTAATTACCGACTGGATGAAGGAAGTGAATTTTTTCAACAGTCAAATCTAGAAGTTACGTCTATTGATGTAGGTAATGATGTTACTAATGTAATTCCTTCAAAAATTACAACAAAGTTTAATATTCGTTTTAATGATCTTCATTCATCATCGAGCATAACAGATTTGATAGATCAGATAATTAATAAATATTGTGCGAAATATAACTTTAAATATGAATTAAGTAGTGTAACTTCAGCTAATTGTTTTATCCAAGAACCAGTAGGGTTAATTGCCGATTTTGTTCGGGTAGTATCTAATACAACAGAAGTATATACAAAATTATCTACTAGTGGTGGTACTTCTGATGCGAGGTTTATCCAAAATTATTGTCCTGTTGTGGAATTTGGTTTACAATCTAATACAGCTCATAAAATTAATGAATACACAGAAATTAACGATTTACAAAGTCTGTATCATGTGTATTATAATTCTCTGATAAAATTCCTAACTGAACCTATTTAATTCAAGTTGTTAAAACAATCTATGTTAAGGTTAGGGATGCAGCTATGCGGGTGTGACGAAATTGGGAGACGTACTAGATTTAGGTTCTAGCGCCGCAAGGCTTGGGGGTTCAAGTCCCTCCATCCGCACCACAAAATAATAATACAAAAACTGAAGAGCTTGATTTAATTTAGTAGCTCTTCAAGTTTTCGTAAGGTTTTAATATTGCTAATGAGTTTTTTAGTATGCAAGTCACAGAACTTAAAAATGAAGGTCTAGATTTTGAAGTTAAAGTAGTCCTTCCTTCTTCTAAAATTGCCAATGAAGTACAAAAAGAATTATCTAGTTTAGCAAAAAAAGTTAAGCTTGATGGATTTCGTGTTGGTAAAGTGCCAATCAGCATTGTTAATAAAAAATATAAGCAATCTGTTAGGTCTGATGTGGTAAACCATGAAATTAATCATGCAGTACAGCATGTTATTAAAGATCATAAACTAAAAACAATAGGTGATCCGCAGTTAGAAAATTTACGTAATGAAGAGAATGAGGATATAGAATTTACTCTAAAATTTGAATTATTACCTGATATTGAATTGCCAGATTTTAAAAAAATGAAAATTACTCATCCAAAGTTAGTAATTAAAGAAGATGATATTAATAAGCAAATAGATAAGCTTGCATCTATATCAAAAATTTATAATAAAGAAAGTAAAGGGAAAGTAAAAAAAGGGCAGGAAGTTACTATTGATGCGATTGGTTATGTCAATAATGAGGCTTTTGAAGGTGGTAAGGTTACAGATTATAAGCTAGTAATTGGTAGTGGAACTTTTATTGAGGGATTTGAAGATCAGCTTATTGGAACTAAGACTGGAGATGAGGTAGAAGTCAACGTTAAATTTCCTGAAGATTATAATATGGAGCAAGTCGCAGGTCAACCGGCTAAGTTTATTGTACAAGTAAAGGCAGTACATTCTGCTGATGAGGTAGTTATTGATGATGAGTTTGCTAAGAAATTTAATTGTGAAACACTAGAAGAGTTACGTGATAATATTTCTAAAAGCATAGAAAATGAATATAGTGAGCCTATACGCACTTTAATGAAAATGAGCTTATTTGATCAATTAGAAAAGCTATTAATGTTTAATGTTCCTAAATCTTTAATAGACCAAGAGATAAGTATTCTGAAATCTCAAATGGAGGGCAATAGTGACTCAAATTCGATATTTAAGGATAAATCAGAAGCAGAAATTAGTGAGTATTATAATAAGATAGTCTTACGTCGTGTTAGAATAGGTTTAATGTTATCCGAATATATGAAAATTAAGAATTTACATATCGAGCAGAAAGATCTTATAAGTGCTATTATGGCTCAAGCAAAGAAGTTTCCAGGTCAAGAAACAGCAATATTTGATTTTTATAAAAAAAATCCTAATGCTCTTGAACGCTTAAAAGGTCCGTTATTAGAAGAAAAAACAGTACAACATATTTTTGACAATGAAGTGATCTTAGAGGAAAAAAATTATACGAAAGAAAAGCTTGAAGAATTTTTAGCACAAGAAGAAGATCGTGTGGTATAGAGTCAAGTAGCAGGGCATTATCAGTAAGATATATTTGGAGGGTTTTATGCAAAATACTAATTTGATAATCGCTGTAGTAGGTTTATTTCTAGTGTTTGTCGCATTCTTTATTTATAAAAAGAGCAAGAAAACATCGGTTAGAACGCTTGTTGATGATCCTAATAATGCAGAACCATTTAATAAAGAAAATAATAAAAAGAACCTCTCACTCAATGATAGAGTCGAGCTATCTTGGAAGTTTTTATATGAAATTACAGAATTAATTATTAGTAAATTCTCTAAAAAGGATGTAGAGTTAGTAAATAAACTTGGTCATATCCTGCTAGATAATGGAATGAGATATGAGCATGTAGTAGATCTTGGTATCAAACAACAGGCTATATCAAGGGTTGCAAGCATTGAACAACAAGCATATTCCCAATCTCAGAAAACTTTGGGTAAATAAGTATATACTCAAATGATTTGAAGAATTGGAACGGAAAACAAGGGGTGAGCGAACGGAGCGTAGATGAGCTACGTGAGTACGCGAATTCCCCGCAGTTTTACGGAGACAATTCTTCAAAGCAGAAGAATATACTCCGGTAGAACTTCAAGAATTGGCATTCCCGCGACCCAAGATCGAAGCTGCCTAGTTACTCATGTACGCCTAGCAGCTCGACTTTGCTACTGCCTAGCTCTTCTTGAAGTTATACTATCGTCTACCCAACTCTTCATATACTCAAATGATTTAAAAAATTGGTTTCGATAGTTGAGAGCTATTAACCATAGTACCCTACATTTTTTATATAACCACTAGACCTCCTTCGAAACTCACTTATGCTGAGGGATTTGAAGGAGACGCTTCACCTCGAACCGCAGCGTACTCTAATTCCGTTACGGATTCGAGTACCGCATCATTGTCCAAATCACCAGCAGAAGTAGAGTTTCGAAGGAGGTCTACTATTAAAATAGCTGCTGATCGTCTATTAGTGAGGAGCCGCTGGAAGCGGCGACACGGCAATCCAGGATACGCGAAGCATTACTCTAAAAAAACAGCTTCGCTGTTTACCTAGATCGCCACGACATCTAAAGAGCCTTGCTATAACGATTATAGAAAAATGTAGGGTACTATTGTTTAAGCCTTACAACAGCACTTCGCTAATAGACGGTTTTTTAACTTTCAATGTAGTTGTGCTTTAGACACGACGACCTTAATTCTTGAAGTTCTACCTGAGTATATTAGAATGCTTTATTATTTCTAGCAGGACCAGCATAAGGTTTCCTATCATTATTATTACGAGGAAAATAACTTTTTTTGCCATTATGACCATTAAATGGTTTCCTGCGATTCTTACTTTCCCTCATATCTGCTCTTGAAGTAGTTTCACCTTGATTTATTAGGCGGTCAATAGCTTTCCATCTGATATTATCTTCTGGCGAAATGAATGATAATGCACAACCTGAGAGACCAGCTCTACCAGTTCTACCTATTCTATGCAAATAATCTTCTGGAGCCATTGGTAAGTCATAATTGATAACATGCTGTGTATGAGGTATATCTAAGCCACGAGCTGCAACATCTGTTGCCACCATGATCCTATGACGAGAAGAGCGAAATGATGAAATTACACGATCACGTCTACCTTGTGTTAAATCACCATGTATAGCTTCAGCTTTGTGATCTTCAAATTTCAACATTTTTGCAAGCTGATCAGCACCACGCTTAGTTTTTACAAAAATAATTATAGAACCATCACGTTCATTTAATTGCTTTATAAGCTCAGGAAATTTCTCTTTATCAGAAACACGCAAAGTTTCTTGTTTTATTTGAGATGCAGCCTTAGTAGTTGATCCAACAGTAATACGATGAGGATTAACCACGTATTTTTGCGATAATGCAATAATATGTTTTGGCATAGTAGCTGAAAACATTAAAACCTGGCGTTTTTCAGGTATATATTTATTTATCTCTTCTAATTGTTCTTTCATACCCATATCAAGCATTCTGTCCATTTCATCAAGTACTACCAGTTGGATAGTATTTAATTTTAAAGTACCACGAAGTAAATGATCTATGATACGACCTGGTGTGCCAATTATAACTTTAGGATTTACTTTTAGTTGTGTAAATTGTTTATGCATTGGTTCACCGCCTATCAAAACCGCACTAGGAAGTTTTATTTGAGTAGTTACCTTAGTTAAAGTATCACGCACTTGAGTAGCTAATTCCCGAGTTGGAACAAGTACCAAAGACATTGATTTAGTCTGTATAAAAGAATTGATTATTGGTAGCAAATAGGCAAGGGTCTTACCCGAACCAGTTTGACTAGAAGCTAGAACATCATTACCTTGCATAGCAACCGGTATGGCCTTTCTTTGAATTTCCGTTGGAGAGGTTATGTTCATGCGTTCAAGTGATATAATCACTTCATTTGGTAAATTAAAACTTTTCATTATATAAGTCCAATATTATTTATCTTAAATTAAAAATGCTCAAATGCTTTACCCCAATTCGGGATTTTAACCGTCTATTAGCGAGAAACCGCTGCAAGCAGCGACACGCAAATTCAGGATAAGAATTAACTAATTCTTATCCCGAATTGGGGTGCGATGTGGCAATCTTGTGAAGGAGACCTTATACTTCATGAAGATTGCCACAGTGCCTAACGGCACTTCGCTAATAGACGATTTTTTAATAAGAATTAGTTAATTCTTATCCAAAATTGAGACACCCTAGGCTATTAAACCAATGTCTTACATCGAATTCAGGTTAGTCAAAGCATTTGAGTAAACATATATTCTATACTTTAAAAGAATAAGTGTATGATTAAGTTCTTACGTTATAATGTGAGTTGTCAGTTAATTGTGTAGTAAAAAACTATTATATTATGATGTAACAAAATATACTCACATGACCCAACAAAATTATAACTTTAACTTACAGTGAAACACTGAATTACAAAAAATAATCCATGAAGTGTATAAAAAGATGATACTACCCAAAATTCACTAGTTTAATAACCACTCATAAATTTTGAGTAGTTGCTTGTAGTTTTAAATAAATATTATTTTATTTGTAGATTAACAGCAGAAATTTTCCCCTTATTATCTTCTAGATCAAAGCCAACACTTTGACCTTCATTAAGATTACGGATACCGGCACGCTCTACAGCCGAGATGTGAACAAAAACGTCACTACCCCCATCGTCTGGCTGGATGAAACCGAAACCTTTGGTTGTATTAAACCATTTAACCTTACCTACTTTAGTAGCCATAAAAACCTTTTAGTATAGAGTTACTTATTCGAACTTAATTCACAACTCTTCCGTAGAAATTAAACCAAATAAATTGACAGATACAAGGTTTTCATGCTATTAAAGAGTTAATTATTAAACTCAAGCAAGCATGTTACTCTTTTTCTTAATAATTGTCAACAAGGGATAAGACAATTATGTGTAGATTCTATATTTTTCTTTGAAACATAGATATTTTAGCACAGTTTATTAACTGATTTATCAATTCTGTAAGTAGAATTTGAAAAATAAAAATTGTAAAATTGCTAAATGTATAGCATAGATATATAAAGCATTATGGCTTATAATTCGCAAATTTATAGCAATTTTTTGCTCAAAATTTCTTGCAACCATAAATATATATTGCAAAACTCCAAATATAACTACTATAAGTACATAGATATACGACAAGGGAAAAACAGCAATGGTATGCAGTACAGTCAAAATCATAGATATTGCAAGGGCAAGCCTAAGATTACCTAGATCATGTTTAGCTATATAGCCAAGTAACATGATAGCTAAACCTATGGTACCATAATCAACCAAAAACCAAGTGCAGAACCAAAGAGTCCCAAGGAAGACAACGTGACAATAACCCTTATAGAAAAAATTATTTAGGCTATTTTGAAAACAATAAAGATAGCATTGACCTAGAAAAATAGGAATAAGTATGTTAGTTGTGGTGAACTTCTTAAATAATATGGTAGTAAAAATATGTAGTAGAACCCCGACTACAAGGATTTTAATTTTTGGTTTTTTATGAAAATTATAGCCAACAAAAAAGCAGAAAATCGGCATACTAATACGACCGATAACCCGCATTATTTCATATTCAGGGAAAAAGTATAACCCTAAATGATCTATCACCATGGTTATTATGGCTATAGTTTTCAAAAAATCTTGATAATTAGATTCAGTTTTCATCATTAATAAATTAACCTCAAATATCGATGTAACGAGTTAGTAGATTGAGCATAATTCTTGTATAGTTGGTGTTTTTGATCCACGTTTGCAAAGCCCCCCACTTTCGTAGGAATAACACCGAAGCGATTTAACCTATGTCTTACATAGAACTAAGGTTAAATTATTTTGGATAAAGTTTAAAATAATAAACCATTAGAAAAAACGTTATCGCTCCAGCTAAAATTGTGGCTGCAAGCATAAAAGTTTTTACTAATAATAATTCGGAATAATAATATTCAGAACAATAGTGCTTAATCACCAAAATTACTAGTACCATTATTACGCAGCTGAATAAAATCTTGCCACAAAAAGAGTATAATTTTGAATCAATGAAAGAATGACCATATTTCTTTGTATATATGTATAACAACCAAACATTATACCAAGCGGTAATAGAACAGCCAAGAGCGATACCAAGATGACCAAATGGTTTCATCAGAACGATATTTAATATAGTATTCACAGTAAGAGAATATAATGTTATTTTTAAAGGAGTTTTCGTATCACTATTAGCATAAAATATAGGCATCAAAATTTTGGCAAGTATAAAAGCTGGTAAACCAAGGGCAAAACCGGAAATAGCTTCAGCAGTTTTAATTGTATCAGCATAAGTAAAAGCTCCACGCTCATATATTACATGAATGATTGATTCTGATAAAGCGATAATACCGAACGCAGCTGGCAAAGATAATAAAAGTCCAACTTTAATAGCATTATTTTGAATCCTTGCCGCTTTTTCTAAATCATTCATTTGGTATGTTTTTGATAATTCTGGTAATAATATCGTACCAAAAGTTACCCCTATTATAGATAAAGGAAATTGGTATATTCTATCTGCATAGGATAATATTGAAATTGTCCCTTCGATGAAGCTAGCTATTGATTGCGAGATAAATAAGTTAAGTTGCTGAAATCCAGAGCTAATAGTCGCTGGACCCATACCAAACAAAAACTTTTTTACATCTTTATTACATGGGTCAAAAACTAGTGGGAATGATAAACCAACCCTAATTACACAAAAAAACATAAAGATAATTTGTAATAACCCAGCAATCAACAAAGATAAACTAATCGATATAGGAGTAGATATATGTTCTTGTAATATTACTGTTGTAATTATAACAGTAATACTTAAAATGATCGGAGAAAAAGCAAAAGCTGCAAATCTTTTTACTGAATTTAAAATTCCCCCTAGTAAAGCACTTACCGAGATAAAAATTAAATATGGCATGGTAATGCGACACAAAATAACTGTCAAATTAAACTTGTCTATATCTTCATGAAAACCAGGAGCAATGATGAACATTAATGATGGCATGAAAACCTGCATTAACACTACTACACTTACTAAAGTAATAAGTAAAATAGTAAAGATAATTCCAGTGAAATGGCGTGCTGCTTCTCGAGATTCTATGAGTTTTGTATTAAAAATAGGTACAAAAACGACTGAAAGCGCCCCTTCCCCAAAAATACGCCTAAATAGGTTGGGTAATTTAAAAGCAACATTAACACTATCAGCAATATTACCAGCACCAAATAATGAAGCAATGAATAATTCGCGAGCCAAACCAAATATACGGGAGATTAAAGTAAAGACAGATACTATAATTCCAGAACGAAATAATGTATATCCTTCGCCTTTCATTTAAGCTGCCTCGATATCATGTAAGCACTGTTCTTCACCTTATCGTTTTCGGTCATAAAGCAAATGCCAATTATTGATTTTCTATCTTAGTAGATACCCTTAATATACCTTCATTAATCAACTCCTTAGCTTTTTGAGCATTTTCCCAGCCAGTTACCTTCACCCACTTACCTTTTTCTAGATTTTTATAATGTTCAAAAAAATGTACTATACGTTGTTTCAACATCGGGCAAA
Organism: Candidatus Tisiphia endosymbiont of Ptychoptera albimana; assembly: GCF_964026605.1. Lineage (NCBI taxonomy): Bacteria > Pseudomonadati > Pseudomonadota > Alphaproteobacteria > Rickettsiales > Rickettsiaceae > Candidatus Tisiphia > Candidatus Tisiphia endosymbiont of Ptychoptera albimana. The sequence goes on from NZ_OZ032164.1 coordinate 715,106, forward strand.
GATCATCTAAATCTTTTATTGAATCAAAAGTAATATCTAGCTTAGAGCTAGGCACAGCGATAATTTTTTCATCCAATCCAGATTCATCTTCCATCATTAAAACACCAATAGGGCGTGACCTAATCACAGAGCTAGGTATGACAGGATAATGTGATACAACCAATACATCTACCGGGTCTCCATCCTCTGATAAGGTGTGCGGAATAAACCCATAATTACATGGGTAAAACATAGCGGTTTGCATAAACCTATCAACAAATATTGCTCCTGATTCCTTATCCATCTCATATTTTATAGGACTATCTTGCATTGGAATCTCGATAATCACATTTATCTCTTCATGACCGACTTTGGTCTTAATTTTTTCAACTAACATCACTTTACCCAATTAATAAATAATTCATTTTGCATTTTTGCAAGCAAATATCTACATAGTGACTAATAAATGGCTTTAAAAGGTTTTCGTCGCTTATCTTACCATTTTCATTAGATGCCACTAATACTCCAGCAGCAAATTTTTCAAATATTTTTTCTTCAATCTGTTGTATAGAGTTGTGTCCATCTAATAGTTCAATAATATGTTTTTCATGTAATTGCAATGGAACAACAGCATTAACTCGATTTGTCACAAACAAATTAGTTGAGTCTAATTTTTGGGCTTGATATCTTGCTAAATCGCTTACTTTTGGTTTGGACGAAATGTCATATATTGACTGAGGTCTTGTTGCAAATATTTGTACGTACCCTTGTAACACTAGTTTTATAATTACAGAATCTAATTCTTCTCTAATATCTTTAAGCTGTAATTTTTCTAATTTTTTCATAGCCAATTCACAAATTTGATCCAAAGTCAAAGGATTACCAATATTATCAGCATAAACATAGAAAACTGCCTTTATTATAGGAGAGGACGTCGAAATATTAGGGGATTCTGAATTATTATAATGAAATCCCAAACTTTCTACTGTATTATTCATATCCACTTCGTTTTCAGACATGACTGGTATAATATTAAAAGTAGTATAAAAATCACTTAACTTACTTGGTTCAATTGTCCTATTTATAGTGACATTATTGTGGCATAATAAAGTAGTCCTAAATTTACGATTAGTGATAAAATCCATATATTGTTCGGTTCTAACAATATCATTTATCGCTTGTAATTGCTCTGCAGCCTTGGCAGGTAAATTACCGACAAACATCGCAGAGAGTGTAGAATCCCCAAGGTAATTTAAATTATGTTTTCTAGCTGTACTTATAAATTCATTGAAATAAAAAGCTGTATTTTCTTCTCCAAGATATTCATGTAGTAAATATGAATCATTTGTAGTTTTAAGAAGTTTAGTTTCGTGTTGTAAGAATTTAGAATAAGAATTATCTGAACCTTCTAAAGAATCAGTAACAAAATCTAATAATAATTTAGCTTGTTGTATTTTACTATGGTTGTCAGTAAAGGTGCTACTGTGAAACATCATCATATCTCTGATAGTTTTTTGCATATTCCAGCCTGGTAGAGTATTATAACTAATAAAGACAATACCGTTAGGGTTTAATAATTTATTGCAAATTTCAAAAATCTTGTCCTTAACTATAGTAGACACCCACGAGATTACTCCATGGCAAATTATATAATCAAACTTACCAACTGACTCATCAAGATTTAGTATAGATAAGTGTTTTAGTTCAATATTTTTAAGACCTAAACTCTTAATTGTTTCCATGCCATTAACAATTTGGACCTTTGACAAATCAATTCCTAAAGAATAAGATTTTGGGTAACTTTCAGCAAAATCAATCATATTGCCACCTTCAGCACAACCAATATCAAGTATCCTAGCAGTATCTATAGCAGGAGGTTTCATGTTAAATAATAGACCAATAGTTCTTAAATGTTCCGGTCTTGTATAAATAAAAGGAAAACTTTCATAAGGGAAATCATCATAATTAATATTATTTATTTGCTTTTCTAGTAAAGTGTTATTAGGATTATTTTTTTGCCCCATATATTTGCTCCATGATAAAAGTAATAATTTCTAGTGGATTTAGTTATTTTAAGCAAGGATTTTCTACATTTCTATAGGATACCTAATTAAAAGTATCTACGATTAAAATTAAATTTCTTTTGATGTTATTTCTTCTTGATCTTTTTACAGTATTTCCTTATATTCATGAGTTGTTTTTATATAAGTGAGCCTTTTAAAAGCGGGTGTAGCTCAGGGGTAGAGCGCTACCTTGCCAAGGTCGAAGTCGAGGGTTCGAATCCCTTCACCCGCTCCAATATAAAAATGGTTCTAAGATAATACATATTCTCTCTACGGAGACGACCTAAATATGTCTGGAATAGAGTTAAATAAAATTGCCGCTTCTATTTTGTTAGCCAGTTTAATTGCAATGATGGTAGGGTTTATAACAAATATTTTGTATAAGCCTGTTTTACATCCTGAATCTCGAGGTTATAGTGTAGAAGTAACAGAAGATTCTCATAGTGACCTTGACTCTAAAGCTACTGTAGAAGCACCAGTGAATATAGAAGAATTGATGAAAACTGCTAATGCTGAAGCAGGAAGGGAGATAGCAAAAAAATGCCTAATGTGCCATTCTCTTGATAAGAATAAAGCTAATAAGGTTGGACCACATCTATGGAATATCGTTGGGGCAGAAAAAGCTAAAGCAGAGAATTATAAATATTCAAGTGCTTTATCCAGCAAAGGGGGAATTTGGGATGAAGAAAGTTTATTTCATTTTTTGCATAAACCTAGTCAATATATACCTGGTACAAAGATGACTTTTGCTGGTTTAAATAAACCTCAAGATATAGCTAATGTTATAATGTTTTTAAAGACATTTGTTCATGACTAAATTCTCCCTTGATACCTCAATTTCGGATTAATTTCATTAATCCGAAATTGGAATGAGAAAGTAAACAATCAGGCTTAAAGAGGTTTGACGCCTGATTGTTAAATATTTCATTTGCTAATAATCTTATTTTTATACCAATAAAAATAAGATTATTAGCGATAATAGATTAAAATGCATTCGTAGAAGCACTTCAAGAATGCATTTCTCTGATATTATAGCCAGTTTTGGATTAAAATTAAAAATTTTAATCCAAAATTGAGGTTTGATGTACGCGAATTCGGGATAAGAATTTGTCAATTCTTATTCCAAATTCGGTGAAATCATTTATCTATAGAAGGTATCCTATGATCCTATCTGAAATTTCAATAGTAGAATGGTGGCTGATCGCTGGCGTTATTTGTATAATTATAGAATTTGCTAACATTCCAAATGTTGGTTTTTTATTTTTAGGTCTAGGTGGAGTATCTACTGCAATAATATTAAACAATTACCCGGGTCTTTTAAAATACCAGTATATAATTTTTGGCTTTGCTTCTTTTATGTGGCTGATTACCTTATGGTATCCGCTAAAATTTTATGTTTACAAGAAATATGATAAGTACGAATATTCTGATATGGTTGGTAAGGAAGTAGTGGTATACAGCAATGAACTTCTAGTAGGGGAAACAGGACAGGTATTGTGGTCAGGAACTATTATGAATGCTAAACTCAGCAAAGATACTATAAAATCAGTACATAAAGGAGATATACTCCGCATAGTGCAAGTTGATGGTAATGTGCTTATATGTACTGCAAGAAATGGGAGTGTTACGAACTGATTTTTTTTGGTAATTTTGTTGTCAAAATTTGCTTTTGCTCTATAACAATTGTCTGTGTATGCGAAGCACAACTGTTGAAAGTTTACAAATACCTATACCACAGCGTCATATATGGACTTCGTCCATATATGACGTGTAGAGAAGGTGTATACTGCTCGTAAATGAAGAGTTGGTAGACGATATACTCGATGAAAATCAAGAATTGCGTCGTCATTATCCAATATCTGCAGTGCTCACGTACTATACTCAAATGATTTGAAGAATTGGATTTGAAAACAAAAGACAAGCAAGCGGAGCGTATATGTAGTCACACTACTGGACAAAAAGGTTAGGTTGGTTGCACAAAGTGTAACTTAAACAATTTTATGATTAAGGAATCAAAAAATTGCTTAGAACGACTATAAGCTTGTTTAATTGATCTTATACCTAACTGTAGTACAGAATAACTCCTACATCCTAGAGTTTTCTTCATTTTTATCGGTTGCTCTTGCTCTCCAATTGCCCCTATTTTTATTGCCATTGCATATATTATAAATAAACATTTTATAATATTCCCTATCTCCTAATATTTCCTCTATCTTTTCCTTACCAAATTCCTCTATAAATTTCGATATTACTGCAATTTGATCGTCTGCCGTACATGCTCCTTTATAAGGAATTATTTTATATATTAATGGCATAGCAATTTTATTATATGATACCGACAATACTAATATATTTCTTATCTCCTGTCCTAATTCCCAAGTGGTTCTATCTAAGTATTATTAATCACTTGAATTCTTGATTTTATTAACTATAGAATATATTTCTTTTTTGCTGTAGCTTCTTCCAAAATTTTCATTAGCTATATCTGTGACACTTTTTGCACTCCATCCTTTAGATAAGTATAAATCTATAAATTTTTTTAAGTCATCTGCAAGAAGAGCTTTATGAGGTTCAGAAGCACTAGAAATTAGCAGTACTATTTCGCCCTTGATAATATTCGAGTTATAGAAATTTAGCACATCTTCTATTAACCCAGACTTTACTTCTTGATAAAATTTAGTAAGTTCTCGTGCTACACATACCTCCCTATTACCAAAAACAGTAAAAGCTGTATGTAGCGATTGTTCTATTCTGCTAGCAGTTTCAAAAAAAATCAAAGTTGCTTTTATATTAGATAATTCTGTAAAAATCTTCTTTTTACCTTCTGTAGTTTTTGGTAAGAATCCAGCAAATAAAAAGCGATCTGATGGTAATCCAGAAATGGTTATAGAGGTAGTTAATGCCGAAACGCCCGGCACTACATCTATGTGATAATTCAGTTTCCTTAAATCTCTTACTAGTTTATAACCAGGATCAGCAATTAACGGTGTTCCAGCATCGGATATTAGGCTAACTATTGCTCCATTATCAATTAATGTGCGGATAAATTCTCTTTCTTGATAATCACTATGATCATTATATACTTGTAACTTAGTCTTTATATTATGTTTTGCTAGTAATTTTCTTGATATTCTAGTATCCTCACACAGTATAATTGTGGAATTTTTTAACGTTTCTAAAGCCCGGAGTGTTATATCATCTAGGTTACCAATAGGTGTTGAGACAATGTATAGCCCTGGTTTAAAGATCATAATTTAATCCTATAAGTAAGCATTATGAGCAGTATAAAAGACTTCCTGCATAAGTCAAAGAAGCTTTCGAGATTTCTAGGAGAAACGAAGCCAAGTCGAGCTGTGTACTCCAATGTATGTGAGGAACGAAGGCAAATTCCGACGACAACATCACCAACTAGATTGACTTATGCACAAAAATTTTTAAAGGCTACCTTATCATTCATATGTCTTGTCTCTTTATTTTCTTGCCAATCTAATAAGGAAGTTGTTGTTTCTAGACCAAAAGAAGTTGTTCAGGAAACTCTAGAAGTGGCTATTTTAATGCCCCTAACAGGAGAACATTCTACATTAGGTAAGCAATACAACCAATTAATTAAAATGGGTCTAGAAGATGGCTTAAAAACTTATGTTCATGTTACTTCTTATGATGGTTCTAATGAAAAGCAGGTACTTGCTGCAATGGATAAAATACTACTACGTAAAACAAAAATTATTCTCGGACCATTATATTCAAATCTTACTTCTATAATTGCCAATAAAGCTAAAGCACATGATATTATTATCATTACCATGTCTAATAATCCTGTATTGGCAGACAAAAAACTTTTTGTATTTGGTCATGCTCCGTCAAAGCAGCTCACAAAAATAATTAATTACTTTGCCGATAATGATTATAAAAATTTCATTGCACTTTTACCTTCAGGCAGTCATGCACAAGCTATAAACCAACTTATCCAAAATATACTAATTCAAAAAAATTCTACCTTAGTGCGGAGTGAATTTTATGCTAATATACCGGAATCAATAGAAAAGGCGGTTTTAACTGTCTCAAATAGTGTTGATAATTTAAATGAAATGGAGGATACGGCAACTAAACCTGTAATTTATCTGTCAGATGATGGTAAAAATTTAGATTTGCTTTTTGATAGTATTCATAAGCATAATTTAGATAAAAAAGCAATTATAATAGGTGATAACAGAATTGATATTGATCGTTCTGAACCGGTAGATATTATCTACACTGGTTCATTGAATATTGTTAATAATAATATAATAGAAAGGGCTAAGAATATAGGTATTAATCATTTGTCTTTCATGCATACTGTAGCTTATGATCTAGGAAGGATAACATCAAAATATATAGGTAGCAACTTTAGCGAAGAACGATTTTTAGCAGCTATTAATGGCAAAACTCCGTATACTGGTATATCAGGTAATGTCTACTTCATCGATTCAATAGCTCAAAGAGAGTATGACATAATTAAGAAAGAAGATGGCTTGTATAGTACCATGGCAAAAAGTGATAACAAATTCTGATTTAGATATAGTTAACTCAAAAATGTTTAATTCGATAATCAAGTTTTTTTCTGAAGGCTATACTGCTCGTAAATGAAGAGTTGGTAGACGATAGTATAACTTCAAGAAGAGCTAGGCAGTAGCAAAGTCGAGCTGCTAGGCGTACATTAGTACGTGAGCAGCTTCGATCTTTAGACACGACAACGCCAATTCTTGAAGTTCTACCTGAGTATACAATTCATGGCAGTGTATAGCAAGTAGGAATTATGTAGAAGCTACTTAAGTTAAGGTTAAATTCAATGAGATATTTTATAAAATATTCAAAAAAAACTCAGTCCAATTTTATCTTCAACTTGTTAACATTTTTGATAATCGCTAGCATCCTTATCTTTATTGCTTGGGGTTTAAAGCAGATGGCAGCACCAATAGCTGTATTAGAGCAACAACCAGTAACTCTAGAGTATAGTAATCTTTTGCAGTATTCTCTTAGAACGCTTTTGAGGATGCTAATTGCGGTAATTATCTCATTAATTTTTACTTTTATTTATGCCAGCCTAGCTGTTAAAAGCAAGAAATGTGAACAAATATTAATTCCGTTACTAGATATTCTTCAATCTCTTCCTATTCTTGGATATATTTCTTTTACAGTTACAGTTTTTTTAGCTCTTTTCCCGTCAAGTATTATGGGAGCTGAATGTGCAGCAATATTTGCCATTTTTACATCGCAAGTTTGGAACATGACATTTAGTTTTTATTATTCGCTTAAGAATATCCCACAAGAATTGCATGATGCAGCATATATTTTTAGAATGTCAAAATGGAGACAATTTTGGCAGGTCAGCGTTCCATATGCAGTGCCAGGATTAGTTTGGAATATTGTAGTATCAATATCTAGTGGGTGGTTTTTCGTAGTAGCTTCAGAGGTTATCACAGTTGGCAATACCCATATAACCTTGCCTGGAATAGGATCATATATTGCTTTAGCAATTACGCAGAAAAATCTTTATGCAATTAGCTCAGCAATTATGTCAATGTCACTGGTGATTATATTATATGATCAATTGCTACTTAGACCTCTAGTGGCATGGTCTGATAGATTTCGTTATGAAATGAATGCAGGTAACAATGCACCATATTCTTGGGCATTAAATTTATTTCAAAGAAGTTTAATTATTCAAAAATTATTCTCCCCTATTGCTTATATTGCAAAATTTATACTTTATCTCCCCATACTTAATCGTTATAGCGAAATAAATTCAAGTTCGTCAAATAATTTTTCCAATAATCCTTCGTGGAGCGATTATTTATGGTATACTATGCTGGGCGGCATAGCATGTTTTTCAGCCTATTACATATATCATTTCTTGCATTACGATATTGGTGGGTCTGAGCTATTGAATGTATTTGTTTTAGCATCAATTACTATGTTACGTGTGGTAGTACTTATTACTCTTGCGGCAATTATATGGGTACCGATTGGTATATATGTTGGACTAAATCCTAGAGTAACAGCTATTGTACAACCACTAGCACAATTTTTTGCAGCTTTTCCAGCAAACTTATTATTTCCAATTGTCTTTATAATTATTACTCGTTACGATTTAAACCCTAATATTTGGCTTAGTCCTTTGATGATTATGGGAGCTCAATGGTATATATTATTTAATGTTATAGTAGGAGCATCAACTATTCCCAATGATCTTAAAGATGCCACAAAAATTTTCAGAGTTAGTGGTTGGAATTGGTGGTTCAAAGTAATGTTACCAGCAATTACTCCATATTTTATAACAGGAGCAATAACTGCATCAGGTGGGGCATGGAATGCTAGTATCGTGGCAGAAATTATTAATTTTGGCGATCGGAAAATAGCAGCAAGCGGTATTGGAAGTTATATAGCTGAAATGACAATAAAGGCTGATTTTAATAAAATAGTTTTAGGTATGGGCATTATGGCTCTATTTGTGGTATTGTTTAATCGTTTATTTTGGCAACCGTTAAATGAGTATTCTATTAAAAGATTTCAGCTATAATTCTATGAATCTAGAATATCCAAAAATTTCAAAAAAGCCTATTGCATTTAACTGTAAAGTTATTATAATGTGATGTTTCGTTTAGCTAACCTAAATTCGGGATAAGAATTAGTTAATTCTTATCCCGAATTGGCTTGTTATAAGGAAAAATGCATTCTTAAAGCGGTTTTGCGAATGCATTTTAAGCCTTTCTAAAGCTAATAATTTTAATCTTTCAAAATCATGTTTTTAGCAAATTAATATTTAACAATCAGGTGAAGAACCGCTTCAAACCTGATTGTTTCTATATGTATCCCTGAATTCGATGTAACTTGTTACATTGAATTCAGGTTAGCTAGGCTAGCAATACAATGAATAATAGAATAAACAATCCATCTACGATAGTAGTTGCAATGTCTGGTGGGGTTGATAGCTCAGTAGTAGCTGCTATGCTCCATGAACAAGGTCATAAAGTCATTGGTATAACTTTACAATTATATGATCACGGTATAGCTACCAAGAAAAGAAATGCCTGTTGTGCTGGGCAGGACATTTACGATGCAAGAATGGTAGCAGATAAGTTAAACATTCCGCATTATATCTTAGACTATGAGTCTAAATTTAAAGAATCAGTAATTGATGACTTTGCTGATAGTTATATTAGAGGCGAAACCCCCCTGCCCTGCGTAAAATGTAATCAGTCAGTTAAATTTAAAGACTTATTAAAAGTAGCAAAAGATTTAGGGGCAGACTGTCTTGCTACTGGTCATTATGTGCGAAAAATCGAAGGTATCGATGGGGCAGAATTACATACTGGTATTGATATAACCAAGGATCAAAGCTATTTTTTATTTGCAACTACCTTAGAACAACTAAATTATCTATCTTTTCCCTTGGGAGAATTAAGTAAAGAGCAAACAAGAAATATTGCTACTAGATTTAATTTAGGCGTCGCAGATAAGCCTGATAGCCAAGATATTTGTTTTGTGCCAGATGGTGATTATAGGAAGGTAATTAGTAAGATACGAAGCAATGCTAATGAGAAAGGTAAAATAATTCATGTAGACGGCTTTGAACTTGGGACACATAATGGTATAATAAACTATACTGTAGGTCAACGTCGTGGGCTTGGAATAGCTTTTCATGAGCCACTTTATGTAGTAAGAATTGACCCTAATACAAAAATTGTATATGTTGGTCCAGATTCGGTATTAGATTCTACCGAATTTACTATTAAGGATGTTAATTGGCTAGGCAGAGAAATGGTTGCACAAGAGGAAATTGATGTGCAAGTTAAGATTCGCTCTACTCGTCCTGCTACCTTTGCCAAGATTAGTAAAATGAGTAATACAGAAATTAAAGTAAAATTAATCTCTGCAGAGAAAGCTGTAACTCCTGGTCAAGCTTGTGTCATATATGATAATGATCGAGTCCTTGGAGGAGGATGGATTACTAGAGAGATTGTATAGATCCAATTTCAAAAAAGTCTATTTTTATAAAATAAGTAATCTTAGCACTACAGTTGTAGTTACTCACAATGTTGTCCCTGCGAGGCTTTGCCCACGTGGATCACTAGTATGCCATTCCCGCGTAGGCGGGAATCTATAATATCTAATAGCCTTTGCAGGTTATTTTAGACCCCCTACCTACGCAGAGGTGACATCGTTTTTACTACTGATAGTCTAGTGATACGATACTACAACTGTAGTAATACACCCTTCTAGGGTTTTCTACTATTTAAAATCGGAGGAATTAATGAGTTTTTTAACGAGGAAAAGTTTTGAATCAATAAAAGAACTAGGTAAGACTAGTGGTCTTAGCAAAACCCTAGGAGCATTTGACCTAATATTATTAGGGCTTGGTGCTATAATAGGTACGGGTGTATTTGTGACAACCGGTTTGGTTGCTGCTCAATTTTCTGGTCCAGCAGTTATGCTATCCTATGTTATTGCGGGTATAACATGTATTTTTGTTGCTCTTGCATATACAGAACTTGCTACAATGCTACCAACTTCTGGTAGTATTTATACTTACTCTTATATAGCATTTGGCGAGGTATTTGCTTGGCTAATGGGCAGTGTTATTATATTGGAACTTGGTTTTGCTGCTGGAGCTGTTGCAGCGGCTTGGTCTGGATATGTTCAGGCAATATTGTCAGCTGGCGGAATAGATTTGCCAGAAATTTTAACTACCGTGCCTAGCAATGGTGGAATAATAAATTTACCAGCTTTTCTTATTGTAGTATTTGTCTCTTTTATTTTATACTTAGGAACAAAAGATAGTAAAAGACTCAATGCTATTTTAGTATTTGTGAAAATGGCGGCTATATTTGCTTTTATTGTGTTTGCTACACCGCATTTTGATGCTACAAACTGGCAAAACTTTCTACCTTTTGGCGTCAATAATATGCTAGTTGGTGCATCTATCCTATTTTTTGCTATGACAGGTTTTGGTACAATAGCCGCTACAGCTGAAGAATGCAAAAACCCTAACCGAGATTTAATGATCGGTATTATTGGATCACTAGTAATTGCAACAGTAGTATACGTTATAATAGCTGGACTAGTCACCGGCATAGCACCTTTTGATCAACTTAATAATGACCAACCTCTTGCTCATGCACTTAGCTTGAACCATAGTAATGTTGGTTCGGCAATTGTTGCTACTGGAGCAGTATGTGGTATGACTACGGTACTGATGATGAATATTTATGCTACATCCCGTATTTTTTATGTAATTGCCCGAGATGGGTTATTGCCAAGAAGCTTTGCAAAACTGCATGCAAAATATGATAGTCCTTATATCACTATCTTAATATTTTCTGTACTTGCTGCGTTATTAGGTGGGTTTTGCCCCACTACAATACTTGTTCAATTGTCATCTATGGGATCATTAATAGATTATATAGCAGTCGCTGTAATAGTCATGTTGTTTAGAATAATAATGCCAAATGCTACAAGAACCTTTAAATGTCCTGCCGCATTTATCATTATACCATTTGTTTTAGTAGCATGCCTATATCTACTATCTATACAAATGTTTGATAGTAATTTTAATCTGATGGTTGCAGGTCAATTGCTAATATACTGGTTTGCACTCATGTTTGTTCTGTATATTATCAGATTGTTCTTTATAACACGAGAAGTTTAATTTGTATGAGTGATAAATTACAATCTTTACGTGGTATGAAAGACCTACTACCTGAGGATTACCTGATTCACGATTACATAATAAACACAGCCAAACATATAGGTGGGCTTTATGGTTATCAAGCCATAAGTACACCTATAATTGAATATACTAAAGTCTTTGATCGTACACTTGGAGAGACTTCTGATGTAATAAGTAAGGAAATATATAGTTTTCTTGATAAAAGTGGTAATCATATCTCTCTTAGACCGGAGTTTACGGCTGGCATTATCAGGGCTTTTATATCTAATAATCTGCAACAAACATTACCTATTAAATTTTTTTCAAACGGTCCAGTGTTTCGTTACGACCGACCACAAGCTGGAAGACAAAGACAGTTCCATCAAATAAATTTTGAGTATATTGGTGGAGAAGGACCTAGCACCGATGCCGAAACGATTAAGCTTGCATTAGATATCCTTCAAGCTTTAGAAATAGATCAAAATACAACTTTAGAAATAAACTCACTGGGTTGTACTACAACTCGTGCTGTTTACCAACAAAAGTTGGTAGAATATTTCAATGATTATAAGTCAGAATTATCAGAAGATAGCCAAAAGCGGCTTATCAAGAATCCAATGCGTATATTAGATTCGAAAGATGAGCATGATAAAAAAATAGTTGCAAATAGTCCGCTAATGTCATGCTATTATAGTAGTGATACTGCAAAATATTTTGACGATTTGCTAAAATACTTAGATTTACTCAATGTAAAATATATCATTAATCCAAGATTAGTAAGGGGACTTGACTATTATTGTCATACAGCTTTTGAGTTTACTACTAGCAACCTTGGTAGTCAGTTTGGTAGTCAGTCGACAGTTCTTGCTGGTGGTCGTTATGATGGGCTGAGCAAACTTATGGGAGGTCCTGAAGTAAAAGCCATTGGCTTTGCTGCTGGAATTGAACGCCTTAGCCTAATGAGAGAGTACCACATATCTAAACCAAGACCAGTATTTGTCTTTCCCATTAGCGACAATAATTTAGAATATTGCTTAATTTTAACAAATCAATTGCGTCAAAAAAATATTCCTGTTACCTTAGATACTAACGGCAAAATAGCTAAAAGAATAATACGAGCTAATCTACAAAAGGCTAAATATGCTATTTTTGTTGGCGATAATGAACAAATGAGCAATAATTTAAAATTAAAAGATCTTGATAAACAACAAGAATATCTATTGCAATTTGAACAAATTATGGAATTATTAGGTTCTGTGAACATTTCTATGTAAAGAGTAGATTTATAGGCATTTTCGCTTGCAGAACCGCAGCGTACTAAATGTCATATCTTTACCCACATCTTTTAAAAGTGGCATACTTATTAGGCTTTAAAAATACATCTTTGATATTAAAACCTGATATGTATAACCTATTTAAAAAGATGTGGGTAAAGATATGACTAAATGTACGTGAGGATTCGAGTACCTGCTCGACGCACAAATTACCAGCAGAAGTAGAGTTTCGAAAGATATCTAATAAATAAAAAGATAATAGTCAAGTTAGTAATAGAGTATATGTATTCATTAATAACTACATAAAAAGAATTTTTTGCTTGGTTCTATGAATATTGAATTTGTCAAGAAATGGCTAGATAGTTTAGGTTTTGTTTTAAAAAACGAAACACAAAACTCTTTTTCTAAATTTTTTAAAACCTATGAAATTGCTGTAACTTTAGATTCTGAAAGAATCGAAAAATCAATTATCGACTATAAAACAGAAATAAAACTTCACAGAAATACAACAGCTAATTTCTCTCAATCCGAAAATTTGGTAATCTTGGAATGCGTTTGTAGATTGCTTGAAAAGGGATATAGCCCAAATTCAATTGAATTAGAAAAAAGCTGGAACTTAGGACATACCGGCAAAGGTTTTGTTGATATTCTTGTTAGGAACGCAGAAGGTAACTCACTCTTCATGATAGAATGTAAAAACTGGGGTGCAAGTTTTAATAAAGAAAAGAATAAAATGTTTAGGGACGGTGGACAACTTTTAAGTTATTTTAGGCAAGATAGAAAAGCAAAAGCTCTTTGTCTTTATGCTTCTAAGTTAGCAGGCAATAAAATTGTTTATACAAATGAAATAATAGATACGAGTAGTCTAAATGGTGAAAATGATATTGAGATTTTTAACTCTTGGGATAAGACATTTAATAAGAAAGGTATTTTTGAAAATAGTATAAATTGCTATGAGTTCAAAAATATTGGTCTTACATATGGTGATTTAGATGATTTAGAGTTTGCTGATGGTCAAACAATTTTTCATCAATTTGCAGAAATTTTAAGGAGGCATATTGTCTCGGATAAACCTAATGCTTTTAATAAAATATTCAATCTTTTTATTTGCAAAATACAAGATGAAGATACGAAATCAATAGATATAAACATAGATTTAGATTTCCAATTTAAAGTAAATGATAATTTTGAAAGTTTATTTGATCGATTAAATAATCTTTATAAGAAAGGATTAAGTAATTATATCAACATTATTGTTCCAGATGTTAGTAGTGCAGAATTTGAGGCAGTGATTGAACATACTCAAAATGCAGAATTAAGAAAGACTTTTTATAAGCTAAGATATTACAGAAGCTCTCAAGAATTTGCGTTTAAAGACGTATATGACGAAGATACTTTTATAGATAATGCTGAAATTGTTAAGGAAGTTGTAAAACTACTACAAAAGTTTAAGATAAAATATTCAAAAAAACATCAATATCTAGGAGATTTCTTTGAATTATTACTTAATACTGGTTTTAAGCAAGAATCTGGACAATTTTTTACACCAATACCTCTGACAAGATTTATTTGTAAATCTCTACCTATTAAACAAATAATAGATAAAAAAATAGAGAGTGATATAGATTTCTTGCCTTATGTCCTAGACTACGCCTCTGGCTCTGGACACTTTATAACGGAAATAATGGATGAGATAGATATCTATGTAAATCAAATAAAAGACGCTGATATTAAAGCTGGCAGAAATGCGATTAATAACTTTAATAGTCAAAGTAAAAATCTAAAATGGGCAAAAAATTATGTTTATGCAATAGAAAAAGACTACCGTCTCGTAAAAATTTCTAAGGTCAGCTCTTTTTTAAATGGTGATGGAGATGCTAATGTAATTTGTGCTGATGGACTAGCCCCTTTTGATAACGATAAATACAAAGGGAAACTTTACAAAAAAGAAAAAGGAAAAGAAAATAATGTTTTTGATATAATTGTAGCAAATCCACCTTATTCAGTAAGTGGATTTAAAAATACTGTAAAGAACGGAAAAGATACTTTTGAATTGTTTAATTCTTTAACAGATAAATCATCAGAAATTGAATGCTTATTTATTGAAAGAACAAAACAGCTAATGAAAGATGGTGCTGTTGCAGGTATTGTTTTGCCAATTTCAATATTAACAAATGGTGGTATTTACGAAAAAGCAAGAGAAATTATTTTAGATAATTTCTCTACTAAGGCGATTGGTTCTAGTGCGTTCATGGCAACAGGAACAAAAACAATCATCTTATTTTTAGAAAAACGCCAATACTCTGAATTTATTCAAACAAAACATATCGTAAACAGATTCTTTACCAATTTTAACGATGTAATTTGTGGTGGAATTCACAACGCTTTTTCGACTTATGTAAGAAATACTTATGAAGATTTAACTTTTGAAGATTATATAAATATTTTACAAAATAAATCAACAAAGAATGAACAACAAAGGGTATTAACTAAAGAGTATAATTCTCTTTCTTACAATGAGGTTGTTGAATTAGAAAAACAAAAACTGATTTATTTTATCACAACTTATTCTCAAAAAGTTGTTTTAGCTGATAGCGGTGAAAAAGATATTGAAAAAGAATTTTATGGATATGAATTTTCAAATCGGCGTGGAAGTGAGGGAATTTATATTTATAAAGATGAAGAAGGTAACTTAAATTCAAAACTCTATAATCCTGAATTCGAAGGTCTTGAAGACCCGAACAAGTTAAATAGCTATATTTTAAGGAATTATAAAAAAGATAGTAAAATTGAACAAAAAATTGCAGAAATTCAAATTTCCGATGATCATCCACTGAAAGAACATATACATTATGTTCGTCTTTCGCAGTTAATGTCGTTTGATTTGAAAAAATTTGATAAGTCAATCAATCTAAACAAAAGGGATAATTTAAAAATTGAAAGTAAGTGGAAATTAGTGAAATTAGGAGAGGTATGTGAAGATATTATAAGTGGCTCAACACCTTCAAAACGCATTAGAGAATACTGGAATAGCAAAGATATTAATTGGGCAACAATTAAAGATTTTACAAGTTTATATATTGAAAACACAATGCAACATATATCGAGAAAAGGATTAGATAAAGTCAGAATTGTACCAGTTAACAGTGTGTTACTTAGTTGTACAGGGACGATAGGTAAGGTTGCTATAAATAAAATTGCATTAACAACTAATCAGCAAATCAATAGTATTGTATGTAAAAATATTCTAAAACCTGAGTATCTTGGATATTTTCTTGAAAAGAAAACTAATTCTTTAAGTGTTTTAACAGATAATGTTGGAGTAAAACACGTCAATACTCAAATGTTAAGAGATTTTTTAGTTCCTCTCCCCCCTATTGAAATCCAAGAAAAAATTATAGGAGAAATCACAGAAATTGAGAAAAAAGAAAGTGAAGCAAAGCAAAAAATTAATAAATTACAAGACAGAATTAACAAGATATTCGAATATCAAAAAAACACTGTAAGTGCTAAAGAAATCGCAATTAAAGATATTGCAAAAAGTTTATTTGCTGGAGGTGATATTCCGAGAGATAATTTTTCAAAATCGAAAACAGATGAATTTCAAATACCGATTTATTCCAATAATGTAACAAAAGCAATATATGGTTATACAAACATTGTCAAAGTTAACGAGCCGTGTGTTACAATAACTGCCCGTGGAACAATAGGTCATGTTGAATTTAGAAATGAAAAATTCTATCCAATAATTAGATTAATTGTATTAATACCAAAAATAGAAGTAGCAAATCCTCTATATTTGAAATATATCCTAAGTAGAATAGGAATTAAAAATACTGGTTCAGTAATACCCCAATTAACTATACCTAAAATATCTGATGTAAAAGTCCAACTACCATTACTTAAAATCCAAGAAAAAATTGTAAAAGAAGTTGAAGAAATTGAACAAAAAATTGAACGAGCAAAACAATTTTTAATAAATGCAAAAGAAATGAAACAAGAAGTATTAAATAAACATTTGAAGTAACTAAATTAGACGGAAATACAACAATAAAAAATTTTTTATATTGACCTGCCTATAGATAATTATATAATCCACGCTTTCAATAAGTATAAAGTTATAATGATTAAATTACAAAAAATATTATTTACAACTTATATATGTTTCTTAGTTTTTGTGAATGCTCAGGCAGATGAGATTACAGCTGATCAAAGATTTTTTTATATTGGTACTGAAGCTGGTATAGTAGAACCAGTAGTGAAAAAGTTCCGTCATAGTTCAGGTAGTGGTTTTACTTTAAAAAGGTCTAAGATGTATAGCGGTAAGATTGGTTACAGCTTCTATCCGCAAATGGCAATTGAGCTTTCGGTAACACACCAACCAAAATACCGACTACATTATGTTTTACCACAAAAAGAACTAGCTCCCTCTCTAATTATACCACAAACTCCAGGGATCACTAAGGTAATTTCCAATATATATATGATTAATTTAGTATATGATCTCGATAAAGTGAAGGGAATAACTCCTTTTGTTATATTAGGTGCTGGGGTGGCACGGGTAAAAGTTAACTCGGCTTCTTCTCGTTGGGATTTAATGAATGTAGAGTATTTTAGAATTAAAACAACTCGTAGTAATTGTTTTGCTTGGCAAGTGGGTCTTGGATTTTCTAAGGATTTATCTAGCAATTTTAGCATTGATGCAGCAGTAAAATTACAAGCTGCTCATTCAATAAAGATTAACTATGCTACTTTGGATATGAAAACCCAGCAATTTATACCAGCCCCTCCTATTAAAAAGACCATAGGGGTTGGAGAATTTGGTATAGGGTTTACTTATAGGTTACCAATTTAATGCAAGAAGACTATTAGTGTATTGAATTTTTTAGTGTATACTAACCTGAATTCGATTTAACAAGTTACATCGAACTTCCGTGTTATATATAGAAACAATCAGGTTTGAAGCGGCTGCCCACCTGATTGTTAAAATATAATACTCCATTCAATATGTGATTTTAATTATTAAAATCACATATTGAATGATGAAAAAAGTTAAAATGCACTCGCGTCAGCCGCTTCAAGAGTACATTTTTCCTTATAACAAAGCAAGTATCGATATAAGAATTATTAATTCTTATATCGATACTTGAGGTTATACTAGTAAAAATTTAAAGAATTGACAACAAAATACGGTGTTATCCTTGTTTTGTTTTACGTTATGGAGAATATATGACCACTAATTTAGAACTCACCTCAGCACCTCATAATACATACGATGAAGTGCCTTACGAAAGTTATCCGTACGCCTTAACCAATCCATATCACCTACGGACACTTGCTGTTTTATTTGGGATGAAACCAACAGCAATTGAAACTGCACGAATTCTAGAGCTAGGATGTGCTGCAGGCGGGAATTTAATACCTCATGCTGTTAATTATCCTAAAGCACATTTTGTTGGAGTTGATCTATCTAAAGTGCAAATAGATGAGGCTAATAAACATAAAGAAGGATTAGCTCTTAAAAATATAGAATTCCGACATTGTTCTATTACAGATATTGATGAATCATTTGGTAAATTTGATTACATAATTACTCATGGAGTAATCTCTTGGGTACCAAAATTTGTTCAGGATAAGATTTTTGAAGTAAGTAGTAAAAATTTATCAGAGAATGGAATCGCGTATATTAGTTATAATACACTACCTGGTTGGAATATGGTTCGTACCATAAGAGATATGATGCTTTATCACTCAAATACATTTAATAACATTCAAGATAAAATTGCTCAATCTAGATTGTTACTTGAATTTGTTAAGGATAGCTTGGAAACTTCCGACTCTCCTTATGCTCAAGTGTTAAAATCTGAAGCCAGTTTGCTTGCCAAACAAAATGACCATTATTTGCGTCATGACCATCTAGAAGAAGATAATGTACAATATTATTTTCATGAATTTATGGATGAGGCTAAAAAAAATAATCTACAATATCTGTCTGATTGTAGTATAGCTAGCATGTATTTAGGAAATATGCCGGCAAAAGTGGTGGAAAAATTACAAGCGATAAATGATATTGTTAGAACCGAACAATATATGGATTTCATTACCAATCGTCGATTTAGATCAACCTTACTTTGCCATAATAGTGTTAAATTAAATAGATCTATCAATAATGAGGATATTAATAAATTTAATATGACATTTAATATAGTACCAGAAAAGCCTCTTGTTGATATAGATCTTAATTCACTTGAAACAGAGAAGTTTTTTTATAATGGTAATAAGGATAGTAGTTTATCAACATCTTCTCCTTATATGAAAGCAATACTCTATACTTTCTCTGAGAATATCAATAACCCAATGAGTTTTGATAAAATTGCCGTGAGTAGCAATAAAAAATTACATGGAACAAAATTGAATGAAATAAAGGCTGAGTTCTTAGCTAATGCCATGAAATTAGTATTGCAAGGATATATTAATATAACGTTACAGGCAACTCGAAAAGAAGTAGATCTTAATAAACCTAAAGCATCAAAGCTGATCGCATATCAGGTAACTCATACACCCAATATGTGGGTAACAAACCAAAGACATGAGGTGGTAGCTATTAACCTTTTTGAAAAATTTGCTCTGCAATATATGGACGGTAAGCATGATAATAAGCAAATAATTGAATCTGTCATGCAGCATGTTAATTCTGGTGAGATGACATTAAGCCGTGACGGTAAAAAAATAGATAATATTGATGAAGTCAGTAAAGAATTAGAAACATTCTTGCAACCTACACTAACTAGATTCGTGACTAATGCTCTGCTGATTTAAAGATAAGATATATACTCGGTGAACTTCAAGAATTGGCGTTGTCGTGTCTAAAGATCTCCGCTGCTCACGTACTAATGTACGCTCCGCTGCTCGACTTTGACACTCCTAGCTCTTCTTGAAGTTGACCTTCGTCTACCAACTCTTCATTTACGAGCAGTATACTCTAGAATAGAAAATCAAGAATTGTGTTGTATCATTCGGGATAAGAATTAGTTAATTCTTATCCCGAATTGGCTTTAATATAAGGAAAAATGCATTCTTAAAGCGGCTAACGCGAATGCATTTTAAACCTTTCTAAAGCTAAAAACATGATTTTAAAAGATTAAAATCATGTTTTTAGTAAAATATTAATTTAACAATCAGATGCAGAGTCGTCTCAAATCTGATTGTTTCGATATGACAAGCTTCATGGATTGCCACGCTCACGTACGTTCGCTCGCTAATAGACATATGCGTCTATAAAACGTCTATTAGCGAGGAGACCGTAGGCAATCTATAATTTCACCGAATTTGGGATAAGAATTTGTCAATTCTTATCCCAAATTCGCGTAAATCATAGCAGTATACATAAGGTACATGAACACGCGAATCCTTGATATTTTCAAAAAACAATTCTTCCAAGCAGAAGAGTACACTCCTTATTAAAGAGAATCTATCCTAAAGTTTTCTGATAATCAACCTCTTCCTGGTCCAATTTAGCTGCAAGTTTACGCATCCTATTCATGTAAAAGCCTGTTCCTGCTGGCACTAATCTACCAACTATGACATTTTCTTTCAACCCACGCAATTTATCAATTTTTCCAGCTATAGCAGACTCCGTTAGAACTCTTGTTGTTTCTTGGAAAGAAGCAGCAGAAATAAATGATCTAGTTTGCAGCGATGCCTTAGTAATACCTTGTAGGATTGGTTGGGCTTCAGCCGGTCTTAAACCATTATCTATAGCTTTTTTATTAATTTCGGCAAATTCACGATAATCTATCTTCTCATCAACCATTAATGTCGTATCCCCAGAATGGGTTACTTCTACTTTTTGTAACATTTGACGAATTATTACCTCAATGTGCTTATCGTCAATTTTTACGCCCTGTAAACGGTAAACCGCTTGGATTTCTCCCACCATGTAGCTTGTAAGAGCTTCCACTCCCATTACCTTTAAAATATCCTGTAGAACTGGATTGCCATCAATTAACATATCGCCTTTTTTTACAAAATCACCTTCATTAACAACAACATGTTTGCCCTTTGGTACCATATACTCAATTGCTGTAGTATTATCACTTGGCTGAATAACAATACGCCTTTTTGACTTATAGTCTTTGCCAAATTCAACTCTACCATCTACTTCTGCAATAACAGCATGATCTTTTGGACGTCTAGCCTCAACAAGTTCAGCTACTCGTGGAAGACCACCAGTAATATCTTTTGTTTTGGTTGATTCCCTTGGAATACGTGATAAAATATCACCTACTGACACCTTAGCACCATCTTCAACATTTAAAATAGCATTCACTGGCATGTAATATCTAGCCTCCAAACCATTGGATAGCATAATAGTTTCTCCATTCTCATCAACTAATTGAATACGAGGACGTAACTCTGCCCCGCGTGAATATTGTTTTGATTCAATTATAACTTTGCTAGAAATACCAGTTGCTTCATCAGTGATATCACGAATTGACACTCCTTCTACCATATCCTTGAATACAACCTTTCCAGATTTCTCGGTAATAATCGGAATAGTGTACGGATCCCTCTCTACTAATTTTTGTCCTTTTTTTACCTTATCTGAATCATCGGCTATTAATCTTGAACCATACGCTACTTTATGCCTTGCTTTCTCATTATTATTAGCATCCAATAATAATAACTCACATGAACGACCCATTACGATCTTACGTCCCTCAGAATCAACAACCACATTACGACCTAAAATCTTCACTTTTGCATCATGAGAGGCTTCTATTGAAGATATTTCAACACCTTTCGTTGCAGCTCCTCCAATATGGAAAGTTCTCATGGTCAGCTGAGTACCTGGCTCACCAATTGACTGGGCAGCAATCACTCCTATTGCTTCTCCAACTGATACTAAAGAACCAGTGGCTAGATCTCTACCATAACATCTTACACATATTCCATTAATAACCTCACATGTTAGGACAGATCTTACCATTACCACATCCAAACCAGAAGATTCGATTTCTTCTAATTTTGCTTCATTAATTAATTCACCGGCTGATAGTAATAATGCATTAGTAACTGGGTGATATACTTTAATCGCAACTGTTCTGCCTAAAATTTGCTCTGCGAGCGATACAATAACTTCACCACCATCGATAATACTTCTGACTTCTATGCCTTTTGTAGTTTGACAATCTTCATCAGTAATTATACAATCTTGAGCAACATCAACTAATCTACGGGTTAAATACCCAGAATTAGCTGTTTTCAACGCTGTATCTGCAAGACCTTTACGTGCACCATGTGTAGAATTAAAATATTCAAGGACAGTAAGACCTTCTCGGAAATTAGAAATAATCGGGGTTTCAATAATCTCACCTGATGGTTTAGCCATTAAACCACGCATACCAGCTAATTGCTTAATCTGTGCTGCTGATCCCCTTGCTCCCGAAGTAGCCATCATATATATCGAATTTACTTTCTGATGATTAGGCTTATTATTAACAGGTGTCATAGCAATTTCTTTCATCATGTCATTTGCTACTTTATCCGTACATTTAGACCAAGCATCAATCACTTTATTGTATTTTTCACCGTAAGTAATTAGACCATCAGAATATTGTTGTTCAAATTCTTTTACCTCAGTCAATGTTGAATTAATATGGCTATCTTTTGATTTTGGTACAACCATGTCGTCCATACCAAAAGAAATGCCTGAGGAACAAGCATATTTAAATCCAAGTTTCATTAGTTGATCAGCAAAGATCACTGTAGCCTTTTGTCCACAGTGGCGATATACCAAATCAATAACCGCAGATATATCCTTTTTAGTCATGGATTTATTTACAAACTTAAATCCAACATTATGATTACGTGGTAATAATTCTCCTATAATTAACCTACCAAAGCTAGTATCCACTATAGTTGATACAACCTCCCCTTCAATATTAAGCACATCGCGACGAAATTTTATCTTTGAGTGAATAGTTATTACCTTATTATACAAAGCATGTTCAATCTCCGACATGCTAGCAAAACTCATCCCTTCACCAGGTTCATTGTCAAAAACCATTGTTAAATAATAAAGACCTAGTACTATGTCCTTATCAGGGACGATAATCGGACGACCATTTGCCGGACTCAATATGTTGTTTGTTGACATCATAAGTACTCTTGCCTCAAGCTGAGCTTCAATTGAAAGAGGGATATGCACTGCCATCTGATCACCATCAAAATCAGCATTGAACGCAGCACAGACTAAAGGATGTAGCTGGATAGCTTTCCCTTCTATCAGTAAAGGTTCAAAAGCTTGGATACCTAAACGATGCAAAGTTGGTGCTCTATTCAACAACACTGGATGTTCACGTATAACTTCTTCTAAAATATCCCATACTTCTGATTTCTCAGCTTCAACCATTTTCTTAGCGGCTTTTATAGTGGTAGCAATTCCATATAATTCAAGCTTTGAATAAATAAATGGCTTGAATAATTCCAACGCCATCGTCTTTGGTAAACCACATTGGTGTAACTTAAGCTCTGGTCCCACAACGATAACAGAACGAGCAGAATAATCCACTCGTTTACCAAGCAAATTCTGACGAAAACGACCTTGTTTACCTTTTAGCATATCACTAAGTGACTTAAATGGACGTTTATTAGTATTTTTCACTACTTTACCACGACGACCATTATCAAATAATGCATCGACCGATTCTTGTAACATCCTTTTTTCATTTCTGATGATAATATCCGGTGCTTTTAGTTCAAGTAGTCTCTTTAATCTATTATTTCTATTAATAACCCTTCTATAAAGTTCGTTAAGATCAGAAGTTGCAAACCTTCCTCCATCAAGCATAACTAATGGTCTAATTTCAGGTGGGATAACTGGCAGAACAGTCATAATCATCCATTCTGGCTTATTCTCAGATTCAAGAAAATCTTCAACTAACTTAAGTCTTTTAACAATCTTCTTCTTTTTAACTTCTGAAGATGTATTTAATAAATCTTCTTGCAAACTCTTCTTTAATTCAGGTAAATCAAGTTCTGTAAGCATCTGCTGAATCACTTCAGCCCCAATAGAAGCAGTAAAACTATCTTCTCCATACTCATCTTGTGCCTTTTGCAAACTGTCTTCTGATAAAAGGTCACCCTTTTGCAGAGCAGATAACCCAGGATCAACAACAACATAACTTTCAAAATATAGAACTTTTTCTAGATCCTTCATAGTCATATCTAGCAATGTACTAATCCTTGATGGTAAAGATTTCAAGAACCATATATGGGCAACTGGTGCTGCTAGCTCAATATGCCCCATTCTTTCTCTTCGGACTCTAGATGTAGTAACTTCAACACCACACTTCTCACAAGTGATACCACGATATTTCATACGTTTATATTTACCACAAAGACACTCATAGTCCTTCACGGGGCCAAAAATTCTAGCACAAAATAATCCTTCTTTCTCTGGCTTGAAAGTACGGTAATTTATTGTCTCAGGTTTCATTACCTCACCAAAAGACCATGAACGCACTTGATCAGGACTAGCAATATTAATCCTTATTTGATCAAATTGCTGAGTACTGCTTAATTGTCCGTAAAAATTTGTCATCCCTGTTGTCATAAAGATTCTTCCTTAAAAAATTTTTCAGATATAGTTTAGTAAAAAGCCTCTTGGACCTTCTGTAGCAATTGCAAAAAATATCTTTAATCTGTGCTAGTATCCTCAAGCTTTACATTTAAGCACAAGGACCTGAATTCTTTGATCATCACGTTAAACGACTCAGGAATACCCGATTCAAAATTGTTATCACCTCGGACAATAGATTCATAAATTTTAATTCTACCAACCACATCGTCCGATTTTACAGTTAACATTTCTTGTAACGTATAAGCAGCTCCATAAGCCTGCAGTGCCCAACACTCCATCTCACCGAATCTTTGACCTCCAAAATGCGACTTACCACCTAATGGTTGCTGAGTTACCAAACTATAAGGACCGATAGAACGAGCATGGATTTTATCATCGGCCAAATGATGTAATTTTAGGAAATATTTATAGCCAACTGTAACGGCACGATCAAAATACTCTCCTGTTCTACCATCAATCAACCTAATTTGACCTGATGGGTCTTGATCTGCAAGGACTAGCATTTCTTTTACATTCTCAACCTTTGCACCGTCAAAAACTGGGGTTGAGAAATATACCCCCTTATCGATATTATTACAAAACTCAATAATCTCTTGATCGGACATTTTCTTTATATTTTTTGTCGTTGAGTTATGTCCATATACCTCGGAAATAAAAGATTTAAGCTCTTCTACATCAATTTTTTTGTTATGAACTTGATCCAACATAGAAGATATTTTTTTCCCAAGATTTACTGCCGCCCAACCAAGATGAGTCTCTAAAATCTGCCCGATATTCATACGTGAAGGTAAGCCAAGTGGGTTAAGAACGATATCAACTACTGTACCATCTTCTAAAAATGGCATATCTTCTTCTGGCATAATACGAGAGATAACACCCTTATTCCCGTGTCTTCCGGCCATTTTATCTCCAGGTTGTAACTTATGTTTAGTAGCAATGAATACTTTTACAACTTTAAGAGCCCCTTGTGGTAAGTCATCACCACTTTGTAATTTCTCTACTTTGCTAGTAAAACACTTATTAAGCTTGTCTTGCTTTTCATCATAATGACGTTTAATTTGTTCAATTTCATTCATTACATTAGCATCTTCAACAATCAGTTGCCAAAATTGTCCTTTTGATAATGACTTAAGGGTTTGATCACTAATCAATTGACCGGATTTTACGGATTTAGGACCGCTAACAATTATTTGTCCTGTTAAAATCTTCTCTAAACGCATAAAAACAAAATGCTCTATGATTCGAAGTTCATCATCCCTATCTTTTGATAATTTTTCAATTTGTTGCTTTTCAATAGCTATAGCACGCTCATCCTTTTCTATTCCCCTACGAGAAAACACTCGTACTTCTACCACTGTACCAGTGATCCCAGTAGGAACACGTAAAGATGAATCCCGAACATCTGAAGCTTTTTCTCCAAAAATAGCTCTGAGTAATTTCTCTTCTGGAGTCATAGGTGACTCACTTTTAGGGGTAACCTTACCCACCAAGATATCGCCTGGTTTTATTTCTGCACCAACATATACTATACCAACTTCGTCAAGATGGCGTAAACTTTCATCACTAACATTTGGAATATCGCGAGTAATTTCTTCGGGACCAAGTCTTGTATCTCTAGCAATTATTTCAAATTCTTCAATATGAATTGAGGTATAAATATCATCTTTTACAATACGTTCTGATATTAAAATCGAATCTTCAAAATTATACCCATTCCATGGTAAAAAAGCTACTAGCACATTTCTACCAAGAGCTATTTCACCATTATCTGTACTTGGCCCATCAGCAATTACTTCACCTTTTTTTACATAATCACCAACGTTAATCAACGGCTTTTGATTAATACAAGTATTATGGTTAGATCTTTGAAATTTTAATAAATTATAAATGTCCACACTAGGTGATCCATCTGTTTTCTGCTCCTTAGTCCTTACCACTATTCTAGTTGAATCAACTTGCTCTACTATTCCATCATGCAAGGCTACAACTGAAACCCCAGAATCTTGTGCAACAATTCCTTCAATACCAGTACCAACTAAAGGGGCATCACTTCTAATAAGCGGGACAGCCTGACGTTGCATGTTTGACCCCATCAAGGCTCTATTAGCATCGTCATTTTCTAAAAATGGAATAAGTGATGCAGCAACGGAAACAACCTGCATCGGGGTAACGTCAATGTAATCTACTTCTAGAGGGGTAACCATAACAAAATTACCACCTTCAGTTCGACAGTTAATTAATTCTTCTTGTAACAAACCTTTTTGATCAACAACTGCATTAGCTTGAGCAACTTTATATTTTCCTTCTTCAATAGCTGACAAGTAAACAACTTCGTCAGTTACATGACCATCCACGACTTTTCGATAAGGTGTCTCAATGAAGCCATGCTTATTAACTCTAGCATAAGTAGCCATGGAATTAATCAAACCTATGTTCTGTCCTTCTGGTGTTTCAATTGGACAAATCCTCCCATAATGAGTAGGGTGGACGTCCCTCACTTCAAACCCTGCTCTTTCCCTGCTAAGTCCACCAGGTCCTAAAGCTGATAATCTTCTTTTATGAGTTATTTCTGATAATGGATTAGTTTGATCCATAAATTGAGAAAGTTGTGAAGTACTAAAAAATTCTTTTACTACAGAAACCAAAACTTTTGAATTTACTAAATCATGAGGCATAACGGCATCAAGATCAACCACCGACATTCTTTCAAGTACTGATTTCTCTATACGAACAAGACCAATTCTGAACTGATTCTCAATTAGTTCACCAACTGACCTAACTCTTCTGTTACCAAGGTGATCAATATCATCTATAGAACCTTTACCATCTTTTAGCTCTACTAAAACTTTAAGAATATTTTTAATATCTTCAATAGTTAAAATAGCTGTAGATTCTGGTATATTAAGTTCCAATCTTGCATTCATTTTAATACGACCAACTTCTGAAAGATCATATCTTTCATGGTCAAAGAACAAGTTGTTAAATAATGTTTTAGCAGCTTCAATATTAGCTGGTTCTCCTGGTCTTAATACCCTAAATATGTCTATCAATGCTGATTCATAATTTTGATTTTTATCAGCAAATAAGGTATTCCTTATGTAAGGACTTGATTGTGGATTTATAGCAAGTACATCGACAGACGGAATTTCAAGAGTCATAATAGAGTCCAGCATATCCATTGTGATCATTTCACCAATTTCGGCTAGTACCTCACCATTATCCGGATTAACAAGATCTTGTGCTAAATATTTGCCTACTAAATATTCACGTTCTACCAAAATATTTTTCACTCCATCTTTAGCAAATTTTTTAGCCAAACGAGGAGTAATCTTCTGACCAGATGCAAGTATGACATTGCCGGTATCCGCATCCACTAAGTCATTAACTAGCCTATGAGCAGTTATAGACTCAGGTATAAACTTTGTTGCCCAGCTTGCATTTTTGGTAAAACATGTTACCGTATCATAATAGAATTTTATAATTTCATTGGTAGACATTCCAATGGCTCTAAGAAGAGTAGTAGCATAAAGCTTTCTTTTCCTATCTATTCTAAAGTAAACAATATCTTTAGCATCAAATTCAAAATCTAGCCATGATCCTCTATAAGGTATAACTCTAGCAGAATATAGAAACTTCCCTGAAGAATGAATTTTCCCATCATCATGATAGAAAAATACGCCAGGTGACCTATGCATCTGCGATACCACCACTCTTTCTGTACCATTAATAATAAAAGTACCATTCTTTGTCATTAGGGGAATATCCCCCATATAAACTTCTTGTTCTTTAATACCTTTGATTTCTCTTGCTCCAGTATCTTCATCAATATCCCAAATACTTAATCGCAATGTGACTTTAAGAGGAGCAGCATAACTAAGACCTCTTTGAGTACACTCTTCGACATCATATTTAGGATTATCAAATTCATATTTAGCAAATTCTAAATATGCAATATTAGAGGGGTCGTGAATCGGAAAAATTGAACTTAATACTGATTGTAATCCTCTGTTTTCTCGCTCAGAATCTTTAACTCCTAATTGTAAAAAACCTTTTTCATAAGAATTTTTCTGAACCTCTATC
Organism: Candidatus Tisiphia endosymbiont of Ptychoptera albimana; assembly: GCF_964026605.1. Lineage (NCBI taxonomy): Bacteria > Pseudomonadati > Pseudomonadota > Alphaproteobacteria > Rickettsiales > Rickettsiaceae > Candidatus Tisiphia > Candidatus Tisiphia endosymbiont of Ptychoptera albimana. The sequence continues at coordinate 743,834 of NZ_OZ032164.1, forward strand.
AAATTTGGTATAGACGCTACCAAATTTATGTGACCAAAATTTTTTCTTACGCGTTTGCCAATTGATAAGGATTGCGTTGTCATATAATCTCCCGATTAATGCTTTTAATAATTTTTTATTTTGAAACCAAGTAAAAATCTACTTCAAACTTGGAATCTCACATATTACAATAGTCTCAATGTCCCCCTACGAAAGTAGCAAGGTCTAGAAAAAGCCTAGAAGGCTACTTTTTTAGATTCCACTACCTACGCTGAGATAATAGACTTGCTGCATAAATCAAAGATAGTTGAGGGATTTTTAGGAGAAACGAAGCCGGCTACCTTCGCGTACACAGACGTACGTGAGGAGCGGAGGCGAGTTTCGACGACAAAATCACCAACTAGATTGACTTATGCAGTAAGTCTAATATAGAGTTTGCTTATCCGTGTATCATACCTCGGATAACATCAACCCTAATAAAGATAACATTAAATTTGCTACTAACTTGTTACATCAAATTCAGATTATTTAATTCAAAATTAAACTTTAATTACCAATTTCTTTACCTTAACATAAACTAAATTGTTATACTCGAATGATCTGAAGAATGGGGACAACAAACAAAGGGTAAGCAAACGCAACGTAGTAAACCGTTGTTCGTACGCGAAATCCCTGCAAGTATTTGCGAAAACAATTCTTCAAAGCAGAAGAGTATACCTTAAATTTCTTTTTTAGTATTCTATATAAACTCCAAATAAAGATAAAAATCTAAAAAAGCTCGATTTAAAAATATTACTTGAATAATTTAAAGAATTAGAGCATAAAACAAGAGGGGAACGTAGCATATGTACATTAGGAATAAAAACATGCGAATACTCTGTAATTTTGCGAAACCAATTCGTTAAATTATTCAAATATAATAGGAGTGTACTTAAATGATTTGAAGAATGGGGATAATAAACAAGGGCTAAGCGAACTAGGCGTACATCTAGTACGTAAATACACAAATACCCGAAATTTTGCCACACCAATTCTTTAAAGTAGAAAAATATACTAAAATGTACAAATCTGTTTCTTATCTTCATCTGATTCAGAATTTTGGATAAATAAATACAAAGACCTATTAAAGCAAAAGAACTTTGTCTTAAAAGTTTTATAAGTTTTTGTACAAAATGTAATAGTTTATACGGGTATGATAACATATTTAGCAACATAACTCGTAAACCAAATAGAATATCACACAACAAGTTCATTTCCATTATTAACAATACAAACCTAGATTTAGTCCCAAAATGTTTCTACCAATCTATGTATATTCTAAATCTTGCGGTATATACTTAGGTAGAACTTCAAGAATTGGCGTTCCTGCGACCAAAGATCGAAGCTGCCTAGTTACTCATGTACGCCTAGCAGCTCGACTTTGCTACTGCCTAGCTCTTCTTGAAGTTATACTATCGTCTACCAACTCTTCATTTACAAGCAGTATACTCGAATGTGACTCCAAATTGAATTTGAAAATGAGGGGCGAGTCAATGGAGCGTACATAAGGTACGTGAGTACACGAGTCCCTGATATTTTCAAAAAATAATTCGGAGTCACATTCGAGTATACATATATTTATTATTGTTTTGCTTTATAAAGAAAGGCTATCACAAAACTACTACATGGGTATAACTTAAGCAGCCTAAGTATACTCTTCTGCTTTAAAAAATTGTTTTTTTAAATATCAGGGACTCGTGTACTCACGTACCTTATGTACGCTCCATTGACTCGCCCCTCATTTTCAAATTCAATTCTCCAAATCATTCGAGTATATCATCCCTGTGACGGTTAATGTCATTCCTGCCTACACGGGAATGACATCTTTTTTGTTAAAATACTGCTTAACAATAACAACCCTGTGCTTAAGTTAATACCCATAAATGGGGATTCTCATACTTACAAATGTACGCTTAATCTTTTAGCCCTTTGTCCCTATTCTTTAATCACTATACTCTATAATTAACTTAGAAAGTTATCCTAACAACCTTCACAGAGCCTAATTAATATGAACTTACACAAACAAGTTTTTAATACACCCCTAAAATAAACTCTAGGTTTTCCCGCCCGATGGTATACTCAATTACTTTAATTCAATTTTTGCTCCAGCTGCTTCTAATTTTGCTTTAAAACTTTCAGCATCTTCTTTATTTACACCGGATTTAATAGTTTTTGGGGCAGCATCTACTAACTCTTTAGCCTCTTTTAAGCCAAGACCAGTAAGTTCTCTAGTTACCTTAATTACTTCTATTTTTTTATCACCACTACTGACTAAAACAACTTCAAACGCTGTCTTTTCAGCTACTGCTTCTGATACTACAGGACCCGCCACCTGTGCTACAGGAGCTGCAGCTGTTACACCCCATTTTTCTTCTAGCATTTTTGCAAGCTCTGCTGCTTGAATTACTGTAAGTGTTGACAATTGATCTACGATTTTTACTAGGTCTGTCATAATTTTCTTCCTTTTAAAACTTTTTTATTAAATTATTCTTTATTTGCATAAGCTTGAAAAACTCTAGCAAGCTTGGCTGCAGGAGCTTGCACCACACCAGCAATTTTAGTTGCAGGAGCTTGTACCATACCAATAATTTTGCCTCTAAGCTCATTTAATGAAGGCAATTTTACAAGTTGTTGTACAGAATTCGCATCTAATACTTGATTATTTACTAAACCACCAACTATTTTCAAACATTCATTAGTTTTAGCAAATTCTACAACAACTTTCGCAGCTTCAACAGGGTCTTCAGAATATGCAAAGGCTGTCGGACCAACAAGCAAATGTACAATATCACCAATACCAGCCTTATTTGCTGCTATTTTTGACAAAGTATTTTTAACTACTTTGAACCCCGCATTTTTTGCTTTAAGAGACCTACGTAGTAGAGTTACTTGACTAACAGTAAGCCCATGATAATGAGTAATTATCACGGAATTTGACCGTTTATACACCTCTTCAAGTTCTACGACAAATTCATGTTTCTCTGATCTTAACACCTTAACTCTCCTTGTCGTATTTTACGATATACTTGCTAAATCTATTTTTACTGATGGACTCATAGTAGAAGATAGATATATTGCTTTTAAATAATTTCCTTTAGCACCAGAAGGCTTTGCTTTAACTACAGCAGATATTAAAGTTGATGCATTATCTAGCAAATCTTGTTTGGAAAATGATAATTTACCAATTCCAGCATGAATAATACCTGCCTTTTCAACCCTATACTCTACTTGACCACTTTTGGCATTTTTAATTGCCGTTACGATATCGGTAGTTACAGTCCCAAGTTTTGGATTTGGCATTAAGCCCTTTGGCCCCAAAATTCTTGCCACTGCACCTATTGCTGGCATCATATTTGGTGTTGCAATACAAACGTCAAAATTAATTTTTCCTGCTTTAATATCATCAATAATTTCTGTAGAACCAGCAATATCTGCTCCAGCCGCTTTAGCTTCTTCTATCTGCTCATCCTTACAAATCACTGCAACTCTACTAACTTTACCGGTACCAGCGGGTAGTGCCACAACACCACGCACCATTTGATCCGAGTGCTTAGGATCTACCCCTAATTTCATCACCATTTCCAAAGTAGAGTCAAATTTAGTATAAGACACAGACTTGAGTAGCTCTATTCCTTCTGCTAAAGTGCGGTTGCCAACTAGAGCTACTTTTTTTCTTGCTTCTCTAATCTTTTTGCCACCAACTAATTTTTTATCAACTAACATACATTAATCTCCTACCACTTCAAGACCCATAGATTCAGCAGTACCACGAATAATTTTAGCGGCAGCTATTAAATTATCAGTATTAAGATCTACCATTTTAATTTTTGCAATTTCAATGCAATCTGACATTGTAACCTTACCAACAAATGCTTCTTTTTTAGTAGCACTGGAACCTTTAGGAATTTTAGCAAATTGTTTTAAGTAATACGATGCTGGAGAAGTCTTAGTTACAAAAGTAAAACTATTATCTTCATAAGCAGTAATCACGACTGGGATAGGAGTCCCTGGTTCAATAGCTATCGTCGCAGCGTTAAACGCCTTACAAAACTCCATAATATTAAGTTTCTTCTGACCAAGTGCAGGACCAATAGGTGGGGATGGATTAGCCTTACCTGCTGGCACAGTTAACTTAATATAAGAGGTTATTTTTTTTGCCATTATAATCTTATCCTTACTTATTTAATTAATAGCTTTATTCACGTGAGCCTTGTCAATACACTCTCGTTCCTAGCTAAAAGCATTGCCCGCATGAATCACTAGTATGTCATTCCCGCTTCGGTAAGGAATCCATAATATCTAATAGCCTTTGCAGGCTATTTTTTGGATTCCCACTTTTAGCTAGGAATGATATCGTTTTTGACCTTGTAAGTACCATACTAACGTTACCGTTTTTGATCCACGCTAGTAAAGCATTCCCACGTAGGCAAGAATCTAAAAAAGCAGCCTAAAAGACTATTAGACCCCAACTTACGTTAGGATTACATCACACGGTAATATTATATCGAATTCAGCTTAACCTCAGTTCGATCACAAATTAATACTAGGCTTAGTATCATCCCTATTAGTGCTAATGTCACCCCGCATAGGCAGAGGTCTAAAAAAGTCTAAACAACCTAGAAGGCTCTTTTTAGATACCAGCTTACGCTGGGATGACATAGAATTTGCTTAAGTTGACACTCATGCACCTTTAGCTAGGATGCTAGAGACAATAAACTGCATACTCTTCTGCTCCTACGAATTGTTTTTTGAAAATATCATGGATTCGCATGCGTAACTATACTAGATGTACGCTACGCCTGCTCACCATTCATTTTCAAATCCAATTCATAGGATCATTTGAGTACACACCCTACCCTAAACAAACCCTAATTATTTTTCTTAACCTGCGTAAAATTTAGTTCTATAGGAGTTGCTTTACCAAAAATAGATATAGACACACGCAATCTATTTTTGTCATAATCAATTTCTTCTATAACCCCTGTAAAAGTCTCAAACGGACCGTCAGTAACAATTACTGCCTCACCAATTTCATATAATTTCGAAACCCTAGCATCTTTGGTTTCAGCTTCCAGTTTACTAAAAATATTTTGTATTTCTTTTTCGCTAAGGGCTTGTGGTGTACTTTTACCACCTAAAAAACCTGTAACCTTAGTTACACTTTTTACCAAATGCCAAGAATCATCTGTCATATTCATTTTAATCAGAATATAACCAGGCATAAATTTCTTTTCTGTCTTAACGTTTTTACCACGTTTAACTTCAGGTACTTCAATAACCGGAACAACGATATCCTCAAAAAACTCCGACATACCCTGTTTAGCAATTTGATCGAGAATCATTTGCTTTACACGCTTTTCTGAGCCTGATAATGTATGAATAACGTACCACTGCACCACAATTTTTCCCTAAACCTATTCTTTACTTCCCAATATTAAGTAAAACTTGCATTATGCTATGTATACCGTAGTCTAACACCAAACAAATTATACTAAAAATAAATACAGCCACCACTACTATAAGAGTTGAAGTTATCAACTCTTTCTTACCAAGCCAAACAATTTTATAAACTTCTTGCTTTACTTGCTCGTAAAATTTGTAGACTCTATTTTCCTTTAACATATTATACGAACTCATTATAGTTGGCAGGAGCGACAGGAATCGAACCCGCAACCTTCGGTTTTGGAGACCGACGCTCTACCAATTGAGCTACACTCCTATCATATTTTTATCAAAAAGTCAAGTGTTTTAATTTCAATAAAATTCTTACTTATTCGAATGATGCCATTAGCCAAGGCAATTTAAAAGTCACTTCTCATTTTTGATGTCATATATAATATCATATTATACATGATACACTAAGCTATCTTAATAATTTTTTTATTTCTTAGCTTTAATAGTTTCGGCCACCTGTAATGGTACTTGCTCATAATGAGAAAAAACCATACTATATTGAGATCTACCTTGTGATAAAGATCTCAAAGTACTAACATACCCAAACATCTCGGCCAATGGCACATTTGCAGTTATAACTTGTGCATTACCTCTTGGATCCATACTTTGCATTTGCCCTCTACGACTGTTTAGATCACCAATAATATCCCCCATATACTCATTAGGAGTAATTACTTCAACTTTCATAATTGGTTCAAGTAATTTTGGATTACCTTTTGGCATACCTTCTCTAAAAGCAGCTTTTGCAGCAATCTCAAATGCAAGTACACTTGAATCTACATCGTGAAACGCTCCATCTATCAAGGTTGCTTTAAAATCAATCATTGGATAGCCGGCAACTACACCTGTATCTTTTATATTATTTAGACCCTTTTCAACACCAGGAATAAATTCTTTGGGTATAGATCCTCCAACAATTTTGCTTTCAAAAGCAAATCCTGTTCCAGCTTCTTGAGGTTCAAATATTATTTTAACCCGTGCAAATTGCCCAGCTCCACCAGATTGCTTTTTATGAGTATAATCAATTTCACAAGGCTTGGTAATTGTTTCTCGATAAGCTACTTGTGGTGCTCCAATGTTAGCCTCAACTTTAAACTCACGTTTCATACGATCAACCATAATCTCTAGATGCAGTTCACCCATACCTTTAATAACAGTTTGACCGCTTTCCTGATCAGTTGATACTCTAAAAGATGGATCTTCAGCAGCTAACCTAGACAATGCCATTCCCATTTTTTCTTGATCAGCAGTTGATTTTGGCTCTACAGCTAATTCAATAACCGGTTCAGGAAATTCCATTCTCTCCAAAATAACCTGCTTATCCGGATCACACAAAGTATCACCAGTAGTGGTATTTTTAAGACCAGCTAGAGCAACAATATCTCCTGCAAAAGCTTCTTTAATATCTTCTCTTTCATTAGCATGCATAAGAAGCATCCTACCTACTCGTTCTTTTTGGTCTTTTACCGTATTAATGACAGTAGCACCTGAACTAATCTTACCAGAGTAAATCCTGATAAATGTAAGAGATCCCACAAATGGATCGGTCATTACCTTAAAAGCTAAAGCAGAGAAAGGTTCAGATGCTGATATTTTAAAATCTTTTTCTTCTCCAAAATTAATATCTATTCCCTTGACTATTCCAATATCGATTGGTGAAGGTAAATAGTCAACAACCGCATCTAGCAAAGGTTGCACACCTTTATTTTTAAAGGCACTACCACATAACACAGGAAAAAAGACTCGGTCAATCGTTCCTTTCCTTATTACTACTTGAATTTCTTCCTCAGTAAATTCTTCACCTGATAAATATTTCTCCATCAAATGATCATCAGCCTCAGCAACCATTTCAATTAGCAAAGCACGATATTCTTCAGCCTTTTCTAACATATCAGCAGGGATTTCTTGGTACGAATATTCAGCTCCAAGAGATTCATCCTTCCAAATTATTGCCTGCATCTTGATTAAATCAATAACTCCTTTGAAATTCTCTTCAATACCAACTGGCAACTGAATTACTAGAGGTTTTGCACCAAGACGATCTTTAATCATTTCTACACATTTGTAGAAATTAGCACCCATTCTGTCCATTTTATTGACAAAGCACATTCTAGGTACTTTATATTTATCAGCTTGTCTCCAAACTATTTCTGACTGAGGTTCAACACCGGCCACACCATCAAATACCGCCACCGCTCCATCTAAAACACGTAAAGACCTTTCTACTTCTATAGTAAAATCTACGTGACCTGGAGTATCAATAATGTTAATCCTTATATTTTTCCAGTAACAGGTAGTAGCAGCAGAAGTAATGGTGATACCACGTTCCTGCTCTTGTGCCATCCAATCCATAGTGGCACCACCTTCATGAACTTCACCAATTTTATGTGATTTTCCTGTATAAAAGAGAATACGCTCGGTTGTAGTAGTTTTACCAGCGTCAATATGAGCACAAATACCTATATTACGAGTATTAGCAAGAGAAAATTCTGTAATCGCCATATGATTTAATTACCTTGGTTGCGATTTTTTGGGACTAAAATGAGCGAAAGCTTTGTTAGCTTCAGCCATTTTATGAGTGTCCTCTCTTTTTTTAATAGCAACCCCTCTATTATTTGATGCTTCAAATAATTCCTCCGCCAACTTATCAATCATCATTTTTTCAGAACGCTTATTTGCTGCATTGATAATCCAACGTGACGCAAGTGCATACCCTCTTCTTTCATCAACAGGGGAAGGGACCTGATAATTTGCACCTCCCACACGCACTGAGGTAACCTCAAGATATGGCTTTACATTATTCATAGCATTATTGAAAGTTTCATAAGGATCTACCCTATGTTTTTTTTCTATTTTACTAAAAGCAGAATATACTATCTTTTCGGCTAGAGCTTTTTTCCCTTCCTTCATGATATTATTAATAAACCTAGCAAGCAGAGGACTATTATATTTCATATCAGGCAAGATAACCCTTTTCTCTGCGGCATGACGACGTGACATCTTATCTCTCTATTTCAAATTATTTTTTTACAGCTTGCTTCGCTGATGTACCATAACGTGAGCGTCCTTGCTTACGATTTTTTACACCCTGAGTATCATAAGCACCACGTACTATATGGTACTTAACACCTGGAAGATCAGAAACCCTTCCGCCTCTTACCAATACCGTAGAGTGTTCTTGTAAATTATGCCCTTCACCAGGTATGTAAGCATTCACGTACTGCCCATTACTTAAGCGAACACGTGCCATTTTACGAAGAGCAGAATTAGGTTTCTTAGGAGTAACAGTTTTCACTATTACACAAACACCTTTCAAAAATGGATTAGATTCCAAAGCTGGGGATTTTGTCCTACGAATCTTCGACTGTCTTCCAAAACGTACTAACTGATTGTTTGTTGGCATTCAATACTCCAAATTTTTCCTTTTGATATTTATCTATCAACCCTTAAAGCTATAGGGAAAACTATATACTATACCACTTTCACTATTAAGCGGCAACAAGTGGAACTATAGCTATTTTTTTTATAAAAGCAACGAGTTTTTAACAACATTGACTAGATTAGTTATTTTTATGAACTTAGGGTTGTAATTATCCCCCTTAAAGTTTGTAGTTCTGTACTAGATAATTTATCTATACGAGTAAAAATATTCATAATATTTTGAGTCATGTGTAATTTTTTCTCAGGCACTTTAAAGAAATTCTTTTTGTTTAATTCAGTAAACAAATGTTCAAAGAAATATCCTAATTCTCCTTTTGATGCTACGTCCTGTTCATTATTAACATTTATTCTCAGCTGTTTATTACGAAATAGCTCATAACATATAATAATTACTGACTGTGCAATGTTAAGAGAACTAAAACCCCCTGTATTAATGTTAATAATTTTATGGGCATAAGTAATTTCTCTATTTCGCAAACCACAATTTTCACGACCAAACATGATAGCGACTTTAAGACCTGTAGGATAATCCTGACTTAAATTCTCTGATAGAACATAGTTTTTATTGATATTACGTGTTGCTGAACTTGTTGCATATAAATAATCAATATCCTCTATACTTGCTTCCAAACTATCATAAATCTTAGCATTATCTATGATATTTACTGCTGATACCGCCATACTACGTGCCTGTTCATTCGGCCAACCATCTCTAGGTGAAACGATTCTCAACTCTGAAACATCAAAATTTTTCATTGCTCTAGCAGTAGCACCAATATTCTCACCCATTTGAGGTGCTACTAAAATAATAATTGGCATAAACATCTTTGATTAATATGTAATTATTTTCTTTTAAATAGCTACTTAATTCCTATTAACTACTCGTATCCAATTACTATACTCTTTTATCTCTGTCAACTATTAGTTTCATAACGAACCAATGATTTTTTCATTTTACCTAATCTTCTTTAATCAAAGAACGTATCAATGCATTAACTGCTTGCTGATGTTCTGAGTTACGAATTTTCATAAAATTCCTTGATACTTCTATACACATACGCTGATGTTGAGTAAGCACAGGCTCGACATTGTCAGCATCTTCTAAACCTTGATAGAAATAATCGATATTTTTATCTAATGCTTTAGCAATAAGAACCAACCTACCTATTGATATTCTATTAATACCCTTCTCATATTTTTGTAACTGCTGATGTGTTACCTCTATTACCTCTGCAAGTTGTTGACGTGACAACCCTTTGGCAAGCCTTAAAGAATAGATTTTCCCACCTATAAATTGATCAACTTTTTGTATGTAGTCATTTCTTCGTACCATAATTAACTCCTTTATGCATGAACTATTAAATTTTAAGAATATAATAGATTATTAACAAATAAAAAGATTACTGTCATATATTATATAACCTAGAAAGCCAACAATTCACATAGGAATACCCACATGTAAACTGTCTACTATCAGTAAATATTGATTATATTTTTTGTTTATGTACAAGTAGTGCTTAATATTTTTTAACTATTATATAATTATACTGATCTTATAGATACTTAGCAACCTTGTAAATTATAATTTCATTTTTATCGTATTTTTTAACCTTTTTTTACTATTCTAGATAGAATAAGACTAAAAAAATTAAAATCATAGAATTAACTATGATTTTTAAAGAATTATTGCAGAATGTTAAAACTTCAGTTTTGTATTAAAATTAAAAATTTTAATACAAAACTGGCTAGAATAATTTAGGTTCTATTGAGGTTTAAAAAATATACTTAATATAAATAAGTGATAATGTTGAATTTTATATATATACTTGAATGATTATATAAAACAAAAGAAAGTTACTTGATGCAAAGAATTATAAAATGCCTATATCAGGCAGCCTTTAGAACAATTGAACACGATGGTGTTGAACATTCAGGGTATATGTCATTTATGGTACTCCTAACGATCTTTCCTTTTTTAGTTTTTTTGTTAGCACTAACAAGTTTTGTTGGAGCATCAGAACTTGGAAAGAATTTTATCACTATTCTTCTTGAAAGTATGCCAGAACTGGCTACTGACTCAATAAAAACCAGGATAAATGAACTTGGGAAAACTCCTCCTCAGAGCCTAATGACCTTAGCAATAATGGGAAGTATTTGGACTGCTTCATCTTTTGTTGAATGTTTAAGAACAATTTTAAATAGGGTATATGAGATAAAATCTCCTCCCACCTACATAAGGCGAAGATTACTTAGCATAGCACAGTTTTTAGTAATCAGTATATTCATTACCTTTGCCATGCTTATTCTTATTATAGTACCAATAATATTAACAAAACTACCAATAATTTTACAAATGATAGAAGAACATAAGCACACTTTAACCCTTTTTCGATATGTTATCATTTTCTGCTCATTATTTATTACCTCCTCATCACTATATTATATAATCCCTAATGCAAAATTAAATTTTACAGACGTAGTTCCTGGAGCTTTATTAACGGTAATTTTATGGGTGATAAGTGGATATTTATTATCTACCTATATAATATATTATAACCAATTAAGTATAATATATGGTTCACTTGGTAGTATAATAGTGACTTTAATATTTTTTTATATTATTAACATGATTTTTATATATGGTGCAGAATTTAATTACCTACTAAGAGAATATCCTTGAAAGCAGAAGAGTATACTCTTCCGCTTTCAAGAAAAGCTATCGCAAAACTTTGAGGTGTGCATGCACGAACAATAATTTACTACTATAACCTGAATTCGATGTAACAAGTTACATCGAATTCAGTGTTATATATAGAAACAATCAGGTTTGAAGCGGCTGCCCACCTGATTGTTAAAATCACATATTGAATGATGAAAAAAGTTAAAATGCACTTGCGTCAGCCGCTTCAAGAGTGCATTTTTCCTTATAACAAAGCAAGTATCGACATAAGAATTATTAATTCTTATATCGAACTGAGGTTGAGGTTACTATAGTCAACTGATGAGAAGTAGGTAGCATCGCCTTCGCTCGCCTATTACAATAGGCGTCGCTCCATTTAATAATTTCACTTCTTCAATTATATCATCAACATTCCACCATTAACATGGATAGTTTGACCGGTGATGTAGGAAGCTTTGTCGCTTGCTAGGAAAGCTACTACGTTTGCAACATCTTCGGCTTCTCCGAAAGTTCTAAGAGGAATTTTTTGCATTATAGCCTCTTTTTGAGCTTCGTTTAATTTATCAGTCATGTTTGATTTAATAAAACCAGGAGAAACTGCATTAATTGTGATACCCCTACTTGCTACCTCAATTGCTAGAGACTTTGTCATACCGATCAAACCAGCTTTGGAAGCACAATAATTTGCCTGTCCTGGATTGCCGGAAACTGCAACCACAGATGATATGTTAATTATTCTACCATAACGAGTTTTCATCATTTTCTTTATCGCTTCACGATTTAGAATAAAGCTAGCTTTTAAGTTTATATCTATAACTTGATCAAACATTTCATTGGACATTTTTATTGCCAGCATATCTTTAGTGATTCCGGCATTACAAACTAAAATGTCGATTTGCTCAAGACTAGACACCAAGTTAGTACATTCATCAATATTTGCTAGATTACATGGTACTATCGTATAATTATCTTTTAAGTTATTTGCAAGTTCTTGTAGTTTCTCTTGGTTACTACCACTAATTATCACATGACTACCAAGAGAGTGGAATAGCTTAGCAATGCTACCACCAATTGTCCCAGATGCTCCTGTAATTAGAGATTTTTTAGCAGTTAAATCTATCATTTCTATTCTTCCTCTTCTATAGTTATCGTTTTGCTATCAAAAGTAACACTAGTATTATGAGAAGATTTTTGACGAATTAGTTGTTCTATTTCAGAGCAGATAGCAGGGTGTTCTCTTAGGTAATGTTTAACATTTTCTCTACCTTGACCTATACGAGTGTCATTATATGAAAACCAAGACCCCGATTTTTCTATTATTTCAAATTTAACACCAAGATCAATTATCTCGCTTTCTCTAGAAATACCACTACCATACGTTATATCAAATTCTGCCGTCTTAAACGGTGGAGAGACTTTGTTTTTAACAACTTTAATCTTAGTTTGGCTTCCTACTATATCTTCTTTATCCTTGATTGTTGAAATTCTTCTAATATCTAGCCTTACTGAGGCATAAAATTTTAAAGCATTACCACCTGTGGTAGTTTCTGGACTACCAAACATGACTCCTATTTTCATTCTAATTTGGTTAATAAAAATAATTATACAATTAGTTCTTGAAATTGATGCAGTGAGTTTTCTAAGTGCTTGGCTCATTAATCTAGCTTGTAACCCCATATGAGAGTCACCCATTTCCCCTTCAATCTCTGCTTTAGGCACAAGAGCAGCGACACTATCTATAACGACCATATCAATAGCTCCAGAGCGTACTAGAGTATCAGTTATTTCAAGTGCCTGCTCTCCAGTATCTGGTTGAGAAATAATAAGCTCGTCAATATTTATGCCAAGTTTTTTGGCATATGCTGGGTCTAAAGCATGTTCTGCATCAATAAAAGCACAAGTACCACCTTTCTTCTGTGCTTCAGCAATCATATGTAGAGTTAAAGTGGTCTTTCCCGAACTTTCCGGTCCAAAAATTTCAATAATTCTTCCCTTGGGTAACCCACCTATACCGAGTGCCAAGTCAAGCCCTAGCGATCCTGTTGGTATTGCCTCAACATCTACAGCAGGACGTTGACCGAGTTTCATGACAGAACCTTTGCCGTAACTTTTTTCAATTTGGCTAACTGCAGCAAGCAATGCTCTTTCTTTGTCTATAACGTTCATTTCTAGAATCAGCTTAATAAAATCAAATTAAATTTATAAAGTAACATACGAGGAAAATCCAGTAAAATAATTACAAATATTAATATCATAATGATTTAAAAATTACAACTAAAAATTAAAAATCTATTCTTTAACCTAAAGATGATCTGTCAACAGCAACCTTAATGTTTAATTGTTCTTGCTCCACAAATCCATGTTATATTGTTTGCAATATTCAAACATATCAACTGTATTAGGGTGATGTATGCCAAATTCTTTAACTTGCGGTTTACCAAAGAATTTATAATTATATAAATCTTTGATTTTACAAGCTGCTTTTGCTGCATGATTATATAAATCACTTACTTGAGCAATATTTTTACTTCTATCTCTATATAAATAATGGTATATAACAAATGCTTTTTTATAAGATTCTATAGCCTGCTTTAGCTTATTTTGGGTAAATAGAATATCACCTTGTACTATATAACTAGATGCCAAGCTGAAATTATTAGAATAATTTGTTTGCTTCGAATTGCTATTTTCACTTGCTAAAAATATGGAAATAGCTTTTTTAATATATTCATAAGCTTGATCTACTTTATTTAAACCTAACATACTTCTCGCCATTTCTGTATAAATATTTGCAAATATTTCATTATCTTCATTCTTTATGGGCTTATGTATATAATATAACTGTTGAGCTTGAGCATAAGCTTCTTGATATCTACCAAGGGAATTCAATATCTTTGCTCTAGGCATGTAAACCCCAGTAAAGTATGGGTCATTAACATGCGATCCATTTTTTATAAACAGCTCAATAATTTTATCTACATATTCTAAAGCCTCATGATATTTTCCTTGCATATTAAATAATGTACTTTTTAAAGAATATATTATAGATACATCAGCTTCTTGTATTATTCTTTGTTTTACTAATTTTTCTATCTTTTTAAGAAATTCTTCAGCAAGTTTTATCTCTCCTAAAAACATATAAGATCCAGATATATGAGATATACAATTAAATTTGAGAGAATAACTAGATTCATCATCATCAAGTTTACCTAAAATCTTTAATGATTTAGTAAAATAAGAAATCGCCGTTTCAAAATTTCTTAATATTATTTTATTATACACTCCTATTGCTCCCAAATATCTAGCGTAATAAAATTTTTGATATTCAGACATTTGCCACAATTTAAATTTTTTGTTTTTATCTTTCCAATTAAACCAATTAACCATTTGTTGAGCTTTATTATTATTATAAACGTTTATATATAGAGACAATAATTCACTTCTTAAGGTAAGCATTGCATATATGTTAACATTATATTTCTCAGAATTTATAAGAATAATTTCTAGGTTTTCTAGTACAGTTTGAGCACTCCTCCACAAATATCCTGAGTGAGTTCCTTTCGCCTTAGGTATCTTAGCAATAATATTTTCTAAATATATTTTATTATTATCACCATTTAGTTCCATTATTTTATTACTAACTATATCATGCATTTCAAAAATAGGGTTATCTTCGCTAGAACTAATATTACTGATTAGCATAAATTTAGATAATTGATATATATCATCATCTAAAGTATCTTTATGATCAGTAATGGTGCTAAGAAGCTGCTTCGAGAAGCTTTGGTTATTTAGCAAAGCTATTTTATTAAGTAACTTTACTGCACTAGGATTTAATTGTTGAATAGCCATGCTAATATTTGTTGCTATTTTATCAGTCGATTGATAAATTCTCTTTTTATATTCCTCTTTATCCAAACCTTTAACTCTGTTAAGTAATTGAGCTCCTTGCACTATCAACATTGGATAACCACTAAAAGATTGCGTTAAAAATTCGATACTATTATTATCCTTATTGTTCAATAAGTTATTAGCTAAAGCTATAATAGTAGGCTTATCAAATATGGGCATTGCTATAATATTAGGTAACTTTTCATTATCTTGCGAACAAAACACCACATTACCATTATGTTCCCATTCAACTAAATCTTGTACTTTTTTATTTTCATTAACTTTTAAATTATCAAACAATAATAACCATTTATTAGTAGAAGTTAAATATGACATTACTTCTTTTTTTGCTAAAGCAACTTCTTCAGATATATTAGTTTGTTTAACCTTATTAAGTTGTTTGGCTAATTTAACAAATTGTTCATCAAAATCAAGGTTACAATCAAAAAACCAAATTAGATCATAATTATTTTTTTTCTCATAACTATACATCCTAATCAGTTGAGTTTTACCTATACCACTAGTACCAACTATACTTGCTTGTCTATATTTACTTAAATATTCATCAAGGATTTTAAGTTGTTGCTCATGATTGACAAAATAACTAACTGGGGTGATTAAATTAGATACTTGTTCTTGAGCAAAAGTTCTAGTATTAATGATTAATAATATGATTGATAGTAGAAAATTTTTCATATAATGAAACTGTTAAAAAATAAATTATGCCCTAACGGTACGTATAAAACATATTATACGCATAACTATAAAGTATAAGCAAAAATAACTCAACTTAAGTGTGAATATTAATAATAATCATCATTAAAAATATGAATAGAGAATTTTTATGAGAAAAACTTTAATAATTCTAATTTTGCAATTTATCGTAATAGAAGCATTTGCAAGTATTGAAAGAATAAAGCTACATTCTTTTGATAATTTAGTTGATCAAATTAAAAATGACCCAATAAAAGGTAAAGATACGCTAATTGTATTTGATATTGATGGAGTTATTCTTTGTCCTAAGAACAGCTACTTAAGCCATAATAATCGAGAGGTACGTCATAAATTTCTTGATGACATTGAAAAATCACAAGGTCTAGCTCAGAGAAAAAATATATATGCACTTATTGCTGCTCAGATGGAATATAAGCTAATTGAACCAAGCTTAATGAAACACTTTTGGTTTCTAAAGTTCAATGGTTATGACGTTATTGCCTTAACATCAATGGGACCAAATAATCCATATTTTGATCAGGAACAAGATCGTGTTGATATGCTTAAAGATAAAGGATTATTGTTTGATAAAAGATATCACGGTCAAATAAAAATTGATAAACAAAAAAGACCCCAGCCAAAAGCCATTGAGGGAGTTATTTTTGCAAGAGGATATGAAAAGGGATTAGTTCTCAAGGCATACCTTGATCAACAACATACTGCCTATAGCAAGATAGTGGTGATAGACGATAAACCTCAAAATTTAGATTCTATTGAAAAACACCTAGAAAATCAGATTGGTAAAATAGTGCTAGTAGAATATAACTATGATAAATTTGTAGAACAAAAATTTACAAACAATATTTCTACTTTGCAGCAAAACTTTCTTAAAACTCAATCTATTTGGTTAAGTGATAAACAAGCCTCAGTTTTATTACAAATGAGGAATAAAGCCAAAGTTGAATAATGTAAAGAAAAATTAGGTTAAATGTGAATTATAAAATTAGCCTTTGTGAACATTTCTAAGTAGGAGCAAAAAATCGGAAGATGTGATAGTAGACCTCTTTCGAAACTCGCTTGTGCTGAGGGATTTGAAGGAGACGCTTCACCTCGAACCGCAGCGTACTCTAATTCCGTTACGGATTCGAGTACCACATCATTGTCCAAATCACCAGCAGAAGTAGAGTTTCGAAAGAAGTCTAGTGTAATTTTCGGACAAAAAATCACTATCAGAGAACATAGATATTGTACAAAATGCCTTGAGTAAGAGAGAGGTGGTTAACTAGAATTGAAATTTGATCCCTTTTAATCAGAATTTCGGATGGACCTCATCTTCAGTCGAGCTTGTGCCTCATCGTCACTCAGCCATATATGATCTTGGGATAATACTTGAAACTGTTTATCTGCTATATCCTGATTTAATACCTCATTTTTATCTTTGAGTTCAGTATAATGAATACCTAGATAATTAATTTGAGGATATTTATCTTTAAGTACATTTTGCACTGAAATTAGATTTTTCAAGTGGTCATCGACAAAAATGATATTTTTGTAATTTTTATTTAATTGCTCCAAGAAACCTAAAAGCACTTTCCCTTTATCTATTTTGTTCGTGAATATAACACGAGAGATACATTTAGGAAAGTCCTCCTTTAATAAATCACCATTATCTTTAAAATGATATCCAAGAGACTTTAAGCGTGATAAATGAAGTTGTGCTTCATTCTGAACGATACCATAGTTCCCACTGCTGTTGGCCGTAAACCCAACAATAGTCATTTTTTGAGCATCAAGTTCGTTAACAAAATTTGGCATGTCTAGAGAAAGCAATTCAACCTTAATAGAAGACAAAATCTGACTAGTTAAATACTCAGCCATCGGTACTTTACGCCCATTAAGTGCAATCTCTTTTCCTTGGAAATCTTTAAAGATGGCTTTGAGGTGTTTTGAGCGATAATTGTCTTTTTCGCCCGCATATCTCAACACGCTATCCCGTGGTACAAACAGCACATAATCGAGGTCAAATAAAATAAGAGTGTTTTCGCCATCAAATTGAGAAGCATATGTTTTAATCTCGTTAACCGAAGATGCTTGTACAATTTGAGCATTTGCTTCAAAAGCGAAAAAACCCATGAACACCATGAATACAATCTTAATATACTCAAATGATTTGGAGAATTGGAGCGTAAAACAAGGGGTGAGAGGACTAGGCGTAGTAAACCGTTGCTCGTATGCGAATTCTCCGCAAGTATTTGCAAAAGCCAATTCTTTAAAGCAGAAGAGTATACCCAATTTAATCTGGTTCAAGTAATTTTTCATCATTATACAACCTATCTTGATGATATCTATTTTTAGTCGCCATTTGGATGAATGGTATCCCAATATACTTCTACTTTTTGCTATAACAACTTAGTTAACGGTAGTGCCTATGAGTTTTAAACATCTAAATTAACTACATTCAAAGCATTTGCTTGAATGAATTGTCTTCTAGGTTCAACAATATCTCCCATTAATGTTGAAAAAATCACCTCGGCACTATCTTGCTCATGTACTTTAACTTGCAGTAAAGTTCTTTTTTGTGGATCTAATGTTGTCTCTCCTAACTGATCAGAATTCATCTCCCCAAGACCTTTAAAACGTTGAATAGCTATACCTTTCTTGCCGCTTTCTAATATATAATTTAGCAACATACTAGGTAACGTAATCATAAATTCCTGGTTTTTGATCAACAGCTTTGCTTGTCCAATAAATAAATTTACAAGTGGGGTAAATGCTTTAGCTAGCTGAATAAATTCAAAAGATTCAAGCTGTTCTTTTGATAAAATTTTACTTTCTTTTACTCCACGAACAAAACGGAAAAATTCTATATTATTTGCGTTAACTATAAACTGCCAGTCTGTCTTATCAGGTGCGATATCACCAAGATTCAAAATATTTAAAGCCTGATTTATTTCATTCGTTTTATTTTCATCAAATATTTGATTACCTAATAAACCTTTTATAGCTAGACATTCTGCAATTTGCCTATTAAATTTTTTGCTTACTTGGTCAAGTAACGTAGTAAACCTGATAACCGCCTTTATTGTCCCCTCAAGATCATTACCAATGATCTCTGCCCCATTATACAGCATAATTGTTGCATCACTAATAGTAGATTTGACTAAATAATCTTGCAGAGCTTGTTCATTTTTTAAGTAAAGCTCGTTATTACCTTTTTTTACTTTATATAAAGGCGGCTGAGCTATATATAGATATCCTTTATCAATTAATTGACGCATATGCCGGTAAAAGAAAGTAAGTAATAAGGTTCTGATGTGCGAACCATCAACATCAGCATCAGTCATAATAATTATTTTATGATATCTTAACTTATCCAAAGAAAAGTCTTCATTACCAATAGCAGTGCCAAGAGCTGTTATTAGAGTCCCTACTTGCTCAGAGTTTAACATTTTATCAAATCTAGCTCTTTCAACGTTTAAGATTTTACCTCGCAGTGGCAAGATTGCTTGAAATTTCCTATCTCTACCCTGCTTTGCTGTACCACCGGCAGAGTCTCCTTCCACAATAAATAACTCTGAAAGAGCAGGGTCTTTCTCTTGACAATCGGCAAGTTTCCCAGGTAAGTTAGAAATTTCAAGAGCCGATTTCCGACGAGTTAATTCCCTTGCTCTTTTTGCTGCTTCTCTAGCAGTTGCAGCTTCAATAATTTTATTAATAATTATTTTTGCGTCACTAGGATGTTCTTCAAACCATTCTAAAATCTTAGTATATACGGCACCTTCTACGATAGGTCGAACCTCAGAACTAACTAATTTATCTTTAGTTTGTGAAGAAAACTTAGGGTCTGGTACTTTTACTGATAAAATACATGAGAGACCTTCTCTCGTATCATCACCAGTGAAATTTACTTTATTTTTTTTGTTAAGCTGAGTATTCTCAATATAAGTTGTGACAACTCTAGTAAGAGCGGCTTTAAAGGCAATAAGGTGCGTACCACCATCACGCTGCCTTATATTATTGGTAAAACATAAAATATTTTCATGATATGAATCATTCCAATTCATAGCTAGTTCGAAAGTAATCCCTGTTACTTGGTTATTGGTATTAAGTGATATACATTTATGTAATGAAGTTTTAGCTTTATCTATATATTTGACATAAGCTTCTACACCACCAGTAAAACAAAACTCTACTTCTTGTTGTTCAGCAAAACGATGATCCTTTAGTAATATCCTAACACCAGAATTCAAAAAGGCTAGTTCTCTAAGTCTATGCTCTACAGTAGCAAAATTAAATTCAATTGAGCTAAAAGTGGTAATAGATGGAAGGAAAGTAATCTCAGTGCCTTTTTTTTCTACGGACTCTCCTTTTAGTACAAGTGGCATTTCAGCCGCCCCATCTCTAAATTTTATAAAATATTCCTTATTATCCCGCCAAATTCTAAGTTCTAACCATTCTGACAGAGCATTTACCACAGATACACCAACACCATGCAATCCACCAGATATTTTATAAGAATTTTGATCAAACTTACCACCAGCATGTAATTGGGTCATAATAACTTCAGCTGCTGATATACCTTCTTCTTCGTGAATATCAACAGGTATCCCACGTCCATTATCACGTACTGTTACAGATCCGTTAGCATTTAGGATTACTTTAATTAGGTCACAGTGACCAGCTAAAGCTTCATCTATGGCGTTATCAACGACTTCGTAAATCATATGATGTAATCCTGAACCATCGTCAGTATCACCAATATACATACCAGGCCTTTTCTTAACTGCCTCAAGACCTTTTAAAACTTTGATGGAGTCAGCTCCATATTCTACTTCTGCTATTGATTGCTGTTGATTAGTTGACATATTTATACATAAAATGAAAGATAAAGAATAACTATACACCAAAATTACAGCAAGTGTATAGTTTTCAAGTAGTTTACTAAAATTATAGTCCATTTAGGAGAAGTGGGTAGTAGGAGCGACGAGTGACGACGTCACCAAATTCTTATCAATTGACTATATATACTAAATATTACCTTTTTCGTACTACACCTTGGGTTTTACTACTATTATTTTCAAGGACTACTTTCATAGCATTTCCTATTTGTAGTAATTCAGGCAACGATTTTAACGGGGTGCTTAACGATGTAAGGTTTTTTAAAAAATAAGCTGGCAGAATATTTTTTGTCTTATCCTTAACTAAATTTATAAAAGATTTGGTGATTTTTTCCCTGTCAGGCATTAATTTGACTGTTTCTTGTATTTTTGATTCAATAATCAATATATTTTTGGCTGCTTTTTGGCAATATCCTAACTTCTCAAGAATGCTTTTATTGGGATCTAATGCAGCAATGAGGTTTTCTTTTATGTGAGATAATTCGGTTTCAATTAATTTTTTTAGATCTTTTCCTTGATTAGGTATATTTCCAAGGATTTTAGCCATACCTTTACGTAGAAGGTCAACACCTCCCATTATACCATCTTTAGTATGAGGGATTTCTTCAGATAAGTCAATAAGTTTTTTAAAAGATTTTTTTTCTTTTGGATCTTGTACAACCAATTTATTAACTTTCTTCAAAGAGTCAATATCTAACCCTAATTCTGCTACAGCTACAGGTGATACTCCTGCTATTTCTGCGATTTCAACAATCTGCGTAGCTTTGGAATATTTTTCTTTAAGGTTTGTACTTTTTTCTATTTCGGCTCGTTTTCCTCTAACTATTTCTAGTTTTTCTTGCCAATTTTCTACTGTCTTCGTTAAATTTTCAGTACTGAGAAAAGATTTTACTGATTCTAATAAGCCACTTCCCTTGAGTATTAAACCAACTACAGGCATTTGTACAGCTATTATACCAACTAATAAATTACCTAAATAATCAACTATATCTTTTGACGCTCCAGGATACAAGTTATCTAGTTTATTTTGAAACTCCAAAATACTTTCAAGAACTTTTATTATTAGCTCAATGAAAGCATCTTCAAAGAATAATATCTCTTCCTTTACCTGTTGCTGTTCATCAATGTACTTTTCTAATTCATCTAAGGAATTACCTACTGTTTCTCTGAATGATTCAGCTATTTCTCGCTCCCTTTGTTGATCTTCTGAATCTAGAAATATGTTATATATATAGTCAACTCTTTTTTTAATAGCTCTTAAGTTCCTAGGAAACGTTTTGAGTGTTTTCATAGAATCAAACTTTAACTGTTCTATAGCACTAGCAATAGAAGCATTTGATAAGATAGTGGGTAAAGCGACTTTTGAAAGGAAAGAGTATATATTAGGCATAATAGATAATTGAATTATATTAAAATTTTTAAATTATTACTCAAATAATACAAATAAAAACTACACTTTAAAACTGTTATATTGCTCTGACAGTTAGTTTTTGATATGTTATAGCTACTTACGCGAATTTGGGATAAGAATTAACTAATTCTTATCCTAAATTGTGGCTACTTGATTTGATCTGATTAAATAGACTTACTGCATAAGTCAATCTAGTTGGTGATTTTGTCGTCGAAACTCGCCTCCGCTCCTCACGTACGTCTGTGTACGCGAAGGTAGCCGGCTTCGTTTCTCCTAAAAATCCCTCAACTATCTTTGATTTATGCAGCAAGTCTAATATTTTTTAGCTATACGTGCTAGCTTTATCACAACAAATCAAGTTTTAGATCAAGAATACCTTTAACTTCTTGCATAAGCTAGCAAAATTTTTTAACATAAACATATTTTTAGAAAACCAATTATGCATAAATTCATATACTTCACCGTTATCATTTTATTAAACTATTCAGTTTATGCTATTAACTTGTCTGATGCTCTAACTAGTGCGTATAATAATAATGGTGAGTTACAAATCAATAGGCAGACTTTTTTAAATGAAATTGAACAGTTCCCTGCAGCTTTTTCAGGTTTTATGCCCAGTGCGTCTTATAATATTGATTCTGCTATTAATACGAATAAACCAAATAGTCAATATGCTCCTTCTAATAAAAAAGAGCTGAAATCACAACAGGGAGCCTTAGTAATAGAGCTGCCTCTATTCAGTGGTGGGAGTAGTGTTGCAAATTTGAAAGCCGCCCAATCAGCTTTTAGGGCATCACGTGCTAAATATTATGCAGAAGAACAAAAAATTCTTCTTAACCTAATAAAAACTTATCTCGATTGTTATGAAACAAAAGAAAAATATGAGATTTCTGAAACTAGTGTAAAAGCTAACAAACAGCAATTAGAAACCATTGAAGAAAAACTAGAATTAGGTGAGGCAACATCAATAGATTTAGCTAGTGCCAAGGCTGGTCTTGCAAAAGCTGAAACTGAGAAGTTAACCGCATATGCTAATTATCAAGCAACAAAAGCAAGCTTCATTCGAATGTTCGGTATAGAAGCAAATGATATTGATATGCCTCCTATACCTGATAATTTACCTACTTCATTAGAGGATTTAATGCAAAGAGCGATAAATGTTAATCCTAACATAGATAGTACAAGACATAGTGTTAAAAGTTATAAAGCTAGTGAACTGGCAGCAAAAGCTGAACTTTTACCCAAGGTAAGCTTTAAAGTTCAATCTGGTAAAACCCATTACACTCCAGAAAGTCCATATAATACCAACAATAGAAGTACTACATCTACATTATCAATTAATATACCTATTTATCCTCACGGGGGTAGCGAATATTTAAGAATTAGGAAAGCTAGAAATAGTACTAGGAGTGCAGCTATTCAACTTGATGATACAATAAAGCAAATTAGGGCAAGTGCTATTGGTAGTTGGGAAGGATTTGAAGCAGCAAAGTCTAAAATTATTGCTACATCACAAGGTGTAGAAGCCGCTCAAATAGCTTATAATGGCACAATACAGGAAGAAATTGTTGGTTCTAAAACAATCTTAGACGTTTTAACTGCTGAAGAAAAATTACATAGTGCTAGGGTGTCAAAAGTTGATGCACACAGAGACTCTATTTTAGCAGCTTACCAAATGAAATCTTTAATTGGGGAATTGACAGCAAAAAGCTTAAATTTGAAAGTTAAATATTTTACTCCTGAAGATGAGTTTAAAGGACTTAAAAAGAAACTTATTATAGGTTTTTAATGAGTAAAGATCATAGAAAAAACCAAGACATGTCAGTTGAAGAGATATTGAAATCAATTAAAGGAGCGATTGATAGTCGTGCTACAATCAATGCAGGAGGATTGGGTAATAGGAGCGATGGAGCGACACCGCCTACATATAAAGATAACTCTACCGACTTCTCCTCAATTAACTATAGTAATAGCCAATCTAACGATGATGAAATATTAGAATTGACAAATATAGTAGAGGATGAGGCAAATAAGTTAGAAAATAATAGGCATAGTGAACTAGAAGAGGAACTATTGCAGACATCCTTGGTATCCGATAAATCTGCAGCAGAAACTACTAAGATTTTTCAGCATTTCTCTAAAACAGCTCAGGAGATTAGTGCAAATGCTTCGAACCCTACGGTCAAAACATTAGAGGATATAATTATTGAAATGTTACGACCACAATTGAGTCAATGGTTAAATACAAACTTGCCTTTATTAGTAAAACAATTGGTAGAAAAAGAAATCCAAAAATTAATACCAAATGATAAAAAATGACTTAGTGGAGGATATCATTTGTGTTAGTCTTATTTTAACAACCTCAGTTTTAGATTAAAATTAAAAATTTTAATCCAAAATTGAGGTTAACAGGGTAATTTAAAAGTCTAGCTATAAGCTTTGATAAATAAGTTGTATATACTCAGGTAGAACTTCAAGAATTGGCGTTGTCGTGTCTAAAGATCGAAGCTGCCTAGTTACTCATGTACGCTACGCCGCTCGACTTTGCTACTGCCTAGCTCTTCTTGAAGTTATACTATCGTCTACCAACTCTTCATTTACGAGCAGTATACTGCTATGATTTTAAGAGTTGGGTAAATTTAACGTGAGAATAATTATAAATGCACTTTAACATGGAAAGTAAGAAGATTATCTTAGGTAACAAATTTTTTATAGTCCTAATAACTATCTTTTTGTTTATGGATAAGGCTGATGCTGCTCCACCACCTCTTCCTCCAGCACTGCCACAATTAGAAAGTGATAAAGTGAATAAACAGAAAGAAGAGGCAGATTCTTTGCTGGAAAAAATACAGCAATTTATGCATTCTAAGAAAATTGATAATGAAGTATCAGGATCAAGCAAACCAGCATCCACACCGCAAGATACTAATAATGAAGAAGGTGAGACAGATTCCTTCATTGATTTAGGGAATAATAAATTACCAACCTTAGAAAATACAAAAGAATTGGATCAATTATATAAACATCCGTACCAAAAAATTGATTTAGATCCACCTAGCAAGAATGACAGTAATACCAACAAAGATTCTCCTACTCTTCCAGCAACTGAGCTTAAAGATGCTGTACCTATTAAGCCACTTGATTCATCTGCCCAGTCTGAACCTCAAATAGATATTCCGAGTAGTAATAAGTCTGAGCCACAAGCTATTACTCCTATCGTACCTTCTGTAACTATACCTGATAAAGAGAAAGATCCAGTAATATTACAGCAGCCAAGTAATGCAGATAATAAAGAAGTGGTTGCTCCTAATCTAGATATATTGCCTTCTTCGCAAGAAAAAAAGCCTACTGAACCACAAATAACTGCTCCTATCGTACCGATAGTATCACCTAAGGAAAATACTGAATCTAAAATGACTAATCCTCAAACTCCTATACCAGTATTTGTAAAAAAGGATAAGCAACTAGATGACTCTAATAAAACTGTCCTAGAGAAAGATAGTAATGTAACCAAAGAAGTGCAAGAAGTAAATAAGCATCAACCTAATCAATCTACAATTACAAAAGATAAAGCTAGCACCATCAAAGAAACATCGCCTAAAATAACTGAATTTGTACAAGATGAAGCACAAATGTTACTTTTACCAAATGATGATGTCGTATTGGGAGAGCTTACAGAAGAGGCAAGATTAGAGCAAATGGATATGTATTCATTTATTCAAATGTTTAAGAAAATTTATGATAGTGACAATAGAAAGCAGCAAAGAAAGATGATAGATAATTTTATTGATAATTATGATAGTGTTTTCCATACTACTATAGTAAGTGATGCAACGGATAGAGCATTTGAGGCAGTTAGAAAAAATAATTTATTTGTTCTTAGGGTTCTTTTGGATAATTATCCAATCATCCAAAGAAGGGGGAATGATAATTATACTCTTTTACATGAAGCTGCAGAAACTAATAATTACTATATAGCAAAATTGTTAATTATGCGTGGTATAAACATTAAGGCTACTAATTATCATTGTAGAACGGCATTGGACATCTCTGATGAACAAAATAATAATGTGGGCTGTTTGATAATGAAAGCAACAGCAAATTAGTTTGGAAATGCTCTAATATCACTTGTTATAAATCAGGTAAATAATGGATTCAAAAGAAAATTAGTTTACTCATGTATGGAACTACCCAAAAATGCAAGAAAAAAAATAATACTTGACAGAAAAAAAGCAAATACATGACTGCATTTGCTTTTTTTCTGTCAAGTATTATTTTTTTTCTTGCATTTTTGGGTAGTTCCATACATGAGTTAGTTTATTTTTGCTAATCTAGCACTATGCCTTCCCCCTTCAAATTTAGTCGTTAAAAATTTATCGATCATTTTACAAACTAATTCCTCATTAGGTATTTTAGCTCCTAACACTATTATATTAGCATCATTATGAGCCCTTGATCTTTCTGCCATAAATAAGTCAAAACATAAAGCTGCCCTTATTTCAGACGTACGATTTGCGGCAATTGACATACCTATGCCAGTTCCACAAATTAAAATTCCCAAAGGAGCTACATTTTCTAAAATCCCATCAACAACTTTTTTAGAATAATCTGGATAATCCACTATTTCTTGATTGTAAGTACCACAATCAAGAATAGATATATTTTTATCGTGTAAATAACTGATAATTTTGCTCTTGAGTAGAAATCCAGAGTGATCACTGGCTATTATAAGATCGTAAGTTTTCATAATTACTTAATTTTGATAAAAAAATACTAGACTTGATTCTATATTAAAGTTAGTTTATTGCATAATAAAATTGCAAATTTTTTGGTAAGTTATGAAGAATAATATAGTTTTTGTCTATTTTATAGTCTTTTTGATTTCTGGATGTAGCACACAACCTCCAGCCCCTATTGAGTATAATCATGGAAAGGATTTTACCAAAAAGTCTACAACCATCAATTCACCAACTACAGCATATTCCGAGAATAAGAACATATTAGAAAGTGATGAAGATGAAATAATAAGTAGAGAAATTGATGAGAAAGAAAAAGATTTTGATGCTCCAACTGGTTTCTTAAAAGATCGTAATGCCATAGAAACTGAAAATCGAGACGATGTAATAATAGTCCCAAAAGTAAAGCTAGATGATAATAAGATAATCTACCGTGAGGTACAACCAGGGGAAACGTTAGAATCGATAGCCAATGAGTATGGTCAAACGGCAGAACAATTAGCTGAGCTAAATAACATGTCTGAACCATATCATCTTAACAAATCTCAAATTATCATGATAAAAGTTAGTACTGAGCTATTAAATAAAAAAAACCAAGAAATATCCATAAGAAAAAGTGCTATAAGAGAAGCAGAAAATGCTGTACCAATTAATACCCCCAAATTTATCAAACCAATCGATGGTAAAATTATTATCAAATTTGGTGAACAAACATCTAAAGGAAAAAGCAAAGGAATTAATATTGCTGCAGACGAAGGAACTGCTGTAGAATCTATTGCAACAGGTCAAGTAGTGTTTGCAGGTAATGATACAAAGTTTGGTAATTTATTAATAATAAAGTTAGATAATAGCGACCTTTATGTTGCTTATGCTCATTTGCAAGACCTACTTATTCAAAAAGGAGCAACAATTTCACAAGGCAAGATAATAGGACATGTAGGGAGTACTGGAGATGCTAAATATCCTCAGCTACATTTTGCTATTCGCGAGGGAAAGATAGCTGTTGATCCGCTGAAATATGTAGACTATAAAAAATAATGAATAAGAATACAATAACAATTGTTATGTTTTTAAGAATTGATTAATAATAAGTTTCTTAGGAACTCACACTTGAAGCACTGCTATCAAGTTCACAATTGAAGAAACAGGATTGAGTGATTTGTTTCCTAGAAGGAGCGAATTCTATTAGGAACTATAGGACAAATTAAGTTGTTAACTATGAGTCAAATACGTAGCTGTATTTGTTTTTTCTACTATTGATATGATTTCTTCTTGCACTATCTATGTTAAGTCTATAACATAAGTAAAAAGGTTCTGATAAACAAATATAGAGAAATAATATGATTATTAACACTATGTTGATAGAACAACTTGCTGCAGAGGCTTTTTGGTTCTTTGTATATAAGTATGACATGCAAAGTACAGGCTTTCCTGACTCTATAGATGACATTCCTGACTTGATGTGGTCTAGGGAGATTGCTAGGAAAAAATTAATACAGTTAGGAGAAGCAGATGAAGAAAAACTAGTAGAACGACTCTATATGTTGGTTGCAAATGTAATTGCTACTCATGGGAAAGAAGAGAAAAATATTATTGGTACAATATATGTTGAAGACTTTAAAGAGTGTAAAGAAAAAGATTTTCCTTATACACATCTTATTACACAATTAGTTAATGATTCTGATGAAAATTATGATTTAAAAATAAAAGGACAAATACCACATGTTGGTACATTACTACTAAGAACTCCTTTTCCTTCTGGGGTGTTATTGAAAGAAATTCCTGTAAAATCAAATTTATTAATTCCAAATACAAACAATGCATTAGGATTTAAAAAAACGATGGTTCTAATGCCAAAAAGTATATCAATATTACCTGATAATGCCTACGGTTATCGTGCATTTATTTCAGGTATATTTTGTATTTCTACCACAAAACCTGCAGATACTATTTGGCATAAAATTATTCCAAATAGTATTTGTTCCCTTGAAACACAAAAGTTTTACAATATATCCAAATGATTTGAGTATATATTTGTTACTCTATATTTTCATGCTTTCTTATTTTTATCATTTGGCAAAAATCCTCTATATTGTGCATCCCACAGGGTTTTGTAGATTCCTCCTTTAGCGATTAACATAGCATGAGTACCGTCTTCCACAATTTTGCCACGCTTGAATACTAAAATACGATCCATATGCAGCAATGTTGATAAACGGTGAGCAACGACTATAGTTGTAGCATTACTGGTCTCCAAAACTTCATCAATAGATTTTTGAATTAGAGCCTCGGTTGGTGAATCAAGTGCCGATGTTGCTTCATCTAAAATAAGGATTGGTGCATTTTTTAAAATAGCCCTAGCGATTGCAATCCGTTGCCGTTGTCCGCCACTTACTTTTACCCCTCGTTCACCAACTATTGAATGGTAACCATTGGGCATTCGTAGAATATCATCATGTATTCTAGCTTTTTTACATGCTTCTTCAATCTCTAGTAAAGTAGCATCATATTTAGCTAGCTGCAAATTTTCTAGAATAGAACGATGAAACATCGTAATATCTTGCGGGATTACTGAAATATTGCTTCTTAGCGACTCTTCCGTTACCTGTGAAATATCATATCCATCAACTAAAATAGCTCCGCTTTGCAAATTGAAATATCGGAGTAAACATTTGATCAAGGTAGTTTTTCCAGCCCCTGATGTACCAACTATCCCTATTCTTTCTCCAGCTTTGATATGCAATGTAAGATTGTCAAATATATTATCTCCACCACTACCATAGTTGAAGGTGACATCTTGGTATTTAATGTCACCTTTGATAGGAGGAAGCAGCTTAGCATTTTCTGCATCGGTAACATCTGAAATAGTATTAATAAAGTTATATGAAGATTTGATGGCAGCGATTTTGGGGTTGATGGAAAATATTATATTGTCTAATAACTGATCAATCGCCCATTCAATGTTAGAAGTAATTATTATACTAACGGCAAAATCACCAGCAGTGATTTGTCCAGTTTTGTATAAATATGCTGTCACAAATATTTGGGCTGCTGCCAATAGAGTAATTAATATGCTATCGGTTAAATCTACATAATAAGCATCATATACCCGAGTTTTTCGATCCCAACCTTTCCACTTATTAATGGCAGGTAGGAGCTTTAATTTCATCTCTGTCCAGCTATTACCAATAATTTTGATACCAAAAATGTTGGCAATAGAGTCGTTGATAATGCCTACTGCTTCTTGTCGTGCCTTAACATATTCTTCTTGCAGTTGCATTTGTTTTTGGAGTAAAACTGACATTATTGGTACATATACAACAAGAAAAGCAATTACAACCCCTGCTATTTTATAATTCATCATGAACAAAAATATTATGCCACTTACCATAGTTGTAAGATGTACCAAAGAACGATTGAGAACAGTAATTATGGTTATAATACCATCTTGAAAATCAGCAATTTTACTGGCAATTTCTCCTGATAAATGGGAATCAAACCAATGTAAAGAATGTTTCATAGTCTTGCTATAAGTATCTTCAACGATTTCTGCAAGCATCACTGGCTTGTATTTAATATCAAAGAGCCTAACGATAAAAAACGTACCGTGATTCATCATTTTATATAATGCAAACAACCAAAGAAGTAGAGTAACATCTATTTTTGGATCTTTGGCAATAGTATCAATAATTTCTTTAATTTGATAGTTAACGAATAAAGTAAATAGTGAAGCACCAATGGACATAAGCGTAAGGCTAGCTAGGTATATGCGGTATTTGTAAGCCAAGCAGTATAAATATGATTTTAGTTGGTAGTTTGAGTCCATAAAAATATTTCTTCTAGATTATGCAAAAATGCACTTTATTATAGCAGGTTACAATATCTCCACTAAGTACTATCTTTAATATTTTTTTAATTAGTGGAAAAGTTATAACCTGCTATAATGAATTCTTTACATAATTAAAAGAGAATTGTAGTGCAAAAATTTCTAAAATATTCAGTAGCGTTACTCATTTTAATAATTGTTATACTGCTAATAACACCTCTATTTATTTCCTTAGAATCATATAAAAGACTAGCTTCTGATAAAGTCAAAGAAATAACTGGTCGAGAGCTGCAAATTAATGGAGATATCACCATCTCTTTGCTGCCCACTCCGACTATTACCATTAAGGACGTAACTCTTACTTCTCTACCTAATGCCCATTACCCTTCTTTACTGGAAGTTAAGGAAGTATCTGCTTCTCTTTCTATATTATCCTTACTTAAAGGAAAGATAGACATTTCAACGATTGAAATTAACAAACCAGTAATTAATTTAGAACGGATGCGTAATGGTGTGGCTTCTTGGGAATTTGCCAAAATACCAAGCAATGTTAGTAAAACTTCAACGGGTGAAATGAATGATAACAAGGCACCGTTTTCTTTATATATCAACTTAATTAAAATCGTTGATGCTAAGTTAAATTATGTTGATTTTGCTGATAAGACTAAGGGTAATAATGCTATCCCAACAACAATAGATATTGATAGATTAGAAATCAAAGAGCTGCACGGTCCATCTGATTTAGCTTGTCAGTTTTATTCTTCCGGTAAGAATTATGATGTCAAAGGTAATATACAAGACAAGCAAGGTGTCATAGCTTTAACCGTAGATTTAAATGCCCTACAAGAAAAGGTTAATTTCTCAGGTAACTTTGCTTACGACAATATGACTTTTGCTGGACAGTTAAAATTGGAAGGAACTGCTAAGAATCTGCAAAGTATTTTTCCTGATATACCTATCTTACACAATTTAGATCATAAACTAACTTTTAATATTAATAGTGATAAGAAATTATTAAAAATTAGTGACATTGATTTTACTGCAGGTAAGATATTAGCTAAGGGTAATGCTAACTTCCATTTTGCAGATAATAAGGTAGATTTAAGAGTTAAATTATTAGATAAGACATTTTCTTTTGCCACAAGCTTTGCCTATTTAGATCAAAATTTATCTCTAAATGACATTAATTTTACTGCAGATAAAGCTAATTTAACAGGCAATGTTGGGGTTAAGGATTGGGATAAAGAGCTAGTGGTTTCTTATAATGTAAAAATTAGTGAGATACCCACCATTGCTAGTTTATTTGGTAAGACTCTACCGACTAGTCTTGGAGATATGTGGCTAAAGGGCGAGACTATTAAACAACAAAAATTTCTTAAAACTAATATAAATAAATTTACTCTTGAGTTTAAAAAGAAGCCTATAAATTTCAGTGGAGCAGTAACTATCAATTTAGCGTCTGCTAAACCAAAAATTTTATCAGATATAATGATAGCTTCCCTAAATTTAGATGATTTCACTGATGTGCCATCTAATAGCTTATCTACTAGTTCTGGGCAAAGTGTAAATAATTCTGTTCCTTGGTCTAAAGACATTATAGATTTATCATTTTTAAATAAGCTTGATGGAGACTTAACTTTAACTATACAAAAGATCATTAAAGGAAGCCTGATCTTTGATAATGTCAAAACTACTATGTTACTTGCAGGTGGTGTGCTGAATATTAAATCTTTAAATGGTAATTTATTTGGGGGAAGTTTAACCGCTACTGGACAAATTTCTTCACAAGTTAATCAACCTGTTAGTTTTAAAGCTAGTCTTAAAGATGCCGAGTTAAAAAATATAGTACCACAAGGAGATAAAATTAACGTTACACAAGGACTTGTTAATTTTGTAGTCGATATAAAAACAAAAGGTCAGAGCCAATTGCAATATGTAAGTAACTTATTTGGTAAAGCAACATTAACGGCGTCCAACGGTAAAGTTAGTGGATTCGATCTGCAAAAAGTATTAGATAGCCTTAAAAATATTAGAGACCTTCAAACTATTTTAAAAATGCTCGATGGTTTCTTTGCAAGTGGTGAAACAAAATTTCAAAAACTTGCTGTAGATACTGAAATAACACAAGGCATAGTTAATATAACAAACGGTAAATTAAATGCTGCCTCGTCAGAGATAACAGTTACTGGAAATATTAACCTGCCTAAATATACACTTGATATAGATAGTGTTATTAATGTAAATATAAATTCGATACCACCATTGAAAGTTCGCCTGTATGGCAATCTAAATAATCCACAGCATAAACTTGATACTAACGCATTAAAGGAATATCTCACGAAAAATTTAGTAAATAGTGTGGTTGATGGCGTTAAGAAAGGTACAAAGCCTGAAGATATATTAAAAAATATTATTGGAGGAAGAAAAAATGAACAATCTGAAGGAGAAGGAACACAAAACGATCAACATGTAGAACCTTCTAATAATGTTCCTGTCAACAAAGTAAAATCTACCATTGAGAAAGGGTTGAAAGGGTTATTTAAATAAAATAGTCATCCTGAACCGTCATATATGGACGCCAATAAAAACACAAGTAAAAAACAAAAAATGTAGCTATGGGTTAGTATACTCAAATAATTTTCTAAAAAAATATCTTTTGTTATTAGTGGCACTAAATTTTATGCTATATTATCCATGTGATTAATATTAAAGAGTTTTTTTTATGGGAAGAGTTATAATAACAGAAGAAGAATTAGAATTTTTAGTTAAATTATATCAGTACTATAAATATGAAGATAGTGCTGAATTGCAAAAATATATCATAGATAAAGCTGTAGCCCATAAGTTACCTACTATCTCAATAGTATTATACAATGTAATGTGTGTAGAGTTCTTAGCAGCAGCAGATTACCATAATGCTATTAAATATGCTGAATATGCTCATAATTCTTTGCTTAATAGTTCCGAAAAATTACAAACTGAGACCTATAAGGGATCGTTATATGAAATCTTATTTAATCTAGGGTTAGCGTGGAAATATCTTGATACAACAAAGTCTTTAGACTATTTTGCCCAAGCAGAAAGAATAAAGCAAGGTGATCAGGAAGCGATAATAGAGCAATTAAAACATTATCTTACTCTTGTTGGTATTGCTAATGCTTCAAAGCAAAGGTTTAGAAATTATTGAAACTAAAGAAACATCTTATTTAGCTTCTCTTCCTAAAGAGCCTGAGTGTAGTGCTAGTACACAAGAGTTAGGGTTAGATTTAGACTTGATTTTAATGAACTTACAAAGAGAGGGGATAGAACCATCAGGCGTTAATGATGATTGATACTAGCATTTAAGTTACGGC
Organism: Candidatus Tisiphia endosymbiont of Ptychoptera albimana; assembly: GCF_964026605.1. NCBI lineage: Bacteria > Pseudomonadati > Pseudomonadota > Alphaproteobacteria > Rickettsiales > Rickettsiaceae > Candidatus Tisiphia > Candidatus Tisiphia endosymbiont of Ptychoptera albimana. Next base: position 778,256 of record NZ_OZ032164.1, read on the forward strand.
AACCTAGGTTAGTTCTTTTAAGTTATTCTATAAAAATTTGTTCCTATTTTCTTGGATTTAGGTCATAATCCGTCGTTGTCATTTCCTCAAGAAATCAAGAAGTAAAAATATATAATAAATGAATATTGATAAAAATATACCAAATTATCTGACGATAGCTCGTATTGTGGTTATTCCAATTATTGTAATAACCTTTTATCTAGATAACTCCAAACTCGCTCATAGAATTGCAGCGTTATTATTTATTATAGCTAGTATTACTGATTTTTTTGACGGTTATCTTGCTAGAAAATTTGATTTAGTATCAGGGTTTGGTAAAATGTTTGATCCAATAGCTGATAAATTATTAGTAGGTTGTGTAATTATAATGTTGGTAAAAAAAGGAGCAGCGGGAGAGATACCGTGCTTATTAATTTTAGCTCGTGAATTTTTAGTGGCTGGACTACGTGAATTTCTAGCTTTAATTCAAGTAAGTATTCCTGTGTCTAGATTAGCTAAGATTAAAACATTTACCCAAATGTTTGCTTTGTCAGCGTTAATTCTTGGTTCTAAAGGTTCAGGTATAATTTATATGGATTTAATAGGCCAAATAGCTTTATGGATTGCTGCACTTTTAACTGTAGTAACCGGATATTCATATTTGAAGGCTTGTAGTAAATATTTTTGAGCAAATTAGTCCCTAAGCCAAAATATCACTATTGATTTAAATTGTACCATCTAAGAGCAATTATTTATTATAATAAAAAATAAAATTATTGATATAATAGTAACTTAGTGTAGCATAAAAAGTATGATATATAATTAAATAATAGGTATTAATCCTAAATGTTTTAGATATACTCGATGAAAATCAAGAATTGGCGTCGTCATTATCCAATAGACTTGCTGCATAAATCAAAGAAGCTTTCGGGATTTTTAGGAGAAACGAAGCCGGTGACCTTCGCGTACACAGACGTACGTGAGGAGCGGAGGCGAGTTTCGACGACAAAATCACCAACTAGATTGACTTATGCAGTAAGTCTAATATCTGCTGGTGCTCACGTACTATATGTACGCCTAGCACCTCGACTTGGTAATTCCTGCTACTATCATGATTTTGATTCTATCGTCTATCAATTCTTCATTTACGAGCAGTATACATTACGCAACTATTATAAGCAGCCAACTTACGTTTCAAACAAAAGAATAGCTGTGAATCTCTAACTATTAGTTTATTGGGTTATGAAGGAGCAAAATTCACCATATTTAGATAAATTAAAGCAAAATTTATTCCAGATATTTATCTTAATTTTTATAGTTTATAGTACAATCATAGCTTCATTGTATAAATATTATAATGCTAAAGTTGAAATGGAAAAAACACAAATTCTACAAAACCAGTATAATAAAATACTAGCAGTAAGTATGAATAAAATCTCTTCTCTAGCATATCATTTATCTAGCAATATTCAGGAAAAAAATGTTACAATCAATAGTAATGGTAGTGAACTTGAGATATGTAATGAGGCAGAAAAATGTATAAACTATAATCTTTTTAATTTTGGAGCATTATTAAATAAGCATGTTCCGGTATTCATTTATTACAAGATAGAACTCAATAAAAAATTTCTTTATTCAAATATCAAAACTCAAAATTATCAAATAGATAAAATATATCCTATCAACGCTTCTAACCAACTTAATATTAGTTTGGCAATTAATAGTACATATTGGCATAAAGTAAAAGCAGATATTAAAAGACCATTTTGGATATTAACAGCATTTATTACTGCTAATCTTCTATTGTTATATTTTCTCTTTAAAAGCTTATTTAAGAGTTTCAATAAATCGTATGCATTACATTATCAAGACAAATATGCTACAGAATTAGAACAGCTTAAGTTTAATTATCAGCAGGAATTAAAAAATTGCGAAACCTCTTTAATGAGAAAAATTTGGAATAATGATTTCAATAAACAAAAAGATTTAGAAATTAATTGTTTATTTGCTCAGGAAGCTAATCAAATATCCTTGCTTGATAAGAGTTCTAACAATCAAGAAGATATGATCAAGGATTATAGGTTAAAAAACTTTGGTGATAAAGTACCTTGCTCTATACTTCTGTATCAAGAAAATAAAATAGAAGAAATTAATGCCAGTAAATTAGTTGACTTATTTACTGATAGATTTAATCAGGAAGACGAAAATATATCGATTGAAATTTTAAGCAAAGCAAAAGTATTATATTTTGCTTCTAATGCAGCGTTGTACCAAATCATTTATAGTATTATTAACTATCTATTTTTTTTGTTAAAAAAACAATCTTCTACTACCAAACACAATATTAGATTAACTATTGATGATATAAAACAAAAAATAGAGCTACGTTTTGAATATGACGGTTATCCTATAATGACAGCAGAAGAACTGCTCAAAACATCAAATCATTTTTTCAAAACGCATGCTAACCCTTTTTTACTTAATTTAAGTCAAGTATTTAATATATTAAGAGCTGATGGATTCAACTATAAAATAAGTTATAACCAAAGCAATATTATAGAAATCTATCCAAATGATTCAAGCATAAGACAGGAAAATAAAAGTAACCAACAACCAATAAAAACAGAAAATAATGTGATTATACTAGCTTCTTTAACGAGGAAAAAAAATGAATAAATATTTATTACCACTTATGGTGTTATTTATAGTCAATAATTCATTTGCCCATACACAAATATCTAATTTGATCACTCCAGTTAGCTATTTTATTAATCATGAGCAACAAATTAAAATGCTTGATGAATATTTAAGTAAATATAGACAAGCAAGTATAGTTGGTACTAGTGGTATAGGTAAAACTCAGTTAATTAGGATGTATACTTATGAGAATAAAAATAATTATGATCTAATCTGGTTGTTTGATTGTAACCTAGACCTGAATGAACAATTTGTTAAATTAGCCCAACAACTCAATATGGTCAAACAAACTAATATATCTGAGGCAGTAACTCTAGCCAAAAAAGAAGTAATGTCATATTTAACTTCTACTAGTAAATGGTTATTGGTGTTTGATAATTTAAAAGTTAATGAAAATAAAAAAGTGCAAAACTTTATTGATTGGGAACATAATGGTCAGGTCGTGTTTTGTTCTCAAAATAACGAAAGATTACCTAATGTTATATTAATGACCTTATTTGATAAACCTACTATCGTAACTTTGGCTAATACTTTATTGGATAATAAAGATAAAAATAGTATCGAATTTTTAACGCAATCTTTTAGTGGTTATCCAATACTTATAGTTCAAGGAATCCAATTACTAAATAAAATTAAAGGTCTAGATAAAGAAGAATATAAAAAGAAAATTTATCAATCAACTGATAAAATAGCAACAAATATTAGTATGGCTATAAAGGAATTAAAGCCTAGTGCGGTAAAGTTACTTAATAAAATAGCTTTGATAAATAACCAAAGTTTCTCAAAACAATTACTTGCTATAATTACTGATAACAAGAATACTCTCGATGATGATATATACCAATTATCTAAGTTTATGTTGATTAGCAATATTGATTCTAATCAGGATAATCCTATTTTTGAAATGAATGATGTAGTTAGCAACAAAATAATGGAGATAAATGGGGATAAAAACAATAAAATATGTTTAGAGGATATTATTCTAAAATTACCTAAACTCAAAGGAGTGCATTCTGCCCATGTATGGAGAGCTACTAAGACTATATCCGAAAATTTAGAGATTATTTTTCAAAATGCTGAAAAATATAATATTAACATATATTTAATGCTTAACTTAAGATTGCAATTATTTGCCTCATATATGAATGCCTGGAATCTATACAAATCAAAGCCAATGGTTAACTGGTTTGAGCAAAAAGAACAAGACGAACAGTTTAAATTTTGGCAAATGTCTACTTATCAAAAATTCTGTTACGCTAGATATTTAGTAGGAGTAGGACTTTACAATAGAATAACATCGATAAATTATCAAAAAACTATTTCTTATTTAACTAAAGCATTTAAAGTTTTAGATACCCTAGGTGATGATTATGATTATATTTATTCTAAATTTAACTGTAGCTTAAACATTGCTCTAACTCATGTATATTTAGGTAATATAAAAACTGCTGAAGAAATTATTAACGAAATGGAGAAGCTATTTAAACATAGGATAGAGGGAGGAGATATATTTATATTATATCATGTGAAAGCTAGAATATTTTTTATTCAAGGTAAATATAATGAAGCTTTAGAATACGTCAATAAAGGCATCGAGGTATGGAAGACGTTAGATCCTAATGATCTAGGTTTTACTAGAGATTATTTACTTAGGGCAGCAATATTAAGCTCTATTGGCAAATATCAAGAAGCTTATGTTCAAACTCAACAAGTATATAATATGCATAAATCTGTAAACCAAGAGGCATTAGGTTATATTTATACACAAATGGCAAAAAGTGAATTAGGATTAAATAAAATAGATATTGCTTTAGATCATATTAATAAAGCTATAACAATATTTTTAGCAGATGAACGTAGAAATCCTAAGAATATAGATCATTTGGAAGATCCAGATTTAGCAGCAGGTTATGTAGTACAAGGTGATATTTTACTTGCTCAAGGTAACATTAAAGGAAGTATAGAATCTTATAAAAAAGCTTATGTTATATACCACTATTTCTATGGGGATAAAAGTAAAAATGTTGTTCAAGTAAGTGAGTTATATAACAAAGGAGCAAAAGCAGCTTGTAAAAACAAAGATATATATAATTATAAATTCTTTGGAAAACCTCAAGTTAAAGAATTCGGTATACATCACCCTAACACTATTGCCATGGTCGAATATTGTAAACAATATGACATGGATTTATGGGTAAAGCAAGATTAAGGTTTGTGATATTTATCAATCATCCAATCTATAAATGTATTATCAACAGACTGTTTTTTCAGTGCATATTCATATACTTCTTTTATTAGAACTGTAAGATTTGTAAATGAAAAGTTTAAGTTTCTTTCAATTAACATATTAATTGTTGCACTAGTGGCTTTACTAAAAATTTTCATTTGATCAATAGTTAGCACTTCATGGCTTATTTCGTTATCAACAACAAGAGCTTCTAGGCTAATATCTAAGGCTTTTGCAATTAATTGTAAATTATTAGCACTAGGGTTTTTTGAACTACCATACAAAATGCTATAAACAGTATTTCTACTTAATCCAGTTTTTTTCTCTATCTCTACAGCATTTATATTTTTTTGCACCATTAATGAGCTAAGTTTGGTTTGTAAATTTGCCATAGATAAGATTCTATATATAAAATTAATATTTCTAGATAATAAGGTATAACCATCAAAAAGTAAATAACTAAAATAATTAATTATAATTAATTATTTTAGATCATGGGAGTTTGTAACACTAATTTTTAATGATCTACTAAAAAATTTAAATTACCCTGACCCCTCTTATAAACATTTATACTTGAATTTTTTTAATCTATCTGATATGTATTACCTTGGATAGGTGTCCGAGTGGTTTAAGGATCTAGTCTTGAAAACTAGCGTGCGGGCAACCGTACCGTGGGTTCGAATCCCACCCTATCCGCCATTCGGTACAAGTTGTCGTTTTTTCAAAAATATCGAACGGGAAACGTAGGGAGGTCTCAAGTTTTTTGCCCCTTAGTTTGAGGTTCTGAAATACGAAATTTATCATTTTGCGTTTTTGGGGCATTTCAGAACCTTTGAAGGTTTCATAGGCTTCAGAAGCTAGAGTTATTAGCATTGTAGCCGTATCAGTAAATTTATCGTCTGCTTCCTCATAAACTTTAAGTAAATGAGCAATTTCATATTGACGATCTTTTAATTGTTGTTTCTTTGCTTGGAATTCTTCTTTGCTTAGTTCGCTGCTTAATCTTAAATCAATTAATGAATTTAGTTTATTTTCATTTTCTGTATGTTCTTTCTTTAAAGCAGCCGTCGCTTGCCCATGCTCATCTTTTTTTAGCTCATTTGTATTTTTTAAATAGGCAAGGGTCTCTTTTAGCATTTCCGGGTCTCTTATACCTATTCTTTTAAAAACCTCTTCTATTTGCTTTAAAACCTCATCTTCCCTTATATATATTTTCTTGTCTAGGTTATGTGGATCCCAAGTAGCTAAATATGTCCATTCATCCACTTTACCGTTTGGATATGTTTTACTATGAATTTCAGATGTTACCATTTTGCCAGTTACTGCACAGGTGATTAATCCTCTAAAGAGAAAATCTTTCCCACCATATTTGAATGGCTTCTTCTTCCAACCTAAACGTACATCTTTACATGCCATAAAAATCTCTCTTGTTATAATAGGTTGATAACCATGTGACCACATCTCTCCTTTTACTCTCATCTCACCGTAATAAAATGGTTGTTGTATTAAACGATGTATAACTGTTTTATTTAGGTGACAATTCTTTTTACTTCTTAAGCCTAATTCTTTAGCCATGTTTACCATAGACCTAAGAGTATACATTCCTGTTGCATATTCTTCAAAGAGTTTTTTTATGATAGAACCTCTTACAGGATCGAGAATTACTATACTGTTTCCTTTTTCATCTCGGCTATTTAGGTAACCAAGAGGGGCTGGTCCTATCCACTCTCCTTTACGCAATTTATGATCTAGGCTTCTTTTAACGTTATCACTTAAACTATCAACGTAAGATTGTGCCATCAATACGTTCATTCCCCACATTAGCTTTGCATGAGACTGAGAATCTTTATCTATTATGTAACCTTCTGTTCTAAAATGTAATTCTATCTTACCAGCTTTTATTGGTTCTTCTAGTAATGAAATTTCTGAGATTCTTCTTTGTACTCGATCTACTTTATCAGCAACTATAGCAATTGTTTCTCTATGGCTTTTAGCAAATTTGATCATCTCTTTAAATTGTTTGCGATCACCTCTGCTTGAAGATTCGATAATTTCAAAAGTTTCGATAACTTCAAGATTTTTACGTTGGCAATATTCTACTAATCTATATTTTTGAGCTTCAATTGAATACCCTTCTTCTTGCTCCCTTGTTGAAACACGAACTAAAATTATGGCTTTTTGTGCTGAGTCTGTCATATTTTTTCCTTTTATAAAAGTATTATACATTCAGAGATAGATTAAATACTGGACGAGTCAAGTTGAGTTTGCATTAAATTACCCCATCTCCTTCAGTATTAGAGCCAAGTGTAACATTTTTTTAGCATTAATAATTTTGGGTTATTGTAAAAATAATTGTTTTAACTCGTAGCAGGAGTAACTTTATCAAGTGGTTTATCATAGATACCCTTATTTATTATTTTAAGGCTATTACACGGCTTTTTAGTATCATTATTGTGGGGGAAACCACCTGGTCTTGAATTTATTACGCTCTAAGTCTAAATATGGGTCTTTTTGATTTATTATGAGTTTGCTTTAAAATAGATAAATTAAAAACTTAACCGAATACCACTATTTACATCGATCACCTTATTGATATTCTGTATCAGATATGATACAGATGAATATTTTTAAAATTATACCCCCAGTTTTTTGTTGTGGCTTTCTAGAGTCTCAATTAACAGCTCTTCTACTTGATAACTAATATTTTCATTGTCAAAATCTGTGAAATCTATTATTATTTTGCTTGTAATTTTATTATTAGACTCTAGAAGTCCCACCAGTGTTATTGCCCCATTGTCAGTAATATTGTTATAGCTAAGGTCTATTTGGCTGATGGTTCTATTAGTTTCCAAAGCTTTAACAAGCTGGACAATCCCAACATCACCAATATCATTATTACTAAAAGATATTTTCTTTATAGTGTTATTATTTTTTAGATATCTTGCTAGTATGATTGCTCCTTTATCAGTAATATTATTGCTACCAATATCCACTTGCTTTACAATTTCATTATTTGTTAGAACTCCTGCCAGTATATCCGCCCCTTCATCACCAATATCATTGCCTCTAAGACTTATTTGCTTTATGGTTTTATCATTTTCTAAAAATTCATCTAGTATGATTAGCCCTTGAACCCCAATGTTGTTATATTCAATATCTATATTAATCAAACTATGATTATTCTCTAACAGTTCGATAAGCAGACTTAGTCCCTCAAGATCAATATCATTGTTGCAAAGACGTATTGCGGTTATAAGCTTATTATGTTCTAAAATTTTGCCAACTATTTCAATTCCTTCTAAACCTATACGAACGTCGATAAGTTCTATATAAGTTATATTATTGCTCTGCAAAACTTCTCTAAGTATTTGTGCAGCAATGTTAGTGATATTATTTATTCTTTCATTTGTTGAATCATTTTGTTGTTGATTTTTGACATTGCTCGTCATACAATTAATCCCTGTTTTTTGTCTTTGGAAAATAGACACTGAGGTTAGATTTAAAAAATTTCCGATCTTTGTTCTAACCTCGGTGCTTAACACCACACCACGTAGTATCATCTTCACAGATATCCTCATTAATCCTAGAAGTACACCTTTTTGCTCACAATTAGTGATTTTTTATAAAATTTATTATTAGTAGTGTTGAACTGGAGACAGTGACCAAAATTATTAAATAAGCACATAATTTGGCTATTAAAATCAAGGAAGTATTGAAAGAATGGGATGTACTCTCTGTATTTACCAACATATTCCTTTGATCTCAATTCAATTTAGCATTGCTGGACTAACTAAGAATTACTTATAAAAAATGATTAAAAATCTTGATGAAATAAGAGATACTATCACAGATAGCCTAAAACTTCCCTAGGTTATTTATAAAGTCTTAATTCATCAATGAGGAAATTACATATGAACTCAAGGGTAATATCATTATTAAATATTTTATTAGCACAATTAATATTAATTAGTACCTGTAAAGCTGAGGGTAGTAACCTACCGAGTGCCAAAACTGCTAAATCTATATTACTACCAAAAGTGATAAGTCCTAACACAAGTACTAATATAACTATTATTTTAAATATAAATCAATCTAGCAATGATTCATACTTTACAATTGAGTTAGGGGCATATGAGAATAAAAGCCCATCATTAAAACTCACTATGGGATCAATGCTAGAGTTATATTCTCCAATCCAGGATTCAGCAAATGTTCATCAAAAATTACACATAGTAATGCGTCCATTTCAAGAATTGAATCAATCATTAAATGAGTATCCTAATACCAAAGAACAAAGTCTTGGATTAAAAAAGGAGTTATTAAGAGAGAAAGTATTCAGAAAAACTTATCCTCAAGAAATAAAGCTTCAAAATGAGGAAGTATACGCAGGTTATCGGGCAAATAACGAACCAATTCACCCGCGTTACTATTCTACCTTATTACCGGAGCGTAGATTTAATAAAAGTATCGTTGATTTGTTAGGTAGTAGTAAATTAGATGTTTGGCGGGCATCTGCTAGGCAAGCTTATGCAGATAGTCCAAGCCTATCAACTTTATGGCGAGCTTTTGACCCACAAGATATTATTGATCCTGAATTACGGGATATTGCTGAATATTTTAAAAGTTATAATAACAAATTAACCAAGGAAGAGTTTGAGCAAAAATATGGTGAATCAGGTTTAAAGTATGACCATAATTTTACCGAAGCACTAGTAGAAGATATTTTAGAGAGGAAAAAGCAGCGAGAAATTAATGAATATATAATTGCTGCAGGTAAAGGCGGATTAGTTGAAGTTATTGTAAAATTTGGACTCGAGGTGATATTTGGTAATCTGTTCTTATTAACATTGCTGCTAGCTTCGTCCCTATTGTGGTGGGTAAGTAAGATGGGTGGCAATGGCTTTAAAAAATGATAAACTAGCTAACTCCCAAAAGTATAGAGGTTTTCCTCTATCAATGATTTTTTGGTAAAATAATTAAAGAGGGTGACTTGAATAGACCTTGACTAAAATAGTCGCTAAGAGAATAAGTACCCTCTTTTTGGTAGTTTACCTTGAACAAATATTTAGACGAATTTTATAGTAGCACTGATCCTAAGGAACAAGAGCTTCAGAGTAAGCTTATGATTTGGGAAGAGTATTATAATAAGCATCGATCGCATAGTTCTCTGCATGGTAGAACTCCATGGGAGAAATATAAAGAACTCGGACATACTATTCCTTCTATAGAAGAAGTACATAAAAGTTATGATTCTTCAAAAGAAACTTTTGCTATACAGAATTACAAGTATGACCAAAAATTTAAATCTGCTATTAAACAAAAAAATATATTAAGTACTAAAAGATAAGTCGTAACGGACTGTTGAAAAAGTCATTAAGGTTACAAATATTGTAATATTTTTTATATTTAGTAGCAAAAGATAAAAGAACCAAAAAATAATTTTAAGTATCCGTTTAAAATTTTGTACTATCGCAATCATGAATATTTGAATCTGTGTTTTTTGTACGCCTCTGAATTGTGTTCTTCGTAAACCATGATTCTCTTTAGCCTCAGCAAAAATTCCTTCTATTTTCCACTTTCTCTCAATTAGTTTTTGTTTAAAATCAATTCTATTCTGTCTAGCTTTGACCTCATCTATTTCATCCTGATAAGGATTACGATAAATAAATCTTGCTCTATTACTATAATTATCAGCAATACAACTTGGTTTTAGTGGACAATTTTTACAATGCCCTCCTGTAATACGATAACGTTTTATTTGTTTTTTATCTAATTTTTCATAAGGATAAAGATAATATCCTTGCGGACACTTATATCTATCCTGTTCTCTATCATATTGAAATTCACCTCTACTTATTTTTCCTTCACCAAGATTATCTACATGTAAAGGTATGTAAGTAGTAATTCCAAGTAATTTAAAATATCTGTAGGTTGGACCTCTACCATAACCTTTGTCTGCCACCCATTCTTTTATTTTAAAAGAAAAATTATTTAATATATACCAAACTCTATTTGAAAGTACAACACACTCATGTCGTGATCCTGTGCTTACATAACAATCCACTATAATACGAGTACTGCTATCAATTGAGTAGTGTGCTTTATAACATAGCTTTTTATAACCACTAGTTCTTGATACAAGACTACAATCAGGATCTGTTCTGCTTACATGAGTTTGATTAGATACTTTCCTTACTTTCTTCCCTTCTCTAAAATCATGATAACGACGTTCATATATTTTTAATTCTCTCTTTTGTGGATCACTTTTATCTTTTCTTAATATTAGGCTATCCATAGATGCATTCGATTCAACTAAAGATGCATCTGAAATAATTGTTTCCCCTTTTATAATACCAAGTTTATACCACTGCTTAACTAAGCTTATAAATATTTCTTGAAATAGTTCTACTCCAAATCTATCTCTTATCCTACTTAATGATGAATGATCTGGTACTTTATCCTCTAAACTTAACCCACAAAACCATCTATATGCTACATTCCACTGAATTTCTTTACATAATCGTCTATTTGATCTTATACCATATAAGTAACATATTATTTGCATCTTGAAAAATAATACAGGATCAATTGATGGACGTCCGTAATTAGCACAATAACACTTTTTAGTTATTTCATAGATAGAAGAGAGGTCTAATTCTTTACTCTCATGAATTCTCACTAATAAATGATCATCAGGTATCATGCACCTTAAGCTAACGCTATCACATCTCACACCTTCTTGATCAGATTTATAACCTTGCATCTTTACACCTTCATTTAAGCATAAAAATACATCTTATTTCTTATCTTAACTTTTTTCCACTCCTTCTTATGACTTTTTCAACAGTCCGACGACTTAATCTGACAATAAGTAATAATCAGGCAGCGTGATAAGTAATAGCCAAGTTGTCTGATATTCTCTCTATATTACTAATATTTTTATCTTTAGCAATATAAAGTGAATCTCTAAAAGTTTGCATTGGTGTTTTACCAAAGCAATGTTTACCTGAATTAGACCTTTCGTTATTATAATTTGTAAGCCAAGTATATATATCAGCTTGTAATTCATCTATAGTATGATTAGCAAAAATTTTGCTAATTGCTATTAGTGTACAATAAAAAAGTGTATAATAGTATTATATAGTTAGTAGAAACTCGTAAAAACAATGACAGAAGAAAAAACTAAGAATAATGGTAATTATCAGCCAAAGATGTTTGTTGGCACTGATGACTTCTATGATCTGCTAATTAATAGCGATATATTCGTTGATAAGAGTTTAATGATCAAAGAATTACTAGAAGATAGCGGTAAAGTCATCCTAATCACCCGACCAAGGCGTTGGGGAAAGAGTATTAATATGGATATGATTAGGAGATTCTTTGAAATAGAAATAGATGAGCATGGCAATCCCTTATCATTAGAGCATCAGAACAATATCAAATTATTTGCAGGTGGAGAAATAGATTTAGGATTTACAACTGGTAGAAAAAAATTACTTCAAAAGCTCAAAATAGCTGAGTATCCACACATTATTTTGGAATATCAAGGTCAATTCCCCGTAATATTCATCACCTTTAAAAGCGTGGAAGGTTCAAGCTATCACGATATTGAACAAGGTGTAAAAAGCCAGTTACGGAAATTGTTTCAGGCGCATAGATATTTAGCTAATAGTGATAAGCTTGCATCAGATGAACGAGCTGATTTCAACCAATATTTATTTGGCGAGGTAACTCTAGACAATATCAAAAATAGTTTGGCTATTTTAAGCCACCTGCTGTACAAACATTACAATAAAAAGCCTTGGGTATTGATTGATGAATATGATACGCCCATTAATAGTGCTTATAGATGGTTTGGTACTAACGAGGCAGAATTTCAAAAAGTATTAGAAATTTTCCGTGGGATCATGAAATCTACCTTTAAAAAGGAAACTGGCGATCAAGAACTGCCGGTTGAACGGGGAGTTATTACGGGAATTTTACGGATTGCCAAAGCTGAGTTGTTTTCCGGGCTAAATAATGTTCGGGAATATAGTTTATTAGATAAAAACTTTGCAAGTAGCTATGGATTTACTCAAACAGAAGTGGACGAGTTATTAACTAAAGTACCACTTACTACCAGTCCAGCAGAAATTAAAGATTGGTATAATGGCTATAATTTTGGGGGAGAAATCATCTATAATCCTTGGTCAATTATGCAGTGTTTAGCAAGTGAAGGTGAGCTTGATTATTATTGGGTTGACAGTGGAGGAACTGGTTGGATTGATAATGTTTTATTATCAGATGAGATGCAGCAGGATATTCAAGTATTGGCTGCTGGTAAAGCTATTATTGCTCCTATTATGAAACAAATAAGTTTTGCTGATATTAGTTCACGTTCAGGTTTGTTTAGCTTATTATTATTTAGTGGTTATTTGAATCCTACTGCTGTTGAACCGACAAGAAATATTTTTGAATTAGCGGCTCCAAATGAAGAAGTAAAATTTATTTATGAAACTCGATTACTACAATGGCTTGGCAAACAATTACAAATGGATAGCTCATTATATTATCCGCTAATGAGCTTACTGCCAGCTGGTAAAATAGAGGAGTTTAAACAAAGAATGCAGGAGTTGCTGCACAGTAGCACTAGTTTTCATCAGGTAGGGGAGAAAAAGGCAGAGTTATTTTATAGTGGCTTTATGCTAGGGATTGTTAATATGCTAGCACCGAGCTATATAATATCAAGTGAGCAAGAATCAGGTGATGGACGCCCTGATGTAATCATGATCCCCAAGGTTGGTAAAGGGGATAAGGCAATTATTATTGAGTATAAAATAGCTAAAAATGCAGAAGATTTAACGACTATAGCAGGGTCTGGTTTACAACAAATTATTGATAGGAAATATGATACTAAAATAAAAGAGCATCAACATGTTAAACAAATACTAAAAATCTGCATGGCTTTTTGCGGGAAAAATATGGATTTACAATATCAGGTGACAATACTTTAATAATAGACTGTAAGTGTTTGAATAACCAGTAATTTTATGTCTATCGTGGTTCTGAAATTGTCTACTACGCCCCGCCATTTTTGTACAAGTTGTCGTTTTTCAAAAATATCGAACGGGAAACGTAGAGAGGTCTCAAGTTTTTTGCCCCTTAGTTTGAGGTTCTGAAATACGAAATTTATCATTTTGCGTTTTTGAGGGCTTTCAGAACCTTTAAAAGTTTCATAGGCTTCAGATGCTAGAGTTATTAGCGTTTTAGCGGTATCAGTAAATTTATCGTCTACTTCCTCATAAACTTTAATTAAACGAGCAATTTCATATTGGCGATCTTTTAATTGTTGTTTTTTTCTTTGAAATTCTTCTGTGCTAAGTTCTCCATTGAGTCGCAAATCTATTAATGAATTTAATCTATTCTCATTTTCGGTATGCTCTTTCTTTAAAGCAGCTGTTGCTTGCCCATGCTCATCTTTCTTTAGCTCATTTGTGTTTTTTAAATAGGCAAGGGTCTCTTTTAGCATTTCCGGGTCTTCCCCTTACCTATTCTTTTAAAAACCTCTTCTATTTGCTTTAAAACCTCATCTTCTCTTACATAAATCTTTTTGTTTGGATTCTTTGTATCCCATGTACCTAAATAAGTCCATTCGTCCACTTTGCCATCTGAATATGTTTTGCTGTGAGTTTCAGCTGTTACAACTTTACCAGTTACTGCACAGGTGATTAATCCTCTAAAGAGGAAATCTTTCCCACCATATTTGAATGGCTTCTTCTTCCAACCTAAACGTACATCTTTACATGCCATAAAAATCTCTCTTGTTATAATAGGTTGATAACCATGTGACCACATCTCTCCTTTTACTCTCATCTCACCGTAATAAAATGGTTGTTGTATTAAACGATGTATAACTGTTTTATTGACGTAGCAATTGTTTTTGCTCCCTTGTTGAAACACGAACTAAAATTAGTGATTTTTTTGTAAAATTTATTATAGCAGTGTTGAACTGGAGACAGTGGTCAAAATTATTAAATAAGCACATAATTTGGCTATTAAAATCAAGGAAGTATTGAAAGAATGGGATGTACTCTCTGTATTTACCAACATATTCCTTTGATATCAATTCAATTTAGCATTGCTGGACTAACTAAGAATTACTTATAAAAAGTGATTAAAAATCTTGATGAAATAAGAGATACTATCACAGATAGCCTAAAACTTCCCTAGGTTATTTATAAAGTCTTAATTCATCAATGAGGAAATTACATATGAACTCAAGGATAATATCATTATTAAATATTTTATTAGCACAATTAATATTAATTAGTACCTGTAAAGCTGAGGGTAGTAACCTACCGAGTGCCAAAACTGCTAAATCTATATTACTACCAAAAGTGATAAGTCCTAACACAAGTACTAATATAACTATTATTTTAAATATAAATCAATCTAGCAATGATTCATACTTTACAATTGAGTTAGGGGCATATGAGAATAAAAGCCCATCATTAAAACTCACTATGGGATCAATGCTAGAGTTATATTCTCCAATCCAGGATTCAGCAAATGTTCATCAAAAATTACACATAGTAATGCGTCCATTTCAAGAATCGAATCAATCATTAAATGAGTATCCTAATACCAAAGAACAAAGTCTTGGATTAAAAAAGGAGTTATTAAGAGAGAAAGTATTCAGAAAAACTTATCCTCAAGAAATAAAGCTTCAAAATGAGGAAGTATACGCAGGTTATCGGGCAAATAACGAACCAATTCACCCGCGTTACTATTCCACCTTATTGCCAGAGCGTATATCTTATAAAAGTGTCTTTGATCTGTTAGGCAGTAGTAAATTAGATGTTTGGCGGGCATCTGCTAGGCAAGCTTATGCAGATAGTCCAAGCCTATCAACTTTATGGCGAGCTTTTGACCCACAAGATATTATTGATCCTGAATTACGGGATATTGCTGAATATTTTAAAAGTTATAATAACAAATTAACCAAGGAAGAGTTTGAGCAAAAATATGGTGAATCAGGTTTAAAGTATGACCATAATTTTACCGTTCAATTAGTAGAGGATATTTTAGAGAGGAAAAAGCAGCGAGAAATTAATGAATATATAATTGCTGCAGGTAAAGGCGGATTAGTTGAAGTTATTGTAAAATTTGGACTCGAGGTGATATTTGGTAATCTGTTCTTATTAACATTGCTGCTAGCTTCGTCCCTATTGTGGTGGGTAAGTAAGATGGGTGGCAATGGTTTTAAAAAATGATAAACTAGCTAACTCCCAAAAGTATAGAGGTTTTCCTCTATCAATGATTTTTTGGTAAAATTTGTTATAATAATTCTAAACTGGAGATAATAGAATTATTATTAAATTAAACACCTAATTTAGCTAATTAAGATTTAATGTGTGGCGACATTAATCAAAAGTATCAAGTCATTACACATTCAAATTTTTTATTTCATTACTCAAATAGCTACAATCTTTAAAAATAAGGGTAAATAATTTTATTAAAATTTACCATTTAAAGCATCAAGTATCACTTTATTATTGGCAACAATGGCATCTAAATATTTTATGACTTGTTGTAAATATAAAGAGAAGATATATTTGATTTGTGATAATGCTGGGTATCATAAGTCAAAGAAAGTAAAGGAGTATCTAGTAAATAGCAAAATAAGAATTAGTATTTTTACCTCCCTATAGCCCTAATCTTAATTCGATTGAACGATTATGGAAATTTATGCATAGAATTGTAACAAATAATAAATTTTACCATAATTTTGCTCAATTCTCAGAAGCTATAGATAGATTTTTTGCTAATATTGATAAATACAAAGGTAATTTGCCAACTCTTCAGGTTAATTGAGTATACTTACAGCAAACTGCCTTGCAATCTTTTAGCAGTACAAATTACATTCTGAACCTGAGTCGCCAAGTAAATTGTGGGTAAATGCTTCATCTACTAGGTCATAATTGTAAAAATCATGTTCCTTTGCTCTAGTGATAAAATTCTGACTCTGAGGAGCAGTATTAGCCATAATATTACCAATTTTCTTAAGAGCTGTAGCCTTAAAATTTTCATCTTGACTTAGGCTGAATGCATGGTGATAATATTTTTTGGCTTGCTCAAATAAACCTACAGACTCAGAATACTCAGCATATTTTAGCATTATATCAGGATTTCTTTTATCTTGTTCTAACCATGCTTTAAAACATGCTTTTATCTCAAATTCATTATTAACTACTTTATAGCAATCAATCGCTTTAGCATATTCACCCTTATTAAAAAATAGCTGACCAAGTTTTTCATATATTTTTGGTAGATGACTGTTCGCCTCTATAGCTTTTACATAGTAAGCCAATGCCTCATTTTCACCATTCTGCTCAGCGATACTAGCTACGCAACTATAGGCTATAGCCTTAAGATTCTTGCAGGCAGGAGAGTCCGGATAATCCTCTAGATACTTTATAGCTTTATGATAATAAACTTGATCAAGTTTATCTTCATCAATAGGCAAACTACTAACTTGGTACTCAAGATTTTCTGCTACCTTAGTATGGCAAGCCGTTATTAACTCTGCTGCAATCTTTGCATGATCAGGTAACTCAACTCCACAGACACTGGCAAAAAATTTCACATATTCGTATTGCTGATGTAAACAATAACCATAGCCTTGTATCTGATGCTGAAGCTGAACATTACCCGGTTCAACATATTCAGCAAAAATCTCCAATGCTTGCTGCAAGATCATTATGGCATCTAGTATGCTTCCCATTTGCTTACAGTTAAGTACTTTCTGTAACTTTGATAATAACTCCAGCTCTAGAAAATATTCATCTTTATTATGCCTTGGCAGGAGATTATTGTAATGAATTGATGATGGTATCCAATCTTTGACAAGATGATAGTTCTCAGAAAATGCATTGAGTGGATTGACATCTGAGCATTTAGTTGCATTACCAATAGCCTTAACTATCACCTCTAATAGTTGATTAAAATTATTACTGGCAGTATTTAACAGATGAGATGAACACTCCTGAGCTTTCTTAGAAATAGTGATATTGACCATATCACCTTTAGCGTCAGAATATTTAGATGATTCGTCTATTGCCGTAAGTAAGTCAGGTACAGCTAACTCACCTTCTGCATTTGGTCTATGGAATAGATGTATCGAGCAATCTTTGAGCTTATTAATCAGTACTCGGTGTTCATCTGTTACCCCTTGATTATCTTTTAATATTTTATCTATAGAGTTTTTGATATGCTGAATATTCTTGTCTTGCGATACTTGGGTAACTACTAAAGATATGCTACCTGCTATAGAGCCAACATCCTTAAAACTTTTCATAAAATTAGATAGTATTTCAAGGAAATCATTACCTCTTTTACTCCTTAAATCTGATTCAGCTATTACCAATACAAATTTTAGCTGATCTGTAGTCTCAAAAAGCCTTTTAATATAGAAGCTGTTAGCAATTTCCTGAACAGGATCAGTATCATTAAAGCCAGGACAATCCCAAATGATTATATCTTTAGCATCTTTAGCAAGACATTTATTAGGAATCTTAGTCTCGGAAGCCAGTTTATGACCAATGATAATATCGGGAAGTGGCTGCATTGCATCAATAACCAGCTCGTTAATTTCATCATCCATAATTGCCTGCAGCTTCTTGCCACTAAGCAAATGAGCAAGTGTACTCTTGCCAGCCCCGGTATCACCAAGCAGCAATATCCCCTTCTTGCTATGTTCCTGCAGGCGGTCATTACCATCTCGGATTAGATTCGATACTTGCTTGATAGTAGCCTGATCATCATTATCAAACTGATTATCCCCATCTGCTACCTCAAATAATTTCACAACCTGTATCTCTAGGACATATTCTTTTACTTTTGCCTCCTCTATGGCTTTTAATTTAGCTGCTTCTTCTATTGCCTTAGCTTCCTCTTGCTCTCTAAGCTTTGCCTCTTGCTCAAGTCTCTCAGCTTCTTGTCTAGCTTTTTCATCTGCCTCTGCTTGTTGTTGCTGTTTTAGTATCTTAGCGACTTTTTTAATAGTATCTTTATTAATCTGTAATTCTGTTGCTATCTCCTTTGCTACAACATCTCCTATCTGGTTATAACTAAGATTAATAATAGTAATAGATTGATTAACCTTTAAGGCTTCTGCTAGACCTTTCGCTCCTGCCTCTCCTATCTGGTTATTTTGAAGGGAAAGAGTAGTAATAGATTGATTAACCTTTAAGGCTTCTGCTAGACCTTTCGCTCCCGCCTCTCCTATCTGGTTATTTTGAAGGGAAAGAGTAGTAATAGATTGATTAACCTTTAAGGCTTCTGCTAGACCTTTCGCTCCCGCCTCTCCTATCTGGTTATTATGAAGGTAAAGACGAGTAATAGATTTATTATTCTTTAAGCATTCTGCTAGCGATTTCGCTCCTGCCTCTCCTATCTGGTTATTATGAAGGTAAAGACGAGTAATAGATTGATTATCCTTTAAGGCTTCGACTAGCTCCTTTACTTCAGCATCTCCTATCTGTTTACGGTTAAGGTCAAGGGTAGTAATAGAGTTATTTCTTATTTGTTGTATAATAGCTTTATCTAATGGCATTTTTTCCTCTCTTTTAGTTTGGATATAAAGTGATTAGTACTTAAATTAGTTATGAATGAAGTACTGTTAATTGTTTTTAACAATAGCCATATCAATTCATCTAAGGTTAAATAATAATAATTTGTTAAACAACTAAATAACTACTTGTCACTATTTTTTAGTAAGAATTTGTGATTTTTTTAGCATCACTAATTGAAAAACAACTTAACTTATATTAGTGAAAATATGATGTAAAATCAGATAAATTCCATCTTGTATCGTGTCATGGTATAGGACTCCGGTAGAGCAACAGTTGCTTGCCTTAACACAACTGCACATTCTGCTTTCCATGATATGAAACATGTCAGCCTCTACGATATCGGGCATTTCGGAGCTTATATTCTTTACTTGCGTTACAACCCAATACATCCCGCCTCTTAGCTTCACATAATTTGTTACCTCCTTATGCGTAAGATTTGGTTCTACGCTGTTGGCTACACTTTGCGGAGGTTGGATTCTCACCAACTATAATTTATCCGCTTATCCTAGCACCCGCATATAATCCCCTGTAGTATCTGTATTGTAGGGGAGTTATTATATCATAAAAAGTCACAATTTGTATCATATTTTATTCCCACCAAATTTTATATCCCCACAAATTTTTTTTATAAATATACCTTACATATCAAAATATATTAGATATTTCATATAGAGTATTTGGCTCTAGTAATAAAAGTTTTAATTAGTTCTATTAACTCTTCATAGTGCATCATCTTTGATAATTGCAATGGTATATCTTTTATAATAGAACGTATTATTTCTATATCTTTGTAATATTTACTTAGAAGCGTATCTATCACTTCCCAATAAATTTCATCATATTCACTATATTTACGTTCATTATATACACGCAAAAATAATTTCATTCGTTGAGGAATCTCCTCTATTTTATTATGTAAAATAACATCGAGACATTCTAAAAATTCTTGTGGTCTCTTGTTCTCTAGTGCAGGTATTACTACTTTTATCTCCTCTCCCTCGTATTCCTTCTCCTGTGGTAAATACTTTTGTAAGTCTTTCTTGAATTTCTGTATATTTTCATCGTAATTCATTTTATTAAATTTGTTTTGTAGTATTTCTAAAGAGTTCTTAGCCCCTTTTGTATCTTTTAACCATTTAATTAACTCTTTGTTATTCTTGGTTTCTGATTTAGTTCTTAATACATCATCTAAAGATTGGAGCAAATCTAATAATGTTAACTTATTATCGTTGTCTAATTTATTAGGATTTAAAAAATCCTTACCAAAAACTTTACTATTCAATAAATATTCGATAACACTTTTATCACCTTTCTTTATATTTAAATGATCACGAATGAGTACAAGATTATATAATTGTTCATGCCATCTTAATTTTTGTTACAACCTCATCTGTTTCTTGAACAAACTTTGACAAAAATTGCTCGACCATCTTTATATATTTTATTTTGTTTTCATTAGTTATATTAGTTACATCAAGGGAAAGTATAATACAATTGACTATAAAATCTCCTATTTTAGTATTACCTAAAGGAGCATCAAAAATTTTTTGTAATTTATCAAGGTGTTGTTGTTTAATACTAGTGTCATGTACTGAACCACTAGCTAATAAGCTAATACTTGTAAACGCTTTTGTAGAGTGTTTATGTTTTTTTATCTTTGCCATATAAATAAACTAATGTAAATTGAACATTGAGCCAAGACCACTTCATGAAAAATAAAATAACAAAAATATATTACAATTTATTATATTTAATTAATACTTAAAGTATATTATCAATATTACTATATGTCGTTGTTCAGGGTATATCTTTGGTTCTGACAGCACCCTTTTAGTTTAAGATTAACCAATTAAATTAATAATATGGAGAAATTGAATTATGGCTAAAATTACAATAGAAGAAGAAGAGGTTAGTAGACTCAAGAAAAATCCACAAGTATTACAGGAGCTTTTTATGTATGCTATTGAAGTTGAGGATATTGAGGCTATTAAATTATTATGTGAGCTTACACCAATAAAGTCTCATATAGACAAACAAAAACTATTTAATACATTAATCTGTGTAGTCGGAGATGATAAAAAATATGAATTAGTTAAATCAATAATTGATGGTTTAGGGGTTAACTTAAATCAACAAACAGATGAACAAACAGATACTCAAGCTCCACAAAAAATAACTTTACTTAGGGTAGCAGCTTGTTATGGAAGTGTAAAAATTGGTACATTTTTGTTAGATCAAGGATTTAACCCTAATCATCAAGATGCGAATCAACAAACTCCCTTACATTACGCAGTAATGTATAACCAACAACCTTTTATCACTTTGCTCTATAATCGTGGAGCTGACCTAAATATTAAAAATGATCAAGGTTATACTGCACTTCATTTGACAGCACTGTATAAACGTCATGGTATAGGAGAGCAATTAAAAAAGTTAGGAGCTAATGCTAACATTCAAGATAACCATGGCTATAATTATCAAAAGTTGCACAAACATATAATAACAACAAAACAGGAACAATCTGCCAGTGAATTACCACAGATTGAACCACCCGAACACTTTAATTTATATAAAGGAATAGTAAGTTTTTATAAAGCCATATTATCGGACAAGGAGAGGGAAAAAAATATAACAGATACTATTGATAGCATAAAAAAATTTCTAGACCCATTAACCAAACTTCCAACAAATGTAGCATCTGTCCAAGAATTGCCGATAAGTAGTGAGTATATAGAAAAAGCATTACGCACGTTAGCAGCAGTATATGAATGTTATAAAGACGATAATAATAGTATAGCATTACAAAAATATATCATCGATAAAGCACAATATTGGGAAGCGTTTACTGCATTAGCTATGCTATATAACATAATAGCTATAGAGTATTTCGGTATCTCTAATTACAAGTGTGCCAAAGAATATTTACAACTTGCTAATGAAGCTTATAATAAAATAAAAACACAAGATACATTTGTACAGGAATTACAATATAACATCTTTTTTAATCTAGGAAAAGCATGGAAATATTTTAGTGTAAATGAGTCTATCAAATATTTCACCCTAGCTCAAACACTAATGCCAAATAATCAAGACACGGTGTTAGAATTATTAAAACATTACATTGGGTGTCAAGATGATAAAAAATGTTCAGAACAACTAGGCAAAATTACCGATCAAGATATTAGAGGATTATACTCTATACTGCAAACATTGGAAATGCAAAATTTAGGATTTCAATCTGATTTTAATATTGCTACTTCATTAAAGCTACAGGCGACCAGTACACAAGATAGAGCACTTAGAAAATTACATACTATTATGTCAGAATTTGAGTATCAATCAGGTTCTACTATTTCGAAATTATGCACAACACATGGTTTTACATTTCCAAAGCATGAAGACTCCAAAGCATCAAAATATACTTTATATATAGAAATATGGGCAAAACACTTTCTCCAGCAAAAAGCATTTACTAAAGCCATAGATTGTTGGCTAGAACTTAATAACCATAGAGTACAATATAATATACCCATACATTTATTTAACATATTAAAGATTTGTAAACAGGCAGGATATTGGGAGAAAGGATTAGAGTATCTTGAAAATATGTACAAGCAATATAGTGATATTTTATCAAATCATACTATGCTTCCTTTAAAATATTTAGAGTTTATTTTTTATGAAGCAAATAAGTGTCAGCAACAATCTAAAGATTGTTGGGATTGTTTAAAAACCCATGCTAAGTCAGGCGATATAGCTTCTAAATTGTTCTCTTATGCTGAAGATTTTGCCTTTTATACAGCTATAGAAAATGGCAATCTGAATAAAGCGTTTCAGTATTTTTTACCTCCTGTTCCGAATCCAAACATAGCAGTTTTAGATTGGCCAGTGACAGATGTAATACTGCATCATGAATTGTCACGTAAGGTAGATAAAGAGGTTATAAAAGCACGATTATTGCTAGAAAAACTACAACAAAAAATACTTAACTTAGCAACAGAACAAGCTTCATCTAGTGCCACAGCAGAAACTAATTTTACAAATGACATTATTACCCTTGATTTAACCGAAGATACTAATGAGTTAAGTGAAATTATTGATACATTAGACCCTAAAGCAATACATGCTTATTTTCAACAAAAAAAGATGGAGTTATTAAAAAAGCCAATAGAGATAACAGTCAAAGCACCACCACCATGCGTGTGGAATACCCAAACAGGAATTTACAGTTCTGATCAAAAAGATGTTTATCCTGTAGAAGGTACAAAAAACTTTTATGCAACAATTAACCCTAAATTATTTGATAGTTTAGCTCCTGAATTACAGGATCAATTCACTAAGGCTTTATTAAAAGGTTTAATTAGCAGAGATCATAAAAGTAACGGGATAAAAGCTGTACATAAACGATTAATAGAACTTAAAATTCCTGGAGATTATCGGTTATATACCAAACGCATATACAAAAATGATCAAAATGATCAAGATGACTACTTGATTGAGTTTGATAATTGTGGAAGACATCTCGATGTACAAAAAGAAATGACAGGAAAAAGTTCTTGGGAAGTTATTACATGCGAGGACAAGGTATCTTGTACCCCTAATATTCTTAAGGAGGTTAAGGAAACAGAAACATCTTATTCAGTTCAACATATCACTAAAGAGATGAAACATGTAAGCGTTAGTGAAGAAGAATGGGGAGTTAAGTTATCTGGCAATGATGATGTGACGCAAAAGGATTCGCATCTGTAAATCGTGGTCTAGCGAAAATCGTAAAACCTCAGGTTTTGGGCATTATGATGCCATGAGCATAACAAAATTCTCAAAAGAAAAATTATTATTAGCTCCAGTAATTTGTCTTTTTTGAATCATACGGATATTTTCTATGCCAATGATAGTAATAGTAGCAGAACGAAAACTTTTAAAAACAAGCATTGGCTTAGTTCGTTTCTTGATAAAGCGGTGGTCTTGTTCAACTATATTATTCAGATATTTATTTTACAAACAATCTCTATTAGGCGTAAAAAAGGCATATATAATTAATTTCGACCATAATACAAAAGTTAAGGTTTGACTTCAATATTGATAAAAAATAGTATGATTAGCAAAAATTTTACTAATATATATTAGTGGATAATAAAACAGGTGTATAATGATATTATAGTTAGTAGAAACTCGTAAAAACAATGACAGAAGAAAAAAGCAAAAATAATATTAATTATCCACCAAAAATGTTAGTGGGTAGTGATGACTTCTATGATCTGCTAATTAATAGCGATATATTCGTTGATAAAAGTTTAATGATCAAGGAGTTATTAGAAGATAGCGGCAAGGTTATCCTCATCACTCGACCAAGACGTTGGGGTAAAAGCCTTAATATGGATATGGTCAGGCGGTTTTTGGAAATAGAGTTGGACAATGAGGGTAATCCTTTGTCGCTAGAAAATCAGGTAAATTATAAATTATTTGTTGGTGGAGAAGTAGATTTAGGACTAGCTAGTGGTAAGAAAAAGTTACTTAAGCCACTTAAAATATCTGAGTATCAAGATCTGATTTTAGATTATCAAAACCAATTCCCCGTAATATTCATCACCTTTAAAAGCGTGGAAGGTTCAAGCTATCACGATATCGAACAAGGAGTAAAAAGCCAGTTACGGAAATTATTTCAGTCACATAGATATTTAGCTAATAGTGATAAGCTTGCATCAGATGAACGAGCAGATTTCAACCACTATTTATTTGGGGAAGTAACTCTAGACAATATCAAAAATAGTTTGGCTATTTTAAGCCACTTGCTGTACAAACATTACAATAAAAAGCCTTGGGTATTGATCGATGAATATGATACACCGATTAATAGTGCTTACCGGTGGTTTGGTACTAATGAGGCAGAATTTCAGAAAGTGTTAGAAATTTTTCGTGGAATCATGAAATCTACCTTTAAAAGGGAAACTGGCGATCAAGAATTGCCAGTTGAACGGGGAATTATTACAGGAATTTTGCGGATTGCTAAAGCTGAGTTATTTTCTGGTTTAAACAATGTTAGTGAATATAGCTTACTAGATGATGATTTTTCTAAGTTCTATGGTTTTACCCAAGCAGAAGTGGATGAATTATTAACCAAGGTGTCAACTAATACTGATCCAGAGAAGATTAAAGATTGGTATAATGGTTACACCTTTGGTGGAGAGGTAATTTACAATCCATGGTCAATCATGCAATGTTTAGCACACAAAGGTAAGCTCGAACATTATTGGCTTGATAGTGGTGGGACAGGTTTGATAGATAAAGTATTATTATCAGATGAAATGCAGGAAGATTTACAGAGCTTAGCTGCTGGAAGAAGTATTATCTCACCTATTACTAAACAAATTAGTTTTGCTGACATCAATAAGCCAATAGGACTATTTAGTTTGTTATTATTTAGTGGATATTTAAACCCTACAGTTCAAAATTCAGAAGAAAATATATATGAATTGTCAGCACCGAATAGAGAAGTACGGTACATATATAAAGTAAGAATACTCCAATGGGTAACTGATCAGTTAAAAATTGATAGTTCTAGATATTACTCGTTTGTTAGCTTGTTACCGGTAGGTAAAATAGAAGAATTTAAAGAACGGTTACAAGAATTGTTGCTAAATGCCACTAGTTTTCATCAAGTGGGAGAGAAAAAGGCCGAATTATTTTATAGTGGCTTTATGCTAGGGATTGTTAACATGTTAGCACCGAGCTATATAATATCAAGTGAGCAAGAATTAGGTGATGGACGCCCTGATGTAATCATGATCCCCAAAGCTGGTAAAGGAGATAAGGCAATTATTATTGAGTATAAGATAGCTAAAAATGCAGAAGATTTAGCCTTGGTAGCCCAAATGGGATTAAAGCAAATTATAGATAAACAATATGATGTAAAAGTTAAAGAACATTTTCACGTCAAAAGAATCATTAAACTTTCGATGGCTTTTTATGGTAAAAATATGGAGTTACAATACCAAGTTACAGAGCTTTAGTAATAGACTGTAAGCGTTTGAATAACTAATAATTTTACGTCTATCGTGGTTCTGAAATTGTCCACTACGCCCCACCATTCTTCGATTTTAGTGCATTTCACGAATGCGTTAAAACTGACTAGAATATCAAAAAAATGCATTCTTGAAGCGGCTGGCACGAATGCATTTTAATCTATTATCACTAATAATCTTAGCTAATGAAAGTGGCGGCTCATCGTAGCTACCTATAACACTGGTCTAGATAATGCTTTAAATATTGTCCAGTATAGCTCTCACTACAAGCAGCGATATCCTTCGGAGTCCCAGTAGCTACTATACTACCACCTTTATCTCCGCCCTCAGGACCAACATCTATAATATAATCTGCTGTTTTGATAACATCTAGGTTATGCTCAATAACTATAACCGTATTACCCATATCAACTAACTTATGCAGCACTTTAAGCAATTTATTAATATCATCTATGTGCAACCCTGTTGTTGGTTCATCAAGTATATATAAAGTTTTACCGGTTGAGCGTTTTGATAACTCTTTAGCTAACTTTATTCTTTGTGCTTCGCCTCCAGACAAAGTGGTAGCAGATTGTCCAATTTTTATATAACCAAGTCCTACCTCATTTAAAGTAACAAGTTTTTCGTAAATTAGGGGTACTTTAGCAAAGAAACTCATTGCATCCTCAACTGTCATCCTAAGGACGTCAGATATAGATTTATCTTTATATTTTATTTCAAGAGTCTCTCTATTATACCTGTCTCCATTACAAACATCACATTTTACATAAATATCAGGTAAAAAATGCATTTCTATTTTAATCAGACCATCACCTTGGCATAATTCACATCTTCCACCTTTAACATTGAATGAAAACCTACCAACTTTATAACCCCGTGCTTTTGCAGTTGGTAGTTCAGCAAACCAGTCTCTAATATAGGTAAACGCACCAGTATAAGTTGCTGGATTTGATCTTGGTGTGCGACCTATTGGTGATTGGTTTATAT
This sequence comes from Candidatus Tisiphia endosymbiont of Ptychoptera albimana, assembly GCF_964026605.1. Classification (NCBI taxonomy): domain Bacteria; kingdom Pseudomonadati; phylum Pseudomonadota; class Alphaproteobacteria; order Rickettsiales; family Rickettsiaceae; genus Candidatus Tisiphia; species Candidatus Tisiphia endosymbiont of Ptychoptera albimana. The sequence continues at coordinate 805,780 of NZ_OZ032164.1, forward strand.
CAATAACCTTATCAATATATTCAAGACCTTTAATTGACTTATATTCTCCTGGAGAGTTTTTTGAAGAGGGTTCTAAAAATTTTAAAGCTGCTTTATATAAAGTGTGAATTATTAAACTTGATTTACCGCTACCTGATACCCCTGTTATTGCTGTAAAACTGCTCAGAGGAATTGTAATGTTAACATCCTGTAAATTATTAGAAATAGCCCCAGTTAATGCTATTACCTTACCCGCAGGTGATACTCTAGTATTTGTTGGTACTTCAATAGATTGTTTACCGCTTAAATAGCTACCCGTTATACTATTGGGACATTGTTTTATTTCCTCAATTGTTCCTTGTGCTATTATATGTCCACCGTGAATACCAGCACCTGGTCCGACATCTATGATGTGATCCGATTCGTACATTGTTTCTTCATCATGCTCAACAACAAGCACTGTATTACCAAGGTCTCGAAGATTCTTTAGAGTCTCTATTAATCTAGCATTATCACGTTGATGCAAACCAATTGAGGGTTCATCAAGTACATACAACACACCACTAAGACCTGAACCAATTTGTGATGCCAAGCGAATACGCTGACTTTCTCCACCAGACAGAGTTCCTGATTCTCTAGACAAGGCAAGATAATCAAGACCAACATTCATAAGAAATTGTAATCTTTCCTTGATTTCCTTTAATATACGTTCAGCAATAGTCATTTGTCTTTTATTGAGCTGTTTGTCTAATTGATTAAACCATTTCTGTAGTTGCAAAATACTCATGGTAGATACTTGTCCAATATGCATATCAGCGATTTTAATACAAAGAGATTCCATTTTTAGTCTATAACCTTCACAAGATGTGCATTTGTACTCTGCTTTGTATTTTAATAATTCTTCTTTTACTAAGGAAGAATCAGCCTTACGCTCCTTTTCTTGTAAACTAGGTATTATTCCAGCAAAAGGTTGCTGTACCACCTGAGATTTAGAACCATCATGATATTGAAATTTTATAACATCGTCACCTGATCCATGGAATAATACTTGCTGTACAATATTTGGTAGTTCTACAAAAGGAGTGTCTAATGAAAATTCGTAATGACTCGCTAAAGCTTTTAATGTTTCTAAAAAAAACTTTGAGGATATTTTCCCCCAAGGTGCTATAGCTCCATCTTTAATACTAATTCTTTTATCTGGAACAATTAATTCTTTATCAAGACACAATTCTGTGCCGATACCCTCACATTTAGGACAAGCACCAAATGGGCTATTAAAGGAAAAAATTCTTGGTTCTATTTCAGTAATTTGAAAACCAGAAACTGGACAAGAATATTTTTCTGAGAAAATGATTTTTGAACCTTTAGTAAGGTTGGTTTCTAATCCATTTGGCAAGTCAACAATTTCAATATATACTATACCATCTGCTAGTTTAAGAGCTATTTCTAAACTATCTGCAAGCCTGTTACCTAAATCATCTTCTAGAGAAATCCTATCAACAATTACTTCAATATTATGTTTTTTATTCTTATCAAATTTTGGCAGATTATCGATCTCATAAATTTCATTGTTAATAAATAATCGCCCAAAACCCTGTTTTTTAAGATCAAGCATTTCACGTCTGAATTCACCTTTCTGCCCTCTTATAATGGGTGCTAAAATGTATAATTTACTTCCCTTAGGAAGGTCGCGAATAGCATCTATCATCTCCGATATAGTCTGATTCTTTATTGGTAAACCCGTTGCTGGAGAATATGGCACTCCTACCCGTGCATATAGTAATCTCAAATAATCATAAATCTCAGTTATAGTACCAACTGTAGAGCGTGGATTTTTAGATGTAGTTTTTTGATCAATAGCTATTGCCGGCGACAACCCAGAGACTGACTCAACATCAGGCTTATCCTGAAGATGCAAGAACTGCCTAGCATAGGAAGATAGACTTTCAACATATCTGCGTTGTCCTTCAGCATAAATAGTATCAAAAGCTAGTGAAGATTTACCAGAACCACTAAGGCCTGTAATGACAACAAACTTATTTCTAGGAATATCAACATTTACATTTTTTAAATTATGCTCCTTAGCACCACGAACTTTTATATATTCTTGCATAATGATTTTGTTATAAATTTTTAAGGAACTGTCAAAAAACTTGTAGCATTATAAGTTGTTTTGAATTACTATTGCAATAATAAAGTTTTAAATAAGTTAGGTAATGATTTGTGGCTGGTAGTTTAAATAAAGCAATATTAATAGGTAATTTAGGACGTGATCCAGAAATCAGGCACACGGCTGATGGTAAAGAGATAGCAAGCTTTAGTGTTGCTACTTCTGAGACGTGGAAAGATCGTGCTACTGGAGAAAAGAAAGAAAAGACTGAATGGCATAGAGTAGTAATATTTAATGAGGGGTTGGTATCTGTTGTAAAAAATTATGCCAAAAAAGGAACTAAAGTTTACTTGGAAGGTAATTTACAAACTAGAAAATGGGTGGATAACCTTGGGCACGAAAAATATACAACAGAAATAGTGCTACAGAATTTTAACTCACAATTTATATTGTTGGATTCTAAAGGGGGTGGTACTCAAGCACCAGATTCTGTTGCACCCAAAAATATGGTTACTAATTTTGACCATAGTGATCTAGATGATGAAATACCTTTTTAACTGACTACCTTACGCATGGTGTTTAAGAGTTATGGGAGAAACAACACAACCTCATTGCGAAATCACGTAGTGGTTGTGGCAATCTAAATTCATTGGATTGCTTCGTAGCTACTAAAACAGCTCCTCGCAATGACTCCAAGCTGCTTTCTCTATGGGTTTTAAATGCCATGCGTAAGATGAGTGATATAATAGTATCATTTTTAGTGTAGTAACAATTTTAATAGAGGTAATGATTATGATAACAGATTTTTCTCCATATTTAAAAGATGGAGTGCTAAATTTAAATCAAGAGGGTAACAAATTCTCTAGTGGGAAAGGGGAGATCAGATGTCTTGACAAGATATTTGATATAGGACAGTTAGCTAAATTTATAGAAACTACCCCAGGTATTAAGGGATTTAAGGCAGATACGTTGGGTATTGGTAAGATGGGCATAGATAATTTCCAGTTACTAATAAACGCAATAAAGGAGAGTAAAATTACTGCTGTTAATTTTGAAAACAATCTCTTAACTCTTAAAATGGTGGAGGAAATATCTGAGCTTACTAATCTTACTGGTCTCAATCTAGCTTTCTGTGGCATTGATGATGAAAAAATAATAAAAATAGTTAAGCTTCCTAAGCTTTCAGTTCTTAATGTGGAAAACAATGGTATAACTAATATAGGAGTAGCTAAAATAGTTCGCGAGCTTCCTGATCTTTTAGCTTTGTATGCGTCATCCAATTGCATAACTGATATAGGAGCAAAAAGAATAGCTGACGGGCTTAATAAACTCGAGCAATTTACTCTTCCTTATTGCAATGACATAAGTTATGTAGGATTAAAAGGATTAGTTATGGCACATAGAAAAACCCTTACTAAGGTTGATTTATTCTCTTCTGCTTATACTAGTGAACAACTATCGAAAATAGTCGAACTATTATCGCCTGGTTGTGTAGTTAAGCTTGGTCCATACTGGACAAAAGGTGAAGATGACATTAATGATGCTCCCCTTAAACTTGTTGGAGCAGAATGGGAAATTCTTCTTCCTGTTGATCATGTTGAAGTAGTAGAGGGAGATAATAATGCCCTTCCTCTTGTTGGAGCAATAGGGGAAAATAATGACGCCCTTCCTCTTGTTGATCCTATTGGAGTAGTAGAAGATTTACAGGGAGAGTAAAGGCAGGGTAATTTAAAAGTAGGGCTGCAAGCCTAGTAGAGAAAGGAAGAAGTGCTTAATATGCATCGATGGTGGTTGAGTTTATATCTATAACAACTATTAATTGTGACTTTTAAATTACCCTGAGTAAAGGATATAAAGAAAATGTTGACATTTTTTGATGTTACATCAATCTGCATAAATGTTTTTTATGGACTAGGTTTGTCTGTGGCTAATCTTGTTAACATAGTCACTAAGCCTAGAATTGCTCTACTTTTTATTCCTCTTCTGCTTTCTTCTTGTGTTTCGTCTATAGAGACAAGGGTTGAGGAAACAGATAAGGTAGCCTCAATGAACAAGTTTGAGAAGAAACTTGTTAAGGCTGGGGATTTTGTTATCACAACTTACCAACGTATCTCGGATAAAGATAGTCCTTATGTGTTTTATATTGAAGGTGATGGAAGTATTAGTATAGGACGCTATGCCATTGCAGACAATCCAACTCCTTCTAAGGTTATGTTATTTAAGCTTGCTACCCTTGATACTAGACCTAATATAGTTTATATAGCTCGTCCATGCCAATATACACCAGTGGAGCTTAATCCCAACTGTAATCAAGCCTATTGGACAGACAAAAGAATGGCTGAAGAGGTGATAGAATCAACAAATATAGTAATAAATAGTATAAATAATGGTAATCCAACTAGTTTGGTTGGTTTTTCCGGAGGTGGTGGAGTTGCTATCTTGGTGGCAGCAAGAAATAAGCATATTAAAGATATAATAACTATAGCTGGTAATCTTGATATTGAGAATTTCAGTAAACATCATCGGATATATGCGTTAAAGGAGTCATTAAATCCCATAGATTATGCAATAAAAATTAGCAATATTCCGCAATTACATCTTTCAGGAAGCAAGGATGCAATAGTGCCGAGTAAAATTATGCATGGCTATGTAAAAGCTAGTTCTTCAAATTGTGTACAGCAAAAGATTTTCCCCAATATTACTCATACCAAAGGCTGGGATAAGGTGTGGCAGGATGTGCTAAAAATTAATCTTACCTGTGGGTATAACAAGAAAATTGGGACGTAAAATAACAAAGCTAATTCGATATAAGAATTAAGCTTACTCATGGGAGATTTTATGCAGAAGGCAGTAGTTTTAGTTAGTGGTGGCGCAGATTCAGCTACAGTACTAGCAATGATAGAAAAAATGAATTACGAAATTCATGCCATAAGTTTTAACTATTCTCAACATAATAATATTGAACTTGAGAAAGTTAAAGAGTTAGTTAAGAACTATAATATCAAACAACATAAAATTGTAAATATTGATTTACGTAGCTTTGGCGGATCAGCTCTTACTGATGATGCCATAGAAGTACCAAAATATAAAGATCATAGAGATTTAGGGGATAATATACCAATCACTTATGTACCAGCACGTAATACTATATTTTTAAGTTATGCTTTGGGATTTAGTGAAATAATAGGAGCCTTTGATATTTTTATGGGGGTACACGCAACTGATTATGCTAATTACCCAGATTGCCGTCCAGAGTACCTAGACGCTTTTGAGAAGCTTGCTAATCTTGCAACTGCGGTAGGAGTATTGGGTACACGAATTACCATTCATGCTCCCTTAATAAATATGACAAAAGGGCAAATTATCAAAACTGGTCTAGAATTAGGAGTAGATTACTCTAAAACAATTTCTTGTTATGATCCATTAGATAATTGGTTATCTTGTGGAACATGTCATGCCTGCTTACTTAGACTTAAGGCCTTTGAAGAAAATAATACAATTGACCCGATTAATTATAAAAGTAAATTCGCTTCTACACATGCTTAATAGTTTTATATATCATCAATTTCCTATGTTAGACCTAGACAACATAGTACTGAGAGAATTAACTAGTGATGATTCAGAAGACTATTTTGGTTATATGAATAAATTAGAGATGAGTCCTTTCTTGACAGATAACAACATTCCATCAACTATTCCACAAGCTGCTAATGAACTAAAATATTGGTCTAGCTTATTTCATCACCAAAGAGGGTTTTACTGGGGTATTTCCCTTAAAGATAATAATAAACTTATAGGTACGGCTGGGTTTAATACTGTTTCTACAATGCACCTCAAAGCAGAAATAAGCTACGATCTTGATCCTGCATTTTGGGGTAAAGGAATTATGCTAAAATCAATCAAAGCTATTTTAAGATTTATAGAATATGCTGGCATTGTTCGAACCCAAGCTACTGTAATAAATGACAATATACGTTCAATTAATGTTTTAGAACGATGTAATTTTGTCAAAGAGGGTTTGCTTAAGAAATATGAAATTGTTCAAGGAGTGCATAGGGATTATTATATTTACGCTAGAGTGCTTTAGATTTCTGTAAAGATTTTCAACCTAAAACAGTTTGATGTAAGACATCGGTTTAATAGCCTACGGTGTCGTCCTTGCAAGCGTTATGTCATTCCTGCGTAAGCAGGAATCTAGAAAAATGACCAAGATAGCTTGTGTTGAGTTATTTTAGCCCCCTGCCTACGTAGGGGTGACATCACCCCTAATGGCGATGATTACTTGAGCCTACTATTAATTTATTACATCAATACTTGAGGTTATAAATCAATATCAAAATGAAGTAAAGATAGGGAAATATCGACTATAAGCATAGAAATGAGGATTTTGGAAGTTCTTCTTTTGATAAACTAATTCATTTCCATCTATATCCACAATATTTCCACCACTAGCTTTAATTAATGCATGTCCCGCTGCAATATCCCATTCCATAGTTGGACCAAACTTAGGATAAATATCCGCCTTCCCTTCTGCTACTAAACATAATTTAATTGAACTTGGTATAGTAACTATTTCAGTAATTAGATGTTTCTTTAGGAACTTCTTGATATCTGAATTTGACGAACGTGAGCTAACAACAGCCCTATAATGAGTTTTAGGTAGGGCATCAAAGCTTGTTTCTACGCCATTTTGTTCAATTCTTAAAGCATTATTAGCATCTGTATAATATAATTTCTGCACAGATGGTTGATAGATAAAACCAATAATAGGCATACCATTTTTTATCAATGCAATATTTACTGTATACGTATCCTCACCTTTTATATAACTTTTTGTACCATCAATCGGATCAATCAACCAAAATTGATTGTCATTCAGAGCAATTATATCTCTTTCTTCACAAACTACAGGAATATTAGGTGCTAGATCCTTTAAACCATCATATATAAAGCTACTAATTTCCTTATCAGCATTTGTCACGGGAGAATTATCATCTTTATAAGAAACTATTAACCCTAAATCTCTTCTAATTAAAGCAATCCCACCAGCTTCAGTAATTAAACTTTTTAAAGACTTAATTAAATTAAGCATCATTTATTATTCATCATTTGCTATTTGTTATAAATTGTTTAGCCTCATCATCTTCTAACCACTTTCCTGTTTTTAATAATATTTCCTGTTGAAATTTCACTATATCCTCCTGTGGAGTACCTTGTAATTCTGTAACGGCTAAATATTCTACCCCATAACAATCTAGATCAATTGTTCTTAGAAAATTATCTATGTTATCTAATTCACTTTTTCTATTCTCAAAGATTATAATGTTATTAGGTAAAATATTTGTGATACTCATAAACTTATGTAGTGCCTGAGCTTTATTTAGATAGTCAGTAAATATTATACCTTTATAAAAAATTGGTGACCTTTTATCAGTTTCATCAAATTTTAATATTTCTTTATTATTAACTTTATCAGTAAATTTAATACCGAGTCTACTTAGCTGCTCATATTGCCATTCCTCATAATTTTTAATCAGTCTACATGCGGGGTTAATTTTAGTAAACCCAAAAACCAAAGCCCCTGAACTTTTCAATTTATCGATAAATTTTGGCCAACTAGCTTCTACTAACATAACTTGTCTTTGCAATAGCAACTTAGCAATTATCTCATCCACATTAGGATGATATTTTGCCAAACTTGCCAGCTCTTCAACAAACCCTCTATAAGGATTAGCATAACGAAACATCTTAGACTTAGGCGTAACTATTGTATCATCAATATTGATTAGCACTAAGCTAGATGCATCAATTTTTTCAAGTAAATTTTTTACCGTAACAGAATCTATAGAATAAGTGGGAATAATTATTGCATAAGCTGTATATGGTAACATGATAAAAATTAACAATAATTTTAATAAAAAGTTATTTTTTATTATCATACGGATTTACACTCTCTTGATTCTTAACTTTGATTTTGTCATTGCTTCTCTTTACTGCATTTACCTTATTAACCAATTCATTAAGTGATTTTTTTAAATCACGAGAATTGAATATTGATTCTTTTTGGTCAGATAATTTATAATTATAACCAATAAACATCACATTATCGTCATAATTTCTTAGTTGACTTTCCATTGCAGTCAACTCACTGGAATTTCCATCAACCATTATTAAAACTTTTGGCATAAACTTCACTTCTATTAAAAAATTTAATATCAACTGAAATGAAGCATTATTATTACTACTTAATATACCCTGATAAAACGTCGGATAAGTATTATCAAAAGGCTTCATATTATTAAAAATAAGATAATTATGTTGTGGGAAACTGTTGGACAAATCAATATTAAATTTCTTTAAATACTCAGCCTCCCATATTTCTAGCTTCTTTATATTGTTAAAGTTACCAGTTAAACCATGATCACTCACAATTACGGGGCTACCTTTATCCATTATATTCTTTATAAAATTAGGCAAATTGACATCTAATAACTCATTTTTATACTCTGTAAGCAGTATTGTATCAAAATAAGCATCCTTTGAGGGTCTAACTGCTTTGAATATTTCATGTAGCTTAGATAATTCATTTTTATTTAATTGGATAATTGGAGGGAGAAATGATTTGAATATAACTTTTTCTCTACCCAAAACCACTAAGATATCTTTAGGGGAATAATTATTGCATAATTCTTCGTAGTCCTTATTTATTTGGTCTAAACTATTAACATCAATAATCTTGCCATTTGCTATTAAAGGTAATAGTAATATTATGTAAGAGAGGAGTTTATATGTTTTAAATTTAATTTTTCTAATTAGCATAGAAATTACTCTTATTTTTTGTTTATAACAAAAGTAGTTGGTCTACATCGTTTTATGTCATACGCAGGTCATCTAACTCAATGTCATTCCCGCTTAGGTAGAGGAATCCATATTATCTAACCACCTTTGCAGGTTATTTTTTGGATTGTATCTTGAATATTAGCTCTTTATGGAGTTAATACGGTCAGGAAAGAGTGACACAGTTTAAATTAGATAGGTCCTTAAAGACCGAAGGTATCTTGATGACCTCCTCCCTTGAATTACAAAGTATGATATACTCTTCTGCTTTGAAGAATTGATTCCGCAAATACTTGCGGAGTATTCGCATACTCACGTACTTCATGTACGTTTCGTTCACTCACCCCTTGTTTGTTGTCCTCATTCTCCAAATCATTTGAGTATACAAACGGTAACAGAATCTTAGAGTTCGAATTTACAATCATGTATCAAAACTTTGCAAAACAACCACTAATTATAGGTAAAGCAAATGACTGAAAAAAGCAAGATATTTATGGGAATAGATGTTTCAAAAAATACGCTTGATATATCTATGAATAATAGATATCTTTGGCAAACTCGCTTATGCTGAGGAATTTAAAGAAACCACGAAATGACCCACAGCGGACAATGATGTACGTGAGAAGCAGAGTACCAGCAGAAGTAGAATTTCAAAAGATATCTATTGAATATATTTGCAATATTGTGGTTAATTGCATTATAATGAGATTTATGTATAATAACTTTACTTTTATTGACTTATTTGCTGGGATTGGTGGTGTAAGAAGATCATTTGAGTCTGTTGGTGGTAACTGCGTTTACACTAGCGAGATTGATACATCGGCATTAAAAACATATAGAGCTAATTTTAGCTGTGATCATAAAATTGATGGTGATATATATAGTCAATTCAGGAGGATTTGGTGCTAGGAGCGATGGAGCGACGCCTATATGTAATAGGCGAGCGACGAGTGACGACGTCACCAACTTCTCATCAATTGACTATATAACACAAGTACACGAACAAAATGTACCCCCTCACGATATTTTATGTGCAGGATTCCCGTGTCAACCATTTAGTTGAGCTGGGGTTTCAAAATGTTTAATAGTCTTTTAGGCTATTTTCTTAGATTCCCGCCATTGCTTAGAATGACAGCTACTGTGTAGTAACTACAGTTAGCTATATAGTCTTTAAATTACAAGATTGCTGAAATATTTAACACTTTCTAATAAGGCTGAATTCTCCCCCATTAGCTCTTCTCCTAGACCATGACTTTTATAAGGATGATCTAAGTCATAACTTCCATAGTGATGATGATCCAACTGCTTTATAGAAGTTAGTACGGTATCACTAATTTCATGTAATGTACTACTAATATATGATTTAACTGCAGTCCACATAGCCCATATATTCCAACTAGAAATGTGACTTATAACCATGGGGCTTTCTACTAATTCTGTATTAGAGCTCTTTCGAAACTCTACTTCTGCTGGTGATTTGTACGTTGATGCGGTACTCGAATCCTCACGTACATTCGAGTACGCTGCGGTTCGAGGTGAAGCGTCTCCTTCAAATCCCTCAGCATAAGCGAGTTTCGAAAGAGCTCTATTATTAGCTTCTAAAGACTCAATCTCAGATTTAGTGCTATCAATCACTGTAGTAGCTTCCGTACTATTTATATAAGATGCTTCTGTAGCTACATCACAACCTCTATCATTTGGTGATATATCAGATTGATTACTATCAACAGTATGTTGTTCATTTAAAACTGTTACCTCTGTATTATCAAGATTATCGCTTGCTATATTAATAGAGCTAGTTTTTTCTTGTTGATCATTACAATCTTGAAACTCAGTTAGGGATTCTTGCATAGGGCTAGATTGCTGTTCTACATCATGTTGTTCTACCGCTTCTACATCACAACTTAATTGATCAGTAGCTATGTCCATTTGAAACTCTCTTGTTTCAGGATAAGTTATTGTTATATTTTTTAGCTCCTCAACATCAGTAATAGACTCTATCTTTTCTTCTTCTATCGTTTCTTCATAATTTTCTACTACATGAAATATCTCAGTAGGCACAGGTTGCTGTTCTATATCATAATCTAGTTGATTTATTGGCTCATCAATATCTGTAATATGGTCTTCATCTTGAGACTCTATTGCTTCAAGGAAAGTTATTGATATATCACTTGACTCATCATTAATATCTATAGAATCCGTATTTTCTTCTTTAATATAAATCCCTTTTTCCTTATTATATGATTCAGTTATTCCTTTAGATATCTTTTCTAACTTTTTAGTAGAAGTATCGACCCATTTACTATACTTCCTAGTAAGATTTGCAGTAAGTTGTACTACAATTTTATCTTTATTGTTCTCTAAATATGTATCATTAAAATCAGCTAATACTGGCAATAATTTAGCTATCAGTTTTTTACTTTGTGTTGTTTTGGTTATTTTTAACTTCTGAATTGATAATAATATTATTTCCATAGAGGTAACAATACTATTCACAGAATCAGCAAATTTATGAATATTCTTTGAAGTGAACTTCTCCTGATCAAAATAACCCCACTCTCCCCCCTTTTTGCCTTGGTTTATTTCTACTGCAAAATGCTTAAGTCCGGTTCTATTAATGACTGTCTTAAAAGATGGAGACACACCATAACCATTTTTTAACATATAAGTTTGCACTTTATCAGGGATTGTTATATATTTCGTAACTTCCGAAGCAATATCTTTTGTACTAAATCTAGCCTCTTCATTCGAGTCTCTTAAAACTATCATACTAACAAGATCATCTTGTAAACGTCCAGTAACAATATCTGCGATTCCTTCATTAGTTGATAATTTTTTAATTACATCTGCTCTATATTGCTCAATTTCCTCTTTAAACTTATTAATTTTTTTTGCACCCTCTGATGTTGTCTCTATTTCATCAAGTCTTTTCTTTATATCTTTTATCGTCATAAATAGACTTAGTGCACCTTTCTGCTCATTATATAATAATGAGTGACACATTATCTGAAAAATATCCTTTGTTATATCAACTTCACCTTGATTGCCAGCTACTGTGCTAAAAAACTCTTTACGTAAATATTTCTCAAAAACATGCAGACTATTTTCCCTCAGCTTACTAATAATATCATCCACTTGTTGTGGCGTTTTAGATACACCTAATTCGCTTGAAGATTCTGTGTTATCTACTTCCTTTGTTAAAGGAAAAGCTTCCTGAACAAGTGTAACTGTATTTACTGTTAAAATATCTTGGGACATGTTCTTATATTTTTCTATAAAATTAAAAAAACTTACCTCCGTATCAAACGGATATTACGATTGCGACGGATTATAACATACTTATTCAAACAATGCAAGATAAAAATATATCTTCTGCTTCTCAGGGCAGTTTCAAAGCCACAATCAAGAGTTGGTATATGTAGTAGCATTAACTATTAAGGATGTCATCACCCCCTGCGAAAGTAGCTTACTATAGGCTATTTTTTTAGATTCCTCACCGAAGCGGGAATGACATACTAGTGATCCACGCGGGCAAACCCTTCACGGGAATGACATTGAATAAGAACGGAAGCAAATTTTGACGACAAAATTACCATAACTCTTCTATTAATGCTATGGTATTAGCCCTTAGATCTAGGTCATAATCTATGGTATTATTTATTATTCGTTTGATATTTGCAAATTTTGTTATCAAATAATCAGGGGAATTAGAACGCAATTGATTAAATATTTTATTCTCTAATTCATTGAATTCAATATTGATATTGAGAGATTTTTTAGTAATTCTATTAACTAGATATAGCATGCTACAAGCAAAATCTCCCCATAATTCCTTGTTTTTACTGGTAAACTCTTCGATAAGATCTAACTTCACTTTAGGATTTGCATAGTTAGCAATGTACGTCGTAAATTTAACATATATATCGCTTCCCACTAAGCGATTTTGTGATTTTATGTTAATTTTAGCACATCTAGATCTTATAGTACTTATTATTCCGGCAGCCCTTGAGGTAATCAAGAAAATAAAACTATCCTTTGGCGTATCTTCTAAAAGTTTAAGACAGGAATTTGCTGCATTGAGATTCATTAAATCTGCTTGATAAATAACAGCTACTCTATATTTAGATATTGATGATGTTCTATAAAAAAATTGCTGTAAATCTCTAATTTGGTCAATAGATATATCTTTGACACTGCTCGTCACAGAATTATCCCTAGCTACTAAACGATAATCTGGATGATTTGTTAATTGAATTTTATCTACAATCAAACTGCTTTCTATAAATATAAGCAAATCTTCTAAAGCTTTTGCGGTATCATCAACATCAATCAACCAACTATTATAAAGCCTAGCCTGTTTGAATCTACATTCAAGATATTCTTTGATCATTCTGCTAATGGTATAATAAAAAATAGGTTTCTAGGCTTTGCCAACATGGGTCAGAAACCACATCTGTCAAAAGTTAGAAGAGGAAGCGGTTTTAGAAGTCATAATGGCAGTTTAAAAGTTACAGAAAAATAACCAAGGTCATTGCGAGGAGGTATAAGCCGACGAAGCAATCCATTTTTGGTTACTTTTATGGATCGCTTCGTCGACCTACGGTCTTCTCGCAATGACGTTGACCATATACAACTTTTAAACTGCCCTGCCTAAAACCCGCTCTACTTTCGAACTTTCGACAGTTGTAGACCAGAAATGCCAACGTAAGTAATGATACTTGTATGGCAAAAGCGATGGCAATCCCTACGTAAGCAAGGATGACACTAGCTTTGTTGTATTGAACTCAGGTTACTTAAACTTGCACCCTTGGTAAAAACTATAATATTTTACAGAAGCAGGTTCTAAGTAAAATACGAACTTACGAATTATTACAAGCTTCCTTCATTTTCTTACCGGCTCTAAAGACTGGTTGTTTATAGGCAGCAATATGCATTTTCTCACCAGTTTTTGGATTACGACCTTCACGTGCAGCTCTACTTTGTATATGGAAAGAACCAAACCCCACTAGGTTAACGTCCTCACCACGACTAAGTGCTTTAAGTACACTGTCTACAACCCAAGTAAGGGCCTTTTCTGCATCACTTTTTGAATGACCTGCTTCAGCCATTAATGCTACTAATTCTCCTTTATTCATATGCTCAACTCTCCAAATAAATTGTTAACATTTCAGACATTTAATGTATTTAGTATACTCAAATGATTTAGAGAATTGGATTTGAAAATGAAGAACAAGCGGGGCGTACATAAGATACGTTGTTACGTTCGTCCTTGATATTAAAAAAAACAATTCTTCAAAGCAGAAGAATATATACTAACATACCAGCAAGATTTGTTATATCTCGTTGGCTAGATTATAGCAAACACTAAATTGACTGCAACTGAGACTTCTTTAGAACTTTTGAATATATTATTTTATAATCTAATTTCAATAAAATTGTATCTATTTTACATCAAGTTAGTTTCTTATCCTGTAGTTAGGAGGATAGTATATTATTTTTGCTTAAATGAAATAATTAGTTGAAAATCATAATAGTTTATATATTATAGCTTTCTTATTTAATATATAAAAAGGGAACTTTTATGATCACTAGACTATTCTACATATTATTTATTTCAATTTTTAGTTTAAATACTAGTGCTAATCCAGCTCCATTGGGTTTTGAATTAAATAAAGCAAGTATAGCAGATGTAGAGCGAGTATATCAGATTACTAAAAAAGAGAGGAATCATTGGGATGGATATAATTATTATGTTAATGTTAGAGAGGTCAAATTAGAGGGACTGACTGAATTATTAGTAATATGTAATGATGATAATATTATCCAAGCAATCATCTTAACGATAAATAACGATAAATAACGATAAATTTACAGAGTTTTATGAGTTACTTGCAGAAAAATACAAACTCACCCATAGCCAAAACCCTAATTTAGGTAATAAGGAGATTAGATTTGCCGATGGTAGTTGTACTATTATATTAGATTCTCCATTCCTTAGCTTTAGTATGAGTCTTATATACATAACAGATGAGTTTCTAACAAAATTTAAAGGTAAGCAAAAAGAAGAAGAAAAAGTGAAAAAAGCAAAAGGTAAAGAATTGCTATAATTCAATTATAGGAGGTTTTGAGGTATAAGCCCAACAAACATAAGCCACTGCAAGGGCATCTGCTTCATCAAAGTTACTGATTGCAATTGCTCCTGGTAGTAAAAGTTTAATCATTTGCAGAACCTGATTTTTTTCAGCATGACCATAACCCACTACAGATTTTTTGATAACATTAGGTTTAAATTCTTGAAAAGCAATATCATATCCTCCTATAAGTGACATGACTGCTCCTCTAGCATATCCCAATTTTAAAGATGAAACACTATTCATATTAACAAATGTCTCCTCCATAGCAACAATAGCAGGTTTATATTGTACTATTATCTTTTGCAAGGACGAGCTAATGAAAGCTAGCCTTTTATGCATTGCTTCGCTTGATTTAGTCTTTATGACCCCACTATCTAAATATTTCAGAGGATCGGTATCGATTACCCCCCACCCCATACCAGCTAAAGATGGATCAATTCCTAGTATAATCAAAATTATTCTCCCACTAATAGATTTTTTGTAAAATTACTTCAGAATAATAAAGTTTTACATCTTTTATTATCTATTCATTAACCTTTTTTAAAAATACATTGTCTGTGATATTCTAAATAATCCGAACGTCTTGCATGCAACGATAAATCATATTGCTTATTTGGAATCAACCCCAATCTTTTTGTATTCAACGGTGATAAATAAGGTGAAACAAAAATTTTACCTTCATTTGAAAAAGTTATAAACCCTTGGTCAAATAACCTATCATAAGTTGGTGTTAAAAGTAATCCATTGTATTTATCAATACGTTCTCTGTCATTTTCGCAAACCGCCCAAGGTTTTATATGGCTTGCAATCAGCATTCTCTCATCATTTACTCTTGTTATTAAACATTCACCCATTTCATCAATAACACTAGTACGATATTTACCTTGTCCTTTTCTTGCATAAATAATTTCTTTCTTTTTATCTTGTCCTAGTGTTTTATCTTCTTCAATTTCCTTTTCTTTTTCTGCTATAATTGCACTATGATGCCTTGGATCATAAAAATAATTTAAATATGGTCTAAAATAAAAAACCTCTTTATTATCAATATTTTTCAGTTTCAAGATTGATATATAAGTAATTTCAGGTAAAACAATTTTTCTAAATTCTTTATAAAATATGTCTCCACGCATTGAAGTGATGTAATATCTTGAATCTCCACCGGCCGGTGATTCAGTAAATTCAAAAAACAGTACCTATTCTTTTCTTTCAAGCATTTTGTTATTTTCAAGCCAATAATCAGTTATATTCTCTCGATAAACTTGTTCTTTATTCTCATATTCAAATTTTGCGTCTTGCAAATACTCTAATAAATCTCTTTTTAATAAAAATCCCGTCATTGAGGTTTTTTTAAAAAACGATTGTATTCCTATGCTTTTTCTTGAACCGATGTATAATTTTGCTTCTCCATTACCTCTTGAATAATCAAGTTTATTTCGTCTATGCACAAAACAATCAGGTATTACAATACTATCAAATGTATTAATATTAATGTATTTCTGCCCCAATAATGTTAGTTCATTTTCCATAAATAGACTTAAGTAAATTTACTAATACATCAACAACAATGCTATTACCAGTTTGTTTATATGCTTGCGTATCGCTAACAACAATTTTGAATTCATCAGAAAAACCCATTAATCTTAAACATTCTCTAGGGGTTAGTTTTCGTAATTTATCGCCTCGTGTAATGTAATTATCAACTCCTGCCCTATGCATTTTTGCCATTGTTGATAAAAGAGGTCTTGCAATTGATAAATCTATTGCAGGTTTTGAATAAAAATCCCTTGTTCCACCTGATAAAACGTAGTTTTTTACTTTCTCAGAAAGATAATATTTATCCATTACAAAATCCCCGTGCCAATTAAATTGTTGATTGGCTTTTTGACATAATGCAATTTTACCGTCAATTTGTGTATATTTCTTATTTAAGTTCTTGTTATCTGAAACAAATTTAATACCCTTTTCAGGTAAAAAATATTTTACCTCAGGGTTATCAACTAATAAATTTTGCATTGTTATTTCAAGGGGGATCGGTTTTGGGAATTCAAAACTTTGTTCTTCTAAAAAACCAATAACAAATAGTCTTTCTCTATTTTGTGGTATGCCATAATCTCTTGAATTCAAAACTTGTTTATAATATGTATAACCTAGTCCTTTTATGGTTTCTTCAATTGTTTCCCAAGTCTTACCACTATTATGAGATAATAGACCTTTTACATTCTCAAAAATAAAAATCTTGGGCTTTATTTCGTCAACTAATCTTGCAAACTCAAAGAACAAATTTCCTCTATCGTCCTCAAGCCCTTTCCTTTTTCCAACCATTGAAAAAGATTGGCAAGGACTTCCCCCAACAAATAAATCTATTTTATTTTTATATTTATTGCCATCGAGTACTTTTATGTCATTGTACCATTGATTTTCGTTGATTTTATAATTAGCAAAATATGTTTGTTTGCAATATTTATCAATATCACAAGCAAAAACAATATGGTGGTCTATTTGCAATCTTTGCAATGCGTGTTCTATTGCACCAATTCCACTAAATACGGTTGCTATGTTAATTTTCTTCATGTAATCAAACTTAAATATGTGTTAGGTTTGTCTATGTCTGCAAACCATTTTGTATACCTAAGATATTTCACTTAAATCATCCTTTTTTAAAACTTTGATATAAAACTGGAATAACAAATATAGTGAAAAGAGTTCCTATACTCATTCCACCAACTATTACTAAACCAATAGAATTTTGAGCGGCTGCTCCTGCTCCAAAACTAATCACTAATGACATTGCCCCAAAAATAGTTGCTAGAGTAGTCATTAGAATAGGTCTAAGTCTTAAGCTAGAGGCTCTAGTTACAGCTTCTCTAACACTTAGTCCTTGGTCTCTTAAGTTATTAGCAAATTCTACTATCATAATAGAATTTTTTGTTATCAAACCAATTAAAGTGATCAAACCAATATTACTATACATATTAAGCGTATTACCACATATTAAGAGCATTAATACCCCTCCAGTAATTGAGAATGGTACAGCAATAAGTATTAATATAGGATCAGTAAAACTTTCAAATTGGGCCGAAAGCACTAAATAAATAAACAACAAAGCAAATAAGAAAGTAACAATAAGATTACTTTGTGATTCTGTCATTCTTTTAATCTCTCCAATATATTCTAATATAGTTGTGCTACTATCCAATAATTCATCAGCTATAGTATTTATCGAATTTATGGCATCGGTAATTTTTTGGTTTGGAGCTAAATCTGACGAAATCGTTACCGATCTAGAATTATTATAGTGGTTATAAGACTCAATAGACACTTTCTCAACCATATTAGCAACTACACTTAATGGCAGCAAATTATTAGTTGGTTTATTGGTTGGTATCAGTATCTTACTAAAATGATCGGTACTATTACGGTATTTTAGGTTATATTGCATAGTTATATCATACAGATTATTGCCCATTCTGAAATCACCAATTTTTCTTCCTGCCAGCAAATATTGCAATGTTATCCCTATATTTTCTAAACTCACACCAAGCAGATAAGCTTTATCTCGGTTAACAATTACGTCAATTGTCGGCATAGAAGAATTTAAATCACTACCTACATTGATAAAAACTGGATATTTCTTCATTCTATTAACAAATTTCTGTGATATTTGATCTAACTCATCATATTCAAGTGAGGTCTGTAAAGTAAATTCGACAGCATTTCTAGCATCACCACTAACCAATGAAGGTGGATTTTGAACAAAAATCGACATTCCTGCTATTTGTTGAAATTGCTTATTAAGCATATTTTTTATAGCTTCTTGTGACTTTGATCTTTCTTTCCAATCTTTAAGAGGTACGAAAGCAAAAGCACTGTTACTAGCTCCAGAGCCAATTATTGTCAAATAACCTGCTATATCTTTATGAGAACTAAGTATTTTTTCAGCTTCCACTACTGTTTTCTCTGATTGTTTAATACTAGAACCTTGAAGGCCAGTGAAGAAAACTTGTAAAAACCCATCATCTTCCCGGGGAATAAAAACTTTTTTGACAAAGATCAAACTAACAACTAGTACAACTAAAGATAGTGCAATAATAAGTGAGAATTTCTTTTTATGATCAAGAGCAAGATTTAAATAGTACAAATACTTGCTCTGTACTAATTTAATGAACTGATCAAATTTAACTAAAAACCCTAAAGGAGGTCGATCATTTTTACCAATCATGCGACTTGCCATCATTGGCGTTAAAGTAATCGCCACAAAACCGGAAAATAAAACGCAGAATGCTAAGGTCCAAGCAAATTCAATGAATAGCTTACCAATAAATCCATCTATCAAACCTATTGGTAAGAATACTGAAACAAGTGTTATAGTCATCGCTACAATGGCAAAACCAATTTCCTTAGATGCAAGAAAGGCAGCTTCTATAGGAGAATGCCCCATCTCATTGTACCTAAAAATGTTTTCTAACATTACTATTGCATCATCTACTACCAAGCCAATAGCTAATATCATTGCTAAAAGGGTAAATATATTGATAGAAAATCCTAAATAATACATAACAATAAATGTACCAATTAATGATATCGGAACAGTTACAAATGGTATGAGGGTGATTTTTACTGATGCCAAGAACAGATATATTACTACCATAACCAAAACTAATGCTTCCATGATAGTGAAGAATACTGATCTGATTGAAGCCCTAACTGGAATTGATGAATCATGGGCTATATCAATTGTTATACCTTTAGGTAGATTTTTTTTTATTTTATCTAGTGAATATCTAACCTCTTTGGATAAATCAAGTATGTTTGCCTTCGATTGTTTTATAAGACCAAGTGCTATCGAGTTTTTTCCGTTATATCTAAAAATTACCTCAGTATCTGGAGGGGCTAAATATATTTTAGCAATATCTCGTAACTTTAATATATTAGCATCTTTCACTTTTAGTATAATTTTTTCAAACTCTTCCGGTTTACTTAAAGAGCCATCTAATCTTACAGTAAAATCACGTGCAGCTGTTTTAATAGTTCCTGCTGGATAATAGATATTTTGTTTTTTTATAGCACTCTCCATTTCTAACACTGACATTTTATGCTGATATAATTTTACCGGGTCTGGTTCTATACGCATAGAGTACTCTTTAGCACCATATATCTCAACCTGACCTATTGTTTCAAGTTTTTCTAAAATGGTTTTTACGCTATCTTGAACAATTTGGGTTAATTGTAAATCATCATATACATCACTACTGATACTTAAATACAAACTAGGGAAATTATCTGCATCCATCTTAGCAACATAAGGCATGCTCATACCTTGGGGGAATATGGAACTTATATTAGAAATTTTAGACCTAACATCGTTTAAGGCTGTTTCTATATCAGCCGATGATAGAAATATTAAAGTAATATGACTGCTACCTGTAGAGCTTTGTGAAGTGATAGTATCAAGGTTCTTGACAGTTTTTAGTGCTTTCTCAATACGAGTTGTTATCTCTTTCTCCATATAAAGAGCATCTGCCCCAGGGTAATTTGCATATACTGTTATTACAGGAGAAGAAATATCGGGAATAGCTCTAATTTGCAGTTTAGTAAGAAATACCGCCCCTAAAATAACAACCACTAGACTCAATACTGTTGCAAATACTGGACGTTTTATACATATTTCACTTAAGTACATATTATAAATAAATCCTACTTATGCAAATTTGGGATAAGAATTTGTCAATTCTTATCCCGAATTGGGGTTACTCCACTCCAATTACTAGTCTTTTTTCAATAATTTTAGCTAATTTACTGATAATTATTACCATAACATAGTAACAAAGTCCTGCTATTAACATAGGGGTAAAATAAGTATAACTTTCAATCGATACTAACTGAGCTCTACGCATTAAATCCATTTCACCGATCATTGATATAATCGATGATTCTTTGATTAAATTAATAAGCTCATTAACCAGTGAAGGTAAGATATTTCTTATGGCTTGGGGCAAGATAATATCTTTCATCATTAATCTCTCGGGTATAGCTAATGCTTTAGCTGCCTCAATCTGTCCTTTATCAACACTATTAATTCCAGCTCTAATTATTTCCGAAACATATGCCCCGGAGTTTAATGAGAAAGCTATGCTACCAGCAACGAAGACACCAAGCTTAATGCCAATTACACTAGGTAAACCAAAATAAATTATGCTAAGTTGTATAAGTAACGGAGTACCACGAAAAACAGATGTATAGAAATTAGCAAACAGTCTTAACGCACAACTTTTACTTACCTTACAAATTGCTAGTAAGATACCAATAATCAACCCTAATAACACTGAAACTATACTGTATTTCAGTGTTACTACCATCCCTTGCATAATAAAATATATAGAAGAAAAATCAAGTAATTGCTCAAACATCTAACACTCTTAAATAACCTCAATTTTGGAATTGTTCCAAACTTACTACCTATTCAAATTTTCGTATATTACGAGCAACCTCAATGGAAGAATTCATCATATTAGTACAATATATTTCAAACATTTTCCGCTGTAACAAAGCTAAATCTGGTAACCCCTTACATTTTAACAAATCTTTAGTAAGTACAACATTCTCCTGCATCCCTTTACTCATCGATGATAAGAGTTGATTAAATATATCTTCGGTTACTCTAATACGACTATTAACAACTGCTAAATTTTTAGAAATTGCAGAATTTACTATATCAGTATACTCTTTTGATAATCTCGATAATTGACTAACCAAATTGTCTATTGTTTCAGATTTCATTTCAAAACTATCTGAATTGTCCTTTAATTGAATATCCGGGGGTAGTTTTTTATTTGAGTTTAACTTATTTTTGCCCATATTTTCTCCATTTTAATATAAATATACTCTAAATTGATACTACCACTAAGCATTATTATTGACGAATATGTCTTATATTATTAAGTTTTGTAACCTCTAGGTTGCAATTGGAGCGTATAGGGTTAATATCTATGCCACCACGTCTTGTATATCTCGCATAAACAGTTAATTGATCGGGAGTACAAAACTTATTAATATCACAAAAAATACGCTCAACGCATTGTTCATGAAACTCATTATGATTACGGAATGATACTAAATATTTTAACAAAGAACTATGATCAATTTTCTTGCCTCTATAACTAATTTGTACTGATGCCCAATCTGGCTGGTTAGTAACTAAACAATTCGATTTTAGCAAGTGAGAATATAGCACCTCATCTACTATCTCCGTATTATCTTTCAACAATTTTGGCAAATTTTGGCTAACTTCAAAACTAGTAATTGTTACCTCTAATCTATCGAGATTTATGCCTGAAAAAGATTGCAGTCTAGTACCATCGTATGACTCTAAATCTTTTAGAGAAATCATCACAGCTGATTCAAATACTAAGCTTAAATCCTGGGTAATTAACTCTATTACTTGCTCTGAATTTTCAAACTTAGTGTTATTAAAAGAATTTAAGTAGAGCTTTAGTGATTTCGATTCTACAATATTAGGCGACTCACAACTTACCATGAACTCCAATATTTTTACTTCAGGTTTACCACTTGGGCTTAGCCAAGAAACTTCATAACAATTCCAAATGTCAAATCCATTAAACGGCAAAGAACCTACTATCTGTAAGCTATCTCTAGCAAATTTACGACTGATTGGGTGTAGTAAACTATTGTCATACAAATCTGCATATTTAGTTTGCTTTCCAAGTACGGTTTCAAGAAACATTATTTTATCCAGTAAGTCATATAGTTTGGATGTCCTGTATCATTCAACAAATATTTGAGACCTATAGCGATTCTTAATATAAACCAAACAAACAAGCATGCGTATAACACCGGACCAATTAGTATTATAGTGGTTATCATAGATATTATAATACCAATAAATCCTATACAAAAAGTACGTAATATAAAAGTGTAATGGCTAGCTAAAAGTCCATCTTTAATATCCTTATTAATATATGCAAAAACTGCTCCAATAATAGGTAATAACGGTGCAACTACTCCGCACAGAAATAATATATAAATTACTATAAGGTTTGTTTTCCCTGCATTTATATATTTCTTAATCTCCTTATCCATGTTCATCTCTTAAATTTTTAACTACTAGATGCATTATACTACCATGTTTTATATAGTCTATCTCATTATCTGTAAAAACTTGTAATATTACTTTGATAGTCTCAACTATACCACTTTTTCTCTTTATGATACAATTAAGTTGCTCATAAGGCGTTATTTCATTACTCAAGCCGGTAATGGTGACATACTCAGAACCATCAAGTTTCAAGTCATTTACAGTAGAAGAAGCAAGAGCAAGCGGTAAAACACCCATACCCACTAAATTTGATCTATGAATTCTTTCAAAACTTTCAGCAATTACTGCTTTTACTCCAAGTAAACTAGTACCTTTTGCTGCCCAGTCTCTTGATGAACCAGAGCCATATTCTTTACCTGCAAAAATTACTAAAGGCACAGAATGAGCTTTATAATCCATTGCAGCATCATAGATACTCTCTTGATTACCTAGTTGGTTTATAGTTACCCCTCCTTCAATTCCGGGACACATGGCATTTTTTATCCTATTATTGGCAAAAGTACCTCGCATCATTACTTCATGATTGCCACGCCGTGATCCATAAGAATTGAAATCGATAGGTAGAATGCCATGCTCAGTTAAATACTTAGCAGCAGGACTTGTTTTACTAATATTGCCGGCTGGAGATATATGATCAGTCGTAATAGAATTGCCAAAAATAGCTAATATTCTAGCAGATTCTATATTGTGCAAGTTACTAGATATATGTTCAATACCTTCAAAATAAGGAGGATTGTTGATATAAGTACTATCTTTACTCCAATTATAAGTATCAGTTTTAGTTACTTTAATATCTTGCCACTCTTTATCACCTAAAAATACTTCACTATATTTGTCTTTGAACATTTTAGAGTTAATAGATTGATCTATTAACTCTTTTATTTCTTGGTGGGTTGGCCAAATATCCTTAAGATATATATCCTTACCATTATGACCTTTACCTATCACGTCAGTTTCAAGATCAATGTTCATAGTACCTGCTAGGGCATAAGCAACGACTAAGGGAGGAGAAGCCAAATAACTAGCTATTGTTAAAGGGTGTACCCTTCCTTCAAAATTCCTGTTACCAGATAACACCGAAGCAACAACAAGATTGTTTCCGGCAATAGTTTCTTCTATTTCCTGCATAAGCGGACCGGAATTGCCTATACAAGTAGTACAACCATAGCCGACAAGATTAAAACCTAAATGATTTAGGTACTGGTCAAGTCCACTTTTTTTCAGATATTCCGTTACTACTTTTGAACCAGGGGCCAATGAAGTCTTAACCCACGGTTTTTTCATCAGCCCAAGTTCTACTGCTTTCTTAGCAAGCAAGCCTGCCCCAATCATCACAGTAGGATTCGAAGTATTTGTACAGCTTGTGATTGCAGCTATTACGACATCACCATGCCCTATACTATATTGTTCATCAACAGGGTACTTTTTATCAATATCAACATCACCTCTAGTTAGAGAAGGTAGTTCAGTTTTAAAATTACTAGCAGCATTTTTTAGGTTAACCCTATCTTGCGGACGTCTTGGCCCAGCTAAGGAAGGTTCTAAAGTAGATAAATCCAGTTCTAATATATCAGTATATTCTGGAGTAATCATTGGTTCATGCCATAATGACTGTAGCTTAGCATATTGCTCTACTAGCTTTATTCTATTTTGATCTCTAGCTGTAAAATTAAGGTATTTTATAGTCTCATTATCAATAGGGAAGAACCCACAAGTAGCACCATACTCAGGAGCCATATTTGATATAGTTGCCCTATCTGCCAATGTCAGCGAATCTAGCCCATCTCCATAAAATTCAACAAATTTGCCAACGACATTTTTCTTTCTTAGCATTTGAGTAACTGTTAGCACCAAATCTGTAGCAGTAATCATTCCCTTTAAAGAGCCAGTTAACTTAAAGCCAATTACCTCTGGTAAAATCATTGATAAAGGTTGACCGAGCATTGCCGCCTCAGCCTCAATTCCCCCAACTCCCCAACCAAGAACTGCTAAACCATTAATCATCGTAGTATGACTATCTGTGCCAACTAATGTATCCGGATAAGCGAAAGTTACACCATTTTGTTGTTTGCTCCACACAACATTGGCTAAATATTCCAAATTAACTTGATGACAGATTCCTGTTCCTGGAGGTACTACTCTAAAATTATCAAATGCTTCTTGCCCCCATTTCAAAAATTCATAACGCTCTAGATTCCGTGCTACTTCCATTTTGACATTCTTAGCAAACGCATCACTTGTTCCATAATAATCAACTTGTACAGAATGATCTATAACAAGGTCAACCGGGATCAGAGGATTAATCTTTAATGGATTACCCCCTAGTTTTTTTATAGCATCACGCATAACAGCCAAATCAACAATAGCAGGAACTCCGGTAAAATCCTGCATTAGTACCCTAGCCGGCATAAACGGTATCTCAGCGTCAGATTTTCTAGCCTTAAGCCATTCTTTAAATAGTAACAAGTTTTTTTTATTACCAGTTAGACGAAGGACATTTTCAAATAATATCCTTAAGCTATAAGGTAGACGCTTTAACTCAAGATTAATATCACTTGCCGCTTTATTTATATCAAAAATTTTATAAAGATTATCTCCTACAGATATTTCTTTAAGATAATCAGGATTCATTCCCGTTCCTCCAATTTTTTTAATTATTAGGGTTTACGCGAATTTGGTATAAGAATTTGTCAATTCTTATACCAAATTCGGTGAAATTATCGAAACAATCAGATTTGAGACGACTCTGCATCTGATTGTTAAATTAATATTTTGCTAAAAACATGATTTTAATCTTTTAAAATCATGTTTTTAGCTTTAGAAAGGTTTAAAATGCATTTGCAAAACCGCTTTAAGAATGCATTTTTCCTTATATTAAAGGCAATTCGGGATAAGGATTAACTAATTCTTATCCCGAATTGGCATACTTTGAGTATACACTTAAAAATACCTACCACTAAGCCTTTCATTTAACTTAACTTGAAAAAATAAATATTTGAAGTAAATTATATAAAAAATTTCTTAGAATCGTATAAATGCTGTCATTTGAACAACTCACTCTTATTATAGACGAAAAAACTATCTTCACTAATATTAGTATGACTTTTTTACCATCATCTATAGTTTATTTACAGGGAGCAAATGGTTGCGGGAAGACTTCACTACTTAGAATTGTAGCTAATATACAAAATCCAACAAGTGGCAATGTTTTGTATAGATCATTGAACTGTAAATATTTAAAGAAACCTTATTGTAATTATATTGGACATAATCTTGGATTAAAATCCCAAATAACTGTATTAGAGCATCTAAAATTTTGGTCTACAATTTATGATTCCCTTGAAGCTTTAGAATCTTCGATATACTATTTCAAGTTACATAATATTTTGCATGAGAAATGTTACAAGCTGTCTGCTGGTAACCAAAAGAAAATTGCCTTAGCAAAACTCATTGCTTGCCAGTCAAATTTATGGCTATTAGATGAAGTAGAAGCAAACCTAGATCAAGAAAACAAAGAATTACTATATAACTTGATTATTTTGAAAGCAAATAATGGTGGAGTTATTGTGGGCACCTCCCACTCTAATATAGATATTAAGACAGCACAAATAATCAATTTTAAGGATTATAATTGTTAGACCTTAGTAACCTTAATTCGATATAAGAATTATTAATTCTTATATCGAATTGGCTTCTTATAATGAAAAATGCATTCTTGAAGCGGCTGGCACGAATGCATTTTAATCTATTACCGCTAATAATTAACAATCAGGTGGGCAGACGCTTCAAACCTGATTGTTTCTATATATATCACTGAATTCGATGTAACAAGTTACATCGAATTCAGGTTTAGTAAGTTTTTGTAATATCGATTTAAGACTTTTACACCCAAAATCCAAGCTACACAAACAACAAGAAAAACAACCATCAAAAAACCAGCTAGATCGTTATGTACAGCATTTGGGAAAATACTGAAAGAGACGAATTGAATAATTGCTCCAGAAGATTTTCCTACTTTGTATCCAAGTACATCTACTGCTGCCTTTCCCTTAGTTTTCATTTCATTATCAAGAGGTATATATACCATTTCTTTAGTAGAATCAAACAATGAATATTTTACGCTTTTCCCTAAAACATGCCACAAACCACCTACAAAAACAATTATCATTAATGGAGAAAAATAACTAAGACCAGTCATAATTGCCAATAAAGGTTTTTCTAGTACAACAAAGGTAAAAAACATCATACCTGATAACAGTGTTACGATAGGGGTGATCACTGCTCCCCAAAACCAACCACAAACCCTAACTAAACTACTACCTAGAAAAGCACAAATTAAAGTAAGTACTCCTGTCCAAAAAAATACCTCACCAGTGTAAGATATAAATGCTTGGGTACTAGGGTATAATTGCTTGGTTTTAGACATCCATAATCCTTCAATTAGGTTGATTGTCATGGAATATGAAATCATTAATACACAAATAATTCCTAAATATTTAGATGTAAAAATTATTTTGCTGCTGTCAACTAACCCCAATTTTAGTATATCGGTTCTTTTATTTTTGAATCTAATATTTTTAGTAGTTTCTATAATTTTCAATTCAACAAATCTATGCAAGATTAAACAAATTAGACCGGAAATTATAATGATTAGCATAAACGATTTAAGGAGAATTTCTGTTTTGTCGTTAAGATGGGAAAATAGAGGTAACAAAAAATGTTCACCTTTGGCAAAATATATAATTATACTGCCAGATATTAGTAAGTTAGTTTGACCAAATAAGGAAAAAAACGTATAAAATCTTGGAGCTTCTTCAATACTGGTAATCTTATTAGCAAGTTGCCAGTATAATAGTGTAAATACAATTACTGGCCACAACTCCCCCATTATATAAAATAACACAATACTCCATTTTCCCCAAATGATGATAAACCATTTTAAATGTGGAAGTACGGTAACATAATATTCTATTACTTCAGGATCTGGATGAAGATATTCCCGGTATGGAAACAACACAAAACCAAATAATATGAAGAATCCCAAGAAAAAAGATACTACTATCCTAAACACTTGCTCAGTTGTCATAATATTACAAAGTTTGGAGTAAAGAATGACAAATAAGACACCCATAGGCATCTCACCCCAAAGTTTTATAAAGCTTAAAACTTCCGTACTAATTAATGTTACTACCAAGCTATCTTTGATACTACGTACTAGATTTTGGTTAAGGAGAATACAAAACATTAGTAAAGCCATAGGTATAAACTTTACTAATTCGTTAGATCTAATAGGCCAAACAACGTGTCTAAATTTACTATTTCTAGCCCTATTCCACATATTGCAAGAAGAATTTACTGCATCCATTTAATACCCATGCTCATTTCCAAGCAACCTAAACTATAAAAAAAACCATGTCAAGTAGTTTTATAATTTAATACTCGATAATCAAGTTTTTTTATATCCCGCTACCTACGCAGGGATACCCTAGGCTATTAAACCAATGTCTTACATCGATACTTGAGGTTATATTACGCTTCCAGTAATTGCTGTTTGTTTAGACTTGGGAGATGGCAAATGTTTTATATCGCTGTTAGATGTCCTATTTGGCACAACATGTTTAGATACACTATCCTTTATATCATTAATGACCATTTCACTATTCTTGCTTTTAGTACTCTTTGCCACATAACTAGTTGCTTCTTGACCTATTTTTCTAGCCTCACTTTGAACATCTTTTTTATGTTCAGGTAATTTCGTCCTCTCGTCAAAACTAACCTGATCAAACGTAGCTTTACTAATTGTCTTGCTCTTAGAGTCTTCTGAAGTAAATTGTGCCTCAGTCAAATCCGTGCCTTTCATAGAAATATCTTTAAATGTTAGCCCACTTATATCGCCAACAATTTTAACATTATCTAAAGTTATTTTATTATTTGCATGATTTTTATTATATTGATTAATTGCAGGCAAAAGAGTTTTTAAAGATTTTGCATCAATAGTTGTCCCTTCGAAACTAATTTTATCTTTAAAAATAGCTCCTTTAAAAGAACAATTGCTAATTTCGCTATTTTGAAAAGAACGTTCTTTAAATATCGCCTTATCAAAATTAAACCCATTAACTATAACATTTTTAGTAGGTATCGGATTTTCTTTGTCAAAAACAAAACCTCTGAAATCTTTACTTATTAGAGAATATTCTACAGTTTTTGAGATTGTACCAATATCAGTGGCATCAGCTTGTTGTTGCAGTAACTCACCTAAATCAAGTTTCTGTCCATCTATTTGCTGAGAACTCTGTTGAGAATCTTTATCAGAAAAACTAAAATGAACTTTGCCTAAAGATTCACTCCATTTTTGTCTACGTGTTCTCAATGAGGTAAAACTTCTTTGTATTAGGAATCTAGCCCCTTCAACTAATGTGTCTGATACTATTCCTATTAATTTCTTGTCAGATAACAATTTGAATATCCCGAACATACCCATGTTATAATTACCAATCTTAAATTGTTCGGCTATCTTTGTTAAATCTGGTATCTTGTTGCTAGCTAATTCAATAATTTCCTGACCTTTTACTTTTAAATTCCTACCCACAACTGTTGTATTGAGAAATTCATCAACTACAGCACCAAATCGCTCAGCATTCTCGCCAAGAAACTTTGGAATATCTTTATCAATTATTTTCCTCACATCTGCATTTTTTGGTTTATTTATAAAATCTAAAATAGAATCTGCTACTGTAACAGCTTGAGCAACTTTCTCTTCTTCAGGACTATTTACTAGGTCTTGAATTTTAGTAATAATAGTTGTTACCCCCTCTTTATCTTTTAAAGTAGCATTAACCAAATCAGTTGCTATTGGTAATATTTGTGGAACAGTATCAATAGCTAACTCAGCCATCTTTAATACCAGCTCAGGTTTAACTCCAGCGGGATCTAGGCTAGCTTTAATCTCTTTTTGCTCAGTTACATTCTTTGTAACTGCTAAAATAGTAGTTTTATTTTGTTGTAAATAAGCAGGGATGTTCTTAGTTAATAGAGGAGTAATATTTTGAGCAACCCTACCTACATCATCAATTATATTAGACAAAATTCCTAGCGAACCCTCATTACTAGCTTCATTTTGGTACTTAGCTAAATTACTATTAATTCTAACTAGCTCTGGCACTGTACTAAGACCATCTGACACTATATCGACAATTAATGGTACTGTAGCATCTATCAATTCTTGTGGTACAGCATATCTTGCAATTTGAGGATTATTATTGCTAATATTATTAACTATAGCCTTGATAGTTTCTATATTTTCTCTAAGTAAGTTTGGCAAATCCTCCTTTATATTTTGCTGGATATCTGCATTTTCAAGTAGTCCTATAAATTGTTTAATTACTCTTCCTGTAGCTTGATCTTTTAACTCAATATCGCTAGTGTCTTGAGTTATTGTTTGTATATCTTGATAAAGTTCCTTTATTTGTTCTAGACTTACCGCTTTCATGGTATTTTGTAGCACATCAATAGCTATAGGAATTACCTTCCCATAAAATTCAGGGTTTACATTAGCTAGAATTGGAATAATAGGTGATGCTACTACTTTATAAATATCCTCTTTTTCTAAATTTTGAGTATTGCTTTGAGCCAAAGATTTAGCATTACTCTTTAGTGTTTCAAGTAATTTTGGCAGAACTTGAACAGCAATATTGGCAATCTCTGTTTTATTTTTTGCTAAAACATCTGGCAATTTTTCCTTTAATGTTGTTAAGGTTGCATCTTGTAACAAAATATTAGGTAACTGTTTAATAATAGCAAGTTTTTTAGCTCCACCTTGTTTATCTAGGTGACTTACTTCCGAAATAGTTTTAGCCTCTTGCACTTTATCATCAGTATCATTCAATATAACTGGCTTTAAAGCTTCATATATATTACTAACCCCTTCATGGTCTGCTAAAACGTTACCAATAAGTTCTGAAAGTACAGGTACTATTTTTGGTAATAATTCTTTTCCTATTCCCAAGCTACTAAGCGTTCCCTGCAATTCTGTATTGGATTCAATGATTATTTGCGATGCTTTTGCTATATTTTCTCCATCATTAATTAAGAATTTAGATAGTATATCATTTTTTATAAGTACACTAATATCTATTTTATCTAATATTGTACCAAGTAAATCTTTTTTTACTTGAGGGTCGTCAGATAAAGCTCTATCAGCAGTTAGCTGCACAATTTCTATAATATTTTCAGGGGTTTTAAGTATCTCAACAACGATATTTTTGACAATAGGTAATAATTGACTGTTTATATATTTTTCATCAAAACCAGCTTTCTTTAATTCTTGTAATAAAATAGCCCTATCATACTTGGCTTGTAGAGATTTTAAAGAATCAATTTTTTCTTCTAATTCTTTAATTTTAGATTCTTTTCTTATTGTAGACGATTTTAGCTCTTGTAATTCTTTGTCTAGTTCCGGTAATTTCTGTATATCATCTTTTTTAGAGTTAAAATCTTTTTGTATCTCATCTATTTTCCCCAACTCTTTTAATGCAATCTTGGTAAGAATTGGAGCAAGATTTTCCACTAATCCATTAATTATTTCAACATTTTGAGTAAGAAATGTTTTTGTATCAGGATCTTGTAACAATTTTATAAAGAAAGGAAGGTTAGATGGATCATATTTTTCTTCACCATTTAATATTTTCTGTAATTTCTCTATTTCCTTAGCATAAAACCCTCCTGAAGTTATAACGCCAACAGTTGTTTTAGCATGACTTACTGCGAATTGTATACCCTCTATGGCAGCTTTAAATGCCTGACCTTTACCAATACCTTTTTCTTTTGTTCTAGGCTCTGCTAAAGGAGATAATATTTTCTCTAAACGAGTTTGATCTTTTAAAATATCGCTACATATTTTAAAAAATTTTTCTTTTTCTTCTTGATAGGAAAGTTCTCGCTTTTGCTGTTGCTTTATCTCCTTTTTTTCTTGCTTTTTCTGTTGCTCTTCTTGCTTTTGTTCCTGTTTTGTCTCCTTTACTGCTTGCTGTTTGTCATGTGAGTTAACTAACTTGTTATAATCCTCTATCTCTTTGTTGCATGCATTAAGTTTTTCTTCCCATGACTTCACTTGTTCTCTTGTCTTTTTTTCTTGAGGTTTTTGCCTTGCTAATTCAATTAACTCTTTATACTTAGTAATTTCTGCTAATAAATTCGCTTGCCTTTGCTCAACTAATTTTTTATATTCCTCTATTTTTTTTATCTTTTTTTCTATTTTTGCTGATTGTTTGGCAATTTTTTCTTTATCTTTGAGGTTCTTTATATCTAATACTTCTTTTTCTTTTTTATAAATATTTTCTTGTAGATTTTTCAAAGTATGATTAGCCGATTTAAAAACTTGCTTAACGGCTTTAGTAAAAATTGATACCTTATCATTTGTTTTACTCATATCTAATTCTCCTTTATTTATAGTTAACCTAAGAAGGTTTTAGCCATATGTTAATCTTAGCTTAACCTGAATTTGATATAACAAGTTACATCGAATCAGGTTATTTTAGACCCCACTACCCTAGGCGATGCACACAAAATTAGTAAGATTTATACAACTTTTAGTTAAACGTCATTGCGAGAAACCGCTTTAGTGGCGACGCGGCAATCCAAATTACTTATTATATTTTTGTGGATTGCTTCGTCGGCTCATGCCTCCTTGCAATGATGGTTTTTAACTTTCAATAGTTGTACTCCCATTATCCGAACGAAAAGTTAAGTTTGGAATATTATAGTAGTGAACTAAAAACCTACTGACAAAAGCACCTGCAATTACCGTAATCATAGAGTATTTTATTGTATTATAATTAGGATTATAAGCATAAACATCTAATAATATACTAAAAATTCCACCCCATAATATGAATATTTCAAAATTAACTTCTCTAGGTATATACTCCATATTCTTGTCATGCTTACAAATTAAATTCCGCAATATTATACCAGCACTAGAAGTCAAACACGCAAAACATGGTCCCCAAAACTCTAACGGTTCAATTCTTTGTACAATTACGGTTACAACGCCAATTATCATAAAGGATGCCTGCCCTAAAGAATCACAAATAACAAGAGTATTACTCCATATTTTTTGGATAAAACTATCCTCATATAACTGCTTATTATAATAAGCTAGGAGTTTAACGGTAAAGAAGCCAATAAGTACCGTTATAAAAACACGGAAAGTATAATATGGAGTCAAAACAAGATTTATATTATAACCATGGTGTACTATTATAATATCGAGTAAAATACATCCTAATAGAGACGGTAACATTGCTAATACAAAAGTACCAAACAACGTGGCATTTGTTTTAGAGGATATAGTGATAGCAGAAATCGCGAATGCTATACTCCCGATAACCCCAATAATATAACACCATTCTGAATCAATAGATTTTGGCAATAAAATATGATATATATAGCTTTTAACGATTTTTTTATATTCATCGCTATCGACAAATTCTTTTATTGAATCGTTAAACCGTGCAACTATGTTAGGAGTTACAGTTTTCTTACTGAACATTAAATGTACAGGGGTTTTAATACCAGTAGGGATTTCTTCTATTTGATATTTTTTAATATAGTTTAATGAAAGAGCTACCCCTGAAATTCTGTCAGCAAGAAACCCGTCAATTTCATTACTTAGCAGCCCATTAAATAACTCTAGATTACTTCCATATTTAATGATAATATCGTTATTACTCACCTGATTTAGGTAGTCAGTCGTTCTTGCATCACCATAAACAGCTTTTTTAATTATACCAAGACGGAAATTTAGTAAACGTATCTGAGCTAAAAATTCATTTATATTACTAAAACTCAAATGTTTTTTTGCTGAACGTAAAGTAAATAAGGAAATTTCTTCAAATCGATATGGAAGAGAAAAATTGGCAAAGTCTGCTCTCTCAGCAGTATAAGTAGCTCCCGCCACCATATCACTGTCACCATGCCCTATATTTGATATTGCTCGCTCCCACACAGAATCAGCATATTGTACGCCAATGCTAATTTTGCTACTAATACTATTAATTAATTCAATATCTAAGCCAGTAACACAATAGTGACCATTTTTAGCTATATGACTAAATTGGTAGGGTTCTAGTGGATACCAATCAACAAGCAGATTATCTTTATCAGACATTTCTTCAGTACATTGAGTAAAATATTTGTCCTGAATATTAGATAGTTGATTACTACTATCCTCAGGATTAGCAAAGGTAAAAAAGTTTTGCACAATAATAATAATCGGTATGATACTTTTAAGTACTTGCATTTTGCATTAGTTCTCCTAATTAAGGTCTATTCCAAGTTTTTGCAGCATACATTAATATCACCGTCAAAGAACTTAATATTAAATTCTTGTTTTTTGCTTGCAACAACTTTTGATGTTATAAATTCTCCATTTTCTGATTTAATTACCGCAAAGCCACGTTTTAGTACAGTTTTATAATCTAGACTTGTAAGTAGCAAATTATTTAAATTTAATTGATGCTCATAATTTTTTAACTTAGTGCTAATAGATTTTAGCATATAATTAGATTGATGCACTAATTCCAACGACTGATAATTAACTATTTTTAGAGGATTTAATATTTCTATATTAAGTGAGTCAAGTTTTGCCACTTTAAATCTGAGTAGGTTAGGCAAAGAATCTGTTAATCTAAAACTGAGTTCATCAAGAAGTTGTTGATTATAGTCTATATAAGTAGTTATACTCCTAAAAATGTCAGTATTAGAGTTAACTGCTTGCTGTTCATATTTAACTAGCTGATTAATACGACTGCATAATGCATCATAATACGAACTGATTGTATAATGTAAATTAGAAAGCACAGGTACAGCAAATTCAGCTGCAGCAGTTGGTGTGGGGGCTCGCCTGTCAGCTACTAAATCGATTAAAGTATTATCCACTTCATGTCCAACTGCAGAAATAATAGGAATAGCTGAATTAAATACGCTCCGTACTACTACCTCTTCATTGAAAGCCCACAGATCTTCTATAGACCCCCCTCCCCTTGCAACAATTATAACATCAGGTTTTATATCTTTATCTAATTCATTAAATCCTGAAATAGCACTAGCAATTTCACTTGCAGCATTTTCGCCTTGAACAACAACTGGCCATATTAGTATATGAGATGGACAACGGTCATTAATACGGTGTATAATGTCCTTAATTACCGCCCCAGTCATTGATGTAACCACCCCAATCTTATTAGGCAGAAAAGGTAGTGGCTTTTTTTGTTTATTGAATATACCTTCTTTTTCTAATCTCTCTTGCCGCTCCTTGAGAATTTGCATGATAGCACCAAGACCTGCAGGTTCAAGGACTTCTACCGATAGCTGATATCGTGAATTTCCTGCATACCCAGAAAGCTTACCTCTAGCTACCACTTCCATACCATCAATTGGTACAAACTTAATTTTTGCTAGTACAGGACGCCAACAAGTACAGGCTAGAATAGCTGTATTTTCTTTAAGATTAAAGTAACCATGACCAGAAGTTGCTATCTTAAGACCAGAAATTTCTCCCTTTACTCTAATATAACCAAAATTATTCTCTAGCAACTCCTTGATCTTACTAGAAATTTCAGTAACTGAAAATTCCTGATCTACTAGATTAGTAATAAAACTATCTTCTTCTAACATAATGATACACTGATTTGGATAGTGGGTTTTGAAAATGATTTTATATAAGCATTTTAAACTAATAAATTCAAGAACAAATAGACAATTAGTGTATTATAACCTCAAATATTGATGTAAGACATCGGTTTAATAGCCTAGGTTATGCCATAACTGCGAAAGTTAAAACCCGTCATTGCAAGACCACATGAGCGTAGTGGCAATCCACATTAATTAGATTGCTTAGTCGCTACTAAAAGTAGCTTCTTGCAATGACGCCGAGCTATTTTCTTCATAAATCTCTCCTTGCCAAATGTGCATAGTCGTCATACTTTAGTAAATCAATATCATATGGAAAGTTTTTATTCGTTACATAATATTCTAGCACTCGCATCATCCCCTGTTTATGACGATCTAAGTCTTCTTTCGTTAAGTCTATTTCCAAAGTTTGGATTATTGGCTTCGAGCTAGAAATTTTTACATAAGTAACCTGTTTAACGCTATGAACTTTCATAGCAAAACCACCTTCCTGTAACATTAAGGCTTCAATGATTAACTGCGGAGATAATCCAGCTTCTACATCTTTTTTACTCGGTAAGCTACCAGTCTTATAATCGATAATGACAGCTGCCCCAAGCTTATCTACCTCAATTCTATCAGCAACTCCAATTATTGTTAATTCTTGCCCTCCAATATTTAACAAAATTTCTCCTCTACATTCTGAATAAATATATTGGAAATCACTTCTGCGTTTTTCATCAAACTCAATAAAAGACTCAGCAATAGGAATAAATTTTATTTGCCAAATTTTTTGTGTATAGGCTGGCAGAATAGTATTCTGTAAAATATTATTACTAATTTCCAATATTAATCCAACTTTGTTATTTTCTAACTTATCATAATTTTTAGAATATTGTTCTAAGACCTTATGAACAAAACTACCAAATTCAGATATTTTAGGCTCCTGCCCTATCATATCCTTGCTTCTCAAATTCAAAATCTTCTTAGCATAGAAACTATAAGGATTCCGTACCAACATTTCTATATCAGTAACTGAGATTATCTCAGGAAAAATTGGACTACTAACGTAACTAAGTAAATTAACGTCATTGCGAGGAACTGTTTTAGCAGCAAAGAAGCAATCTAGGTTAGTATAAGTTTCCTTGGATTGCTTTGTCGATTCTACGACCTCCTCGCAATGAGGATTAGAGTTTATTTCCCCTACGATTTTTAAATCATCCTGTAAATTGGAACTAATATTAATAGGATTAGTTATAATTGACTCAACCATATGTACATTATTTTGTACATCCACTAGACTTACTGCATAAGTCAATCTAGTTGGTGATTTTGTCGTCGAAACTCGCCTCCGCTCCTCACGTACGTCTGTGTACGCTGCGGTGCTCGGCCTCGTTTCTCCTAAAAATCCCTCAACTATCTTTGATTTATGCAGCAAGTCTACTAAGTCACTTTCTGATAAATATGTTAAATAATTTTCTGAAATCAAACTTTTCTGTAAAATAAATTGCAATTTTAATAATAAATTTGATGGTAACAAACCATCTTTACTACCTTGCCTTTTTGCTCTAGTAATGATCACTTGAGCATTATGCAGAAATAAATAGAAATAATATTGATCCATGGTAGAGTCAGTAACAATATGTAATTTTTTAAGCGTCTGCTCATTAATCCACTGATTCACAGCTGATGACGAAGCTAAGCTCCCTTGATTAAAGTCGGCTAAAATTACTAGGTCAAATTTAAGTAACATTAAATCTTCAGCTTTACCAATAATTATATTTTTAGAATAATTATTATGTGCAAAATACTTACAACTAAACATTAAAGATTTAAGTAACTCTGGAAAGCATTTTTTATTATTTAATGTTAGACTACAATTATTTTTTATTAAGCTAGATAGAAAAGTTGATAGCTCAGCAGCCGGCTGTTCATACCAAATATTTGGATAAAGTTTTTCAGCAATCTTAATCGAGGATTTTAATATTTTAACAAAACTACTAGCATCCAAACTACTAATACTATTTGTATAGAGTAAGTTTATTAGTTTCTTACACCAATTTATTAACGCATCATCATTGGTTTTTTCTACTAAAGACAGCATCTGACTAGGTTGCCGTATGAAACGGTTCTTACCGCTCATTAATAGTTCTAATTTTGCTACTAATTTACAATTAATAAAAGGATTCTTTAATAGTAAGAATAACTTTTTTATATCAAAATCATTACATAATATTTCACTAACAGAAATTATTAGAGAACTAACTAGCGTTTTTGTTAAATTATCACCTAGTAAATCTTGGAATTCTAAGGAATATTTGGTCAAAGAATTACAGTAAAAATCTTTGGTTGTTTGATTATTAACAATAATAGCTATCTTCTTATCACTATACTGTTTACAGATCAGGCTTATTTGTTCTGCTTCTTGAAAAATATCCTCAAGCTCAAAATATTTTACTAGACCAATGTCATCCCTATTTCCTTCAATGTTTAAATGTTCCTGCTTAGCAAGTGTTAAATCTTTATCTTCAAAAATTATCTGATCTAGAATAGAATGATGTTGTTGTTCCTGACCTAAAGGCTGAAAATCTGATAAATCTTTATTTAGAATTGTCAGTAATTTTTTTAGGCTATATAAATAATCTTCTTCAGGATTATCATATTCTAATAGAGGTCTATTACTAATAGGCGGTAAAATTATAAAACCACATGGTGAATTAGCAACATTCTTTAAGAAATTCCATGATATAAGATTGTGACCTATGATACCCGCTACTATTAAATTGGTATCAGCTCTTTTCAACCGTGCTATCTCTGCTTCCATCATAGTTATTTGATAATTTACACGATCTAGCAATCCTAACAATTCTATCTGTTTTTTCCATTGCTGATGAGTATATTTAAGAAATTCATAAATAACATTCCAATGTTTTGATGGATTCAGTTTTTCTATTTCATTTACAGAATCTATCGATAAATTATTACAAGCTAGCTGATAAAACAACTCAGCTATTGTTGAACAAAACTGTAAAGATTGTGTTGTACTGAATTGTAGCTTAGGGTAATTATGGATGATTTCTGCTAATATAATTCTCTCTTGCAAAAACGTTATAGGTTCTAGATTTTCTGATGTAATACCAAATATTTCCTCACCTTCAGCCATAATATTGGAAAAAGGGATAATATGCGGTAAAATCGCAATATTTTGCTTCTTAATCAAAATATTTTGTAAATTTAAACAAGCAAAGCCACTCGGCAATATAATTTTAAGATTGCTAATAGATTCTTTAGCAAAATTATCTAGAATAAAATCAGCTACTATATCCAAAAACGATGAAGACGGATTGACTCTATAAAGGTTCATTAAATTCCCTCATTATATCATACAAATATAATAACATAACTTGACAACACCACTAATAGCTAAAACTCTTAAAAATCTTGTTTTAGTAAAACCGGCAATTAAAGGAATAAATTTGCCCCATAACGGTATTATCGTAAACCAAAGTATAAATATGTTATATTTTAAAAAAAATTGGGAAAATGATTGGTGGTTAGTATGAACCTGTTCATTTTTAGAATAATAAAAAATTTTTAATAAGATCAAACCAAAGAAATAATTTATACTAGTAGCAAATAATGAAGCAATGGTAGCGACAGTAACTATTATTAAATTATTATAAACACCAAATACCCTCATAGAGTGAACGATTAATTCACTATCTAAACTTACAACTAAATTACCTATTAAACTATCAATAAATAATAACGAATATGCCTCAAACTGACCCATAATTCAAACTGGTTTATAAAAATAATAGGTTTGACAAAATATTATCGATACTATAATTTGCTACCTTAAAATACAACATAATTATAATTTAAATTTTCCTGTGAATAAAGCTTTATCCTTAAAAAAAACCACTTTTGCTATGGTCTCTTGCCACCCTGTTTTTTGCTTTTCAATTTATATTAAGACTCTCAACTGGAATTCTTAGAGAAGAAATTATACAAAAATTTGCCATTGATACCATAGCATTTGGCACGTTTGCTGGATATTATTATCTAGGTTATGCAGGAATGCAATTACCAATTGGTATAATGCTAGATAAATTTAATTTTAGGATTGTCACATTCTTATCTATCTTAGTTACCTCTCTTGGTACTCTAACTTTTGTTGCTAGCACTGATTTTAATTACTTACTCATTGGTAGATTTATGATTGGAGCTGGTTCTGCTGTAGGTTTTTTATCAGTAGCTAAGATTACTAGAAGCTCTTTCCCAACTAAATATCATTCCTTAATGCTTGGCTTCTCCTTTACCTTTGGCTTACTTGGAGCAGTATTTGGCATTACTCCAATGAAGCTATTATTTACACATTTTGGTTATGACGTAACTTTTAATAGTCTAGCTCTAGTTGGATTTATCATTGGACTAATGATTTTATTAGTAAAAACTGATGATATAAGAAGTAATTCTAATACTAGCGATTCTGAATCTTCAATATTGAAACTATTATTAAACCCTACTATTTTATTTATTGGAGTTTGTGGTGGTCTAATGGTAGGAACATTAGAAGGTTTTGCTGACGTATGGGCTATTCCATTCTTCAAACAAGTTTATCAAATGAATGATATGGAAAGTAACTTGGTTACCTCATTCGTTTATATAGGCATGTGTTTTGGTGGTCCAATACTTGCACTTATTGCTAATTTATCAAAATCATCTAACTTTATAATAATAATGACTGGATTGCTAACGATAGCAATTTTTAGTATCCTATTATATTGTCCTTCATTAAATTTCTTTATTAGTAGTACTCTAATGTTTTTATTAGGAGTTTTTTGTTGTTATCAAGTTCTAATTTTTACTGTTGTAGGTAACCTTGTTACAGATAAATCTGCTGGACTTGCTATTGCGATAGTCAATTGCATTAATATGTCATTCGGACATTTTTTCCATAAAATTATGAGTAATTTAATATCTTACAACTGGGATGGTCTAGTAAATGAATCATCTGTACCTATTTATAGTCGCTTTGATTTTATTATGGCAATTGCTATAGTTCCAATTTGTTGCCTTGTCGGAATCATCGGCTTTTACTATTTGTCCAAAAAGTCAAAAACTCAAATATCAATCTATAGACCTGTGGAAAAGACTGTTTAAGCTTAAATAGTAATATTAGACTTGCTGCATAAATCAAAGATAGTTGAGGGATTTTTAGGAGAAACGAAGCCGGCTACCTTCGCGTACACAGACGTACGTGAGGAGCGGAGGCGAGTTTCGACGACAAAATCACCAACTAGATTGACTTATGCAGTAAGTTTATTTTATAAAATATTACTATTTAAGCTTAGTGTACATTATAATTGTTGTATACTACATAAACATAACCATTTGCCCTAATAACAAAATGACCAACGAAACAATTAACAAAAATACTTTATTACTAATTGATGGTTACGGATTTGTCTTCAGAGCATACCATGTTCAGCCACCATTAACTTCTCCGAATGGCTTAGCTGTTGGAGCATTGTATGGTTTTACCTCCATGTTGTTAAAGCTATTGAACGATTTTAAGCCAAAGCATGCTGTCATTATTCTTGATTCCGGTG
Source organism: Candidatus Tisiphia endosymbiont of Ptychoptera albimana (assembly GCF_964026605.1). Classification (NCBI taxonomy): domain Bacteria; kingdom Pseudomonadati; phylum Pseudomonadota; class Alphaproteobacteria; order Rickettsiales; family Rickettsiaceae; genus Candidatus Tisiphia; species Candidatus Tisiphia endosymbiont of Ptychoptera albimana. Next base: position 847,237 of record NZ_OZ032164.1, read on the forward strand.
GTAAGAATTTTCGTCACCAAATTTATGAGCAATATAAAGCAAATAGACCTCCTACACCAAAGGACTTGAATGATCAATTACCACTCATTCGCCTAGCTGCTGGTAGCCTAAATTTCCCAATAATTGAGAGAACCGGTTATGAAGCAGATGATATAATCGCAACTTTAGCCCATAAAGCCTCTGCATTACAACAGAATACTATCATTATTTCTTCTGATAAGGATTTAATGCAGTTAATTAATTCGCATACTAAAATGTATGACCCCATAAAAGCAAAATATATTTCCGAAGATAACGTGATAGAAAAATTTGGTGTAGAACCAAATAAGCTCAGGGAAGTAATGGCTTTGATTGGGGATAAGTCAGATAATATACCAGGTGTTCCAAGCATTGGTCCTAAAACTGCTGCAACACTTATAAAACAGTTTGGTTCGTTAGCAGAACTTTTAAATTCTCTTGATCAAATCAGTAACGATCGCCAAAGGGAAATCATTAACTCCTCAAAGGATCTAGCATTAATTTCCTGGCAACTAGTTGGTTTAGATTATAATGTTGATATCGATTTAGACTTTAGTGTATTGCAATATACTCCACCTGATAGTAAGCAAATCTCTGATTTTCTAGCAGAGTATGGTTTTAAATCTCTAAACAAACGAGTGGAAAATTTATTTCAAATACAAATTACCAATGAATCCTTGGCTATTAAGCAAATCATAGTTCAGGAGATATCTTCTAAACAACAACTTGATTCTATGATGATTAAAGCTGAAGAGCATGGGGTCATCAGTATTTATCTATCAGATCATCTAGGACAAAATCCTTCCATAATTTTATCTATTGATGATAAGTGCTACAACATTAAGTTTACAGCTAGAACCCCTAGCGATATGTCTGATTTACTTTCTGATGATTCTTGCCAAAATTATCTGCATCAGTGGTTTATGGCTGATATTCTTCAATTGCTAAAAAACAAATCTATTAAGAAGATCACTTATAAACTTAAATCATTATTAAAATTCTTTGTCGATAGTGAGGTATACTCATGTGAGGATCTTGAACTGATGCAATATCTGATTTCTGCTGGCAAACCTCAGAAAAATCCATTTGATGGAGTACAGAAGGATAGCTTGGAAAGTGTAGCAGAAGTGGTTAGCAACTTCAGTACTGATTATCAAAAACTATTGTTAGAGTTAAAGGATAATCATGCCTTAGCACTATACAAAGAAATTGATTTACCTTTATGCTATATAATAGATAAAATGGAGAAAGCTGGGATTAAAATCGATTCACAGTATCTTAAACAGCTATCAAGTGAATTTGGTAATGAAATTACTAAATTAGAGCAGGAAATTTTTACCATTACTGGTACAAAGTTTAACATTGCCTCGCCAAAGCAACTGGGAGAAATTTTGTTTGAGAAAATGCAACTACCCTTTGGTAAATTGTCATCAAAAGCTAAGTCTTATTCTACTAGTGCAGAAATACTTGAAAAAATTAGCGAGAGTGGTTTTGCTATTGCCGATTTATTATTAAAATGGCGTCATTTAACTAAATTAAAAAATACTTATACGGATAGCTTACCCCTGCAAGTAAATCCAATAACTAATAGGGTACATACCACATTTTTACAAACTTCAACTAGCACTGGTAGGCTTAGTTCTCAAGATCCGAACTTACAGAATGTGCCAGTTCGCTCGAAAGAAGGCAACAAAATCAGAGCAGCTTTTATTGCAGAATATGGGCATAAATTAATTTCAGCTGACTATTCACAAATTGAACTCCGAATCTTAAGTAGCATGGCAGATATACCCTCCTTAAAGCAAGCTTTCGTTAATGGTGAGGATATACATAGTAAAACGGCTTGTAATATATTTAAAATTACTGAAAAAGATTTAACACTAGAACATAGGCGTAAAGCAAAAGCCATAAATTTTGGTATTATTTATGGTATCAGTAGCTTTGGACTGGCAAAACAGTTAAATATTAGCTCTTCACAAGCAGCAGAATATATAAAAAAATATTTTGAAGAATATCCAGAAATTCAAAAATATATGGAATATATAAAAAACTATGCCAAGGAACATGGTTATGTCCTAAACCTATTCGGACGGAAATGTTTTGTTCCCTTAATCCATGATAAGAAACACTCCCTACAGCAATTTGCCGAAAGGGCAGCAATCAATGCTCCAATTCAAGGAACTAGTGCAGACATCATAAAAGTGGCAATGATTGATCTTGACCGTAAAATACGGAAATTAAAATTAAGAACCAAGCTAATTCTACAAATCCATGACGAGTTACTTTTTGAGTCTCCTATTGATGAAATAGAAGTAGCTACTCACCTAATCAAAACCACTATGGAGAATTCACCTAAATTAGCCATTCCACTTATTGTTGAAACCAAGGTAGGAGATAATTGGCTAAATACATATATCCTCAACTAACTGCACAAATTATTAAAACAACTTTTGAATTTGAAGAAGACTAAGGAAACACACGAAATATGGAAGGTCAAGTAGCCTAGGATTAATCCTAGACTACCATTTTTTTGCCTTATTTCTTCTTTTTCTTAGCAATTTCACACTCACAAGCGATGTTAGAAGCAACAGAATTCATATGTGATTTAACATCTTGAGAACCAGCGATTACCCCTCCTAGTGCCCAACTCATTTTATTAGCATCTATGCTACCTAACAATTTTTTTGTCTCGTTATCTTTTATATTAATTTTTGCGTTAAAGTGAGAGCTACCAACACCAAAACCAATTAGTGTACGCATAACAGCATTACCCTCAGAATACTTAGTTATTTTCCCATCAATAAGTATAGCCCTATCTGTAGAGTCAACATTCCGTTGAACTTTGTCGAATAATTTTTTAGATTTAATTGAACTTGCTATCATATCGGCAAATCTCTTACCTTCTGATATAACATGTGGATTATTAGAAGATTTGCTAGTACCATCCTTAAAATCATTAATAATTATGTAATCATAATTACTAATATCCACCCGACTCTCTGATGGTTGTGCGTTACGTATACTTGATGTACTACCACAAGATGATAGAATTATTGTTAAAATTAAAAAGATAATATTTTTCATAATTCCTCAATATAATTTAATATATAAAGTATATATTAACAAAAGATATTTAGCAAAGAAAAAATATCATCAGTTGGAATATGGTTTAGATAATTGACACTATTGTAGGAAAAATATTATAACCCCTCTCCTTTTTCAACTGGCTCTATTCCATATAGTGCTACCATTCGCTCAAGAACTCTTCCAACAGCAGGAGCTGCAGTCCAGCCAGCAGTAGCAAAGCCAAAGGATTCTTTTGTTCCTTTTGGTTCATCAAACATTATAAAAATAATATATTGCGGATCAATGGCTGGTAATAAACCTAAAAATGATGACATTCTGCTATTTTTAAGATATTTTTTCTTGCTATGCCCATCTGAAGTTAATTTTTCAGCAGTACCAGTTTTACCACCGACAAGATATCCTTTAACATCGGCTCTACGTCCTGTCCCTTCTTTTACCACCAAACGAAATAACTCACTCATTTGTTTAGAGGTTTTCTCACTAAAAACACGCGTGCCAACAAGACGCTCATCGTGCCTTTTGATTAAAGTCAGATCATATAATATCCCTCCATTTACTATTGGCAATACTGCTTGCATAAAGTGTAAAGGGCTAATTGAAATGCCATAACCATAGGCCATAACAGCAGTAGTAAGATCACTCCACCTCTTGTCAGATGGAAACAAAGGAGTACCTCTCTCTGGTAACTCAATTTTAAGCTGATCTAGTAAACCTAATTTCTTTAAATAGTTTTTAAAATCATTCTTTCCAACTTCAAGCATAATTTGGCTAACACCAATATTCGACGAATGCAAGAAAATTTCTGGAACACTGTGCCACCCTTGCCTTGGATGATAATCTTTGATATTAAACCCCCCTACCTTCATATAGCTAATATCATAAGCATCATTCATTGCTATAGCATCAGTATCAAAAGCTACGGCCATAGTCAAAGTTTTAAATACAGACCCCATCTCATAGATACCAAGACTTGCCATATTAAATAGCTCTTCTGGCTTTGCTCTACTCGGATAATGTGGGTTAAAATCCGGCTTACTAACAATAGCTAAAATCTCACCATTATTAGGGTTGACAATTATTCCTACTGCTCCTATTGCACTAAACTCCTTTAACGTCCTATCTATTTCTTCACTTAGAATATTTTGTAATCTTACGTCTATAGATAGTTCAAGAGGTTTTTTAAGTTGATCCGGCTGTATAAAGTCAGAATTAGTTAGAAACTTATCATAGGTTTTTTCTAATCCAGCAAGACCAACCAAATCCCTACCCACATATCCTATAATATGTGATAATAAATTGGAAAAAGTATAGATTCTTTTTTGTTCTTGTTCAAAACTAAAACCTGGCATTCCCAAATTTGATATCGCTTCTTGCTCTTTTGGCAATAAATCCCTTTTGATCCATACAAAACTTTTGTTACTTTGTAACTCTGCAAGTAACTTCATTTTATCAATCTCAGGCAAGATATTGGATAATCTTTCTAAACATTGCGAAGGATTAATTACTTTCTGTGGATTAGCAAACAATGAGGAGGAAGGTAAATTGACTGCTAATAAGTTACCATTACGATCTACTATCTCTTTCCTAAAGTCACTATTTTTTACTTGGTATTCTAGCTTAACATAGCCATTGGTCGCAACAATTATTAAGCGATATAATAAACCACAAAAAAATATAGCAAAACAACAGCTAACTATTAATAATCTGATTTTGGTATTGTTAGCACCTACATCCCATAAAATAATACTACTAAAATTTCTTTTCATTTTAGTTAGAATATTTTTTATAAATGCTAATAAAAATATATTATTATCCATCTACATACTGCTGCTAATTGCTTACTAGTATGTCATTCTGCAAAAGTAGCGGATATATAATACTGAATAGTCTTGCAAGGTATTTTTTCAGATTCCGCACCGAAACAAGATAACATCTTTTTTGCCATGTAAGTACTATACTAATGTTGATTTTCATCGAATATACTCTGATTTTCTAGTTGAAACGGTTTTTATGTATTTATTAGCAATTGTTTTATAACGCCACTTACCATTGTTTTTACTAAAATATGAACCACCTACTTCGTTAGACTTTGCATATTTCTTACTCTCAGGTAACAAAGGATCACTAATCATTTGCTTAACTTTAACAGTATCTAATTGTAAATAAAGTGATGATAATTTTCTTAGTCTAGCTGGAGAAGTAAGGTATGATTGTTCGACTTTTAACACGTGAATTCTATCACTCTCACCAGTCAACTGTTTTGAAACCTCTCCAAGCTGATAATGCAAGGCAATAACCTGATCTTTAACTCTAAATAATCCATAAATAGAAAAAATTATAGTACATACAGTTATACAACTAAATATTCTAACTACCATATGTAGTACCATCTATTTTTTGTCCAGCCCTTAATTTTGCAGATCTTGCTCTTGGATTAAGTGCAACTTCCCTAGACGATGGACATAATGGTTTTTTTGTAAGAATTTTAAGCCATTCCTTAGAATTTTCTTCAGCTAGAATTTTTGCCGCATATTTAGACCTAGCAACTAATTTAGCAGAATTTGCTTTTAAAAAATTTTTAACAATTCGATCTTCTAATGAATGAAATGAGACAATTACTAGGCGACCATTTGGTGCTAAAATATTCTTGCTATTACTTAGAAACCTTTCTAATTGCCCCAATTCATCATTGATATGAATACGAATTGCTTGAAAAGTCTTAGTAGCGGAATCAATTTTACCTTTTCTAAAACCTATACTACTACGAACAATATGAGCGAATCTTGCTGTATTGGTAATAGGCTCTAACCGCCTATGTTCTATAATTTTTTTGGCAATTCTTCGAGAATAAGATTCATCACCATATTTATAAATTACATCAGCTATTTCTTGTTCATCAGCCTTATTTATAAAATCTGCAGCACTCTCCCCTATTCCACTCATTCTCATATCAAGTGGTCCATCATGAGTAAAAGAAAACCCTCTATCTCCAGAATCAATCTGCATAGAAGAAACCCCTAAATCCATAACTATGCCATCAAATTTCAACGAACCTAATTCTGAAAAGCTTTCAGCAAAACCTGTCTGAATAAATCTCACTTTACCAGGATAATCATTTATCAATTGCTTAGTATAAGTTATAACATTTGGATCACGATCAATTGCCACTAATTGACAATTACAACAATCAAGTATCATCCGACTATAACCACCAAAACCAAAAGTACAGTCTAGATAACTCCCCCCATCTTTAGGACACAAGACTTCCTTAACTTCATTTAACATAACAGCTGTATGAGATGATGCGGATTCTTGTATCATATATCCTTATTGATATTCTTAAGAGTTAAACGGTTATCTTGAGCAATTTGCCGAGCTGAAGAAAGATACGTTTCAAAATTTTGTGGCTGCCAAATTTCAAAGACCAATCCCTTCCCTACAAAGCAAGCTTGATCTGATATACCAGCGTGATCTATTAAAGATTTAGGTAGAATCACCCTTCCCTCACTATCAAAACTAAGCTGGATAGCTTCACCAAGAATGATCGTTTCGAAAGCATCTCGCTCCTCAGAATAGGGATCTAAGGTTTGGATTATTTGACTTAGCTCCTCAAGCCTCTTTAAACTACACGCCTCAATACATTTATTTCTAAAAGATGGATAAACAATGACTCCATTAAATGACTGACTAGACAAAGCTAATCTATAGCTGGCAGGTATCGAAACCCGACCTTTCTTATCAAGATTGTTTATATATTTTGATAAAAAAATATTCATTTACCCTTTACCTTTCAATAATTACCACATGGGGTATCAGATCCCAGCCTACACTGAGATGACAGCAAAATTGCTTAAATATTATCCCATAATTAAGTTATAACTAATTTTTGGTTATAATTGGGATAATTTGGGATTATATGGAATTTTTAGGATATTGTACTATAATTATAGAGTCAAGAAGGTTTTAAACAGTTGATAAACAAATTACAAATTTTTATCTATTGTGACTTATTTGACGTATATATGTAATTCAAAGAATTAATAAAAAAATATTTAAAAAAAGTGGATGACGAGTATTAGTGCAGAGAAAAACTTTACTATAATTATATTATACTAAAACTTAATGAGCATTTTATGATTACACTACTTGCTTCAATAACGGGCTTTATTAGCTCAATTATTCCGGAGATTTTAAAAATTCTAAAGGATCAAAATGATAAAAAACATGCTCTTAATCTTTTAGATCGACAAATTGAAATCAATAAACTAGGACATACAAAGCTACTGACAGAGCTTGATGCTTCAAAAGACATTGCTGAAAATAATACTTTATATTCAACATATAAATCAGGCGTTAATTGGGTTGACGCGTTGAATGGGTCAGTTCGCCCTGTCCTTGCCTATAGTTTTTTTATTATGTATGCCTACATCAAATATGTACAATATAGAACCATACAGAGTACGGCGATCCTTGTAGAATATCTTGATGTTTTATGGAATATAGACGATCAGGCTATTTTTGCCGGTATTATTAGTTTCTATTTCGGACAACGGATGTTTAACAAATTATGGAAACGTAAAATGTAATATTGCATATGTTCCATATTGCAATATGTTGCAATATGTTATATTGTAACTATGGAGTTAAGGACATTTAATTTATTTAAAGATTAGATATATGCTAAAAAGAATCGTTTGGTCCATTTTCTTTGTGCTAATTATATACCCAATTATACTTTCATATTTGGGTATAAAATACTATGCTAGCCATAAAATAGGTGTATTTGAGATAAGTTTGTTTATAGCTGGCTATTATGGTTCTAATATTGCTGTTGGTGTTGGGTTGCATAGGCTGTGGTCACATCATGCCTTTAAAACAAATAAGATGGTGGAATTTATTCTTGTTATGATGTCAGCTGGTACGTTACAAGGACCAGTATTGTCCTGGGCATCTAATCATTTCAAACACCATGCTTATACTGATAAAGATCAAGATCCGCATAGCCCATTGAAGTTTGAGAATAGAATTTTAGGATTTTTATGGTCACATATTGGGTGGATGATCATTGATGGAAGCTATAAGTCCATTGACCGAATTACTATGGTTAAACTTGGTAGAAACAAATTGCTAAGATGGCAATTAAAATATTATTGGCAAATTGCTGCGTTTATGAATATTGTATTTCCAGCATTAATAGGTTACTTAATAGGTGGTACTATCATCTCTGCCTATGCTGGTTTCTTGTTTATTGGTATTGGTAGAGCACTGCAACAACATGCAACTTTTTGCGTTAATTCTCTATGTCATTTCGTTGGTAGTAAGAAATATTACAAAGGTACTGCCGGAGATATTTGGTGGATGGCATTATTCTTATTAGGTGAAAATTGGCATAATTTCCATCATGCATTCCCATCAGATTATCGTAATGGTGCTAAGTGGTATCATTTTGATGTCCATAAATGGATAATATACCTGATGAGTAAGGTAGGGCTAGCTTGGAATTTAGAAGTTACACCTGAAGTTAGAATACAAGCGAAAGTAAATGAGACTAGTAAATACCTAATAGAGGGCAGAAAACAACAATTAAGTTTACTGCAAGATAAAATTAATCAACTAGTAGAACGTGTGTATGTAAAACTTAATGAGATTGAAAATTCTTCTATATCGGTTAAAGTGCAGTTACAAAAATCTTTTATAGAAATTCAGGAATCACTAAAAAAGCTTGCTGAACAGCTACATTCATCAATCCAATTAACTGAAAAGTCATCAGAAAGATTACTAAAAATTGCTAGTAAAAAGATTAAAGATCGAGAAATTGCAATTTATAGACTATATAACGAGCTAGATAGAAAGTATATTAGGAACTAGGGGGACATGATGTCAGACTTAAAATCTATTGGAAATATGAGCTTTGAAGCTGCCTTAGCTGAACTAAAAGAAATTGTAAAAAAAATTGATACGGGAGAAGAAAGTTTAGATTCATCAATTAATAGTTTTGAAAGAGGGGTCTTACTAAAAGATCACTGTGAAAAGAAACTACAAGCCGCTCGCTTAAAGATTGAAAAAATCACTAAGCTGCCAGATTCAACCATTGCTATAGAAAAGGTAGAGTCCTAATTTATAGTCAATTCAGGAGAATTGGATAGCAGGAACGATGGAGCGAAGCCTATATATACTGCTCGTAAATGAAGAGTTGATAGAATCAAAATCATGATAGTAGCGGGAATTACCAAGTCGAGGAGCGAGCGGAGCGTACACAGACGTCACACTACTGGAGGTTGGTTGTACAAAGTGTAACTTAAACAATTTTATGATTAAGGAATCAAAAAATTGCTTAGAACGACTATAAGCTTGTTTAATTAATCTTATACCTAACTGTAGTACAGAATAACTCCTACATCCTAGCGTTTTCTTCATTTTTATCGGTTGCTCTTGCTCTCCAATTGCTCCTATTTTTATTGCCATTGCATAATAGAGTATCACAGATTTTTTTGTATTCAATCTAAAACACTCTATTTACTAGCTCTTTCAATTATTCCATCTCTTTTGTCCAGTAGTGTGACACAGACGTACGTGAGGAGCGGAGGCGAGTTTCGACGACAAAATCACCAACTAGATTGACTTATGCAGCAAGTCTAATAAAGGTACAGTCTCTAATATCTTTACCTTATCTTCTAGTTCTACTAATCCACCTATTACTTCACCCAATTTTGCATCAAACTCATCTATTTCATCTTGTAAAAATTTAATGTGTTTTTCTATACTATCTTTATCTATACCATCAATGCTATGATGTAATTTCTCTTTTTCATTGTTAAGTATTAGTACTAAATCTTCTAACCTTTGTTGATATCTCTTCAAAGTTTCTGATTCAGTTTGATATAGATAATTTGCTGTAATCTGCATCTTAATATAATATTGCCTTCATCTTATTTGTGCAAGACTGTTTTTTCCAGTATCTTCTGTAATGCACTATTCTCTTTGGGTATGCTAATTCTCCTAAACTCATCAAGTAACATTTTTACGCCCATTTCTACTTCATCTAAATGAATGGTCATGTGCAAAATATGCTGTTCTTTCTTGGTAGTTAGAGTGGTTATCTCTTTTAATTCTTTATGTAACAAAATTACTTCTTCTTTGGCTGTAATGAAACTATTTGAGAAATCCTGACTCATAAGCCAAATATTGGTACATGCCAGCCTAATACTATATAACCACTTAATACAAATTACTATCAATAGCATTTCAATAATGATTAAAATACTTGAAGAAATTGCTAATAGTTGAATCATTTCATTCCTCCTTTTATTGCCTTCCACGAGATAAGCTATACATTCGAATGCTCGATTGGTATATACCCTTCGCCTTTCAAGTGTTGGCGTTGTGGCACGATGGGACTTCGCGTAGGAATAACGGTTTGACTACGCTCCGTTCGCTTTGCCACTCGTACGCCTAGCCAACTCTTGAAATTCATCAGGTATACTCAAATGCTTTGGAGAATGGAGACAACAAACAAGGGGTGAACGAACGCAAGCAGTACGTGAATTACCCGATAGTATTTGCAAGAACCAATTCTTCAAAGCAGAAGAGCATATTCAAGTATACTTTTTTGATTGTTTATTACTTAGTAATAGACCTCTTTCGAAACTCGCTTATGCTGAGGGATTTGAAGGAGACGCTTCACCTCGAACCGCAGCGTACTCTAATTCCGTTACGGATTCGAGTACCGCATCATTGTCCAAATCACCAGCAGAAGTAGAGTTTCGAAGGAGGTCTATTGTTATTTTATCCTACTAGTTCTTGGATATAACATTCTCTTGGTCTAATTTTATGGGTACATAGGAATTCCCTTTAATTTTAGAGATGTGTATTTTTATATAATACAATAGATATTATAATATGCAAAGTGTTTTTAATAAAAAAATTTGTGATTATATTAAGTTTATTGAGAATTTTGCTAGGTTCTGTGAACCTAGTTTGCCACCATAGTACCCTACATTTTTATTTCACTACTGTTAAGGGGTCTTCCGAGCGTCATTGCGAGAAGCGGCGGTACAGGATACGCGAAGCGTTACTCTAAAAAAACAGCTTCGCTGTTTACCTGGATCGCCACGGCATCTAAAGAGCCTTGCTATGACGATTATAGAAAAATGTAGGGTACTATGCACCTTCTAGCAGAGATAATTTTTGGAATTCATTGGAAGATATAGTATTGTATAGTAAACTTTGTTCTAAAAACCAAAAATCTTTCTAGGGTTTTTGGCAAGTTCTAAAAACATCTCTCGTTCAAATTGCAATAATTTTTGCTCATCAATTTGTTGCATGGAAATGATATCTTGAAACTTTGACAATAGCCATTCTTGAAAATTATCATACTCAGCTATACTCTTCTGCTTTGAAAAATTGGTTTCTGCAAATTCTTCAGCTAAAGTAACTTTAGATAAAATAACTTGCTTGCTTACTTTCTTTATTTTTTTTGGCAAATCCAAGGCAAAAGCCTCTTGCAGTATTAAATGTTTATTCATATTTACTTGCACGTTAGTAATATCATAATCAGCTATAAAATAATCAGCAGAACTTGATTTATTTGGTAATAGGATATTTCTTAAATTTTTTACCAACTTACTTTTATTGCTACTTGCACGATAAAACATTTCCTTAATGCCTCCCCAACTTGGAACTAAGCCAACCGATACCTCAACAAGACCAGCATTTAATTCCTGATTAGCTACAATAAAATCAGAATGTAACAATATTTCACAGCCCCCACCTAACGCAGCACCTAAAGCACAGCTAACAATATTAATATGCGAGTATTTTAACCTTATCATGGTTTTTTGACCAAGTTTTAAGAAATCTTCTAATTTAGCAAAATCTTGATTTTTTATACAGGAAGCAATGAATTTTAAGTCAGCACCAGCTGAAAAATTATTGGTTAATGGCATAATATATAGTGTTTGCTTCTCATTTTCTGCAATATCAACAGATTCTAACAAAAGTTTAAAAACATTTTCATTGAGGCAATTCATTTTAGTGTTAATAGTAAAAACTAACCTATTTTTATACAGAACTAGTTGAGCCGAATCATTCTTCAATAAAATCTTACTTTCTTCTAATCTGACTCTAGTCAAATGAAATTGACTCAGTTCAATAGTTTCATAGGAACTATTAGCGATATATTCCGGTAATGTTAAATTCATTAGCATTGCTTGTTTTTTAAGCCACTCAAATCCTCCTCCTATGTGATTAATTAACAACTCAAAAGGACCAATTTTCCAACTATAACCAAGCCTCATAGCTGTATCTATATCGTAAATATTATCAGTAACCGATGGAATTAAAGATGTTATATATAAGTAAAACTTCACTAAGATATCATGAAAAAATTTACCATAGCTAGAGTTGCTATTTAACAACTGATCAATAGAACTATATTCAATCTTTGGCTCTTCAAATGCCGCATAAGTTAAAGTTGTAAAATCTATGACTTCTTTAGTTTTTATGCCATTTATCTTTGATATACGGTAAAAACCTCCTAAAGCTTTACGACCAATCAAGTTATTCTCTATCATCTTATCAAGGATAGAAGATGCTAAGTAAACTTGGTGATAATCATCATTATTCGGTAGGGAATTAACTAGTGATGTAGAAATTAATCTCATTACGTCGTGACCTATCAAATCATATAAGCCAAAGATTCCTGTACTTGGTAATTTAAATAAATCAGTAAAAATTTTATCGATAATTACTGGACTTAAATTTTCATCTATGCTACTACGAACAACCAGCTCAAGTAGATAACAACCAACTCGATTTGCTATAAAACCTGGAGTATCGTGACATTTAATAATAGTTTTCCCTAAATCTCGTGTTAGAAAATCTGATATCCTCTCTATAACCCCTGAGCTAACCTCTGAATCCACGACAAGTTCAAGTAATTCCATATATCTTGGAGGATTAAAAAAATGACTAATGACAAATCTAGACCTGATGGTAGATTTTATAGAATCAGGCATTTGCTCTTTTAATTTCCTTAAAGGTAAGGTTGAAGTATTAGAAGCTAAAATAGCATCTTCTTTTAGGTAGGGTAGAATCTTCTCATATAGAAGATGTTTTATTGCAATTTTTTCAATAATAACTTCAATGATCAAATCACATTCTGTAATCAGCTTTAGATCATCTTCTAAATTACCAATGGTAATAAACGCTAATTTACTTGGATGCGATAAAGGAGCTGGTTGTTGTTTCTCTATATTTTCTAGAGCTTTTGTAAGGATTGCATTCCTGTCATTAGGGTCGTTGCTTACTACATCTAGTAAAACAACTTGGTGAGAGGAATTAGCTATCAAGGAAGCTATTGCTAGCCCCATTACTCCAGAACCAATAACACATATTTTCTCTATTTTATCTTCCATCTTATTCACCAAACCTTTGTAACGAGCATCGCAACTATTATATCATGAATTTCTTGTACACTAAGAGTTGAGGCATTTATTTTTACTATTCTATTTGGAAATTTAGCTGATATATATTGAAATCCGTCATAGACTTTTTGATGAAATTCAATATTTTTGCTTTCAAATTTGTTATTATTCCCTCGCACTAATGCCCTTGGTAAGGCAATATTTGGATCTATATCAATAAAAAATGTAATATCAGGCATCACATCAGATATTAAAGACTTATGAAGATCATAAACTAAATCAATCCCTATATCTTGCCCTTGATAACAAGCAGTAGAATCTACAAACCTATCACAAATAACTGATATCCCACAATCTAGTTTAGGAATAATCCTTTTATGAACATGTTCATAACGTGCTGCCATGATTTGCAGCAATTCTGACATAGGTAGCAAATCTTGATTAACTAAAATGTCACGCATCTTCTCCGCAGAAATAGTCCCCCCTACTTCACGTGTTAAATCTGCTGAAATATTTTGTGATAGTAAATACTGGTATAACATATTACTTTGGGTGGATTTACCGCATCCTTCTCCACCCTCAAACGTAATAAATTTACCCTTTTTAATTGACATAGCTATCACTATTCATCTCATATAATCTTGAAATAGTTCTGTTAAATTCACCTTTGCGAAAACCATTCTGATATATTTTTATAGGTTCATCTTGTAATGTCATGAATAATACAACCTTATAAAAATAAGCATTATCAACAAAATTAATAAACCTAACAGCTAAGTCTGTGTTATCAGAACTTATTATATGAATATTTTCTACTATTATGATAGAAAATTTTTGGCAAATATTTACATAATCAACATAACCTAATTCTCTTACAAATAGCTCTTCAAAATCTGTTACTAATACTTTTTCACTAGCCATTTTAAAAGATATTTTACGTCCAAAAACTAGAATATCCTTAGAAACTAATCGGTTATTACTATTTAACTTGCTAATAATATTCTGTATCTCAAGCTTATTATCTTCATTAATGGGGTATATTATGCGTCTATTAGTCATGTGTATAATTTTATCTAATCGATAATCATGCTCACTATCCAAATGCATAACTTCAAACTTTTGATAAATCTCTTTAATTATTGGCAAAAAAGAATTTCTTTGTAAACCATCTTTATACAAATCTTTTGGCTCTATATTACTAGTAATGAAGATAAATACCTTATGTCTTATGAGTTCAAGGAGCAGCGGCCCTATTATCATAGCATCAGTTATGTCTTTAATTTCAAACTCATCTATGCATATTACTTCCGCCTGCTTTGCATAATTTGCAGCAATTCTTTTGATAATATTATTTTTAGATTGTGATTTATCTTGCAACTGATAAATATCTTTATGTACCGATTGCATAAAGTTTTGGTAATGTACCATTAATTTCTTAATTTGCAATATTTGGAAAAAATGTTGCATTAATACAGTTTTACCATTACCTACATTACCATATAAATATATAGCTTTTTTTGCTAATAAACTGCTATTAAAGAATCTAAAAAACGACTTATCTTCAATTTGTTTAGCAAACTCTTTAATTCTGCTGAGCAAAAGCAACTGCTTTTCGTCAAATTTTAATTCAGGCAATATATTACATTCTCATTTTAGATTTAGTATAACCTGAACCTGAGTTCAATATAAGAATAATTATTCCCCCTGCAAAAGTGATGTCATTCCTAACTAAAAGCAGGAATCCATGATACTTAATAGCCTTTCAGGCTATTTTTAGTCCCCGCCGTAGCAGCGCACCGAGACTATTAAACTGATCTCCTATATCGAACTCAGGTGTATAGGTAAAATTAGAAAATAAACTATTAATACTCTGAAATAAATAATAAATATATAACAATTTACACCAAGGCAACCTTATTAAAATATTACTCTAGTTTTTTCTAGCAAGAGTTCTATAACAATATAAATTTTACTGGTACTTTTTTGTCTAGTCATTTACAGTTTACACAACGATTTATAGGATATGTGAATATAAAGGAAGTAGCTGTCTATTTATACAACAACAAAATGCAAAAATATTCATCTTTTGTAAAAATAGATAAAAAATCTTTAGTAATAATTTATATTTTAGTTTAACCTATAAATTGAATATAAAAATATTTAGGGTTTTTTATGGAAGAAGAAGAGATTAATTATTGGAACAACTCAAAGTATGCACCTTGTCAATATGCTACTAGGTTACTGGACAAATTACGTAAGATGAATGAGGAAGTAAATCGACCAATAGATATTAACGAAGTCAAAAAAGTAATATATTACGCCAAGAAATATCATGGTAGCCAAATGCGGCAGTCAGGCGAGCCTTATTACTCCCATCCACTAGAGGTAGCATATATGATTTCTGATTATCTTTTCCGCACTGACATTATTGTTACCAGCATACTACATGATACCATCGAAGATACAGAACTTACCGAAAAGATGATTGCCTACATCTTTGGGGAGCAGGTTGCTAGTCAAGTAGAAGACTTAAGCAGGAACAAGCCTCACGGAAAGATTAGCTCGGCGGAAACATTAGATATATTACTTCAACAAGAAAAATATGATGTGGCATTGATTAAATTATTTGATCGAACTCATAATATACAAACTCTAGAAACTAAATCACCGGAGAAAGCAAAAAAAATTATAATAGAAACCCTTAGTAGGTTTATGAGCCTTAGTATGTATTTTAATACACCAACAATTGAGCAAAATTTTGCAGAATTATGTTCTAAAGTAATACATAATTATTATAAAACTAATAACTATTAGTTACAGTTATATTCTCCAACTTTGCAAAGTAAAATATCCCAAATCCATAACTTATTACTATAGGCAACATAATACATAGTATTCCTATCTGCCCCATATATTTTGTACAATATATAAAACCAAAAGATGTAACAATAGAAATTGTGGCATGTGCTAAGGCGTATACAATACTACTATAAGTAAAGCGTTTAAAAATAGGGAAATATTTATAAAAAATTGCACTAGCTGGAGCTGAGTCAGGTGCAAATAACACGATCAATAGTTGTATTATAAATAAATGTATAGGAGTGCTGACCCTATAAAGAAAATAAGGGCAAAATATTATAAAAGTAGAGAAAATTACCCACCTGACTTTAATAATCTTTAAAGGGTATATTCTATAACTTAAATATGCTAATAATAGCGTAGTGAATAGCTGTATTATCGAAATAAGAAAGTTATGATAAATAATATCTCCAATGCCATAACCAAAAGAATTCCTAAGTATATTACCACAATAAAAATACACAAAATATGTTGGTACTGGACCAGCACATTGAATTAAAAAATAATAGAATACTGTTTTTTTCTGTACTTTCTCTTCTAAAATCTGATCACCTTTTAATATTTTTCTGTCAATAAAGTGGTTATCAAAAAATGTTTTTAATCGCAATTTTGCATTAGCAAATTCTTGTGCTTCTCTTAAGTTAGTTCTAGCAACTGTACCTATAGTGGCAATTATCATCCCAAACCAAAAAAGATAACGCCAATTAAATCCATAGTTAGTAATTAAAAAACCAAAACCTAATGCAACCATTGACCCCAAGGAGGCACAAACCGTAATCAACGTTACAACTGGATATTGTATTGGTGGTTTTGTTATTTCCATTAAATATAACTCTGCTCCCACCCTCTCACCTAAGGAAGATATACCTTGTACTGCACGACATATACTAATAATCCACGAAGCCGTAATTCCAATTTGTTCATAAGTTGGCAAGGTAGCCATAACAAAACACGAGGCTGCCATCATAAAGGTTGTAACAATGATAGTTATTTTTCGACCAATAGTGTCTCCTATCCACCCAAACAGCAATGCTCCAAATGGTCTAAAAACAAAAGTGATACTATATGCAATTGCAGTAAAAAAAGAGGCAGAATCTGGATCATTTTGGGGAAAAAACAGACTATTGAGTAAAACAGCCATATGTACATAAAGCATTAGGTCAAAATACTCTAAGAACGTGCCAATTGAGAGTAATCCAATAGCTTCTTTTTGTTGTTTAGTTAGATTGGTTTGAGTATATATAACTCTACCATCTGCTTGTACAAATTTGCTCATAGTTGTTTAAATCTCACTTATATATTATCTAGAATTATAATTATATATAACTGTTTTAAAAACCCCACATGTCAATTTGACATATGGGACTATAATTTTAGGGTTTGATACTACATAATTTCATAACACATATGGAGTTTCCAGCTAGTACGGTATCTGCTTCCGAGTCAGACGTATCAGGACAAGTTTCGTACGAAGCATTATGCTGGGAAGAAGATGCTCCCTGATATGAGTGAAATTGTTGACAATGCTATTCTAATTGTCTATCAGCCCAACTTGAAGCAGACACAGAAATTTCTTCATCCTTGTTAGGATATTTTGTGGTGATTGCCTTAATAGCATTAACCCATTGCCCTACCTCTGAAGAAACATCAGTATAGACTCGTGTAGCATCCTTCTTAAATATTCCTAAACTGCACTCTTAAACAGATCGAGACTTACCTTGTCTTCTTCTTTCCCGTTACCTTTATCCCCATCATCAAAATCATCAACCATTTTATATTTTGCCATGCTATTAGGTTGATTTATGTTGCCATACTTTAATTAGAATCAATTCTAAAATAATAGTCAACTTATTTTAATAAAAAAATTAATTATTTTTCATAATATAAACAATATTCTACTCGTATGCGATACAATTTTGATAATCAACATCTCTTTGATCTCAGGCTATATTTTTACCAAATATCTCTTTTCTCCCTTCTAATTCTAATTTGTTTATAGAACCGTGATATTGTTACAACCAAGATTTGTTAATTTTCGATATTATAATTTTCTTGCTATCGTTCAACCAAATCTTCAATACTTATAAACACTATAATAATGGCATTACTCTTGCTAGCACTGTAATATGTGAAGCACTAGAACTTGGTAATATTACTTTTAGGCAGTTAACATCTTTAGTAGGTTTTGCTCCTTTTGCTAGAAAAAGCGGTAGTTATAAAGGTAGAAGAAGTATTTTTGCAGGTAGAGGTAATCTTCGAAGAGTTCTTTATATGCCTGCAGTAGCTGCCTTACGATGTAATAAGCGTTTACGTAATTTTTATGACCACTTAATTGCTAAACATAAACCAGAAAAAGTTGCTCTTGTTGCTGTTATGCGTAAATTACTAGCTTTTATGCACTTTATTGTCAAAAATAATTCTTCTTGCAATGAAAATTTATGGTAAGTTATTATTTTCTTATTGACTTCCATTACGGATGCTCGTGTATTTTCAAATCCAATTCGTAGGATCATTCGAGTATATATATTGATATTAGTAGAATAATTTGTTATATACACTATTTGGATTAACCAAAATTATTTAGGCTACAGGAATAATTTTATTAAAAACTTATTATTAATTGCGGTCGTGGCGAAATTGGTAGACGCGCAGCTTTGAGGGGGCTGTTCTTAACAGAGTGGAAGTTCAAGTCTTCTCGACCGCACCAGTTTTCTATATACTCTCAACTTAGTTGTCTTATAAAACCTAACATGTTAGAATACAAGTGACTCACCCTTCTTGGCTATTGAGGGTACTTTTAGAAAATTCAGTATATATACTCAAATCATTTGAGTATACTCGGTGAACTTCAAGAATTAAGGTCGTCGTATCTAAAAATCGAAGCTGCTCCGTTACTCATGTATGCTCTGCTGCTCGACTTTGCTACTGCCTAGCTCTTCTTGAAGTTGACCTTCGTACTAACTCTTGAAATCATAGCAGTATACTCAAACGAGGAGTTATGCAAAATCAATCAAAAAATATGTTGTCGGTTCATCAAAACCAATTTGACGAAACATTTGAGCACATTAATAATCTTCTGAATAATGATGAATTTGGCAAAGCAATAGAGATTATGAGTAATCTTCACTATGCAGATCTTGCAGATGTTTTAGATAATATAAATCAGAAAACTTATAAAACAATTCTTCCTTTGTTACAGGATACACTAAAGCCTGAAACTTTAGTACAGCTTAGCGTGAACAGTAAACCACTTATAATGCAAATTTTAGGTGTACAGAAAAGTGTACAGCTAATTAATCAACTTGCTATAGAAGATGCTGTTGAAGTTATCGAGGATCTTGATGATCTAACAAAAGAAATGATCTTAAATAATCTCAAAGCAGAAAAAAGACAGCAAATTATAGAAGGCTGTACTTACCCAGAAGATACTGTTGGTAGGGTAATCGAAAGAAATTTTGTGTCATTTCAAGAAGATTGGACAGTAGCCACGGCTATAGATTTTATTAGACACAAACATATAACACAAGATTTTCATGCTGCTATTGTACTCGACAGTAAATACCGACCTATAGGTAGTATACTTCTAAGCACTTTACTGAAGCATAAAGGGGATAAGTTAGTAAAAGATCTTATGAATCCTGAATTTAAAATTACCGATGTATTCACTAATTTAAGTGAGTTAAGTTTTATTTTTAAACAATATGCTCTAACAATTGTACCAGTGGTGAATAAAAGCGGCAAGTTAATAGGTACCGTTTCAATAGATAGTATGCTTTACATCATTGAACAACAAACCGAAAAAGATATAATGTCACTCGGTGGCGTTCATACTCAAGATACATTTTACAATCTATTTTATACTGTGAGACACAGATTCCCTTGGTTATTTGTCAATTTAATTACTGCTTGTATGACATCGATAATTATTAACCAGTTTAGTATTACAATCTCAAAACTTATAACACTAGCAGCTATTATGCCTATTGTTGCTTCTATGGGAGGGAATGCCGGCACACAAGCCATGACAGTGACAGTTAGAGCACTTGCCAACAAAGATATTCACCATAATAATGTGCTGAGAGTGATTCTTAAAGAAATAGCTGTATGCGGATTTAACGGCTCTATATTGGCCTTAGTTGGGGCACTATTAAGCTTAGCAATGCTTTCTGATCCAAATCTTAGCTTGATTTTCTCCATAGCCGTTATCCTAACGTTTCTCATAGCTGGTCTTTTTGGCTCAGTAATACCAATTACTCTACATTATTTAAATATTGATCCCGCCACTGGCTCAGGTGTATTCTTAACCACCATAACTGATTCATTTGCATTTTTTACCTTTCTTACTTTAGCTTATACCTTTTTGGTGTAAACTTGCCTTGAGATTATCGAGTTTAAAGTGCTACAAGAAGTATTAGACCTCTTTCGAAACTCGCTTGTGCTGAGGGATTTGAAGGAGACGCGGAACGCAGAACCGCAGCGTACTCTAATGTACGTGAGGATTCGAGTACCGCATCGACGTACAAATCACCAGCAGAAGTAGAGTTTCGAAAGAAGTCTATTGAAGTATTAGTTACTCACACCTTACGCATAACCCCTATGGCAATTTAAAAATTGCAGAAAAGTACAAGACATCATTACGAGACCACGTAGTGGTCGTGGCAATCCACATTTATTGGATTGCCGCGTCGCCGCTTTGCGGCTCTTCGCAATGACATTTATGCATTTTAAAAAACAAACTTTTCTATCATTAGCTGTGACTTTTAAACTGCCCTGCTTGAATGCTTATATGATGATGCTTGACAGCCAGTAACAACAAATAGAGATATGTGTTAATAATATCAAAAAGAAACGTAAAGTGAAAATATTTTATAATATAGATAACTTTAATAGCTAATAATTATTGATTTACAACATCTATATCTATATCTTTACCTGATAGACAAGCTATCATTAGCTGAATTAAATTAAACTAACTCACTTAAAGGAAAAATTTATGCACAAAGGTGAATTCATTGATTATATAGCAAACCAACAAAATTGTACTAAAGTTGAAGCTGAAAAGATTATAAATACATTTACCAATGCAGTTACTTCTATTCTTGCTGAAGGTAAAGACGTAATACTGATTGGCTTTGGTAAGTTTTACTCTAGTAAAGTAGCAGCTAGAGCTGGCAAAAATCCTAGAACTGGTCAGCCTCTTAAAATTGAAGCTTACGTTCAACCTAAGTTCTCTGCTGGTGAAAAACTAAAATCTGCCTGCAATGGACGTAAAGACTCAAAACCAAAAACTGCAAAGTAAGTAATATACTCAAATGATTTGAAGAATTGGATTTGAAAATGAATGGTGAGCATGCAAACCCATGATATTTTTAAAAAACAATTCTTTAAATTATTTGATTATACTCTATTTTGAGCTAACCATGATCAAAATGAAACATCGCTTTAATTTGTTACTCATACTTATTAGATTTTATCAATTCTTTATTTCCCCCCTACTTGGTGATAATTGTCGTTTTAATCCATCATGTTCAGAATATGCTAGATCAGCAATAATAATGCATGGTAATATTAAAGGATTATGGTTATTTATTAAGAGAATAATTAGGTGTAATCCTTTCTGTCAAGGTGGATATGATCCTGTGCCTAATACTACCCAACCTGAAAATTAATTGGAAGAGTATACTCGAATGCTTTGAAGAATTGTTTTTTGAAAATATCAGGAACTCGCGTACTCATATACTAAATGTACACCTAGTTCGCTTGCCCCTCATTTTCGACTCTAATTTGTAGGATCATTCGAGTATAGAGAGTTACTCATAAAAACAAAATCTTCACGAAACCTAATTTTTCAAATCATTTTTGCTCAGTCTTTAATCAAATGTAGTAATTTTTCTTTTGCTTCTGCTTTAGCACGTAGGCTTGCATAAGTGTCTTGCTTACTGTCATCTGTAATATGGTTCACAAATACAATAGTCCTATTATCTCTTTGAATCCAACCAACAAACCACCCTTGCTGGAGGTCTAACTTCTTCGTCCTATTTTTATTAAGCTGAGAACCGTTGCCTGTTTTCCCATAAAGTTTCCAGCCGTTTGGTAGTTCCTCCACAAAGAGTATATTTTTTGTCATTTTATGAGATTTAAGACTTATTGGTAATTTGTTATCAATAAGATTCTGTAAGAACACACTTTGCTCTTCAGGTGAGATTTCCAATGAACTTGATAGCCATGAATTCGTTAATCCATTGTTTTTACCTTTATCGCCTGAAACATTTTGATTCCCATAGTTAAATTTTACAACATAGTCTTTGAATTTACTCATCCCAAGCTTTTGCGTCAAAACTTGAGAATACCAAACACAACTATTTTGCATCCATGTTGTTGGATTGTGGGGTTGTTTCCACCTGTCAAGCCAATCTACATAACCTTCTTTAAATGGTAACTCAGGATGAGTCTCGTCAACTAACAATCCTTCTTCATATCCCATCAAACTAATGGCAATTTTGAACGTTGAGCAAGGTGCATAGCGTGATGCACAATCACCTTCTTGTTTGATAATTTTATCATTTTCTTTAGCCAAAAAGCATTTGGTATCTGCCAGTGAGGATGTATTAAACAATAACCCAATGCTTAAATATAAAATAAGTTTTTTCATTATAGCCTCAAAAATTTAAATTTGTTTCTTCTTTTATTAAGCCAATAAGCCTTATCGGAGCTTCTGTTGCCCCTCTTACCTTAATTGGCAGAGCTAAGATATAGCTTCCTGTTATAGGTAGATTTGCCAAATTAGCAACATTTTCAACAATATATTTGCCATTGCTCAAAAACAATTTATGGACGGGAAATCCATCTACTGGCCTGTCTGGTGACAAAGTGTCAATACCAAGTCCGCACACACCTCGTTTTGTCAGTATCTCCGCTGCTTCAATTGATATAGAAGGAAAAATGTGATTATTGCTATACTTTTTTGGATTACCCCAAAACTTTTCCCATCCTGTTTTGATCATCACAAAACTTCCCTCATTAATCATCCCGTATTGTTCTTCAAAATGTTCAATGTCCGTTAGGCTTAGACTATAACGCTCATGACAAAAGCTTGATACATCAATAACAACACAAGGAGCAACCAGCTGCGATAATGGTATTTGATCAATGGTAGTACTACTTGGAATACAGTGTGCGGGTGCATCCATATGTGTACCAATCCCGGCATGCATTTTGAACTGCTGCACGCGAAATTCTTCATTTTGTAGACAGTCAGAATAATCCAATTTAATCTCAATATTAAACCCACAGCCTCCACTCCATGAAGGAATTTGTTCATCAAGAGTGTGTGTGTGAGATCAATAATTTTGTATGGAAAAATCATGGCTATCCCTTCTTCAAACTTACCAAAAAGAATCAGTTCGCAATATTCCTATTATAAAGAAAGTAATATAAACAACTATACATAAAACTATATATAAAGTGTAATTAAATACGTAACCTGTCTGCGATCTACTCACTAGAAAACCAAAGTAATTTACCGTTTTGGCAAAGCTATTTGGACCAAATCTATCTATCACTCTTTGATCCATCAAATTGCATAACTTACTTAAGTTAGTTACTAATCTTACTATCACAAAGTCATAAACCTCATCAAAATAATATTTATGTACCAACAGCTTTTCTATAAATCCTATTTTTATTTTTTCTTTGATTCTTCTATAAAAATAAAGCCCCAAAACAATACCTATTAGTCCCAAAACCATTGGTAATAATTTTATATAAAGAGGAGGATGAATTGCTAGTATTTGGTAAATATGAATGTTAAATATACTATCAAGGAAATAACCATTTGGTTTGTCAAAAAACAATATATAATAACCTATCATTCCTGCAAAAAAACTACCTGCCACTAAAAGACTAAGTGGTCCATTCATGATATGGGATGATTCATGGACATGATTGATGTCAATAGTTAGTCTAGTTTTTCCATGAAATACTAATAAGATAATTTTCATAGAATAAATGGCAGTCAGGACTGCAGCAAGAATTCCAAGAATAAACACGATAGTACCGATACCACCGCTACTATATGCTAGCTCTAAAATAGCATCTTTTGAATAAAATCCTGCTAAAGGATAAATACCTATGAGTGCCAGTGATCCAATTAAAAAATTACAATAAGTAATTGGCATCTTATCTTTCAAACCACCAATCTTAAAAATATTTTGCTCATGACAAGCGTGAATTACATTACCAGCTGATAAAAATAATAAAGCTTTAAAAAATGCATGAGTGACTAAATGAAAAATACCAGCATTATAAGCTGACACACCACAAGCAAGAAACATATAACCAAGTTGGCTACAAGTAGAATAGGCAATAATTTTTTTTATATCATCTTGAACTATGGCAATAGTTGCGGCAAATATACATGTAATACCACCAATAATGGCAATAAAGTGCAATACCCCTATACTATATTCAAATAAATAAGAACATCTAGCTACTAAAAAGACCCCAGCTGTTACCATAGTTGCAGCGTGAATAAGTGCTGAAACTGGAGTTGGGCCTTCCATGGCATCTGGTAGCCATATATGCAAGCCAATTTGAGCCGACTTGCCCATGCAGCCCAAGAATAATAGCAAACATACAATATCAATTATTGTTGCTTTAAAACCTAATATACTTAATTGTATATTAGATAATGACTTTGCTTTACCAAATACACTAGCAAAATCAACTACACCAAAATAAACAATAATGGTAATAATCCCAAGTATAAAAGCAAAATCTCCTACCCTATTTACTATAAAGGCTTTAATTGCTGCTTTATTCGCTGATTCTTTTTGATACCAAAAGCCAATTAATAAGTACGAACATAGGCCAACACCTTCCCAACCAAAAAATAATTGTACAAAATTATCTGCTGATACCAAAGCTAGCATAAAGAAAGTGAATAATGATAGAAATGATAGAAATTTAGGTAATCCATCATCATCCGCCATATAGCCAAGAGAATAAATATGTACTACAGCTGAAATCCAAGTAACCACTATGAACATAATAGCAGTCAGCTGATCAACATAAATTGCCCAATTTATGTTGATCTCACCAACCACTAGCCATTTTGCTAAAATTAGATGAATAACGACTTTGTGTACTGCTACATTATAAAATATCAAGCTAGCTAATATTGCCGATAAACTTATTGCAATAGTGGCAATAAAAGCTGCTTGCTTCTTGCTAAAACACTGACAAAACAAACCATTGATCATACTAGAGATTAAAGGTAACATTACTGTAAGTGTTGCTGCCGAAGCTATCATATCAATTAGCCCTTCATCTGATTTATATCACCCACTTCTATTGAGCCTTTATTTCTAAAATAAACTAGTAATATTGCAAGTCCTATTGTGGTTTCAGCAGCTGCTATTGTTAAAATTATTATACTAAAAATTTGTCCAGACATCTCATGTGCATAAGTAGAGAATGCCACAAAATTGATGTTTACAGCCAACAGCATCAATTCAATCGACATAAGAATTGTTATAACATTCTTACGATGCATAAACAAACCAACCATCCCTATACTAAAAATGAGAGCCGATAAAGTTAAATAATGTTCCAAAGTAATAGTACTAATCATATTTGAGTCCTTCTATTCCCTCATTTAAATGTGGTTTGACCATTAATATGGAGTTATCTTTATTTTTAGCATGCTGCTTAGCAATATCCTGTCTTTTAACTCCACTACGATGCCGAATAGTTAAGGTAATACAAGATATCATTGCCACAAACAGAATAATACCCGAAATTTGAAAAGGTAAAATATAATCGGTATATAGTATTTTCCCAATAGCATGAGTATTAGTGATACCTGATTTTATCTCAAATTGGCTATTATCTAAAATTATATTTTTAGTACCTAACCAAATTATCAAGACAAGATCAGCAAACATAATAAGTGCAACAGCAATACTTATAAATAAGTTTCTTTTAAATTGCACAATAATATCGGTAAAACGAATATTCAGCATCATGATAACAAACAAAAATAATACTGCTACTGCCCCAACATATATAACAATCAATATCATTGCTAAAAATTCTGCCCCTAGCAAAACCATTAGCCCCGAACCGTTACAGAAAGTAAAGATCAACCATAAGACAGAATAAACAGGGTTTTTACTGATGACTACCAAACAACTACTTATAACCATTAACCCCGCAAATAAATAAAAAAATATCTCCATAATTATCTATATTTATAATCATCATGTAGCTTAATTGCTAGTTCTTGTTCCCACATATCACCATTTTTCAGCAATTTTTCTTTGTCATAAAGCAATTCTTCATGGGTAATAGTAGCAAATTCAAAATTAGGACCTTCCACTATAGCATCAACTGGACACGCCTCCTGACATAAACCACAATAAATGCATTTAGTCATATCAATATCGTACCTAGTGGTACGCCTACTACCATCTTCTCTTTCTTCTGCTTCAATAATAATAGCTTGAGCCGGACAAATTGCTTCACAAAGCTTACAAGCAATACAACGTTCCTCACCATTAGCGTAACGCCTTAATGCATGCTCACCTTTAAATCTTGGGCTTATCCTTCCCTTCTCATAGGGATAATTTATAGTTACTTTAGGTTTGAAGAAATACTTCAAAGTTAGACTAAGCCCTGAGATTATTTCAAATAAAAAAAAAGACTTCAGGTAACTAATTATTTTCATTTTATTATACACCAAAAATTTGTAGCACTAAGCATGTTTACAATTTATTTTTTCTTCCTAGAGAAGGTTTTAGGTATACTATATACACTCTTCTGCTCCTACAAATTGTTTTTTGAAAATATCATGGATTTGCATGCTCACCATTCATTTTCAAATCCAATTCTTCAAAGCATTTGAGTGTACTTAAAAAGTTCTATCTTTTAATAAATCAGCTATTGCCTGATAAGATTTCAGAGCTTTTTCTGGATCACTGGCAATCATTTCTGCTCCAAGTTTCTCATTATTATTCATATTCCATAAACGACAATTATCCGGGCTAATTTCATCAGCCAACATTACCATAAATTCCTCACCATTAAACACTCTGCCAAATTCTAGTTTGCATTCAACAAGCCTTATACCAATACCTGTAAATAATCCACTTAAAAAATCGTATGTTCTTATGGCTTTATGTTTTACTTCATCAATTTCTTGTTTACTTAACCAACCAAAATTTAGTATTTGGTGTTCATTAATTATAGGATGCTTTAACTCACTACTTCTAACTCTAAAATCGATAATTGGATGATCAAATACGTATCCTTCTTCCATAGAGAATTCTTTTACAAACCTACCGCAAGCTACTGTAGAAACTAATATTTGAACGGGGAAAATATCTACAGATTGTATTAATTGCTCACGCATGTTAATTTTTTCAATTAGGTGGTTATCTATTCCTACCATATCAAGTCTGCTCATTATGAAGGACGAAATATTATTATTCAGCACCCCTTTACCCGAAATATCAAAAATCTCTCCGTTTTCTAAAGTAATTTTGTCAGTAAACGCCATAATAAAAGCAAAATCTTCTTGTGACTGATAAAGAGCTTTACTTGAGCCTTGATATAATTTTTGTTTCATTTGAAAAAGATTCTATAGTAGCGGCTTTCACCTTTTGTACAAATTTAATATTTATTATATCAGAAGAATAGATTAAATAAATATTTAATACTAATCCAGCTAGCAGAGATTGCTATAAAAGCTATAATAAGTCCAACTATAGAGGTAATAAATCCAAGAACTATAGTTAATCCATCTCGGTTTAAAAGACCTAATGCCATTATTGTAATGCCCAGTGCAGGTACAGCGTTAGTTAGAGGTAAAGGTATTGATATAGCAATAGAGCAAATCAGCGATATTAAACCAATAAATTGTTCACAATATATAGAGGCTGCGAAACTAAATCTTGGTCGTATATATTTTTCTACAAATTTAATCTTTGGTACAATCTTGTCACTTATATTAATAAGTATATCATTGCTAATTTGATAGTTATTAATTTTGGATGGTAAAGAAACTTGTCTAAAGCCAAGCAACATCTGCATAGATAGAATCATCAAAGGAATACCTACTATAGTAGTAAAACCTGGAGGATATGGCAGCGGAATTGCAACTGGTATTGCAAAAAAAAGTATCGTTAATAGAAGACCGTTTTCATGAAAATCAACTAATAACTCACTAATTCTAGTCTTTTCTTTTTTTTCTTTTTGTCCTAATTTATAAAAAACACTAGATACTGTAGTTCTATCTAGTTGTTTATCTTTTGATGCAATGTTAAACATTTTTACTTAATTTTCTTGTAAATTATACTATATTTTAGATTATTAGAAAATAATTAATAATCAAAGAAATTAATTCCATCAATAATTTTCTTACGTTAGGTTATCTCAAAACTATGATTTTATAGTAATTGAGAAATGCACTACGGAATGTAGCACAATTGTAATGGATTTAGCAAAGAATATTTACTTTATTATCATTAGTTAACTTCAGTTTTGGATTAAAATTTTTAATTTTAATCCAAAACTGGCTAAAATATTCAGAAAAATGCATTCTTGAAGCGGCTGACGAGAGTGCATTTTAACTTTTTTTATCATTCAAGTTGACCATTTTACAAAAAGAGTAATACCTATGAATAATAATTTACTTGAATTAATATCAATTACACAAAGTTTTACAAAAGATGATCATAGTACGCAAAAGATACTAGATAATGTTACTCTAAAACTAAAACCTAATGAGATAGTTGCGATACTGGGAAAATCTGGATCTGGGAAATCAACATTACTAAGAATTATCGCAGGTTTTACAAAACCAGTTAAAGGTAAAGTAATACTAAATAAAAAACCTGCTTTTCGTGATCGTTGTGATATTAGTATGATTTTCCAAACATTTGCACTTTTTCCATGGTTGACTGTTTTTGAGAATGTTGAGCTAGGTTTAAAAAGTTTCAATATTTCTGAGTATGAACGTCGCAAACGTGCATTAGAGGCCATAGATATGATAGGACTTGATGGTTTTGAGTCAGCATATCCAAAAGAATTATCAGGTGGCATGAAGCAACGAGTAGGTTTTGCTAGAGCATTAGTTCTCAGACCAGAAATTTTACTTATGGATGAAGCTTTTTCCGCTCTTGATGTTCTAACTGCTAATACCTTAAAGAATGACTTTCTTGATCTGTGGAGTAGTGGAAAAACTCAAATGCAGTCGGTGGTATTGGTAACTCATTCGATTGAAGAAGCAGTAACTATGGCTGACAAAGTGTTAATACTTTCATCTAATCCTGGGCGTATTGTATCAGAATTAGCAATTACCCTCCCTCGTTTACGTGATGTTCAAAGTATGGAATTTCGTACTATGGTAGATAAAATTTATGCTCTCATGGTATCAGCCTATGAAAAACCACCTTTGCCTGTTAGTAATAAACAGAAAGCTATTGTTGGCAACATCGATCAAAAAATTCATTTGTCGGTAAATGAACTGATCGGTAGCATTGAGGCACTTTCTGCATCGCCATACAAAGGTTCTGCAAATTTATCAGAATTATCTAAGATTTTTCATATTAACAATATGGGGGAAATTTTACATATTGTTGGAGCTTTGCAAATATTAAATTTTGCTAATGTTACTTCTGAGAGTATAAAATTAAATAAACATGGCAAGCTTTTTTTCACAAGTAGTTTAGAAGATAGAAAAAAAATGCTTGCTCAGCATTTACTTGACAATATTCCCCTTGCATCCTACATTTGTAAAATTTTACATCAACGTTTAGATCATAAAGCACCTCTTTCGCGTTTTAAGACACAGCTTGAGGATACATTATCTAGTGAAGATGCCACTATAACTTTAAAGTCTATAATAGGTTTAGGAAGATATGCAGAAATCTTCTCCTATGATGATAATAAAAAGGTTTTTAGCTTAGATAATCCAACAGCTTGAAAGTCGAATTGTATATATCGTATAAGGTGATGTTATTGTATTACAATAGATATCTTCGGCAAACTCTACTTCTATCGGTAATTTCATAGTACCCTACATTTTTTATGTAACCACTATTAAGAAGGGTTCTGACCGTCATTACGAGGAGGCGATGAAATCGCCGACGTGGCAATCTAGGATACGCGAAGCGTTACTCTAAAAAAACAGCTTCGCTGTTTACCTAGATCGCCCCGGCATCTAAAGAGCCTTGCTATGACGATTATAGAAAAATGTAAGGTACTATGCAGTAATTTGTACGTGATACCAGCTACTGTTGTTCCTCACGTACATCATCGTTCACTGCGGGTCGAGATTCCATGGCTTCTTTAAATTCCTCAGCATAAGCGAGTTTGCCAAAAAGATATAATATTTATGGTGCCGATAGAGGGAATTGAACCCCCGACCTACGCGTTACGAATGCGTCGCTCTGCCAGCTGAGCTATACCGGCAATAGGTTAGCCCTAGGTTCTTATAATACCATTTCCGAAAACTAATCATCATATCGTCGTACTTCATGATCTCCGCTCCTCACGTACTAGTTGTACGCGAAGGTAGCCGACACTCGTACTCCGAGTAGCAATTTAGTTTTGGGAAATGGTATTATAACCTGAATTCGATGTAACAAGTTACATCGAATTCAGTATTATATATAGAAACAATCAGGTTTGAAGCGGCTGCCCACCTGATTGTTAAAATATAATACTCCATTCAATATGTGATTTTAATTATTAAAATCACATATTGAATGATGAAAAAAGTTAAAATGCACTCGCGTCAGCCGCTTCAAGAGTGCATTTTTCCTTATAATAAAGCAAGTATCGATATAAGAATTAATAATTCTTATATCAAGGTTATAATATGTTTTTAAGATATAAGAACCTAGTCAATTTAACATTCTTGACCACTCAGGATCAGAAGCATCTTGAGGGGTGAGAATCTCTCTTTCATTATAACCAGTCAAATCAATGGAATATATACGATTTTTACCTGCTGTTTTGTTTCTAGGAGGCCAGCCTTTAGCAAACATAATTATCCTACCATTGGGTGACCAGCATGGACTTTCAACTAGATATCCACTAGTTATAATTCTTTCAGTATTCTCACCATAGGCAAAGGCTTTCATGACCCCAATTGTAAAACCTTCACCTTGAGATATTTTTGTAAACGCTATGTAATCTCCTCTAGGCGACCAACTTGGTGCAGCATAAACTCCTCCACCAAAACTTATACGTTCAATATTTGAACCATCAGAATTCATAATATATAATTGTCTTGTTCCACTTCGATCAGAATTAAAAACTATTTTACTGCCATCAGGTGAATAGCTAGGAGAGGTATTAATACCAACACCATGGGTCAACTGGTTAGTCGCCATATTATTCAGATCAATTTCAAAAATATGCGTAGCTCCCTTTCTTGCTATCGACATTATAGCTTTGTTTCCTTGGGGTGAGAATCTTGGAGCAAAGGACATACCAGGAAAATTACCAACCAATCTTTCCTTACCTGTTTTAAGATCACGAACATAAACATGTGGTTTCTGCTTGTGAATATAGGATAGATACATGATTTTATCTGCTTGTGGTGAAAATCTTGGAGTAAGAACCAAATTTTTACCATCTGACAGATATTTATGATTAGCACCATCATGATCCATCATAGCTATTTTCTTTACTCGTTTTAGATAAGGTCCACTCTCTGACACATATACTATTTTTGTATCAAAATAACCTAAATCTCCAGTAATTTTCTCATAAATTTTATCAGCTATTTTATGTGCTACTCTACGCCATAAATGTGTGGGTATTTCAAAAACCTCACCTATAAGATCTTTTTCTAAGCTTGCATCCCATAATATAAAACTAACCTTTAGCTTACTAGAAGAGAGCTTTACAACTTCACCATTAATCAGAAGATTAGCATTAATGTGTCGCCAAGCAGCAAAAAGAGGCTTATGTTTTATCCCCACAATTTGTTCTATAAAAGAAGCAGTAGAAATTGGGTGGAACATGCCGGAAATCTTTAGATCATTAGATATTACACTAATTATATCAGCACCAATTACACTATTCGCACTATCATCTGCATCAAATTTATTAATGGCTATCGGTATTGGATCAACATGTCCTCGCTCTATAACTATAGTTTCTATGGCATAACTATTGAAGTTAGCAACTAACAACAGTATAACACAAAAATACCTGACCACTAATACCACCTAGATCTTTTTTTAACAATATTTAACATCAATTTGTATTTAGGTCCTGTCGCCAAAAACAACCTAAATACAAATTGATGTTAATATATAATAAAAGTTTGGTGGGCGATAGTGGACTCGAACCACCGACCTTTACGATGTCAACGTAATGCTCTAACCAACTGAGCTAACCGCCCTTGCTTTTCTGATTTAATTTTATACTTAAAACAACAAAGTATACTCTTCTGCTTTAAAGAATTGCTTTTTCAAATACTTGCAGAGTCTATCGCGTACTCACGTAGCAAATGTACGCCTAGTCCGGTTACCCCTTGTTTGTTGTCCCAATTCTTCAAATCATTTGAAATATATATTAAGTTTTCATAGTAACATGTCTAATCCATAATAGCTTCAATTTCAAGTTTTATTTGCATTATTTTAAATATTCAGCTAGAATTCAGCATAAAATTATTAAGTAAATGACCTTAAAATCTCAAGCTTTTAATATTAGCAATAATTTTGTAGTGGCACTGGATGGTCCAGCAGCATCGGGTAAGAGTACAATTGGTCAAATGTTAGCACAAAAACTTAAGCTTACTTACTTTCAATCAAGTATTGTATATAGAAGCCTTGCTATTTCTTGTATAAACCAAAAAATTGATCTTACTGACATAAATGGAATAATTGAATTATCCAAATCTACGGAATATGTACAAAATTCAGAACTTGATAGTGAGATTGTAGGTAATGTAGCATCAAAAATTGCTATTATACCGGAAGTAAGAAATAACCTAGGAAAATATCTAGGAAAATTAATAAAAACAACTCCTAGAATTATAATGGAAGGTAGAGATATTGGAACAGTAGTGACCCCAAATGCTGACTTAAAGATTTTTATCAGAGCAGATATTGTTATTAGAGCAAAGAGAAGATATAAAGAGTTGCAAGAAAAAGGAGGAGAATATATATTTGATACAGTTTTGGAACAACTAAAAATAAGAGACAAACGGGATATAGAGCGTGATATTGCTCCAACTCTTCCCCCACAAGGAGCTTTAGAAATTGATACTTCTTATCTATCACCAAAAGAAGTGATTGATAAGATCATGGAGTTTATTTCAGTTAGGTAACATCAACATATTTTATGTGCCATAGGTTGTTTTATCTACATTTTATTAACCATTCATAGTTAATTTAGTTGAATTTGATTACTTAAGGCAAAGAACAACTTGCTTATGTAAATTCAAGTCAATTAACTATAATTTTTATACTAGACGGCACAACTAGTATTAGAGAATAATATGCAAAAATTTAAGAAAAAATTTGTTTCTCAGCTTGCTGAAATTAGCATTCAATCTCACGAAGATTTTGCACAAATGCTTGAAGCCGTAAGTACTAGTCACGTAAAAGAAGGTACTGTTGTCAAAGGTCAAGTAGTAGGGATTGCTAAAGGCATTATCATAGTTGATGTTGGATTAAAGAATGAAGGCAGAGTTCCTATAGAAGAATTTGCTCTAGTTAGTAATCAACCTTTACCAGAAGTTGGCGAGATAGTTGATGTATATATTGAGAAAATTGAAGGACGTAACGGTAGAACTATATTAAGTCGTGAAAAGGCCATTAGAGAAGAATCATGGGGACATTTAGAAATTGCATGTGCCAATAAACAGTTTGTTGATGGTGTAATATTCGGACGTGTTAAAGGTGGATTTACTGTTGACGTATCAGGGGTTGTTGCCTTCTTACCTGGAAGTCAGGTAGATGTTAGACCAATAAAAGATATTGCTTCGTTAATGGGTATCAAGCAGCCATTCCAAATTTTAAAGATGGATAAGAAACTTGGTAATATCGTAGTTTCTAGAAGAGCTATACTTGAGGAATCAAGATCTGAGGCTAGAGACGAAATGTTATCGAAAATTAAGGAAGGAATAATATTAGATGGTACAGTAAAAAATATCACTGATTACGGTGCGTTTATTGCTTTAGGTAATTCAGGTAATGTAGACGGTCTATTGCACGTTACTGATATTTCATGGAGCAGAATAAATCACCCTTCTGAAGTTTTATCTCTAGATCAAAAGGTTAGAGTTATAGTTATAAAATTTAATGAAGAAACTAAGAGAATTTCACTTGGTATGAAGCAACTTGATCATAATCCATGGCAAAGTATAAAAGAAGAATTCCCAGTTGGCAAAATAATGACTGGCAAAGTAACAAATATTGCTGATTATGGGGTATTTATTGAATTAAAAGATGGTATTGAAGGGCTCGTTCATTCAAGTGAAATTAGTTGGGTAAAATCAAATCAACATCCTAAGAAAATGCTTACTATTGGTCAAGAAGTTCAATTCACAATTCTAGAAGTTGATACCGATAAACATAGAATATCTCTAAGTATTAAACAGTGTCAAGATAACCCAATTATTGGGTTTGCACATAGTCATGCAATAGGTAGTATAATTAAAGCACCAATACGAAATATCACTGACTTTGGTATGTTTGTAGCACTTGATGACAACATTGATGGTATGATTCATGAAACAGATATAAGTTGGGAAGGCAATGGTACTGAGCTGTTAAAAACATATAAAAAGAATGATCAAATAGAGTGTAAAGTCTTATCAATTGATATTGAAAAGGAACGTATAAGCTTAGGTATTAAACAACTAAGCTTTGACCCCCAGCAAGATGAATTTGGCATGTACAAAAAAAATATGGTCGTTACTTGCTCAGTTACTGAAGTTAAAGATGATGGGATAGAAGTTATTTTAGACGACAAAATACCGGGCTTCATCAAAAAAGCTGATCTTTCTAGTGAAAAAGCTGATCAAAAAACTGAAAGATTTGTCCCTAATGACAGAATTGATGCAAAAATCATTACCATTGATAAGGCATCTCGTAAAGTTACTTTGTCAATAAAAGCACTTGAAATAGAAAAGAGAGAAAAAGCTATCAAAGAATATGGTTCTGCTGATAGTGCTGCTAGTCTAGGAGACATACTTGGAACAGCTCTTGACAATAAAGGAGAGAAAAACGGTAAAACTTGATATTGATTAGACTTTGGCAAACTCACTTATGCTGAGGAATTTAAAGAAGCCACGGAATATTGACCCGCAGCGGACGATGATGTATGTGAGGAGCAGAGCACCGATAGCACGAATAAGTTACCAACAAAAGTAGAGTTTGTCAAAGATATCTATTATTGTTTTGTAGCAAAATCGAAGCCTTTACTTCAATTTTGCTACTCAATTTTTACCTTTTTACCTAAAAACTTGAAAAGTGGTAAACTAATTTTCAAGTTTTTGTTAAGTAATATATAGGATTTTTCCATGGACAGTTTGATAATTAAAGGCGGTATCCCTCTTGAAGGTAGTATTAGCATTAGTGGTGCTAAAAATTCGGCCCTACCAATTATGACTGCAGCATTACTTACAGATAAGCTTAGTATTAACAATGTTCCAAAGCTTACTGATATTCTCACAATGAAAAAATTACTTGAGAATTTAGGTAGCGTTGTTACTGTAACTGATCATCAAGATCAATTGAGCATGGATATCGACAGCAGCAATATTAATAATTTTACTGCACCATATGATATAGTACGTAAAATGCGTGCTTCTATTTGGGTTCTAGGGCCTCTACTCTCTAGATTTTCTAAAGCTAAGGTTTCCTTACCTGGAGGATGTGCTATAGGTGCTCGACAAGTGGATCTACATGTAGCAGTTCTACAAGCTATGGGGGCAAATATTGACGTCGATCATGGTTATATTAATGCTACAATTAAAGGTAGATTAAAAGCTGTACATTTTGTTTTTAATAAAATATCTGTTGGAGCAACAATTAACGCCATAATGGCTGCTACTTTGGCTGAAGGAGAAACAATATTATTTAACTGTGCTAGAGAACCAGAAATCATTGATCTGTGCCATTGTCTTAGCAAAATGGGTGCAGAAATAGATGGAATTGCTACAAACGAAATAAGAATAATTGGTAGATCTCATTTAAAAAATGTCAATTATTCAATTATGCCGGATCGTATTGAAGCCGGTACTTACATGATTGCTGCTGCTATTACTAAAGGCAATTTAAACATTTATGGAATCAGCAATAATATCGTTGAAAATATAGTATTAAAGCTTATTGAAGCTGGTATAGAAATTTTACCTATTGATAATGGTTTAAGAGTCTCTTATGTAGGTAAATTAAATCCTGTGGACATCCATACAAACCCATATCCAGGTTTTGCAACAGACTTACAAGCTCAGTTTATGAGCCTTATGACTCTTTGCAAAGGTTCTTCTATAATTACAGAAAATATTTTTGAGAATCGCTTTATGCATGTTCCTGAATTATGCAGAATGGGTGCAAATATAACAGTTAACGGAAAGAGTGCTATAATACGGGGTATACCTTTTTTGACAGGAGCAGAAGTAATGGCAAGCGACCTCAGAGCATCAGTATCCCTAGTATTAGCTGGACTTGCCGCCAACGATACAACAAGAATACACCGAATCTACCACTTAGATCGTGGATACCAAACATTGGAGAAAAAACTAACCAGTTGCGGGGCAAATATAGTACGCATTACTGGAGGTAATGTTTAAATAAATTTATTCTACTTAGGTAGAACTTCAAGAATTAAGATTCCCGTGACCTAAAGATTGAAGCTGCCCCATTACTCATGTACGTTACACTGCTCGACTTTGCTACTGCCTAGCTCTTCCTGAAGTTATATACTCTTCTGCTTTGAAGAATTGTTTTTTGAAAATATCATGGATTCGCATGCGTGACTATACTATATGCACGTTCCGCTTGCTCACCATTCATTTTCAAATCCAATTCTTCAAATCATTTGAGTATACTATCGTCTATCAACTCCTTGAAATCATAGCAGTATATCACCTCGGGAAAATGAATTTTCAATTTACGCAGCGAGCTTATCTCTCAATACTTCAATTAATTTATTAATTGCTTCGTCAGGATTTATATTCTCAAGAATTGCAAGCTCCCCAGCTAGCCTATTTAAGGCTGATTCATAAATAGTCCTTTCACTATAAGATCGGTCACTATCAACATTTTTATAGAGATCTCGTACCACTTCTGCTACAGATACTACATTACCAGAATTTATTTTACCCTCATATTCTTGTGCTCTTCTACTCCACATCCTATTACCTTGCTTAGCTTTACCCTGAAGCGTTGAATATATTACAGCTAAATCAGTTTTACTAACAAGTTTTCTAAGACCCGAAATAGCAGCTCTGTTTACCGGTACTTTCAAAGTCATTTTGTCTTGAGGGAATGATATTACATAAACCTTAATATCAGTACCAGCTATGATTTGGTGTTCTACATTTACTATCTCTCCAACTCCATGAGATGGATATACAATTCTTTCTCCTACTTTAAATTCAGACGATGTTGACATGCTTACTCCTTTCCATTATAAAAACTTAGACCATGGTCAATTGATTTGAATTTGTGTCAGTGAGTTGCAAATAATTAAATCATAACTATAGATATTTTGCAAATCACAATACTAAAGATAACACTCCCTAAATATACTTGAATGTGACTCCAAATTAGATTTGAAAATGAGGAGAGAACACACTAGACGTACATACGGTACGGGAGTCCTTGATATTTTCAAATAACAATTCTTCGAAACAGAATTAGTATACAATACAGACTAATTTTACTCTGTGGTAGTATAGCATATTTTAGAAGGATAACAAAGTATAAGTTATAAAAAAATATTACCCTACCTAAAACAAAAGAAAAATAAGTTGCCTTTTGCTCTAATATTGGTTAGTATCTCAGCTCTTTAGGCTAGGTAGCAAAGTGGTAATGCCGTGGACTGCAAATCCTCAATGCGCCGGTTCGATTCCGGCCCTGGCCTCCATTAAAACAAACTGTACGTAATATGGTAGAGTTTATCGAACAATTCCTAGAAATGATGATAGCGGAGCGTGGTGTAGCTAATAATTCCGTACTTGGCTACAAAGGTGATCTGTTAGATTTCCAGAAATTTTTATCACAGAATAAATTGTTAGAGCTGAATATTAAAGCTGAAAATATTAGAGACTGGATAGAATATTTGGCGGGAAATGGCTTGCAGGCAAGATCAATCAACCGGAAGATATCCACTATAAAAAACTATTATGAATTTTTAATTAGCGAAAAGCATACCAATTATAATCCTGTTTTGATGGTAGATTTACCAAGATATCAAGCTAAACTTCCTTCTACATTATCAATTGATAAAATCAAAGATTTACTTTTCTATTGCAATCAAGACAAAAATCCTGATTCCATACGCCTAAAAGCAATGATTCATTTATTATATGCAAGTGGGTTACGTGTTTCTGAGCTTGTCAGTATAAGGTTAACTGATATTTTAGTAAATCAAATGTCCCAAAATATTAGAAAAATATTTTCAATAATCGGTAAAGGTAATAAAGAAAGAATGGTGATAATCAATGAACAGGCTACCATAAGTTTGTCTGATTATTTAACTATTCGTAGTAAATTTATAAGCAAAAAACACCCTAAAAGTCAAATTTATTTATTTTGCTCTTCTTCAACTAATGGTCATATGACTAGGCAGAATTTCGCAATTCTGTTAAAACAAGCATCTATTAAGGCTGGGCTAGACCCAAGTAATATCTCCCCACATACTTTACGTCACAGTTTTGCAAGCCATTTGTTAGAAGGCGGTGCAGATCTTAGGGTAATTCAAGAACTACTTGGACATGCTGATATTAGTACTACCCAAATTTACACACATATACAAACAAAGCATCTAAAACAGGCTTTAGATCATCATCCGCTTAAATTATCTACACTCAAATGATGTAAAGAATTAGAGCGTAAAACAAGGGGTGAATGAGCATTTTCTAAAATAGCAATTTATAGTTTAATCCTCTTTGGGGATAATGATTGTCCCATTTTTTAACTTTTAAAGTCGTGCTTACCACGCCTCCTAGCAGTAACGAAATAGCTATGGTTAAAAATATTTCCAAGTTAGCTATATAATAGACCTCTTTCGAAACTCGCTTGTGCTGAGAGATTTGAAGGAGACGCTTCACCTCGAACCGCAGCGTACTCTAATTCCGTTACGGATTCGAGTACCGCATCGATGTACAAATCACCAGCAGAAGTAGAGTTTCGAAGGAGGTCTAATGGAGTTCTGCCATTTATATCTTTGGCATTAATATTAAAGTTAGGCGACTTTAACATTCTGCGTACTAACTCAATATTTCCCATCTTAACTATATCATGTTGTGGTGCAGTGCTAGTTACTGTTAGAACACTACAGTTATTACTCTCTGAAGTATCTTTACTCATCTTATCCTCTTTTATATAATCATTATAGTTGAATTATATCATATTTTTCCTACCCACTAAGCATATTTATAAAAAAATTTATACAACATAGGTTAGAAAATATGCATCTTTTTAAAAATAAAAAGCAATAAATGCTTTAAATAGTCAGAATTTTAGTTTACAATAACTTTATAATTAAAATATCATGGTTTATTATGGAAGATGTTAATAACTATTGGGATAATTCAAAATACCAGTATTGTGCATATGCTGAGAGGTTGCTTAAGGAGTTAATTTTGCTAAATGAAAAAGTAAAGCAACCAATAAACATGTATGAAGTCAAAAAAGGCATCTACTATGCTAAAAAATATCATGGTAGTCAAATGAGGCAGTCTGGTGAACCTTATTACTCGCATCCGATTGAAGTGGCTTATATGCTTGCCCAGTACACAGCCTTAGAAATTCCACGATTGTTTAGAACAGACATGATTGTTACCGCATTACTGCACGATACCATTGAAGATACAAAACTGACTGAACCCATGATTGCTTACATCTTTGGCAGTCAAGTGGCTAGTCAAGTAGAAGACCTGACTAGGGTCAAGCCTCATGGCAAGATTAGCTCAGCGGAAACACTAGATTTATTAATTCAGCAAAAAAAACATGATGTAGCATTGATTAAACTTTTTGATCGGATTCATAATTTAGAAACTGTTGGTGTAAAATCTCCAGAAAAGATTAAGAAGATTATAGAGGAAACTTTTAAAAGTTTTATAACTGTCAGCATGTATTATAAAACAACACAACTAGAAAATATACTAACTGCTTTATGTTACAAACATTTATCAATTACTGCATGCCCCTTAGATTCTACAACAATTAGCCGACATAAATACCGGCTTCCTGCTCTAACTTTTGAAAATGACACAAAGCAAAAGCAAATCCTAGACCTATTGGAATCATAATAATTAATAATCCCCAATGACCAAAATATTTTGTTAAAAAAATAATACCAAAAGAGGTAATAACATACATAAAAGCACGTGCTACAGCATATATCATACTATTGTAAGTATAACGCTTAAACACTGGAAAATGTCTGAGAAATATCGAAACAGCTGGTACACGACCAAAATCGAATAGTACAAGAACAGCTTGAAGTAAAAATAGAAAAAATGGATTGGTTATATTGTTCAAAATATAAGGAGAACATAAAATAAAAATAGAGAATATTACAAATTTTACCTTTAGGATTTTCAGTGGATATATCCTATAACTTAAATAGCTTATAAATGACATACCAGCCAACTGTATCATTGAAACAATAAAATTTTGGTGTATTACTTGTTCCGCACTATAGCCAAAAGAACTTTTTAGGAGATTGCCACAATGTATATAAGCAAAATAAAAAGATACAGGACACGCACAGTTAATTATAAACAAATACAATACTGATTGTTTATTAACTTTTTCGTTAACAATTGGGTCATTGTCTAATTCTTTTATATCAATATTAGCTTTCTCATATTTCTTTTTTAATCGAAGTTTTGCATTGACAAACTCAGGTGTTTCTCTGAGAGTTGTTCTAGCAATACCGCCAATCAAAGCAATTACTGCTCCGATCCAAAAAGCAATACGCCAATTAAAACCGTAAGATGTAACAAGCGAAGCAATACCTAAAGCAGCTACTGTACCTATAACAGAAGCAACGGCAATAAAGGCTACTACTGGATATTGTATTGGTGGTTTTATAGTTTCTGTTAAATAAAGTTCTGCTCCTACTATTTCGCCTACTGATGACATACCTTGTAGTACACGACAAACCGTAATTATTACAGAAGCGGTAATGCCAATTTGGGCATAAGTTGGAACATTGGCCATTATTACACATGAAATTGCCATCATAATAGTGGTAATAATAACTGTTGCTTTACGTCCTACTCTATCCCCGATATAACCAAAAATTAATGCTCCAATTGGACGGAGAATAAAAGTAGAACAAAAGGCAAAAGCTGTCAGTATAGATGCAGCAAAAGCTTCATATTTAGGAAAAAATAACTCATTTAGTAATACGGCTAAATGCACATAAAGCATCAGATCAAAATACTCCAAAAATGTACCGATTGAAAGTAATCCAACTGCTTCTTTTTGTTCTTTAGTGAGGCTTCTTTGTTCTTGCTGATATCCTATCATTTATTCACCTTAATATATTTATTAATATTAATAGATATTGATGATTTGGTTGAACGATAGCAAGAAAATTATAATATCGAAAATTGAAATAATAAATCTTGGTTGTAACAATATCACAATTCTATAAACAAATTAGAAGGGGGGAAAGAGATATTTGGTAAAAATATAGGCTTAGATCAAAGGATGTTAAATATCAGAATTAATATAGTTATGCGAGTAGAATATTGGATATTGTTTATATATGAAGAAATAATTAATTTTTTTACTAAAAATTAATTTGACTATTATTTTAGAATTGATTCTAATTAAAATATGGTAACATAAATCAACCTAATAGCATGGCAAAATATAAAATGGTTGATGATTTTGATGATGGGGATAAAGGTAACGGGAAAGAAGAAGACAAGGTAAGTCTCGATCTGTTTAAGAGTGCAGTTTAGGAATATTTAAGAAGGATGCTACACGAGTCTATACTGATGTTTCTTCAGAGGTAGGGCAATGGGTTAATGC
This sequence comes from Candidatus Tisiphia endosymbiont of Ptychoptera albimana, assembly GCF_964026605.1. NCBI lineage: Bacteria > Pseudomonadati > Pseudomonadota > Alphaproteobacteria > Rickettsiales > Rickettsiaceae > Candidatus Tisiphia > Candidatus Tisiphia endosymbiont of Ptychoptera albimana. The sequence continues at coordinate 889,871 of NZ_OZ032164.1, forward strand.
TATTAAGGCAATCACCACAAAATATCCTAACAAGGATGAAGAAATTTCTGTGTCTGCTTCAAGTTGGGCTGATAGACAATTAGAATAGCATTGTCAACAATTTCACTCATATCAGGGAGCATCTTCTTCCCAGCATAATGCTTCGTACGAAACTTGCCTTGGTACATCTGACTCGGAAGACGATACAGCACTAGCTGAAACTGTTAAATTCCATATGTGTTGTGAAATTATGTAGTATCAATTCCATAAATCGTCATCCCCTACGCCAATTGGTATAGGGGGTTTTTTAACACAATTATATACAACTCTAAACAATATAACTTAAGGGTTTAAACACTAATATGAGTAAATTTGTACAAGCAGATGGCAGGGTTATCTATCCCCAAACCAGCCTAACGAGAGAGCAAAAAGAAGCCGTCGGATTACTTTCAATTGGGACGTTCTTAGAGTATTTTGATCTGATGTTATATGTACATATGGCGGCGTTTCTTAATGAGTTGTTTTTTGAGCCGAATGATCCTCACTCTAGCTCTTTAGTGATAGCTTTTGCCTTTTGTTCTACATTTGTTTTTCGACCGGTTGGTGCGTTAATATTTGGTTGGATAGGTGATCATGTAGGGCGTAAGTCAACAATTATTATTACAACTTTCATGATGGCTATGTCATGTCTTATCATGGCTAATCTCCCTACTTATGCTCAAATAGGAAACCTAGCAGCTTGGGTAGTGACTATCTGCCGTGTTATGCAAGGCATGTCTTCTATGGGCGAAGTAGTAGGTGCTGAACTTTATATAACGGAAACGATTAACCCACCAGCCCAATATGCAATTGTCGGATCATTAGGAGTTTTTGCTTCCCTAGGAGCGTTAGGTGCTTTAGGGATTGCCTCACTTGTTACTATTCATGATTTTAACTGGCGTGCAGCATTTTGGATAGGTGCAGTAATTGCACTGATTGGTTCTGTTGCAAGAACGAAGCTACGAGAAACACCAGAATTTGCTGATGCCAAACGTCAACTAAAAAAAGTTTTTGCACAAACTAATACAGATACCAGTACTTTAGTAAACAATCCTATTTGGACAGAAAAAGTTAATAAAAAAACAATATTAGCTCTTTTTTTCTTACAATGTGCTTTACCTGTAGGTTTTGATTTTATTTATATATATTGTAGTAATATTTTACAAAATAACTTTGGTTATACAATTGCTGAGGTTATTCATCATAATTTTATTCTATGTCTAATACAGCTCTTGGTCGTATCAATATTATCTTATTTAAGTTACAAAATATATCCACTATTAACCATGAAAATTATACTCATAATATGTTCTATTTTTATCATATTTTGTCCATATTTTTTAAATAATCTTCATTCTCCGTTTGAGTTATTTTTAATTCAATTCTTTATCATTTTATTTAACGAATGTTTAGGTCCTGCTATGCCAATTATTTATAAACATTTTCCTGTATTTAAACGTTTCACCTGTGCTAGCATTATATTCGCTATATCACGTGCTTTCGTATCCGTTATTACTGCTTTTGGCTTCACTTATCTTGTTAACCATTTTGGCTATTGGGGATTATGGGTTATTATGATCCCTACAATTGTGGGGTTCGCATACGGGCTATTACATTTTGAAAAGTTGGAGAAAGTGGCGAATTATCCATAGAATTTTGATGATTATGTTGATCAAACTGCTGTATGGATAAATTTTTATAACATAATGCAGTTAAGTCTTGTGTTATTGTTGGTATTTTTAAATGCATAGCAATGATTATAAAATTTTTTACGGTTTCTTCAATAATCTTCCTAGCTTTTTCAGGTGATTTAACTCCTAGAGTTTGTAAGTTGTGAACTCGGTCAAATAATTTAATCAATGCCACATCATATTTTTCTTGTTGGAGTAATATATCTAATGTTTCTGCCGAGCTAATCTTCCCGTGAGACTTGTTCCTGCTTAAGTCTTCTACTTGACTAGCAACCTGCTCCCCAAAGATATAGGCAATCATCTTTTTGGTAAGTTTTGTATCCTCAATGGTGTCATGCAATATGCTGGTAACAAGAATGTCAGTGCGGTAAAGATAATCAGAGATCATATACGCCACCTCTAGTGGATGAGAGTAATAAGGCTCGCCTGACTGCCTCATTTGGCTGCCATGATATTTCTTGGCGTAATAAATAGCCTTTTTAACCTCATCAATATCTATTGACCTGTTTATTTTCTCATTCATCTTACGTAATTTGTCCAGTAACCTAGTAGCATATTGACAAGGTGCATACTTTGAGTTGTCCCAATAATTAATATCTTCTTCCATAAAAACCATAAATATTTTTTATATTCAATGTATAGATTAAACTAAAATATAAATTATTACCAAGGATTTTTTATCTATTTTTAAAAAAGATGAATGTTTTTGTATTTTGTTGTTGTATAAATAGACAATTACTCCCTTTATGTTCACTTATCCCCCTCCTCTAATTCCTTATGATATAATTTATAATATTCGGCTTTATTGTCTATAAGCTGCGAATGAGTTCCTTGTTCAAATATCATACCAGATTTCATAACAACTATGTGATCAACGTCCTTAATACTCGATAAACGATGGGTTATAATTAAGGTAGTCTTACCTTTGCGAAGATTTACTAAAGAATTTAAAATTAATCGCTCAGAATTTTGATCTAACGAACTTGTTGCCTCATCCCAAACTAAAATTGCTGCCGGCTTCAAAAATGCTCTAGCTATCGCTAAACGTTGACGCTGGCCACCTGAAAGTGTTGTACCTTGATTGCCAATCATCGTATCATAGCCAAATGGAAGGTGCGAAATAAATTCATCAGCATCAGCATATTTTGCCGCGGTAATAATTTCACTGTGAGTAGCATTTGGATTACCATAAGCAATATTTTCTGCAACGCTAGTGTCAAATAATGTAGTATCTTGCGTTACTAAAGAGATTTGCCGTCTTAAAGAGTCAATTTTTATGTCTTTAATATCGTAATCATCAATTAAAATTTGCCCACTAGTTGGGTTATAAAATCTTACTAATAAATTAGATAATGAAGTTTTGCCGCTACCAGAACGTCCTACAATAGCTGTAGTTTTTCCTTGCATTAATTTTAAATTAATTTTCTTTAAAGCTACTTTATCATTAAATTTTAGCTCGACATTGTGAAAAATTATTTGCGGATTAACTAATTGAACATTTTGAGCATTTACACTATCTTTAATAATAGGCTCAGTATCTAGAACATTAAAAACTCTTTTTGTTGCAGCAATACCCTCTTGTAAATTTACATTTAAAGAAACCAAGCTTTTAAAAGGTCTATAAGCTGTAACAAAAGCTGCGATAAAAGCAAAAAATGCTCCTGGAGTAGTTTTTCCTTCTATGATTAATAATCCACCATACCAAATAAGCCCTCCAACTGTAATACCACTTAATATTTCCATAATTGGTGAGACTAATGCATCCAATTTTGCAGTTTTCTTTAGAAAACGTAAAATATTACTAGAGAGCAATGAAGCTCGATTGCTTTCAATTTTCTCTCCTAAGAAAGACTTAACAATTTTAATTGACTGAAAAGTTTCATCTAACCTAGAAGTATAATTAGCTAATTCCTCTTGCGCTTGTCCTGATATTTTACGAATTTTTCTCCCTAATTTCTGTATTGGATAAATTGCTGCTGGAAATGCTAGAAATACTATACAGGATAACCTAGGTTCTAACTTAAACATCACTATAATAAGGCCTACTACTGTCAAAAAATATTTCGCACATCCTACTAGTAAATTTGACACAGCACCACGCATCATGGCAATATCGTTAGTAAAGCGTGATATTAAACGCCCTGATGATTGAGATTGAATAAAGAGAGTATCGGCAAATAATAGATGTTCATACATTTTAATTTGTAAATCAGTTAGAATTCTCTGACCGATAAATTTAACTAAATAACTTGAATAATATTCAGCTATCCCTTTAATAGTATATGTTATTACTATCATTAACGGCAAAAATAATAACATTTGACGATTGCCTGTTAAAAATATTTGATCAACAGTTGGTCGCACTAAATCAACGATACAAGCGGTACACACAGCCGTAATTACCATACAAAATACTGCCATGCCGATCTGTTTTAGATAAGGTCTTACATGATCAGCTATTAACCTTCTTAAAGTATTATAGGCACTATAGTCATAATTTATTAGGTTATGTTTTTTTTGCAAAATTCTCTCCTTATATCTAGTGGTTTGTTATAACGTTTGTACTATACAGAAAAATTACTGTACTGAACAATATTAGTAATAATAGCATAAAAAATCCTAGCACTAAGTATATTGCATTAAAATATTGCCACAATAACATACAAAAAAATGGTGTTGTTGATGAAAGCATCATGCCACCAAGTGAATGCGATAGGCTACACATTCTAGCCCTAATGTTAGTTATAAACATAGATTGGACAATAATTTGTAATGGCACTACGTAAAATGGAGCAAGTCCGATAAGAATTACCGGGAAGTAAATTACCGAGATTTCTTTATATAATAGAAATTGTACAATAATTATAACTAATAAACTTAATGATAACGATGTAATAATTTGTTTCTTAGGATAAATCTTATCGGCTAAAAAACCAGAGAACACTGACATAATAGCATAAATGGTTATTAAGACTATATTGATAATTTGAGCTTGATTGCTATTTATAAGCAATGCACTTTTTGCTGCGAAGACTCCCCAAAAAATAATTAAAAAATGGTAAATACCTCCTATGCAACCACTTATTAATATTGCTATGAAAAATCTGCCAAATGAATTTTTTATAATCTTTCCTAAATCAAAAAAGTTATAATCTATAGATTTATGATCCTTTTTAGACTTTAGAAACTCCTCACTTTCACGAAAATAGTGCCTTAGACTTATGATACATAAACCAAAGATTCCACCAATAATAAAATTTATCCGCCATAAATGAGATATTTGTTCAAACTTTGTTGAAAAATGATAAATTGCTGCAGCAAGCAATGCCCCAACCTGACTACAAAATGACACGATACCACTAGCACAATTCTTGCTAGTCTTACCTACTTTTTCTACAACGTAAATTTTTATAGCATCACTTTCTCCTGCTAAGCTCATTAAAAATGTCATACGACAAAATATTAAAATTATTGTAGCCACTATGCCAATTCTATCAAAATTAGGAGTTAATCCTATAAGAATTGTCGAGATAGTAGCTAAAAATACCGAGATTCTAACTGATACAATTCTACCATATTTATCGCTAATAAAGCCAAAAATGATAGAACCAATAGGGCGAGCTATTACAGCTATACTAAATATAGCAAAAAATAATAATATCTGCCTATCATTTGAGCCTAATGGCAAAAAGTTCTTGGATAAAACTGTTGCTGATAAACCAAAAAGAGCATAATCATAATAACGAACAATTGTTGTAAAAAAAGCAATTAGGAATGCCGGTCTTGTCATACATCTATATCTATTATGTTTTTCATGGTATACTCCTCACTGCCCATATAGTAGCTAAAGTAATCATTGCAATGTAAATTCCTATAGATATAGAAGAACCAGTAAAATGCCAGAGAGCTATACATATTGAGGGAGTAAATCTTCCAAATATTGAAGTACCTATAGCATCACCAATACTAACCAGCATATATTTATCTGAACCATGGAATAGACTATTAAGCCAATAATTTAGTGGGCATAAGAAAGTTACCCCTAACGTAATAATCCATAAACGAACAAAATTAATATACCATAAGGAAGCGTCAGACATATATAACCACAATGGTACTATGCTAACAAATAAAATGTTAGTACTGATGATCATTACATTTGCAGGACGATATTTCTTAACCAAAGACCCTATTATTGGAATCATTGCTGCATCCATAATTAATAAGATTGTATTAAACGTCATCATCCTCTCCAAAGATATAGAGGTAATAAGAGGTATAAAACTATTCATCACGACAAAAGGTATCACATATGTCATATAGGAAAAGCCACTAACTATAGACACACGCAGAATATTGCACTTATTATTCAATATCACATTTGATATATAGCTAACAAAGTCATTGCAAGCAATAGTAAGCCCATGAAGCAATCCATTCCTCATTTCTCTGGATTTTTTCATTGCTACTAAAGTAGCTTCTTGCAATGACGTTTGTGAATTTGACATAATGTTAGTCAAGTTAGCTATATAGGATTCTTGTTCTATTGCTCTTTGAGATATATTGGAATAACGTCTAAGATAAACCCCTACAATCCCTGTACTCCCTCCTAATATGAAACATAAACGCCAATATTCATGATGATTAGAACTAATCAGAATTGTACTAACAAAAGAGGCAATAATAAGTCCAAACATTGTTGATAACTCGTATAGATAGGATGCTTTCATTCCTTGAGTTTGCGTCTTATTTTCTACAATATACAATTTGGCAATACAATGTTCTCCTTCACCAAAAATTGCTAACATCATTCGAATAATGAGCAGCATCAATGGTGAGAACCAGCCAATCATTTGATAAGTTGGTATAACTCCTATTAACATAGTAGTAACAGCAACGCCTATTAATGAATAGGATAGAGCCAAAGCTGCTCCTCGTTTTTTTACAATTATACTAAAAATTATTGCCCCAATTGGTCTAGTAATTATTGCAGTTGCTAGTACGCTATAAGTTAAGATCAAAGCAACTATAGGATCGTCTTTGGGGAAAAAGATTATTGATAAAATTGGAGCAAGAAAACTATAAATAGCCGTATCAAAATGATCTAGACTATTACCTATTAAAATTGATAAATCTTTCTTTTTCATGAGGAATCCTCAATTTCTTGTTAACAAATTATCTACTAGCTTTACATGGGCTACTATATACTGCTATGATTTCAAGAATTGGTATACTCAAATGATTTAAGTATATACGTGGTAAACATACACATAAAAACTAATTAGGCTATATTTAAATTGCAAAAATTATTTGACTATTTAAAAATTACCTCTCAGATGGAATCTAATATCTTATGTTGTGACTCTAGATTAGTTAAATCAACTAGTCTATTCTTCGCCATTAAAGGAGTAAGTTCGGATGGTAATAAGTTTATTGATGATGTAATAAACAAAGGAGTAAAATTCATTGTTACCGATGATGCTGAAAGTTTAAAAAACCCTAACATTATCGCTAATGGTGTACATATAACGCTTGTGAGTGATGCACGGGTGGCACTAAGCCAAGCTGCTAATATTCTCTACCCTTTATTACCACAATATATGGTAGCTGCTACTGGTACTAATGGTAAAACCTCGGTAGTATCCTATTGTAGGCAACTATACACATTACTAGGAGTACCCAGCTGTTCTATCGGGACCATTGGCGTAGAATGTTCGGGTGGTTTGGATTTAACAAGCATCCAAGAAATTTTAGACAAATCCCCGACTCTTACTACTACTGATCCTGTAACTTTCAGGCATATTCTACATAAGCTAGCTGAGAACGGCACAAAATATCTAGCTTTTGAGGCTTCTAGCCATGGTCTAGAACAACAAAGATTATGTGGTATAAAAGTAGATGCTGCCTGCTTTACTAGTTTTAGTCAAGATCATCTTGACTATCATAAGAATATGGATAATTATCTTTTAGCCAAGCTAAAATTATTTACAGATAATTTATCGCAAACAGGAGTTGCTGTACTAAACTCGGAAATAGAACAGTTAGATTATATCAAAAGTTATTTACAGGAACGTAATATAAAATTTTTAACCATTGGTATGAATGGTGATCTAAAAATTATCGACAGGACAATTTGTACTTATAACGGGCAGAAATATAATTTTACTACCGATATAGTTGGTAGTTTTCAAGCAACCAACTTGCTGATTGCCGTTATGATGGTGCATTTGACTGGCTTTCCTTTTGAACAAGTCATATCGAAATTACCGCAAATTAAAGCAGTTAAAGGACGTTTAGAGAGAGTAGCTAATAGCAATATTTTTATTGACTATGCTCACACTCCAGATGCCTTAGAAAAAAGCTTGCTAGAACTAAAAAAAATAAAATCAAATAAGGGGTTATTGAAAGTAATTTTTGGCTGTGGGGGTAATAGAGATAGTGGTAAAAGAGCATTAATGGGGCAAGTTGCTGCACAAATTGCCAATGAGGTTATTATCACTGACGATAATCCAAGGAATGAAGACCCAAAATTCATACGGCAGCAAATTATACAAGGTATTATATCTATCACTAATAGATATATAGAAATAAATAATAGAAAAATTGCAATTATTGAAACAATAAATAATCTACAAGAAGATGATATTTTGCTGATTGCCGGCAAAGGTCACGAAGATTATCAAATAATCGGTAATAAAAAACTACCATTTAGTGATTTCGATATAGCCAAGGAAGCTCTACAAAGCAGAAAAAGTTTGAATTAAAAAATATCAAATAATAATAAAATTATATGCAAATTTTTAGAATATTCTTAGTCTCCTTCTATATAATTCTACCATCCTTATTAACTATGCATTCTGTATATGCCACTCCATTTAACCATCCAGAAACATGGAAAAAAGTTGATATCTCAAAATTACTTAAAACATCTACAATACACCATATAGAACCTATGAGAAAGTTTCTCACAGAGAAAGGTAAAAAAGCGGAATTCAATGGAGAAGTTTTTTTAGTTACTTTAGATGATCAGGTAAAAGCTGTCTTTAAAAAATTACCTGCAGATGATTTAGGAGATGCACAAGCTGAAGTAGCAGCGTATCAAGCTTCTCTAATTCTAGGTTTCCCTCATATTCCTCCAACAGTAATGCGTAAAATTAATGGAATGACAGGATCATTGCAACTCTACATTGATACTAAAATTGATCCTTTAGTACCTGAAGAGTATGAAAAAGCTCTTCAAGAGGTTTCCATAGAAGATCAAATGAACCTACAAACTTTTTACTTTATTTTTGGGCAGTGGGACTCTGGATCACATAATTTATTAATATTTAAAGATATTAATAAAACATATTTTATTGCAATAGATAATTCAGGTATTCGTAATCGCCAACATGTTAAATTTGGTGAACTTCCTTTTGTTAGAGTACTGTATAGTGATAAATTAAATACCAATGATTATGATAAACCATTTCCTTTTGACAAAGCAGAGGTGATTGATCTCCCTAATGAAGAAAATCTAAAACAAAGATTTAAAAAACAAATACCTACTACCTTTTACAAAAATTTTCAGTCTTATAACCAACCTTTGCGGTTTGTTATTTATCAAAATAGCCTATGGCGTCAATATCATGCATTTGATAACAGTTTTATAATATCTTATCCAACACAATGTTATGATGACACTATAAAAGCTATAAAAAAATTAGACTTACCTCTTCTTAGAAAGATTTTTATAGCAGCAAAAGGTTCTGATTTTTTAAATAATTCTTACCTTAATGCTATATTAGAACGCCGTGATCAAGTTTTAAAGCATTGCCTTAAAATTAAATAAAAGAAATTTCATCCTATAATTTTATTAATTCTGCTTTTTTTGTTAAAGATTCTATGCCATTTAAGTCAGTTGCAGTCACCCATAGTTGTAATCCTAATTCTAGGAAAAAATCAATTAAGTATTGTCTCCTTTTGTTATCAAGATGTACAAAAACCTCATCTAACAGTAAAATAGGCATAGCAATGTTTTCTTTAATAGAATAATTAACTTGGGCAAGTATTATGGCAATGAGCATAGCCTTCTGTTCACCGGTGGAACAGTGTTTAACTAAAGCATTTTTTTCTTTATGAATAACTACAAAATCACTTTTATGTACTCCAAAATTAGTTCTATTAGATATCTTATCACGAACACGAGACACCACTAACTCATTTTTTATAAAATCAATATCTATTTCAGAATTTTTTAATATTATATCTTCTATAACCCCATTAATTGATAAAATAGCTTTAGGAAAATCATTATCCAAATCTGAGATAGCTTTTTGCATATATTCTAAAATTTTTAGCCTATTAATAGCGATCTCAATTGATAATTCCGCCATTTTTTCTTCAAGCACTCTTAGCCAATTTGTATCCACTTGGTCTTGTGCTAGTATTTTGCTACGTTCATACATATAATATTCGTATTTACTAACTATTCCTGCATGCGATGGATTAAAGTTATAAACAATCCTGTCAAAGAATTTACGCCTATCGCTAATACTGGAAGAAAAAATACCTTCCATTTGGGGTGTAAGCCAAATCATAGCAGAGAACTTACTTAGTTCATTATTTTGTATTTTAACACCGTTAAATTCCGTAAAACGTCTATTAGATTCACGCTTTAAATTCGTTGAAATTTCAACTAAGCCAAGTTTACTGTGTAATAATGCATAAGCTAAACAATGATCTGCTCCCCTTTGACAAATATCATCTAATTTAGCTGATCTCAAACCTTTACCAGGTGAAAATAGTGATATTGATTCTAAAATGTTAGTTTTTCCACTACCATTCCCCCCTATTAGTATAACAGGATTATTACCAGCACTAATATCTAAATTCTGAAAATTACGATAATTTAGTAATTTTAATTTTTGTAGATAAATATTATGCATAACTTATTTGAAATAGTGAGAAAAAAACCTAATCAATTAAAATCAAAAGCTCTTTTGAATCTAAACATATACTGCTATACTCAAATGATTTGAAGAATTGGATTTGAAAATGAATAGTGAGCATGCTAGGTGTACATATAGTATAATTACGCATGCGAATCCATGATATTTTCAAAAAACAATTCTTCAAAGCAGAAGAGTATATAATTTCAAGAGTGGGTAGACGATAATAATTTCAAGAAGAGCTAGCTGTGCGTTGTGATATTTAGGGTACGATGACCTTAATTCTTGAAGTTCTATACCCTTCGCCTTTCAAGTGTTGGCGTTGTGGTACGATGGGACTTCGCGTAGGAACAACGGTTTGACTACGCCTAGCCAACTCTTGAAATTCATCGGGTATACCTGAGTATATACTCAAATCTAATTCAAACAACTAAAATATATCCATGACTTTATCCATGTCTTTAGAAGAATTTCGCCATAAATATAATTATGATCAATCAACCAAGATGATGCAACAATATTTAGACATCAAATTTGCCAATCTTGATTGTCTTCTATTGTTTAGAATGGGTGATTTTTATGAAATGTTTTTTGATGATGCAGTTCTTGCCAGCCAAGTTTTAGGTATTGCTCTTACCAAAAGAGGGTCTAATGGAGACTCTGAGATTGCTATGTGCGGAGTACCCCATCATGCTCTTGAGACATATTTAAATAAATTAATTGAAGAAAATTACAAAGTTGCTATTTGTGATCAACTAGAAACACCGGAAGAGGCAAAGAAACGCGGTGGCTATAAAGCTGTAGTAAATAGGGATGTAACGCGTATCATCACTCCAGGTACTGTTACTGAGGAATCTTTAATTGATGTTTGTGAACCTAATTATTTGGCAAGTTTAGTTTTACTAAAAAACGGAGCATCAATTTGTTACGTTGACATCTCTACTTCAGAAATTTCAGTTATAGAGATTCCGCAGAATGAGATTATCAACGAACTATCACGTCTTAAGCCTAAAGAGATTTTACTTAGCGAAAATTTGCAAGGAGGACAATTAGCTAATAGTATTCAGCAGCAATTACATTTTCGTGTCTCGTATCAAGTTGATAGTTTTTTTGCTCCTAAAAAATGCCATAAAATCATTTTAGATTTTTACAAAATCAATGATCTAAAAGCCATAGGGGAAATATCTGAATGTCAAACAAGTAGTATTGGTAGTATCTTAGAATATTTATCACTAACGCAAAAGCAAAATATACCTTCGCTACCTTTGCCTCGGTTGGTCAATTACCATAATTTTATGATTATTGATTCGGCGACTCGGCGGAATTTGGAAATTACTAATAATTTATTAGGAAAAACCAAGGGTAGTTTACTGGCCACTATTGATCATACAGTTACTAAGGCTGGTAGTCGTTTACTATATCACTTTTTATCTACACCACTAATAGATATTGATGAAATAAATTATCGACAAAATATCACAGAATTTTTTTATTCAAATATTGAACTAGTAGGGAATATTAAAAAGTTACTCAAGAAAACTGGGGATTTAGAACGTTGCTTGGCTAGAATTACCATGAATCGTGGCTGCGGGCGGGATCTGCTAAATATTAAATATACGTTAAATGCTGCACTGGAAATAAAAGGAGAGTTTATTTCCCATTATGGGCTAAATTTGCTAGATTATATAGAGAAGTTAATTAAACCTCTATCTGGAGATGAACAGTTATATTCATTAATAGATCAAGCAATTAGAGAGGATGCACCTAATACTATCAATGAAGGTGGGATAATAAATCATCATTATCATCCTAAAATACAAGAATTATATGACTTAATTAACAATGGCAAAGCCCATGTAGAAAAATTAAAAAATGTATATCGCCTTGATACTGGCATCGACACCCTAAAAATATCTCATAATAATGTACTTGGGTTATTTATTGAAGTTACCCTAAGACATAGTGATAAAATGTACGCATCAAAATTTATTCACCGACAAACAACTTCTAATGCTAGTCGCTATACTACTATTGAATTACAAAAGTTAGAAAGCGATATGGTCAACGCTAGGAGTTTAGCGGTTAGTCTTGAACTAGAATTATATAATAAAATATGCCAGCAAGTTATTGATAAAGCTATATTTTTACGATTACTTAGCTGTTCCTTGAGTCAGCTTGATGTATTTTGTAATTTTGCTTATATTGCTGATGAATATAATTATGTCAAGCCTAAATTAAGCAATGATTTGAGTTTTGAGATTATTGAAGGGCGGCATCCAGTCGTTGAGCAAAGTTTATCAAATGATAAAAAAAGCTTTATTCACAATAACTGTACTTTATCGGAAGCTAATAGAATTTGGTTAATTACTGGACCTAATATGTCAGGTAAAAGTACTTTTTTACGGCAAAATGCCCTAATAGCCATATTAGCTCAAATTGGTAGTTTTGTGCCGGCTAAAAGTGCCAAAATAGGTATTGTAGACAAGATATTTAGTAGGATAGGTGCAGGGGATGATTTACAAGCAGGTCAATCAACTTTTATGGTAGAAATGCTTGAAACATCAGCTATTTTAGCACAATCTACTAAAAATTCTTTAGTCATATTAGATGAGGTCGGGCGAGGAACTTCAACATATGATGGTGTATCAATTGCTTGGTCAGTGCTTGAATATATTCATGATAATCTCAAATGTCGATGTTTATTTGCCACGCATTATCATGAATTAACCAGCATGAGTAATTTTCTGCCAGCCTTACAAAATTATACAGTTGCTATTGAGGAATTAGGGAAAGAAATATTATTTTTGCATAATATTATAGCAGGGATGGCTGATAAATCTTATGGAATTCACGTAGCCTACTTAGCGGGTCTACCAAAATCTGTTATAATTAGGGCGAATGACATTTTAACAAAATTAGAAAAAACCGCAACGTACAAAAGCAAAAATATATTAAACACTGAATCAAACAATTTAAGTTTATTTGACTTACCAGTAGAGAGTAAAAAAGAAATAAAATTTAATAAGTTAGAAGAAGAAATTAATAAAATCGATCCCGATCAACTCTCTCCTAGACAAGCTTTAGAGTTGGTTTATAAATTAAAGAAACTAATTTTTTAAAATAGGGTTGCCTTACATGATAGTACCACTAGAACCCAAACGTTCAGTAAATGGAAAAATTTGGCAACAGCGATCAGTAAACGAGGATGATGTTTCAGAACTTTGTCGTTCTGTAGGAATCAGTGATTTTCTAGCACGGGTTCTATTTCCTCGCTTAGAGAACTTGTCACAAGCTATAGATTTTTTATCACCTAAGCTCAAGAATTTACTGCCAGATCCTTTTCATTTACTTGATATGCAAAAAGCAGTAGATAGGACTATAGAAGCTATTATAAATAAACAGAAAATCTGTATATTTGCTGATTATGACGTTGACGGAGCTACTTCTTCATCACTACTTAAGAATATATTTAGAGATTTAGGGCAAGAAGCTGATATTTATGTTCCAAACCGAATTGCTGAAGGGTATGGACCGACCCCAGCTGCTATGCAGAAAATTAAGGATAATGCTACTGAGCTACTTATTACTGTTGATTGTGGAGCAATGGCACATGAGGCTCTAAAATATGCAGCGCAAGTAAAGCTTGATGTAATAGTTATCGATCATCACATTAGTAGTGATATATTGCCTGACGCTGTTGCTGTTGTTAACCCGAATCGTATCGATGAGACCAGTAGATATAAGTACCTAGCAGCTGTAGGAGTATCATTTTTATTTGCTACCGCCTTATTATCCGAGTTAAAAAAACAAAATTTCTTTACCGATATAGCTTCGTGTTCGATACAAAATAGTGTATATTCAAAATGCCATACTCTACCAAATTTAATGCAATATTTAGACTTAGTCGCACTTGGAACAGTATGCGATGTAATGAAGCTTATTCACTTAAATCGTGCTTTTGTTGCTCAAGGATTAAAAATCCTTGGTCAAAGAAAAAATTTAGGTATGAAGACTTTATGTGATGTTGCTGGTTTAAATGAAAAACCAAACTGTTATCATTTGGGATTTGTCTTGGGGCCTAGGATCAATGCCGGTGGAAGAGTTGGTAAATCATCATTGGGTGCTAGTCTTTTATCTACCGAATGTGCAATAGAAGCAAATCTACTTGCACAGGAGTTGGAGAAACATAATAATGAGCGAAAAGTAATAGAGCTGATAATGATAGAGGAAGCTACTCAAATAGCTTTAACCCAAGAAAATGATAGTTCATTATTTATAGTTGGTAAAGGGTGGCATCCGGGTGTTATCGGCATTGTCGCTGGCAGATTAAAAGAAAAATTTAATAAACCAGTTGCAGTTATAGCTTTAAATGATGGAATAGGTAAGGCTTCTTGTCGTTCCATCAAAAATGTTGATTTTGGTAGTAAAATTATCAATGCCAAGACTAAAGAGTTACTTGTAGCTGGTGGTGGGCATGCAATGGCTGCTGGATTTACAGTATTAGAAGAAAAATTACTAGAGTTGCAAGAATTCTTAAATCATGCCTTTAAGATTGATATGAGTAATCAGAATGATATGAGTAATCAGAATGATATTGCCTATGAAGAATATGATGCGGAACTTACTACAAGTAGTGTAAATTTACCGCTAATGGATGAGCTAAGTAAACTCGAACCATTTGGCCAAGGAAATCATGAGCCAATATTTAAATTCTCTAATCTTTTTGTATTAAAAGCTGACATAGTCGGTGGTAAACATATAAGATGTTTGCTTGCTCCTTCTAAGGAAACTTTTGGCTCTAAAGCACTTCCTGCTATTGCTTTTAATGCTGTATCTAGTCCTATAGAAAATATTTTACTTAATATTAAGTCATATAATATTTCTGTAATTGGTTCATTAAAAATGAACAGTTGGAAAGAGTCTAATACTATTCAATTACAAATAAAGGACTTGATAATATGATATTTGTTAGCTATAGAAAATTAAGAGGATGGATATACTCTTCTGCTTTAAAAAAATGTCATCCCTGCTTCGGTGCAGGATATCATAGTACATTTTTTATATAACCACTATTAAAATGGCTGCTGTTCGTCATTGCGAGGAGTCGCGAAAAAGCGGCGAAGCGGCAATCTTTATGCAGTATTACACCTCACTTCACTAGATCGCCACGGCATCTAACGCACAACTGTTGAAAGTTTACAAATACCTATACCATTTCTATCCCATACACCGCATACTAACCTCGTTTTATGGCACAATTTTGATCCTATCCATCTCGAAGATAAGTCGCGTTAGCCGCTTTAAGAATGCATTTTTCCTTATATTAAAACCGCTTCCTCTTCTAACTTTCAACAGTTGATGACATCGGAGCTATTAAACCGATGTCTTACATCAATAGTTGAGGTTAACTATACTGAAAAACTTAAAGTATTTGCAAAAATATCATAAGTTACAAAAAAGTTACTATTTATTAGAGTTATTAATATAATTTTCGTGATGTTATTTGATATTACTTGATTACTGGCTATAAACCTGTCTTAATCTACTGAAGACGTCTTGTATCGCTAAATTATGAAAGAGGAAGTTTTGGAAAAAAATTAAGTAAGGAGTATAAGTGGAACAAGATATGTATAATTCCTTACTTAATTTTGACAATAAGATTACCTTACAAGAATGAAGTTATGCAAGAGCCTATTTCTACATACTAAAATGTAATACTGGAGTACCAGTAGTACAAACGCTGTCATTCCCACCGTAGCTCGGATGACAGCTATGTGTGTAGTCCAACTGAAGTTGGACAGCAGGTTTAGATAATATAAAATCTAACTGCTAATAATTAAATAATAAAACAATAACTATACCAGGAGGATATTATGTTTAAAAATATTAAGAAATCTAGTCCAGATAAGAGTGCTAGTCAAAATAAGAGTGCTAGTCTAGATAGGAGTACTGTTAATGATACTGGTACTGATCAGTTTTTAGCAGCACTCAAATCTAAATATTCCCAAGCCGCATTTAAAACTTTCCAAGACATGCTTGAAGCTTTAAATCAACAATATGGTGATATACAAAAGATCAGAACGCCTCTCGAATTCAGTTATACTGAGGCTCAGGATAAATATAAAATTTTACATGACGAGATCAAAAAAGATCGTATCCTTAAACCTGAGGAAACAAAGCAATTATTATTTAAGACATACGAGTATCAAGCTATTAGTGCTTTCCGAGCAAGTGAGTTTAAAGAACATAATACACATTTATTACATGCGTATAAAAATTATGGTCCTAATATAGATGAATCTATAATAGGACTAGAAAGATGGGTAAAGATATATACAAATCTTGATAAAGATGTACAAACAAAAGTACCAAGCATTTCTGAAAAATACAATAGTTTATTAGAAAAGGTTGCAACAAAAGTTCAGTTACTAATTAAGCTTGGAAAACATGACCAAGCTCGTGCAGAAATGAAGTATTTGAATGAAAATAGCCATAATTTCCAAATATTTGATCTATACTTTAGTACAATAAAAGATCCAAAGGAAGCTTTGAAGTATTTTGAAGACAAATCAAAGAATAATCTTACACAACGTCAAGATATTCATGATATCCTTAAAAAATGGCAAAATTACCTTATTAACCAAGTTAATGATAAAGAAGTTGCTGCCTATGTTTTAAAGTACAACTCAAATCCAACAGTTGCTACGGCACCTGCAGCTTCAGTTGTAAACCCTGAGATAAAGAAAGCTGGAAAAGACGTTGAAAAACTTCAAGAACAGCTTGAAAAAGCTTCCAATAAGTTAGAGACGGCTATAACTCGTGCTGAACATCAGGAACAGATAGAGAAACTTGAAGCTACACACAAAGCTGTATTAAAAGCTGAATTAGAGAAAGCTAACGCTGTATACAATGCTAAATTAGAGACAATTAAAGCTAAAGCTTCACCTACAAAAGATACTAAAGTGGATGAAGTCGGTGACTCTACTACTACTTCATCTCTAGCACCAGCGTATACCAGTATCCCATTTGTGGAAGTTGCTAAAAAGACTCCTACAGCTCCTATAGCTAAGCCTCTTGACGAGAAGGTTTTAAAGGAGTTAACTAAGTTAGCTAACTCGATTACGTCACTTAATCATTATGAGGAACAGTATAAGATTGATAAAGATAAGGCTAAAAGTATTTTGAGTGAAGCTGTTAAAGAGAATCCTGATGTATATAAAACTATAGATGATCCTAAAATTTTGGTGCTTCTTGCTGACGTTCTTTTGTCTTCAAATAAAATGGAGAAAGCAAGAATAGTTTGTAAAAAGGCTCTTGATGTTGATCCAAATATATGGGAAGCTACTGTGGAAGATATAGTTTTGCTAAATTTAGCTGGAGTTCTTTTACCTTCAGATCAACCAAAGGCTGAACAAATTTATAGTAAAGTTATGAATTTTCGTTTTATTTGTAAAAATGCACAAAATACGTATATAGTTGATACTAATAGGAAGATGAAAATAGCTAAGATTGTTGCTCAAGATGGATATGAAGATAAAGAGAAGGATTGCTTAGCTAAGGTCTGTTTAGGTGGTAAAGTATATCAGAAAGTACAAGCTCTAGATTGTTACCCACATACAGATGCTACTACTACTAAAAGACAAAAGATTGTTGAGCAATTGCAACAGTCGACTAAGCAAATATCGAAGTCAAACCCTACTGAGTTTGAGGGCAAAGTCTATGCGCTCTATTCAATGCTTTATCCTTTTTTAAAAGAATCTTCAGAATTCTGTCAGGATATGCAAGCAGAATACAAAACTCATTACTTGAATCCTACACTCTATATTTATCCCCCTACTGAAGAATATACTGCCAAGATCCTCGGTTTGTGTGCTGCTAACGAGTCTTAAGGCTACTCATAATAATATAGTGAATAAAGTGCCATAAATTATTCCTCCTACTTCAAAGCCATTAACAGCTTTTGAGGTAGGAGGGATAGTTGCTTAGGGTAATTTTAAAATTGGGCTGTTTTAAACAGCCCGGCTTTTAAATTGTTCTGTTGCTATCCACAAGCGGTTAGTTTCGAGAGAAGTCCAATATTAAAAAAATACTAAAAAGATAAAATATCGAATAGGCAAATAGTTTTTTAGCTTGTTTATGATCTTTATCACTAAACAGAGAGGCAGCATAGTATAAAAAAATTAGCCCCAGTATAAATGCAGTTACTAAATATACAAGATTACTTATTCCTAAAAAAAAGGGCGTAAATGAAGTAATAAACATAATGATACTATAGGCAAGAATTTGTTTCTTAGTATAATATTCTCCCTTTACCACTGGCATCATCGGGACACCACAATTTTTGTAATCTTCTGAGCGAAAGATTGCTAATGCCCACGAGTGTGGCGGTGTCCAGGTTAGAATAATCATAAATAAAGAAAAGGAGAAAAGTGAAATCTCATTAGTTACTGTTGCCCAGCCAATCATAGGAGGCAATGCACCTGCAACCCCTCCAATAACTATATTTTGCATGGTTGAACGTTTTAACCACATAGTATAAATGAAGACATAATACAATATGGTTATTAGTAACAATAAAGCAGATAGTAGATTAACACAAAGTCCCATCAAAAAAACTGAAAAAAACCCCACAACCACGCCAAAAGCTAAAGCGTCTTGTGGTTCGATAACCCCAATAACTAGAGGTCTATTTTGTGTACGTTTCATTATCGCATCAATATCCCTATCATACCACATGTTAATAGCTGCACTACTACCAGCTCCAAGTGTAATACAGAGCATAGCGATGCAAGCTATAAATGGATGGATGGGGTATGGAGCAAGCCATAGACCAGAAAAGCTGGTAAATACAACAAGTGCCATAACTCTTGGCTTCATGAGTAGGATATAGTCCATAACTGAACTATTATTAGACCTTTTTTTAATAGTATTCATGCCTATCTTGGCAAAAGAATTATTAATATAATTAGAGGAATTATTCATATATTTTCATCTTAAGAAAATTTATTATTTCTAGGGAATCCACTAGGAGGGATTTTACCAACCGAACCTCGTCGTCCAAGAAATGGTAAAAGATCTTTCTCTACCCTAATCTTTTCTCCTACTTTCCAGCTTAGTCCTAAACTACTATCAAATATCTTGACATCCATAAGTTTAGCATTTTTGAACTTTTGTAGAATTACCCCTTGTCCTCGTTTCATTATTGGTATTTCGTCTAGTTTAAATACTAGTAATTTCCGGTTCTCACCTATACAAGCTATACAATCACCTTCTACCGGCACACAAGCAATACAGGAATGATTTGCAGGAATTTGCATAATTTGCTTACCGAGTTTAGTTTGTGCTACTACCTCATCTGAATCAATGATAAAGCCTTTGCCAATACTACTTGCCAATAAAAGTTTTTGGGTAGTCTTATAGACCAACATGCTTATTATTTCTTCATTATCTATATCTATCATCAATTTTATAGATTCTCCATTGCCTTTGCCTTTAAATATATTATCGGCTAGGATAGTGAAAAAACGCCCCGCTGCACTTAATATAAGAATTTTGTCAGTAGTATAGCCTTCTAGAATAAAATTTTCTGCGTCTCCTTCCTTATATTTAACAGTTGATAAATCGTTATTATGACCTTTTAAAGAGCGAATCCACCCCATTTTGGAACAAATTATGGTGATAGGTTCTTTGGTTATAAAAGCTGAAATATCAACAATCTGAGCAACAATATTAGCTTCTTCAAAACTAGTTCGGCGTAACCCCAATTTAGTGCTAAAACCAAACTTTGTTTGCACCATTTTAACTTCTTTCTTAACTATCTTTTTTAATTCACTCGGATCTTGTAGAATTTTCTGTAAATTCGCATGTTCTTTTTCGAGTAGATTATGCTCGTTAATAATTTCTTGTTCTTCCAATTTTCTTAAAGATCGCAATCTTGTATTAAGAATTGCTTCAACTTGTACATCAGTTAAAGCAAACTTAGCTATCATTACTTGTTTAGGTTCATCTTCTTCACGAATAATTTTAATTATTTCATCCAAATTTAAGTAAGCTATTCTTAGACCTTTGAGAACTTCCAACCTATGTTCAATTTTGCCAATAAGAAATTTAGATCTGCGAGTAATAATATTTTGTCGGTGTAATAAAAACTCCTGCAATATTTCCAGTATATTAGCTACTTTAGGAATATTATTTGAACCTATAACATTCATATTAAGTTGAATTCTATTTTCTAGAACTGTTAATTTGAACAATGACTCCATAATTACATTAGGATCACAATTACGATCCCTAGGTTCAATAATTAATCTTATATCTTCTGTAGATTCATCTCTAATATTGCTTATTAAAGGAATTTTTTTGTCTTTTAACAGTACAGCTATTTGTTCGATAAGTTTAGATTTTTGTACTTGATAAGGTATTTCAGTAATTACTATCTGATATAAACCATAACTTAGGTCTTCCTTTGCCCATCTTGCTCTTACTCTAAAGCTACCACGCCCTACGCTATAGGCTAGGCGGATTGAATCTATTCTATCAATAATTATTCCACCGGTTGGAAAGTCAGGACCTTTGACAAATTGCAAAATATCGTTAACATTTGATTGAGGATGGTCAATTAAATATATTAGTGCATCACATAATTCATGTAAATTATGTGGTGGTATACTGGTTGCCATTCCAACTGCTATACCTTCTGAACCATTAGCCAGTAAATTAGGAAACATAGCAGGCATAATGACTGGTTCAGTATCTGAATCATCATATGTAGCACGAAAATCGACAGTATCTTGATCTATATCTGACATTAATAAGGTACAAATTTCTGTCATTCTTGATTCTGTATAACGCATAGCTGCTGCGTTATCTCCATCAATAGAACCAAAATTTCCTTGTCCATCAATTAGTGGATATCTAAGAGAAAAATTTTGTGCAAGACGTACTAATGTATCATACAGTGCAACGTCACTATGTGGGTGATATTTACCCATTACATCACCGACAACTCTTGCACATTTCTTATGGGCAGAGGTCGGTTCTAACTTTAGTTGGAGCATGCCATACAATAATCTGCGATGCACTGGTTTTAACCCATCACGAACGTCAGGCAAGGATCTTGACATAATTGTTGATAGAGCATAAGAGAGGTAACGCTCTGATAATGCATTACCAAAGTCTATATTTTCTATTTTAGCATCATCTATCATACAAAACTTTTTCTTATATTTATTCCGTGTTCAGTAGACTTACTGCATAAGTCAATCTAGTTGGTGATTTTGTCGTCGAAACTCACCTCCGCTCCTCACGTACGTCTGTGTACGCGAAGGTAGCCGGCTTCGTTTCTCCTAAAAATCCCTCAACTATCTTTGATTTATGCAGCAAGTCTAGTATAATATCCTAAATATATGCTAGCACTAATAGCAAAATGATATTAAATAATAAAAATTATACTTTTTCTTTCATCAATATTTGAGGTTACTATAGGAATTATACCTTACTCTTGACTCTTGTACAAGGCACAATACTTTAAACCTCAGTTTTGGATTAAAATTAATCCGAAATTGAGGTTTTAAACAATAATAAAATTCACTTGTTTTTCAATATACAATCAGTTAGAGTCATAATTTATCATCATTGAAGATGTTATAACCTCAGCATACGTAATGGAAGTTCATAAAAAATAGTAACTTAACATAAATTTTCATTCCAATTTCAGATTAATTTTATTATCTGAAATTGAGGTTTATAAGTATCTTCGCTTTTTAAAATTATCTGATTCAGCATAGTCTGAGAGGATTCATATTTGGGTATATTGCTATGAAGTTATTGAGTCAATTTTTCTTGATGTCACTATTATCGTTGTTACTAATTGGCTGCGGCAGTAACAGATGCAAAAATGTTCCCCTCAGCTTGTTGTCTAAACAAAAGATATCCACATCTCAAACCGATATAAAATACAGGCAATTGTATATTATGGGTGACAGTTTATCTGACACCGGAGCTTTTATTGGAAGTCTTAACAATGTATTGAGCGTTATGCAACAAGACTTCCATGTATTGAAGTGGGTTAAGGAAATATATTTTTCTCCACCATTCTATAAAGGAGTATCCTTTAGTGATGGTCCAGTAGCTGTTGAATATGTGGCTGCGGGGTTAGGTTTACCAATAACAGCTGGTTGGAGTTTTAACATAACGCCAGAATTTAAACAATGGATTGTACAACAAAAATCTAAAGAATTATCAATACCAGTTGAACAGATTTTGCAAAAAGAACGTTTAAGAAGTACGGTGACTTATAGTCTACATGATAAAGTTGGTACCAATTATGCTGTTTCAAATGCTAGGGCATCTGTTGGTAATGACTTACCATATACCCTATTATTTAATCAGTTTCAGTTAAAGAATCAATTTAATACCCTTATTAGACATCATCCAGATATTGGAGAAGACGACTTGTTTATAATCATGATTGGTGGAAATGATGTTATGGCAGCCGTTTTTTCTAAAGATGCTGTTGGGATAATTAATGAGAGTATTACTGAAATATCTAATGTCCTTGAGCTTTTAGCAAAAAGAAATGTCAAACATATAGTCGTGGCTAATGTGCCAGATATAGGATTGATCCCGGCTTTTATCAATACCAGTAAACAATTAGTGGCTACACAATTAACGCAGGATTTTAATCAAAAGTTAAATGATAAAATAGAGAACTTTAGAAAAATGTATCCAGAAATTGATATAAGACTATTTGATATAAATAATACGTTAAAGAATGTGATCATTGATTACAAGAAAAAAGGGAAGAATATCTCCAAGGCTTGTGTTTCGGATATAGCTGATCATCAAAATCTTATGACATTACTAGAGTTAATATTAACAGGAGAGTTGAGAGCTACATATAATCCCCCATGTAGTAAGTATGAGATTTGCAACTATCTGTTCTTTGATTATTTTCACCCATCTGCATTGGTTCATAAGACAGCAGGTGATACCTTATATAATCTTATAGTTAATCCAGAAAAGTTTAGATAGAGCTTCCGTAATGGCATTTCTTAACTTATCAAATTTTTTAATAATTTTTCTTGAATAGCAGGGGATTATATTGGGTAAATCGGGAAAAGTATATACTCAGGTAGAACTTCAAGAAGAGCTAGGCAGTAGCAAAGTCGAGCGGCGTAGCGTACATGAGTAACTAGGCAGCTTCGATCTTTGGTCGCGGGAACGCCAATTCTTAAAGTTCTACCTGAGTATATACAAGGCACAATAGACTTGCTGCATAAATCAAAGATAGTTGAGGGATTTTTAGGAGAAACGAAGCCGGCTACCTTCACGTACACTGCTCGTAAATGAAGAGTTGGTAGACGAAGGTCAACTTCAAGAAGAGCCAGGAGTGTCAAAGTCGAGCAGCGGAGCGTACATTAGTACGTGAGCAGCGGAGATCTTTAGACACGACAACGCCAATTCTTGAAGTTCACCGAGTATACACAGACGTACGTGAGGAGCGGAGGCAAGTTTCGACGACAAAATCACCAACTAGATTGACTTATGCAGTAAGTCTAATACTTTAAACAATAGTCCCATTTTATTGGGAGCAATTAATCTATCAACTTGTTCTGCTATGATATTTGCTTCTATAGTAGGTAATTTACTTTGTAAGAGTTGACTTCGTAATAATATACCATTATTAATTAAAAAATCACGTTGGGTTATTGATCCATGTACATTTACTCCTATATTGCTGCCTACTGTTTTTAAGGCATAAAAGTCAACATGTGCTGATAAATCGGCTTCTCCTAAGGTTTCAAGCAGAGGGTAATATTTATGATTTTTTATTGCTTGTAAGGTAGGATTATATTGGTTACGCGTCCTTTTTATTGGATCTATATCATAACCATAATCGATAACCAAGCTTGCTCCACCAAATTTCATGATATGCTGGCTGATAAATTTTATAATTTCTAATGATTTAGGTGATTCTTCTATCACTGCTCCATCACGTGCGTTTGAGTGTTCTTGCAGCAGATAACGTTGCAATTCCTTACTAACTTCTATTTTATCAAATTTAATTTTACCATCAGCTGGGTCAATAATAACTGTTGATTCATACCAAAGTTCTTTAGCTTTAACATATTGCTTGATTGGCATAGCGTCAAAAAATTCGTTAGCTATTATAATAGAAGGAATTTCAGAGATATATTGTACTGCTGTATGGTGTTTGATAGGTAAACCCGCCATCTTTAGGTTTGTTTGTTGTTTCTTGATGAAATGGGGATTAATATCAATTAATTCTATTGAGAGAGATTGGTAAAATTCTGGAACTAATTTAGCAACATTGAGCAAATCCCGCATTAATACCCCCTGCCCAGGACCTAGTTCAACTAAATTAGTTTTTTGAGGACAACCCATTTTATACCATTGGTCAATAACCCATAAAGCTATCATTTCACCAAAAAGCTGGGAGATTTCTGGAGCTGTGGTAAAATCTCCTAAACAACCTAATTTGTTTTGTTTTTGATAATAAGAAGAGGGGGATACGGACGTTACTTGAAGCATCATTTCATCAAGCTTAATACTACCATTCTGCTCAATAAGTTTTCTTATCTTGGAGTCGATTGGCATCTAATTCGTATTATTAAATAAATTCCTACTATTAGCATAGGTAATGATAAAATTTGCCCCATAGTTAAATTATTAAAAATAAAGCCTATGTGGAAATCTGGTTCACGAAATATTTCTATAATAATTCGAAATACTGAATATACTATTAAAGATATAGCTAAATTCAAACCATGGATCTTTATAGTTTTGTATTTAAAAGTGGCATAAGCTAGAATTAAAAATAATATAATTCCTTCAAAAAATGCTTCATAAAGTTGGCTGGGGTGTCTTATTTGTAGATCACTATTTGGAAAAATCATTCCCCAAGGTATTGTAGTCACTCTGCCATATAATTCGCCATTAATAAAATTGGTTATTCTACCTAAAAATACACCGATAGGACAAACTGTAGCTAATATATCACATAGCAATAAGAAGTTAATTTTGTATTTATGGCAGAAAAAATAACTAAATATGATTAAGCCAATCATCCCACCATGAAATGACATACCGCCTTCATAAGTCTTGAAAATAAGAATAGGATTAGAAAGATATTTAATCGGATCATATAGTAACACATAGCCCAATCTTCCACCTATTATGATACCAAGAATAGCCCAAATAACAAAATTTTCTAAGTTTGCGGCAGTAACACCAATTTTAAATCTTTTTATAATTTTATAAGCATAAAACCACCCAAATATTACGCCAAAAACGTAAGCCATAGAGTACCAATAAACGCTAAATGGTCCAATAGAGAAAATAACAGGATTGATATTTGGAAAGGTCATACGGTTATTATATACGCAAGCTTTATCGATTGCAAGCAATCGGAGAAGAAACATTAACTACCACTTAAATAGATATTATTTTTAGTCAAATATAATCTTTTTTATAAAATATTCATTATAATGCTTAGTGTACATTATAATTATTGTATATATAAGAATTAGGTAGAAAAATAATTATTCTTATACCAAATTAATGTTATCTATCTTTAACAAAAAGGTTGGCTTATATGACAATACAATATTTATTAGCTCTTTATCATAAATATGATCAAGAAATTTTAATGTTAATCATTATGATAGCTTCGATCATTCCATTGATTATTTTTATTAAAACAATAATCTTTTCAATGATCAAAAAATATATTGAACAATGGCATCATGATTATGAAAAAATATTTAAAAAATATTCTATATACACCTATTTATTACATACATTACTAGCTTTATACATTATATTCTGGGGCAATATCTTACAACCACCTCATACTTTATCTTGGATAATTAGCATCAAGAATATTGCGATAATCCTCTATACAGGTGGTTTCGTTACAATGCTAATCTTATCTCTTATCGATGCTTTTGCAGATATTTATCGAAACAGACTAACAATTTCTATCCAATCCTATTTAAGTTTATACACTCAAATATTGAAAATATTTATTATTTCTATTGCTAGCATTATAATTATTTCCAGTATTCTAAATGTTTCCCTTAGTGCATTTTTTACTAGCTTAGGAGCAGCAGCAGCGTTGTTAACTTTTCTATTTAAGGATACTGTTGTGGCTTTGATATCAAGCTTACAGCTAATTTCGCAGGATATAATACGAATTGGCGATTTTGTTAGTATTAGCCAGTATAATGTTGAAGGTACTGTAGAGAAAATTACTATTACATCCGTTAAAATTAGGAATAGTGATCAAACTATTTCGACAATACCCACTTCTAGTCTTTTAACAACTAATGTAGTGAACTCGCGAGGTATAAGTGACTCAATGGCAAGAAAAATCCAGGGACCAATCTGTATTGACATAAATACTATTGTATTGCTCTCAACTGTATCTTTTATACAAGAATTGAAAAAATCATCATATTTGACAAAAGAAGCAATGGATAAAGTGAGTTTGGAACAGCTAGGTGACTATGTAACAAATATCAAGATATTTAGATTATATGTAAAAGAATATTTGAGAAATCACCCCATGATATATCAACAAGATTTTACATTTCTAGTACGTCAGCTGGCTGCAACTCCTAATGGCTTACCAATAGAGTTATATGTCTTTACTCATGAAATAAGGAAGGGTATATATGAAGATATTCAATCAGATATTTTTGATCATTTGTTTGCAGTGCTACCTGAATTCAAATTAAAAATATTTCAAAATAGTAATTAACTAAAATGATATAATAATGACTTTAGAGACCAAACTTAATTTAGCTTCTGCCTACCAAATTCTTGCAATTTTGGGCTTAGATGATCATACATATACTCATATATCGGCAAGACCTAAAGGAGCTGATTTTTACTATATTTATCCTTTTGGCTTAAGGTTTGAGGAAGTAACTAGCGATAATTTACTGCAAGTTAGTTTGGATGGAACAGTTTTAGAGGGTAGCGAATATAGTTACAATGAAACCGGTTATGTCACTCACGGTAATATCTATAAAACAAGAGAGGATATTTCATCTATCTTTCATTTGCATACTCCTGCAACTGTTGCTGTATCATCTATGCGAGTTGGATTGATGCCCATAAGTCAGTGGGCATTGCATTTTTATGAAAGAGTATCTTATCATGAATATAACTCTCTTATACTTACGTCTAATCACAGTAATAAAATGCTTGATGATCTCGGGCAAAATTATGTTATGTTTCTACGTAATCACGGAATATTAGTATGTGGTAGGACAATACATGAAGCTATGTTTTATACTTATCATTTAGAGCAAGCATGTAAAACCCAATGTTTAGCATGTTCAACAAATCAGGAGTTAATCATACCATCTCAAGAAACTTGTAGAAAATCGGTGCAAGATTTATTATCATTTGAAGAAGATTTAGGTAAACGTGACTGGATTGCTTGGCTTAACTTACTTAAGACGGTTTGCGGTAAGCAATAGACTTCTTTCGATGATTTAATTGATCAAATTAAAATTGACAGTAAAGGTATAGTATACTCAAATGATTTGAGTATACTATTATTCTCTTTATAGAGAACCACTATAAGGTAATGATTTTACGTAGTTTTCCATAAATTCCCAATCTAGTGTTCCCTGTCGTGTTGTTGGTAATTTAACTCTTGCACTATTGACAATATTCTTCCCATATTTTCTACCAAAAGAATATCTGTATCTTTCCAGATCAAGCACAGTTACTAAAAACATGGCATTATACTTATTTAGTTTCTGATGATAACCTAAGGTTAATGTCGTGGAACCAATAAAATCAAATGGTTGGTAATTTGTGTATCCAATCGAACCCTGCCCATCTCCTATAAATACTATACTATTGCCTTTGGAGATTAGATTATCAACTGTTACAACTTTTTCCATAACACCGTTATTGGTCTTTTTAGCTCCTATGTAAAAAACATCCTCTCCACTAGTTAACAGTACTGAAGCATTACTGCATTTAGCTTTTTCTAAAATTCCAAATATGTCTGAAATGTAGAAATATTGCCAATTTGCAGTTTCTAAACTTCTATCCTGATTAGAAGATATACTATTTGTTGCAAGTTGTATATAATTATTCAGAAATAGGAATCCAACATAATCTTTAATAGTTTTAATAAAGTCATTTTCCGTTAAGTTGGTGTAATCTGTTTCCATATACGCTTCGGCACACCATTCTTGTTCCGCGGTAACATTATTTATTATACTTATACCAGCAACGCTCTCTTTATTAATGTATTTTTCTAACCAGAAATCTTTTATATTCTTCCAGCAATCATTCTTGTCAATTCTACCGCTATTTTTTTGTTTTACAAATCCATCATTTTTAAAATAACCAAAAAAAGTTTTTTTATTTTTTAAATGTGTATAGTGTGCCTTAAGAACTAATATACAACTGTTAACGTTGATTGGATGGAATAAATCGTTTGGCATAGAAAAAACCGCCTCTAAGCTGTGCTTCTCTAGCAATCTTTTTTTAACTTCAATTACTTTACTAGCTTCAGAAACAACCGTGGACATTTGACAAATAGCAACACAAATGCCACCTTTAGTCAAACATTCTAAAGTATTCTCTATGAACTCTAATTGTTCATCAGCGTTTCCATCTTGGTAAGGTGGATTTAAAAAGCCTTTTGTTGGCTTTTGTTCTTTTATTATTTCTTTGTTCTTCTCATCAAAACAACTACCATATAAAATATGACTTTTACCATCTCCTCTCATCATCATGTTAGAGCAAGCATGAGAAAACATATCAGCTCTTTTTTCGATGCCAATTAATTGGCTTGATTTTATCTTTTTATGTTTATCTGTATTATTTCCTGCCTTTTTAAGCATGTAATTCATTGCAGCTACTAAAAAACCAGCCGTTCCACAACAAGGATCAAAAACAATATCATCAGTGCTTAATTCTGCGATATCACAAAAGAAATCTGTAATATGGCAGGGTGTTAATACAAGACCAGTTTTTTTGTCACTTCCAGCATATCTTATAAATTGGGTATAAAATTTTCCTAAAATATCAAATTGACTTTCATCAATATGGGGTAAAATATCTTGATTGATAGATAAAATAAAATCCCTCAAAAGGGTGTTTTTCTCATCTTTCTTTGTCTTTTTATTGTAAATTATATCAGAACTAAAATCATTATTGTTTCTAAATTTTGAGTATTCTAAAATTATAATTTGTCTTTTCTCAGAATCTAAATCATTTTGCTTCAAAACACTTTCACAAGCAGATAATAGGGCTTCAGTTAGCTCTTTGTTGGATGTGTAATATTTGTAGCTATTCAAAAAGGGAGCATATTGCAATGCAATTAAAATTGCACTTATTAACGTACATCTTTCGACTTCTGGTATAGAATAATTATGCAAAAATGAATTATATTCTATTGCTTTCTTAATAAGCTCTTCTTCTGCAAATGGCTTAGATTGCTGTTTGATAATATTTTCAATCTCTATGGATTTTAGAAAAATATTGTCGAGCATACCCTTATAGGTATAATGTTGTTTTAACCACAAAAAAGTTGAGATTTTTTTCTCTATTTCATTTTGTCCACTAACTGCAATAGCGATTATATTAAAAGCATCTTTTAAATAACAAGCATATAATAAAACACCATCTACAGCATAATCTTTATATAGGTTTCTATTTTTACTTTCATGTTGTGATATACTTGCCTTGCATTCTATGACAATTAAATTATCCGGATTATTTTTAAAAGATATAATAAATTCAGGACGTCCTACACCATTACCACTTTTTGAAGAATTTTTTAGTAATTTATCTATTTTGGGATTTATTGATGATTGCTCTTCTATTATAAGGTTATCATCATTATAATAACCTTTCTCTCGTAATAGATTCCTAACAATATTTTCAGTTATACGTTCATTTAACATAAAAGCCAATAAATTAGACTTCTTTCGAAACTCACTTATGTGCAAGGGTTTGAAGGAGACACTTCACCTTGAACCGTAGCGTACTTGAATGTACGTAAGGAGTAGAGTGTCGGTATCATGTACAAATCACCAGCAGAAATAGAGTTTCGAAAGAAGTTATTGAACCACAATACCCTATAGATTCGTTATAGCTAACTCGAATAGATTCCTGATCTAGAACATATAACGGATTAACTATAAAACTCATCCTTCCCGCATGACAATATATCACAAAAATCAACTACACTAATAGATATATGCAAATTATTTGAAAAATTTTTTATAAAATCATCGACAAATCAATAATCAACTCTTCAAATTGCTGATTATTAGAATATTCTAGAGTTACCTTGTCCTTTATTTGGTTTTTGAACCAAGTAATTTGCCTTTTTGCGTATTGCCTAGTCTTAATTTGTGCTAGATTTATGGCATTTTGCAAAGTAATTTCATTATTTAAATAGCATAATATTTCCCGTAGACCAATGGTTTTTATTGCAGAAGAATATATATCAGGAAAATCTTTTTTAATTTGAGCTACTTCTTCAATTGCTCCTTCATTAAATAATTTTTCTAACCTAGTATTACATGTTTGATAAAGAAATTCCCTCTTTGGATGTAGAAAAATTACCTTAAAATCAAATGCTGGAAGAATAGATTTATTTTGTAAGCTTTGGAAAGCAAATATAGATTGCCCGGTTTCCATAAATACTTCATAGGCTCTTATAACCCTTTGAGTGTCGTGTTCATTTAACTTCTGAACAGCCAGGTTATCTAGCTCTTTTAGTTTATAAAAAAACTGGGTCGAACCAATTTTAGAGTGTAGCTCTCTAACATATTGTCTAATTTCAGGAGATATTGTTGGTATTTCATTATAACCAAAAAGTAATGAATTAATATATAACCCAGTACCACCAACAATTATTGGTAACTTGCCTCTACTACGAATGTCTGTAATTTTCTCAAGAGCATGATTTACATATTGTATTACTGAAAATTCTTGTTCTATAGATAAAAAATTATAAAGATGATAAGGAATCTCATTACGGTATATTTGTGATGGCGAGGCAGTAATAATGGGAATCTGCCTATATATCTGCATAGAATCACAATTAACTATCTCACCATTATATATTTTAGCTAAATAATGTGCCAAATAAGACTTGCCACTAGCGGTAGGTCCACATATAACTAACATCGAGTAAATAATTTTTTTTGCGTAAGTTAGCTTGATCTATATATATATTACGTTGATCAACTCAAGCTTTTATCAAAGCATTATATTGCAAATCTGTATTCTATCTTTCATTTTCAGACGAAACTCTTACATATTCAACCAATATTCGTAAAACATAATATTTTTTATTCATACATTATACCAAAACGGCAAAGTTTGTCGTATAGTTTTTTTGCCCTTTTTGTATATTTTTTGTTCTCTAACTCAGATGTCTGATAAACACATGTTATATATACTGCTTGTAAATAGACTTACTGCATAAGTCAATCTAGTTGGTAAACGAAGGTCAACTTCAAGAAGAAGCTAGGCAGTAGCAAAGTCGAGCTGCTAGGTGTATATGAGTAACTAGGCAGCTTCGATCTTTGGTCGCAGGAACACCAATTCTTGAAGTTCACCGAGTATATATATTAATATTCAAAAAAATATTCTATTTCTCTAGCATTTGTTATAAAATTGTATACGAGACACTATCAAAGATAGAAGTTGACGAGAAGTTTTGTTTAATTGTTTACCACTTAGTAAGATTTCGCCATTCAGGTTCTAAAAGTAATATGTGAAGCACCAGAACTTGGTAATATTACTTTTAGAAACTTAACTGCTTTAGTAGGTCTTGCTCCTTTTGCTAGAGAAAGCGGTAGTTATAAAGGTAGAAGAAGTATTTTTGCCGGTAGAGGTAATCTTCGAAGAGTTCTTTATATGGCTGCAGTAGCTGCCTTACGATGTAATAAGCGTTTACGTAATTTTTATGACCACTTAATTGCTAAACATAAACCAGCAAAAGTTGCTCTTGTTGCTGTTATGCGTAAATTACTAGCTTTTATGCACTCTATTGTCAAAAATAATTCTTCTTGCAATGAAAATTTATGGTAAGTTATTATTTTCTTATTGACTTCCATTACGGATGCTGAGGTTATAATAGCATAATACCTCGAAATATTAAAGCCAATTCGGGATAAGACTTCTATTATGG
Organism: Candidatus Tisiphia endosymbiont of Ptychoptera albimana; assembly: GCF_964026605.1. Lineage (NCBI taxonomy): Bacteria > Pseudomonadati > Pseudomonadota > Alphaproteobacteria > Rickettsiales > Rickettsiaceae > Candidatus Tisiphia > Candidatus Tisiphia endosymbiont of Ptychoptera albimana. The sequence continues at coordinate 922,714 of NZ_OZ032164.1, forward strand.
GAAACGTGCTTTTCTTTAAGTTCATAGTAATCTAGTTTTGCAGTATTTTCATTAACAGACTAAGTTCCTCACGAAATTCTGTATCAATTTCACATAATTCTTCTACTTTTTTGATAGCATGCATTATTGTAGTATGATCTTTCTTACCAAATTTCTTGCCGATATCAGTAAGGCTTTTTGGGGTTAATGTTTTACTTAAATACATAGCTACTTGCCTTGGTCTAGCTATTGAGCGAATACGTCTAGGAGAAGACATATCAGAAAATTTAATATTATAACGATCAGCTACTTTTCTTTGAATATCTTCAATCGTTATAATTCTTTCATTGGAACGTAGTAAGTCACGTAAAATATTTTGGGTATTTTCTAAAGTTATCTCCCTACCAACTAAAGTTGAATGAGCAATAACTTTATTAAGAGCCCCTTCTAATTCTCTGACATTTGACGTTATTTTTGATGCTAAGAATTCTACAACATTTTTAGGTATGTGAATATTCATCTGTTCAAGCTTAGATTCTAATATCCCCAATCTTAGTTCATAAGTAGTGCTGTGAACATCTGCAACCAAGCCCCAACCAAGCCTAGACTTAATCCGCTCTTCAATATTATCTAAATCTGACGGTGAACGGTCACATGATATAACCATTTGACGATTATTATCAATCAAAGCATTGAAAGTATGAAAAAACTCTTCTTGTGTACTATCTTTACCAGATATAAATTGAATATCATCGATCATTAGCACGTCAACTGAACGAAATTCTTCTTTAAATGACATAACATCTTTATTACGAAGTGCTTTGATGAATTGATACATAAACTTTTCTGCCGACATGTAAATTACTTTGCGAGTCGGGTTATTATGTCTTATATACCAAGCAATAGCATGCATTAAGTGTGTCTTACCAAGACCAACACCCCCATACAAAAATAAGGGGTTAGATTCAGCTACGGCACTTTCTGATTCAGCAACTGCTCTAGAGGCTGCATATGCTAACTCATTTGGTCCACCAACTACAAAATTTTCAAAAGTAAATCGTAAGTCTAATGCTGAAAAAATGCCTTCGGAATTGAGATCCATTCCTTCTTTTATTGATGGAATTTTTGCTAAATATTCAGGTATATTTGGATTTTGTTCTAGTAATTCTTTAGTAACTATCTCAATTGATTTAATATCTTTGTCATAAGACTGCCAAGATTGCAATATATCACGTGCATATTTTGATTTTATCCAATCTCGGATAAAATTTGTTGGTGTAGAAAGTATAACATTAGTAGTAGAAGCTTCTAGAAAGTTAATCTTACTGAACCAACTTTTATACAAAGACTCACCGTAATGTTTATTAAGATCAGAACACACATGCTGCCAAATATCTCTATAATGAGCTACTTCCTTTTCTACAGTCAATTGATTTTGGTTAGTATTCACAGAACTTGCCATGGTAAATTATTTTGTTTCCAACCAGCTCCATTAGCTCCTCCTTCAAAACCATCAATGATGTTGTAGCAGTTTGGATAACCTAAACCACCAGCACACGATGCCGCTTCATGAGATCGGGCACCTGAACGACAAAGGAATAATACATTATTTTTATTATTGACTTTCGACATGAACTGATTGTTAAATTCACAATTTAATGACATATCAGGTAATAAACGCCAGCTCAGAAACAGTACTTGATCTTTATCAAGCTTTGGAATACCTATTTTCTGCCATTCTTCAGTAGTTCTAATATCAACAACAATGGTACACTCATCCATTTCTAGCAACTTATAAGCTTCTAAGGAAGATATATTTTTGATACTTATAGGCATCTGCATTTTTTTGAATATATTAAAATTTATTGAATAAGAATAAGATTTAGACTAATTGAGTATATACTACTTAATATACAGTTTACATTTTATATTTTATATTTGGTAATTGTCAAACTATCTGAATCATATTATGATATTTTTTTATAAGATTATCAATATGGACTATTTAAAAAAAGCATTCCTAGCTAAAAAATTACTATACCAAAGCAAAAATCGTGGTTGCAAAGAAACCGGGTTAATATTAGGTAAATTTGCTGAACAATTTCTTGCTAATATGGATATAGATAGTTTAACAGATTTTGCTTTAATACTTAATCAAAATGATATAGATATTTATGATTGGATTACCAATAAAACAACTCCTCCTGTTCACTTAAATTCAAAAGTGATGTTACAAATACTTAATTTTGATATTAACCGCCTATAAGCTTAATAAACAATGATACAACAACCTCTACCACTCAGTGCAAAAAGTTTTTTTGCTAATGAGTATTTCTCAAATAAACCAACTAAGAATATTTTACTTATTTTTGCCAGTGAAGATGATGCAATCAATAGCCATAAACAATTATTATTTTTTGCACAAAGCATTAAGACTAGTAATATATTATATTTTCCTAGTTTTGATACTATACCATATGATCGCATTTCACCCCAGTCTAACATTTTAGCAGAAAGAGCTAATGCACTAAGTTATTTAGCAACTAATAATGAAAAAAAATTGCTAGTTACTAATGCTGTGAATTTACTGAGCAAATTACCACCTTCGGAATTCTTAGTTAAGTCTTTTCTGAAATTACATAATAAAATGAAGTTTTCAGCGGGCAAGCTCGCCGAATTCCTAGTACATAATGGTTTTACAAGGAGTAGTAGTAGCATTGATAGTGGTGAATTTTCAGTAAGAGGAGAGATAGTAGATATAATTTTGCCAGGGTATAAGGGCTATCGTATTAATTTTAGTTGGGATCACATAGAGTCAATAAGAGAATTTGATATTGATAGTCAAATTTCTACTAATAGCTGCACGGAGTTAATAATTAATTCTGCCAGTGAGGTAATATTAAATCTAGAAACAATAAAGAATTTTAGAGATAATTATCTAAAAGCTTTTGGTGTTAATTACGTGAATAGCCCTTTATATGAATCAGTAATTGAAGGAAAAAAATTTCAAGGATATGAACATTTATCTCCTTTATTCTATAATTCTTTCAGTAGCTTAATTAATTATTTAGATGACCCTATTATTATTTATGATAATTTGTCGTTACAATCAATTATTGAGCAGGAGAATAATTATACAGATCTTTACAGGTCGCGGATTGAGTCTAACAAAATAAAATTAAACACATTCTATCCTGCATTACCTCCCGAGCAAGTGTACTTTACCAGTCAAGAAATACAAACTTTACTAGAACAGGATAAGAATATTTTAATTAGTCCTGAAGATTCATCTTATGCATATTCATTAGAAAAAATTATTGCAACTAGTTTTATTGAGGATAAGACAGTTTTTGATAAGCTATTTGAGATTATAGAGAACAATAATACTAAAATACCAATTATTTTTTGTCAGTCTAAAAGTAATTTGGAAAGACTGAAGAGCTTGATAAATAGCTACTCACGAGAATATATAGAGATAGACAATCTACAACAGGCAAAAATTGGTGTGATAAATCTTGCATATGTCCAACTTAGTCAAGGATTTTATAGTGATAAATATTTGTTTATTGCAGCTCACGATATTTTAGGAAAAAGTGCGGTAAACGTTCGCCAGCAAGGTGCTAAACGTAAGCTTAAAAACATTCTAATGGAATTAGATAATTTAGGCGAAGGGGAGTTAGTTGTTCATAAGGATCATGGTATTGGTCAATTTCTTAATGTTGAAACACTAGATGTTAAAGGCAAGGCTCATGATTTCCTAAAAATTTTATATGAAAATAATGATAAATTATATATTCCTGTTGAGAATATAGAGCTAATTAAGAAATATGGTAGCAGTGAAGCACAGCTAGCCAAGTTAGGTAGCAGTAGCTGGCAAAGAAGTAAGGCTAAGCTCAAGAATCGTATTACAGAAATTGCCGAGCAATTATTAGCAATAGCCGCTAAGAGGAAATTAACTGTAACTAATCCAATAGAGTTTGATCATGAAGAATATGACAAATTCTGTCAGAGATTTAAATATACCGAAACTGAAGATCAATTAAATGCCATAAATGACATTAGAAAAGATTTTGACTCAGGTATTTTAATGGATAGATTAATTTGTGGTGATGTTGGTTTTGGAAAAACTGAAGTGGCAATAAGGGCAACTTTTATGGTAGCTAAATCAAACTGTGACGTCTCCCCTCAAGTAGCCATTGTCGTACCAACTACTATTCTAGGTAAGCAGCATTATTTAAGATTTCGTAAAAGATTTAAGGATTTAGGGCTGAATATAGTACAATTATCTAGCCTAGTTACCAATAGTGAGGCTAAAATTGTTAAAGAACAAATCAAAAAGGGTACAGCTAATATAATAATTGGTACACATGCCTTGCTGAGTAAGAATATAGAATTTAGTAACCTCAGATTATTAATAATTGATGAAGAACAACATTTTGGTGTTGCTCAAAAGGAACATTTAAAGAAACTAAGAACTACAATGCATGTTCTATCTCTTTCGGCAACACCAATTCCTCGTACAATGCAGATGTCTATGGTAGGGCTGAAAGACCTTAGTATCATTGCCACACCACCGATTGATAGGCTAGAAGTTCGGACAACAGTTATGCCGTTTGATCCGGTGATTATTAGAGATGCTTTACTTAGAGAACGTTTCCGTGGTGGTAGAAGTTTCTATGTAGTGCCTAGAATTAAGGACATCCCGGATATAGAGAGATACTTACAGGAGGTTGTACCTGAACTAAAGTACAAAGTTGCTCATGGTCAAATGCCAGCTGCCAAAGTAGATGAGATTATGAGTGAATTTTGTGATGGTAAGTTTGACATACTCGTTTCTACCACAATAATTGAGTCAGGTATAGATATTGCCGAAGCTAATACAATGATTATTCATAAATCTGATATGCTTGGTTTGAGTCAGTTATATCAGCTCAGAGGTAGGATAGGACGAAGTAAAGTCAGAGGTTATGCCTATTTAACCTTAGCTAATTATAAAAAAATGACCGCACATTCAATAAAACGTCTAGAAATAATGCAGAGTAGCTGTACTCTTGGTTCTGGTTTTACCATTGCCAGCCATGATATGGATTTACGTGGTTTTGGTAACTTGGTAGGAGAAGAGCAGTCTGGACAGATTAAAGAAGTAGGAGTAGAGCTTTATCAGGAGATGTTAGATGAACAAATAGCAATTCTTAAGGATGAAGTTATTGAGCAGCCAAAAGCTTTTGTGCCAATAATTAATTTGGGATTACCTGTTTTCATTTCTGACAATTATATTGCAGATTCTGCTCTTAAACTAAGTTTGTACAGAAGAGTTGGAAATTTAATGGATGATGTAGATATTGAAAATTTTAAGGACGAAATGGTTGATCGTTTTGGTCCTATCCCATCAGAATTTAATAATCTACTTAATATAGTAAAAATAAAGCATAAATGTAGAAAGCTTAATATTGAAAATTTAGACTCTGGTGAAAGAGGATTTGTTTTAAAATTTTATAAAGAAGCAGATATAGCTGATAAGGTTAGAAATTTTGTTATAAAGTATCCTCAGCAAACCAAAATAAAACCGGATACTAAGTTAGTATTTACCAAAACATTGGTAGGAAAAGATATTATAGAGGAAGCGAATAGTCTGTTGGAGCAATTATTGGTTGCATAATATCATATAGGGCGAAAAGGAATTAAAATTAGGAAAGTGAGTAAAATTAAAAAGCAATATATATGTACAAATTGTGGTAATAGTACATCAAAATGGGCGGGACAATGTTTTGATTGTGGCTTATGGGGAGCGATTGAAGAAGAGGTAATTAGTCAAGTACAAGTTAGGTTAGGCAATAAACAACAAATACAAAAGCTTGATGGTGTTGTTGTGGAATCATTACGTACTCCTACTCCTATAAATGAATTAAATAGAGTGTTGGGTGGCGGGTTGGTTTCCTCTTCGGCAATTTTAATTGGTGGTGATCCTGGAATTGGTAAATCAACTTTATTATTACACTTAGTGGCAAGTTCTTTTTGTGATAAAATTAGAATGAATTGCTTATATATAACTGGTGAGGAATCCATTGACCAAATAAAACTCAGAGCTTTAAGATTAGGACTTAGCAATAAAACAGCATCTATCTTAGCTGCCACTAATATCGAAGATATTATCTCAACTATTGATGCTGATAAGAACAATATTGATTTGGTAGTTATCGATTCAATTCAGACAATGGTAACTCGCACACTATCATCACCACCTGGCACTATTTCGCAGATTCGGGCCTGTGCTAATGAGTTGGTTAGCTATGCTAAGCAAAATAATATTATTATTTTACTTAGCTGTCATGTGACAAAAGATGGACAATTAGCTGGTCCTAAGTTACTCGAACATCTTGTTGATACCGTGCTATATTTTGAAGGTGATCCTAATAGTCATTTTCGTATTTTGCGTTCTATTAAAAATAGATTTGGTGGAATAGGAGAAATCGGTGTTTTTGAGATGACTGCTAGTGGTCTTATGGAAGTCTCTAGTCCTTCCGAGCTATTTCTGATGAAAAGGGATAAAAATGTTAGCGGAACAACAGTATTTGCTGGAATTGAAGGATCTAGACCGTTATTAATTGAGATTCAGGCATTAATTGCCCCTTCCAATATGCCAATGCCAAGACGTTCGGTTGTAGGATGGGATTTAAATAGATTATCAATGATAATAGCTGTACTTAATGTACGGTTTGGTCTTAACTTAACTTCTAAGGAAGTATATTTAACTGTTGCTGGTGGGCTTAAAATTTCAGAACCAGCTTCAGACTTAGCTGTTGCAGCTGCTTTAATTTCTGCAGCAAATAATAAAGCTGTGCTAGAACATAGTGTTTTTTTTGGAGAAATTGGTTTATCTGGTGAAATAAGAAAAGTCAATGCAGCAGAAATGAGAATAAAAGAAGCAACGAAATTAGGATTCAATAAATTAATTTGCTCCAAACTTGAAAAGTTAAGTAATAACCTAATTTGCCCAATTAGTAATATAAAAGAATTGAAAGAGTTGATATAGTTAAAATTCACACTTATGAAATTCTAATAACCCTAATTTAGGATAAGAATTATAATTCTTATCCTGAATTAGCTATGATATAAAGAAAAATGTACTCTTGAAGCGGTTCTGTGAGTACATTTTAACTTTTTTACCGTTCAATAGATGATTTTAATAATTAAAATCATCTATTGAACGCAAATGATATTTTAACAATCAGGTGGGCAGCCGCTTCAAACCTGATTGTTTCTATATATACAGCCGAATTTGGGATAACTTGTTATCCCGAATTCGCGTTAATAGTATTATTAGAATCTTATTTGACTATTTTACCTTAGTTCGATGGGAGACATCGGTTTAATAGTTCTGATTATCTGTTTCTTGAAATGTCTTAATTGTTTTTTTAATTGTAGCACTTATGAAACACTTATTTTAAGATGAGTTTTATAAATTAAGGATTCCATCTTTGACAAAGTAGCGTAAAAGTGTTACGCTACTTTTAACCACAAAAAAGCATAGAACCCCAATTTTGGATAAGAATTAGTTAATTCTTATCCAAAATTGGCTTGAATATAAGGAAAAATGCATTCTTAAAGCGGTTAACGCAAATACATTTTAAACCTTTCTAAAGCTAAAAACATGATTTTAAAAGATTAAAATCATGTTTTTAGCAAAATGGATTGCCACGCTCACATACGTTCGCTCGCTAATAGACATATACGTCTATAAAACGTCTATTAGCGATGAGACCGTAGGTCGACGAAGCAATATATAATTTCACCGAATTTAGGATACTCAAATGATCCTACGAATTGGATTTGAAAATGAATGGTGAGAAGGCGTAGCATACATATAGTATAGTTACACATGCGAATCCATGATATTTTCAAAAAACAATTCTTCAAAACAGAAGAGTATATAAGAATTGACAAATTCTTATCCCAAATTCGCGTATAGAAAAATACCAAGTTTATTATATAGGAGCAATTTAATTACTAATACTTCAAAAATACTTATTATTGATAATCAGAAAGCATTAAATAAATTCTGTCGACAGTTATTGGATTGTAAGACTATAAGTGTTGACACTGAGTTCTTGCGTAAAAATACCTATTTTGCTCAGCTTAGCATAATTCAAATTATGGCCAGTAGTTATAAAGTGATAATTGACACTTTGAGCAATTTGAATCTTTCTCCTATTAACGAAATATTTCTGAACGATAAAATTCTTAAAATAGTTCACGCCCCTAGAGAGGATTTTGAGATATTTTATCGTTTATTTAAGAAACTGCCAAAAAATGTTTTTGACATACAAATTGCAGCTGGTATTTGTGATTTTGGTAAATATTTGAGTTATTCGGATATATGTAGCAAAATTTGCTTAGTTCACATTGATAAAACTTACCAACGGTCTGATTGGTTAAAGCGTCCAATTAATGCTAATATGTTAAATTATGCTATTAAAGATGTTGAATATTTAGAGCCGATTTACAAGGTATTGCAACAAATAATTCAAGATAATAACTTACAAAACGAATATGACAAGCAAATAAAATCTTTGCTTAATATTGAAAATTATATTATTAATGTACAAAAAGCTTGGCAAAAAGTTAGATTCAATAATCATTCAGAGTCTTTTATTCATAAAATGAAAATTATGGCAGCTTATCGGGAGGAACAAGCCAGTACAATAGATTTACCAAGGAGACATTTTATTTCTGATGAGGAATTAGTACAGATTTGTCAATATTTACCTACCAGTAATAAAGATTTTGAAAATCTTAAATTAAATAGTCGCTATCTTAGTAAACAAAAATATAGAACTCAATTAGCAGATCTGTGTCTTGCTATACAAGAATTAGGTGAATAAAGGTACTTTATTTATGTTAATTGTGGAATAAATTTGCTATTTTCTAAAAGGTTAAGTAAAACAGCATCTGATATCTTTTGGCTTTTAGAGCATGGCAATTTTTACTATAGTTTTTTTTAAAACCATTTCTGTATTACTGAGTGTAGTAATTGGTTTTTTAGCAGGAAGATATTCTAAAGTTGAGAGAGATAGTATAGCTTCTTTGTTATTCTATTTTATATCTCCTATTGTTTTTTTTGCTATTCCCGCCAGTACTACTTTGACTTTATCAGCATTAAGCGTTACTGTAGTTGTTTTTTTCATTGCCACTTCGTTATCAATATTTTCCTACTATTTTTTTGGGCGATATTGGCTTGATCATACACGAAACATTATAGCATTATCTGCAGGTACCGCTAATGGTGGTTATTTTATGCTGCCAATAGCCGCTACTCTCTTTGATGATTATGTTTTAAGCATCTACATGATGGCAGTTATAGGAATAAATATTTTCGAATCATCAGTAGGCTTTTATATTTGTGCTAGGAGCTTTGCTAATAGTAGTGAAAGTATCTTGAAGGTTGTAAAGTTACCAATTTTAAACGGTTTTTTACTTGGTTGTTTATTTAGTTTTGCTGGTTTTACTTTACCTGATTTCCTAGATGATTTTATATATAACATGCGGGGGGCATTTTCTATACTTGGTATGGTTATGGTTGGTTTAGCTCTTTCAGCTTTGCAAAAGTTTGAAATAGACATAAAGTTTACTTTAGCTACTTTCATGGCAAAATTTTTATTCTATCCACTAGGGGTTAACATATTTATTCTTTTGGATAAGTTTGTTTTAGGATGGTATGATGAGAATTATTACAATGCTTTAAGGCTTCTTTCAACTGCTCCTATGGCAGCAAACGTAATTGTCATAGCCAGTTTACAAAAATTCTATCCAGAAAAAGTTGCTACCACAGTATTTCTTTCCCTGCTTTTTGGTGTAGTATATATACCAGTTATGGTAACTATATTTTTAAGTGATTTGAATTAATTATTATAGCTAACCTGATTAACGCGAAATTATAGATTGCTTCGTCGCTAATAGCGTCTGTGAATTTGGTGTAATGCTAGTCAGGTTAGCTATAGCACTAATGATATAAAAAAATGATACAAAAATTTATCCAAGTTGGACCTTATATTAATTGGTTAGGCTCACAATATATTCCAGCTCATAAAATAGCTTATCTTGAGTTTGGTGACCCTAATAATGAAAATGTAATAATTTGTACCCATGGTTTAACTAGGAATGCTCATGATTTTGATAAAATCGCTATGGTATTAAGTGATAATTTTCGAGTAATTGCTATAGATTATCCAGGACGTGGGGATAGTGATGTTTTTAAAACGAAAAAGCATTATAATTATCAAGTATATGTAAAAGATACGGTGCTTTTTTTAAAAAAATTAGGTATTAACAACTGTATTTGGCTTGGTACTTCCATGGGTGGAATAATTGGTTATGTGCTAGCTAGTAAATATAAGGAACTTATCAAAGCAATGATTATAAATGATGTAGGACCTTTTATTCCAGCATCTCCTCTAGTTAAAATTGGTCAATATGCAGGTCAAACTCCCTCATTTGTTGATTTAGTTAGTGCCAAGCAACATTTAAAGCTAATATATAGCCAATTCGGTATTAGTAGTGAGGAAGATTGGGATCATCTTACCAAATATAGTTTTATAAAAATCCAAGATGGAAAATATAAAATGAATTATGATCCTGCCATAGTACAAGGTATGAATGCTAATGCAAATAAGCCAAAAAATGTTGATATATGGACTATATGGAATAAGATTGTTTGTAAATTGTTGGTTATCCACGGGGCTAAATCAGAAATTTTGCAACAATCTACTATTGAGAAGATGAAAGAAACCAAAGATTTTGATTTGTTCGTTGTTGATTATGCTGGTCATGTACCTTCATTAATGACCGATGATCAGATTAGTTATATAAAATCTTGGGTAAATGCTTTGAAAATATAAAAATTTAGGTTGTTATGAATCGTTCTACTAAAGTACTTATTATAGGGTCAGGTCCTGCTGGACTGAGTGCAGCAATCTATACAGCTAGGGCAGCACTAAAACCGATATTATTGCATGGTATGCAGCCAGGTGGGCAGCTAACTATTACTACAGATGTTGAAAATTATCCAGGTTTTGCAGAGCCTATTCAAGGTCCATGGTTAATGGAACAAATGACGCAACAGGCAAAAAATGTTGGTGCAGAAATTATCTATGATTATGTAGAAAAGGTTGATTTTTCAAAAAAACCCTTAGTGGTAACCACCTCGTCTGGTATAATTAGGGCGGACAGCGTTATAATATGTACCGGTGCAGAAGCAAGGTGGCTGAATATTCCTTCCGAAGCACAATTCAAAGGATATGGTGTCTCAGCTTGTGCTACTTGTGATGGTTTTTTTTTCAAGAATCAGGATGTATTAGTTATTGGTGGGGGGAATAGTGCTGTTGAAGAGGCATTATATTTAACTAATCATGCACGTCAGGTGACTATTGTTCATCGCCGGGATAGTTTTAGAGCCGAGAAGATTTTACAAGAGAGATTATTTAGAAATCCCAAAATATCGGTCATTTGGAATCATAGACTGATTGAGGTCATTGGTACTGATAATCCTAAATCGGTTAATTCAGCCAAGCTTGAAAACACTCAAACAGGTGAGCTTAGTTCAATTAATTGTACTGGTATATTCGTAGCAATTGGTCATATGCCGAATACTGGTTTGTTCAAAGGACAACTAGATATAGATAGTGATAATTATATTATTACTAAACCAAATTCAACGGAAACCAGTATTAAAGGTGTTTTCGCTGCTGGAGATGTACAAGATAAAATTTTTAGACAAGCAGTTACCGCTGCTGGTACAGGATGTATGGCAGCTTTAGAAGTAGAAAAGTTTTTAAATCATTAAATTAAAATTATGTCTCGTAGTAAAAAAGAGAGTGATAAAATAGATAAGTCAAGTGGATCAAGTGAGACAAGTATAGTTTTGCCTGTTGCTCGAACTTTGCCAGCAAATGTTCAGGCCGAGCAAATGTTAATAGGAGCAATTTTAGTCAACCATGATTACTTAAATACTGTCTCAGAATTCCTAAGACCAGATCATTTTTTTGAGCCGATACATCAAAAGATTTATAATGCTATTGAAGTTATTACCGAAAAAGGCTTAATTGCTACTCCGGTAACGCTTAGAAGCATGTTAGAACGAGACGAATTATTTCAGCAATTAGGTGGCAGTGACTATCTAAATAAGCTAGCTACTCTGTCAATGATGGTAATTAATCCCCTTGATTATGGAAAAATAATCTATGATTTGGCAGTAAGGCGTAATTTAATTCAGATAGGGGAGGAGGTAGTTAATAATGCTTATGACTCCTCTTTAGAATATGATGCAAGTCAACAAATAGAGCATGCAGAGGGTAAGCTTTATAATCTTGCTAGTGAAGGAATTAATGACAAGAGTTTTGTTAAAATTGCTGTGTCTCTCTCGGAGTCCCTTGCCAATATTGACAGAGCTATGAAGAATTCTAATCATGTAATAGGTATTTCTACAGGATTAATTGATTTAGATAGGGAATTATCAGGTTTTCATAACTCAGATTTAGTTGTCATTGCTGCACGTCCATCAATGGGGAAAACAGCTTTTGCCATAAATCTTGCGATAAATGCTTGTAATTCTATGAAGTTAAAAAATAAGGAACAAGAAAAAGATAAGTCAGTAGGTTTTTTCTCTCTTGAAATGTCATCTGAGCAGCTTGCTACTCGTATTCTTTCCATGCATACTAACATTGACTCTTCAGCCTTACGGTCTGGTCATGTGACAGAAGAAAATTATAATCGATTACGTAGAGAAATTATAGCTCTTGACCTACCATTTTTTATTGATGATACGCCAGCTTTATCCATTGCGGCTATTCGCACTAGGGCAAGAAAAATGAAGCGTAAACATAACCTTGGTATATTATTTGTAGATTATCTGCAGTTAATTAGAGGGATAAATAAATCTGATAATAGAGTAAATGAAATTTCGGAAATTACTCAAGGATTAAAAGCTATAGCAAAAGAATTAAATATTCCAGTAATTGCTTTATCACAATTATCTAGAGCTGTAGAACTTAGAGAAGATAAGAGACCAATGTTATCTGACTTACGAGAATCTGGGTCTATTGAACAAGATGCGGATATAGTGATGTTTATTTATCGAGAAGAATATTATCTAACTCGTAAAGAGCCTTCTTCGAGTGATGCAAAATATGCAGAAAAACACGCAGAATGGTTGAGTAATTTAAATCAAGTATATAATATTGCGGATATTATAATAGCAAAACATCGTAATGGTCGTGTTGGTAGCGTAAAACTTCACTATGATGGTCAGTATTCGAAATTTAGTAATTTACAGAAAACACTATAGACCCCCATTCGGGATAAGAATTAGTTAATTCTTATCCCGAATTCGCATTATAGGGATAATAATATGTTCAAGAAACCTTTAATATTTGGTATTGCTGGTACTAGTTTGACTGTGCAAGAAAAGGAATTATTATCAAAAAATTCAATATATGGCTTTATTCTCTTTAAAAGAAATATTGTGGATCGAGAACAGTTACTAAAGTTAGTACAAGATTTAAGAGGCTTATATGACTATAATATATTGATTTTTGTCGATCAGGAGGGAGGCAGGGTTGCAAGGTTGAAGCCACCTATCATAGATATAGAATATCCCCCTGCTGGTGATTTCGGTAGAATATATGATCAAGAAGGTGCAGAGAATGCATATTTAAAAGTTTTTGCAAATTATTCAAGCCTGATGAAGAGTTTAAAAGAATATAGAATAGACTCGCCATGTTGTCCAGTTGCTGATTTGCGTTACCCTTATACTGATAATGCTATTGGAGATCGTAGCTTTGGAGATTCTGTAGTAAAAGTAGTTGGCTTATGTGCAAAAACAATAGAGGCGATAGAAGAGCAGGGAGGCATTGCCATTATTAAGCATATACCAGGGCATGGTCGAGCTACGTGTGATAGTCATTATAAGTTGCCGCGTGTTAGCAGTTCGCTTGCTGAATTAAATAATACAGATTTTGAAGTGTTTAGACAACTATCTAAAAATGCTAAGGCAGGATGGGCTATGACAGCTCACATTGTATTTGAGGCTTTAGATACCAATCTACCAGTAACTTTATCGCCCACTGCTATAAAGTTCATTAGAAATGACATTGGTTTTAAAGGTATGTTAGTTTCAGATGATATTTGTATGCTTGCCCTGCATGGTGAAATTGCAGCTAAATACTCAATAGTTAAAAAACCTCTGACGATTTTTGAAAAGCAGGATTCTACGACTACGATAAGTAATCAAGATTTAGAAAAACTTATTGAATACGGAATTATTAAAGACAAATCCGACCAAACCGGACTAAAAAAATATTTAGTAGAAGAATTCCCAAAACTGAAGGCAGAATTTGTTACAAGTATAGTTGAAGTTGCTAGACAAACTATTGTAGCTGGTTGTGACTTAGTATTACATTGTAGTGGTGATATACAAGAAATGACTGCTGTTTGCAGGGCAGTTTAAGAGTCCCAACTAATGATAGAAAAGTTTGTTTTTTAAAATGCATAAATGTCATTGCGAGAAGCCGCAAAAGCGGTGACGTGGCAATCTTGTGAAGGAGACCTTACTTCATGAAGATTGCCACAGCACCTAACGGTGCTTCGCAATGACGATTTTTTAACTTTCAAGAGTTGTTTTTACAACTCTTGAAAAGAGCAAATAGTAGGATACTTTATTTTATAACAGTTACAGCTCTACGGTTCTGTGCCCAAGCTGCTTCGTCAAAACCCATAACAGCTGGTTTCTCTTTACCGTAAGAGATAGTATCAAGTCTGTTATTATCAATTCCTAGACCAATCAAGTATTTTCGTACAGCTTCTGCTCTTCTTTCACCAAGTGCTAAGTTATACTCTCTTGTGCCTCTTTCATCACAATGTCCTTCAATAGTAGCTTTAGCACAACAATGTTTTTTTAACCAAACGGCTTGTTTATTTAGCTGTTCTTTTGATTTACTTGAAATATCTGATTTATTGAAAGCAAAAAATATCCTATCACCAACATTTCTTTCGAAATCAGCAGCTAAAGAACTTTCCTCGACACTAGGAGTCACCTCCGCTTCTGTCGGTTTCTTTTTAGCACCACACCCAGAAAGCACAAATAGTGCTAAAAAAGCTATTGCAGTTTTTTGTATTAGCATAACAAACTCCTTAATTTAAATAAAGCTATTGATTATATTTGCTTAACAGAAAAAATTGTTAAACATCCTACCTGTGTATTATATATTATCATACTGTTACTTAAAAGCCTAAAATAGTTTTAGCATTAAACTCTTGGATAAATGTGGTAAAAATATCGTATATAGCCGACGTTTAATAATTCAGAACTTAGATAACAACTCCCTTATCATATCTTGTAACTTTCCTACTTTACTTACATCCGTACCACCAGCCTGGGCTATATTCGCCTGACCACCACCGCCGCTACCGCCAAGGAATACAGACACTTCTTTAGCTAAGTTACCTGCATGTACCTTATTGCTAATTTCTTTACTAACCGCAATAGTAATAGATAATTTACCCTGCAAATCAGGCATACCTATATATACAATCACTAGATTATCTGACTTATCAACTATTCGCTGGGCAGATAAGCGTAATACTTTAGTATCCAAGTTATGTACTAGTTTATAGATAAATTGTATACTCTTCTGCTTTGAAGAATTGGCTCCGCAAAACTTCGGGGCATTCGCGTGCTCACGTACTTCATGTACGCTCCGCTCGCTCACCCCTTGTTTTACGTTCCAATTCTCCAAATCATTTGAGTATATATCGGAGATACTGACTGATTCTTTGGCAATTTGCTCAATATTCAAATCAAGCATAGAGACCTGAGTAGCTACTAACTTATCTTCTAATTGTTTTTTACTGGCAATCAGGTTATTTACTTTATCAGTAATTTCATTCTTACCTATTTTTAAGGTTGAAGACAAGTCATCAATTATAGTATCGTTTTGTCTAATTAATTTTAAGGCAAATTCACCACAAACAGCTTCTATCCTTCGAACGCCAGCTGCAACGCTACTTTCGCTAATAATTTTAAATATTCCAATATCACCAGTTCTACTAACATGCGTGCCACCACATAACTCAAGCGAGCTGCCCATTGCCACCACTCTTACTTCAGAATCGTATTTCTCACCAAATAAAGCCATAGCACCTGCCTTAATAGCTTCATCTGTTGACATTAATGTTGTGGTAACCTTAAAATTATCAGTGATAATTTGATTTACCTTATTTTCTATCAATATAACTTCTTGTTTTGTTAGTGGTGTCATATGGCTAATATCAAAACGCAGACGATCATGTGCTACGAGCGATCCTTTTTGTGTTACATGTTTGCCCAGCACTTCATGTAATACTGTATGTAATATATGAGTTGCAGAATGATGAATTCTTAAATTTTTACGGTACTTGACATCAATAGCAAAATCAGCACTATCTCCTGTTTGGATAGCTCCTTCCTGTAAAACACATATATGAGCAATTATTGAACCAAGATATTTTAAAGTATCTATTACTCTAATTTTGCTGCCTGTTGATTTGATAAAGCCTATATCTCCCATCTGTCCACCAGATTCTCCATAAAAAGGAGTTTGATTACTAATTAGAATAAATTGCTCTTCGCTAGTTTCTATATTGTTGACTAACTTATTATCTTTAATTAGAGCTAATATCTTACCTTCTGCCTTATCCAAAGAGTAACCCAAAAATTCAGTACTACCAAATTCGCCTTTAATATCAAACCATATTTGGTCAATTTGTGACTCATTTGAACCTAACCAAGCTTTTCTTGCCCTTTCTTTTTGCTCTTGCATCTTATTATTAAAGCTATCAAGATCAACTGATATCTGTTTACCTTTTAATATGTCTTCAGTTAAATCGAGAGGAAAACCATATGTATCATATAATTTAAAGGCTATCTCTCCTGAAAGTTCTGAATTTTTACTAAGATGCTGTGTTTCATCGTCAAGCAGCTTAAGACCTCGTTCAAGAGTTGCTTTAAATCTTAATTCTTCCTGTTCCAAGATACTACGGGTAAAAGCCTCAGCCCTCTTTAGTTCAGGATAAGTTGCACCCATAAGATCTACTAATTTTGCTAGCAATCGGTGCATTAAAGGTTCACTGCTACCAAGTATATGTGCATGCCTCATACTTCGACGCATAATACGCCTAAGTACATATCCTCTGCCTTCATTTGACGGCATGACACCATCACTAATTAGAAAGGCACAAGCTCGTAAATGATCAGCAATAACCCGGTAAGAAAATTTTGCTTCCCCTTCTACTTTAACTTTTACTATACTTTCCGTATAAGCAATTATTTCCTTAAATAAATCTATGTCATAATTATCATATACATTTTGCAATACAGCACTAATACGTTCTAGTCCCATGCCGGTATCAACGGATTGTTTAGGTAAGGCAATCCTAGTATTGCTATCCAATTGTTCAAATTGCATAAAAACCATATTCCAAATCTCAATATAGCGATCGCCATCTTGATCTTTTGTACCAGGTAAGCCACCTGGTATCTTCTCTCCATGATCATAGAAAATTTCTGAACATGGTCCACAAGGTCCGGTATCTCCCATTGACCAAAAATTATCATTGGTTGCTATTTTAATAATTCGGTCATCACTTAAATTAGCAATCTTTTTCCAATAGCTTGCTGCTTCTTCATCAGTATGATAAACAGTTACATATAATTTTTCTTTGGCGATAGCAAATTCCTTGGTTAAGAGATTCCACGCGTAATATATTGCTTGTTCTTTAAAATAATCACCAAAAGAAAAATTGCCCAACATTTCAAAGAATGTATGATGTCGTGCAGTATAACCAACATTTTCAAGATCATTATGCTTACCACCAGCCCGTAGTGATTTCTGACTAGTAGTGGCTCTTTGATAGTTTCTAGTTTCCTGACCGGTAAAAACATTTTTAAATTGTACCATCCCAGAATTAACAAACATTAAACTAGGATCATTATGAGGAATTAGGGAACTAGCTGGAACGTGTATATGATTATTTGCAACAAAATAACTTATAAATTTACTTCTAATTTCTTCAGTGGTAAGTTTAGTCATTAGTAATAATCCTTAAAAATTAGACATACTGTAATTGCGTATTAAGCCTTTCTATGGCTTCCAATAAACTTTCTTCTGAGCCAGCTATGGATATTCTTATATGATTCTCTCCGGCTTTACCAAAGGCTGTCCCAGGGACAACCGCAACACGAGTTTTATCTAAAATAAAATTAGCAACAGATTCACTTACAGAATTATTCTGATAGCTATTAGGGATTTTTTTGTATAAGGTACTAATGTTAGGAAATAAATACATACCTGAATTTGGAGCTTTATCAAGCTCAAAACCATCAATTTTTTGCAGTGAAGAGAAAAAGCGAGTTAGCTTTTTCTCTAACAGTGATACATTACTTTTGGTCGTATTTATGACCTCTTGATCATTCATTACCTCAGCTAGTGCTGTTTGTATCAATGTGTTGACAGCCAAACAATTATAAGTATGAGCCTTTAGTGCTTGTGCAGTAAACTTCTCTGATGCAACTAGCCATCCTACTCTCCAACCAGTAATGCCTAGTCTTTTTGAAAAGCTGTTTACAACAATTAAATTATGCATGTTATCACAAAATTTAATTATTGGTATATGAGATTGTCCTGTAAAGATAAAATCATCAAAAACTTCATCTTGCATAAGATAAATATCTTTTTCTACTATAATTTGGTACAATTTTTTTAATGTTTCTAAAGTATAAACTGTACCCGTTGGATTACACGGAGTATTAATGATGATTAATTTGGTTTTAGGAGTTATGCACTTTAAAATATCGTCAACATCTAATTCAAATCTATTAAGATGTGAAGTAACACTTCTTACAGGTAAACGTCCTAATGAAATAACAATAGGTTCATAAAGCATATAACATGGATCAGGAATTATTACCTCATCTCCTATGTTAGTTGCAGTAAAGATTGTTAACCAAATAGCTTCAGCACAACCGTTAGTAACAAGTATTTGGTTATTTGGTTGCAGCTTAATGTTGTATTTTATCTTGTATCTTTCTGCAATAGCGGTACGTAAAGGGTAAAATCCTCTTGAATCTGCATATTTATTAAGGGTACTATCATTGCTTTCTATTGTAGCCTTTAAACTATTCAAAAGTTTTTCAGGAAGGTTGAAATTTGGATTGCCTACTGTCATATTGATATAACTCTCCTTGCCCCCAATTTTATCTGATATGTCTTTAGAAGGATGGGGGTGAATTATATTCAACAATTTATTCATACTAAACTCTCTTTATTAAATTCACCTCTTCAATTGATTATACTGACTCTACATACTTGCAAATCAAGAGTTATTAAAACTTAGCAATCTCAAATTTGGGGTATAATTTAGGCTCTTAATATTGTAAAATTCTTGAAGATAGCAGTATTATAGAGAATTTGGGGTGTGGTGTCTACTGCAATAACAACTTTTTTAGTATATAACCGCCATGGTAGTTTAAAAATTATGAAGAGAAAAAAAGATGTCCCGCGTAAGCGGGAATGACATTGATTCTATTCCATTACTGTAACTAACCTTTCCGTGCTAGCTATAGTTTAATGCGTATCAGGATGTTCTCCTACTGTGTTAACTTCATCAATATGATTATTTGTATGTGTAGTGTTGTCGAGTCCTCTCTTTAGAGTGAATTCATTTGCTGCTTCCTTGAGCTTTAACAATAGGTCATGTTGTGGATTTGTTAATATATTACTTAGAGACTTCACTGCGTGTGGTGTTTTACTAGTTGATCTACTAGGAAGCTCCTCGCTAGATGCATAATCAGAATCATTTCCAAATGTAGACAATAAGTTATTCAATTCATTTACAACTGTAGGTATAGTTGTATACTTATTGTCTAAATTCAGTTCGTCTATTATACGATAAGATACGTCGCTCATATTAAGTATTTGTTTAATAGATACATTTGTATCATTAATGGCATGAATCAAATCTAGACATTTTTTTACTTGTTCTAATTCTTGTTTTTTTGTAGCTAATTTTGTGCATAATTCGTTTAGTTTGAGTTTTTGAGACTTTGGGTCTATATGTGGTATTTCTTTTTCATCTTTAGCATAACTCTTTTTTAACTTTGGGAATTGTGTAGTCAATATCTTTTCAGCATCTATACTAGTTTTACCAGTAAGTTTCTCTTGTATTACACTAGGTAAACCTATTATTTTGTATATAGCTTTAATGTTTTTTGCTTGCACAGCTGTAAGTATCACCAAAGCATTCTCTACATCCTGTTTTGTAAACCTATAATTTTGTTGTTTAGCCATAATAATGTAATCCTCAATTAGTTCAACATATTACTAATAATTGATTTTGTAATACTACAAAATATACTATTCTTACCTAATATAGCTGTATCTATATTTTGTATGCTCATTTTTCAATTATTAAGATCATTAGAATTTTATTAGGTTATCGTCCTTTATAATTCGTTATAATAACCTAACTCAAGGAGAGTATATTTATTATTTAAGAATGTTCAACAAAATATTACAAAAATAAAAATTTATTTTAAAATAATAGTAATTTAAGGTTTTGCACCTAATATCATTCACATAGCCATTATCCGTTTGAAACGGATAATATTATAATTATTCAATAGGATTTAGTATTTTTTTATAGATAAATCATAAAAAAATACTAAATCCGCTTAGTGGAAAGATAATTGCTGTTATAATAGTCTATGTTTAAATATTTAAGTCTAAGTATTAGTTACATGATTAACATATCCAAACTACCTAAACTACAAGTTTTACTAAAAAAACTACATAAATTGGTTGTATATTTTTTATATAAAAGAAATATTATTATTTTAATAGGCGATAAAGGTACATTTCTTTGTGCTTTAATACACGATAAAGTTATGGATACTTTATTTGTTCCTGCTGAAAACCAAGATAATTTAGACTCCTATAAAGAATTTTTTGGTAAATTCAAAAACTATTACGTTTTCTTCTTATTAAACGGTTCTGCATGTGAAGTACGCCATGATATAGTACCTGTACTACATTCAATAGTAAAAACCAATCCTGTAGAAAAGTTTATAGAGGAGTATTTTTCTATAGATGATATAGTTGCTTACAATGTCTATAACATCAATACCAAATATAGTGAGGTGTGGAATACCTTGCTGGTATCTACTCCTTATACCCCACCTTTAAGTAAGTTACTTGAGAATCTTTTGGCAAGTAAGAGGAAAAAGTTTGGTGGGATTTATTTTTTAGCTTTGGAATGGAAAACAATTATAGATAAAATTGTAAAAAATGTTGAAAATAATAAGTATAGTGAATATTTACAAATTTTTGTATGTATTTTAAGTACAAACGGTATTAAACTTGTTGTTAAACATCAAGGTAATATAATCTCAATTCAAACATTTGATTATCCAGCTGATAAGTCAGACTTATATATTCAAGGTATAATTGAACAAGAAGTGGAAGATTGTTTGATATCTTGTAAAAGCTATATTGATAGTTTAACCCTTAAAGTTTGTATAATTCTTATAGTAGACCAAAGTCTAAAGTTGTTATTAGAACAATCCAGTTTTGCTGAACATCCAGTAATATGTAAGTCTAGCAGTGTATTAGGTGATAATAGCAAATTTTCAGATGCAATGGTTGTCAAGTTATTTAATGAACAAAAAAGCTTTCTAGCCTCTAACAAATATTTAGAATCCATAGCTAAACTCAACATTATCAGTTCTTTAATTTTCAAACCATTTATCACTATAATAATAGTATTGATATTTGCTGCATGTGCTATCAAAATTAAAACCGTAGCAAATTACAGAAAATTGGATCTTTTAAATTCACACTATTTTAGTGCTGAACAAGATTATTATAATGTTAAGCAAGCATATCCATATATTCAAAATACCACTAATTTAGCTGATTTATACGTATTTGAAGCATTATTGCAAATCCCCGTACCAACGCCATTTGACTCGTTAGAAAAGTTTTTAACAAATTTACCACCTAATCTGCACCTAGAGGAGATTAAATGGCAAAGGTCGGATCTAGATAATACGTTATTATCATCTAATCAGTATATAAAAATCGAGATATTATTAAAATTTATCGTTAGTGATATGCTAGTTGAAGATGCTACTCAGCTCTTAAAACAAGAAATTGCAAATTTTAGTAAAATATTTAGCAATATGGATATTAATTTTACGATATTTACTGATCAAATATTAGAGTTACCTAATAGAGTAGTAATACCTGCTGAGGTTATTATTACTAAGAAAAAAGGATAAGAGATGCTTAAAAATTTTATTGTTCATCTAAAAAATGTTATATTCTTTAAGTTTATTATGTGTTGTCTGTGTATTTCTACTATTTTATGGTTGCTGCAAAGTATTAATAAAGATTATATGGAATCAATTGCCAAGAATCAAAATATAGAAGAATCTCTAGCTCAAGAAACGTTAAAGTTGTATTCTATAATAAATTCCAAACATAAAATACTAGAAACTTATGCAAGATATTCAAAACTATTATCTATTTCTGCTAGACAAAATTGTTTAGAACGAGCAAGGTTAATAACAACAATTGATAGTTTCTCAAAAAAATACAACTTAAATGAGCCTATTACTATATCAATTAAACAAGAATTCTTAAGTGGTATTAACCCAATGGTGGGAACAAAGCAGGATACTATAAGGATAAAGAATTATGATGTTTACATAAGATTTGCCACTAAAGATTTTGCAACTTTCTTGACAATTATAAGAGAAATCTATTCTTGTATGCCGGAGAATACTATTGTACTATCTATAGACATAAAGAAAGAAGATGTATTAGAACCTAAGGTTGTTTATAAACTATCAACAGAAAGAACACCTGATATGATATTTACAAAACTTAACATGCGTATAAGAGAAATAACGGCAAATAAGTAATTGTAATCTCAAGTAGTTATCGTATATTGTTTATAACAAAATTATTAATAAATCTTAGAGAAGTATATGAATATTGTTGTAAAAAAGTTAGTAAGAGTTATCATTATTTTAAATATTATTTTTATTGCAGAAGTGACGATGGCTAGTAACTCCTCATCAAAAGAAACAAAAGATTATATCGCTACTAGTCAATATTACCATAATTTGATATCCAGTAACGATATGGCAGAGCTTAATATGTTTTTAAGTTTATTACCCAAAGGAGGGGAGCTTCATCATCATTTTAGTGGAGCTATATATGCCGAAAATTATTTAGATATTGTTAATAAGGCTGGTTTTTGTATAGATAAAAATAGCTATCACGTGCAAAAAAATGAACCAAATCAACTAAATAAAACATGCCTTAGTGTTACTGATCTCCAAGAAAATTATGATCTATATACCGCTCTTTTAAGTCGCTGGTCATATGGTAGATTCTTTTACGATCATAACTGTACTCAAGAAGATGGATTAAAACATTTCTTTAATGTTTTTGGATATGTAGCCCCAATAGAAGCGGTAGATGTTAAAAGTAGTTTGACTTTGTTAAAGGCAAGAGCTAAATCAGAAAATATCCAATATATTGAAACTATATTATTCCCATCTCCAACTAGTGATAATCCTGCTCTTGATAAGATTAACCAACTAACAAGTAATACAGATGATACTACTACCAATAGCGTTTTAAGCCAGGCTGTTGATGTTTTAGATAAAGATAGCATTATACAAAATGAAATCGCTCAAAATTTACGTGAAATCGTATCTAATTCCAAAGATATTGATGATGATGATTTTAGTATGCGATTTCAACCATATGTAGTACGTTTCAACAACCCATCGCTGATATTTTCTGGATTATATTCAGCGTTTTTAATGGTCAAAAATAATAGCAAATTTGTTGGAGTTAACATTGTTGGTAATGAGGCTCATCCTATTGCTTTACGTGATTATAAGTTGCATATGAAAATGTTTCGTTTCTTAAAACAAAGATTTCCTAACGTAAAATTGTCGCTGCACGCGGGAGAGATTACTTTAGGTCAAGTTACTCCTGAAGAATTGAGTTATCATATTAATGATGCGGTTAATGTGGCAGAGGCAAACCGTATAGGACATGGTGTCGATATTATGTACGAATCTAACCCCTACCAATTAATAAGTACATTATTAAACAAAAATATACTTGTAGAAATTAATTTGACTAGTAATGAAGCGTTAGGAGTACAAGGTGATGATCATCCAGTGAGACTTTATATGCGGTATGGAGTACCAATTGCAATTTCTACTGATGATCCAGGGGTGTCACGTAATAATTTAACAGATGAATATTTAAAATTTGTCACTCGCTATAAACCATCTTATGATAAGCTAAAAGAAATAGTGTCTAATAGTATTAAATATTCTTTCTTAACAGAAGACGAAAAAACTAAGCAAATTGACTTACTAAATAAAAAATTTATTTCTTTTGAGGATAAGATAGCTTCATTTATAAAGAAACACTCTCATGTTAAAAAATAAAGAGCCAAAGACTAATGAACATCTTTAGCAGTATAAACATTTCTATATGTAAAAAAAGAATAAGTGAAGAGTTATTTAATAATATAACAAAACATGCATGTTTAACACTTGCTAATATAATAGCTATTGATTACGAAATTAGACTTAAATCAACACCTGAGATTGATGTCCATATAAGTAATTGTATTGGTAAATTAAGAGTTTTTCTCGGTCAGAAAGTTATTACGGATGATAGTTTTTCAACAGTTTTAATGTTATTTTCGGTAGCAATCTCTCCTGATGAATATCAAGATGGAGATAATATTCTAAACAAATCAGAAGATATAATAATTGATACACTAATAAGTACAAATTTTGGTAAGGCAAATTCTGAAGAGAGAAAAGTAATAAAACAAGTGTTAAAAGATTTACTGGCAGCAAGGAATAGTTATGAATTAACAAATTTTATACAGCTTGAACCAGAAATATTTTGTACAACGGTAATGCATGCGGTAAAAAAATATCAAAACCCAAAGGAAGTCAGCACTAATGCTAGATTAGAAATTAATAGAATAGTAAATGTTGCAGTAAAACATAATAAGAAAATTGAAATATTTAAACAAGCAACTAGTAAAATTATAACTGCTATTTCTGTTCTAGCAGTTGGGGCTATCAGTGTTGCAACAGCTGGTGCCACATTTGCTTTTATGGTAGTACCAGCTTCTATTCTAGCAATAGAATATGCTCCCAAAATCGGCGAAAAAATTGGCGGGGTAATTCTGAGTCAGGATAAATCCATGAGTGTGCAAGAAGAAAAAATTACCGCTCTAAAAACTAATTTATGGAAAAATAATAAGGAATTCTTGTCTCAACAGCGAGTAGTAGAGCATAATGTATCCATGCAAAAATTAGATAGTCAAATAAAGTCGGTAGTCAATCTAAAATCTAACAAATTAAATATAATAAAAGATCAGGTATCGGTTAACTTACCTAGTAAAAAGTCTTTACAAAATAACAAAAATAGCAAATCTTCAGGACAAATTAAACAAAGGTAACAATATGCTAGTAACTTGGATTCTCCTTATATTTGCAGGATTATTTGAGGTAGGTTTCTCTATATCGCTGAAGTTGTCAGAGGGTTTTACCAAAGTAAAACCCATTATAGCTTTTATTATTTTTTCTATATTGAGTTTTGTTTGTCTAAGTAAAACTCTAGATAAGCTTCCTCTTGGTACTGCTTATCTTATATGGACTGGTATCGGAGCTGTAGGAACAGTAATAGTAGGGATGGTGTGTTTTAACGAGCCATACTCTGCCATGCGAGTTTTCTTTATTACGACTATGGTAATTTCTATGATAGGGCTTAAGTTGTCTTAAACTTATGATCAGGCTTATTTATCCTAAATTTTGGCACACCAAGAACATTATAGCATATTTATTATTACCACTAAGTTGGCTATATCTTTTTGCTAGTTATTTAAGAAAAATAATTGCACGCCCTATAATATTTCCTTGTAAAGTAATTTGTGTCGGTAATATAAGCATTGGAGGTACTGGTAAAACTCAAATAGTGATCTTCCTTGCGAAAATGTTGAAGGCTATTAATATTGATTTTATAATTATTACTAAAGGTTATGGCAGTAAACTGCAAACGGCGTTGTTAGTTGAACCACATCATACAGTACTAGATGTCGGAGATGAAGCAGTAATGCTATTAAAATATGGTAAAGTCATAGCTAGCAAAAAAATTCAATATATACTGCCTTTTATACAGAGAATTAAGCCAAAGGTGATTATAGTAGATGATGCAATGCAGAATCCTAATTTTTATAAGGATGTTGTTATTCTGTCAGTTGATGCTGACAGGTTATTTGGCAACGAATTGTTAATTCCAGCCGGTCCTTTGCGTGAGTATCCTAAACAAGCTATTGAGAAAACGGATATAGTCATTCTTGTCGGTTCGAGTAATGTTGCTCCTTCTTTCTTATATAGAGAGCTTCCCTTTTTTCAAGCCCAAATAGTTCCAACTATAGACATAGATAAAACAAAGAGATATTTTGCCTTTAGTGGTATAGGTAATCCTGAACGGTTTTTTTCTACATTAGAAAATTATGGATTGCAGTTAGTAGGTAATAAAATTTTTCCGGACCATCATCAATATCGTGAAGAAGATTTAGACTATTTAAAAGAACAATCAGAAAAATCTAATTCTCTTCTAATAACAACTAGAAAAGATTACGTAAAAATATGTGATACTGACTTGTCAGTAATATGTTGTGATGTACATTTATTACTAAATAATCAAAAATTATTAGCAGATTTAATATATGAAAAAATTCTTTAAAAATATTAAGTATTTGCTTGAGTATTTTTTCGTTTTAATAGTACTAAAGATATTAGGAACATTTGGTATCGACAAATCTGTACAAATTTGTCGGTATATAGCAAGGAAAATAGGTCCTCTATTGCCAGTCAATAAAATTGCAAAAGAAAATATTCAAAATATTTTTGGCAAGAGTCAGACAAATGGTCTAAGCATGGAGACTCAAGTAACCATTGATCAAGTATGGGATAATTTTAGCAGTTTTATAGGAGAATTTCCATATGTTAATAATATGTCAGAGGAAGAATTATCTAGAAGGGTAGAAATAATCGGACTTGATAATATAATAGAATTTCAGAAATCACAGCAACCTTTCTTATTATTTACGGGGCATTTTGCTAATTGGGATTTTGCACTTAAAATTATAAATAAATTTTATCCTAAATTTGCTATTATCTATCGTAAATTAAATAATCCTTATATTGATAAGCTGATTAATGATAGGCGTAAAACTAGTGATATAAAGCTAATTCCAAAAGGAGAAAAGGGTGCAAGAGATATCATATCTGCAATCAAATCAGGATATGCAATTGGCATGCTTGTAGATCAAAAAATGAATAATGGCATTGAAGTACCATTTTTAGACCGACCGGCCATGACTGCTCACGCAATTGCTAAAATTGCCTTACAATTCGGCTACCCGATTATACCATTACAAGTGGTTCGCACTAATAGTAATAACAGTTATTTTAAAGCTATTATCCATCCACCAATACAATTACAAAAAACTAATAATAGTAAAACAGATTGTTATAATATAATGTTTACCATTAACCAAATTTTAGGTAATTGGGTTAAAGAAAATCCAGGCCAATGGTTTTGGTTTCATAATAGATGGAAGAAGAATAACTATGCCTCAAATGACAAAATCTGCAAATAATAACATGTAGCCGAAAATGTAAATTTAATAAGTACTGGCTAAAAGTTTTTTTGCAAAAAAAGTATGGCTAAAAACCATATAGTAATCAAACATATCCAAAGCCCACCTCTAATGTCATATGTACGCTTGATTAGGATTTTTAGAGCATCTTCAGTTTTTTTAGCTTCTCTTATACACTCTGATCTCATGGCAACTATGTAACCTGATATAGTCATAATCTTGCTATATAGTTGTTTTAGATCTTTATCATTAAAATCATTTTGCATAAAACCCTCTTACTATGATTGTAGGTAAAATATTCCTATTCATTATTAGACAGGGTAGTTGATGTTGCATTTTTAAAAAGAAAGTTGCTAAATAAGCAAGAATAAATTTGATTACTGAGCAAATATTGTATATATTCATAAGGCATTTCCTTTTATGATTGAGGTTTTGTGCTTAACTAACAATTTAGTATTATTTCGTTTTTATTCAACTTACCTATATTTGTAGTAGTTGAATTTATGTACTGAATAGTTTTAGTTTTTAAAGTTTATCTTACTAAATAATTCCTTGGTTCATTTAGTAAGATAAACAACTTTACTGTGACAATTTTTTGTTGTCAAGAAAAAACCGTTTTTCACGGATCAATTTTATAAAAAAATATTTACAATGGGCTGGTTTGAAAATCTAAAAGAATTCCTTCGGAATAAAATGGAAGAAAAACAACTGAAGGCTAGTGATCTTGCTGGACTTGCGGGCATTCCTATAACTACTATGAGAGGGATGTTGAGTAATCGACGTCCTGAAATAAAAAACATAATCAAACTTGCAAATTATTTGGACTGCTCTATGGATGGAATGTTCGGCAGACAGAAATTTGTCTCTGGTGAAAAGCAACAATATGCTCAACTATCTCTAGAAGAATTAAGTGATAATTTGAAGAGTTTTATCACCGACAAGATGAATAAAAACCAAATGACTCAATACGAATTAGGACTGGAAGTTAGTGGTAGTCCAGACGGCTTTCGAGCTTTTTTAAGAGAAGATGATAATAAACAAAAAATGCTAAGTACTGCAGCAGTTATAGCTCTTGCTGATCATTTGGACTGCTCTGTTGATGGAATGCTAGGTAGACCTTTGCAGCTTGGAAGAGAGCAACAGCTAGCAAAACCATTAGATAACAGCTTAAAAAACTTAAGTCCTGAAGTTCTAAAAGCCGCTCAACGGATTGGGAAATCTATGGGTGATATATCACCTAAAGCTCTGACTACAGATAATGTTGCTCCCAGCCATGTGAGTTCTTTAATTAAGAAATCGCCTAATAGGAGTAGAGGGTGATAAATCTCTTTCGATGATAATTTAATGCAAGAACGTATTAGCAATATTAGGGGTCTTTTCGCTAAGTATAAAATAGATGCCTATATAGTACCGTCTAATGATCAATATCTTAGCGAGTATGTTCATGAAAGTGCTAAACGACTGCAATATATGACTAACTTTAGTGGGTCAAATGGTATTGTGGTGATCTGCAAAAATAATGTTATATTTTTCACAGATGGTCGTTATCTAGAACAAAGTAAGCGTGAACTAGAACCAAAAATTTTTGAGATTTTTGATATTAAAGATTTACCCTATTTTCCTTGGGATGATTATTTAGGTAATGATGGTATATTAGGATATGATGCGAAACTCTTCACTAATGTTAAGTTAAAAATATTTTCTAAAATAAAGCCTCGTTTACATAAAGTATCTAATAATTTAGTAGATCAAATTTGGCGTAATAGACCAGCTGAGCCATCATCAAAAATATATATTTATGATGATAAGTTTGCTGGTCAATCGTATAGTGATAAAATTACCATGTGTCGTAATCTACTCACTAAATATTCTGCAGATACCATGATTGTTACTGCAGCAGATTCAATATGCTGGTTATTAAATCTCAGAGCAAGTGACATTCCATATTCACCATTGATGCTTGCTATAGTCCTAATTACTAAGAACCAACTATATTTATTTATTAATCCAAATAGGGTAGACCAAGATATTATACTTGCTCGTCCTCATGTAACTATCTTACCTTCTGCACAATTTGCTGATATATTGAGTCAAGCTAATAAAGTCCTAATTGACGAAAACTTCACTTCCAATTATATCATAGATTTGCTAAGCACTAAGATAATAGAAAAAATAAATGATCCTTGTCAATTAGCTAAAGCCCGTAAAAACGATATTGAAATTAACCATGCAATTAATTCCCATATTAAGGATGCGGTGGCACTATGTGAATTCTTTGCATATTTATTCGAACTACCAAATTTGCAAGATCAAACTGAATATGATTTAGGAGCAATATTAACAGAGTTTAGATTTAAGCAAGATCAATATGTTATGGATAGCTTCCCGACTATATGTGGCTTTAAGGAAAATAGTGCTATAATTCATTACCGAGCAACAAGCACAGGGGCAAAGAAAATCTTAGGTAAAGGCATATTATTAATTGATTCTAGTGGTCAATATAACGGTTGTACTACTGATGTAACTAGGACTTTTGCTATAGGTGGGTATCCTAACAAAGAACAAAAATTACGTTACACTCAAGTTCTTAAGGGGCATATTGCTTTGTCGATGATTAAGTTTCCAGTTAATCTTATTACTGGAGGTAATTTAGATGTGCTAGCTAGGCAGTTTTTATGGAGAGATGGACAAGATTACCCACATGGTACAGGTCATGGTGTTGGTAGCTTCTTAAGTGTTCATGAAGGACCACAAAATATTAGTTTACGCAGTAACATTATTCTAGAACCTAGTATGATTGTATCCAACGAGCCAGGTTATTATAAAACAAACGAATTTGGTATTAGAATAGAAAATCTGATGTATGTCAAAAATGCTTCACAGGATGAAAATTATCTAGAGTTTGATACTCTCACCCTTGTTCCTTATGCAAAAGATTTAATAGATCGCAGAATGCTAAACGCAGATGAGGTAAATTATATAGAACAATACTATCAAAAAATTAAACAACAAGTTTATCCTCTACTTTCAGTTAGAGGACAGAAATGGTTAAGTAATCAATTACTTTTCTAGCTTGTTGATTTCTTCAATACTCAAACCGGTAATCTTGGCTATATACTCAGACGTCATATTTTCTTTAAGTAAAATTTTAGCTATAGCTATAGCTTTTTTCTTT
Source organism: Candidatus Tisiphia endosymbiont of Ptychoptera albimana (assembly GCF_964026605.1). Taxonomy (NCBI): domain Bacteria; kingdom Pseudomonadati; phylum Pseudomonadota; class Alphaproteobacteria; order Rickettsiales; family Rickettsiaceae; genus Candidatus Tisiphia; species Candidatus Tisiphia endosymbiont of Ptychoptera albimana. Next base: position 953,672 of record NZ_OZ032164.1, read on the forward strand.
TCACCTCTAGCCTCACCTCTAGTTTCAGCAGCTTTTTCAGCTTGTTCGATTTTGAACTGCTCTACCGCTAGATTATCTAGTTGAGTTTTGGTTATATGATCATAGGTATTTAACTCTTCTTCCGTCCAAGAGGCTTGATCTATTGCTTGGAAAGCTCTTTTAATGATAATATCGTGACCAATTAAATGCTCCATTTCTACTAAAGTACTATGATGGGCATGTTTAAAGAAATACATCCATTTTTCTTCAATATTCTCTAACTGATCAATGGTTTTATGGAATTTTTTTAGTTCAGCAAAGATGAAGTAAAAATCCTTAAGATCATGCTCATAACTTTTGGAATCTAACAATCTATGGGTTGATTTCCAATCTTTCTTGTCAGGAAACATGATAAAATCAGCAATAGCCAAAAATATCACTCCTTTAAGCTTAGCATATACTGCTAATTTTTTATGATTTTCATCTTCTTTAAGTATTTGCTGTGAATAGGCTTTAGCCGCATAAAATTGAGCTCTTTTCTCAAATCCCTTATGTTCGCCAACCTGCATTTCAACAATTACTTGCGTGCCATTTTGGTCTTTACACAAAACATCTACTATAGATTGCCGATATGCTGCAATAGCAGGGTCTTGTATGGTTTTAAGAAAACTAACCTCAATAATTTGATCTTTTCCCTGATATCCCAAAATATCATTAAGGAAGTGAATTAATATATCTTTATTTTTCTCTGTACCAAAGATTTGCTTAAAGCAAAAATCATTTTTTGGATCAAGAAAACGGGAAATAGCCATAATAAATAACTTAAATATATATGATACTCATTGGTAGTATAGCAAAAAAATTCTCAAGCACTAAGTAATATACGATAATTTTTTTAAGCTATCGATAAATAATGCTTGTATACTCGGTGAACTTCAAGAATTGGCGTCGTCATGTCTAAAGATATCCGCTGCTCCGTTACTCATGTACGCTACGCTGCTCGACTTTGCTACTGTCTAGCTCTTCTTGAAGTTATACTATCGTCTACCAACTCTTCATTTACGAGCAGTATACCAAGAAGCTACTTAAAAGACATATTTTACAACTTATACATTAGCTAGTCAATTAAAAAATATACCTAAAATTGAAATAATTATAACATTTTTTCAATTTTCAAAAAACTTGGTTAAGAAACTCATTAGGTTCTATGGAGGTTGTTATTTAATTTTGTAGATTTAGTTGACTTTTTATTATTGAATACACCATACTAAATCTCAATTGGTCCAGTAGTTAAACCATTAACAAACTGTTGCAAGTAAGGATTATCACTATTTTTTATTTCATCTTTTTTACCAAACCATAAAATCTTCCCTTTATAAATCATAGCAACCTCTTTAGCTATCATATAAGCACTATTCATATCATGAGTTATGGTGATGGTAGTAGCCTTTAGCTCTTCTTGAACTTTAATTATTAATTCATTGATGACATTAGCCATTATAGGGTCAAGACCGGTAGTTGGTTCATCAAGGAAAAGAATCAACGGATCGCCACAAATAGCCCTAGCTAGAGATACTCGCTTTTGCATACCTCCTGAAAGCTCAGATGGATAAAGACCTAGTATTTTTGTAGACAAACCTACAGAATTAAGTTTAGATGCAGCTAACTCCTCTTTATTTTTTGGAGATAATTTATACAGTTTTTCAGTAAAGAATGTAATATTATCTTGAACAGTTAAAGAATCAAAAAGAGCTCCTCCCTGAAATAGAAACCCCATGGTTTCCATCATTTTAAATCTATCTTTACTTGAAATATTTACAGTTTCCACTTCATCAATAACTATACTACCTTCATCAGCCTGAATTAAACCAACTATAGTCTTTATTAACACTGATTTACCAGTTCCTGATCCCCCAAGAATTACTATTGAACTATTCTGCTTTATATCTAAGTCTATACCATCAAGTACCTTATGATCGCCAAAAGATTTATATAATGAGCGTATTTTTATTTTTGATTCATCCATAATCTATTCTCGGGTCTTATACTTTAAAAAACAACTCTGTTATCAAGTAATTACTGATTAGAATAAGAACTGAAGAATTTACTACCGCGGAAGTTGTACTCGTCCCAACTCCTTTTGCTCCTGTACCTGAATAATAACCACTATAACAACTTACTATTGAGATAATAAAACCAAACACTGCTGCTTTTACCAAACCAGAAATGACATCTATTGGTTCTAAAAACTTAAAGCTATTCGTTATATAATTAAAACTATTAAAATCAAGCTTATAAACACTTACCAAATAACCACCCATTACTCCTAATATATCACCTATTAATACTAAACATGGTAATGTAATAACTGCGGCTAGTACTCTTGGAAAAACTAAATATTTTATGGGATCAGTTGACAAAGTATAAAGTGCATCTATTTGTTCAGTCACCCTCATAGTAGCTATTTCAGCAGCAATTGATGCACCAACCCTACCAGCAACCATAAGACCAGCAAGAACTGGTCCAAGCTCTCTAGTTATTGAAAGGACTACCACCGTAGCTATTGAACTTTCAGCCGAGAAACGAGAAAAACCTGTATAACTTTGTAATGCCAGCACAGCACCGGAAAAAAAGGTAGTCATAGCTACAACTGGTAGGGAATAAAAACCTATAGACAATAACTGCTTTAACACTAAGTTGTAGTATAAAGGTTTTTTAAAAATACTAGTGATTCCCGCAATAGTAAATAGAGAAAAAGCCCCTATAGTCCTTGCAAAACCAATAGTATGTTTACCTAATAAATTAACGGTATCAAGAATCATTTTTGTATACTCTCTTATATCTGCTGCCTAGTAGAGTAAGAATTTCATAACCAATGGTATTTATTATATTCGCTATTTTATCTAAAGTACAATAATTCCCTATAATTTCAGCTTGTTGCCCTAGAAAAATTTTATTTGGTGGGAGTTCAGTAACATCAATAGTAATTGAATCCATTGATACCCTGCCAACTACAGGAGCTGAATGCGAATCAATAACTACTACCCCACAATTGCTAAAAGCTCGGGGATAGCCATCAGCATAACCAAGGGGCAAGGTAGCAATTAGCCTATTACTATTTGTTTTAAAGGTCATATTGTAACCAATGTAACTTTCTGGTGGTAATTCTTGCAATTGTATTATTGGAGCAGTCAGTCTTATCGGATTATGCATTGGATTTTTAAATGTATTACCCAAAGGATTAATACCATACAATGCAGCACCAGGGCGTATTAAGTCAAAATGATATTCTTTCCCTAGAAATATACTACTAGAGTTAGCTAGACTAGCTTTGACTTTTGGGAAATATTTTAAATAATGCTTAAACTTTTTTAATTGTTGTAAATTATAAGGATCATCAACTATTTCAGATGCAGATAAATGACTTATAATATACTGCAATTCAAGACCAACTAATAGATCAGGTTTGTCTATTATATGTTGCATTTCTGTGTCAATCATTCCTAAGCGATTCATACCAGTATCAACATGGATTGTACAAGGTAATACTTCTTTTTTAAGAGAGGCAAACTCTTGCCAAATTTCAACTTGTTTTAAACTATTAAGCACAGGAATTAAATTACTATTTCTAAATTCCTCAACATCATTGCTAAATACACCATTAAACACAAAAATATTAGATTTTTGCCCCAATACTTTACATAATGATATTCCTTCATCAACTGAGGTTACAAAAAAACTCTGACAATTCTCCATCTGTAAGGCTGGTGCGATAGCATCAGCACCAAGTCCATAGCTGTTAGCCTTTACCACGGAGGCAATCTCTGAAGTTTTACAAATTTTAGAAATAATACGATAATTAGCACGAATTTTTGCTAAGTCTATTTCAAGTGTACATCTATCAGTATGCATAAAGTCTTAAATTCTCATGATTTTGTAGATTTTTGTAATGCTGCTATAATAATTGGAGCAACTGATATTACATGGAACTTAGATGGTAAATCAGTAGTTTCTATTGTATCAGTTATATATACGTTCATTATATCAGAATTCTGAATATTTTCTTTGGACATGCTAGAAAGCACTGGGTGAGTTATAAAAGCATTGACAGATAAAGCTCCTACTTCCATTAATAGCTTAGCTCCCTTGCACAGGGTTTCGCCACTATCAACAATATCATCAATTAATACACAATGCTTGCCGGAAACGTTACCTATTATTTCTGACATTTGGCATTTATCAGTAGACCTCTTGGTCTCTCTACTTTTATTAATAACAGCTATATTCATGTTAAAAAGCCTATTCACATCACGTACACGTACAAAACCACCAACATCTGGAGATACAATAATAGAATTATTATAAGTTTCAATAATCGGAGCAAATAAACTTATTGGATCAAGATTTTGTATTGGAATTTTAAAAAAACCCTCTAATTGCTGTGAATGCAAATCGACAGTTATTACATGATTAACACCAGCAACTTCCAACATACTCGCTACAAGACGGCTCGATACTGGAGTAAAACTACAAGATCTACGATCTTGGCGGCTGTAACCAAAATACGGTATAACCGCAGTTACTTGTGAAGCTCCTGCTCTTTTTACCGTATCAACTAATAATAAAAGTTCCATCAAGTGGTTATTGGCTGGTCTAGAAGTAGATTGTACTATAACAACATCACACTTATGTATATCTTCAAGGATTTCCACCCTTGTTTCAGTATCATCGAAAGCTGTAATATAAGTTTCCACATATTCACAATTTAGTTCCTCAGCTAAATATCTAGCTAATTTTTTATGACTAAGACCTGCAAGAATTTTCATGCTAATTATAATAATTGGTTTAAGTTTTTGTAGTATATAATAATTATAATTTGCACTAAGTGTTTTATGAAAAATATTTTTATTCAATAGCAGAAAAAATGATATACTCGATGAAAATCAGCAATTGCGTTGTCGTTGTCCAATATCTGCGGTACTCACGTACTAATGTACGCTGTGCTCCTCGGCTTGGACACTCCTAGCACTTGTTGATTTTGACCTTCGTCTACCAACTCTTCATTTACGAGTAGTATATCAATCTTCGTAGGTTTTATGACCTCTTTCCCAATTCATCTATTAACTTATCAAAACCACTATTACTGAGAATATTCATGAACTCTGACTGTTGAGAATTGATAAGACTAACACCTTCTGTAATAACATCTGAGACTTTTAAATTAGTTTTATCGCTTGTACCCTTTACTTGACGTACTAAGTAATTTACTTTAGCAGTTCCTATTAACATTTCTACCATAAACTCTCCTTCATCAAGAACACGTACTTGTTGGACTTTAGGTTCTTGACCTTGGTAATTCTTTACTAAATCAGCATAGGCCTTGCTTACATAATTACTGTAAATTTCTGTGAATTGTTTAATTTGTTCAGGAGTTAGAGTTCTTCTATAAACACCAAGGGTGAATTTAGCCATCCAATTCAGATCTAAGTTAGCTAAAATTAGCTTTTTAGTTTTAGCTATTTTGGCATCTTGATCTAAACTCTCATCATTACATACATCTAGCCCAGCTCTTATTAGTTGATTAACATAATTATCAACCGCCATTTTGTCATCAGTAGCAGAATAGGCTGACAAAGACAGACAACTTAAAATTAAGCAAACAATGATTTTTTTCATAATGTAACTACTCTTAATTAGGTTTAGGGCATTTAAATTGATTAGGATAGACAATGACCGATTCACGATTTTGATGCATAGCTGATCTTACAGCTATGTAAGGATCAGTAGAACTACATCCTATATAGTCAGTAAATGGTAATAATCCTAACCTAGTATGTATAACTTGTACACTAGAAACTATGATTTCAAAATCTCTATGTACCGGGTACATTATAGGATTTAAGTAACTATTTGTAAATATAGCATCTGTACTATCTCTTGCATTAGTACTACCAAAAAATGGTATGACTAAATATGGTCCAGGACCAACTCCATAGTGGGCAAAAGTACTACCCAAAGTTTGTTTGGTAACTCTCAATCCAATTTTATCTGCTACATCAAATAACCCACCTATACCAAACGTAGCATTGATTAAAAATCTCCACAGACTTTTCATAGTTTGATCATAATTCATTTGTAAGCCATAATTGACAACAGTCAAAGGCATACTAATATTATCTAGAAAACTATTCACTCTAACCCTAGTATAATTATTACTAATTCGTTTATAGCCTATACTAATAGGGCGTAAGAATAGATAGTCTAAAACAGAATTAAAGGCAAAAAATTTACGATTTAGTTTCTCATAAGGGTCATAGACTTGAGCACATCCCTTACCTTCATTATAAACATACCTAAAATCTTCATCATCTTGAGTATTTTGAGTACTCGCTATTGCAGTTATAGTAGAAAAATTAACTAACAACAGTAATATAAATTGCTTCATGGCATCATTAATGGTTTTTCTTACAAATCACCATATAGTATTTATCATTTTTTTCTAGAGCTAATTCTTCACTATTTAATATGGTAAACTTAGTTTGACCTAAAGCTTTCTTAATATCTGCTATAGTAAAAATAAATTCTTTTCTCTTTAATGAAAGGTTTGTGACGTTATCTATTGGTAAACAAAATGCAAAATATCCTAATACATTAACTATAGAATAAATAGAATTAAAGTAATCTAATAGGTTTTTAGTAAACGCAAGAGAGTTAAAACTCAGTACTACATCATATTTATTAGAGTCGTGTTTAATAAAATCCGATATTGAAATTTCTAATAACTGATCATAAATATTGCCATATACGGTAACAAGCTTATTCATAATTTCTGAATTTTCAACACCGGTAAAAGTAAAGCCATCAGGAAAACGCTTTTTCACTTCATAACCCACTAAGCCTATATTACTACCTAGCTCCAAAATATGGTAATTATCAGGTAAGTCTGTTATGTTATTCATAGTTGTACTTACAAAACTGTAAGGTAGGTATAGTTTATTATTACTACGAAATTTATTGCCATAATATTCAGCGGTAAGATTTTTATATTGATGCCAAATTTGCGGTGGAATCTCTGACAAATTATTATAATTTTGTAGAAAAGATGCTAACTTTATTTGATCAGCTTCAAAAGCTCTTTGTAGATGATACAAAGCTTTTTCATAGTTATTTTTTAAGAAATATGTCCAACCAAGCCAATAATTAGCTTGATGGTCGTTAGGAGAAAGAATTTTGTCAACCAATTTAAGCCTTAGTATAGCGTCATTTAAGTTATTTTTATACAAATGTTCTATACCAAGATTAAAATTAGTTTCTTTTAAGTGTGTTACCTTATATTTTACATCGACAAAATAATTGATAGATGTAAAGATTTTCTCCCTATACCAAGATGGGAAATTCTTACTATAATTATAGTATAATTTTATTTTGTCTTTTATTGAGCCGTAACTGTTACGAATAATTTTGCTGCCGAACATAAATTGCTATAAATTTGATTTTTTAAACATATATTCATCATATGATAACATATATATCAAATGACACTAATACTTAATAGTAATAAATTATATAAAATAAATCATATTGTACTAAATTCTGCTTTCAAGAATTGTTTTTTTTAACAATTATAGTATAATACACCCCAATTTTGGATAAGAATTAACAAATTCTTATCCAAAATTCGCGTAATACGAAAATAATTATAAGGTTTTATAGAATCATGCCACTTATTGCTAAACGCTTAGATCTAATAAAACCATCTCCAACTTTAGCTTTAGTAAAAAAAACATTTGAACTAAAAAAGCTAGGTAGAGATATAATCTCTCTTGGGGCTGGTGAACCTGACTTTGACACACCCAATAATATCAAAGAGGCTGCAATTAAAGCACTGCGAGATGGTTTCACAAAATATACTAATGTTGATGGCATTTTGGAGCTAAAACAAGCAGTACAGACTAAATTCAAGTATGAAAATAATTTAGATTATGATCTAGATGAAATAATCGTGTCAAGCGGTGGTAAACAAGTAATCTATAATTTATTTATGGCTTCCCTTAACCAAGGGGACGAAGTAATTATTCCCAGTCCTTACTGGGTCTCATATCCAGATATGGTAATGTTAGCTGAAGGGATTCCAGTATTTGTTAATTGTGGCATTGACAACAATTTTAAACTTACTGTTGAAGCTCTAGAACAAGTAATTACCCAAAAAACTAAATGGTTAATTATTAATTCACCAAGTAATCCAACAGGGGCTGCATACTCTTACCAAGAGTTAGCAGATATTGCTGAGTTACTACGCAAATATCCCAATGTAAATGTTATGTCAGATGATATTTACGAGCATATTATTTTTGATGATTTTAAATTTTATACTTTTGCCCAAGTAGCACCGGATTTAAAAGATCGAATATTTACGATAAATGGTGTATCAAAAGCTTATTCTATGACAGGATGGCGTATAGGATATGGGGCTGGTCCTAAATCATTAATTAAGGCAATGACTATTATTCAGTCACAAAGTACTTCTAACCCCTGTTCTATAAGTCAAATGGCGGCTATTGAAGCTTTAACTGGCACTCAAGATTTTATTAAACCTAATGCAAAAAACTTTCAAAAAAAACGTGACCTAACCTTATCAATTCTAAGTGATATCAAAGGTGTTAGTTGCGATAAACCAGCAGGAGCATTTTATCTATTTCCTAAATGTAATGAATTATTTGGTTTGAAAACTCCCACTAGTAAAATTATCAAAAATAGTAACGATTTTGGAGAATATCTGCTTGAAGAATGTAACGTTGCGGTTATTCCTGGTATTGCATTTGGTCTAGAAGGTTATTTTAGAATTTCATACGCAACTTCGATAAAAAACTTGGAGCAAGCATGCTCGCGTATAAAGAATGCTTGTAATCAATTAACGTGATAAAAAAAATCCTTAAAAAAAACAATTTTGTACTTAGTGTAGTTACTAAGTTATTGTATACTTATTTGAGAGTGGTTTATTTTACCTGTCGCTGGCAATTTGTTTTTTCAGATAATTACACTAAACAGCAATTTTTAGCAGAAAAAGGGGTGATTTTTGCCTTTTGGCATAACAGACTTGCTTTCGGTCCAGGAATATTTGCTGGTCATAAAGATATTTATGCGCTTATTTCTCCTCATTCGGATGGTAAAATAATTGGTAATATTGTCAATAAGTTTGGCTTTGGGGTAATAAATGGTTCGACTAATAAAAATTCCGTAGCAGCTTTAAAAACAATTGTCAAAAAGTTACATAACGGTAGTAATATAGTGATCACACCAGATGGACCACGTGGACCTATTTATAAAATAAATAGTAATATTAACAAAGTTGCTCAAAAATATAATATAAAATTGATACCAGTTTCTTGTCAGGCTTCTAGATATTTTTTACTTAAGAGTTGGGATAAACTGATTATGCCTCTACCTTTTGGTAAAATAACAGCTTTTATAGGTTTGCCGCTGGCTTTTGTAGGAAATAAAAACCAAGACAATATTAATTTAGCACAAGCATTAACAGGGTTGAAGTAAATCTATCTATGATCTATTTATACCATATCTTAAGTTTTCTACTTCTTCCAGTGTATTTTTTTTTATTAGTATTAAGAGTTATTGTTGGTAAAGAAGAGATAAAAAATATTGGTGAACGTTTTGCTATTGGGCATACACATACTAAACGAAACGAAACTTTAGTTTGGATACATGCCGCCAGTGTAGGAGAATCTATGATAGCTCTTACCTTAGTTGAAAATATCAATAATCTTTGGCTAAAAAGAACAATGCCAAAAACCTCCTTAAAGTTTTTGGTTACTTCGGGAACTAGATCTTCTGGAAAAATATTACAACAAAAACTACCGCAAAATGCCATTCATCAATTCATTCCTATAGACAATATTATTTTTGTTAAAAAGTTTTTTAGAAATTGGCAACCAAACCTAGGAATTTTTGTTGAATCAGAGTTATGGCCATGTCTCATTAGTGAAGGGGCAAAACATTGTGAACTATTATTATTGAATGCACGTATTTCTGATAAATCATTTGAATCATGGAAAAAAATAAGTTCATTTTTTAGGTTAGTTACCGCTAGCTTTAGTGAGATTATTGTGCAAAGTAACCGTGATTTCCAAAAATTTACGCAACTTGGTGTAACAAATATAGTTAATTTAGGTAACATTAAATTTGCCAACAAAAAATTACCTGTAAATGAACAAGAATTAACAATTTTAACACAATATATGAGTGGTAAAAGAGTTATTGTATTTGCTAGCACCCACCTAGACGATGAGGTAGTAGTACTTAATATTATAAAACCAATAAAACAACGACACCCAGATTGCTATTTTATTCTAATTCCACGCCATCCTGAACGTAAAAATGATATAGGAAAAGCATGTGCTCAATTAAATTTAACTTATAGTATCAAGTCCGAACAAAACATACCTATTCTGACTGATGATCTTTACATCGTTGATAAATTTGGCGAACTTGGATTGTTTTTTAGCATAGCGTATATCTCATTTGTTGGCGGTTCATTTAAACAAGGTGGACATAACGCACTTGAACCAGCATATTTTGCTAATTATATTATATTTGGACCAGATATGAGTAATTCTGCTGATATTGCTAATGAAATGCTTATTAATAAAGCTGCTGCTCAAATTCGTGATGAAAACGATTTGCTGAATAAAATGGAGTATCTTCTATCTGAGAGCGGTACTCAAGAAGCTAAAATTTATCAGGCTAATGCTTTGGAATTTGTCAATAAAAACCAACAAATTTTAGGTAATTATTTAAATACTATAGAAAAATACTTAGTGGGAAATTAATGTTATGTTATACTCAGAACATGTGGTATTAGTTGATGAACAAGATAATATCCTTGGAATAGAGGATAAGTTAAAAGCTCATAATTCTAATACTCCATTGCATAGGGGTTTTTCTGTATTTCTGTTCAATAGTCAAAAAGAAATTGTCATACAAAAAAGAAGCTTACTCAAAAAAACTTGGGGTGGATTTTGGTCAAATAGTTTTTGTGGACATCCACAAATTAACGAAACTTATGAACAGGCGGTTTATAGGCATGCAAAATTTGAATTAGGTTTAGTAAATCTGCAGAAAGTATATTTTATTGCTAATTATCGTTATAAATTTGCTATAAATAATATTGTGGAAAATGAAATATGCCCGATATATTTAGCTTTATCAGATGATATTATTAAAATAAATGAACAAGAAGTAGCAGAAGTAAAATTATTTAAATGGCACGATTTTAAGTTATACATAGAGGAATACTCCGAAAATTTTTCCCCTTGGTGTAAGGAAGAGCTTAAAATATTAGAAAATAACGAAATATTCAAAAAATTTATGGATTCAGCTCTGTAACTATAGTATAAAACTGAACTATGGCTAACCCGACTAATATTTAGCCAAATTCACAAACGTCATTGCGAGTAGCTACTTTAGTAGCTACGAAGCAATCCATAAAAGTGATTAGCAATGGATTGCTTTGTCGGCTTATGCCTCCTCGCAATGACACCAGTTTACTATGGCTAAATGCTAAGCTGGTTAGCTATAATGAGTATACTCACCGTGAAAGAATATGTAGGGTATTTAGGGGTCATAGCTCAGTTGGTAGAGCGTTTGAATGGCATTCAAAAGGTCGGGGGTTCGATTCCCCCTGTCTCCACCAAATACCTCCAACCTTTCAAAGGTTTTTATAATTTTTTATCTATAGAACAAGAATTTTCAGTAATACAATAGACCTCCTTCGAAACTCTTACTTCTGCTGGTGATTTGGACAATGATGCGGTACTCGAATCCGTAACGGAATTAGAGTACGCTGCGGTTCGAGGTGAAGCGTCTCCTTCACACCCTTGCGCACAAGCGAGTTTCGAAAGAGGTCTATTTTTATCGGTTGCTCTTGCTCTCCAATTGCTTCTGTCCTAATTCCCAAGTGGTTCTATCTATTGATAAAACCACTTTCCCTTGAGGAATATAATTTTTCATAAACTTATAATAATCGTCAATATTGATATTGTCTTCTTGAAGAAATCTATATACCGCTTTTATTTTTGAATCTAATAATTTATCTCCTTCTATTTCTTGCCATATTTTTATATTTGCTTCCTCGACACAACATTAATGATTTTATTATGCCCTTGAACGTATTTAGTCTTGTATCTTTCATCTCAAAATGATTATATAGTAATTCGGCTAGTAACATAGAGTACCACAGATTTTTTTGTGTTCAATCTAAAATACTCTATTTACTAGCTCTTGCAACCATACCATCTCTTTTGTCCAGTAGTGTGACTAAATGTACGCCTAGCACCTCGACCCTACGACTCCTGCTACTATCATGATTTTGATTCTATCGTCTATCAACTCTTCATTTACAAGCAGTATACCATTACTTACGTTGGCGTTTTTGGTCTACTTTTTCTGTACTCGTCTGTGCTATAACTTTATTTACAAACAGATAGCAAGGTAAAAATAAGAGTGCTAACCCTAAGTTAAACGTTGCTATCTTTAAGAATCCTGTTTTATATATCTCTAAGGACTCTAGACAATCTACTTCCCCATTTATGGAAGGGATTGACATGAACTTCGATATTAAAATTCCTGCTAAATTAGCAAATGCTGCAAATAACATTATTATACCCATTACCAAGCCTTTTAAGTGTTTAGGTGCAAGTAAAGTTGCTTGTTCTTGTATTAATGGTCCTATACATAGTTCTCCAAGCCCTATAAATGCTATACCACTTACTAAGTATAGTAATCCTATCTTTCCTTCTATATTTGCATTTAAACATCCTATATATAATATAAAAAAGCATATAGCCATGGTAGAAATACCAAAAGCAAATATAGGAGTGGCATATTTTTTATCAAATTTCATATATGCCCCTAATAGAGAACCAAATATTATAATTGAAAAAGGGTTTATTGCTTGAAAAGCAGCAGGTGGAATTGTTAAACCCAATATTTCATTTACAACATTTCTTTGAGTAAATAAGTTGACTAGTGAGCCAAGTTGCATTTCTAATGCAAAAAAACACATAAAAAATGTAATTAGTATTAATAATACTGTTAATCTTTTTCTTTGTAGTGGCGATGATTTTACTATTATGTAAATAAATATACCTAAAATTAGAATACCACACAAAGCAAGTATATTAGCAAAGAACTCACTTGATATAAGCATTCTAGCAACTACAAGAGCAAAAAGAAGGCTAGCTATCATTAATATAGTAAAAATATTTAACCCTAGTATTTTCTTATTCATCAGTTCTGGTCGCGGGGAAATACCATTACCTCCTAACAAATGTTGAAATTTGATAAAAATAGTAAGTCCTAAGATCATACCACCCCCAGCTATACCAAAACCATAGTGCCAACCATATAAATAAGCTATATAACTACATGATATGGATGCCATGAATGATCCTAGATTTACACCTACATAAAATAAAGTAAATCCTCTACTTCGTTCTGGGTCGTCTTCCTTGTAACATGAACCTAACAAATTAGTTATATTCCCTTTAAACATACCAGTACCTACAGCAATTAACGCCAGGCCTATATATATTAGCTCAGACTCCAATTCAACTAAAGTTAAGGACAGGTGACCAATAGTGATAATGATACCGCCAAGTAGTACCATACTACGAAATCCTGTTAATTTGTCAGCGAGGAAGCCGCCAAGCACAGGACCTGCATAACCAACCGCTGCAAATAATGAATAGATGGCATAAGCTTTTGCATCTTCATACCCTAGACGGGAAGTCAAGAAAAGCACTAAAAGAGACCTCATCCCATAATAACTAAACCGCTCCCACATTTCAACAAAGAATAGTATTATTAAAAATTTGGGAACCCTCGTTGAATTTGGTACATTTAAAATTGTACTCATAAAACACCTACAATATAATGTTAGAATTTGAATGTTATATGAAAGTAGGTACATTCTAAGGTCAAGCCAAAGAACTTACTAAAACTTAATAAGATTCTTTAGCACACACGTCAAACGACAGCATTTTTCAATAACATTTTTTTAAAATTCACATAAATTAAGCGAGAAAACAAAAAATCGTGGTTAAATTATGTGTTGTTAAATTAAGAATTAAAGCTTTTTGGAAAAATAGAAATAAGGTGATTAGCACCAATACATGTGAAAATGATGAGGATATGCGGCAAAAGGAAAGAAGATAGAATTTTCGTTAGTATTTTTAACGATTATTGATAATCGAGGGTTTTTTAAATCATCTGATTCTTTTAACATAAAAATAACCTATAATAGATAGAAAATGTTATGCCATATATTTAATATGACATATTTAGTATAATATAGTAGGAAAAAGAGTCAAGTAATTTAAATATAAAGAATTTAAAATACGGTAGCATTTCACAAGCTTCTATAGTAGAATGAGCAAATTTACTCTGTATAAAAAGGTTATTAGTATGTTAAAAAATTATTCGTGTTTAAAGGGAATCGTATCACAGGATTTAGAAGATCATATAAAACATACAATGACTCATCATAATCTTATAGTACAAGCTAATGGATTAGACTATCAAGTAAATATAGACACTCAGTCCGATTCGATACCTAATGTTAAGGTGTACTATACCGATCAGTTTAGTAATGAGCTATTAACTAATTTAGATAAACTAGGAAATGAAGGATTATTTAGTTTGGATAAGTTACCTTACACTTCTAGGCTTGATTATCTTCGTAGTGAAATTTTAAAAGTAGCTGATTTAAAGAATATGCTACCAAAATCATGGCAAGAAATATCAGCTTTGTTAGACCAATATCTTATATGTGGTACAAAAGTGTGTATTTTAGGTGCATCGTATTATGATAGTGAAACAAGGCAAAAGATGCCTTATGGCTTACATCTAAGACAAACATATAATCATCTACCTCCTAGAGGTATACATGATATACATATGAACCAAGGTGCTTCTTTAATGATGCCGCAAAGTGCAAATAATGGTATTTATCAAGATGGAGCTATATTTGTAGAAACGCCTAATAATGCAAATAAAGCTTTCTTCTTTAAATTCATGGGGCAATCTTTGGTTACTGATGATGACGGTAACCCTCTTGATGAACAAGGTAAGTCAAAAGCTTGGGCAGATGAATAGGCTCTTAATACAGATAGGTAGGAACAGGAAAAGATTGTTATGAAAAATTATAGAATTGAAACTGATTCATTTGGAGAAATTAAAGTAGATGATCAATTTTACTGGGGTGCGGGAACTCAAAGGTCTCTTGAAAATTTTAAGATAGGTAATCAAAAAATGCCTATCCAATTGATTAAGGCATTGGCAATTTTAAAAAAATGTGCAGCAAAGGTCAATAAGGAATTAGGTGATCTTAAGCCTGAAATAGCAGAAGCAATAGATCAAGCTACCACTAGAATATTAAATGGGGAATTTGATAATCAATTTCCTTTAGTAGTATGGCAGACCGGGTCTGGTACACAGACTAATATGAATATGAATGAAGTAATCGCCTCTATTGGTAATGAACAGCTAGTAGGTAAAAAGGGTGGTAAATCACCAATTCACCCTAATGATCATGTGAATATGGCACAATCATCCAACGACTCCTTCCCAACTGCTATGCATATAGCAACCGTACTTGCTAGTAAGCAACAATTGATTCCAGCCTTAACAAATCTGCATTCGGCGTTAAATACCAAATCTCAAGCTTGGAATAAAATAGTTAAGATAGGGCGTACTCATCTACAGGATGCTACACCTATAACTCTTGGACAAGAATTTTCTGGATATGTAGCACAAGTGGCATATGCTATAGAACGAGTTGAAGAATCACTCAAAAGAGTATATTTTTTGGCACAAGGTGGCACTGCAGTAGGTACTGGTATTAATTGCCGTAAGGAATTTGCGGTAAAATTCTCTGATCAAGTTGCTGCATATACTAATCATCCTTTCAAAAGTGCTACTAATAAATTTGAGGCATTAGCTACTCATGATGCATTAGTAGAATTTTCTGGTACCCTAAATACTATAGCAGGGAGTTTAATGAAAATTGCCAATGACATTAGACTGTTAGGATCAGGACCAAGATGTGGTTTTGGTGAACTACATCTACCGGAAAACGAACCCGGTTCTTCAATTATGCCAGGTAAGGTCAACCCAACACAAATTGAGGCATTGACTATGGTTTGTGTGCAGGTTATGGGAAATAATCTTACAGTAACTATAGCCGGATCAAATGGTCATCTAGAACTCAATACCTTTAAGCCTGTTATAATATATAATATTTTGCAGTCAATAGAGTTAATTTCTTCTAGCATCAATAGTTTTGTTACGCATTGTGTTGAAGGTTTAGAGCCAAATATAGAACGTATTGATAAGCTGAGAGAGCAATCGTTGATGCTAGTAACAGCATTAAATCCACATATAGGTTATGATAATGCGGCAAAAGTTGCAAAAAAAGCCTATCAAGAGGGGATAACTTTAAGAGAAGCGGCTATAAAATTAAATTTTTTATCAGGTGAAGAGTTTGATAGCTTAGTGCTAGCAGAAAATATGGTATGATATAATGGGCAGATGAAGTCTTGCAAGAAGTCTATTGACATATATCACGATATATGTCAATGTTACGTACATTATATGTATAATAAGGGGGATTTATGGATAATGTTGACATTAGGCTACGTATTTCTTCAGAAATTAAGGATGAAGCAGAATTAGTATTTCATGAGATGGGTATGACGTTGTCTGAAGCTATCAGGATATTTATAAAGCAATCCATCAATTCTAGAGGACTACCCTTTAGACCGCATGTAAAAAAGCCAAACCTTGAAACTTTACAAGCATTTAAAGAAAGTGAAGAAGGTGATTACACTAAGTCTTCCTTGGCTGAATTTAAACAATCTTTAAATATTGACTAAAGTTGAAACAGATTATACAGGTTACAGTTTTTAAGCGTGACTTAAACCGTATTGTTAAAAGAAATAAAGATTTAAAAAAAACTATATAAGGTGGTAGAAATATTGGTACAAGGTATTCCTTTGCCAAGTAAATATCGTTCACACAAATTAATTGGAAATTATGGTTCGAAATATGAATGTCATATTGAACCTGACTGGCTTCTTATTTATGAAATAACTGATGACTTAGTTATATTACACCGCAGTGGTACTAATGTTGATTTATTCGAGTAATTTAAAACAACTCTTAACTATAAGGAAGGTTATTTTATGGTAGAAATTTTTGGATTCTTTACTATACTAACAACAATTTAACTTAACAGGTAGAGTATTATTATGGCTTTACATTTCAAAGCACCAGAGAATATAGTTCTTAAACCAGTTATTACAGTATTTGGTGTTGGGGGAGCTGGTGGTAATGCGGTAAATAATATGGTACTTGCAAAATTACAAGGAGCAAATTTTGTTGTTGCTAATACTGATGCACAATCACTGGAACATTCTTTATGTGATAATAAAATACAGTTAGGAGTTGCTATTACTAAGGGTCTTGGAGCTGGTGCATCTCCAGAGATTGGTGCTTTAGCCGCTGAAGAATCAGCTAACGAGATTAAGGGATACTTAGAGGGTAGCAATATGGTGTTTATCACTGCCGGGATGGGTGGAGGCACTGGTACAGGTGCTTCTCCGGTTGTTGCAAAGATAGCCAAGGAACTAGGAATTCTTACTGTCGGAGTGGTAACTAAGCCTTTTCATTTTGAAGGAAAACATAGAATTAGAACTGCCGAGCAAGGTTTACTAGATTTACAGAAATTTGTTGATACTTTGATAGTAATACCGAATCAAAATTTATTTCGTATAGCAAATGAGAGTACTACATTTGCAGATGCCTTTAAAATGGCAGATGATGTATTACATGCTGGAGTTAGAGGGGTTACTGATTTGATGATCATGCCAGGGCTTATCAATCTAGATTTTGCCGACATTAGAACGGTGATGAGCGAAATGGGTAAAGCTATGATGGGTACAGGGGAATCCTCTGGCGAGGATAGGGCAGTTAAAGCTGCTGAAGCAGCTATCTCTAACCCATTATTAGATCATAACTCAATGCGTGGTGCTAGGGGGGTTTTAATTAACATTACTGGTGGTACGGATATGACATTATTTGAAGTTGATAGTGCTGCTAATAGAATTAGAGAAGAAGTAGGTGATAGCGATGCTAATATTATTTTCGGCTCTACGTTTAATCCAGAATTAAATGGTGTTATTAGAGTATCGGTAGTTGCTACTGGTATTGATGCTGATCACTCAATAAGTAGCAAATCCCAACCTATTGAATTAATAGCAAGTACTACTACGAGTTCTGAACAGATGGATAGTCAGTCCAATTCGATAGAAACAACAATATTAGAAGAAATTCCAGATTTTGCTCAATATACTGGTGAAAAGCCTAGTTTAGTGGATTCTGAAACACAACATTTAAATTTAAGTGTTCAAGCAACATCAATTGATATGCTAAATCAGCAAACTATAAGCAGTAATGATGCAAAATCATCTTTACTAAGTAGAATGTGGAATTCACTCAGATCTAATACTACTCAAACTCAGGAGCAAATAAAAAAGCCTACACCACCTATTCTTCAGAAGGATAATGTAGAAGTTGATATCCATGATATTCCAACCTTTCTAAGGAAACCAAAATAATTTGTTAACATAATTTATTTTTTTATGAGAGATTTTTTTAGGGTAGGCTTTTAAATTACCCTACAATTTTTAACAAATATATTTTACTAAAAATATTTATTGTCTATTATCATCAGATTATCCTATAAGTATAGTGTGCAAAATGACAAAACTAGATTTTAGACATATTTCATCTGTAATAGATGATTATGATGTTTTTTTATTTGATCTTTGGGGAGTGGTAGTAGAAGGTAACCAAATTTATCCCGGAGTAGTTGACAATATTAACAAGATACTTAAACAACAAAAGAAAGTTTTTTTTGTTACTAATGCCCCACGCAACACATTTTCCTTATTTACTAGAATTAACAGCTGGGGCATTAACGCAACGAAAGAAATGATTATTAGTTCTGGTGAAGTAGCAATTGATATGATACTAGAAAGTGATAAAAGATTTGGTATAAAAAATCCTATAGTTTATCATCTTGGTCAAGAAAGTAACGATCTTATGGACGGATTACAGACACCTACTACCACAAACATAAATGAAGCTAATATTTTGCTGTTAACGCTTTATCGTGATGAAGAAAAAAATTTAAATTTGGATGAGTTTGACGATTTATTAAAAACTGCAGTTAAAAGAAACATGGTTAGCATATGTGCGAACCCAGACCTTGGAATTAGACAACAAGGAATACAGAGATATTGTGCTGGATACTTTGCTGCAAAAATAAAACAATTTGGTGGTGAAGTAATTTTTACCGGCAAACCCTATATAGAAATATATCATAAAGTATTAACCCAATTACCAAATATTGCATTGGAACGTATTCTTATGATAGGCGATACTTTCTATACTGATATTTTAGGAACGAATAAAGTAGGAATTAATTCAGCTTTAGTATTAACAGGTAATGCTACAAAGTTTCATAACCAGTATCATACTATTGAAGAAAAAATGTACCATTTGGAAATTGCAGCAACTGAGCAGGGAGTAATGCCAAATTTTGTTATTCAATTGACTGCAGATTGACTCAGATACTTGAATACTTTGAAGAATTGGCTCTTGCAAATACTTGCGGGGTATTCGCCACAACTGTTGAAAGTTAAAAAAAACATCTATTAGCGAGGAGACCGTAGGTCGGACGTGTGAGTAGACCTAACCAATTGCTTGGTTAAGCTCCTCCTCAGAACCGGACATGCAAGAGCTACCGCATCCGGCTTCCGAATTTGATTTAATTGTTTTGGAAGTGTAATAATACGTCATAAAAATCACATATTGAATGGAGTATTATATTTTAACAATCAGGTGGGCAGCCACTTCAAACCTGATTGTTTCTATATATAACACTGAATTCGATGTAACTTGTTACATCGAATTCAGGTTACCTACGATCCACAACTGTCGAAAGTTCGAAGAGGCAGCGGGTTTAGGCAGGGCAGTTTAAAAGTTGTATGTGGTCAACGTCTATTAGCGAGAAGACCGTAGGTCGGCTTATGCCTCCTTGCAATGACGCTAGGCTGTTTTTCCTATAACTTTTAAATCGCCATGGGGATTATACGTAAGGTAAGTGATTAAGAAAGTTCAATTTATCAAATGTACTTCTTAATGTGGGAATGTAAGATCTAATATTATTATAAATTTTATCCGCTAGCTGCTCATCATAAGTGTGAGAGGTAATATTTCTATCTAGCAGCATTTTTAACCACTCTTGTTCATGATCAATCAGATGTCCTTTAAATGCTTCTCTTAAAACATCTTTAGGATATTGCACTTCTACTCCTTTGCTTTCAAGAATTACCCTTAATAATTTCCAAAATAGTTCTATTGTAAACTCAAATCTTTGAATGGTAGCATCTATATTACTTCGATCTTCTAGCACGGGCTTAAATACAATATCTTCTAAAGATATTAAAGCTCTACTTAGCTTTGAAAAACCTAACTCTATTTTAGTATATTTTTTAGGATCTTCCATACAATTTCACCCCTTCTCGTATTATAGATAATTTTAAGTCTGATGAATCCTCTAATTCGTCAAGCCTTATACAATCTATTTTTAAGAGTGTATCAGCATTATCAACAATTTCTTGTAATTTCAACCAATCCTTAGTAGTAGCATTATGACATACTATAGCTAAATCAATATCTGCTCTATCCTGATTATCGTTCCTTGCCCTAGAACCAAATAACCAAACTTCCTCAACCACAATCTGTGATATTAAATCATTATAAAATTTATAATCCTGAACTTTCATTTATTAATTCCATACTTCTTGTTTTTTTATTATCTAGATTAATGAAATTAATCCAAAATTGAGGTTTTTACCCCCACACAACTACCCAATGTTAAAAAATAAGGTACATGATCAGAGGGCATAAGCCAATTCCTAGCTTCTGATAAGGAGCTAATAGATAGCATCTTATCTTGTAAGTTAGAACTAGTCCAAATATGATCTAATCTACGTCCCCGATTAGATTTTTGCCAGTCTATATTTCTATAACTCCACCAAGTATAACATTTTTCATTATACGGTATGAAATAGCGGCTACTATCGATAAAACCTAAGGAAGCCTGTAATTCCAACAGAGTTGAACGCTCTATGTCTGTATGGCTGACAACATTACGCAATTGACGGCTAGACCATACATCATGCTCATGAGGGGCAATATTTAGGTCTCCCGTTATGATAATCTTACTATCTTTACTCCGATTATTGGTTAACCATTCTTGTATTAATTTTACGTATGCCAATTTATGTTTAAATTTTTCATTAACATTCACATCAGCTATATCACCACCAGCAGGTACATAAAAATTATGTATCTCAATACCTAAAACTTCTACTGCTACATGCCTTTTATCGCTATTATACAATTCAAGAATGAATTTATTGGTAAAAGGCAATTTTGATAAAATTGCTACTCCATTATAAGACTTCTCTCCTGAACAATATATATGCTGATAGCCCATATCATTAATAGCTTGGTAAGGAAATAGTTCATTAATTGTTTTAATCTCCTGCAGTGATATAATATCAGGCTGATGTTCATCAATTAGCTTTTTGAGCAAACTCAGTCGCAAGCGTACAGAATTAATATTCCAGGTTACTATTTTCATTTATTAAATCTCTCCAATATTTCCACTACAACATGCTTTAGAATTCTAAGAATTTTTGCCTCTAGGCTAAGATTCTTAGCCGCCCATTTCTTGATCCATGGTTCTATCAGCTGCCATACGTTAATTTCTGGATCAAGCTGCTGCCCTACCCCTTCAACTACTACTATAGTTTTTTGTAATAATAGCAATTGTGGTTGTACCTCCATGCCAAAATCTTCGGTAATTTTAAATAATTGTGCAAGTAACCTACCTATGGAAATATTTTTAACGGCATATCCTATAATCGGTTCACTCACTGCTCTACACGCCTGAGCAAAAAGATCAAGATCAGTATTCTGAGGAATATAACCAGCCCTAAGATGGACAAGTGCTACTAACTTATAGTTCCTACTTAAAAAACCAAATAGGCTTTCAGCAATTGCCATTCTGTCTTTATCAGATAACCTACCCATAATACCAAAATCTAGTAATACTATGCTACCATCCGACCTAACTAAAATATTGCCGGGGTGTAAATCTGCATGAAAGAAACCATCTCTATATACTTGGTTAAAAAATATTGTAGCAAATCTTTGGGCTATTTTAGTTAGATCTAAGCCCTGTTCTATAAGCTTATCTCGAGCATAAATTGATATTCCATCTACCCATTCTGTGGTTATTATATACTCATGAGTCAGTTGCCAATAAACTTTAGGAATATATATATCAACATCATTTTGCAGATTATCAGATAGTTCTGAAGCTGCTGCTGCTTCTAAACGTAGGTCAAGCTCAAATTTCATAGTAGTATTAAATACATCTATTACCGCTACTGGTCGCAATCTTTTAAATTTTATAAATATTCTTGCTACTAGTTTAGCAAAAATATATAAAAGCTTAATATCTTTATTATATGTATGATGAATTCTCGGACGTAATATTTTTACTGCAACGAATTCACCAGACTTCAACTTAGCTCTGTGTACTTGAGAAATCGAAGCTGCTGCAATTGGTATATCCTCAAAGACGGAGAATAACTCATCGGTACTTTGACCAAAAGACTCATCAATAATCTTTCGTGCTATACTACTACTAAAAGGTGGCAACTTATCTTGAAGAGACTGCAAATAATGGGCAATCTTAACTCCTATAAGATCCGGTCTTGTGGAAAGAGTTTGACCAAATTTTATATAGACAGGACCTAATTTTTTAAAACAATCGGTTAACCTTATACCAAAATCATCTTTTGGTGTTTTAAATAGACCAATTGGATAAAATACTATGGTTATCATCCAGCCAAGAATTTTTAACCTAGATGGTAATCTTATTGTACCAGGATAAGTCAGTATTTGCTGCTTGCTTACTATTCTTAATATATATAGAAAATTCAATAATAAGCTAATCATATATACTCAAATGATTTGAAGTTTTAAGCTACTTACCTAAGCAGTAAAACATCTGCTAAATTCCTTGGGATTAAGTACTTAAAAAAACGTCGTATTACAATTTACTGTGCTTTAGTATTTATAAACTTGACGGCAAATTGTAGTCCCCTATCATCAATAGAATGCATAAGATTTGGTATCTTGTAATTACTATGATCAATATTATATTTCTGTAAATATTCTATTATCTCGTCCATGCTACTTACATCCACCACATCATCTAATTCGCCATGTATTACGCAAACTGGCGTAGTTTTATTGATACATTCTAATGGGGCGATTAATTTACCAGAAAAGCCTACCACACAAGCAAAAGGCTCTTTTTGTACCAAATTTAAATATAGTCCCATCATAGTGCCTTGTGAAAAACCAATTATGATAGTATCTTTATTAGTTAAATTTAGTTCTGCTTGTTTTTTTTGAATTATCTTTGTAACTAAACCACTATTTTTAGCAACTAATTCCCCTATTACATGAGGAGTACGATCATTTAGACTAAACCATTGTCTACCATACGGTGCATTATCAAATTCTTCAACTCCATGCGGCGAAATAAAATGACAATCTAGCAATTCCTTAGATATAAAGGGAACTAAGCTTATTAAGTCATGCCCATCTGAACCAAGCCCATGTAACAACACAACAAGCTTTTTACATTGGCCATTCAAACTTTTTACTTCTGGGTAAGATAATATTTCATTTTTAATCATTTTTTTAAGCTCTTAAAAAGTTTCCACAGGGGTAATACCCCGTTAACCTAGGCAATGCACACAAAATTAGTAAGATGTATACAACTTTTAGTCAAACGTCATTGCAAGAAACCACTTTAGTGGCGACACTGCAATCCAAATTACTTATTATATTTTTTGTGGATTGCTTCGTTGCCACCAAAGTGCCTCCTCGCAATGACGTATTTTTTAATAATTCTAAAAAACTTGATTATCGAGTAGACCCGCTTCAAACCTGATTGTTTCTATATACAATACTGAATTCGATGTAACTTGTTACATCGAATTCAGGTTATAACATATAAATAAGCTAGCACTAATAGTTATTATCTTAAATATCTACTAATTCTTGATAGGACACTTCTAAAACCTCATAAGATTTTGAACCTTTAGGAGTGGTTACTTCTACTATATCTCCGACCCCTTTACCGATGAGAGCCTTAGCAATTGGCGATACTATGGATACCCTCTTTTTGGTTATATCTGCTTCATACTCTCCAACAATATGATATATAACTATTTCCTCTGTTTCATCATCGATCAACTTAACTAATGCCCCAAATTTTATGGTATCACCGGAGAGTTTTGAGGTATCAATAATTTTAGCTCTTGCTATTTTATCTTCAAGATCCACAATGCGACCTTCAATAAAACTTTGTTTTTCCCGTGCTGCATGGTATTCTGCATTCTCAGATAAATCTCCAAAATCTCTAGCTGTTGCTATAGCTTCAATTACTTTTGGTCGTTCTATGTGTTTAAGATGTTTAATTTCTTTTTCTAAACTATCAAACCCTTTATGTGTAATAGGAAAATCTGCCATAATAATATGTCTTGTCTAAGTTAAGTTTTCTAGTATATTTGTTGTGTCAAACTTTGTCAAATAGGCCTTTTAGGTTATTATGCAAACTAAACTCTTTAATTTTGAAATACAACGTAAAACTTTCCACTTATACAGCTTGATTATACCACTTTTTTATTTATTTTCATCTAAATTAGTTGTTACTACACTATTATTTCTACTTATAATATGTGTATTATATATAGATATTACAAGGCATTATAATTTATATGTTAAGAAATTTACAGATAAATTTCTTGGAAAGTTTATGAGACCTGAAGAACAGAGTGGTTTATTCAGACTAAGTGGTAGCAGTTTTATGGTAGTTGGATTTTTCTTAACTGCTCTTTTATTTTCAAAAGGTTTAGCGATTTCATCTTGGCTTATATTGATAATAGCTGATTGTCTTGCTGCACTAGTGGGTACAAAAATAGGTACGCCTCTAAAAAATGGCAAGTCATTGGAAGGTTCTATTGCCTTTCTAATTTCTGCAATTTTTATTAGCATATTAGTGTATTTTTTCATCGGCTATCACACTAGTTTTACTGTTATTATAATTAGTTCTATAGTTGCTACTATTAGTGAATTCTACTCAAAAGAGTTATCAATAAACGATAATTTATTAATACCTCTTAGCTACTGCTTCTCTACAATCATATTCACCTTTATTTTAAGTTTATGAGAATTCCATTAGAATTTTATGAACTTCTTAGAACTCGGATTAATTTATCAGATGTTGTTAGACAAAAAGTAGTCTTAACTAAGAAATCTGGAAATTACTTGGGACTATGTCCTTTCCATGTTGAAAAATCTCCATCATTCACTGTAAATGATGCCAAGAAGTTTTATTATTGCTTTGGCTGTGCTGTTCACGGGGATGTTATAAAGTTTGTTTCCAACTTTAGCGGTTTATCTTATAAGGAAGCAGCCATTAAACTTGCTAATGATTATGGCATTGAATTGCCTAAATTAACAGCAGCACAACAAAAACTCTATGAAGAATCGGATGAACTATTTGATATCTTAGAGATGGCTGAAAGATTTTTTACATCACAATTGTCACAAGAAGTATGTAGCTACTTACATGACCGCGGTATTAGTAAAGAAGCAATTAAGGAATTCTCCATTGGTTTTGCTCCTCCAGCTAAAGCATTACAGAAATTTTTTGAAAAAAAATCAATATCTTTGACAAAACTTCAAAAAGCAGGCTTAGTGGGCAAGCGAGATGATGGTACAATATATGAGATATTTTATAATCGGATAATCTTTCCGATTAAAAATGTTTATAATAAAGTAGTTGGTTTTGGAGGGCGAGTGCTTGGTGATGGATTACCTAAATATTTAAATTCTCCGGAAACCATATTATTTCAAAAAAATGAAACATTATATGGGGAGAATAATGCAATTAGTGTTGCCTATAAAAAAAATCATTCAATCTTAGTTGAAGGGTACTTGGATGTTATTGCCTTGCACCAAGCTGGTTTTAAAGAAGCAATGGCAAGTCTTGGTACTTCGGTTACAGAGAATCACCTACAAAAATTATGGCGTGCCGGAGATGAAATAGTACTCTGTTTAGATGGTGATATAGCAGGAATAAAAGCCACCCATCGGGTAATTAATCTAGTACTACCTCTGATAAATGGCAATAAGAAAATTTCCTTTGTGATGTTACCTAGCGGAAGTGACCCTGATGATATTATAAATAAAAATGGAGCGGGAAGTTTCACACAAATTTTTGATAAAAGAATTAATCTATCTGAAATGATTTGGCGTTCCGAATATGAAGGTAAGACTTTTTCAACTCCAGAAGACAAAGCTATTTTGGAAAGAAATCTTGGAGATTATTGTAAACAAATAAAGGATAAACTACTTAGCAATAATTATTATCGATATTTTAAAGATCAAATATGGCAAAATTTAATTAAACGGCAAAATAAAGTAACTATAACAAGTTCAAATATTACATCTACCACTCCTAACTATTCAGAAATCGAAATATTAGAACAAGCTGTTTGTATAATATTGGTTAAATTTCCTGAAATGACCAAAAAGCAAGAAATAAAGGATTTCTTGTTAACGTTAAATTTCCAAAATAAAATGCTTGAAGCTTTTCGTGATTGGTATTTTGCAGAAATTATTAGCAACGATATATTAGATCAGGAAAATATTATTGCTTTGGCAGAAAAAACTGGATTTTATGACACTTTTTCAGTATTGTCAAAATCCAATAATCTATTTCTAGATTTGTCATTTAATCAGGACGATATCGATTCTGACTTACTTTGGCAATGGTTGCATAAAAAACATCACCTAGTACTATTAAAACAAGAATATAGCTCAATTATTCAAAATGGCTCAGACGGAGAGCTAAAAAAAGCTATATTATATCGAGAAGAAATTTTGAAAATCTCCAAAGAGATTTATAATCTAAACGAATCTTTTACTAATTGACCCAAGGTTTATAAATTATGACAGAAGCAAAAGAGAAAATAGATGTAAAAAGTACTGCAGTTGATAACCTAGTTAAAACAGCTAAAGAAAAAGGCACTGCAGTCACTTATTATGATCTAAATAAAGTCATTCCAATGACTAATAATATATCAGTAAAAGATCTAGAAAAGGTAATATCAAAGTTTTCTGAGGCTGGAGTTGATATTATAGAAGGTGATGATGACGAGATCAAACTTGATATTAATGTAGATGATGAATTTAAACTGTCTAATAATGTTGATCGTGAGCCTGAAGACGAAAGTGAAGAAGAAAACTTAGGTACAACCGATGATCCAGTAAGGTTATATTTACGAGACATGGGAGGAGTTGGGCTTTTTTCTCGTGAGACTGAAATAGAAGTAGCCCAAGATATTGAAGAAGGCAAAGAGATAATGGTTAAGTCACTTTGTGAAAATCCAATATCGATGAAATTCTTTATAAAATGGCATGAAGATTTAGTTAATGAAAAAATACTACTCCGAGATTTGATTGATCTAGAAGCTAATATGGTTAACGGGGATGATAGTAATTCTGAAGAGAATCAAAATAATTATATAGAATCAGATCATGAAGAACATGAAGAAGCTAGTAATTTATCAATAGCTACTATTGAGTTACAGTTATTACCTAGTGTTGTCAAGCGTATGGAAAGAGTTTCTAGACTTTCTGAAGAGTTGTTAATTGAAGCAAAAAAACATTACACACGTTATCCTCAACCTAAGGGATTGCATGATAACAAAAAATATGCCAAGAATCTACAATTACTAATTATTGAAATTTCTAGTATCCATTTTCACTCTAAAAGGACAGAAGAAATTCTTAATAGAATATATAGTCTAAATAGAGAATTAATAACTAAAGAAGGGAACTTCCTTAAATTAGCTGAAAAATATGGCATAAGTCGTCAGAACTTCCTAAATGAATATATGGGAGCAGTAATTGATGAAAACTGGAAAAGGCAAATGCAAAAAAACAAGCAATCTAATTGGAAGAATTTCCTTGCTAAAGAATCTGATGCTATTGATCAAATGATTAGTGAATTAAAAACCATGGAAATGACTATTGGTTTGCCAATTATTGAATTTAAAAAGTTAGTGCATACAATACAAAAGGGTGAAAGACAAGTCCTTAGGGCAAAAAAAGCTATGATAGAGGCTAATTTGCGTCTAGTTATCTCAATTGCTAAAAAATATGCAAATCGTGGATTACAGTTTTTAGATTTAATTCAGGAAGGAAATATTGGGTTAATGAAGGCTGTTGATAAATTTGATTATCGTAGGGGATATAAATTTTCCACTTATGCTACTTGGTGGATTAGGCAAGCTATTACTAGAGCTATAGCTGATCAAGCTAGAACCATACGTATTCCCGTGCATATGATTGAAACGATCAATAAAATTATTCGTACCTCTAGGCAAATGCTTAACGAGCTAGGTTATGAACCGACTCCGGCAGAAATTGCTGCTCGCCTTTCTATGCCAGTTGATAAAGTACGAAAAGTAATGAAAATAGCTAAAGAACCAATTAGCTTAGAAAATCCAATAGGCGATGATGATGGTAGTTATCTTGGAGACTTTATTGAAGACAAAAATGCTATATTACCGCTTGACGCAGCAATTCAATCAAACTTACGAGAGGTCACAACTAGAGTTTTAGCAACTCTTACTCCTCGTGAAGAAAGAGTTCTAAGAATGAGATTTGGTATAGGAATGAGTACCGATCATACACTAGAAGAAGTTGGACAACAATTCAACGTTACTAGGGAACGTATTAGGCAAATAGAGTCCAAAGCACTACGCAAATTGAAGCATCCGACTAGATCTAAAAAACTTAGTAGTTTTCGGGGTGGTTCTAGAAAGCAAAACAATTCTTCAGAATCTGCTTTTGGAGGATGATTTTCTATAGATTTTATTTTATGTGAGTGTTGCAAATCGAATAATAGACTTGCTGCATAAATCAAAGATAGTTGAGGGATTTTTAGGAGAAACGAAGCCGAGCACCGCAGCGTACACAGACGTACGTGAGGAGCGGAGGCGAGTTTCGACGACAAAATCACCAACTAGATTGACTTATGCAGTAAGTCTAATATATTCTATGAAATTCTCTCGTGCATGTAGTTGTTGTTGGTTGTGAAAGAAATACCGGTTAAAAAAATATGTAGTTAAATTAAAAGCTTGTTTTTTATCATTATTAGTAATTTGGCTATTAGTGGAGGTTAAGAATTGTGGTAAGATTAGAAGCCTGTCTTGATATGGTAATCCCTCTGATAAGCATACAGCTCTTCCAGATTTTGGCGAGACGTAAGATAGATTTTCCCTAGTACCTGTTACTGCACATTTATGCAAATCAAGACCATAACCTGATTCTTGAAGTATGGCTAATTCAAATTTAATATATTCCTCAAAAATAAAATTATTTGCTAGACTACTTAAATATTTTACAAAAATTGGAAAAAATTTATTGTGATTTTCTCTTTCATGAAATGCCATCTTAATAAGGCTAATAATTGAATTAAAAGCGTAAAGCTTAATTTTATTAGTTATTAAAAGACCAGCGTAAGATTTTATTAATTCGCATTTAGCCATTCCTAGATGCTCGTGTAATCTAGCTTGCCAAAAAAAATCAACAATATTACCTTGTTGATTTACAGAACCAAATTTTTTAGATGTTTCTCGTATTACACCGGAATATAAGCCATGATTCTCAGTAAAAACTGTAATAATAGCCGTATTTTCTTTTAGTGGTTTTTTGGCAATTATTATACCTATATCTTTAAAATTCATATTTAAACTTGTTTCAATCTCATATGGCTATATGAGTGCGGATCATTTTCCCAAAGCTCACGTACTTTCACAAAAAGGAAAAGATGAATTTTACAATCAAAAGCTAGCTGCATCTCTATTCTTGCCTTAGATCCTATTTCTTTAATTTTACAACCATTGTTTCCTAAAATAATAGCCTTATAAGAATTCTTTGAAACCACTATTACTTGATGAATTTTGATAGACTTATCATTGTTCTCCTGCCACATTTCAGTTTGAACTGTTAAATTATAAGGTAATTCTTGGTGGAGATTCAAGAATAATTGTTCCCTAGTGATCTCAGCTGCTAAAAACCGCATAGGTAGGTTAGTAATATCATCTTCTTCGTACAGCCAAGGCGACAGCTTCGCTTGCCTTTGTATGTAACTTAGTAGGTTATTGATATTTTTGCCGTTTAAAACGGATATCTTAAATATATTGGCATCTATGTACTGAGACCTTATAACATTTTCTATTTCTTCTATATATTTAGAAGGAATATCGATCTTATTTAACAAAAATATTAAGTTTATCTTAAAAGTTTGTAATTTTTTCAGTATTTGTAAAGTAAATTGGTCTATAGGTTTCGTACTATCTATTATCAATAAAACTAAATCTACACCATGCAAACTTGACCATGCACACCGTACCATTGCTTTTTCCAGCTGTTTCTTTGGCTCGAATATACCTGGCGTATCTAATATTATCAGCTGCGTATCTTTTATGGTAACTATTCCGGTTATAATAGAGCGGGTTGTCTGAACTTTATTCGTTACTATCGATATTTTTTGTCCTATAAGTTTGTTTAATAATGATGATTTACCAGCATTTGGTTTGCCGATTATACATAGAGAAATTGTCTTTTGAGATATTTTCACGGATTAAACTTTACAACTTTACAACTTTACAAATTGTTGAGGTAGTTCATTAATTTACGAGCAGCAACTTTTTCTGCTTCTTTAACTGAATGACCAGTACCAGTTTGTTGGTAGGCTTCCATTTTTACTAATACAGTGAAGATAGATGCGTGTGGTGATCCTTCTCTTTTTATCACTTCATACACGGGTCTTTCAATTCCCTTTCTTTGTGCTAATTCCTGAAGAGTAGTTTTAGGGTCATAATCAGCTAAATCAGTAATAGATATAAACTCATACCACAAATTATATACTATTTTTTGGGTCGTATCAATGTTACTATCAAGATAAATGGCAGCAATTAATGCTTCCATAGTATTCTCAATATTATTAGGATTTTGCCTTCCCCCTAATACTTCCTCGCCATGGGTCATAATAATATAGTCTGACAAATTGATTTTTGCAGCTACTTTGCAAAGTGATTCTTTACAGACTAGATATGCTCTAATTTTTGCTAATTTCCCCTCATCATAAGTAGAGAAATTTTTAAATAAAATTTCAGTAATGATAAAATTAATTATTGCATCACCAAGTAATTCTAAACGTTCATAGTTTTTTTGAATTCCATGCTTTAGTACATGTTGCTTAAGAGAAGGATGACTTAACGCTTCAAGTAAAATATCTTTATTATTAAAATTATATCCTATATCTTGTTCAAGCTTCTCCGGAGCAGAAAGAGCTGATTCTTTACTTGTTATCATTTTGTATTTTATCTGTATAAAGGGACGTAAATATTCTGTTAAATCTAATAGATGCCAGCCAAGTACCAACACGGAGTATTTGATTAATTATCCCAATATCATTTTGCCATAATTCTTCTTTTGTAGAAAAAATAATAAATTGTCCTTTGGCAATAAAGTTTTTAAACGGTACAAATCCTAGGTCTATCCTACTATCATTCGATTCATCTCTGTTATCTCCAAGAAAGAAATACTTACCTTCAGGTACATAAAAGCTTTCCGTATTACCATATTTATTTACTAATGAATGATTATTTTGTTTTAATTTATAAGAAAAATAACTTACACCATTAGGTAACATTTCCTTATATTTTATATAATTTTTTCCTTCTTCACTTGTATATGTACCAATTTCAGTGCGTTCTATGGCTTTATCATTTATATACACTACATCATTGATTAATTGTACTTTATCTCCAGGTAGCCCCATTAATCTTTTTATAAATCGAATATCCATATTATTTGGTGGGCGAAAAACTATTATATCTCCTCTTTGTGGCTGTGACGCCCATATTCTCCCATTAAAAATATTGGGACTAAAAGGAAAAGAATAATTACTATATCCATAAGAATATTTTGTTGAAAAAATATAATCATTCTCTAGCACTGTTGCTTTCATTGAACCTGTTGGCACAAAAAAAAGTTCCATGACAAAAAATCTTATCATCAGTGCCAAAAATATTGTAAAGATAAAAGAAGTATATTCTTTAATTTGTGTTTTTTTGTTGGTAACCACAGTTGTTGTTTGCATAATTATTATTTAATAACGAACTAAATTCAGCCTACAATACCTTATTACTATGTTTAAATCCAGCAATTTTTGAATCGCCCCTAGTTCATGTATGGATCTACCCTATAATGCAAGAAAAAAATAACGTCAATAGCAAAAAAGCAAATGCAGCCATGTATCCGGCTTATAGCAAAGTGAATTTTATTAATATTTTCAATAATACAGATAAAATTTACTCTACAACCCTGATGGAATTCGCTGGCTTACAAACTATACTTATCAACTAGTCGCCTTCAAAGAGCCATTGGATAAATCAGTTTTTTTGTAAGCTAAGGTTGTCTTATTTACCATCATTATCATTTTCTTTCGCATATTCTAGGTTGGAATCTCTTAATATTCTGTTTACCTCTACAATGACCTCTTTCGAAACTCGCTTGTGCTGAGGGATTTGAAGGAGACGCGGAACGCAGAACCGCAGCATACTCTAATGTACGTGAGGATTCGAGTACCGCATCGACGTACAAATCACCAGCAAAAGTAGAGTTTCGAAAGAAGTCTAATGTTATTTCATTACATCAGTTGATTAGTTAACCTGAGTTCGATATAAGTGTAGAAGGATTATATAAAGATATACGGGTTGCAGTGTAGTGGGAAGTGAATTAAAGTTACTAATTTTAACTGACAATTAAAGAGGTAACTATGTTGGCTTCCCTAGAGGAAATATTCTGTTCAATTGATGATTTTTGTAAGTATTTTGATAAAAATAATCAAAATTATTTTTTAGCAAATTCAGTCAAGAAAAGAAATAAGCCCTGTAGCATGAGTTTAAGGCAAGAGCATAATAAAAAAGTATTAGGGGAATTGCACAGTTGCCAATATAATTAGATTTACGCTAATAATTTATACAAGGATCAATGACTATTTTTTTGACAATAATTATTGTTCTAATGATAGGATGTGCCGCACTGCTTTCAGCTACTGAAACGGCCATCACCGCGTCTTCTCCGGGGAAAATACAAAAGTTTAAGGCAAAAGCTATTAAACGTAACACTGTATTACAAGTTCTCAAGAATAAAGAAAAAGTAATTGGCACATTATTGATTGGTAATACTCTGCTTAATACTGTTTGCACTACCATTGCTACCAGTATATTTATCGATTGGCTAGGTGATAGTGGCACTGTCGTAGCTTCAGCAGTGATGGCTTTCGTGATAATTGTTTTCGGCGAGATAATACCTAAAGCTATTGCTGTAGCAAAAGCAGAACAGTTAGCATTATTCACTTCTCCAGCAATTATATTTTTCCTAAAGCTTTTGAAACCAATTAATTCTATTTTTGAAGTTATAGTTAAGCTGTTCTGTTTTATTTTCCGTATTAATCTACAACAAAATATCTCGGGAGCAGAAGAAGTCAGAGGAGTTATTGAACATTATCATCAAGAAGGTAATGTTTATAAATCTGACCGTGACATGTTAGGGGGTATATTAGATATTAGAAAAATGACAGTATCTGAAATTATGATACATAGAAGTAACATAGTAGCCATTAATGTAGATTTGCCTAAAGAGGAGATAGTGAGGCGAGCATTATTATCTAGCCCCCATACAAGAATACCATTATGGAAGGACACTCAGGACAACATAATTGGCGTACTTCACATGAGAGATCTACTCCGGGCTCTTTATGAAAAAAATAACGATGCAAAAAAAATTAATATCAAAGAATTAGTAAATCAGCCTTGGTTTATACCTGATAATGCTTTGGTAACTCATCAACTTCATGCTTTTAGAGAAAGAAAGAGCCATTTTGCCTGTGTTGTTGACGAATATGGTGATCTACAAGGTATTATTACTCTAGAAGATATTCTAGAAGAGATTGTTGGTCCTATTATCGATGAGCATGATTATCCTATTAACACAATTGTAAAAAAATCTGATGAGGAGTTTATTATTGATGGATCTGTAACCATAAGAGATGTAAATAGAGAATTAAATTGGAGTCTACCTGATGATGACGCAAATACCATAGCTGGCTTAATTATCCATAAACTTGAGCGTATTCCCAATCAAGGAGAATCTATCAAGATATTTAATTTAAGTATCACTATTAACAAAAAAATAGGTAACAGACTTGATAGCATAAAAGTCATTATTCTACCAAATAAAGAATCTGAAAGTGATAAGTAGTCTTGGCAATTATTTACAAATATCTGCAATTTTATTCAGCATACTAACAGTTGTTAGTTCTTTATATTTATATCGTTCTGCTACTTTTTTTTTCTATCTTAGTTTCCTGTCAACATTATTATCTTTCTTGCTATTAGTATATGGATTTATCATATCGGATTTTTCTATACAGAATGTTTTTTTTAATTCTAGTACATTAAAGCCTCTAGGATTTAAGATTGCTGCTAGTTGGGCGAGTCATGAGGGGTCTATCCTATTATGGCTATGTTTATTGCAAACTATAGCTGTTATTTATATTGCACTATTCAATAGCCGTCCAATTCAAGTCTATCACACAATTATACTAGCACTAATACAAATCTTGTTCGGTAGTTTCATTTATTTTACCTCTAACCCATTTGATAGCCTATCCTTCCGTCCCGCCCAGGGACTCGGCTTAAACCCCATGCTGCAAGATATTGCCCTAATAATACATCCCCCTATATTATATTTAGGCTATGTCTGTTACGTCGTACCTTTCACATCGGCTAGCGTTATGTTGCTCACCTCTAACTTAGATTTGGTTAATCTCAGAGCAATTAAAATATTTACCAATTTAGGAATGCTATTTTCAACCTTAGGAATAGCACTAGGATCATGGTGGGCGTATAGAGAGCTTGGCTGGGGTGGTTTCTGGTTTTTTGATCCAGTAGAAAATATTTCCCTACTACCATGGCTGTCGGCTATCGTTCTACATCACTCAATCTTGGTGACGATAAAATCTGGACGAATGACAAACTGGAGCATAACCCTATCAATTATCACTTTTTTACTAGTAGTATTTAGTACGTTTTTGGTACGCTCAGGGCTAATCACCTCAATCCATTCTTTTGCCTCATCACCTGAGCGAGCAATTTACATGTTGGTAATATTTGCTATTATTGCTATATCAAGTTTAGTTTTACTATTAGTAAAAGGACAAAATATCACTCAACCCGATCCAGCAGGATTAGACAAACATAAATTTAAGTACAAACTTATTATTTGGGGTAGTATATTTTTCTTAACAGCCCTAGTAATATTACTATGTGCCACCATTTACCCAGTAGTTTATTCTTTATTATACCAAGAATCTATTACCATTAGTGAAAGATTTTTTATCAATAATTTTATAATCTTCATTATTCCAACAGTTCTACTAGTTGGCATTGCTTATAATACCAGAAAAAAACAGCTACTAATTTTAGCTAGTTCTTTTGCAATAACTGTTATTAGCTCATACCAAATTCAGTATGGTTTTATTTCAGCATGTGCCGTGACATCTTCTCTTTTTCTAATAATACAAAATTGTTATTATATATTAGCAAAAAGCAATTTTTTTAGAACCAAACTAAAAGCTAATATTGCTATGATCTTAGGGCATTTAGGCTTTGGCTTACTTGTTTTAACTATTACTCTTAATTCATTATTACAAAGTGAAGTAGATTTTATAGGAAAAGTTGGAGACAAGGTAACAGCCGGTGGGTTTGAAGTTACCTTAAAAGATATGAGAGTATCCTCAGCCCAAAATTATTATCGGCAAATTGCTGAATTTTGGATTGAGGATCAACAAAATAATATCACCATCTTAAAGCCTGAGAATAGATTATATATAATAGAAAAACAACTATCCCAAGAAAGTAATATATATTCTTATTTAACTTATGATCTTTACGCAGTATTAAGTAAAATTGACGATGATGTAATTCATGCAAAAATATATTACAAACCGATGATGAGTCTTATTTGGCTATCTATTATGCTTACAGCAGGAGGAGTGTTAATCGGATTATTGAAAAAATGACAGTTTTTTCTTAATTACTAATATTACCAACACTCATTGATAGGCTGGCTGAAACGAATTTCTCTAAATCTCCGTCAAGTATCCCCTTAGTATCAGAAGTTTCATGGTTGGTACGTAAATCCTTAACCATCTGATAAGGCTGTAATACATAAGATCTTATTTGATGTCCCCAACCATTTTCAGTCTTGGATGCATTTTGTTCATTAATATCATCGGTACGTTTTTTTAACTCCGACTCATAAAGCCTTGCTTTAAGCATTTTCATAGCTTGTGCTTTATTTTTATGCTGCGATCTATCATTTTGGCACTGGGTTACGATATTAGTCGGTAAGTGGGTAATCCTTACTGCAGAATCGGTAGTGTTTACATGTTGCCCCCCAGCCCCGGAAGACCTATAAGTATCAATTCTAAGATCTTTTTCATCTATTGTAATGGAAATATCATCGTCAATTTCTGGATATACCCAACTGCTAGCAAAACTAGTCATC
Source organism: Candidatus Tisiphia endosymbiont of Ptychoptera albimana (assembly GCF_964026605.1). Taxonomy (NCBI): domain Bacteria; kingdom Pseudomonadati; phylum Pseudomonadota; class Alphaproteobacteria; order Rickettsiales; family Rickettsiaceae; genus Candidatus Tisiphia; species Candidatus Tisiphia endosymbiont of Ptychoptera albimana. Next base: position 990,599 of record NZ_OZ032164.1, read on the forward strand.
CTTTTACCTGCGGCATTAAAAGGTGATATCCTAACTAGCCTATGCACACCAGATTCTGTTCTAAACCAACCATATGCTTGGTAGCCATTAATTTTGATAGTACATGATTTTATTCCAGCTTCTTCGCCATTAATAAGATGAATAATTTCGCTTTTAAAACCCAGCCTTTCTGCGAAGCGTAAATACATACGCATCATAATTGATGCCCAGTCGTGGCTTTCTGTTCCTCCAGCTCCGGCGTTGATTTCTAGAAAGCAATTATTACTGTCAAATTCTCCAGAAAATAAACATTCAGTCTCAAATTTTCCGGCAATAATAGATAGTTTTCCTAAATCTTCTTGAACTTGCTGCAAAACTTGTTGATCATTTTCAGTAAATGCCAAATCCTCAAGTTCTAAACATTCCGTAAAATTAGACTGAAGTTGTTTAAACGAGTTAAGCTTGATATCTAGAAGTCTTTTTTCTTTTAGAATACTCGAGGCCTTCTCTTGATTATTCCACAGATCCGGATCTTCTGATATATTTTCTAGCTCTAGAAGCCTTTTGCTTGCGTTATCGAAATCAAAGAGACCTCCTGAGCAGCTCTAAAGACTGTTCAATTTTTTTTACATAATGTTCAATTTCAGCACGCATTATTAATTTTCCTACTATAAAATGGAATTTTATTATATAAAGATAAAACTTCTTTCTAATTTTAACATTATACCAAATATACCATGAATAATCAAAACTTTATCAGAAATTTTTCAATCATTGCTCATATTGATCATGGTAAGTCTACTCTAGCAGATAGATTAATTGAATATTGTGGGGGGTTGGCAGCTCGGGAAATGAGTCATCAGGTACTTGACTCAATGGACATAGAAAAAGAACGTGGTATCACTATCAAAGCACAGACTGTTAGATTAACTTACAAAGCAAGAAATGGTAATACCTACTATCTAAACCTAATGGATACTCCTGGTCATGTGGATTTCTCTTATGAGGTGAGTAGATCGTTAGCTGCTTGTGAAGGTTCTTTGTTAGTAGTGGATAGTAGCCAAGGTGTTGAGGCACAAACTCTAGCAAATGTTTATCAAGCGATCGATAATAATCATGAAATTATTCCAGTCCTAAATAAAATTGATCTACCAGCTGCTGATCCTGATAAAGTTAAGCAACAGATAGAGGACGTAATTGGCATAGATGCAAGCGATGCATTATTGATTTCTGCAAAAAGTGGTATAGGAATAGAGGAGGTACTGGAAGCAATTGTTAATAGGCTGCCATGTCCAAAAACTAATCAAACAGATATTCTAAAGGCATTATTGGTTGATAGCTGGTACGATTCTTACCTAGGGGTAGTAATTTTAGTTAGAGTTATCGATGGAGTTTTACGCAAGAATATGCGTATTAAAATGATGGCTACCAATTCTACTTATAATGTTGACAATGTTGGGTATTTTACTCCTAGAAAACATATATCAGATATTTTATACCCAGGAGAAATAGGCTTCTTTACTGCTTCAATAAAACAAGTTGCTGATTGTAAAGTTGGGGACACAATAACTGACGAGAAAAGACCTTGTCAGGAATCTCTGCCTGGTTTTAAGCCGCATTTACCGGTAGTGTTTTGTGGTTTATATCCTTCAGATGCTTCGCAATTTGAGCATTTAAAAGATTCTTTAGCTAAATTAAAACTTAACGATGCTAGCTTTGAATTTGAAGCAGAGAGTTCAACAGCCTTAGGTTTTGGCTTTCGCTGTGGGTTTTTAGGGTTACTACATCTTGAAATAGTACAAGAAAGATTGGAACGCGAATTTGACCTTGATATGATCACCACCGCTCCTAGTGTGATTTATAAGATTAATATGCGTGATGGAAATCAATTAGAAATACATAATCCAGCTGATTTGCCACCTGTGCAAAATATCGATTCAATGTTAGAGCCTTGGGTTAAGGCAACAATATTAGTACCAGATGAGTTTTTAGGTAATGTGTTATCTTTATGTACCGATAAAAGAGGGGTGCAGATTGAATTAACTTATGTAGCCGGTAGAGCTATGGTAATTTACCGATTACCGTTAAATGAGATAGTATTTGATTTTTATGATAAGTTAAAAAGTTATACAAAAGGCTATGCTAGCTTTGATTGGGAAATAGATGTTTATCAGGAAAGTGATTTAGTAAAATTATCTATTTTGGTTAATAGTGAGCCAGTTGATGCTTTATCTACTATAGTCCATCGTTCAAGATCAGAATATCGGGGGCGGGAGTTGTGTAAACGTCTTAGCGATTTAATTCCAAGGCAATTATTTCAGATCGCTATTCAAGCTGCTATTGGTAGTAGAATAATTGCTAGAGAAACTGTTAAAGCAATGCGTAAAGATGTCTTATCTAAATGCTACGGCGGTGATATAACTCGTAAGCGTAAATTACTGGAAAAACAAAAAGCTGGCAAAAAACGTATGCGTAATATTGGTAATGTTGAGATACCTCAATCTGCTTTTATAGCTGCTCTTAAAATAGGAGATGAGTGATATCACGCGACTTATCTTCGAGATGGATAGGATCAAAATTGTGCCATAAAACGAGGTTAGTATGCGGTGTATGGGATAGAAAATTAAATTTTCTTTACGGACTACATTTTATCATTTTGCAGATTTTGTCATTTGGGGCATTGTTAGATCAAATAAATTGAATAAATGTTGCTGAAGAGACGTTAATTTTGATAATCTTGCTACTTTACAACCTTTGATAGTGTAATATAAAAAACATATTTTTCCAACTCTCTTAATGCTTCATAACACATTTTTAAGATATAAGGTCTAATATAAATCTCAGGGTTTGTGGCTTATTGCTTCAAGCCACGCAAACCAGCAATAAAGCCTAATAAATTAAAAGCACAAAAATTGCTCCTTACGTTAAACTGAGGTTACTATACCAGTTTCTAATTATACCAAATATGTTTTTAAACAAATGATAGATGGTGGTAAAAGTTTGCAGGAAATCTTTGATTTAATTAGAGAAGAATTGCAACAAGAAGTTAGTAATGAAGCATTGTTGCATGAAGTAAAGGCTATATTCGCTCCATTTTTTATTACAGGAATTATGTTGCTTCATAACAAATCAGTGAAACTTTTTTAAAATATTAGTTACTCACCTTACACATAGCATTAAAAAGTCACAGGGGAGAAAACCCTTGGGACTTTTAATGCTATGCGTAAAAGATTCCTTTTGCGTTGAAATGTAGTAGATGTTATATTCTAGACTTTTGACGGAGCGACTATTTCTTTGACAAACAACAATCACTATCTGCCCAAAGTAGTTAGGCACGAGATAGTTTTATAGAATGTATGCTAAGAACCTAATAAGAAGTAGATTCACCGCCATCCAGTAGAATATTTGAGCCATTTATATGACTAGACTTATTTGAGAGCAAAAATACTACTAAATTTCCGAGATCTTCAGTTTCACCATAAGATTTCAAAGGTATAGAAGAGGTATCTTTTAATAATTGTTCCTCATATGAAATGTTATTTAAACTAGCCTTTTCTGTTATCATATTCTTATGATGTTGCGTTAAAATTGGTCCTGGGGAAATAGCGTTAACACGAATTTTACGTGTAGCAAACAAATGCATCAGATTTTTTATTTCTCCACTCCAAGCAAGTCGTACAACATTGGTATTAGGGTAGGCTGGTAGAAAATTCTTAGAACTACTACCTGAAATTACAACAATGCTACCATTATTATGAATTTTAGGGGCAAAAAAACGTACAACCTCAAGTGGAGCAATAAAAGTTTCCGCAAATACTTTAGTCCATTCGTCTTTACTAGGAATGTCATTTTTATTCAAGGATGGTCTTGGACCAATAAGCACAATTCCTTCGATAGAGGAAAGAGTAATTTTACTTGCCGCATTTTCTATAGTTTTAGTATCTGAAAAATCAATTATCAAGGTTCTAACTGTAATATTAGGGTATTTTTTTTGTAAATCCTTTTGCAAATTAGTTAGTTTATTATTGTTCCTACCAGATACTAGTAGATTATACCCTTCTGATGCTAGCACATCGCATATAGTTGAACCTAATGCACCGGTTGCTGCAGTAACAAGTATAGTACCATTTTGTTTGTGATCACTAGCATTACTGGAGAAATAAAATAGTAGGGTGAAAATAGTAATTAGAAGTTTCATATCAACAATCCTTTAATTTTGATAATAGATTATTTTTTAGTCCAGTTCTAGATGAATTATAACTCTTCTCTTCTAAACCATATTTATAGAACATTTTTACAATAACAAATATATTAATGTTATTAATAATAAGAAATCCTAACATGAACTTCAATATCTATATTAATGATCAGCTATATCAGAAATTAGAATACCTAGTACTAAACCGCCATACGTTTTTTCGTAGGTTTTACATAATTTTTTGGGGTAACTACTGGCTGAGCTGTACCATCTATAACATCTTTTGAAATATGTACATGCATTTTTTTCAGATTGGTAACATTATACATGCTGTCAAGTAGCAGTGTCTCAATTATCGATCTAAGACCTCTAGCTCCGGTTTTTCGTGCCAGCGCTTTCTCGGCTATTCCTTCTAAAGCATCATTATCAATTGATAGTTCAACATCGTCTAACTCAAATAATTTATGATATTGCTTGATAACAGCATTTTTGGGTTGAGTTAAAATTGCCACCAAAGATGCTTTGTCTAGGTCATCTAAAGTTGCTACTACTGGAAGCCTACCGATGAATTCTGGAATTAACCCAAACTTTACTAGATCTTCAATTTCTAATGATTTGAGTATTTCGCTGTGGTTTTTTTCTTGTTTTGATTGGACATTTGCCGCAAAACCAATCGAACTTTGAGCAGTACGGGCATTAATGATATTATCTATCCCCATGAAAGCTCCACCGCATATGAACAAAATATTGGAAGTATCTACTTGAACAAAATCTTGCTGTGGGTGTTTTCTGCCACCTTGGGGGGGAACAGAAGCAATAGTTCCTTCCATGATTTTAAGTAATGCTTGTTGGACTCCTTCTCCCGATACATCTCTTGTGATGGAAGGGTTTTCAGATTTTCTAGCGATTTTATCTACTTCATCTATATAAACAATGCCTCGTTGGGCTTTGGCTATATTAAAGTCTGCTGCTTGTAATAATCTTAGCAAGATATTTTCAACATCTTCACCAACATAGCCAGCTTCGGTTAAAGAAGTGGCGTCTGCCATAGTGAAAGGTACATCAAGAATCTTTGCTAAGGTTTGTGCCAAAAGGGTTTTACCAGAGCCAGTAGAACCAATAATTAGGATATTTGATTTATTTAATTCGACATCATTATTACCTGACTCGATATATTCTAATCGTTTATAGTGATTATATACCGCAACTGATAAAACTTTTTTTGCCTGATCTTGACCAATTACGTAATCATTAAGAGTAGAAAAAATTCTGTGTGGTGTTGGAATTAAAGAGGCAACTTGTTTAAGAGTTACTTTAGTCTCTTCTTTTATAATATCACGGCACAGTTCAATACATTCATTACAAATAAATACTGTTGGTCCAGCAATTAATTTTATTACTTCATATTGATTTTTACCACAAAAAGAACAGTTTAATTCTTTTTTTCCAACTTCCCCTGACATGATTCCGCTTTATTTAATTTATTAGTTTAATATAGCTTATATACATCTAATATAGATAAGTTATTTAGGTAAGTCTAATATATTTTCAAGACACGCGAACTTAGGATAAGAATTTGTCAATTCTTATATACTCAAATTCGGTGAAATTATAATTGCTTCGCTTACGCTCGCAATGACGTATTTTTTAATAATTCTAAAAAACTTGATTATCGAGTATTAGGCATTTTCTTTTCAAATATTCTCTTTTAGCCAAATTAGAAACTTTTTAAACCAACTAGTATCGTTATTATCATTAATATCAAAATTATTTTTTTGTATTTTTAAAGATTGATTTTTTACCATACCTATAGAAGTGGAGTATATATGGGGATTATAATCTTCAGCAAAACCTAATAAGACCTCTGGTTTACCAATTCGTACTTGTTTTTCAAAAATTTTGCTTGCCAGTTCTTTTACTCCTCGAAGCATTGCCCCACCGCCGGTAATAACAATGCGATAAGCGATCATATTGCCTGCAACAACTTTGTCATACTCTGCTTGAACCATCAATAATATTTCTTCTACTCTTGGATTAATGACAGATGCAAGATATTTTGAAGTAATTGTTGGTCTGCCGCTATCAGGAATCTCCATTTCAGAATCTTCTAAAATAATAACACTATCTTTATCAAAAGAAGATGGCATAGCATTACCATGAAGAATTTTAAGTTTTTCTGCAACATCAAGGCTTACTGAAAAGACTTTTGCTATGTCAGATGTAATATGAAAGCTACCTATATCTATGTAGCTTGTATATAGTAATTTACCTGAGACGAATACACCAAATGAGGTAGTTCTAGCACCCATATCAATTATAATAGAGCCAAGAGCTTTTTCATCTTCTGAAAGACAAGCAATTCCCGAAGCGTAAATTGCTAATATAATATTGTTTATTTCAACATGACATTTTGCAAAACAATTGGTAATATTCATCAGCATATTAGAATTTGCTGTAATAATATGTAATTCACACCCTAATTCTTTGCCAAACATCCCAACTGGGTCTTCAATAGCATTATTATCGTCAAGAATAAATTCTATAGGAAAATAATGAATAATTTCTTGGTCTTTAAGCTTGAACTCCAATAAGGCTTTTTTGATAAGTTTTTTGATATCTTGCTGTGAAATTGGCTGATTAGAAAGTTTTATTTTATTATTTATGTAATAAGACTTAGTGCCATAGCCTGTTAGTGATATAGTTATTTTTTTTATGTTTTTACCGCAATCTTTTTCTAATGCATAAATCGCCCCGACTATGCTATTTTCTGCCTCTTTTAAATCTAATATGACTCCTGATTTAATGCCTTTTGAGTAATACAGATTTTGGCTTATTATTTTTGCTTCCTCTCTTTTGTCAATATATGCCGCAATGCAAGCTATTTTACTACTACCAAGGTCAAGAGTAACAAAGTTAGACAATTTGGCTTTCATAACTTTTAATATTTTTCCATGTAAACTTTACTCGAATCTCGTAAATCTACAATTTTATAGTTCTGATTAAATAATATATTTTCCATATCCAATCCTGCAAGATAATCTAAAGCATGTTCAAACCTTAAGTCCGGCATTTTAACAGTTATACCTTGTTCTAGATTTAAATCCCAACGTCTTCCTCCATAACGTACAGAAGAGATAATTTTTTTAGCTAATTCAGGGTGTTTAGCTAAATCATGAATTAATTTGCTAGTATAAATATTAGCATCTGATCCCACAACATGCAAAAGATTAGAGAAACTACCTATATTATTGGTAATTTTATATCCTTCTTGATCAATAAGAAAAACTTGCCCGTTAATCTGCCAAATAGCAATAGGCACTCTCTCAATTAATCTTATGTAAATAGTGTTAGGTAATCTTCTCTCGATAATTGCAACATTTTTAATCCAAGGATTGCGTTCCAAATTATTCTTTATTGCCTCCATATCTAGAGAAAGAATAGGTGTACCCTTATCAGCATTTAAAGTAGCCAATATATCTTCTGCCTTAGTATTATATTGTCCTTCTATTAAAACATTTTCAAGTTTAAATCCAATATCAGAAGTAAATTCGTAAGTATTTTGGATAATTTCTCGTCTTATAGGAGCAAAATAGCTAGTAAAGAAAAATGCAGACAGCAAAACCACTAGGGCAATTTTAATAAAAAATACCACTCTAATATACAACACTGCCAACTTTCGTCGCAGCGGTATATTGGCTTTTTTCTTCTTATTAGACGCTTTATTCCTCTTCATGTGTCAATACATGCTGTTTCTAAAATTCTTTCAACTAGTGTACGGAAATCCATCCCCTGTAAGGCAGCTATTTCTGGTATAATCGATAAGGAAGTCATACCAGGATGGGTGTTAACTTCTAGAGTAAAAAATTCATTCTTGCTTTCATCAAAAATAAACTCCGCTCTAACTACACCTCTACAATTCATGGTTTGATATATTTTTTCCGACTCTTCTAATAATTTATTATACATATTCTGTGGTAGTGGAGCTGGACATAAATGCTCAGCAAATCCATCTGTGTATTTAGTCTTATAATCATAAAAACGCTGTTTCAGGAGTTTTATTTCCAATACCCCTAAAGCTTTGCCGTTTAAAACGGCTACCTGCATTTCTCTCCCCTTAATATATTCTTCAATCATTACCTGATCACCATAAGGAAAATCATAATCAGCAAAGTTAAAATCATCTTCAACAAATATTACTTCAACGCCTATGCTTGATCCTTGGGTGAGAGGTTTTATCACATATGGTCTTGGCATAGGGTCGTTGCTAATATTGTCAGATTTATTAATGACAATACTCTTGGCTATCTTAATATCATTAGCAACAAACCATGCTTTTGCATGTGTTTTACTAAATGCTAAAGAAGAAGCAAGAACACCACTATGAGTATAAGGAATTCGTAGGATATTGAGTAATCCAGGCAAACAACCATCTTCACCATAAGTGCCATGCAAACAATTATAAACTATATCAGGCTTTATCTGCAACAATACTGAAGCAATATCTACTCCCATATCTATGAAAGTAACTTTATACCCACTATCTACCAAAGCTTGGTTAACCCCCGAAGACGATACTAAAGAAACTTCTCGCTCAGCCGACATACCGCCACCTACTACTGCCACATGTTTTTTTCCTTTATCGCTTAATATTGTAACCTTAGAATTGGCAATAAAGCTTGTTTGATATTTATGCATATTTCCCTATTCGTTTAATCTCCCATTCTAAACTAATTCCACTATCTTCAAATACATTTTTTTTAACAAGATCACCTAGATCTTCTAAATCACGAGCAGAGCTATTACCATGGTTTATCATAAAATTACAATGTAGTTGTGACATAGAAGCCCCGCCAATTCTGTATCCCCTCATACCAGCTTTGTCAATTAATTGCCATGCTTTATGATTCTCTGGATTAGCAAATGTACTGCCGCTCGTCCGTTCTTTAATCGGCTGGGTTGCTAGTCTATTTTTATTTATTTCATTCATTTTTTCTAAGATCATATGACTATCTCCTATAGCTGTCTTAAAGATCGCCTTGGTTATAATCAACTCTTGTGGTAAATTATTACCACGATATTTAAAACCTATCTCCTCGTTAGGGATTAGGATAAAATTCCCTCTAGAATCTATTGCTTCAATTGCTATTATGATATCTTTAAACTCTGAACCATACGCCCCAGCGTTCATAACCACTCCACCACCTATAGTACCCGGTATACCGCTGAGAAACTCAAAGCCAGTAATTGAATGTACCTGACAAAATTTAGCAAGGTTAAAATTAAGGCAACTACTCCCTACCGATATTTGATTATTCGGCATTAATTCTATATTAGTAAAATTTTGACCAAGTTTTATTACAACTCCCTCTATACCACCATCTCTAATAATAATATTTGATCCAGCCCCTAAAACAGTTATTGGTCTCTGTTGTTGGTTTTGTGCTACAAAATCTGCTAAAGTCATTGAGTCTAATGGTTTAAAAAATATCTCCGCAGGTCCACCAACTTTAAACCAAGTTAGATGACTTAGATTGTAATTATTCCTATATTCACCAAGTAATGCCATAATTATAAAATATCTACTTAATAGACTTACTGCATAAGTCAATCTAGTTGGTGATTTTGTCGTCGAAACTCGCCTCCGCTCCTCACGTACGTCTGTGTACGCTGCGGTGCTCGGCTTCGTTTCTCCTAAAAATCCCTCAACTATCTTTGACTTATGCAGTAAGTCTAATAAATTTGTTAAAATAACGTCATCGCGAAAAGCTACTTTAGTAACGACGAAGCAATCCAAAAAGTGACCAAAAATTGCTTCGCTGGCTTACGCCTTCTCGCAATGACGTTCTCGCGTAAATTGCTGATGCAAATCATTGGCCCAAGCAGAAATGCTCCCAGCACCCATCATAATTATTATATCATTTGGCATAGCCTCCTTGGCAATAAGGCCAGCTATATCCTCGTGATTCTCAATAAATGATACCATTGCATGGGATTTAGTATTTTTGATTTTGTTTACTAAGTTTCTTCCCGTTATACCATCTATTGGCTGTTCACCGGCAGCATATATATCTGTAATATACAACTGGTCAGCGTCAGAAAAACAAGTTACAAAATCATCAAATAAATATTTAACTCTTGAATATCTATGTGGTTGAAAGATTGCTATAACCTTACTATTTCGCTTATTAGCAATATTTCTTGCCGTAGCAAGTGTAGCTTTTACTTCCTCCGGATGGTGAGCATAGTCATCAATTATCGTAGCATTGTTATATTCTGCCACTTTAGTGAATCGGCGTTTTATCCCTTTAAAGCTATTAAATCCATTTTTAATAATTTTGATACCAAAATCAAGCTCCACAGCTATCGCGATAGCAGCAAGAGCATTAAGGATATTATGTCTTCCTGGGGTAGGTAAAGTAATTCTCTCGATAGTTGTTACGCCATTTACATTAGGTAAACTAATTCGCACATCAAAAGTTGACGATTCAATATCAGAATCTAAATTAAAGGCTTGTATGTTAGCATCATCCGAGTCTATTCCATAAGTTATGATTCTACGCTCAACTATGTCATTTACTAGTTTTCTAACAGCTTGATGATCAATACAAACAACTGCAAAACCATAAAATGGTAAATTAGTTATAAAGCTCCTAAAAGCTTGAATTAAACTATCAAAATCATGGTAAAAATCTAGATGTTCAGGATCGATATTAGTTATTACCGCAACGGTTGCTGGTATGTGAATGAAAGTTGCGTCAGACTCATCGGCTTCGGCTATCAGATAATTCCCAGACCCAAGATAGGCATTAGTAGATTTACTATTAACAATACCACCATTAATTAAAGTTGGACAAAGCCCGGCAGCTTCAAATAAACAAGCAACTAATGATGTTGTAGTAGTCTTTCCATGCGAACCAGAGATTGCTACAGAGCATTTTAGCCTCATTAATTCAGCCAGCATCTCAGCCCGCCTAATTATTGGTATCTTTCTATGTAAGGCTTCCTGAATTTCAGGATTATCTTTATTTATAGCTGATGATACCACTACATATGAAACATTAGTGACATTTTGTCCTTGATGACCTAGGAAAACCTTAATACCATTATTTTCTAGTCTTTTGGTATTATAATTTTCTGCTATATCAGACCCTTGCACTTTATATCCGAGATTATGTAGTATTTCGGCAATGCCACTCATACCGATTCCTCCGATACCTATAAAATGTATCGTATCAAGAGTTCCGTTTATTTTTTTTAGTTCTAATAAAAACATTTTAATAATAGTTATAGTTGTTTATCTCTTGCATAATCAGTTTTTAACCAAAGGTCAAGCTTTTAAGAAAAAATTTCGATTGATTTGAGTATATATTCCAAAATCTTGCAATTCATTGAGTATACTCACTAACAATAATCACAGGTCTCTGTGACCAAACCCATTAAACGCGAATTTGGGATAAGAATTTGTCAATTCTTATCCCAAATTCGGTAAAATTATCGAAACAATCAGATTTGAGACGGCTCTGCATCTGATTGTTAAATTAATATTTTGCTAAAAACATGATTTTAATCTTTTAAAATCATGTTTTTAGCTTTAGAAAGGTTTAAAATGCATTCGCAAAACCGCTTTAAGAATGCATTTTTCCTTATATTAAAGCCAATTCGGGATAAGAATTAGTTAATTCTTATCCCGAATTGGGGTATTAACTGATCTATTTCAGGTTTTATTTGCGATTCCCAAGTTTTAGCAAATGTGCAATCCATAGGATCAATAAGCAATACTTTTGTTCTTGCTGTAAATTCGTGATCTGCTACAATAATTTCATAAGTCGCTCTCATTTTATTAGAATAATGATTGTACTCATCTACAGTCATTTTTGACTCCCAACTTTTACTATTACTACATTTAGCCATTATTTGTGATCTACTAAAAGAATTAACACAAATAAATATTATATCAGGAAATTGTACGGTCTTATGAGTAGTTTGCACCTGATCTGTATAATGTTTTTTTACCATCTCCCAACTAAATCCTTGATCTTGACAAACAGCACCTTGGTATCCCACTACTTCTGGAAACCCTCCTTTACAAAATATGTACTGATTATTTTTTAAAGCAGTACTAATTAGGTTATCATAGATATTACAGCTTGCACTTATATATAATGCTCCACTTACTGTATTGTTAATTTTATCTTCTACTCTATCAAATTGAACAATTTTCTCTCCAAACTCAGTACTTTTGGGATCATCTACAATCGAGATAAGTTCTGGTGCAACCTTTCTTTCTTGTACAAGATACTCTACAGACATTTGTCTATATTCTTTTTTTCCAGCAAAACTCATACCACAAAACATTATATATTTATTCATAGTTATACCTCCTTTATACATATATTTTATTATAATAACATAATATAACTAAACACTAAGTACCTTAGATAAATTTTTACAATTAATATAAGAATTCCCACGATAAGAATAAAAAAAGTTGACAACTCTACATGATGATTCAATTACCCGGTGCTTTACAAAAAGGTCAAGTATGCGTATATATGTTCTTCTAGTAAAAGTTAATTACTATAATTTAATAATTTTGTAATATTTATCTTATATTAATTAACATTTATTAGATTATATCTTTAATTAATACTAATGAGCATAAATTTATGACTGATAGTCTTCCATCTAATAGCTACTTTAGTAAATCAGCAAAAGTAGAGGATGATACTCTTGTTGTTAATCCTACTGTTAATCTTGATACAGTTTCTGATGATTCAGTTTCTCCCCCGCCCTTCTCCTTGCCCTACCCTGTTGCTAACTCAACGTTTTACACTTCCCTTGTCGATTTACAGGGAAACACGAACAACCATAATAACGACCACAATTAGGGAATATAAAATTATAGAAACCCTTTATGAAAGTATACTGCTCGTAAATGAAGAGTTGGTAGACGAAGGTCAACTTCAAGAAGAGCTAGGAGTGTCAAAGTCGAGCAGCGGAGCGTACATTAGTACGTGAGCAGCTTCGATCTTTAGACACGACAACGCCAATTCTTGAAGTTCACCGAGTATAAATATGACTATTGCTAAAAAAATATCCACCTACACTTAGTGCAGCTATATTACATGATATAATGCCTTATATTAACTATAAATATAAGGCATTAATATGTTTGGTCAGATTCTAGGTAGCGTAGGAAGTAGCATTGGTGGTGTTTTTGGTGGTGGTATATTATCGACCATTGGACGATTTGCAGGTAAAGCATTAGGTGATTATTTAGAACATTTAAATTATGAACCCGAGGAATATTATCATTTTAAAAATATCAGGGAAAGTTTTGTACTATCGAAAGCCGTTTATGGGCATCCAATAGCCTTAGTTTTTGGTACAGCAAGAGTAAATGGTAAAATAATTTGGGCAAATCAAATTAAGGAAGTACAAGTTACCAGCGTTGCACAACGAGGTTTATCAGTTACTGCCGAAACTGCTTCTATCCATAATTTAACGGAATGTGAATATTATTTATCCTTTGCAGTTAGCTTATGTGAAGGCGAAATAGCTGAAATTGGTAGAGTATGGGTTAACGATCAGTTACTCAATCTTGAACAATATAAATTCAGGCTTTATTTAGGGTCAGAAGAACAATTACCCGATCCTTTAATTGCTGCAACTGAAGCTCAAGGTCAAGCACCAGCATTTCGTGGATTAAGTTATGCTGTATTTGAAGACCTACCCTTAGCTGATTTTAATAATTCAGTGCCTAATTTTTCCTTTGAAGTAACTAGGAAGGCTAATATTCCCAGTAACGTTGAAGACGATAATAGCTCTATTGCGAAACTGTATATGAGAGAGGAATTTTTAGGAAAAACCAAGCAAAAAACCGGAGCATACTTTAGCGTATGTGAGGATTTTGAGCTTGATTTTGACAACAAAATTACCTCTCAGATACAGTTTCAGAGTGTAGAAGATTTAGTTGAGGCTGTTGACATAATCCCAGGATCCGGAGAGTTTGTTTACGACACTATAATACAATACAAAACTATACAAAACTCTTTAGGCGGTATCATTAGTAAAAAACCAATAAATTCAAATAATTACCGTAATATTGCTAATAGTCTTTATAGTCTAAATCAAATGAAAATTATATGCCCTAACATCAAATGGGTTGCACCAGTTGTATGTTGGTTTGGCGATAGTTTGGATATTGCAAGTTGTACTATTAAACCTGCTGTGGAATTTAATGATCCAAATACACAATACTCAGAACAATGGCAAGTTGGGAAATATTTACGTGATACGGCAAGGCTAGTATCACGAGATGCAGATGATTTTCCTAAATATGGTGGCAGCGTCAATGATGCTAGCTTAATCCGTTACTTACAGGAATTAAAACGTAGAAACTTTAAAGTTATGTTTTATCCAATGTTTTTTTTGGATGTTTGGCAAAAGCCATGGCGTGGTCATTTAACAGGCTGCGTAAATTCAATAGTAGATTTTTTCAATAAAGATGAGGGTTATAATAATTTTATCCTACATTATGCTAAATTGGTTAAAGATCATATTGATGCTTTCGTAATCGGTTCTGAACTAATAGGTTTAACTAGTATCAAGGATCAATATAATACTTTTCCCGCTGTTAGCCAATTGATAAAATTAGCAAAATTAGTCAAAGAAATCGTGGGTAATAATGTACTTGTTACTTATGCAGCAGATTGGTCAGAGTATCATCACACACAAGATGGATGGTATAATTTGGACAAATTATTTGCCTCAGAATATATAGATTTCGTAGGTATTGATGCTTACTTTCCTGTAACGAGAAGCATAAATTCAGGAATTTTACCAGAAGAAATCATGAAAGGCTGGCAATCAGGCGAAGGATATGATTACTTTATAGATGAAAATGGTGGCAGGCATCAGTTAGCTGCCGATTATGCTTGGAAGAATTTAAGACATTGGTGGGAGAATTATCATCGTAATCCTGATGGTGTTACAACAGAATGGCAACCAAGAATGAAAAAAATTTGGTTTACGGAATTTGGCTTTCCTTCCATTGATAAAGCAACTAATCAACCTAATATATTCTTTGATCCTTTATGTAGTGATGGTGGAGTACCGAGATATTCTACTGGTGAAGTTGATTTTTCTATTCAGCGTAAAGCTATTCGAAGTTTTATTGAATATTGGCAAACACAAGAATATATCGAACAAATGTTTTTATGGACTTGGGATGCTAGACCTTACCCAGCTTGGCCACATAGTAATATTTGGCGAGATGGTAACTTATGGGCAAAAGGGCATTGGGTTAATAATAAGTTTGGGGCTTGTAGTTTAGCGGCAATAATTCTCGAATTGTCTTATAAATGCGGTATTCCATTAAAGCACATCGATATATCAACTCTTGATGAAGCTGTAGAAGGGTTGGTATTAAATAAAGCTTTGTCTTGTATTGATGTTATTAACCTTTTGCGTATTATATATTTCTTTGATATCATAGCTTATCAGGAACAAATTAAGTTCACTAAACGTGGATATTCTACCCCTAGTCATATTAGTCCCAAAATATTGGTTAAACTATCAAGCAATAGCTACTTAGAACAAATAGAAATTTCTAAAACTAGCATTATTAGTAAACTAGCACTAAATTTTATCGATCGGTATGATGATTATAATAATAGCTTTTGCCAAATAAATAGTGAGAATTTTTCACATAGACCTATTCCTAACTTAAAACTACCTATTATACTATCTTATCTTGAAGCTGAAAGATTAGGGCAGTTAATCCTAAAAAATGCCGCTACTGAAACTAAAATTTTAAGATTTATCATGCCAGCAAATTTTATCAAATATCAACCGGGGGATTTTATCGTATTATATTATCGGAATTATCAATATCAGATTAGAATTATCTCCATGAGATTATTTCGCCTAACAACTGAAATTCACGGAATTATTGATGAAGTTGAGAGTTATATATTCAAGTGAATAGCAGTATATATAAGCAGCAAGAATTTATTTGGAATCTATCCAAGATATATTCCCATCCCGACGGTAATAAACTACATTCATGCGATTAGTATGACTATTTTGAAACATTAAAGCAGGAAGGTTCTCAAGATCCATTTTCATCACTGCTCCACTTACTGATAGAGTTAATATTTCTACAGATTTTTCTGCTATAATTACAGGATTATCATATGCTGCCACATTATCTTCGTCTTCATGTTCATATTGATTGGGTGTTATAGTATATTTAACTGCTTTAGATGTTACTTCGGATATTTTAACTCTATCATGACGATCCTTGAGCTTAGATTTATACTTTCTAAGCTGCTTTTCAAGCCTAGCAAGAGCAATATCAAACGCTGAATATATGTCATCTGAAGCAGCGTTACCTTTCAATATCATATGTCTGCCTGTACCATCATTCACGACAATATCACAAACCAATTGGAATCCTTGTTTAGAGAAATGCACGTTTGCACTAATTATTACATCACAAAAATACTTTTCTGACACCTGCATAGTACGGTTTCTTACATAATCTTGCAAAGAATTCCCTATAGAAATATGTTGACCTGATACTGATATTTGCATAAAATCCCCTTTAATTTAGTTAAGTCAAATATTATATGTAATAGAAAAGAGCTAGCATATACCCAACTACCTATCTATACAACTAATGCATAATCATGTGAATTTCAAGCCATTATTTTGAAATTTTCATAATGGCTTGATAATTGTGGCTTGATAATTGCGTTAAATAGAATGTAAGCTTATATATACTTACTTTAAATTGCTTTTTTAAAATATTGTTCAGTTAAAAAGCGATTCTTTGACCGTAATTTTACCTAAATTGTAACATTTTATAGCTAACTTAAATAAGGTTATAATTTTGTTCTAAATAATGTTTTTTTGTTTTTACTATCTACTGAGTTTTGTTGTGATGACTTTCTAAGCCTAGATTTATTCTTATGTAGCTTTATAATTGCTTTGGTTACTCTTACTACAAAAGATGGCTCAATCCCACCTTCTAGACAAGTTTCTTTAAAAGATTCACTACCACCAAAAATCCATAATTTTGCTTCTTGTTCTAGCTTTTTTGCTGTGCGGAATTTTGATATATTGGTTGCATCAATAATTGCCTGAGTAATAATAGCTTTACGTAAGATAACATCAGGTGAATTAGTGTATGATTTAAGACGTTCAAATGGGGATTGGAATTTAATAACATTATATATATTTACTTTGTTAACCATAAATTTATTACCATATATTGATTTTAATTAAGTTCTGCGTGCAGAACCTAAGAAGTATAATGATTTTTATGCGTGTACTAATAGTTTCAGGGTAAAAAAGTGTAAATATTTTAAACTTTCTTAATAATTTAACCTGTATTTGATGTAACAAGTTAATACTAGGCTTAGTATCATAGCCATTAAGAGAATAGACCTCTTTCGAAACTCGCTTGTGCGAGGGATTTGAAGGAGACGCTTCACCTCGAACCGCAACGTACTCTAATTCCGTTACGGATTCGAGTACCGCATCATTGTCCAAATCACCAGCAGAAGTAGAGTTTCGAAGGAGGTCTAATGTCAGCCCTGCGTAGCTTACTATTGAGCACATCTTTTTTTCGTTCGCTAGCAAATAGCTCACACTAGACTCATTGGTTATTTTGTAGTACAATATAAATGTTTTGGTATATTCGAATGATCCTACGAATTTCAAAGCAGAAAAATATAAATAATCTATGGTTTTAAAGTACTATGTCTCTGTTACCTATTGTGACTGCTCCAGATTCAAGATTAAAACAAAAATCTTTGCCAGTAAGGATAATCAATGATAATATAAGAAAGTTAATGGATGACATGGTTGAAACTATGTATCATGATCATGGTGTAGGGTTAGCTGCCATTCAGATTGGAATAGCTCAGCGTATATTGGTAGTTGATTTGCAGAATAATGATGATACAGAAAGACCCGCTGGGTTTTATCCATTATTTATCGCTGACCCGAAGATAATAGACAAATCTAAAGAATTAGTTGTGGCAATAGAAGGGTGTTTATCTCTACCGGAACAACGGGTCGAAGTAGCAAGGTCTGAGTCTATAACTATAAGATTCTTAGATTATCATAATAACCAACAAGAATTAAAAGCTGATGGTTGGCTTGCTAGGGTTATTCAGCATGAAATGGATCATTTAGATGGTAGACTACTAATTGATTATTTAAGTGATATAAAAAAGGACATAGCATTACGTAAATTAAAAAAACTGAAAAATAATATTTTGTGCAAGTAATTTTCATGGGTACGCCTGAATTTGCTGTACCTACTCTTAAGAGTTTAATTAACAGTAAAGATCACCAAGTGGTTGCTGTATTCACTCAATCTCCAAAATCTAAAGGAAGGGGGCTAAATGAGATAGCATCACCTATTCACAGCTTGGCATCAAAATATGATATTCCGACTTATACCCCTAAAACCTTGAAAACCGAAGAAATAACCAATTTAATTAATTCAATTAATGCGGATATAATAGTAGTAGTTGCTTATGGATTCTTGATACCACAAGTTATCCTACAAGCCAAGAAATATGGATGTCTTAATATCCATCCCTCAAGTTTACCACGTCATAGGGGAGCTGCTCCATTGCAGCGTACTATTATAGAGGGAGACTCTGAAACTTCCGTATGCATAATGCAGATGGATGAGGGGTGGGATACTGGTGATATTATATTGCAGCATTCGTTTTCACTCTCTCCTAGAATAACTTTACCAGTTTTGCATGACCAATGTGCAGAAATAGGGGCTGATTTATTGGTTAAAACTTTAGATAATATTGATAACCTACCAAGGATTGTCCAAGATAAAGATGGAGTAATTTATGCTCATAAACTCAAGAAAGAAGAAGGGAAGATAAATTGGTATGAGACTGCTTACAAAATAGATTGTAGAATTCGAGGTATGAATCCATGGCCTGGAATATATTTTGAATATAGAGGTAAAGTTATAAAGATCCTAGAAGCGTATTATAATGATTTGGATGTTAAATTACAGCCTGGTACTGTGGTTAATAATAATATCTTAGAAATAGCTTGTGGTAAGGGTACTTTGATCATCAGAAAATTACAGCAAGAAGGAAGAAAAGCTTTAAACGTTGAAGAATTTATACGTGGGGTACAATTTCCCCTAGGTACTTTATTGGATTAATGTGGGAGAATTAGTATATACTAACTCCAGCCACTCATCTTCATCAATAATTTTAATTCCAAGTTCCTTAGCTTTTTTGAGTTTACTACCGGCATCGCTACCCGCTACCACTAAAGCAGTAGCAGACGAAACACTACTACTTACTTTAGCTCCTAATTTCTCTGCCTGAGATTTTGCTTCTGCTCTTGAAAGAGTAAGTAAAGAACCAGTAAATACTACAACTTTGCCAGTTAATGCAGTTTTGGTGGTTTGACCACTATAGTCTTGAATTTCTAAAATTTTACTTAACTGATGAATAATTTGTAGATTTTCTTTAATATCAAAGAAGTCGATAATATCCACCAAAATTTTATCTCCTATTCCTTCTAGATCATTTAACCTTTGGTACATAGGCTGATCACCCTTTAATAAAGATTCCATAGCTTCTATAAAAGAACCATAATTCTGAAATTCTCGAGCAAGTAATTTGGCATTTTGTTCGCCAATATGTCTGATTCCTAGGGAATAAATGAATTTATTTAGGGGGACGGTTTTGGATTTTTCAATGTTTGCGAATAAGTTTTCTACAGAAATTCGCCCCCATCCTACCATATTTTCAAGCTTGACTAAGCTTTTTTCATTATTATTTTGTAAATAAAAAATATCCACTGGATTTTCTATTAAAGATTTTTCCAGCAAAAATTCTATTTGTTTTTTCCCCAAACCATCTATATCTAAAGCATTTTTAGATGTGAAATGACAAATTCGTTCGTAATTCTGAGCAGGGCAATTTAACCCATTATCACAACGAATTATTATTGTCTCTTGATTATAATGTAAATTAGAATCACAAGACGGACAAAGTTTTGGCATATCAATTTTTTGTGATTCACTAGAGCGTCTAGTAAAATCTACCGCAGTAATTTGCGGTATGACGTCCCCTGCCCTCTGCAAAAACACATAATCATTAATCCTGATATCTTTTCTTATGATTTCCTGATAATTATGTAATGTAGCTCTTGATACCCTAACTCCACCAATAGAAAGCGGCTCTAACTCAGCAACCGGAGTTAATACGCCAGTTCTACCTACTTGTAGAGTAATATTAATTAGTTTCGTTTGACCAACTATTGCAGGAAATTTATGAGCAATAGCAAATCTTGGGCTTCTTGCGATAAAACCCATCCTTTGCTGCAAAGCAAAATCATTTAGCTTATAGACAATACCATCAATTTCATAAGGCAGCTCTTCTCTAGACAAATTCAAATATTCATAGAAAGATTTCAGATCATTTTCAGAATATGCTAATTTTCCTATATTATTAACGATAAACCCTAGCTCTTTTAACTTATATAATAAAGCAT
Organism: Candidatus Tisiphia endosymbiont of Ptychoptera albimana; assembly: GCF_964026605.1. Lineage (NCBI taxonomy): Bacteria > Pseudomonadati > Pseudomonadota > Alphaproteobacteria > Rickettsiales > Rickettsiaceae > Candidatus Tisiphia > Candidatus Tisiphia endosymbiont of Ptychoptera albimana. The sequence goes on from NZ_OZ032164.1 coordinate 1,011,330, forward strand.
CTTGAGAATCAGCTATTTTGCTACTGACGCTACCCACAGCATAAACAAAATACCTTAGAGGTCTACTTGCTGTAACGTTTGGATCTAACTGCCTTAACGACCCAGCAGCCGCGTTACGCGGGTTTGCAAATTTATCTTTTTTTGATAATTCTTGTGCTTGATTTAATAATAGAAAATCTTGTTTATTGATATAAACCTCACCCCTTACTTCCAAAATTGCTGTATCCAAGTCTATAGACTGAGGGAAATTATTTATAGTCCTGATATTTTCCGTTATATCTTCTCCAATAAAGCCATCACCTCTTGTCGCAGCTTTGGTAAGCATTCCATCCTCATAGGTAGCAGAAAAAGATAAACCATCTATTTTAGGCTCACAAAAAATAAGTGGAAAACTATCAAGACGTAAGAAATTCTTTATTCTATTTATAAATTCTGATACATCCTCATTATCAAATGCATTACTAAGAGAAAACATTGGATTTATATGTTTTACTTTAGAAAATTTCTCTGCAGCTAGACTACCGATTTGTTTAGTTGGACTATTTGCCAGCACAAGATGAGGAAATTTTTTTTCAAGTTCAAGATTTAAATTAAATAATTGATCATATTCAGCATCAGAAATCAGAGGAGTATCTTCTTGGTGATATGCTTTATTATATTTTTCTATCTCACTTGCCAATTGTTTTAGTAAATCTTTTGCCTCTAATTCAGAAAGCTGTTCAATATCAGTTGGAATATTTTGCATATTAATCGTAAAAGTTTGAGGATCAGATTTAATTGTAACTAGGTATGAGGTACGGTAATGTTGTATTGAACTCAGGTTAAATTATTATTATCGCATAAACCTTGGCAACATAACCTAATAAGACCTATTTAACGTAAACTCAAGTAAAGAAGCTAAATGATCTTTATAAATATTCTGTATAGGGATTTGCTCTAATAAATTACTAGCCTCATTCTTAATGTTTGCTAGATGGTCGATAATTTGTTGCTTAATACCATGTTGTATCATCAAACTTCGTATTATCTCAAATTCACTCTCAGATCTATTATCCGCCTTAATCATTTTCTGAACTGTTAATTGCCCGGTATCATCAAGCTTCTTATATAAAAAGATTAGGGGTAGAGTTATTTTTCCTTCTAAAAAATCATCACCTATATTCTTGCCAATATCATGACTATTTCCTAAATAATCAAATAAATCATCAATAATTTGGAAAATATTTCCTAAATATCTACCAAAATTTTGTAAACTTTCACAGATCTCGTTAGATTGACTAGAAATAATTGCTCCTACTTCACAAGATACTCCAAATAACTCTGCAGTTTTAGCCATAATTATTTCATTATATTCTGTTTCGTCAATAATTCTCCGCTGATTCAATTTCACAAGCTGAGAAACTTCACCTTCTGATATAATTGCTGAAGCTCTTGATAAAGATTTCATAGCTTTAATAGATTTGGTATCTACCATTAACTGAAATGATTTACTAAATAAAAAATCCCCAACTAGAATACTAGCCTTACTCCCCCAAACAACATTAGCAGTAGGTTTGGATCTTCTCATTGTACTTTCATCTACTACATCGTCATGAAGTAAAGTTGCTGCATGAATAAATTCTACAGCTCCAGCAAGTTTGATATTATCTTCACCGACATAACCAAACATTTTACTAGTTAGAATTGTTAGTAATGGTCGGATTCTCTTTCCACCAAATTCTAGTAAATATTTACCTATTACGCCAACTAGTTGTTCTTTGGCAGCTAAGTGGGTCAGAATAAGTTTATTTAAGCTAGACAGTTCTACTGCTAAATCTTTATGTATTATTTTTATAGTATCCAATTTACATCTCTAATGCTATTTTAACCTCAAGTATCGATATAAGAATTAATAATTCTTATATCGATACTTGCTTTGTTATAAGGAAAAATGTACTCTTGAAGCGGGTGCATTTTAACTTTTTTCATCATTCAATATGTGATTTTAATTATTAAAATTACATATTGAATGGAGTATTATATTTTAACAATCAGGTGGGCAGCCGCTTCAAACCTGATTGTTTCTATATATAATACTGAATTCGATGTAACTTGTTACATCGAATTCAGGTTATTTTATGACTTCCTGCCAGACATCATTGTCAATCTCTAGAAAAGGTTGATCCATTAATTGTTTTAACAATTTTTGATGCTCATTGAAATCAGGTATTAGCTCTTGGATTCTTGTTGTTATATTATCACCAACCCGTATTTTTTCCGATGCTTTTTTGTATAATGCTAGATAATATAATGGCAAAAATTTATTAAAGTCTACGGAACCTATTTTGCCTTTTTCTATATTACTTGAATCTAAATTATACTCAAAACTTATGTCACCTGAGTTAGAATCAGGATGATCTGATATGGTTCTTAAAAAATACTTCGTACCTTCTTTGTATACAATACGACTATCTTCTGAGAATGTTTTAAACCTACCCAAGTTAAAGAAATAATTGGTTATAATATCCGTTGCCTTTAAATAATTATTGAAGACAATAAGTCCCTTAATATCAAATTTTCTAAATGCATCTAGCCTGCATTCGCTTGATAATCGAAATCCGGTATTATTAGAAAACAAACTAAGATTATTTATTTGAACTCTCATTATATCTTTTTTTCTATCAAGAAAATTTATATCTAAATCAAAAATATATTGATGGTTCTCTAATTCAGTCAAGTTGAATTTATCTTTATTACTGTTAATATACTGTAATTCTTCTATTAAAGATGAACTATTAGGGAGTAGCGATATATATGACAATAAATACTGTATAGAATTCAATATATTATCGGAAAATCCTGGCTTCAAATCAATTTTTGATTCAACCTTAAGATGACTATCATTGCTACCTTCTTCTACTTTACTTTGATACAATAAAGTAGTCAAGGATTCTTGGATACTACTTGAAAACTTGCTGGATATCATTTTTATTTCCAAATCTTTAGCAAATTCACTATATAAAGATTTATTAGTTTTTATATAAAACTTACCTTCAAAACTAAAAGGTATCGGCCAAGCAAATCTATATAATAAAAGACCCGCTGGTATTCTTCTGTTTATAATATTACTTTCTAAGATGTTTGTTGAATAAGTAACATTTAATTTTTGTGGCACATTATTTTTAAAATCTTCTAGATCAGTATAATATTTATTCCTTTCTAGTGAAAATGAAATAATTGTATGATCTTCATCATATAATTTCTGCCCGTCAACTAAATCAAAAATTTTTGTTTTCTCAGATGTTAATTCCAACTTTTTTATAAAATTTATAATTTCAAACGGATCTTTTTTTTGTATAAAAATCTTAAATAATTTAAAGCTTAAAGGCATTTTGGCTATAAAAGAATAATTACCACTTTCGAATTTTGTACCAAATCCCAACTCAATAGGTTTATAGCGACCTGTTGCGTCACCAAAATAACTAACAAAGCAAGCCTGTTTCAGTAAATCATAACCTATATAAATCGGGGAATTAAATTCAATTATACTATTCTCTCCCTCTTCATGCCAACCAATTACTTGCAAGGCAATTTTAAACGGAAAACCATAGCTAACAACTTTATTAAATTTAATGAAATATTTTTGTTCACTATCTATCGAATTAGCAGCGATATAGCGGTTACTATATTGCCCATTAATCTTACTAGCTACAGAAGTAACAATTACCAACCATGAAATGGTATAAATCAATAGGATTACAGCAATTATAACTGATATATATATTAACTTTTTTCGCATGCTAATTACATAATTTCACATATTCCCGGTTTAGTTGTACTATATTCCAAAACCACAAAATAACTATAATAATAAAAATTGTTAGTAAATAAACTACTATTGAATCACATGTGGCAGTAGGCACTATAATAAATATAAAAGACTGGATAAAAGCTCCTAAGGACTTACCAAATTTAATACCAATAACCTCAACAGCAGCTTTACCTTTTGTTCGAAGTTCTAATGATAAAGGAATATATGCCATTTCCTTTGTTGAATCAAATAACGAATATTTAGTTGATTTACTTAAAATATTTTGTACTCCTCCGATAATTACAGCCACATAAATTGGATTAAAGTCTTTTATACCAAAACTTATATATTCTGAAAAAATAACAAAGATAAAAAACATTAAACCAGTTATCAAAAGCATTAAGGGTGTTAATAATGCTGAAATTAACCAAGTAAATTTCCTAATCACATTACTACCAACTATCATAAAAGTAACGCTGGAAATTCCCATCCAAATATTAAACCTACCCATAAAATGTATATAATCTAACATATTGGGATTAAGCTCCCTTACCTTAGCTTTCCACGGACCTTCCACTATATTAATTAGTAGTGCATAACAAATTATCAATAAAGCAATGCGTCCAATATATTTTGAGTTAATAACCAACCTTATACTATCCATAAGTGATAAGGAAGTTTTTGCCTGTATTTGAACTATTTGGAAATCAGCCTTTAGCACCTCGTCATTCAAAATAAGATAATTAATTAACCTAAATAACAGCATGGAAATTATACCAACAAACACTATTATAGAAATAACAGGTTGTAGCATTAGTTCTGATTTATATTGCAAATCTTCATTTATTATAACTTGAGCATCGACTACCCCTCGTACATTTGAGAAAGCTACTAATACATTGCCAGCTAAAATCAGACCAACATTACCTACCATTCCTAAAATTGGATAGAAACGTTTCGCTTTACTGGTATCAAAAATATTATTAGCAAATTGCCAAAACATTAGATTAATAATTACTGCACTCCATAATTCTGAACAGATATACATGAGAGCATAACTCCATTTACCCATTATCTTGATAAACCATCGAAAATTAGGATACAATGATACTAAATGTTCTACCTGCTCAGCATTTGGATGATAAAACTCCTGATTAGGGTAAATGATATAAGCAAATATCAGGAAAAAAAGCAAAAAACTCGAAATTACTATATAAAAAATATATTCAAAACGTACGTGATTACTAAGTTTTACATATATTATAGTAAATAATATAGAGGAAGGAAGAACAAACCAAAGTTTTAGGAAACTAATGACTTCTGCTCCTATTGATGGTATGACCAATCCGTCTTTAACGGATCTAAGTGTTCCAAAATTAAAAAGAATACACAGCATCATTAATGCCATAGGCAAAAAAAGTTTCAATTCCTCTCTTTCTATAGGCCAAATGATTTCCTGAATTTTAGTAAAAATACTTTTGAATGGTAACATTATTTTATACAAAAAATTACCTAAAGACTAACACTATTTAACATAGATAATGTAATGAAGCCGAACTAAACCTTTTAAAGCTCTATGTTAATAAAGTCAATGAAAATAAGCATATTTTTCTATTAACAAAATATTTATGTGACAAAATTATAGGACAACGAGACATAACTTGCCTTGTAGGAAAATTTTTAATATGCTACAAAAGATAAAGTAAAATGATAATAATTATGTCCATTAGGTCAATATTAGCCCTATATTTATTGTTTCTTTTTCCATTATATTTATATGTTAATGTAGCATATGCTAATATAGACGTAGAAATTGCTGAATCACATAAATGCTCAAGGATGTTTCCTTACTTTGAAAAGGTACATAAAATTCCTCCTAATACGTTACACTCGATAGCTTTAAAAGAATCGGGCAAAAAACATACTGAATATAAAATTAAAGTGGTTTGGCCTTGGACTGTCAATGTTGAAGGTAAAGGCTATTATTTTAATACTAAAAAAGAGGCAATATCATTTGTAAAAAAACAAATTATTCAAGGCAAAGAAAATATTGATGTAGGATGTATGCAAATCAACTTAAAACATCATTTAAATGCATTTCACTCTTTAAATCAAGCTTTTGATCCTAAGAAAAACGTCGCCTATGCTGCTAAATTCCTAAAAGCTAAATATGATCAGTTAGGTAGTTGGCACAAAGCAATTGCTCATTACCATTCAGCCACCCATGAGTTTGGCTCTAAATATAAACAAGATGTTATCAAAATTGCTAACAATATGGACTTGTATAAAAACTCTATTAATATGTATAGTGGATACAATTATTATAATAATACACCTCCTCTACCAACAAACATGCTTTTGAGGAATAAACAGAGAGCTTCATTTGAAAGTAATATTAGGAAATATAAGAGTAATATTATGGTAGTATTACCAAGAGCTAGCTAGAGGTAACAATTATATTTGATCGTGAGAAGTTAAAATCTAATCGTGACAAAGTGGTGGATAATATCGCTGAGTGTTCGTTCTTTAAATATGCAGCATTCGATATTATTGAACGTCTAAATATTATTGATAAAGAATTTCCTGATATTTTAGATTTAGAATGTCGTACTGGTATACTAACTAAACTATTAGTGCAGAACTATAACTATGCTATAATTGTAGCGGCTAGTGCATCAAATGTTATGTTACAATCGTTTGACCATACTCCCAAATTACTAGTTGATGAAGAAAACTTACCATTTAAAGCAGCTAGTTTTGACCTAATAACTTTTTCCTTGGGTCTACACTGGATCAACGATGTACAAAATTTTCTGTTACAGATAAAACGTATTTTAAAACCAAATGGTCTATTTATTGGTAATTTTATCGGTGGTAACAGCCTAAAAGAACTACGAATGAAATTCATTGAAGCTGAAATAGCATTAAGTCACCCTCACTTTCAACATGTTTCCCCTTTCATCCATTTTGATCACGTAACACCTTTACTAGGACAGGCAGGATTCACAGAAATTATCGTTGATTATGAAAATATTCAACTGAGCTATAAAAGCCCTTTAGATTTCATTAGAGAATTAAAGAATATTGGCGAATCTGGAGCATTATTAAAAAACTCTCATAATATAATATCGAAGCAAATGCTTTCTATTCTAAGCAATGATACTAACACTTTTACCGAACAAATTAATATAATTAGCTTCATTGCCTCTCCGAGTAAGAATAGTATAAAAATAACTCATAATTTAAAATAGTAGGAAAAATAAGCATTTATAGCTTGCTCTTACTTTCTCCTTACATTATTATAATAATCATAGCTAATATACATAATATGGTATCTTATGAAAGCACAGTGTTCAACAGTTACAAGTAAGGGACAAGTTACTATCCCATCATATATTAGAAACAAGCTACACTTATCTTCTGGCAGTAAATTAGAGTTCATTATACAAGATGGCTCTTTTATAGTAGTGCCAATTAATAAGCCAGTTAAAAATTTAAAAGGAATACTTCCCAAACCGAAAACACCATTAAGTATCGAAGATATGAATGAATCCATTAAGAGTGGATATGATCGGAATTGATACTAATGTTTTAATTCGTTATTTGATTCAAGATGACGAAGTACAGAGTAGCAAAGCTACAAAATTAATTGAGCAATATTCAGGTATTAGTGCTTCTATATTTATTAATAACATAGTAGTTTGTGAAATAATTTGGGTTTTAGGACGAGGTTATAAATATTCAAAAAACCAAATAATAAATGTACTAAAAGAAATATTTGCTACTATAGAATTCCAGTTTGAGGATCACAAAACTTTATCGCTAACTGTTAGAGAATATGAGAACTGTAATACAGATTTTGCTGATATTTTAATAGGTAAACTAAATGAACTAAATGGTTGTAGTACTAGTTTCACTTTTGACCATAAAGCATCAACTCTGCCAATATTTACTACAATAAAATAATCAAAAAATAATTGAATTAAATTCAAATTAGCTATTAGTGTTCGTATATTTATGGTTTATAATGCCATTAATTATTATAAGTAAGGGAAAATATATGCAAGAATTTGATTTAATAGTGATTGGTGGTGGTCCTGCTGGTTATACAGGAGCAATAAGAGCAGCCCAGTTAGGTATGAAGGTTGCCTGTATAGAGAAAAGGGTGACGCTTGGTGGTACTTGCCTAAATGTTGGCTGTATTCCTTCCAAGGTATTGCTAAATTTCTCTGAGAAATATCATGAAGTATTGAACCATTGTGCCGATATTGGCATTATGACCTCAGCCAAACTTGATTTACAAAAAATGATGACTAAAAAAAGTCAGATAGTATCAGAGTTATGCAAAGGCATAGAAAGCTTGTTTGCAAAAAATAAAATCACTAAATTTACAGGAAGTGCCAAATTTATTTCAGCCAATCTTGTGGAAATTACTAACGGTACATCAATTGAACAGATATCGGCTAAGAATATTTTAATTGCTACTGGCTCTGATATTATTGAAATGCCCAATATTGTTGTTGATGAGGAATATATAGTTTCATCAACGGGAGCTTTGAGCCTTGCTAAAGTCCCAGAAACTATGGTAGTGATTGGTGGTGGTTATATCGGTTTAGAGCTTGGTTCGGTATGGAATAGGCTTGGTTCTAAAGTAACGGTTATTGAATATGCTGGAAGTATTGTGCCAGCTTTAGATAAAGAGATTATCGGTCAATTTACCAAAATCCTGCAAAAGCAATCTATTGAATTGCGATTAAATACTAAGGTGCTGTCTGCTGAGAAAAAAGCAGGAAAAGTTATTTTGAATATACAACAAACAGCCGATAACTCAGTGCAACAAATAACTACTGATATAGTGTTATTGGCTGTTGGTAGAAAAGCCCATACAACAGATTTAGGTTTAGATAAATTAGCTATTGAAACGGACAAACAAAATAGAATTACGGTGAATAGCCAATTCCAAACAATAATTCCGAATATTTATGCTGTCGGTGATGTAATTGCTGGTCCTATGCTCGCTCATAAAGCAGAAGAGGAAGCTGTTGCTGCCGCTGAAATTATGGCAGGCTTAGCAGGTCATGTTAATTATAATCTTATTCCAAGTGTCATCTACACTTATCCAGAAGTGGCAAGTGTTGGTTTAACAGAAGAACAATTGAAAGAAGCTAAGATTGATTACAAAGTTGGTAAATTTCCGTTTTTGGCAAATAGTCGAGCGAGAAGCACAGGCTCTACTGATGGGATGGTAAAAATATTAGCTGATAGCGTAACGGATAAAGTACTTGGAGCCCATATAATAGGCTGTTCAGCTGGAACTATGATTGCAGAGCTTGTAGCATTTATGGAATTTGGTGCTTCCTCAGAAGATATAGCGAGAACTTGCCACGCTCATCCTACCTTAAGTGAAGGCATAAAGGAAGCGGCTTTGGCTGTAGATAAGAGGGCTATTAATTTTTAGGAAGATTTATAAACTTGATTAGACACTTATATCTTAAAAATGTGATATAAGTGTCTAGAGCATATAACACATTTATTTTTATTAATTTGACTATATTAATAACTTATGCTTTAATTATATTATTAATCAAAATAATTATTGTTATGGAATAATTAATAAGCCTATAACTGTAATAGTTTCTGATAAAGGATTTCATGAATTGGAAGCCTTTTTAAATAACAACTATTAAAACTTGCTATTGCTGAAGGATTAGACGACATAACAAAAAATATAATACACAAGTTATAAGGGCGTTTTTAACAACCTAGATAATGAAGAACAATGATTCAATGTAAATTTACTGAGTGCTAAACGTGTTCTGAATATATTATAAATTATACCCTAAAACATTGGGGAAAACAGCAAACCATAAAATATTTAGGTTAAGTTAATGGTTAATTCATTTTACACTAGAGAGGAAATATTATTTAAATATAATAATCATCATTTATTTACAAGACTTGGAGATATAGAAGCCCAAGTTTTCTTTACAAAAACATCTTGGACATTTAGATGGGAAAGGTTTTGTACAAGAAACAAATGTGAAGTAAATTATTGGTGTGAAAATAATCACTGCTCTTTAGATGATCTTGACACTACGGAATATTGTAATACATGTCCACAATATGTAGTGGAAGATATTGAAGAACAAGCATTCACAGAAAATCAACATACTCTGATACTACAACCAACAGATATTGAGGAAGTAAGACAAAATATTTTACACGATTATCAATCTCTTTCACACAATGGACTGAATAACCAATACCTTTATAGAATACTGCATGGCAAGTGGAACGAATCCAAAGACTAATACTCAAACTATTTAGGAGATTTAATATAGATGACAACTCATGAGTTCTAATAATTGTAGCATCAATCATTACAGTTTCCATGTCTAAAAAATCTTGTATCTTTTCAAATAAATATTGCCAAATTCCTTTATCACTCCAGCTTTTAAATCTCATGTGAATACCACGGCAACCACCATATATTGAAGGCAATAAACGTCACTGATAATCAGTACGCATTATATACCAAATCGCCTCTATAAACTTTCATATTTTCTTTTCATTTTTTGCTTTAATATTATTTTTTCTGTAACATTATATTTTCTTCTGTAATATTAAAAAAATCTGTTCCCAAGTTCTTGGTTTTATATGATAATTCATTCCAGTAGTATTGTTATTTTTTCAAAATCAAACATATACTACCTTTCTATTCCTTCAATATTTAGTTGAAACCTTCACACAGCCTAGATATAGAAGATATAGAGATTCCCGTCTATGCGGAAATAACATCTTTTTCGTTCTAATATGAAAATGGATATGCTCAAATGATTTGGAAATGAGAGGCAAGTATACTCAAATGCTTTGAAGAATTGGCTTCGTAAAACTGCGGGGCATTCGCGTACTCACGTAGCTCATCTACGCTCCGTTCGCTCACCCCTTGTTTTACGTTCCAATTCTTCAAATCATTTGAGTATACCATAATATCAAAACGCTACACAACAAAACCAAATAATTTTTTGATTTCAGTCAGAGTTCTAGTAGCAATAACTCTAGCTTTATCCGCTCCTTCATGTAGTGTGCTTACTAGATAATCTTGGTTTTTCATTAACTCTGCATATTTGGTATTAATGGGAGTTAGAGTTGTGATGATAATATCAGCTAGATCATCCTTAAATTTAGCAAAACCGGTATTTTGGTATTGATTAACTATTGTGTCAACATTACTGCTAGATAAACTGCAATAAATGTTAATTAAATTGCTAATTTCTGGTCTATTCTGAGGATCATAACTAATCTCAGCTAAATGATCGGTTTTAGCTTTTTTAATTTTTTGGTAAATTTGATCTCGACTATCATTTAAATTAATACGAGATAAATCAGATGGATCAGACTTACTCATTTTTTTACGACCATCTTTTAAGCTCATTATTCTTGATGAGCCTTGAATTAATGGCTCAGGTAATTTTAGGATATCTTGATTGAATTTCCTGTTGATGATAGCCGCAATATCTCTAGTAAGTTCTAAATGTTGTTTTTGATCATCGCCAACGGGTACTATATCAGCATTATATAATAATATATCAGCTGCCATCAATACTGGGTAAGACAATAATCCTAAACCAGCACTCTCCTGGTCTTTTCCTGCTTTGTCTTTAAACTGAGTCATCCGTTTAAGCCAACCAAGCGGAGTAACACAATTTAATATCCAAGCAAGTTCGGTATGCTCCTTCACCATACTTTGGGCAAATATAGTGGTTTTCTCCGGCAAAAGTCCTGTTGCTATATATGTAGCAACAGTTTGCAATATGGAAGAATTTAGCTCTATAGGTGAACGATCTATAGTAATAGCATGCAAATCGGCTAAAAAGAACAAGCAGTTATACTCATCTTGGAGCTTAGACCAATTAACAATTGCCCCGAGATAGTTTCCTAAATGCAGAGTCCCGGTCACTTGACATCCGGATAGAGCTGTTTTTTTCATTTAATTTCCCCGAATAATTACTAATTATATCTATATGTAGACGCAATTTTATGCTATTGTACCCATTAATTATTAACAACTAAGATTAACCAACTATGTTTTGGCGTTTAAGAGTATTAACATTTTATGCATTACTTGCTATATTTACCATTACATTCTTCCTTATATGTTACATACCCGTAACATTTTTTAATGTCAACTATTATATACGTTACAGGATTGGAGTTATTTTCTCCTATGTATTTATTTGGCTGGCTAGAATCTTTTGTGGTTTAAAATACCAAGTTTCTGGTCTAGATAAATTGCCTTCATTTCCTTCTATAGTATTGTCTAATCACCAATCATGCTGGGAACAAATATTTGTACAATTAATTATACCTGAACATTCTTGGGTATTAAAAAAAGAGTTATTTAATATCCCATTATTCGGTTGGGGATTGGAAATGGTTAAGCCAATTGCCGTAGATCGTAATGCCAATATTTCAGTTGGTCAAATTTTAAGAGAAGGACAAGAAAAGATAAAAAGTGGTTTATGGTTGGTTATTTTCCCTGAATCTACTAGATTCAAACCAGAACAAAATGCCAAATTTAAACCCAGTGCAGCAAAATTAGCATCACTAGCAAAAGTACCGATCGTGATGATGGCTCACAATGCAGGGGTATACTGGCCAAAGGGTTTTTGGATTAAGAAACCAGGGGTAATCCAAGTAAAGATTATTGATGTTATCCCGATAGAGGAAATAGAGCAATCTGATGTTCGAGAATTGACAAGTAAGATAGAACAGGTAATCAATACTGAAAAGCAAATATTATTTGAACAAGCTGGTACACTCAAATGATTTAAAGAATTGGATTTGAAAATGAGGGGCGAGCAAGCAGAAGAATATACTTCCGAAGGAACAGGGATGACACCCACAACTGTTGAAAGTTAAAAAACCGTCATTGCGAGAAGACCGTAGGTCGACGAGAAGCAATCCATATGACAAGCTTCATAGATTGCCCCACGCTCACGTACGTTCGCTCGCAATGACGCATAGGCGGAAATCTAAAAACACCTTAGACTTAAAGGTTTTTGAAATCCCAGCTTTCGCTGGGATGACATAATGGCGGTGACATCACCCCTAAGAACATTTTTTATTACAGCAATTCTGATTAAGCAACATGTTCAAGAGCAACAACACCTGCTAAAGTTACATTAGGGTGAAGTTCATCTAAAACAAATTGACTTGCCTCACTCCACTCATTTGGAGGGGATTGTTCAGGAACATAACGTGTATTAAATTTCTCAAACCAAGTGGCGGTTTTATCACCACATTTTCCATCAACTTCAATACCATAACCATGGTCTTTTAACTGTTCTTGAACATGAGAGACTTTTTTAGAGACTTCTGTATCTTTATCACCTTTTCGTATTAATATCTGTTCTGCTTGTTCTTTCGTAGTAGGTATAAATTTACCAAAGCCAGCATCTGCAAGTTGTTTCCAAGGGAAGAATTTTCCGGGTGCTACATGCCTTTCAGCAACTTCACCAAGCCCTACAAGATTCTCCTCAAGATTCAAGTTTGGGTATCTAACTGTGATATCTTTAAGTAATTCTATTAATTTATTTATTTGAGAGTCTGTAAAAGCACTTTTTGCATTATTAATAAGCATAATGCCTATACCAAAGTCATTAACCTTTTCTTGCCCTTTCCAACTACTCTTACCGGCATAAAAGGTTTTTGATTCTAAGTCATTATGGTCTTGGTATTGCTGCTCTTCTTTTTTGTTTGGTTCTATATCTATCTTGTAATGTACGCTTGTTCCATTATATTGCATAGTTTCTATTGCAGAATTTAATGTTTCACAAACAGAATAGGTTAGTACCACACAACTTGGTTCTACTCCCGGTTCTCTAGGTGCAGAAAATTTACTATCATTAGTAGTGCTAACACCCTTATTTTTACTCATTACAACCTCCATTAAATAATTTTAACCTAATTATATTTACGCTGAACAATAATATACAGCCAAATTGTTTAGTGTAGAATCACTAGATTGTTATATCTAGATATAACAATCTAGTACTTAATATTTGTAACATTGTATTTTTATTGAGTCAATACCTTAATCAGTTAAAATACTTACGCTCCTTAGTTACAACTTCATCTTCATTAGAGGAGGCTGTTTTGTTATTTTGCCATTTCTTTGCAGATTCGCGTTTATTACCATTATTATCACTGTTATCTTTATAAGACTCAGATTTTTGATTAGTTGTAACGTCCCGAGTAATTTCAGCATCGATATTTTTTATGGTTAATTTAGCTTTGCCTTTATTGTCGAAACCAATAAGTTTAACTTTTACTATATCCCCATGTTTTAAAACACTAGATACAGACTCAATACGTTCCTTCGAGATTTCACTAATATGGATGAATCCATCACGATTACCTAAATAATTGATAAATGCTCCAGAGTCTAATATTTTAACAACAGTTCCATTGAATATGCCGCCTATTTCAGGATCAAAAGCAATTGACTTAATTTTTTCGACAGCCATATCTAGCTTCTCTTTGCCTATAGCCGAAACAGTTACATTGCCATCGTCGCTTATGTCAATTTTAGCCGATGTCATATCACAAATTTCGCGTATTACTTTGCCACCCGGTCCTATGACGTCTCTAATTTTATCTTTATCAATTTTAAAACTTTGAATACAAGGTGCATACTGGCTAATATGGTTATTGGTTTTATTAATAGTCTTATCCATTTCTTGTAAAATATGAACAAGACCAAGCTTTGCTTGAACTAAAACATGCTTCATTATTTCAAACGTTACTCCAGATATTTTTATATCCATTTGTAATGCGGTTATGCCGTGTATGCCACCAGCTACTTTAAAATCCATATCTCCAAGATGATCTTCATCCCCCATAATATCGGATAATACTACAAACTTATCGCCTTCTTTTATCAAACCCATAGCAATACCTGCTATAGGAGTTTTGATCGGTACTCCAGCATCCATAAGAGCCATGGAACTACCACAAACAGTAGCCATGGATGATGAGCCATTACAAGAGGTAATTTCTGACACTACTCTAATAGAATAAGGGAATTGTTCTTTAGTTGGCAGCATGCGGTTAATGGCTCTCCATGCTAGTTTGCCATGACCTATCTCTCTGCGACCAGGAGCTCTTACTGGGGTTGCTTCACCTACTGAATAAGGAGGAAAAATATAGTTAAGCATAAAACGCTCTTTATATTCCCCGTCTAAACTATCAACAATTTGTTCATCTTGACCAGTACCTAGTGTTGTAACTACTAAACTTTGTGTTTCTCCTCTAGTAAATAAGCTTGAACCATGTGTTTTTGGCAACAAAGCCACTTCACAAGCTATGTTTCTTATATCTTCCGGTTTTCTACCATCGATACGAATATTACTCTTTAATACGTTTTGCCGTAATATTTCTGATTCTACTTCTTTAAGAGCGAACTCAATCTGAGCATTAGTAAGATTATTATTAGCAATATCTTCGGCAAAATGTCGCTTAATTGTATCATGAATTTGCTTTACCGCTAATAGTCTTTCTTGTTTTAATTTAATAGAAAAAGCATTTTTAATATCTTCTTGCACTATGCTGCTAATTTGTTCTTTTAAGCTAGTAGGGAATAACTCGGCAGGCTGTATTTTAGCTTTCCCAGCAATTTTTACTAAGTCATTAATCAATCCAATTACAGGCTGTAATGCCTTGTGACCAAACTCAATAGCTTCCAACATTTTTTCTTCGGACAATAGATCGGCTTCAGACTCAACCATCATAACTGACGTCTTAGTGCCTGCCACTACTAAGTCTAATTTACTATCCTTTAATTGACTAAATGAAGGGTTTAATATGAATTGATCATTTATCAAGCCAACTCTGCTAGCTGCTACTATATCTTGATAGGGTGCTGCAGATAAAGCTAATGCAGCGGATGCTCCGATCATTGCTAATATATCACTGTTATACTCAGGATCGTATGAAAGAACAGTACATATTACTTGTGTTTCATTAAGAAAGGCTGGGTGGAATAATGGTCTAATTGGTCGATCGATCAAACGTGAGACAAGTACTTCTTTTTCCGATCCTTTACCTTCTCTTTTAAAAAAACCACCAGGTATTTTACCAGCAGCAAATGCCATTTCTTTATAATGGACAGTAAGAGGAAAGAATCCTATCCCTTCTTTTGCCTCTTTGGCACTCACGGCAGTACATAATAGGACAGTTCCCCCCATTTTTACCATAACTGCTCCATCAGCTTGACGAGCAATTTTACCAGTAGTTAATTCTAGTCGTTTCCCACCTAATTCTATCGTTTTTGTTATTTCTTCAAACATTCTTATTCCTTATTTAATGAACAAAAAACCCGGATAAAATTTTTGATTTTTTAACCGGGCTTTATTTTATTTTCTTATTCCTAGTTTATTAATCAACGACAAATATCTGCTTAGACTTTGCTTCTTGATATAATCCAACAATCGACGCCTACGACCAACTAACATTAATAATCCTCTCCTTGAGGAAAAATCTTTGTGATTAGTTTTAAAATGCTCTGTTAAGTTGCTAATTCTTTCAGTTAAAATTGCACATTGCACTTCACTAGAACCAGTATCGTTTTCTTTAGTAGCATATTCTGTAATTAATTGCTGCTTACGCTGTGCTGTAACCGACATCAGTAATCTCCATGTTTATTTTATAGGTTAAATACTCGTAAAGAATTAAAGCAATTTTCACTCAAGCTACCAATTGCTAAGAGAGAGTCATGATACCGAATCCAAATTAATTCAATATTCTCAGGATAATCAAAATAGCATTTCTGACCATGAATGATTTTCTTAGCTTGGTCAGTAGTAGCATCAAGCACCAGGATGTCGTCCAGTACTGCTTCAATTTTTATAGCTTTTTCTGCAAGGAACTGTTTCATTTCTTGCTTTTGTATATCAAGTTCTGATAATTTAATAGCATTGATTGCTGTAAATATTCCAACCTTAGTACGCTGTAATTCTAACACAAATGCTAAACTTTGCAAGGATAAAGCAATATCTTCTGCTAAAGTTCTTACATAGGTTCCTTTAGAGCATTCTACCCTATAGGTAGCTTGATTATTTTGGTGATTGAAATTAAGACATTCTAAATTATATATTTCAATATTCCGAGGGGTTAATTCGACTGTCAAATTTTCTCGTGCTAATTTATAGGATCTAATACCGTTAACTTTTATAGCAGAAAAGGCAGGAGGACGTTGTTTAATTGTACCTATGAATTTTTTACATATATTATGGCAATCAATTGAAGTAGGAATATTATCAGTAACCTTTATTATTTTTCCTGAAGCATCTGCTGTATCAGTTTGCCTACCAAACTGTACCGTAAAAATGTAAGTTTTCTTTGCATCTACTAGAACTCGTACTAGTTTTGTTGCTTCACCAATTGCCAAAGGTAATACACCTTCAGCTTCAACATCCAAAGTCCCACAATGACCAACTTTAGCCCCTAAAAGGTTTTTCTTAATGATAGAAACAAGCTTTGCTGAGCTTATGCCTTTAGGTTTATAAATATTAAGCCAGTAATTATTAAGGTAAAACGTCATTTGTTTGGTTATTTACGAATACTGTTAGCATAAGAGTAATTTAAATCTTAGCATAACCCTATCCTATGAAAAAAACACTATTTTTCTTACAAAAAAGCACTTTGTATATCAAAATATATATTGTATATATAGAATGTTATGATAAAATAGAAATGATAGGCTAACTATATATTAAACGTAAACTTAAAGATATTTGCAATATGTATCTTTGTTTTTTTTATTAGCAAAGCTTTTGGTAGCTTATCATATGAGGTTTATCATTTTCCTAAGGATAAGAAGCTTAGAATTAAGTTGGAATTTACTTCTCCTAATTCAAATCAAACAGAATTATATATTCCTCATCAAGTTTGGGGACATGATTTGTCTAATCAAATAAAAAATATTCATGTAGAAAATGGTGTTTTTATAAAAAATGCTAATAAAATAACGCATAAACCCAATCAAAAGATTATTGTATGGTATGATATATTGAATACTCAAGAAAAACTTGGATCAAGCTATTATACTTACATAATCGACCAGGGATTTTATTTTTTATATAAGTTTGCCTTAATATGCCCCAAATTATATACAAACGGCGAAAGTATAGATGTAGATATTAAATTTGCTAGTCATAATGATGTATTTACTAATTTTGGCAATATTGCTGCTAATAAAATACAAAAACTTAATCTTACTGCAGATAGCTTAATTTCAAAGGGATTTGCTATATCTGGAAACCATAGTATCTTACAAAATGTAAATTATAAGGGTAACAACATAATATTTTTTAGTATAGATACCAAATCACAGGAAAGCTTAACAAAACTTTTATATGAAATAATAAATGCTCAAGAGAGATTCTTTGAAACAAAGAATAATGATAATTTGTTTGTATTCATAAATAACCATAGAAAACATAATAGTTTCTATGGTACTTTAATTGGCGGTAATACTGTTCTGTATCTATTACCTGAGAAGTTTAATGTAAATGATTTTAATATTAAGCACCTACTGGCACATGAAAATTTGCATAAGTGGATAGGCAATACTCTGATAAAGGAAAAAGAGGAAACACTATATAAGTGGTTTACAGAAGGATTTACACAGTATTTTACTGACAAGATTAATTTAACTAATGGAATTGTAACATTTGAAGAATATTTAGGGAACTATAACAAGATTTTACAAAAATATTATACCTCTCCTTACTTATTATTTGATAATGAAACTATATCAAAATTATATTGGGATAATGCTCTAGCTAGCGAGTTACCATATGATAGAGGCTATATAATAGCATCTGTACTAGATATAAAAATACAAAATCTAACTAATACTCAGTTTAGTTTGGATAATCTTATAAAAACAATAGTGGCAAATCATACTCCTAGTAAAAAAGAGAAATTCACTACCACAATTATGATGCAATATATTAACAATATTACCAAAAATAACTTGAAACGTACAGTTAATAAATTTGTAAAATATGGTAATTTTGATTTAAGTAATTTCTTAAATAACTCAAAATTACATTATAAAAAAATTGCCATAAATGATTATGGGTTTGATATTACAAATTTTCAGAAGATAGTTAGCAACTTAAAAAAGGATAATACAGCATATAAAGCTGGGCTACGTAATAATGATAAATTCAAGAAAATTCATATTTCACAAGAAAATCAAGAAGCTATAGCGGAAATAACCATTGAACTAATTAATGGAAGATTAATAAAATATTATGCTAAAAAGAAATTAATAAAAATTCCTGAATATACCAGTATTTATAAGTAGACAGGATTATCAAAAGCTAAAAAACAGAAACTTGATTTTAATGAATTATTATTGAGCGGTACAAAATTTGATCAACTAGAAATCAAGAGAGTGAGGGAAGAAACTTGGGAGACTTGAGTTATGAGATATCTTCTAGTACAGGGCATTTAAACATTGCAGCTTATCTAGGCATATTATATAATAATTATCTTAGAAATTGTTTCGGTATTTATGAACAAATGGATCTATTATTTTGGTACTAAAGGTGGGGATGGTAATGCCCAAATGAAGGACGTACTTGGCAGTAAAGGGGCTGGTCTTGCTGAGATGTCTAACTTAAATTTACCTATTCCAGATGGTTTTACTATTACTACAGAACTTTGTAATTATTTTTACAAAAATAATTACAATTTGCCTGAGAATTTTAATAAGGATTTAGCGGTAGCTGTTAAAAATTTAGAAAATACTACTGGTAAAATTTTTGGGGATCATAAAAATCCACTACTACTATCCGTCCGTTCAGGTTCAAGAGCCTCTATGCCCGGCATGATGGATACTATACTTAATCTTGGGTATAATGATCAAGTTTGCGATGCACTATCAAATATTACTGGAAATGAAATTTTTGCTCTTGACAGCTATCGACGATTCTTAGAAATGTACGGATCAATGGTATTGTCAATTTCAAATGGTTTATTTAAAAATGCATTTGAAATGCATAAGGTCAAATGTAATCTCTATCAAGAGAAAGAAATTACAGGAGATTTCTTAAGAGTCATAGTTGAAGAATTTAAAAAGATAATTTCTAATCATTACGACGAATCATTTTGTGACCCATATAAACAATTAGAGCAATCAATAAAAGCCGTATTGAAATCTTGGGTAGGTGACAGAGCAGTAACTTATAGAAAGCTACATAATATATCTGATGATTGGGGTACAGCGATTAATATACAGTCAATGGTTTTTGGTAATCAAGGGAGTAATTCTGCTACAGGCGTAGTATTCTCACGTTGTCCTGCAACCGGTGAAAACAAGCTTTTTGGCGAATATTTAGTAAATGCTCAAGGTGAGGATGTTGTATCAGGGACAAGAACCCCTAGCCCTATTATGTCAAACGAGCATGATATAGACTCTTCAATGCAAATGGTTATGCCACAAATATTTGAACAATTACAAGGTATTTGTAAGAAGTTAGAGCTACATTATTTGGATGTACAAGATATTGAGTTTACCGTACAAAACGGTGTTTTGTATATTTTGCAAACACGTACTGCTAAAAGAACAGCTTTAGCTAGTATTAAAATTGCCACTGATATGGTACAAGAAGGGCTGATTTCTAAACAACAAGCAATAATGCGTATAGATCCGGAATCACTAACTCAGCTTTTGCATACGGCTATTGATTATAGTAATAGTTTAAACCATATCTCTAAAGGGTTGCCAGCATCTCCGGGGGCTGCTACTGGCATGGTAGTTTTTTCTCCTTATGATGCCGAAAAAATGTCGCATCACCATAAAGTAATTTTGGTACGCCATGATACTAGCCCTGAAGATATAAGTGGTATGTATGTTTCAGCTGGGATTCTAACAGCCAGAGGTGGAATGACCTCACATGCTGCGGTAGTTGCTAGAGGGCTAGGAAAACCATGTGTTTGCGGGGCAAATGATGTGGTAATAGATGAAAAAAAACAGCTCTTTAAAATAGGGGAAACTATCATTAATTATGGTGACTTAATAACTATAGATGGTGGAACAGGAAAAATTTTTTTAGGGGAAGTACCACTTATTCAGCCTAGTTTTACTAAGGAATTTCAAACAATTTTAGATTGGGCAGATGAATTTGCTACTTTAAAAGTTAGAGCCAATGCTGAAACTATTTTAGACGCTGGTGTTTCCATGAAATTTGGGGCGTGTGGAATTGGACTATGTAGAACAGAACATATGTTTTTTGACCCTGATAAAATTCCATTAGTACGAGAAATGATAATTGCTCCTGATATAGAACGGAGAAAACATGCGATAAATAAATTATTGCCCTTGCAAATTCGAGATTTTAAGGCATTATTTCGAATTATGCATAGTAAAGCCGTAAATATAAGACTGCTTGACCCTCCTTTACATGAATTTTTGCCAACAACAGAGATTGATAAAAGAAACTTAGCAGATGTTATGAATCTACCTTTAGCTGTTGTGGAACAACGTTTGCACGCACTATATGAAGTGAATCCTATGCTTGGACATAGAGGATGTCGCCTAGGTATTTCTTATCCTGAGATTTATCAAATGCAAATAATGGCAATTTTTACTGCTATCAGAGAATTGCAAATTGAAGAAAATATAAATATTATTCTAGAGTTAATGATTCCTTTAATCAGTGACGTTAATGAGCTAAAAGCTTTAAAGATACATATACAAGATGTGATCATTGACATGGAGAATACTAACCAATGTAAGTTTGATTTTACTCTTGGTACTATGATCGAGCTACCAAGAGCTGCTTTAAAAGCTGGAGAAATTGCCAAGCAGGTAGATTACTTTAGCTTTGGTACCAACGATTTAACACAAACAACTTACGGCATTTCTCGAGATGATGTAGCGTCATTTTTTCCAGACTATTTGGAAAAAAAAATCTTTGCATTTGATCCTTTTAGTAAATTAGATGAGGAAGGGGTAGGGGAGTTAATAGAAATTGCTATAAGACGTGGGTTAAAAAACAATCCTACATTAAAACTTGGCGTATGCGGAGAACATGCGGGCAATCCTGATTCTATAGAGTTTTTTCATAAAATTGGTTTGCATTATGTATCCTGTTCACCATACCGCATTCCTATAGCCAGGATTGCCGCAGCTCAAGCGGAAATAAAGAGATGTGGATAAAAATATCCCGGTAAATCTATATTAATTATTATTTCTTTAGCAAATATTTTCTCCGGTAAGATTATTCTTTTGGCATGTAATAACATTTCCTTGGATAAAGCCATTGCTTCTTGAGTACCATATTTTGTGTCACCTATTATGGGACAACCCAGCATTTTCGCATGGAATCGAAGTTGATGCATTCTGCCAGTAAGAGGAGTGAACTCAACTAGAGTCAAACCATTATTTAAGTTTTTCAGCAATTTATAGCAAGTTATGGCTAATTTGCCATGTTCTTCATCATTTTGTACAGTCTCATACGCCCCTCCCCTATTCTTCCCTATCATACCACTAATTTCTCCTTCATGTTGCGGAAGGTTACCTAAAACTACTGCAATATAGGTTTTCTGAATATTCTTTTCCTTAAAGGCTTTCACTAATTTTATACTACTCGCATAATTTTTAGCGATTAGTAATATACCTGAAGTATCTTTATCTAACCTATGTATTAGTTTTAAATCTGCCCCTTGGCTATTTAAATATTGTAGTGCATCATCTATAGATAGGCTTATTTTACTACCACCTTGGGTTGCAAGACCTACTGGCTTATTAATTGCTATAAGCCACTCATCCTGATAAACTAGGTAATCCTTCATTAACTTACCAGCTAGTATAACTGTCGAACTCGAAAAAACCCTATCAGACACTTTTTGAGGTTCTAAATTTAAACTATCCTCTATAAAAATTTGATCCCCAGCCTTTATTCGTAAATTTGCCGCTACCTTACAAGAATTAACCATTATCTGTTTAAACCTTAAGGCACGCTCAACCATCCCTTGGGTAAAGCTAGGATATAATTTCTTCAAGTAACGATCCAACCTACAAGGTAGTTCTATATCTACATTTAATATTGCCATAATGAGAACATTAATACGCTATTTAATCAGGGAGATTTAGGTAACTGGCTAATACCCTACTATTTAATAACCTTTTATTTATTAGCTTTACGAACATAATTGAGGCGTATGGTTAAACAAGTACACTCCCTTCTCCTTAGTTTAAATCAAGAAAAATTTCAGGATGTTTTTGTACTATTCTTAATAAAGATATAGCTGAACCACGGGGTTTACGTCTTCCTTGTTCCCATTCCTGTAATGTTCTTAAATTAATGCACATTAATTCTGAAAATTCTTTTTGTGAATAACATAATTGTTTCCTAATGTTTATTATCTCATTATTACTTTTTATTGTCTTTATTGTACCTTTTCCTTTTTTTATATCTTTGATAGCTGATAAAAGTTCTGCTCCTATATCCCTTTTTTTTGCTTTCATAATTCTAATTCTTCCTTAATTTTTCTTAAAATACCAATTGATATGTTTTCAGTTTCATTTTTTGCATAAATGGTTAATAACCATATTTGCTCTTCTTCCATTTTATAATAATAAATAATCCTAACTCCACTTCGTTTACCACTATCTTTATTAGACCATCGTATCTTTCTAAGCCCTCCACTTCTAGGTATCAAATCGCCTGCTTTTGGATGTAGAGATAATTCCCATTGAAATGCAGCATATTGATCATCAGTAAAATAGGACCTTAATAACTTACTAAATAAAGGAGATTCAATATATTCCATCACTATATAATACGTCATTGCCGTATAAAGTCAATTATTTTATTAGCAAATGCTAGGTTGAACCCCAAGTTATTAGCAGAAGCAGAATTATGCAATAGGTCTATGCACTCTTTAACAAAAAATACCCCCATAATATACATGATAATAGTATAATAGCAAAAATCTGATGCACTAAGGCCATTAATATAGGTACTGAATATAAAATAGTAATTATGCCAGCTAACATTTGTAATATCAGCACACCAACAATATAATAAGCAACTTTGTTTAATTTAGGATGCTTGGTTTTTATTAGACTCAACACTAACAAACCAACACTAGTACAAACAATATACGCTCCAATTCTATGGATAAACTGAACAAAAACAGCATCACTTAAACTATCTCTACTCAATAGTTTAAAAGCTATTTCTTGAGGTATAAAACTATTCCCCATTAACGGGAAGCTATTATATACAAGCCCTGCATCAAGACCTGCAACTAGACCACCTAAAAAAATCTGTATATAAACTATAATAATAGTGAATATACAAAAGAATTTTGCTAAATTTAAACTTATTGTCCGTTCAACTAGTAAAATATCAAAACTATTTTTCATCAGCTGATAGAACAGTAAATTATAGATAATAACTGCAATAACCAAATGACAAGCTAAACGGAAATGACTGACATATGGCTGCGAAATTAGACCACTTTTCACCATATACCAGCCCATAAATCCTTGGACTGCAAATAATAACGATATCGCCAAATATACAGGCAGTAACCTTGTATCAATCCGTCCACGTACAAAAAAATACAGTAATGGTACTAGATACAACAAACCTGCTACTCTGCCAGCAAAACGGTGAATAAATTCAAGCCAAAAAATAAATTTAAACTCTGAAAGAGTCATATTAGTATTTTTTTGCTTATATTCGACAGATTGTTGATATTTAGCAAATTCATCCTGCCAGTCAGCATTACCCAGCGGGGGAACGACACCTGAAACCGGTTTCCATTCAACAATTGATAAACCAGCATCAGTAAGCCTAGTGAGACCTCCTAAAAAAATCATAAATATTACCATGCAGCAGCATACCGCCAACCAACGCTTTACTAATATGTGTGACATTAGACCCGCTACCTTTAGTATCTATAATATAAAATATAACAAATTTTTATCGTCCCCTAATACTCTTTTTCATTATGAACCTCATGTATACTCGGTGAACTTCAAGAATTGGCGTTGTCGCGACCAAAGATCGAAGCTGCCTAGTTACTCATGTACGCCTAGCAGCTCGACTTTGCTACTGCCTAGCTCTTCTTGAAGTTATACTATCGTCTACCAACTCTTCATTTACGAGCAGTATATGATATTTTTACCTAAATATTCTATCAATAACAGCACCCACATCTAATTCTTCCATTTTTCCAGTCCTACGATCTTTTAGTTCGACCACATTATTTTCAGCTTTTTTAGGACCAATGATTATTTGGTATGGTGATCCTATAAGATCATGCGTGGCAAATTTGCTACCAGCTCGTTCACTAGTATCGTCGTATAACACTTCTATATTATTTGCTGTTAGTTTATCATATATGGTTCTAGATAATCTATTACAGTAATTATCATTTATGTTCAAATTTATTAGTGATACTAGAAAAGGAGCAATATTTGTAGACCATATAATCCCTTTATCATCATGACTTGATTCGATTATGGCAGCTAAAAGTCTTGAAATACCAATACCGTAAGAACTCATTTCCACTGGCACAAGATTACCCTTATTACTATTTACTAAAGCATTCATGGCTTCGGCATATTTTGTGCCAATATAAAAAATATGCCCAACTTCAATACCCTTACTACTGGCAAGGTCATGTTCTGATAACAGGCATTTATCAGGATCATGTTTTTCTTCTGCTGCCGCATATAAGGTTTGTAATTTTTCAATATCTAAACTTTCCTGATCTGTTAAAGATAGGAATTTTTTATCATAAAAAATTGTACTCTCACCATTATCAGCAAGAATATGGAACTCGTGGCTTAAATTGCCACCAATTGGACCATTATCAGCAAGTACTGGGATTACAGTTAAACCCATATCACGAAATGTTTGCATATAGGCTAGATACATCTGATTATAGGTTTTTACAGCACTTATTTGATCTATATCAAAAGTATATGCATCTTTCATTAAGAATTCTCTACCACGCATAACCCCAAAGCGAGGTCTAATTTCATCCCTAAATTTCCATTGAATATGATATAAGTTTTTGGGCAAATCCTTATAGGACTGAATATTATTTCTAAAAATATCAGTCACCATGTCTTCATTAGTAGGTCCAAACAATAACGTATTATCATGGCGATCTTGGAATTTTAGCATTTCTTTGCCATAATTCTCAAATCTTCCAGATTCCACCCATAAAGATGCTGGTTGAATACAAGGCATTAATATTTCAATAGCCC
The DNA here is from genome assembly GCF_964026605.1 of Candidatus Tisiphia endosymbiont of Ptychoptera albimana. Classification (NCBI taxonomy): domain Bacteria; kingdom Pseudomonadati; phylum Pseudomonadota; class Alphaproteobacteria; order Rickettsiales; family Rickettsiaceae; genus Candidatus Tisiphia; species Candidatus Tisiphia endosymbiont of Ptychoptera albimana. Next base: position 1,037,426 of record NZ_OZ032164.1, read on the forward strand.
CTACCTTGTTCATATTAAGTCGAACGATATTTTCAACATTTTTAAGGGCTTTTAAGCCTATCGGCAACCAGCTATAAATCCCAGCAGATTGCTGTCTTATCATACCACTTCTAAGCATCAACCGATGAGAAACCACTTGTGCCTCCACTGGTTCTTCCTTCAGCACAGGTAAAAAATATTTTGATAGTAACATAAAGTTTACCTTGGATTATTTTTTGGAAATAATATTTAGGAATTCGTGGCGATATTTCTGCTGCTCTATATATATACCTGTATAATGCATAGTATTCATAATACTATCATTTTGCATAACTCCTCTAAGAGTCATACAGCTATGTAATGCAGAAATCTTAACCGCAACACCTAGGGGCTTAATATATTTCTGTAATGTTTCAGCAATTTGTACAGTCATCTTTTCTTGAATCTGTAGTCTCCTAGCAAAAACATCAACTATCCTAGCGAGCTTGCTGATACCTATTATACAATTATCAGGTATATAAGCTATATTTACCGTACCAGTTATCGGTAACATATGATGTTCACAAAATGAATTAAAATGTATGTCTTTTAACACTATGAAATCCTGAAAATTACAAGTATCGTAAAATTTAGTCGTTAATATTTCTTCCACATCTCTATCATACCCAGAAAACACTTCTTGGTAAGTTTTTATTACTCTATCAGGAGTTTTTAGTAGCCCTTCCCTATTTGGATCTTCACCAATAAATCGTAATAAAGTTTTAACTGCCTCTTTGGCTTCTTCTGTAGTAGGTTTTTTCAAGTCCATTATTTTTATTCCAATTACTTAAACAAGATTCTTCTACCACAAATAATAACAAACATCAAGCCACCAACAATAGCAATCAGCCCACCACCACCCATTATACCCATTAATAATTTACTGCCAATAGTCATTTCTACCCAAGGTGTTTTTCGCATCACCCCGTACCCACCAGCAAAGAGCAGAGCTATAATATGTAACATCTGCCCTGTAGTTATCGTTATAATTGCTGTTGTAAAATATGAGTTCTTCTGCTGTTTATCGTCACATAGAAGAAAGCAGAAACCCATACAAGCTACACTAATCCCAACAATTGAACCATGATAGTGTGCAGGAATAGTAACATTCATACCTGTAATTAATATACCAATAAATCCTCCAAACAGAAATAATATGCTAGAACAAATTATGCTCATCTTTATATAGCTAACCTGATTACTATTTACTCGTAGCAAACTAGTGTCATTGCGAGGAGCTACTTTAGTAGCAACGAAGCAATCTATAAAAGTGATTAGAAATGGATTGCTTCGTTGGCTTACGCTTCCTCGCAATGACGAAGTAATGTTATTCAAATTAGCTGTAACTAGCTCATAAAACATTATTATCAAAGACAAAGTTGCTGCTATCCCACCACCATATTTCATTTGTTTAGTGTAGTATTCTTTGAATTCAGCATCTATAATATCATATAATAAATGTCCACTAATAGCTGCAACACTTATAACAAAATTTAAATATAATAGTGCAAGGTACAGCTTTTTAAATCTTAATTCCTTACCTATCCAAGCATGGAATAACACTATCATTACTAATATCAAAATTTGCGTGTAAATAAACTGTAATAAATGCCCACCACTCCAAAAAAGCAATTCATAGTAAAATTCTATATCGACTGGTACAAGTTTAATAATTTCTTGTAATTGGTAATAAGACCAAATAAAACATACCCATACTAACACCCACATTATTACGGTAGAAAGGATAGTAAAATTAATGAGGGAGTTAAAGTAAGATATTTTGCAACAGTTCCATAATGTATATAAGGCAAATAACAATACAGATACACCAAATAAACTAATTCCGAGAATAAACATTATATTCTCCAGCATTGGTATGTAATTATTCATTACAGGAAAATTTTGACCACAGAATGGTGATAAAGCTATTAGTGCAGTAGAAATAAATGCTATTATTACACATGTTATGCTGGGAGTCGTTGCCTCTAGATTATAGCTCCAAACACATGCTGTAACTAACATCAACCAAACTAAGATTGATAAATTAACATGAATAACCAAAGCTGATTTAAAGATTTCTGTATTGGGGAATAGGTTAACTAACATTGGAGTGCGAAGCATTACCAATATTATTGAATACACCCCAGCAAGAGCAAGCGAAAATATACCATTTCCAAGCCAGTAAATAGCTAACTTATTACGGCTTAATTGTGGAATTATATTCTCAAGATTCATAAAGAATACTTACGAATGGTGGGTTTGAGAAGACTTGAACTTCCGACCTCACGCTTATCAGGCGTGTGCTCTAACCAGCTGAGCTACAAACCCATTAATACCCTTAGCATTTCAAGTGTTAGCAGTGTCATGCATCAGATATACTTTTTTAGCTGGCTTCACTTAGGATTATAAACCCAACATACGCAAATATGTTTATGGTTTTAAGTACCCTAAAGTGGTGGGCTCGCCGGGATTCGAACCCGGGACAACCTGATTAAAAGTCAAGTGCTCTACCTGCTGAGCTACGAGCCCTAAACAATATACTCGGTGAACTTCAAGAATTGGCGTTCCCGCGACCAAAGATCGAAGCTGCTCACGTACTAATGTACGCCTAGCAGCTCGACTTTGACACTGCCTAGCTCTTCTTGAAGTTGACCTTCGTCTACCAACTCTTCATTTACGAGCAGTATACTACTTAAAGACAAATTGTCTCTCAAGAACCTGTCTAATAAGCTTTACTTTATCGTTTAAAAAGCGTATCATGTCAACAATTATTTTGATAAATATCTTTAATATGGTAGTTTATGCACTCTGATGTTGCAATTATTATTCCTTCAAGACTTGATTCAGTAAGACTTCCCAAAAAACCTCTACAACTTATAGGAGGAATATCAATAATCGAGCATGTTATTAGGCAAGTATATTCAACCAAACTAAAAAATATTTATGTGGCAACTGATTCAGAAATTATAGCTAAAAAAGTTACTGATTGTGGTGGACAATTCATTATGACAAGCCAAGAATGTCAAACTGGTACCGAACGTGTATACGAAGCGTTTCAGCTAATCCCTAATAATCACCATATTAACTATATCTTGAATGTACAGGGTGATATGCCTTTTGTTGAACCGGAATCAATTATTAAAGTTATTGAAAACCTAAAATCTAGTAGCCATGATATTATGACCCCAGTAGTAAAAGTCGGTATAGACGCCGTAAATGGTCATAGTAATGTCAAAGTTATTACTGACCATAATGATAAGGCTTTGTATTTCTCTCGTAATCTCATTCCACACGGTGCAGAAGAATTTCTATATCATGTAGGAATGTATGGGTTTCGCAAAGAAGCATTAACTAAATTCATAAACTTACCTGTTTCAACTTTAGAATTAAGCGAAAAACTTGAACAACTAAGAGCATTACAAAATAACATGTCCATAGGGGTATGTTATGTTAACAATATTCCTATCTCTGTTGATACAGTAGAAGATTTAAACAAAGCTATCAAATTTTATCAACAACTTAATGTTACTGTGTAAGTAAGAATCTACGATATCTCAGGGCTAAGTAAGGTAACTACCTTTCCATCATCAAGTTGAATTCTTATACCACCATATTCATCTATATCTTTAAAAATTCCTGAGATTTTTGTGTTTCCATCATTTACGCTAACCATCTCACCTAATTTATAAGCATGTTTAAGCCAATATTGTCTTATTTTGCTAAACCCTTGTTCCTTCCATCTACTGAAACATTTTTCAAAATTAATCATCAATATATCTAATAAATATTCTATATCTTTTATTTCTATCCCCTCATCGAATAGATTAGTTGCAAATTGTTCAATATTTACAGGACTTTTCTTGATATTAATACCAATACCTATAATAAGATAATTATTGTTATTGATACTAATAGATTCAAGCAATATACCAGATACTTTCTTGTCATTTATCAAAATATCATTAGGCCATTTTAATTTAATAGAATTTTCTGATCTAGCGGACAAAGAATTGATAGTTTTATAAACAACAATAGCCATAACAAAAGATAATTGTGGAATATAGCTAAGATTAATCTTATGATTTAATAATATACTAACATGCAAATTCCCTAGACTAGAATGCCAAATTCTACTATTTCTTCCACGCGATTTTGTCTGATTTTTTGCCAATATTACATAATTTTTATCAGGACAATCCTTAGCCATCCTAATAGCTTCAGAACTGGTACTATCTATCTCATCAAAAATTAGTAGATTATATTTTTCCTGCCATGACATAGCTATAAACCATCCATAGTATCAGCAAGTGGTTGGATAAAAACACACAGAAGCAATAAAACTCCAATAATCAAATAGCATATAAATTTTAAGCTCTTAGGTGTTGGTACTAAAACTAGTTTCAAACTTTCTCGTTTCAAACTTTTATCCGCCTCAAAAAAATACATAAACTTAACTATTTTCAGGTAATAATAAGCCGCTACAACACTTGTGCCAATAGCTATAAATGCTAGAGTAAATTGTTTCTCTATAATAGCCTGATAGAAAACGCTGTATTTCGCAAGAAATCCTGCCAGTGGTGGAATGCCTATCATAGAGAACATGATAATCGCAATCCCAGCAGCTAACGCTTTACGGGTAGAAGCAAGACCTTTAATATCATCAAAAGTTGCTGAATCTGATTTTTTACCTAGCAGAGTAATTAGGCAAGCAAAAAAGCCAGTGACAGAAGCAGCATAAATAACCATATATAGTAATGCTACTCTATCACCGTAAGGAGTATGAAAAGAAATAGCCATTAAAACATAGCCTATATTTAGAATAGTGCTGTAACCCATTAGCCTTTTGAGGGAGGTTTGTCTAATAGCACCAGCTGCCCCAATAAGCATGGATAAAATCGCAGTGATTTTTATTAGATCAACTGAAATTTGCTTATAATCTCCAATTACCATAGTCATTATATTTAATAATACCACCACATTACCAATTTTTGTGGCAGCAGAGAAATAGGTAATTGAAGGAATGGGAGACCCTTCATATACATCTAACGTCCAACTATGCAAAGGAGCAGCTGATAATTTAAATAAGATACCACTTAAAAAAAGCACTAAACCCACTATTAAACCAATATTTGGCTGCGGTGAATGATTCAATTTCTGAAAAATATTACTATAATCTAAACTACCGCCAAATCCATAAATAAAGGAAATGCCAAATAACGTTAGGCAGCTAATCAAAGACCCAAGAATAAAATATTTTAACGCTCCTTCTGATGCTTTAATATTATTCAGATTAAAGCCAGCTAATACATAGGCTACCAGTGCCTGTAACTCCATAGCAACAAATAAAAGTAAAAAATTACGGGCTGATATAGTAATAAAAACACCAACAGTAGAAAGTAGCACTAAGGTTATAAATTCTGTTTTAAACTCCTCCTTAGTGATTTTACAATATGCCTGATAAATCATCATAGTCATTATTGAAAATAATAAAACAAAGAATTTAAAACCAACAGTAAAATGATTAACGACAAAAGAATTACGAAAAGCTATTATACCATTACCTGAACCTTGTAAAGCAAGATACTGCAACTGTTGAAAAGCGACAATAAGTAATATTGCCGATAGTAATATCTGAGTATTGCTAATGGTTTTAGTTTTTGTACTAAATAACACTGCATATGTCTGAGTAAACAAAGCTAGTAAGGTCAGCATTATCTCAGGTAAAATAATTACAAATTGTTTAAAAATTGGGTCTGTCATATTGCAAGTTTCTAAGTTTTTATATAAATGCTAATATATACTATAAAATCGCTAGCACTAAGTACGAATAGTAAAAAATATTCAATTATATTTATCAAGTACCATAGCCATAATCTTACTAGCTATAGGGGCTGCTGCCCTGCCTCCACCTCCACCATGATCTACAAACACTAAAACAGAGTAACGAGGTTGTAGGTAAGGAGCAAACCCAGCGAATATAGCGTGGTTACGCCTTTCCCAAGCAATTGACTCTCTATTTAAATCATCATTGATATTAGCCTTTGATTGCACTTGTGCCGTACCTGTTTTACCAGCTAATTGATGCCCTTCTGTCAAAATTCTACTATAATAGGCAGTCCCACCTTGCGTATTAACTGCTCTATACATGCCTTCTTTTAAAATATCTAGATATTGTTGATTTATATTAATCTGATCGAATACTGACCCATCTTTTACTGATATATCTTTAGCAATTTTAGGATTATACAATTTCCCATTACTGGCAATTGCTGTTACAAATCTAGCTAGCTGGATTGGAGTAGCTGATAAGAACCCTTGCCCTATCGATAAATTAAGAGTATCACCAATCGTCCATTTAGAGTTAAATTTTTTCATTTTCCACTCTTCTGAAGGAACAAAACCTGATGCTTCTCCGGTTAAATCAATGCCAGTTTTTGTACCAAAACCAAAATTTCTTGCCATATCTAATATTCTTTTATGACCTATCAAGCGAGCTATTTCATACATATAAGAATTACAAGAATATTTGATAGCATTATACATATCAACGATGCCATGACCATGACGATTCCAACATCTAGCACTATTATTACCTAATACTGAAGCACCAGTACAATTAACAGTTTTAGTCGGTTTAATGCCATTCTCTAATCCAGCTAAAATTGTAATAATTTTAAAAATAGATCCAGGTGGGTAAGTACTTTGTATGGTCTTATTAATCAACGGCTTATAGGGATCATTGACTAAACTTTGCCAGTAATCTTGGGATAATTTTATAAAATTATTAGCCTCAAATACTGGTGACATAGCCAGCACTAGCACATTACCATTATTGGTATCGATAACTATTGCAGAGCAACCTTGTTTATTTAAGTATGGCTGCACTCTTTGTTGTAGTTCCACGTCAATATTTAGATGTAAGTCCTCACCTTGCTGGCTTTGAATATTGGTGATTTCTCTTACTTGTTTACCCAAGGCATTTACTTCTATCTGCTTATAACCAAATTTTCCACGTAACTTGTCTTCATAATATTTTTCTACACCAAATTTTCCAATATTAAAATCCCCTAAATTGTTAATTTGTAAATCTTGTTTTTCTTGCTCATTAATCTGTCCAGTGTACCCTATCACATGACAAGTCGATTCTGAAAAATGGTAAAATCTTGAATAACTAGCATCTACAAAAATAGAACTTAAATTTAACTTTTGTTCTTCAATAAGTGACATTTGTTGCCAGCTAAGATTATCTAGTATAACCAAAGGAATATGTTTATTGGCTTTTTTTATTTTTTGCTTAATGTAATTTTGTTCTTCTTCGGATAATTCTAGGATATTGGCAACTAGAGCTAATTCGTTTTTGTAATCATTGCCATTATGTATGTCAAGTAACAACCTAAAACAAGTTTGGTTTGTAGCCATAATGTTACCGTTGATATCATAAATTTGCCCTCTAAAAGGTGGAATTAGAATAAAACTTATACGATTTTTATCAGATAAAGTACGATATTTATCATTTTCAAGCAACTCCATAAAAAACATTCTTCCAGCCAATAACGAAAGCAATGTCAGTTTTCCTGAACCTATGAGAAAAGCCCTTCTTGATATTAACTGGCTATATAATATTTTACTATTTAGCATGTTTTCTAAAATATTCTAATGCTTTATCAAGTGGAATTCGTAGCAAATTATATGAGAATATAGTAGTTAGATACTGCATTAATATCATAAAATACCCCTCCGAAGATAAGCCTTTGCTTAAAATCAGCAAATATCTAAAATGTAATATAAAGAAATAATAGAAACAAAAGACGATAAAATTTGTTAAATAACTTCTAAGTACAAAAAATTTTCCTGTGAATTCTAAAATTATGTGAGCAATTATCAGAACCAAAGAATTTGTACCAATTGGCATAGAATATAATTGGTCAAAAATTATTCCTGCTAAAAATATTAGCCAAAAACCAATATGATAAAATGTGGAAAAATAGTAGAGTAAACTAACTTCAAAAGCTGAGAAAATAATAGATTCTCCATTAATTCTAAAATTTTCTAACGGAAAAATTAATAATAACAAACAGAATTCTAATAATATTATTTTACCAAATATTGGTGATAACATTTGTGATAAATTGCCAAAAAACTTCATACTAATTTCAGTTCTTTAATTACTGATGAAATAATCGGTAATGTTAGATCATATTTTCTTATGAGATCCAATACCAGTTTAGCAGATTCTCGACCCTCCACTAAGTATAAATTTTCATTTAAAAATTTATTAACATCTAAGTGCTTCCCTAATTCATAACCAAATCTACTATTTCGCGACTCTTTAGAGTAACAAGTTAGCACCAAATCCCCTAATACGCCTGGAGCATATAAAATAGAGCTATCCCCTAATTCTCCATCAATTGCCTCAGATAAAATTTTTATTTCTTGAATCGCCCCTGTTATCAGAGCTGCTTTCGCATTCTGTCCATAACCTTTTGCATCATACCAACCACTCTTTATTGCTATAATATTTTTAACAGCTGATGCCACTTGCATTACTACCACATAGTCAGTTATGGTAACCTTAAATTGCTGTGATATCAAACTAATTGCCAATCTTCTTGCAAGGTCAATGTCTACAGAAGCAATAGTTACCGAACTTAATAAATTTTGGGCAACTTCTTTAGCTAGGTTAGGTCCAGCGATAAACGCCAATGGATTATTTGGTAATATCTTTTTTACTTTATCGGATAGTAGTTCTGTAGGATATCTAGAAAAGCCCTTAGTTGCAACTAATAACGCCATATCCTTAGATATCCCAGTATCTTTTAATATATTCAGAGTATCATGAAAAGCAAAAGATGGCACAGCAATAATTATTACTTCTTGATCTAAAATAGCTGCCAACTCACTATAAGGCACTATATTACTTGGTAATGTAACATCGCTACCCAAATATTTGCTATTGGTTTTACTATTTTTTATTTCTTCAACAATATTATTATCACGTAAAAATATGGGAGCATTATCGTAACATCTTGCCACCTGGCAAGCTAGTGCAGTTCCCCAACTACCACCACCATAAACAGCAATATTTTTAAACTTGTTCATACCAAAATTTCTGAAATCATGTGATTACCCTCTATAGCAACTAGCCGAGCCTTAACAATTTGTCCTACGTCAAAATTACCTTCAAACTTTACCGGAATAAAATTTTCTGTATGAGCCATGTTATTTTGTTCTACAAGTAATTCCACTTCATGCCCTATACTTCTTTGGAAGAATTGCTGTAATTGTTGCTCCCCTGTTACCCTTAAAATTTCTGCTCTGGCTTTTCTAACGGATTTTGCTACTTGCGGCATTCTGGCAGCTGGAGTTTCGTCACGTTCAGAATACGGGAAAACATGTAAATATTGCAAATCCGCCTCAGAGATAAGTTTTCTTGTATTCTCAAACATTGTCTCATTTTCCGTTGGGAAACCAGCTATAATATCTGCCCCAAATGACACATTTGCTCTTACATTACGTAATTTATGACAAAAATCAATAACATTCTGACGATTATGGCGACGTTTCATACGCTTAAGAATCATGTCATCACCAGCTTGTAGACTAATATGGAAATGTGGCATGATTTGCGGAGCATAAGCCATCAGCTCGAACAAATCATCATCGATCTCGGCTACATCAATGGACGATAATCTAAGCCTCTTTAGTTCTGGAACCAGCCCGATAATCCTTCTAATCATCTGAGCAAAAGTTGGAGTTCCTGGCAAATCTGATCCATATGCCGTAACGTCAACTCCGGTAAATACTACTTCATTATAACCATTGGCTACTAATGTCCTTAACTGCTGTACTATTACCCCCATTGGTACTGACCGACTATTTCCTCTAGCATAAGGTATAATACAGAAGGTACAACGATGATTACAACCATTTTGCACCTGAATAAAGGCACGAGATTTGCCATCAAAACTAGCCACCAGGTGATTAGCAGTTTCAGTAACAGACATTATATCATTTACTGCCACTTTTTCTTCGGTAAATTGATAATTGCTAGCAATCAATTTTTCCTCATTACCAATTACTTTATCAACCTCAACCATATTAGCAAAAATAGCTGGGTTATTCTGAGCAGCACAACCAGTAACAATAATTTTTACATCAGGATTATTTTTCTTAGCTTTACGAATTGCTTGACGCGATTGTTTTTCAGCTTCCTTAGTGACAGCACAAGTATTAAATACTATGACATTTTCTAAACTAGAAAGAGCTAGGTTAGTTCTAATCACTTCACTTTCGTAAATATTTAATCGGCAGCCAAAAGTTACAACTTCTTGTGATTTAGCCATAAAGAAACTCTCCACGTGCCACTAAAGCAGCAGAACCAACCATTATTATATTTTCCCCTTGCTTTGACATTTGTAGACTACCCAACTGAAATACCACTTCGCAGGGAGAGGTAATAAAGCCTAGCTTTACTGCCGAAGCAAAGCTAGCACATGCCCCACTACCACAAGCAAGAGTTAATCCTGCTCCTCTTTCCCAAACCGATAAATAAATTTTATTACCCTTGATTGAAGCAAAATTAACGTTAACACCATCAGCAAATAATTCTTTTTCCTGTAATTTCTCTCCTATTATTTCTTTATCTTCAATAGCAAGATCACTAAAAATAACAAAATGTGGATTACCAATATCGGCACAAATAACCTCCTTGATGTCAATCATATAACGTTCCATAATTGGCCAAATCCTTTCGGTTGAAGGCATCCAATCTTCCTCGAAACTAACTATTCCAGTATCTACCTCGATCTCGTTGTCACTTAGTATCTTACAAGACAATTCTTTTCCATATATTTTTAAAGTAATTTCTCTGATACCAAAATCGAGATATATCAGCTTGGCAAGACATCTTGAAGCATTACCGCACAATTTAGCACTTGAGCCATTTTGGTTATATACAGCCATTTCATAGTAATTGGTTTTTTGATTATAAATAATAAACTGATCACAACCAATACCAGTATGGCGATTGGCAATCTTTAGAGATAATTGTTGCAAATCACAATTTTTAGGTAAATCACGCTGATTGATAATCACAAAATCATTACCTAATCCATGCATTTTAGCGAAATTGATTTTTTTTAACACGAGAATATCTTTAGTTGTTTGAGTTTAGGTTGCTACAAAGCAACTTAGCTATTATACCAAATATATGAAATTTATGTAGAAAATAATAGACTCCTTGTTAGTATCATACCTATAATGATATTAACAACTAACTAATAACTATTAAAAATATATCATTGAATTAGCCAAAAATTAAAAGAACTTTATATGCCTTATTTGCAAAAATTTGTATTTGACTCACCTATGTTATGTGTTTTCTATTTAGGAGGAAAAGTTGAAGGTTGCAATATAGAAATGCATGATGTTGTATTTGCAGTCGGGAAATCTGATATTGAAATTTCCCAAAAAATTAAAAACAAATGGTGTGGTATAAAAACATCTCTACATGTTGATTCTTGGTTCATACTAGCTAGTCTTAACGGTTTTGATGTTAAAATTACGGAAATAAAACCTCAATCTAGTACCAATCATTTATATTTTGTTAACCTTGGTTCTTATAAGAGAAACTTTTTTGGAGAAAATCATTTTATCACTTTTGTTGTTGCACAATCGAGAAGCCAAGCCATTGAACAAGCAAGAAGAGAAGTGTCTAAGGGTACAGAAATGTTACATACTGACAATATCTATGATATAGATGAATGCATTAGAATTACTGAAGTTGATAATTACCATATTGCACTTGAATATACTGGCATAAAAAAGAAGTTAAGTATAATCAATGGTTATCAGCAACTCAACTATCTTTGACTTATGCAGTAAGTCTTTTGTTTTAATAGGAAATGACTCCTTGCATAACTAGTTGTAAAGAGTTATTTTAAGGTCATTGGAATCTAAATAAGTGATAAAATGAACTTTAATTCAAGCAAACTTAAAAATGGTCTAACTATTCTTACCTATAATATGTCTAATGTAAATTCTGTAGCTATTAATGTCATTGTTAATGCAGGTAGCCGCTATGAACAACCTTCAGAAATAGGTATATCCCATTTTCTTGAACATATGGCATTTAAGGGAACAACAACTAGAACTGCTAAGCAAATTGCTGAAGAATTTGACTCGATAGGAGGACATTTTAATGCATATACCTCGCATGAACAAACTGTTTATTATTCAAAAATATTGAATGAAAACTGCTATAAAGCTTTAGAAATACTGGCAGATATCATCCAAAATTCAGTTTTTTCAAAGGAAGAAATAGCCAAAGAATATCAGGTGATTCTACAAGAAATTGCTCATGTTCAAGATAACCCTGATGAACTTATCCACGAGAAATTTTACAGTAGTGCTTATGAGAATCAAGCACTTGGCAGGTCAATTCTAGGAACTCACGACAGTTTGGCTAAATTTGATAGAGAACATTTTAGTAATTACGTTGACAAACATTATAATGCCGAAAATATTTACTTATCAGTAGCAGGAAATATTTCCCATGAGCAAGTTGTAGAATTTGCCAAAAAATTATTTTGTTCATTAAAAAATAAACAAAACAGTCATTTTGAGAAAGTTAGATATACAGGGGGACATAGCTTTATCACCAAAGATCTTGAGCAAACTACTCTAGTTCTAGGTTTCGAGAGTGTGCCGTATTTTAACATACAACAATTATATCATACGCAAGTTCTTTCACTAATACTTGGCAATGGTATGTCATCGAGATTATTTCAACAAATCAGGGAAAAACTTGGACTGGTTTATTCAATTGGTAGCTATAATAGCTCCTACTATGATAGTGGGATTTTTGGCATATATGCCTCCACTAATCATGATAAACTACCATTCCTTACAGAACAATTAGTTAATGAAATAAAAAAAGTTTCTACAGACATCAAAGACTCAGAAATTGATAGGGCTAAAGTACAACTAAAAACTAGTATCTATATGGCTCAAGAAGAATCTTCTTATAAATCAGAAGAAATTGGTAAGAATTTTGCTGTTTTTGGCAAATATATACCTACTGAACAAACTATTGAACATATTATGAATATAACAAAACAAGATATAATAAATATTGCTAACAAAATATTTGTTACAAAACCTACTTTATCTATTATTGGTCCTAAACCACTTGCCATAGATTATCAAGAATTATGCCATAAGCTAGCTTTATGAAATCGGTGCTATTAACTAGAAGTTTAGAGGATAATAATGAAACCATTAGAGAATTGGAGAAAAATTGTAGTTTTAAATATATCTGTTCTCCTTTAGTGGAATATCAAGCTTTGCCATTAAATAGCACCATTTTGCATAATTATGTTAATATAATTGTCACCAGTAAATTTGCTGCTAGAATCCTTGCTGGGCATCAAGAGGTAGAACAAAAGAACGTATGGATAGTTGGCAATTCATCAAAGTTAATTCTAGAACAAAGAAATTTTGTAGTACGATATGTTGCTACAAATATTCAAGACCTACTAGAAAACATCCCTCAAGAAATATATGAGCAAACCATATATTTATCGTCAAATGAAATTACTCAAGATTTGCCTCAAAAAATAAAAAGACACATTATTTATCGGGTAAAATACGCGACCCAGCTGTACCAAATAGCAGAGATTGAAAAGGGCATCAATTTTATTTTACTATATTCACAGAACAGCACTAAGACTTTCATTGAATTATTAATAAAAAATAATTTGCTAAAACTACTAGATAATAGTTTAGTGATTACTATAAGTGAAAAAGTAGCAAATATTATTAGATATTTTGCCAAAAATGTGGTTTATTGTGATAATGGACAGCCGCAACAAATGTTAGAGTTATTAATTTATAATGCAAAAATCAGAAACTAATATAATAAAAGTTCGTAGTAATAATCCTATTATTCTTACAATTATTCTAATTGTGTTATTTGCCATATCAATAGGTTACATGACTTTTTTAAATAATAAAAAAGTAGATACTGAACTACCTGACAACCCAACTACTTCTAAACCAGCTACTATATCAGAAAATGTTGTACTTCAAAAAGATAGTAGTTTGAATCAAGAAGAAGTCTTATTAAACCACCAACCCAAATCATCTAAGACCCCCCCTAATTATAGCATTTATTTACTTAGCATTAATCTTTTAGTGATAAATTTTTTACAAGATAAAGATTATACACAGCAAATTCGTCAAATTGAAACTGTAGAGTTACCTACAAAAATAAAAAATATTTTGCTAGACCTACACAATTATAATGAAAATTATTTACTTAATAATAGTCTAGGTTTAGTCAAGATATTTCCAAAAGCAAATTGTTGGATCGAGAAATTTATTAAGATTGAAAGGAAATCTAGTTTTACCAAAGATAAAGAAAAACTAAAGTTGAGAATAATAGGCAATCTAGATTTTTTTATTAATTTCTTTTATTCAGAAGAATTACAGCAAAAATTTGTAGAGTAAAATAATGATAAGATTATTAATAATTTGTATTACATTTTTGTTATTATATTTAGGCTTTTCTGTCTTAAATCAGCTTGACTCAACGTTGACCTTAAATTTATATGATTATTATATAGAAACTTCTTTTTTTACTTTCATTATTTTATATATATTATTTACACTTCTTAGTGCTATTTTTTTAAAAATAATATTTCTAATTATTGATCTACCTGCTAATTTAAAAGATATTTTCTTTTCCAAAAGAGCCACTACTGATAATTACCTACTGATGAAGGCTATGGCAGAATATATTGCTGGTGAAAAATCAAAGTCAGTAGCAACTAGTCAGAAAATAGCTTACCGTTTAAGCGAAGAAAACAAGGTATTTCATACTTTACTTTTAGCAGAAGCAGAATTAGATACTTCAATAAGAATACAATATTTTCAGGAATTAGAGCAATCTAAACATTATAGTGCCTTTGTTACTAAAAGACTTGCACAAATATTTTATCAAAATAATATGTATGAAACAGCTGAGAATTATGCTGTTAGATCATTTAACCTAAATGAATTTGATAGTGAAACTTTAGAAATTTTACTTGATTGTTATGCTAAACTTTCTCTGTGGACAAAATTTATCTTTGTGGTATCCAAACTTAACAGAGTTGACACACAAAAACTAGAGTCTATACAGAACAAAATAGCTGATTATTATGTTGACGCTGCCAAAAATATGCTAGAAGCTAATGAGACAAAAGATGCTATCCATTATTTAGAATCAGCTATTAAACTTATACCTTCACATATCTCCGCATTAAATCTTTATCTACCTATGAACTCTTCTAGCTGGAATAATAAAAACATTGAAATATTAAAAGCTGCCTTCGCAAATAACCCTTCTTTTGAGATTGTAGAATTATATAAGCAATTTTCTTCTGTACCACCTTTAAGTATTTATGAAGATCTAGCAATGTTAGTAAACCCTAAACAATATTTAGGGCTATTTTTAGCTATAGCCGCTTATTTAGGCTTACCGGAAAAGATTAAAAATCTTAAAAATGAACCTGAACTATTACCTTTTCATGATATTTGAGATTAATATATCTCCTGAGAAGGATCTTTTTCGGGAGGGATATTATGGAAAGCATCATTATCTTGACCTTGGTGTTCTTCTTGATAATCTAATACTGGTATATCATGAATTTTGAATGCTTCCATAATACTACTAGCAGAAGTAATTTTACCAGTTGTTGGATCTATTGGTAACAATTTAATTGATTCTGGTACTTTAAATGCCAGTGATGGAATATCAGAATAAGCCTTCTCCATAAAATCAATAAATATAGGCAAGGCAACACTTGACCCTGTTGCAGTTCTTCCTAGTGTTTTTGGCGTATCATAACCAATATATGTTCCGACAACTATTTTTGGAGTAAAACCAATAAACCAAGTATCCATACTATCATTGGTAGTACCACTTTTACCAGCTACAACCTTACCAAGTTTTTTTGCAGCTGTTGCCGTGCCTCTTTCAACTGCTCCAGTAAGAAAGGAGATAATCTGATAATCACTTGCCTCATCGGTAATCATTCGACAATCTGGTTGAGATATGATAGGTGGTGATAAGTTATCAGTAAGCTGGGAGTCAGATACATTACAATTTTTACATTCCCTATTATCTCTACGATAAATTATTTTACCATTACGATCTTTAATTAGCTCTACGAAATGCGGCGTAACTTTTTTTCCTGAATTAGCAATTATTGCATAAGCATTGGTCATTTTTTCTAGTGTGGTTTCGAGCGAACCAAGCACCATAGAGTAAAATCTCTTCGGCTCATTATTAATACCAAATCGCTTGATTATCTCAGCAACTTTGCTTAGCCCTATAGCTTGTGCTACCCTAACAGTAACAAGGTTTCGTGATTTCTCAAGCCCTATACGCATAGTAATTGAACCTAGAAAATTCCCTTTATAATTTTTTGGTCGCCAAACTGGCATGCCAGGACCTTGCGGAATCTCTACTGGACCATCTTCAAAAATTCTATTTGGCTGGATTGCGTTTTCTAAAGCAGCAAGATAAACAAAAGTTTTACTGAGTGACCCTGGTTGTCGCAGTGCCTGAGTAGCACGATCAAATTTACTAACTGTGAAATCATATCCACCAACGCTGGCAAGTACCTGACCTGTTGTAGGATTCATCACTATAATCGCACCATTAACAGTAGGAATTTGCCGCAAATAGTAATTAGCATTTACTTTTTCGACTACTACAACGTCACCTTTCTTTAAAAGAGTTTTTACTGATTTAAGATCATTTTTTGCCCATTTCATTTCCGATAAAACTATTTTTGACTTACTCAAGTCACAAAGACCAATTTCCGCTTGATTATCTGCAACATTTAATACCACAGCTAATTGATATTCTAAAATAGCTGGAGGCTTTGCTACTTTATTTAAATTATCTTGCCAGTTATTTAGATCAATATTAGTTATGACTCCTCTAAAACCATGCTTCCTATCATATGCTCTTATGCCTTGCCTAAGAGCATTTTCTGCAGCTTGCTGATAACCAGCATCAAGTGAAGTAATGACCGTTAACCCTCCAGTATAGAAATATTCTTTACTGCCAATTTTACTAATGACTTCTTCCCGTACTTGTGCAGCATAATAACCGGCTGTAACGGTTTCATTACGATCCCGCTTTTGCAAAGTAATAGGACTATCTACTGCTTCTTTTGCTGTCTCTTGCGTTATATAACCATCTTCCAACATTCTCATAATAACATAATCTCTACGATCTTTCACCCTAGCATAATTTCTCTCCGGATTAAAATTTGATGGTGCTTTTGGTAGACCAGCGATAAAAGCTGATTCGGCAACAGTTAAATCTTCAATAGACTTATTAAAATAATTCTGAGCAGCCATGGCAACTCCATAAGCTCCCCTACCAAAAAATGTTTGATTAAGATATAACTCCAAAATTTGATCTTTAGTAAAAGTTTTTGAGACCATATATGATAAAATCGCCTCTTTAATCTTACGTTCTATCGATACCTCAGAGCTTAATAAAAAATTCTTAACTACTTGCTGGGTAATAGTTGACCCTCCTTCCACTCTACGACGGTGTACGATATTAGAGATATTTAATATTGCTGCTCTGATTATACTTATAACATCAACTCCTGGATGTTCAAAAAAATTCTTATCTTCTGCTGAAATAAACGCCTCTATAAGAGAGCGTGGTACACTACTAATAGGTACAAAAACTCTACGTTCCAAAGCATATTCCTCCATTAATTTCCCATTTTGGGCATATACTCTTGTTACCGATGGTGGATGATAATCGGCAAGTTGAGAATAGTCCGGTAAATCCTTAGAGTAATGATACAACAAATATATACACACACTAAGTGCTATTAGCCCTAATATTGTAAATAATTTAAAAAATATATATAAAAGTTTGAGCATTTTTGATAGTGTGTTTCTTACATTTATTCAAGTGAAAGTTTTATTTTATATAATATCATCATCTAAAACATCCTTCCTGTTTATTTTTTAGCTCCCAGTTTACGTTGTGATGACTACCCCCATTCGGGATAAGAATAGTTATTTCTTATCCCGAATTCGCGTAAATTGGATTACAGCACCATTTCTCCGCTCAAACTATTTGCCCCAGCATTGATAATTTTTACATCGATAATCTGACCAAACAAATCTCTTGCAGGGTTTATTACATGCACCGACTGCATATAACATGTTTTCCCTATCAGTTGATTGTCCAATTTACCGTCACGATCAAACAATACTGGCATTATTTTGCCAATACAACTTTCATTAAACAATAATTGTTGGCGAGATATTTCTTGCTGTAAAATTGCTAAACGCCTAGATTTGATATGTTCAGGCACTTGCTCTTTAACCGCAGCAGGTGTACCAGGTCTTGGACTATATTTAAAAGAATAACACTGACCATAACCAACCTTCTTTACTAGATCTAAAGTGTCAGCAAAGTCTTCATCCGTTTCCCCGGGGAATCCTACAATAAAATCAGATGAAAAGACTATATCTTTTCTTGCATTCCTCAAACGATTAATAATATCGAAATAATAATCTCTGTTATGCCTACGATTCATTGATTTTAAAATTTTGTTAGAACCTGACTGTACTGGCAAGTGCAAAAACGGCATTAATTTTGGTTCAGACCCATGTAACAGAATCAAATCTTCTGTCATATCAATAGGATGAGAAGTAACGTATCTAATACGCTCAATATTTGGTATTTCTGCTATATAACTGATTATATCTGCTAAACTACACTCTTTGCCTTCAATAGTTTGTCCATGATAAGCATTAACATTTTGACCTAGCAAGATTACTTCTCTTGCTCCGTTTGAAACGGACCTTATAACTTCCCTGTATATTTGTTCTAGACTCCTTGAGAATTCTGCACCCCGAGTATAAGGTACAACACAGAAAGTACAAAATTTGTCACAACCTTCTTGAACTGAAATAAGGCTACTTACTCCTTGTATATTAGACTGTTCAGGTAGCTTATCAAATTTAGCTTCTTCAACAAAATCCAATTTAATTACATGTTTTTCATGTCTAGCAATTTTTGCTATCAACTCTGGTAAATCGTAGTAAGATTGTGGTCCTACTACTATATCTACATAACTAGCTCTTCTAAAAATTTCATCACCTTCAGCTTGTGCAACACATCCAGCAACAGTAACGATTACATTACCTTCTCCCTTTGATTTTCTATCATCTTTAATTTGTTTGATGCGACCAAGCTCGGAATACATTTTTTCTGCAGCTTTCTCCCTAATATGACAAGTATTTAAAATAATCATATCAGCTTGGTACATAGAATCAGTTGGCTGATAATCAAATGGCTCTAGCAAATCCTGCATCTTGAGGGAGTCATATACATTCATTTGACATCCGTAAGTTTTAATAAAGAGCTTTTTTTTCACGTTTTTTACTTAACAAAAATAAATTAGGTTGCATTATATATAATACTGTAAAAAATATGACATATTTTTTGGAATGATTTTATTTGAGGTTATTGAGGTTTGGAAAGTTATGAAGCTTATAGTACATATGTTTGTGTAATACTCTAACTATGATAATACCATACTCTTGTTTTAGATAATACAATATATGTTTTTTTGTAGGGAAGCTCAATAAGGTAGGATATATATCATTTCGTAAAGTACCTATATTAGGATTAAGACTTAAAGCAATAGCTTTGTTATGTATCTCATCTAAATATTTTATAGTTTGCTGCCTTCCCCAATGTTTTAGTGTATAATCTGTAATATCTTCAAGATCACGTTTCGCACTATTTGTAAATTTACACTGAACCATTAAGCTTTATTTTTAAGTTATCAAAAACAACCTTATGAGAGTGTATTTTATTTTTTGCTAAGTCATCTAATCCTTCAGAAATTGCAAGTTTTAATACTTGTTCTTTAAAAGATTCTAATTCATGAAACTCTTTATCAGAAACTATTACAGCTATAGGCTTGCCATGTCTACTAATGCTGATAGGTTCTGTTTGCACTTTGATAAGTAATTCACCAAACTCACGTTTTGCTTCAGTTGCATTTAATTCTTCCATGATAATAATTATTTTAATTAATATGATTAATTAAAACATAAATTATTAATATAATCAAGTTAATTACAATGTCTTTTTCTTGTGGAACATTACATTATGCCAATCACTAAAAGTTTGATTCTTAGTTCTTGTTTGTACAAAATTATAGAATATTTTTAAGGTATTATAACGATCCCACTTCCACTGACAGCGATAATTTTGATCACTAGGCTTACAACTTGGGACTAGCTTATAACCATTACTCACAGATTCTACATATGTTACCGAATCATCGAATGGTTGTAACTCGCCAGCTTCTTGTTGTTTTAACATCATAAGCTCAGCTGTAGCTGTCGTGGCACGACCATCTCCACCTAAGCAATGTAAATAAACCCATCGACTTGGATTTAATTTTAATTTTTGATCAAAAAGTGCTACCATTCTATCTAAATTATCACGATTAGGTTCTCGATGATCTAATGTGGTAATTCTATAATAATCAATATTCAAACCTGCCATTATATCAGCTTCAGTCTTAGTAGAAATAGGTATACAGATTGCTAGGTCCTTCTTTGTTGGCGTAGTCTTCAAATTATTTACATATATACTAAGTTGCTTGTAAGTTGGTAATATTGAACCAAAAAGATATTGCTCCTGTAGTATAATTTCCTCTTGAGATTTATTAGCGTTAACGTCATTATATGGTAAACTGATAAAGGACACTGGGTTTAGATCATTGAATCCATGATACTCACTCCTTAAATCAACATCAATAATATCTGTTTTACACCCAATAGCATTTTTAAATTGGTTAACACTAAATTGTCCACTGGCAATTATATTATATTGTTCGATATATCTAATATTTTTAGGAAGTAATTCTTGTAGTTTATTATAATTATTAAATTGGAAATATGCTAAATTTCCATTATTTAAATATTCTGATGGTAACATGTAAGTAATACAAGATGAACAACTACGATATGATATAAGCAATAATAACCCCATTATAGCAAATGCAATAATAAATTGAGATTTTCTACTTATGTTCAGAGCTATTATTTTCTTCATTTATATGATACTAATTTGCTAACAGTAACAGAGCAATCTAAACTAAACCCCTTGCTTGGCTAGCCTTTCTTCAATCTCATGACGGAAATGACGAATTAACCCTTGAATAGGCCAAGCAGCAGCATCTCCAAGGGCACAAATAGTACGACCTTCGATCATTTTTGTAACGTCCAATAATTGATCTATTTCATCTATTTTTGCCTGACCGCGTACCAGTCGCATCATAACTCGCCACATCCAACCTGTACCTTCTCGACAGGGGCTACACTGACCGCAAGACTCATGCATGTAGAATTTACTAAGCCTAGCAATAGCGTAAATAATATCCGTAGAATTATCCATAACAATGATTCCACCAGTCCCGAGTGCTGAACCAGCTGACCTTAAACTATCAAAATCCATTGCAACATCCTGACATAATGACTTTGGTAGCAACGGTACTGATGAACCACCTGGGATAATAGCTTTCAGATTACTCCATCCACCCCGTACACCCCCGGCATATCTCTCAATCAACTCCTTTAAAGGTACGCCCATGGCTTCTTCAACATTACATGGCTTATTTACATGACCAGAAATACAGAAAATCTTTGTTCCGGTATTATTAGGCTTACCGATTCCAGCAAACCAATCAGCTCCACGCCGGAGTATAGTAGGCACAACGGCAATTGATTCAACATTATTAATAGTTGTTGGACAACCATATAAGCCGAAATTAGCTGGGAATGGTGGCTTTAATCTAGGGAAGCCCTTGTTGCCCTCTAAGCTTTCGAGCAGAGCTGTTTCCTCACCGCAAATATACGCCCCAGCCCCTCTATGCAAATGAATGTCAAGATGATACCCTGTACCACAAGCATTACTGCCTATAAAACCGGCATCATAAGCCTCATCTATAGCACGCTGTACATTGGAGGATTCATTATAAAATTCACCACGAATATATATATAGCAAGTATGTGCGTTAATAGCAAAACTGGCGAGCAAACAACCTTCAATTAATTTATGTGGCTCATACCTTAAAATATCACGATCCTTGCACGTACCAGGTTCTGATTCATCAGCATTAACCACTAGATAGCTAGGTTTCGGGTGATCTTTAGGCATGAACGACCATTTGGTGCCAGTCGAAAATCCAGCACCACCCCGCCCTCGCAGACCTGATTTTTTTACTTCATCAATTATCCATTCTCTACCTTTAATAATAAAATCTTTTGTATTATCCCAATCTCCACGTTGCTTACTGCTTATTATATCATATTTTTCCTGCCCACTAAGATTAGAAAAAATTTTATCGCTAATTTGTAACATAATTAACTCTTAGAATATCTACATATGATATTATAGCTGAAGGCAAACAATTGTGAAGAATAAATATTAGCAGGGTTTTGCACAAAAATACAACAACACCAACTCTGAAATGCGTTAAGTACATTTGTTCTACATCAAAATGCTTGCAAGAATCATCAATTCAATAGAGATTCTTTATGTAATAGGGATTATATGTCCTCTAATTTTATGATTAATATAATACCCCAATTCAGGATAAGAATTAGTTAATTCTTATCCTGAATTGGCTTTAATATAAGGAAAAATGCATTCTTAAAGCGGCTAACGCGAATGCATTTTAAACCTTTCTAAAGCTAAAAACATGATTTTAATCTTTTAAAATCATGTTTTTAGCAAAATATTAATTTAACAATCAGATGCAGAACCGTCTCAAATCTGATTGTTTCTATAACTTCACCGAATTTGGGATAAGAATTTGTCAATTCTTATCCCAAATTCGCGTATAATGAAAGGTTTTTATGTCAGACGATAGAGCAACTATAGAATCCAGTAATTTAAATATATCTAATTTTGAGAGTGATAAGGAGTCTATTCCTTCTGAATATAGTACGAATCAAGATGATAATATATCAGTAAGATCTGTTGATTCTGGGTACGAAAGTGATAGCCATTTAGCAGATAAAAAAGATGATATTATTAGAGTTAACACTAAAAACGAGATTGAAAATATAAATAAATTAATAGGAAGGGCATACACATATAAACTTAAATTTCTAAAACAACCAACTCCACAATTATCAAAAGAATTTATAGCTAATGGAGTACTCATTGGTACTAACGAATCATTTATGAGTGTAATGACTGGATTAGCAACAGAAAGTTTTTACTGTAATTTATCTGATAAAAAGACAGAAGAACTTCTTGATAATTTTAGTTTAAATATAGAACGTTCTAAAAGCCTTATGAACGACAATGACAAGGCAAAAGCAGATAGGCAATTTGCAAACTTAGAAGCTAGTTTAAAGGGATTTGTATTAAATGATATTAAAAGTAACAATGATAAGGATAAGATCGCTCTTGAAGCGGTTAAAAAAGTAATATTAGAGTTAAAAGGTCAAGCAATTCCTAAATCAGATTATGCCAGTACAGTAATTAACAAAACTATGGAAAGTTTACAAGCAGATGCAAGACATTTTAGTACCGAGCAACTTAATATTTTTAATAAAACTATTAGCCAAGGAAATAAAACTGTTAAATTTGCTAAAGAATTCACAAAACTTAATAAGACAGAACGTACAGTTCTTTCTAATGCAGTTAATGAATCTGCTAATTCTTTTATAAAAGAATTAATAGATAGTAGGAATAATGGGTTAAGTCCAGAGTTTGTTAATTATAGAGAAAATGAAACTAAAAAACTTTTATTGACTCTTAGTATAAATATACAAGATACTGGTTCTATAGAAGAAAAAAAGATCAGACAAGAGGCTTTTTGTAAACAGCTTCTACCTTATGTCCATATACCCAGTGAATTAGCAACTGAGTTATTTGAAGAGTGGAAACTAACAGAGCTACATAGCTTAATTGGCAAGGAAGCTCAGAAATTTTTTAGTGTAGATAATGCTCCAAAAAATTCTTCGTTTCTAACCTTAGATACAACAAAAATTACAGAAGAAAATATCAAACGATTTGCCGATTCTATTAATCCAATTATTAAAGATAAAGATGCAGAATTAGTCTCAAAACCAATCCTTAAAGAATCTATTAACAGAATTCAAAATAAAACAGATATAAAGATTACAGAACAACAAAATAATAAAATCTCGGAACAATTATCTCCGACTTTAATAGAACTTGGTTCTGAGCAATTAATAAATCATAAAGACGAGATAATATCTGACATAACAAATAAAATTGCATCAGATAAATCTTGGTATTCTTCTGTGATTAAAAAATTACCTATTTCTACAAATAATTTACAGGATATTGCTACACATCTTACAGACAAATATAGCAATCAAACTGCACCAACCATGTCAACTTCAGTGTCCACACCACCACCTCCTCTTACTCAACATTCTAGCATAGAAACAAAACAAATACCCGAACCTAGTAGTTCTGATTTTGTGGTATCAACACCAACAGAAGCTAAGTTAGAAAATATAGAAGCACACAGGTTAAATGAGTTAACTACGGACCAACTAGATAACAGAGTCTTGGTGGATAAGTTACAAAGCAATTCGATAGCACAGATGGACAAATCTAGATATCAAGAGCTAGCTGAAGATGCTACTGACCTGCCCAACCCAAAGGTAGAAGAAGTGCATGCTAGGCAAGATACCATAAATACTTCAATGATAGCAATAAAATCAGAGCAAGAAATACCTACAAAAGCCCCAATAGTTCAGGAAACTCAAACGCCGCAAAATAATCCAAGCATGTCTAGGATTATTAGTAATAATGTTAAAATAGAAATTCAACAAGTAAAAAAAACGTTAAGGCATGTAGAAACAATTAAAAGAGAACTAGCAACACCTACTAAACCTGCTCTTAAAGCAGTAAATAAAGGAAGGTTATGGTAAATTGACTGACTTTGTTGCGTGGGTCACTCATAGTACCCTACATTTTTTATATAACCACTATTAAAATAGTTGTTGATCGTCTATTAGCAAGGAGTCACTGAAAGCGGCGACGCGGCAATCTAAGATACGCGAAGCGTTACTCTAAAAAAACAGCTTCGCTGTTTACCTAGATCGCCACGGCATCTAAAGAGCCTTGCTATGACGATTATAGAAAAATGTAGGGTACTATGGTGCTTTAGACACGACGACCTTAATTCTTGAAGTTGACCGAGTATATACACATGTGCATCAACTATTGGTTATACTTTTAAATTATCCTACCATGTGTAATTTGTTTGACAACCGCAAAATAATTTGATAAATATAAATAATTAAGTTAGTATTAATATCAATTCCCAAATTAAGTTAGTTACTCGGAAATACGAATGCTCTCTAGGTCCACATAGTCTAGCTGAGCTGTCAAAATTTTGTGATGCTAATTTCAATAAATTTCTTGCAGAGTTCACTTATGTGCAAGGATTTAAGGAAGCCACGAAATCTCGACTTGCAGCACACTCAAATTCCGTTACGGATTCGAGCCTAGGCACTATGAATAAATTACCAACAAAAGTAGAATTATGCAAGAAGTCTAATCATTCGAGTAGTAGTCTAACCTTAATCTTTAAGTAACTTGACTTTCGTAGGTTTCGTGATTCTCCCAGTTTTTAAAGCAATAGACCTATTTCAAAACTAGCTATGAAAGGAATTTTTACTAAAAAATTAATCAAAAAATCGTAAGTAGTACTGGTGTACATGAGAATTCCTTCGATTAATTCTAACAACAAAATGACTTAGAAAGAATAAAGTTTCTAGAAAAGTTTGATCTTAACTAATCTAAAAAAAATAGGTATGACCCAAAATACAGTTACTAACAATAAGGAATCACCTGATATTTATTATAATAATAATACTAAGTATGATAATCCTAATAAAGATGGTATTGTTATCATCAATCTTAAACAATTAAAACGTAAGTCACCTGAAGAATTGCAAATACAAGCAGAAAATCTTAATATTGAAAATTCTAGTGCTTTGCTAAAACAAGAGCTAGTCTTTGCTATACTCAAGAAATCTGTTGAGCAGGGTGATTTGATTTCAGGAGAAGGCGTACTTGAAATTTTACCTGATGGGTTTGGCTTCCTTAGATCTCTAGAAGTAAATTACTTAGCCGGTCCTGATGATATTTATATTTCCCCAAGTCAGATTCGTCGTTTTGGACTACGTACAGGGGACACGGTAGAAGGGCAAATTAGAGCTCCAAAACCAGGAGAACGTTATTTTGCCTTGTTAAAAGTAAACAAAGTTAATTTTGAAGACCCTTCTAAGGCATATCATAGAGTACATTTCGATAATTTAACGCCACTTTATCCTGAAGAAAAATTATCCCTAGAGCTAGAAGATAATAGTAAGGATTTTAGTACAAGAATAATTGAATTGGTTGCTCCTATGGGTAAAGGACAACGTGCGTTGATTGTTGCTCCACCAAGAACAGGAAAAACTGTTCTATTGCAAAATATAGCTCATGCTATTACCACCAATAACCCCGAAGTATTTTTAATTGTTTTGTTAATTGATGAACGCCCAGAAGAAGTTACTGATATGCAACGTTCAGTGCGTGGTGAAGTAGTTAGCTCAACTTTTGATGAACCCGCTATTAGACACGTTCAGCTTGCTGAAATGGTTATTGAGAAAGCTAAAAGGTTGGTCGAGCATAAAAGAGATGTAGTAATATTGGTTGACGCAATAACAAGACTTGCAAGAGCTTATAACACTGTTGTACCCTCGTCTGGTAAGGTTCTTACTGGGGGAGTTGATGCAAATGCTCTGCAACGTCCAAAGAGATTCTTTGGAGCGGCAAGAAATATTGAGAGTGGTGGTTCATTGACTATAATAGGAACTGCTTTAATTGAAACCGGTTCTCGTATGGACGAGGTAATCTTTGAAGAATTTAAAGGTACTGGTAATTCTGAAATAGTCCTCGATCGCAAAATAGCTGATAAGCGCGTTTACCCTGCGATTGATATTACTAAATCTGGTACACGTAAAGAGGAGCTATTGGTTGATAAAGCCATTTTAACCAAAATGTGGGTTCTTCGTAGAATCATTAACCCAATGGGAACTATCGATGCAGCAGAATTTTTAATTGATAAACTTAAAAACACTAAAACTAATACAGAATTTTTTGATTCAATGAATTCATAAAATGCTTTTCAGGAGGAAGTATGGCTAAAAGAACAAAAATTGCTTTAATTGGTGGGGGAAAGATTGGCGGAACACTTGCACATTTGATCAGTCTTAGAGAACTTGCTGATATAGTTATGTTTGATTTATCTGAAGGTCCTTCGCAGGGTAAGACTTTAGATATATCACAAGCTGGAGCAATTACTGGATCAGATATAATTGCTAAAGGTACTAACAATTATAAAGACATAGAAGGTTCAGATGCTATAATTGTTACAGCTGGAGTACCACGTTCACCTGGAATGAGTCGTGATGATTTAATTAATGTTAATACTACTGTTATAAAAACTGTGGCTAGCAACATTAAGCAATATGCACCGAACGCTTTTGTCATTGTTATAACCAATCCACTTGACGCTATGGTTTACGTAATGTTAAAGGAAAGTGGACTAGCTAGCAATATGGTGGTTGGTATGGCTGGGGTGCTTGACTCATCAAGATTTAACTTTTTCTTAGCCAATGAATTTAATGTTTCTGTAGAAAATGTTAGTAGTTTTGTACTTGGAGGTCATGGTGACTCAATGGTTCCTTTGGTTAGATATTCGACAATTAACGGCATACCAGTTTTAGATTTAGTAGAAATGGGGTGGTCGACGAAAGAACGTATTAATGCGATAATAGATCGCACAAAAAATGGTGGTGGAGAAATTGTTTCACTACTTAAAAATGGTTCTGCCTATTACGCTCCGGCAACTTCTGCTATTGAAATGTTAGAGAGTTATCTAAAAGATAAACGTAAAATATTAAGTTGTGCTGCTTATCTTCAAGGAGAATATGGAGTAAAAGATATGTATGTCGGTGTGCCAGTTATTATTGGTAAAAATGGTGTAGAAAAAATAGTGGAAATAAAATTAAATGATGAAGAACAAGCTCTATTTAATAAATCAGTAGATGGAGTTAGAAAATTAATTGAATCAGTTAAATTGTAAATTTCTTGTCTAAACTACAGATATGCTAAGTATAATTTCACCAGCTAAGACTCAAGATTTTATCTCGGAAATACCGGATTTACCATGTACGCAACCGCATTTCCTTACTAAAATGCAGTATCTCTTACAGATATGTAAAAGCCTATCACAAAATCAGATCAGGCAATTAATGGGGATTAGTGATAAACTGGCTGAGCTTAATTATCATAGATTTCAAGATTTCGATAACCATCCTCAAAAGCAAGCGATATTTGCCTATGATGGGGATGTTTATGATAATATTGATAGACGCAGTTTCTCTAAAGAGCAATGGGATTTCTTGCAAGGACACACGTTAATTATATCAGGTTTATATGGACCACTAAGAGTTTTAGATAAAATAAAACCCTATAGGCTAGAAATGTCAACAAAATTGCCAAACTTAGAAAAATTATCCAGTTTTTGGCAAATTGATATTACCAATTATCTAAATCAAATATTAGCAACTCACCAAAATAAATATCTAATCAACCTAGCCTCTAATGAATATTCCTCCGCCATAAATCAAAATGCTCTTAAATATCCAATAATTAATATATATTTTAAAGAAAAAAGAAATAATAAATTACAAATAATAGCTATAAACTCCAAAAAAGCTAGGGGCAGCATGCTTAACTTTATTGCAGAAAATCTTATAGACGTACCTGAAAAATTAAAACAGTTCTCTAAACAAAACTATTATTATAGTGAAACTGAGTCTTCCGATAAAGATTGGGTATTTGTGAAAAATGAATAAGTTGTAATATTACAACTACATTTAAATTTAAAGATAATAACTTGGAATTATATATTAGTTATATTTAAATTCTTTACTATTCTGATTATTATTTATTAGTAGTTTATAAAATAGTAGTATCTATGCAATTTAACCGTAACAGAGCAATTATTGGTTTCCTTAAAGCCAATGAAGGTCGGAAATTTACTTCTAGAGAAATAGCTGCATGGCTAGTAAAAACTTATCCTGAGGAAGTCAAGAGAAAAGCGGAGAACAGTAAATGCAAATCAATACTCAATGTAACTGATCCAGCAAAAATAGCTCAAATTATTATAGTACTCTTTAGTGGAGAAATGACTAAAGAACGTAATGAAGCCATACAAAAACAAGAGCCTGGTATTAAAATAACACAAGAGTGTCCGCGCAAATATTATTTTACTAAAAAAACTGATCAAGCGGAGATAGAAGAAGATGAAAAATGGTCAAACATAAAAGAAAAAGAGGTGTATCTAAAGCTTTCAGAATTTCTTTGGGATGAGCTTAGTATTTATAACATGACTATTAATGATAAACGTTCTTCAAATCGTAGTGGTACTAATGCTAATAAATGGTTATATCCCGACCTAGTGGGAATGGAGGCTATGACGAAAGGTTGGGCAGAGCCGATCAAAGATTGCGTCAAACAATATGCGGATATAAAAGCTAAACTTTGGTCTTTTGAGGTGAAAGTAACAATTAATCACTCCAATGTACGAGAATCTTTTTTTCAAGCATTATCAAATTCGTCATGGGCTCACTATGGATATTTAGTAGCTTTCTCTCTAGTAGAAAGCAAGGATAGTAACACTTCTCGTGAACTGGAAATTCTTTCTGCTAGGCACGGTATAGGATTCATTTTATTAAACATAAACGAATCCGAAAAAGGTCGAATACTAATTCCTGCTAAAGAAAGATTAGAGATTGATTGGAATATGGCTAATAGGCTCGTTAAAGAAAATCCGGATTTTGAACATTTTATAAAAGAAGTAACTTCTTTTTATAAAACCGGAGAAACTAAACGCTCCGACTGGAAAAATGTGAATTATTAAGGCTCTAGGCTCTGTCCAATTGATTGTGTGTGCGTCAAGATAAGGTGCATTAATCTTACGGGTGAAAATCCTATTATGGAAGGAGTAGATAGCTCCACCATATAGCGAGTCTTGTGCAGCTGAAGGTAACGACAGTAGTAAAGCGTAGACAACGAAACATCCGAGCCGAAACCAAATCTAACAGTTAGCCTTAAGTTTTAATTGCAAGGATTAAAAAGAAATAAGATAATATTAAATTTTATTTTTTAAGATTTGAGGTAAGCAATTGGATAGTTTGGGACTAGGAGAAGGAAGTAATAAGTTATTTTTTGAATCAGAATTTGAAAGTTTAGTTTTAAAAGATCAACGTCTTAAATCAAAAGCTTTAAAGATTTTTACAGCTCTAATGGCAAAATTTACAATCTACCCCAATTCAGGATAAGAATTAACTAATTCTTATCCCGAATTGGCTTTAATATAAGGAAAAATGTATTCTTAAAGCGGTTTTGCAAATGCATTTTAAACCTTTCTAAAGCTAAAAACATGATTTTAATCTTTTAAAATCATGTTTTTAGCAAAATATTAATTTAACAATCAGATGCAGAGCCGTCTCAAATCTGATTGTTTCGATAATTTTACCGAATTTGGGATAAGAATTGACAAATTCTTATCCCGAATTCGCGTAATCTGTATTAAGAATCTTTTTGATAATCCACAAGATCAAAGACAATCTTATGATTTTTTTTGTTAATAGCAAAGTTAACAATGATCATTTAATAGAGTCGCATTTTAGGCAAACTACTGATAGAATTAACAACAATAATGATAATTTATTGCTAGTGACACAAGACAGTACTTATCTTAACTTTATTAACCACAAAGCCAAGATTGACATTGGTATAGTCAATTCAGGAGAATTTGGTGACGTCGTCACTCGTCGCTCGCCTATTATCTATAGGCTTCGCTCCTCATCTTCGAGATAAATATGAGCAAAAATTATGCTATAGAAGTGGATTATCATGCGGCGGGTGGGAAAACTAAACCTCATTTCCATCAACTTTTTATCTACTCTTAATCGGAAATTTAGGTTTATAGAAAATATCGTGAGATAATATCATTACTTACATATTCTCCGCTAGAGTTATTTTTAATCCATTCTTCATCTAAAAAATTCATAACTACTAAATCATTAGAAAATTTGTACTTTTGATTATATACTAATTCTTTCACTATTGATTTTTGTATTTTAGGATGTAACATATATTGTTGTGGCTTGTGATTAACCTCTTGAACTAAATGAAATACTGCTTGCACGATTCCACCAAGTAATAATCCTCGAGTAAGTTGTATATCATTGGCTGGCACAGATTCTCCAGAATTATCCAAATTTACAGGGTATCCTCCTCTAAAAATATTGAACGTTGCACTATCTGTAGAATATTCGATATTATCCAATACGTTAGAGGTATTAATAGAAGAATTATCTTGAATAATATGCAGTAATGACTGAAATTCTATATCTTGTGATGAGCAACTAATTAGATTCTTTGTTCCTCGTATTTTATTGACGTCAAGAGATAAAGTAATATCTTCTCCTGTACAACCAAAAATATACTCAGATTTTTGAAATAAAGATAGAATATTATTTGTAGTTTTAATCTGCTTCATAAGATTATACTTACTGTCAGATCTATCATATATTATTACTTTATGATTTAAAGATAATAATTTTTGTGCAATAGCTCTCCCTATAGCTCCAAAACCTACTACTCCACATACAAGAGTACGAGATTGTAAAGGCAAAATTTTATCAAGTTTTCGTATGACGGTCTGAGCAATCATTGGAGACTCTAATATTTGCTTTGCAGCAGAATAAGCAACGTTAATAAAAGGTAACGTGGTATAATTGTTTTTAATAATATGAACAACCCCTGATGATGTCTGCTCTACAGCAAAGACCTTGTAATTATCACTTAGTAACTTTGGAATAGTTGTTGTACATTTACTACCATCATCTAGTATGATAATAGTGTCAGATTTTACATTTATTATGGTAGTAGCAACATTAGTCCACATATTAGCTATATCTGTATTAAAATAATAGTTAAAATAGCCAAATTGTTGCGGTTGGGAACTAGGATAGTAATTTACTCCCATTTCTATAAGTTGGGCAATTACTATAGGACAATTTGAGTATATTTTACCCATTATATGAATATTATTCGGCTTAGCACCTAATCTGATAAGAGATTTTATTAAATCTATTGTTGTAAATAACAAATGTTGTACACAAACAAAGGTAACATTTTTTAAATTAAGATACCTACATCCTTTTAATTTATCTATTATACTTTGTAGAGTTTCTAATATGGGTGTATTTAAATTACTCATAATAAACTCAAAAAATTACTCATTATTACAGATAGCAATACAACCATTAAAAAAACTAGATGAGGAGCAAAATACTCTTGCTTCCTTACCATTACTATTATACTCTAAAAACCTAGCATCATCTTCAGATATAATTTTACTAGATAATATCTGACCAAATGGATCGTTTCCAGAATGAAATAACTCAAATTTTATGTTTTTAAGGGAGTTGGCACTATGATTCTCAATTTGGTGAATAGTATTTATTAAAATATCTAATAATCTTTTAATCTCTCTTTGATCTTCAATTATACTCGGAGGATTTCTACAATAAGGAGAGCTATTAAATAGAGTAGGAAAGCTAAGAGAATAATAGACTTTACTATTTTTAGTAAATTTTGCTGGTTGCATAATATTTGGTATATAATCTTTTAGATTATAATCATTTACATATATTTGCTGTATTAAACTCATTGGCAAACCTGTATCATCCGTAGATGGCTTAAATGCTATAGCAGAACCTTTAGAAATCAAAATTAAATGTCTAACAGTGTCTATTAGATATGATCGTGGTTTTAAATTACGTAGATTAATTGCATGAGTAAAAAATGACCATAATAAACTAAAATCTGTAAAATCTTCTAACAATTGAAATTGTTTCCAACATTGAGTAACTAGATAATTATAAAAACCACTATATCCTAGATCATTTGGTTGAAGAAACCACTCATTAGAAAATACTAAAATGCTATTATTCCAATTTGAATTATGAAAATACTTATTAATATCTACAAATGTCTGCCAATGATCTGACAAACCATAGGGAGCATAGATATCAGCCTCTAATTTCTTTTTAATCCTATTATGACCCACTGTATCAGAAATACTTGGAATCATGACAGTAGAGCGAGCTCCAGCTGACACATTCCAAATAGGCATATCTAATGAAGATGTTTGGTTTAACATATGCATTAATTCAAATAGACCAAAAAGTTCACCAGTCAAAAGAACATTAAGGGAAACAATTCTATTTTGTATCTGAACAAATACTTCGCTCAAACTATTAAGAATTAAGGATAAGGGAATATGGCCATATCCCAACTTCTTTTTTAGAAATTCTGGAATTCTTGAGTCATTTATAGAAATTAGTTTGCCGTCTTTAGTTGGTAGATGAAACTCCCCCCTATTAACAATATATGCTCCATAAGGATATTTTATTTTGAATAAAGAATATCCTCCACATTGATTAACATTATCACATTTTTCTGTCAATTCAGGATTAACCTTATACACTTCATCCTTAACTTCAGACCATTTGACTTCTTCAATACTAAAATTCAAATCTTCTTCCATACCAAATTCTCGTATAATTAAATAAACTTAAAGTGATTAAAATTGGTGAGTCTATTATATTTATTTCTCTGCCTCTATTAATAAGAGTATATTAGATTCTTTTATAAGGTTAAATTCTTGTTCTGTAAAGCTCTGTAAAGCATTTTCTTTTAAAAACAAGTTATGTTTCCTTACATTCTTGAAGCCCAATTTTTCCATTAATCTCTTTATAGTATCAAAATCCATATGATAGCACGTTACAACACAATCATTTGTAATACTAATTTCTATGGGGCAACCATCCGTGTACTCATCTTTCAAAAACTTCGTGGGAAATTTTAATATATCAAAAACCTCTGGATAAGAATATGCACTTATAATATCTAAAGTGCATATTACAACTTTTCCTCCTTGTTTTAAGCATTCATAACAATTTTTGATAAATATTTCTAATTTACTTAAAGCATCTATATATAAAATCACAAAGATACTATATACAATATCGTATTCATGTTGTCCCAAAATTGCAGAACTTTCAACATCAGAAAAATCTAACACATGTAACTCAATATTACTATTTTTGATATTTTCTTTACATAGCTCTACTTGATAAGGAGAAATGTCGCACCCTACTAATTTCAGTGGATTATCAGCATAGAAAATTTCTAAATATCTACCAAATCCACAACCTATCTCCAATAAAGTCTTGTCTCTTACATTTCCTATAATATTTTTTACGTGTGGGTTAATAATATAATTATTAAATCTAAATTCCTTAGTTTCTCTATAAGAATCAGTAATAGCTCTTAATTTCCAGTTATTCATAATTTTACCATTGAACAATTAGAGGAACTGCTTTTTATTATTTTAACATAAGAATTAAAATTAAAAAGCACTAAATTATAATAGCATAATTTTAGCATGCTATTCTCGCCCCCTATTTTCAGTCTTACCAAGTGTGTTTATATATGGTTTCTTTATATTTATTATAAAAATACGAGACTTTATGAGAGATCAGAATTATTGGCAAATAAAATTCAAAATGTGTCAATACTCAAAAAGATTGTTAAACCAGCTTTTAATATTAAATAAACATATTAAAGACAAGGTGGATATTATTGAAATTAAGAAAGCAATATATTATGCTAGGAAATATCATGCTGACTAGAAAAGACAATCAGGAGAGCCATATTACTCACATCCAATAGAGGTAGCTTACATGGTTGCTACTTACACGGCTCAAACACGTCCACGATTTTTTAGAACAGACATGATAGTTACCTCATTACTTCATGACTGTCTTGAAGATACAAATATAACTGAAGAAACGATTAATATTATCTTTGGTAGTAAAGTTGCTAATCAAGTTCAAGACTTAACTAGAATAAAACTAGAAAAAAAGATTAGTGTCGTGGAAATGATTAATTCTTTATTTATTCAAGGAAAGTCAGATATATTGATTATTAAAATTTTTGATCGTTTGCATAATATGAGAACTCTTTACGCAAAATCCTCTGAAAAAATTGATAAAACAGTTAATGAAACTTTATGTTATTTTGTACCACTTGCTATGCATCTTAATATGAATGATATAGCAAACGAATTAATTAATATATCTTTAAAATACCTATTAGGTCGTAACTATAAATTGTAAACAGTGTTTGACCCTCTAATAAAAATTAACCATCTAATACCATTTCCGAAAACTAATCATCACATCATCGTATTTCATGATCTCCGCTCCTCACGTACTAGTTGTCATATCTTTACCCACATCTTTTAAAAGCGTCATACTTATTAGGCTTTAAAAATACATCTTTGATATTAAAACCTGATATGTATAACCTATTTAAAAAGATGTGGGTAAAGATATGACTAGTTGTACGCTCCGGTGCACAACTGTTGAAAGTTTACAAATATAGTCAATTCAGGAGGATTTGGTGCTAGGAGCGATGGAGCGACGCCTATATGTAATAGGCGAGCGACGAGTGACGACGTCACCAACTTCTCATCAATTGACTATACCTATACTAACCTGAATTCGATGTAACAAGTTACATCGAATTCAGATTCAGGAGTAATTTTAGCATTAATCTTAGTAGTAGGTCCATGTAGTTCTAGTACTTCTATATTTTCATAAGCCTCAGATGCTAGAAATGTTATAATACAGGTGTTGATTTTTTAGTAACGAGCCTTGACGCGGTTAGATATACAAGATATAATTATATACTAAATTTCTTTTATAAGATATTAGTGCTAACTATATTTAGTGATATAATATACAAATTAACAAAAAGCAATAGTAGAAAATGTTTAATCGAATATATACTCAGGTTCTAAGAAAATCCCCTTGGGGAGATTCTGAAGAGGAAGAAAAAAGTGAATATAATATATTTACTAGGCCAAGGAAAAAAAATAAGTTTAACCTTAATGATTTCTATAATAAGTTTGGCTTCAACAATAACATAATGGTGTTAGTTTTGTTGTCGTTAGTTGCTGTTTGGTTTGCCTCCGGAGTTTATGAAGTTAAGGAAGGAGAAGAAGCTGCAGTAATGAGGTTTGGTAAGTTTGTTCGTAAAGGATTCCCTGGTTTGAATTATCACCTTCCATTACCGTTTGAACAGGTAGTAGTTGAGAAGGTAAACCAGTCTCGTAGAATTGAGATCGGCTATAGATCAACAAGTAGCCTTAGATCTAATGTGGACAACACCAAAGCTGTGGCTGCTGAAAGTACTATGCTTACTGGCGATGAGAATATTGTTGCACTAAATTGTGATGTAATGTGGCATATTACTGATTTAGAAAAATATATTTTTAATATTGTTAATCCAGAAGATTCTGTAAAAACAGCTGCTGAAAGTGCTATAAGAGAAGTTATAGGCAATACTCCTATCTCTTCGATATTATCAGACCAAAAACAAGAAATCACTAATAAGATTGAAGCTTTAACACAGAAAATCCTTGATCATTATAATGCTGGTGTTGGTATTGAGAAAGTGCAGTTACTAAAAGCTGAGCCGCCAGCTGAAGTAATTGATGCTTATAGGGATGTACAAACTTCTAAAGCCGATAAAGAACGTGAGATAAATCAAGCACAATCCTATAATAATGATATTTTACCTAAAGCTAGAGGGCAGGCAGCTAAAATTGTCCAAGAAGCAGAAGGTTACAGACAAGAGGTTATCTCAAGAGCTGAAGGAGACAGCAAAAGGTTTGCTGCTGTATATACACAATATGTTGCTAATAAGTCAATAACTAAGGATCGCCTTTACTTAGAAGCTATAGAAAATATTCTAATGGATACCAGCAAAGTTATTATGGGTACTAATGGCGTTTTGCCGCATATGGCAATTCAGCAAAATAAAATTAAGGAGTAATGCTGGATGAAGACAATTTATTATATAAGTTTCGTAGTTTTCGGATTATTATTATCAGTTACCAGTGCTTTATTTACTGTTGATCAACGCCATTCCGCTGTGGTATTTCAATTTGGTGAAGCAATGAGAACCATTGAAAGTCCAGGATTAAATATAAAGATTCCATTTATTCAGAATGTTGAATTTTTTGATAAACGTATCTTAAATGTAGAGGCGGAAGCAAAAGAGCTAACTGCTTCTGATGGGAAAAGGGTAATCGTAGATGCTTTTGCCAAATTTCGTATTGTTGATCCTGTGATGTTTTACAAAACTGTACATAACTACCAAGGTGTTAAAATTAGACTTAATAAAAACCTAGAATCTTCAATGAGAAAGGTTATAGGTAGATTACCTTTGACTAGTCTTCTTACAAGTGCAAGGTCTGACATAATGTCAAATATCTTAAATCAGGTTAATGAGGAAGCAAAGAATTTTGGACTTGATGTAATTGACGTTAGAATCTTAAGAGCTGATTTACCGAAAGAGAATAGTGCAGCAATTTATCGTCGCATGCAAACTGCTCGTGAAAAAGAAGCTACCCAAATAAGAGCTGAAGGACAAGAAGAAGGGGCTCGTATAAGATCAAGAGCTGACAAAGAAAGTAAAATATTACTTGCTGAAGCTTATATGCAATCTCAAATCATAAAAGGTGATGGTGACATGGAGGCAGCTAAGATATATAATCTTGCTTATTCTGTTGATCCAGAATTCTATAAATTTTATAGATCCTTGGAAGTATATAAAAATACTTTAAAGAAAGATGATACTTCTTTTGTGTTGTCTCCGGAAGCAGAGCTATTTAAATATCTAAATTTGGGTAAATAGAATGACATTGAGAGAGTAAAAATGATTAGTAATTGGGTAGATGATATAGTCCAAAATATTTGTAAGTTTAACAATTTACTAAGGTATTTAATTGTCACTTTTCTGATGACTATGTGGTTGGCATCTTCTGTTTTTGCTGAAAATATCCAGCCAAGCAAAATTACTCCTGAGGAATCTAATAATTTACAGTCAGTGCCAATAAAGATACCTGAATCCCATAATTATAGTTTTGCAGACATTGTTGAGCCACTTATTCCAGCTGTGGTAAATGTGTATACAGTACAATATAACCAAAAATTAGAGGATTCTCATAAAAAATCTTTTGAGCGTTTTCCATTCGATCATTTTAATGAACTTTTGGAGCGTTTTAATCTACCTTTTGATTTTGATGAAATGTATTCAAATCCTAAATCTGTTCCCCTTGGCTCTGGTTTTATTATAGATCCTACAGGTTTTATTGTTACCAACCATCATGTAGTTGCAAATGCAGATGAGATTCACATAAAATTAACGGATAATAGGGAGCTATCAGCCAAATTGGTAGGTAGTGACAAAAAAACTGATCTTGCTCTTTTAAAAATTGAGATCGAAACTCCTTTGCCTTTTGTAAAATTCGGTGATTCCAGTAAAGCTAGGGTAGGAGATCAGGTTATTGCTATTGGTAATCCTTTTGGTAGACTTGGAGGAACAGTAACTGCTGGTATTATATCTTCAAAGGGACGTGATATTGATAACACTAACGGTATAGTAGATGATTTTATACAGACTGATGCGGCTATTAATAATGGTAATTCCGGTGGTCCAATGTTCAATATTAATGGTGAAGTTATAGGAGTCAATACAGCAATATTTTCACCTTCTGGGACTAGTATTGGTATTGGGTTTGCTATTCCATCTAATACTGCTAAATCAATTATTGACCAGCTAAGGCAAAATGGAAAAATTAATCGCGGTAGGCTTGGGGTAGTAATTCAAGAAGTAACTAATGAAATAGCTGAAGGGTTTGAGTTAAAAGAAGCTTCGGGAGCGTTAGTAGTGGAAGTACAAAAAGATGGTCCAGCTGATAAATTTGGTATAAAACCTGGGGATGTAATAATAGAATTTGCTGGACAACCGGTAAAAAATTCTAGGAGGCTGCAGATAATGGTTGCTGAAACTACCGTTGATCAAGAGGTAAAAATTATCGTTGTACGAAATGGCAAAAATCAAGAATTAAGTGGCAAGATTAGTAGTGAAGAGGATATAGAGCCTAAAAAAGTAAACGACAAGGTAAGCGATAAAACTTCTGATAATAAATTTTCTGTTGTAAAAAATAATGTTACTTTTAGTAATTTAACAGATAACCTTAAACGAAAATTTGCTATTAAAAGTAAAGTTGAGGGCATTATTGTAACTGATATCGCAAAAGATGGAAAAAATTATGGTTTTAAAATTGGTGATTTAGTAATAGCGAGCAATCAACAACCTATAGCTTCTATAGATCAATTAAATATATTGTATGACAATGCCCAATCTATTAAAAAGCAAAATATAATCTTGTTGGTACAGAGACGGGGTGTTTCTATGTTTATAGCCTTGCCAATTACCAAATCTGAAAATTAGTAGTAATGAAGTCAGTATGGATAATGATAAAATAGCAGTATTAAGTTTTTATAGTTTTACTAACCTAGAAAACCTTGAGATTTTGCTGCCAAAGATTTTACTTATTGGTAAAAAAAGAAGAATTAGGGGTACTATTCTTTTAGCTCTAGAAGGATTTAATGGTTCAATTTCTGGGACAAAAGAAGATGTAAATTTTTTAGTAGATGAAATTATAAAACTTACATCTGCGAAAGATGTAAATATTAAAATAAATTATTGTGATATCCATCCCTTTCAAAAATTAAAAGTAAAGCTGAAAAAAGAAATTATTGCTATGACAGTTGGGGATCTTGATATTGCAAATCTTAAAGGAGAGTATATTGAACCAAAGGACTGGGACAAGTTTATTAGCCAAAATAATGTGGTATTAGTAGACACTAGAAATGACTATGAAGTTTGTGTAGGTACTTTTAAAGGGGCTATAGATCCTAAGACAGAAACGTTTAAGCAATTTCCCAAATGGGTAGAGCAGAATAAAGAATTACTTGCTGGAAAAAAAGTAGCAATGTTTTGTACTGGTGGGATTAGATGCGAGAAATCAACAGCCTATTTGAAGAAACTGGGTTTTAATGATGTGTACCATCTTAAAGGCGGTATTTTACAATATTTA
Organism: Candidatus Tisiphia endosymbiont of Ptychoptera albimana; assembly: GCF_964026605.1. Classification (NCBI taxonomy): domain Bacteria; kingdom Pseudomonadati; phylum Pseudomonadota; class Alphaproteobacteria; order Rickettsiales; family Rickettsiaceae; genus Candidatus Tisiphia; species Candidatus Tisiphia endosymbiont of Ptychoptera albimana. The sequence continues at coordinate 1,077,697 of NZ_OZ032164.1, forward strand.
GAAGTGACCCATAATCGTAATAGGTTATGGCAAGGAGAATGTTTTGTATTTGACGACAGAAGAGCTGTGGCAAGTGACTTGTCACCAGCTGAAGGACATTGGTTGGAACGTGGTGATCAATAGATATCTTTGGCAAACTCTACTTCTGTTGGTAATTTATTCATGCTCCCGGTACTCTGCTCCTCACACACATTTGAGTACGCTGCAGGTCGAGGTTTCGTGGCTTCTTTAAATTCTTCAGCATAAGCGAGTTTCGAAAGATATCTAATAAGCTATTATAGGCAGGATCAGATTTTAATATGAATTGTCATCCCAACATAGGCTGATATCTAAAAAAATAGCCTAGAAGGATGTGTTAAATATCATAACCCCCTGTTTACACAGGGGTGAGATAACATGACGAGTAAGCTGCACCGAAGCAGGGATGATATTTAGTCTCTTAATTATCTTGAATAGAGTTCAACTACTAAATGTACTTCTGGTTCAAATGGGTACGGAACATCAGAAATTACTGGGATTCTGACAAACTGACCCGACAATGAATTGGAATCAAAAGTTAAATAGCTTGGTACAATGTTTCCTTGTTTGCTAGCTGTCTCGAGTATTACAGGGATTTGTTTTGCTGATTCCTTTAGCTCGATGACATCTCCTTCTTTTAGTCTTATACTTGGGATATTAACCTTTTTACCATTCACTTTAATGTGACCATGGGTAACAAATTGTCTTGCAGCAAAAATCGTTGGTGCAATATTCATTCTGTATATAACAGCGTCAAGCCTTCTTTCCAATAGGGCTATAAAATTTTCACCCGTATTGCCTTTCATTTTTTGTGCGAGAGTAAAAGTATTTCTAAATTGCTTCTCGTTAATTCTACCATAATGGCATTTAAGTTTTTGTTTAGCCTTCAAATGTAGACCATAATCAGAAGTTTTAACCATACTATTCTGACCATGTTGACCAGGACGATAATTTCTTGTATTGAAGGCATCTTTACTATCGCCCCACAGGCTTACACCAAGTCTTCTGCTAGCCTTATATTTAGAATTAATAATTTTTGTCACGCTCTATGTCTCATAATTTTGATATCATACTGACGTCATTATGACGTTAATTTAAGTATACTCTTCTGCTTTGAAAATATCATGGATTCGCATGCGTAACTATACTATATGTACGTTCCGCTTGCTCACCATTCATTTTCAAATCCAATTCTTCAAATCATTTGAGTATATATATTTTAAGTATATATATTTTAACAATTAAAGTCAATTCCTCATTTTTTGAAATTATGATAAGCAAATTATGCAAGAGGTCTATTCTAATTCCTTGATTTTATCGGATGATTCAAGCAACTGGGCATCAATAATTTCAGATTTTGATGAAACAAGCTGATAACGCTCTATAGGATGCTGGATTGTTTTGTTACCAATATCTATGCCTAATTTTTGAATATTCCTAGCCTTAGATAAAAAATGTCGATTAAAAGAAGCGGCAAATTTATCATAATTATTGACTATATGCTGAATATTATTGCCAAGTTTCTGCGAATGCTCCGCTAACGAAGCAATAGAGGTCAATAATTTTCTTACCTCTTCTATAATTAATTTGTGATTTTCTGACCGTCTATAATCTGAAATTTGGAATTTAGCAAATGATAGCATATTCATAAGTCCTGCTGGACCAACTGGAAAGATATTGTTTTCCCAGGCTTTTTGTAAAAAATTATTATCTGCAATCAGAATTTTTTCAATTGCCTGTTCAGTAGGGACAAACATCAAAGTAACTATATTAGCAAAATGTTCCTTTTTATCTTGGAAACTAGCTAAAATATTTTCCGCGTAATCTTTACTATTTAAGGACTTTAAATGATTATTCATAGTTTTACTAAGATTAGAACTATCTTGCCCTAAATCTACTAAAAACTTTGAAGCTTTTGCATCTATAACCATTAAGTTACTAGAAGGTAAGAAAACTAGGGCATCTGGTCTAAGTTTTAAATTATCGGTAGTTGTCACAGAATATTGTATGATAAAGTCTAAATTAGAACGTAGACCTGATGATTTTAGAATGTTCTCAAGAGTAATTTCAGCAAGTAATCCAGCTCCAGATGGAGAAAGAAGGGATTGTTTAATAATGTCTACTGTTCCTTTAGATTGTTCGATATCCCTACTTAATGACCCAACCATGTTTATTAAACGTTCAAACTCGTTATTAAATTTGCTTGTTGCCCCCGAAATATTTTTTTCTGATAATTCCCTTGCTTCTTGATTCTCCCGTCTATGAATTTCAATTAATTGTTTAGACAGCTCATTACCAAGATCAAATAAAGCATTTTTTGCCGATGCATATGACTCCTGCCTTGCTTTATCTGCTTCAGCTATCAATTGATTCTGATAGTCTACTTTACTAGATAATTGCTCAATTTTTTGGATATAAGAAATTTTTTCTTGCTGCAAAATTTGATTCTGCTTACTTGTTTCTAAATAGTTATTTGATAGAAAGCCTAATTCTGCATTTAATTTGGTCGTCTTATGATAAAACCAAGCAAATAAACCAAATAAAACTACAAGTCCGGTAGTAAGCAATAATGGAATATAACTCATTGATAAGTTTACTCTTTAGTTAGTAATTTCGGAATTACCCGGTCTTCTAAAGGACCAGTTGGCATAGCTGGCTTTAATAATTTCGGAGTTAAAATGAATTTAGTCTTTTGTTCAATAGGTGAAAGAGTAACAAAATAACTATGCGGTTGCTGAATTATCCCGTATTTATCCCATTCTGGGTATTGCCTATCTAGGTTACCTTTAAATTCATTAGGACCATAAACTTCAATCTCACCAAATTCATATTTCTTCAGTGGGAATACTTCGTTAATATAAAAGAAATCATTAGGAAATCTACGTAACGTTCTGAAATTAGCATATATAAACATGTTGTCTTTTGGACGGAAAATAAAAATATCTATACATACCTTGTTGCATATAGTGTAAAAATCTTGATGGTAAGTTTTATAACCTAACTTGACAAAATCTGTTAGTATATCTTGTAACCTTATTTCATCAGCGTGCATTACACCAATATCTAGGTCATCATCAAAAGGTATGATGCCTTTATGCCTTGCTGCCCCAAGAAGTGTACCACTTGTAATCCAATATTGTATGTTATGTTTAGTCAATATTTCATGAGTATCTTTCATTAATTGGTATAAGCTTAGGGCTTTATTTTCACTAATTGTATATTTCTGTACTTGTTGGTCGGTAGGAGTTACATATCTCCATTGGTGATCATAAAACTCTACATAGCCTAGATACAAACCATAAACAATTATAATTATTCCAGCTATTTTAAAGAAAAAGTTATTAGTTTTTTTATGATTTTTGTGCATATATATTCCCATGTTTATTTTAGTAGACTTTTTTAAAGTTATAAACTATAAGTTGCTTTAGTTAGATAATTATATAATTAATGATATATGAAAGTAAAACCAGTAATTATGGCTGGTGGTCTAGGAACTAGATTATGGCCATTATCACGACAGATGCAACCAAAACAATTTATAAAAATATTTAAGAATTTGAGTTTAATACAAAAAACTTTGATTACAAACAGAACTTTAGGCAAACCAACTTTAATAATTGCTAAGGAATATGAATTAATAGCAAAAGAGCAACTTAGAGAGCTAAATATTGAAGCAGACTTAATAATAGAACCTATGCCTAAAAATACAGCTTCATGTGCAATTATATCAGCTATTCAAGCAAAGAATAATGGTTATGATACGGTCATACTACTGCCTTCTGATCATTATATACATGATATTGATAAGTACCTAATTACTATTAATGAATCTTTGAATTATGTCGCAAAATTTGGTATTTGTACTATTGGGATTAAGCCTAGTTTTGCAAATACCGAATATGGTTATATTAAAATAAATAAGTTATTAGCAGATAGAACTTACAACACTCAACAATTTGTAGAAAAACCTACTCTTCAACAAGCACAAAATTATCTAGCAAATGGCAAATATTTTTGGAATTCAGGAATTTTTATTTTTAATATAGATTTTATTTTAGAGCAGGCTAAATTATGGCAAAAAGAACTCTTTAAACATGTGTATGATGCATATTATTTTGCAACCAAAGATCATAATAATATAACACTTGCTTTAGAACCATACCTATATATTACCCCAATTTCTTTAGACTATGCTATAATCGAAAATATTAGTCAAATGATTATGATAGAAGCCAATTTTAGTTGGAATGATATTGGCAATTGGCATTCTTTATGGCAAATACAAAAAGAAGATATAACGAATAATTACTGCGAAGGCGATGTTATAAACATTGATAGTACAAATTCATATATTAGTTCTAATAATAAGCTTACTGCTGTAATAGGAGTTGATAATATAATAATTATTAATACTGAGGATGCTTTATTGATCGTAAATAAATCAAGAGTTGAGAAAATAAAGCAGCTTGTAATGGAAATGACAGAGATGGGACGAAAAGAAGTATTATGAACTTACGTGAGAGTATAAAAAACTATGTCAGCAATTTTCAAGAAGAATATAAATATAAAGAAAGGATGTTGGACTTTCTAGATGATTGTAAAAATCCATTTAGTAGGGAGACAAAAGAAGGACATTTTACCGCTTCAGGATTCTTGCTTAATTCTGATAAAACAAAGTTCTTACTGATGCATCATCGTAAGTTGGATAAATGGTTGCAACCAGGAGGACATTGTGATGGTAATAATAACATTTTGGCTGTAGCAATTAAAGAGGCACAGGAAGAATCGGGTATTTTAGAGATTGAGCCGATTTCTAGACAGATTTATGATATAGATGTTCATATAATTCCTAGTAATTCTATAGACCAAGAACATTATCATTATGATGTGAGATTTTTATTAAAAACCGTTTGCAACGACTATTTTGTAAAAAATTCTGAATCAAACGAATTACGATGGATAGAATTTGCTTCTAATTATCAAGAACTTGTGCTAGATAATTCAGTAGAAAGGATGATAAAAAAGTACACTCTTATGCTTTGAAGAATTGGCTTCGTAAATATATACTGCTATGATTTCAAGAGTTGGTAGACGATAGTATCCCAGCTTTCGCTTGAATGACATAATGGCGGTAGGGGCAACATCACCCCACAAATATTGAAAGTTAAAAAATCGTCTATTAGCGAAGTGCTGTTTTAAGATATCTCCTATCATGCTGTTCTAGTTCTCTGTAGTGTTGTGAACCTGCATAGGAACAAAGGTCTTGATATTCCTTTACGTTTTCTAATGATTTTTCTACATCAGTATGCTTTCTTCTCATAACTAATTACCTTAATTATTGATTGTATTTTTTCTAAAATTAAGTTTCAAAGATGACTCTCAGCAAATTGCCAATTAATCATATGTTCTATATAAACTGAGACATAGTCTAGACGCTTATTACGATAATCTATATAGTATGCATGCTCCCAAACATCACAGGTAAGCAGAGGTTTCATAGATTTAGTAATAGGAGTTTCACCATTACTAGTTTTTACTATTTGTAATTTCCCATTATTAGAGACTAACCACGCCCAGCCGCTACCAAATTGACTTACTGCTGCTTGCTTAAATTCAGTAGCAAAATTCTCATAACTGCCAAAATCTTTATTTATCTGTTCCAATATCTTACCAGTAGGCTTTCTTCCACCTGAAGGCTTAATAGAATGCCAAAAGAAAGTATGATTCCATATTTGTGCTGCATTATTAAATATGGCTGCTTCAGTTGGTTTTATGCTTGTAGAAATTATTAATTCTTCCAAACTTTTTTTCTGCAACTCCTGGTTATCTTGCAAAAGATTATTCAGGTTAGTTACATATGTTTGGTGGTGTTTCCCATGGTGGTAGTCAAAAGTTTCAGGGGAAAAATGCGGAACAAAATCACTTTTACCATAAGGTAATTCCGGTAAGACAAAAGGATAAGATGTTTGGTTAGATTGTTTGCAATATATCATAATTTCCTCAATTTTAGTATAAAATATTTACTTTTTTATTAAGCACTCTCGTTGTCATTCCAATTCTAGATTAATAAAATTAATCCGAAATTGAGGTTTAGTATATCATAACTATATAACTTTTGCAGACTATTTTTTGAATTCCCACTTTTAGCTAGGAATGACATCGAAACCTATTAAGGCGAATTCGGGATAAGAATTAACTAATTCTTATCTAGAATTGGGATTATTGAGCTGGATTGCACTGTTTTGTCGGTTACCTAGTATGTGTATCTGTTTTTTTTACCCCCAAATTCGGTGTAGGTGCTTCTGTTTCTTTTTGAGAAGAAGTAACTGCTTTTCTCAACCCTGCTAGTGCATTTGTGATATCTGCTGAGCCAACAACAAACCCCGGTCTCTTTTGCTCAGTCTGCGGATTGGTTGTTGGAGATACTTCTACAGCTGTTTCTAATTTTCTAATATTAGGTAGCGAGTTTGTACTAGGCGGAGGAGGTGGTGGTGGTGGAATTTCTCCAAGCTTAGATTGAGTATTAGGAGGAGATAGTATCTTTTTAGCTGCTGCCTTCTTTTCTGCCTCTTCCTTTAGTGCTGCTGCTATCCTTGGAGCCTCTATCTCCTCTTGTCTTTTTTGGCGTGCTTCTTCTTCTCTTCGCAGCCTTTCAAATTCAGCAGCATCTTTAGCATATGTTGGAGATACCTTCTTATTGCCTTGCCCCTCAACAAATCCTCGACGTGCTACCAACTTTTCCTGCAACTCATTCATAAAGGGATCATCTGCTTGGTCTGCAGGTAATTCATTTAATGTTCGGTCTTCTACTTTGTTTAACTTAAAGTTACCTTTTGTTATAGCCGCCAACAAATCAGCTTGAGATATCTGTTGCAGCACTACATTAGAATGAAGAGGTGAAGGCGGAGGAGGTGGTGGTGGTGGCGGTGGTGCTGGTGGTGGCGTAACTGGATCGTTAGGAGGAGTAACTGTTGCCTGCACTGAGATAGTAAAGTGTGCAGTTTCATGTACTACTACCGGTGCTGTGGTAGCCGTCGTTACATGAGGTTTCTGCTGAGTTTCTACTAAAGATGGAGGCAAAACCTCAGTTTCTTTTGCTGGAATGCTTGTAGATATTTGTTCCTGCACAGGGGGAATATCCTTATCGTAAATTTTACGTATAACTTCAAGTGCTTTAAGAAAATCTTCTTCTGTTTGTTTTAACTCTTCTTGATGTGGTTTACTAAATGGAAATTTTAAAAACTTAATAAGAGAACGAGCCCATTCCTTTACTTTAATAACAATTGAGGAACGATTTTTACTGTTTTCGACCTTTTTGGTTAATGCTTCTAGATTTTTCTGTGAGTTATTTCCATCCGCAACATTTATCGTACTAGTTATAATCTCAGCAACATCTTCTAAATTTTTCTTATCAGGAGAAGATGGTGGTAAGCTAACATAGGCTGCAATTGCAGCCTCAGCTAGCTTATTCACAGATTCATTGGCAAACCTTAAGTTTTCTTTACCACTTGTCATACAACTACTCCCACTTAATTAATATTTCTTAAGTATACAATATAACGTTATTAATTTAATGAAGTCAAGGACTCTAAGTAAAAAAACACAAATTTCGATGTAATAAATTATCAGTATAATTCCCTTAGGGCTGAAGCATTGATTCCCTTTCGATGCCCCCCTGCTAGCCACAACTGTTGAAAGTTAAAAATCGTCTATTAGCGAAGTGCTGTTGTAAGCCTTAAACCGTCATTGCGAGGAGTCGCTGCAAGCGGTGACTTATCTTCGGTGTACCAAGAGTACGAGTCACTGTAGAAGTGAGGAGTGGTGCTGTACTTAATATGGTGGTAGGTCTACCGTAATCGGCTGGTATGAGCAATTATGAACAAAAATACAAGAGCAAATTAGTACAGGCTCTTGAAAAACGTGCAAAAGAATTAGGATTTACTTTAACAGCAGAAAATACTGAAAATCAATATGTTATGTAGCAGTTTGTTGGAAGAGTAAGCAAATGAGCAAAGAAGTAACTGATAATAATTATGAAACTAACCCTACTTCTATATCAAGGCATTTTCTACTTACATCTAGACCTATTATTTTATTCATGATATAATCTCCTTCTTCTTATTGTGCAAGGCTACTGTATTTCAAGCACCTTCTGCAATTTGTTCAAAGCAAACCTTGTAAGAGGGTACTTATTCTGTGAACAACTATTTCTGTCTAGAACCTATCAAGTCACCCTCTTATAACTATTTATAACATGTTTTTAAGATATAAGAGCCTAATTTGAGTAAGTAAAAAGTCAAAAAATATGCCAAATCCAATAACTTACACAATAGAAAACTTAAGCGATGCACGAGAGTTCTTATCCAAATTCCATGAGCCGGTTATTTTAACTAACAAAAGTGGTAGCACGAGATATTACGGTATGCTAGTGTGGGATTATATTTTTAAAAAACTAATTGAGGAATTTCCCCAAATCGTAAAAATTATTGTTAATGTAGGAAACGATCACGCAGCTTTATTTACCGCTATCAAACTTAATTACCAAAATATAGTTTATACTGGTAAATCAGCAGAGGCTAGGAAGTTGGCTTTGGCTAATAGTATAACATGAGAACGCGAATTCGGGATAAGAATTATTCCCTCCCTTTTCCAAAAGCCTAGCGATGTCCACGATAATAGATAGTTTTATATGACCGCTCACTATTGGGAAATTTCCGCTCCCTAATTGAGAAGCTACCGAAGCCTCTAATTTCAATACGATTTTGCTCAGCGAGGCTAGACTGTAAATAATCAAATACCAAATCTATAGAATCTTTTATATCTTCCTTAGAAAGATAATTAAGTTCCTTAGATATTTTATCCACTAAATCAGACTTTCTTGCCATAAATTAAAAAATTGCTTTTATTCCTTGAAATTTATTTTTAAAAAAACTTGGTAAAACACTATCAAAATCCTCCATAATAATTTCAAGAAATTTTGATTTCGGTTTTATTTTAAATTCTTTTACCTTCAAATCTTTATCAATTTTTTTGACTTCCTGTAACCATTTAATCGCATCATCCTCAGAACCCACAGCATCAACAAGTTTTAGTTTCAAAGCTTGGCGACCAGAATATATCCGACCATCAGCTATTTTTTTAACTTCTTCAATTGCTAATCCCCTTCTTAAAGCAACGAGTTCAATAAAATAATCATAAGTATCTTGTACATTAGACATTATAGCTTGACGAACAGCTTCTGTAACTTTCTCAGTAGGATTAGGAGCAGCTTTTAATTCCCCAGATTTAAAATTATTGAAGGTAATACCTAGTGTCTTTGCTAAATCTGTTACTTCTAGAGTTTGGAAAATCACACCAATTGAACCAGTAATCGTTCCATTATGACTAATTATGTAATCCCCTCCTAATGATATCAAATATCCTCCACTCGCTGCCAATGTACCCATAATAATCACTACCGGTTTTTTTGCTGATATTTTTCTGAGTATATTGTAAATTTTCTCTGATCCAACCACAGTTCCACCAGGAGAATTAACATTAACAATTAGAGCATTAATCTTATCATCATCAATGATTTTCTCCAATCTTTTATCACGTTTTGTATCCTCAAAAATTATATCTTCTATTGAAACTGCAGCTATATAGTTACTATTAGTAGTTACATATTCAGAACTTGGCAAATCAAATTTCTTAATCATCACAACAATTAAAACTATAAACATTAAAATTGTTGCTAACTTCCACAGCCTTAATTTTAATTTATTTTGTTTTCTTTCAATTATGTAGTCAGGAGTTATTGTCATTAACTTTACCTATTTGTTTATATGGAAGTATAATGGGTGCTTTAGGCTCTAAGAAGTTAAGGTGCTGTAGAGTGTCGCATAAAAATTATTTTTATCCTACTTCACTCGCATAATCCGACCTTGATCCCTTTTCCAATCTTGTTCTTTAATTGTCTGCCTCTTATCATGTAATTTTTTACCTTTTGCTATGCCTAACTCAACTTTTACTTTATTTTTCTTATTAAAATATAAAGAAAGAGCAACAAGAGTATAACCTTTCAGGCGAATCTTACCAATTATTTTTTTTATCTCACTCGAATTAAGAAGCAACTTACGGGTTCTTCTAGTCGAATGATTAAACCTGTTAGCTTTTTCATATTCCGCAATGTGACAATTATACAAAAACACTTCGTTTGCCGAATTTTCCGCATGACTATCTTCTATACTGGCTTTTCCTTGACGTAGCGATTTAACTTCACTACCAGTCAATATTATGCCAGCTTCAATTTTTTCTTCAATAAAGTAATTGAAATATGCCTTCTTATTTTGAGCTATTACTTTTTTATATTCCGACATAGTCCATAGCTTTATTTATTTTCTCCTCAGTGACTTTGCCAGCTGAAGTTAAAGGAAGTCGTAACTCATTAGAACATAACCCTAATCTTGCCACAGCATATTTTACCGGTATTGGATTGGATTCTGCAAATAATGCCTTATATATAGGCAATAATTGCTGTTGAATTTGCAGAGCTTCCTGGTAATTACCATCACGACAATTATCCTGTAACTTCTTGCACAAGCTAGGCGTAACATTAGATGCAACAGAAACGCACCCTACTCCCGAATGAACATTATAAGATAACGCTAATTCATCATTACCACACAATAAATTAAAATCTTTAACCATAGCCCTAATTCGTAAAGGACGCTCTAAATCGTTACCAGCATCTTTAAGAGCTATAATACGTGGTAGTTTACTGAGCCTAACTATCGTGTCATCAGAGAAATCTGCCACAGCTCTACTAGGTACTGAATATAGCATTATTGGTAAATTACTTGCATTATGGATAGTTTCAAAATGCAAATAGATTCCCTCTTGAGTTGGCTTTACGTAAGAAGGAATACTACACATAAACCCATCAACTGAAATTTTTGTGCATATTTGTATCATATCTACAGCAGTGCTGGTAGTAATAGCGGAACAACCTGCTATTATTTGGGTACGGTTTTTAGTAATTTCTACAGCTATTTCTAACAAAGATTGATATTCCTGCAAAGTTAAGCTAGGACCTTCACCAGTAGAACCAGCAATCACTACTCCATCAACTTTATTATCAATTTGATAGTTAAGTATTTTCTCCAAAGAAACAAAATCTAATTTATTATCCTTAAACGGGGTTATAATGGCTGTAATAAGCCCTTTAAATATATTATTGTTCATCGCATCAGTTCCATTATATCACTATTTATTTACGCACTAAGCTATTATATTCTTTTTTTAACAAATTAGTAATTTTACTATCTTCAAAGATAATATTTTGATCACCACGGTTAATCGATTTAATCCCCTTAACTTCTGCAGCTGTACCAGTCATAAAACATTCATTAAACTCCCCTAACCTATCTAGAGTTATGTACTCTTCCTTAACCTCAAGATTTAACTCTTTAGCAAGTTTTATAACTGTTTGACGCGTTATGCCATTTAAAAAACTATCAGCTATCGGTGTAAATAACTGCTCTCCTTTTACAAAAAAGATATTTGTAGTAGTACATTCAGCAATAAATCCTCGCCAATCTAATAGAACTGCATCACTATAACCCAAAGACTTAGCTTCTTTTTGGCATACTATCATCATATTGTAATGCCCTGACGATTTACACTGCGGCGGCAACGAGTTTGGATGGCATTTCCGCCAACGTGCAATATGCAAACTTAAATCATCAGAAGGTCTAGGAGTTGATGGAACAGCAGCAATTAATAAATTAACCGATAAATTTACATTAGTTAGATTAAGAGATTCACTACCATACCAAATTAGAGGACGAACATACGCATCTTTAATATTATTCTTTGTTATAAGTAACTGGTGAGCTGTTATAATATCTTCAAAACTATACGGTACCTCTATACTTAAACCTTTTGCCGACTCTATCAAACGTTGGGTATGTTCTTCTAATTTAAAAATTTTGCCATTATAGGCTTTTTCTCCTTCAAAAACTCCACCAGAATAATGTAAACTATGAGTAAGAGCGTGTATCTTAGCCTCCTGCCAATCAATAAATCTACCATTAATCCAGATATAACCTGATAGTTGATTAAGATTTTTAAACGACTTTTCAGTTAATGTATTTTCTTGTATTATTGTCATTGTCAATGTTCCACTATTAAACTATAGTAATTCTTATCACCGAAAATTTATTTATGCAAAGCTCAAAACCCCACATTCTTGTAGTCGATGATGATACTCGAATACAAAAACTTTTAAAACAGTTTTTGTATAAAAACAACTTTTTAGTATCAACAGCAGCTTCTGTCCAAGAAGCTGCGGAACTATTAAAATCCTCTATTTATGACTTAATTATTCTAGACGTTATGTTGCCGAATGTTACAGGGCTTGATTTTGCCCATACTATAAGATCAAGTAAAAACCTTATACCAATTGTTATGCTAACTGCACTATCACAACCAAGTGATCGTATCAAGGGATTAGAATCTGGTGCATCTGATTATCTGACCAAACCTTTCGAACCGAAAGAATTATTACTCAGGATTAATAACCTATTAAATAGCTATAATAATTATAAAAAACAAGATGAAATCAAGCGATTTGGCAATAATTATTATAATTTAGAATCAAAGGAATTTATAAAAAATAATCAACCTGTACAATTGAGTTCTACAGAACAAAAATTGCTAGAAGTATTATTAAAACACAATGGACAAGAAATGAAACGTGATGAGTTGTCAAAAATAATGGGAGGGCTTAGCCCTCGCTCTATCGACGTACAAATTGTCAGAATAAGAAGTAAGATTGAAGATGACCCTAAAGAACCAAAATATCTAAAAACCATACGGAATAGCGGTTATGCTATTTATACATAAACTTATACCACAAACTTTACTGGCTAGATTTGTTCTCATTATTATTGTTCCAACATTAATAGGACAAATTCTAGCAGTGTTTTTGTTCTATGATCGTCACTGGTATAATGTTTCTTATTATACTAGCAATATTATTGCTAATGAAATTATTTCCCTTCTTGAACAAGACGACAATAATCTATTAGAAAAAAACACAACAGAGACAAATTATTTAAATTTGTCGTATCAGTTTCATCAAAAATTAAACTTGCCACGCAAACAACCTAGAATTAGTGAAGAATTAGAGATTTTTAAAAATATTATTAACGTAAAAATTAATAAGAAAAATATAGTACAGATTAATGATGCAGGAAGAATTGAAGTATTATTCCAATTGACTGATGGTTTACTAAAAATCACTTTCGCCGCAAAATTATTGATGAATCCAACTGCTTATATTTTTGTTTTATGGTTAATCTTTTTAACTATTTTATTACTTTCTGTTTCTTTGATCTTCTCTAAAAATCAAATTAAGTCCATTTTAACTCTTGCAGATGCTGCTGATCAATTCGGACAAGGAATTACAAGATTACAAACATTTAAACCTTCTGGTGCAAAAGAAATTAAAAAGGCTGGTATTGCTTTTCTTAAAATGAAAGAACGAATTGAAAAACAAATCACTACAAGAACTAGAATGTTAGCTATGATTTCACATGATTTATGTACTCCTTTAACTAGAATGAAATTACAACTGGAGTTAATGAACAAATCTGAAGAAACAGAAGGTCTTAAGGAAGATATACTGACCATGCAACAAATGATAAAATCATACCTTGACTTTGCTAAGGGTGAAAATGGTGAAGAAGCTCAAATAATTGAGTTATCTTCTTGGATGTCTACTATCATAAATAAATGGCCTGTTGCCAATATTGAGTTGCTTGCAACAGAGCAGATAACAGCACAAATCAAGCCTATCAACTTTGAACGTGCAATATCTAACGTAATAAGTAATGCTATAAAATATTCTACAAAAATAAGAATTACTGTATATTCTAGTTCTACTAATGCCATAATAAAAATTGAAGATAATGGTATTGGCATAAAGGATGCAGAGAAATTATTAGTGTTTAAAGCATTTTATCGTTCAGATAAGTCACGCCCACTTAATAATTCAGGTAATGTTGGACTTGGTCTTGCTATTACTAAAGAAATAATCATTGATCATAATGGAACAATATCCTTGCAGGATAGTAAAATTTTAGGTGGTTTATTGGTTGAAATTTCGCTACCTAACCTCAAGTTTTGATGTAAGGCATCGGTTTAATAGACTTGCTGCATAAATCAAAGATAGTTGAGGGATTTTTAGGAGAAACGAAGCCGAGCACCGCAACGTACACAGACGTACGTGAGGAGCGGAGGCGAGTTTCGACGACAAAATCACCAACTAGATTGACTTATGCAGTAAGTCTAATAACCTAGGGTATCAATCCCTACGTAGGCAGCTTCCTATTACCCATAAGTTTTTCTTGACATTTATGGTAATAGGAAGACTAAAATTTAGATATATATGATAAAAACACTGTTTCATTTTCCTATTGTTAGAATTTACCTAATATTTCATTTTATTACTCGTATTCTATTAAGCTCATATGCTTTATGGCAACAACAAATAACCATATCTGATCTAGTGTCAATTTTTGTTATTGGTACATTTAATGATCTAATATCTCTTTGTTATTTTTTACCAGTAATTTTGCTTGTTATCATTGGCTTCTACAAGTTATTGGCTCGGTATAAATTTTTGTATATAAGCTGCTCTTTTATCGCTTATTTTTGTACTATTGCACTACTAATATTTATTGCCATTGCCGAGATTATCTTTTGGGATGAGTTCGGTGTTAGATTTAATTTTATTGCTGTAGATTATCTAATTTATACCCATGAAATCATTGGTACTGTAAAGGAATCTTTGCCCTATATAGAAATATTACTAGGCATTATAATTATTACACTATTAATTGTTTTTTTCTTGAGAAAATACATAATTAATCAAGCAAGTACTCTAAATGGCAAGAAACATATTTTTTGTGTGATAATGCTATTTTTGCTTAGCCTAGTTGCTTTTAATTTCTATAACCCTAATAAAATTGCTTTTAATTCTAATAAATATGCTATCGAACTTGCTAAAAACGGTCCATATGAGTTTTTCTCTGCCTATTTTAATAATAGCTTAGATTATAATAAATTTTATCCAGTAATTGATAAAAACCAGGCTTTAAATATCGTTCGCAGCAATTTATCGAAAGAACAACAAATATACTCAAATGCTACTACTATAGAACGTAATATCAGGGCAAGTTCTTTTAACAGTAATAAATATAATATTATTTTTATTACCGTAGAAAGTCTGAGTGGCGAATTCATGGGAAAATTTGGTAATCAACAAAATATTACGCCAAATTTGGATAAATTAGCTGAGCAAAGCATATTTTTTACCAATCTATATGCAGTAGGAACTAGAACAGTACGAGGTTTAGAAGCTATTACTTTATCAGTACCGCCAACTCCTGGCTCTTCTATTATCCGTCGTCCTGATAATCAGTCATTATTTAATATAGCTACTATTTTTAAGAATCAAGGCTATGCTGTTAACTTCCTATTCGGTGGCTATAGTTACTTTGATAATTTACAAAATTATTTTCATGGTAATGGCTATAATATAGTTGATCAAGGCAATCTAAAATCCAACGAAATAAGTTTTTCTAATATTTGGGGAGTAGCTGATGAGGATATACTAATAAAATCACTGGAGTTAGCTGATCAAAATTATAAGGAAGGCAAAGCCTTTTTCTCATTAATTATGACTACCTCTAACCATCGTCCTTATACTTTCCCCGAAGGTAGGATTGATTTGCCATCTGGTGGTGGACGTAGTGCAGCTGTTAAATACACTGACTATGCTATTGGTAAGTTTCTTGAATTAGCTAAAACTCACCCTTGGTTTGATAATACTATCTTTGTTATTACGGCTGATCATTGTGCATCAAGTGCTGGTAAAACTGATTTACCGGTTAATAAATATCACATACCTCTATTAATATATGCTCCCAATATATTAAAACCACAGATAGTTGATAATTTAGCCAGTCAAATTGATATTGTTCCTACTATTTTGGGATTATTAAATTTTTCGTATAATAGTAAGTTTTTTGGTCAAGATATATTAAACATGCCAGCAAACAGAGCTTTTATCAGCACTTATCAATTGCTTGGCTTCATGAAGGATAATCACTTAGTTATCTTACGACCACAGGAACAAGCAAAGACTTATAAATTAATTGCTGAAGATAAAATAGAGATTGAGAATATTCCTAGTTTAGTGGAAGAGGCTATTAGTTTTTATCAGGTAGCTCATGATTTATATATTCAGGGTGAAATGAGAGAATAGATTTCTTGAATTACATCTAATAGTAGTTTATTTTTAAATAAAAATCTACTATTAGACGCAATGATCCTAAGAGATTATAAATTAATTTTTAGACTTGCCAAAAGCATTTTAGAACAAGAATATCACAATCTCAGCCTTTGGTATTTTGTTAGTTTCATTTGCGGTATTGGTACTTATTTTACTTTAAGTAGCGAACCTTCCTTTATATCTATTCTAGCTATTTTCACAATTTCTTTGTCACTAATAACCTTAAGAAATAACATATTTGGGCGATTTATTGCGGGGATAATTATCGCTTTTTCCTGTGGTATGCTAGTTGGCAAATATCGTATATCAAATTTACATGTTGTTGGTATTAAAAAGCCAATAATTTCGAGAACAAGCGGCATCGTAGAATCGATGAAACCGACCACTCATGGTATGCAAGTTATATTATATCAGGTCAAAATTCAAAAACTTAATAGGTCTAATCAGGTTTTAGAGAAAGTTAGGATAAGCATGCCAGCAAAATATGCTCAAGAAATTAATATTAACGATAATATTAGCCTAGTGGCTCAGCTTTATAAGCCTCAAAGTAGTATCCTACCAGGTGGCTATGACTTTGGCTTTTATGCATATTTGGCAGATATCAACGCCACTGGCTATGCACTGTCCCCCCCTCAAATTATAGCACATAGTGATCTCTACACTAATAGTTTTATCTATAAAATTAAAAAAAATATTTACAACCGCCTGCTCCAAATACTCGGTTCTATTAAAGGTAATTTCGCCGCAGCAATATTACTAGGAGAAACCAAAGCCATCGATAGAAAATTAATGAAAGAAATGAGACAAAGCGGTATATCTCACATACTTTGCGTCTCCGGTTTACATTTGTCATTGGTAGCTATGCTGTTTTTCATATCAGCAAGATTCTTATTAAATCTATCAAATTATATTGCTTACAATTACAACATAAAGTCAATTGCAGCAATTTGTTCTTTAATAGGCAGTTATGGTTATTTGCAGCTAAGTGGCACACAAATCGCAGCTACTAGAGCCTTCATTATGACGGCAATTTTTATTTATGCAGTTATGATAGGACGGAAGCCCTACCCCCTAAGATCGCTCGCGATTGCGGCTTTCATAATATTATCGGTAAATCCCGAATATATATTTCATCCAAGCTTCCAATTATCTTTTGTGGCAGTATTATCACTAACTGCTGGTTACGAATTTTATATCAGAAATCAATGGATTTTAGGTAAAAGCAAGGGCATCTTTTCTTCCATAAAATTTTATATTGCCTCTAATATTTATTCAAGCTTCCTTGCAAGCATAGTAACTGCTCCTGTAGTAATAAACCAATTTTATACATTTCCTACTTATTCTATTCCCATGAACCTTATTGCTGTACCAATAATGTCTTTCTTTCTGATGCCGTTATCTATTATCTCATTATTCTTAATGATGTTTGGTATAGATCAATATTGTTTAAAATTAGTAGGTTTTTTCATTAATATAATTATTGCAGCAGTGAAATTTACTAATACCTTACCATTATCAGTATGGTATTTTGGTTATATAACCAAAATTAGTTTAATTACTTTCTTATTTGGATTTTTTTGGACTTGTTTATGGAGAACAAAGTGGCATTTTTTAGGTCTAATTATAATGATTATATCTGTAATCTTAATGCTAAATTCTCCTAAACCTAATTTTATATTTGATATAAATTTAAATGCTGTTGGTATAAAAAATAACAATGGTGAACTTGACATTTATGTCAATGAGATGCCAGAATTTAAACGTATATATTGGGCTAACTGGTTTGGTCAAAAGGATGCTAAAATATTTCCTATAGAAAAAAATATTTTTACTTCCGATGGATACACAATTTTGGTAAACTATAAACCAATTGCTCCAAATAAAATATGTGAAAATGTCGATATATATATTAACATATCAAGTAGAAACCAATGTAAAGGTAACAAAATTACTATTACTAGAGAGCTTCTAAGAGAGTTTGAAGTAATAATGATATTTTGTAATCAGCACGAATGTACAATTAAAACAAATAATAAAAAAAGATGGCAGGGTAACTGCAAGAGTTTTTAGTGATTGCTAACATTAATTAAAGATATTTTTATGCCCAAATTAGAGAAGTTTAAATCAGATATAGCTAATATTGTTGGTGAACCAAAGGAAGGCTTCGTACAGGATATAGATAGGTTTAAAAGTCTACTCAACTTTAGCTTTGATTCGAAATATACTCCTGAACTTGCTGAAGCTATGAAAAGCATGGGAATAGAGAAAGAAGTAAAAATACAGGTGTCGTTGGATGATGACTCAACAAATGTACTTTCACAAGCTATTGAAACTACTGACCAGGAATTTGGTGAATTTAAAGGCAATATTAGCACCACCCTTGATGCTCATGGTAAACTTGCTAAAGGATATTCTGCCGAATATGTTAAAGGACAACCTAATTTAGATAAATTTGGCAAACAAGCTAAACAAATGGATACATTGATAGAAGAGTTTCCACATAAATCCTTACAGAAAACCGAACAGATTGAGACAATTGCAACTATAGGAGCTGGTACAGAAAAAATGTATTCGGCATTGGAATTTTCACCGGCTGATCCAGTACATGTTAGAACCATTACAGATTTAGGTGCAAAACTAAGGCATTATATTAAATCATTTGTTAAATCACCTGAGGAACAGAAAGAGGCTTTTATTGAAAATGGTGTCGGAACAATCCAAGCTATTGATAAAGCAAATAGAAGTGATGGATTGCAAACTAGTAAGACTGCATTAGAAAAGATATTAAGCAAACTTGAGAGTACAGCTGGATCTCAAATATATCACCGTCTGAGAGAAACTTTCAATAAAAACGATATATCTATGGGAAATGGTAGTAGTACTATTAAACCCAATACTACCCCTTCTAACACAAAGCATTCTAATAAAGATAAGGGACGGTAGATCCCCGCCGTAGCCGTAACTCATGGGTGTCAATTTAAGCAGTTTAAGTATACTCAGGTAGAACTTCAAGAATTGGTGTTCCCTCGACCAAAGATCGAAGCTGCTCACGTACTAATGTACGCTACGCTGCTTGATTTTGCTACTGCCTAGCTCTTCTTGAAGTTATACTATCGTCTACCAACTCTTCATTTACGAGCAGTATATAAGGTGGGAATACATAGATTGTCATTTTATGGGAGGCATGATGTTTACATTAGAACAAAAATATTCAGGATTGGTAGCTGGAGTAGATGAAGCTGGCAGAGGTCCGCTAGTTGGTCCTGTAGTAGCTGCATCTGTTATCATTGATCAAACAAAAATCATACATGGTATTAAAGATTCTAAAAAACTTACTAAAACAAGGAGGGAGTTGTTATATAAACAAATAACCCAAAGCTATATTTGGTCTGTTGGTATAGTGCATCACGATGAGATAGATATAATTAATATCCTTGAAGCAACTAAAAAAGCTTGTACTATATCAGTAGCAAATCTTGCTGTTAAACCGGATACGGTATTAATAGATGGTAACATGAAATTTCACGATCCAAGATTTATTAGTATAATAAATGGCGATAATTTATCAATTTCTATTGGAGCAGCATCTATTATTGCGAAAGTTACTAGAGATCGCTTAATGCTTGAATATGCCAAAGAATTTCCGGAATATATGTGGCACAAAAACTCTGGTTATGGTACTAAAGAACATCTAAATGCTATAAGCCTTCACGGTCTCTCGCCTTATCATAGAAAAAGTTTTAAGATAAGAAGTTCTACATTATAGGCTATAGCAGGGTTATTTAAAAAAACTTGATTATACTCTTCTGCTCCTACGAATTGTTTTTTGAAAATATCATGGAAAAGAAAAATGCATTCTTAAAGCGGTTTTGCGAATGCATTTTAAACCTTTTTAAAGCTAATTATACTTCTCTGATTTGTTTAAATACTAATTTTTTTTTACTAAATATGTTTATTTTACGAAAAAAATTAGTTAGAGATCTTGGCTTTGACATATCACGTTTATAGCTTTGCTTAGTCATTAATACATAGTTAGAAATTAAGGAAGGTATAACTTCGGAATAATATACTTTATATAATCCTTGCATTGTTGCCATAGTCGTTAAATATCCCCATTTCATCACTTGTTGGGGTACTCTTGCTAGAGCTTCTATACAGGCAATTGTCTCTTCGATCTCAGGGTTACTATTTTTATAAACATCTGCGACTGGTGCTAAATTAAACTTCATATCTTCGATCATAGCTCTAATCATCAAACCCATATATTGTTCCCTTGCAAATCTCTTAATAAAGAGCAAGCCCTTCCTATTAACAGAAAATAAAAATTTCTGTTTATGGATTGATCCAAGTAATTTTGCCCAATAAACCCTTATGCCATGTACCTTGTTTTTATTATAAAATTCTACCTTTTCTTCATAAATAATCATTTGCCTCATCCCCATAGAGAGAAGATTAGCTAATAATTTATTGCAATTAATAATATCATCTTTCCTCGCCTGTTTTACATGAGGCGTTGCTTTCGTTCCAGAGAAATTTGCTGAATGACGACTAATTTGACGACCATTTGCATCTCTTTTAATATCAGCAAAATGCCCAAGTTCCTGCCCAGCTATAATTTGCAACCTAGCAACTGCTGCCCATCCATCACCATAAGTTGGGTGATTTTTATCATTTTCAGCAAATGGATTTCCACCACAGGAAACAAAGACTGCTACATTCTTACCGTCAGTACTTTGCATACCGCTATTAGAACCAGAACGTTGCCAATCAACTATATCCATCATATCACCAATATTATGGGAATAAGTAATAAATACTTGGACCTTATCATGCAATAACCACCTAATAACTATAGGATGGGCTGATTGAACAAAAAGCCTTGTTAATTTTTCAGTAACAGATTGGTCAACTGGTTGTAATTTTTGAATTTGTTTTTTCAGATCTGTATAAATCGATGCCAATTTTTTATCTGATATAGAAGATTTGTATAGATATCTTAATAACTGATTAGTTTGTTCAATTAAATTTGGCTCAGTTATTTCCTCTTTACTTACCATCAAACTAATATTGAACTTTGGATCAGAAAATCTTGCAAAATTACAACTATTATCGGTATCTATTCTAAGTTTTCCTGATTTGATTAATTGCTGAGCTAATTGTTCATATTCTATTTGCATGTCCTCAGGATAAATAGCAGGAATCTTATCAAGTATATGATAAATTGAACTCATAGGGGTATACTGCTCGTAAATGAAGAGTTGGTAGACGATAGTATAACTTCAAGAAGAGCTAGGCAGTAGCAAAGTCGAACAGCGTAGCGTACATTAGTACGTGAGCAGCGGAGATCTTTAGACACGACAACGCCAATTCTTGAAGTTCTACCTGAGTATATACTGAATATTTTAAAATATCTCAAAGACTTTATCCTTAATAACTTCATCAAACTGATCTAACGTTATATCAATACCAAGTTTCTTAAACGAGGTCATAGGCATATCTCTCAAACCACAAGCAATAATTCCGGAGAACATATCAAGATTTGTTGAAATATTTACAGCAATACCATGATATGTAACCCATTTTTTAACTCTAATACCTATTGATGCAATCTTTGCGGGTACACCGTTTTCTTTTACCCATATTCCCACTATACCACTTATAGTAAAAGCTTTAATCCCAAAATATAAAAGGCTATTTATAATCCATTCTTCTAATAGTTTAATATATAGTTTTAAATCCTTTTGCCTTCGTTCTGAGGCTAAATCAAGAATGGGGTATATTACTCTTTGTCCGCTACCGTGGTAGGTAAACTTCCCCCCCCTACCAGTATAAATTACCGGTATATCTCTAGGATTTAATAATTCATTTGCCTTAAAACTAGTACCTGCGGTATAAATATCCTTATATTCAACTAAATAAACAATCTCTTGTGAAGATTTATTGATTAAACTTGTAACCTTATCTTCCATCAACTTTACTGTGTCTTCATATTCTGAAAAGCCTGATAAGGTAACAAATTGAACCATAATATTAACCAAGGGTGAGCGAACGCAAGCAGTACATGAAGTACATAAGTACGCGAAATCCCCGCAATTATTTGCAAAAACCAATTCTTCAAAGCAGAAGAGTATATTATAATAACCTAAGTTCGATATAAGCACCAAATAAAATGCTACGCATTATGTAAAAACATAAACAAACTATTAGAACAGTTTATTAGAAGAATTAATAATTCTTCTATAGAACTGGCTTTGTCATAAGGAAAAATGCACTCTTGAAGTAATTCTGCGGGTGCATTTTAACTTTTTTCATTATTCAATATGTGATTTTAATAATTAAAATCACATATTGAATGGAGTATTATATTTTAACAATCAGGTGTAGAACTCGATAATCAAGTTTTTCCTTAACCATCATTGCGAGGAGGAGGCGATGGAATCGCCTCCTCCTCGCAATGACCTTGGTTATTTTTCTGCAACTTTTAAATTGCCATGATGAGCTTTAAAACCGCTCCTTTTTCTAACTTTCAACAGTTGTGGGGGCATCGTTCTGATGATTATTTTATTCTGTTAACCGATGCCGGTGAGAAGAAATCGCCTTGCATATTATCAATTTTTAAGTTGATTAAAAAATTGGCTATCTCCCCATTTTCAACAAATTCTGCTACAGTTTGAACGCCTAAATTCTCAGAAATTTTAATTAATCGTTTAATGAAATCTTGACTTTGTATATCGCTAGTGATGTTACGTACGTAACTACCATCAATTTTAATAATATCTATCGGTAGATTTTGTAATTGTTTAAATGAAGTAAACCCAGCTCCAAAATCATCCAAAGCAAATTTACAACCGTATTTTCTTAGTCTGTGCATAAAGGATTTTATTTGTTGGTAATGCTGATTAAGGGTAGTCTCAGTAATCTCAATAATTAACCTTCCTGAAACATCATATGTTTGTAATAGTTTTTCTGCTATCTCCAGGAGAGAAGCATCTAATATACCAATATTTGAAATGTTAACTGCAAGCACTAAGCTAGGGTTAGCATCTAGTTCTTTGATTGCCATTTCTAGCACTATTTGATCTATTATAAAAATTAAACCTTTCTTTTCAGCTTCTAGAATTATTGCTCCTACAGAAAATAGATTGTTATTTGTGTCAGGAATCCTTAGTAAACATTCATAGTAATGAATTTTCATTGTTTTACGGTCAATAACTGGCTGATAAGCAAAAACCATTGTTTTGTTTAATAAAGCTTTTCTTAAGAGATTCAGCTGCTTATTAGACTCTTTAACACACTCTATATTATAATATTTATCATACTCACGATAATAACTTTGGTCACCTTGATAAGAACCTAGCCAATTTAATAGATTATATACTTCTTCAGCTTTATTGGTAAATTTGGGAAACTCTATGCTAGCACTACTGCAATTCATATAAACTGCAGGTAATAGATCATCGACATAAAGTTGAGATAATAAATATATTTTTAGGACAACTTCCTTAACTAGATTTTGGTCTAGTGTGGGTAAAAGCAACAATATTCTATCATGCTCAATTTGTTTATAAACTGATATAGAAGGAGCAGTAATTAATTTATTACAAACTTCAGAAATAATTTTATTAAATTTGTCAATTATATAAATATCTCCTCCCATCATAGCATTCAATTCGTCGTAATTTAATAACTTAAAAGAGATACAATACCCATGCCCGGCTTTATCAAGCTCAGATTGCAAATTTCTAATTTTTGTATCTAATTTTGCCATAACCAACTAAATAATAATATTTGCTAAATACTAAAATCCCAGTAGACTTGATACAAGTAAAAGTTTTATATATATATAACTATGACCAAAATAAATAGAATAAAAAGAAAACTAGATGTGTTAAAACCACATTATTGCGAAATAGTTGACGAAAGTTACAAACATGCCAGCCATAATGGTGGCATTACTGAAAGTCATCTTAAGATCAAAATTTTTACAGCAGTTTTTATAGGAAAAAGTTTGCTAGAACAGCATAAAATAATTCACAATCTTTTAGCAGATGAACTAGCGAGCGGACTACACGCATTATCAATTGATACGAAACCCCCCACTTACCTTACTCGATCTTGAAATAAATTTATTATGCTTAATATGTGTAATTGGAACAAAAATTTACCTATTATAATGCTTGTTATTTTAGCTTGTGTAATATGGTATATACCGACCCCTGAAGGACTTGATGTTAAGGTGTGGCATCTTTCTATTATATTTATTACCACTATTGCAGCTATAATTCTTAATCCTTTACCTATGGGTGCTATAGCCTTATTTAGCATACTCTGTTGTATTCTGACGCAAACCCTTTCCTTAGAACAAAGTCTATCCGGGTTTAGTCATAGCATTATATGGCTGGTGCTGTTTGCTTTTTTTATTGCTCAGGGTTTTATAAAAACAGGCTGTGGGGAACGGATAGCTTATCACATCATTCTACTTGTCGGACAAAGTACCCTTGGTCTTTCATATGCTTTGGTAATTGTTGATTTTATACTTGCACCTTTTATTCCTAGTGTATGTGCTAGGGGAGGAGGGATAATTTTTCCTATCGCTCAGTCACTCTGCACCGCTTACTCTGATAAAACAAATTACAAAACATCCGTTTCAAACGGCGGGTTTCTCATGAAAGTAGTCTTTCAATCAAATGTGATAACTAGTGCTATGTTTATTACCTCTATGGCCGCTAATCCTTTAGCTGTTAAGTTTGCAGCTGATGCTGGGATTATAATTACATGGAGTGACTGGGCAATAGCAGCTATAGTGCCAGGCGTGATTTCTCTTGCTGTAATGCCTCTTATTATTTATTATTTACATCCACCCTCAATTAAATACGATCCATCTGCTATACAAATAGCTAGGGCAAAATTGCAAGAAATAGGTGATATATCATTGCAAGAGATTATTATGCTAATAACTTTTGTAATTCTAATTTTTTTATGGATGCTTGGCAGCAAATGGGGATTATCAGCTACTACAGTTGCACTATTGGGCGTGTGTATTTTATTATTATGCAAAGTAATTAAGTTTGAAGATGCTCTTGCAGATAAAGGGGCATGGCATACCTTTATTTGGTATGGCACTTTAGTTATGATTTCAAGTTTTTTGTCTGATTTTGGTTTAATATCATGGGTTAGTGATAAACTTAGAGACAATTTATTAAGTTTTTTCTCTCCAATGATTGGTATAATTATACTTTCTATAATATATTTTTATATACATTACTTTTTTGCCAGTACTACAACCCATATTGCTATACTTTTTCCTACTTTTCTAGCGTTATTTATGCATGCTAAAATGCCTAGTTTACTATCTGCATTGCTACTTAGTTTTTTATCAATATTATCTTCGGGTCTTACTCATTATGGACT
Organism: Candidatus Tisiphia endosymbiont of Ptychoptera albimana; assembly: GCF_964026605.1. Taxonomy (NCBI): domain Bacteria; kingdom Pseudomonadati; phylum Pseudomonadota; class Alphaproteobacteria; order Rickettsiales; family Rickettsiaceae; genus Candidatus Tisiphia; species Candidatus Tisiphia endosymbiont of Ptychoptera albimana. The sequence continues at coordinate 1,103,465 of NZ_OZ032164.1, forward strand.
TAGTAGTGCTCCAATATATTTTGAGACAGGATATATGAAGATCAGAACATGGTGGTATCTTGGTTTAGTTTTGAGTCTAGTATATGGCATTATATGGATTTTTATAGGCGGTATGTGGTGGAAAACACTAGGTTTGTGGTAGAATTGCTACTAGAATATATAGCAATCATTGCTGACTAATTTTATTTATTATAAAATTAGTCTTTAACCTTGTATAATTTGCTGTTAGACTCTCTTTTAAGATTAAATATGATAGGAGTCTATACCAATAGGTTATATATTATGACAGATGACAAAAAAGAATCTACGCCGTTTGAAAACCTTGAAAGTTCTGAGATAGGTAGTACTACAATTGTGCCTAAAGAGATAGAAATAGCTAATACGTTAGACAATCAAACAGTGCAACCCAAACAAAGAAAAGCAGAACTTTCCAAAAGCTTTGATGATATGGAGCTTGAACGTGAAAATAAGTTAAAACGTACTCTCTCTCAAAAATCTGTAAAAAGTAAAGATGATTTACATATAATTGAGCAAGAGAAAAGTGAAAGATTAAAATCGGTTAAAACAAATGAAGTTAAAATTTCAGATGAATTTGCAAAATCTTTAGAACAGGAAAATACAGAACCAAAGACAGAATCAAAATTTAAGAGACTTTTAAATAAAATTAAAGCTGCTTGGGATTGGACAAAGAGTACGAGGCTTTTCAAAGGTATAGAGTGGCTGTTAGATACAAAATTGGCTAAGGTGCTATTTGGTAGTGCTATAGGTCGTACTGTTACAATTGCACTTGCAGTAGTAACACTAGCCGGGGTTTCCCCTCCAGTAGCCTTGACCGCGGCTGCAATAGCATTAGCTGGAGTAACTAGCGAAATAGTAGCTGATGTTATCAAAACAAGAAGACTCCGTAAACTTGCACAAGAAAATGACCTATTGATGCAAAATCGAGGGGACATAGACAAGCAACAATACTTACTACTACTCGATCCCAAATTAGCCAAGACATTGGAAAAGAAATTACATGTCCCAAATAACCATGTTCCAAATGGCAAAGATAAACATTACCACTATGTAGATCCCAAAGTAGAAATGGCATTTAGTGCAAGCAAATTCATAGTTGATAATCTTCAAAATGCCGCTAATTTAGCGTCTAATATAACTGCTGCTACTAGTGGGAATCCTGTTAAGATTCTTACAGCACTAAAAAGTGGTACACTTTCAGCTATTTCTATGATTGGCTCAGGTGTAACTGAAAAGGACTCAGCTAACCTTACTACAGCATTTAAAATCAATATTAATGATGAACTCCGTAAGGATGATGTTGCCTATTATAGGAATTTACGAGAACTACGTGAGATCGCCCAAAAACAACATATCCAAACTGCAGCTTTGGCTGAATTAATACAAGATAAGGATTATTTTAAGTTAACCGATGAGCAAAAACAAAATAAATTTGATATATATCAACAAGCTTTAACTGAACTGATGTTTGACAAAAATTATAACAAGTTAACCGATGAGCAAAAACGAGCTACACTTCATACAACAGTCAATAAGTTTGAAGAAAAACCTAATGAAAAAGCAACTGAACCTGAAACTAAAGAAAAGAACAAAAGTAATAATATACTGACAGCAGCTGCAAAAGGTACACTAAGCCTTTTAAAAGATCTAGGTAGGACACATAATCCTTTTTATAAACAACCTAAGGTAATAAGGGATTATAGCCCATTAACAAAAGCTATGGAGGCTGCTAAAAAATCTGCTAAAGAGATCGTAACACCTGAGGTTATAGCACAGTTACGAAAAAGTAAATCTGCACCAAATTTATTACAAGAAGAAGAAAGCTTTCTTCATCGGAAAAAACTGCAGAGAAGTAATTCTATAGATAACCATAATCAACATTCTATGTGACTTACCTATACTCTTCTGATTTGAGTATACCATTACTATTACCCACATTTTTGAACTCATGGGACGTCATCCTGAAATAAATTCAGGATGTTTATGGCTTTTAAAAGATGTGGGTAATAGTAAGTTACCTACCACCCCTATCGTTCTTATTTACTGCTGGTTTTACTGGAGGAGTACTAGGTGGTGAAGTAATAGATGAAGTACTAGAACGCAAAGGTTTATTATTATCATGCTTTGCTAAATTATGCCTTAGTCTTTTTGCCTTGAATACTTCTCTACTCACTTTTTGTTCTTCTTTTAATAATTTTGCTTTCTTTTGTGCCTGTATTACTGGTGCTAATATTTCTTGTTTTCTCTGCCTGAACTCCTGTAGTTCTTGTTGTAAATCTTGTTGTTTAGGAGATGGAGTATCTTGATTTTGCGAATTATTCAAGAGTTCTTTAACAATATCAACAACCTTATCTATAATCTTTGCAAACCAGCTTTTTTCCGGCTTTATATCATCCAAAATAGCGTTTTCCTTTGGAACATCGGGTTGTTTATTATTATTGTTAATTTCCGGTGGCTTAGATGGGTTCTGCTCCTGTACCTTACGAGAATTAGCTGCTAAATTATTATTCCTTTGGCTATTATTCCTTGGGCGTGGGGCTACTTTACCTATTGGTTTTGTTGACTGAAGTATTTTTTTCTCATCTTCTTTTAATTTTTTCAGTGTTTCTTGCAAATCGTCTACAGTTGGAATTGGACCTTCCACAGTTGGAGTTGGATCTTTTTTTAATTTATTAAGTCTAGCTTCTATTTCTTGATCTTTTCGTTTACCTAATTCAGCAGATTTATTATCTAAATTAACTTCAGACTGCATTTCTTCCATCAACTTATCTACTTCCGAAGACGGAACAGAACCACCCGTTCTATCTAATGAGTCATTAATCATATCTGTCACCATCTCGGATTCCAACAATTTCTTATCTAACTCGCCAAGTGTTTTCTCAAATTTTTCATTAATATTTTGTATTTTCTTACTCAAATTATTAGATTTTTTCTTGGACATAGTAACTAACCCGCTATTTAAATACATGAATTATTATAGTTTATTCTATTAGATACTACTAAATAATTTTATCAAATGTATATTTTTTAAGATATTTGCTTGTAAGATTGTTACTTTTGTGATATAAGTTATATGCTATAATTATAGCTTATTTTCTATGCAACAAGACCTTACTCCTCCACTATCAAATAAGCAGTTACTTGCATTCTTTGCAATGATAGTGGGAATGTTTATGGCAGTGTTGGATATTCAAATTGTTGCCAGTTCTTTATCAGTCATTGCAGCCGGTCTTTCTGCTTCTAGTGATGAATTATCTTGGGTTCAAACATCATATCTTATAGCAGAAGTGATTATAATACCAATAACCGGTTTTACAGCCAAGCTTCTCTCCACTAGAATTTCTTATTTTATTGCTGCTCTTGGTTTTACCGTTATGAGTATTCTATGTTCGCTAGCCAGCAATATAGAAACAATGATTATTTTTAGAGCTTTACAAGGATTTTTTGGTGGAGCAATGATACCAACTGTTTTTAGTACAATATTTATAATTTTTCCTACCTCAAAACGCCCCGTAGTTACTGTGATAGTAGGATTAGTCGTAACAATAGCCCCAACACTTGGACCAACACTTGGTGGTTACATTACTGAAAACTTATCTTGGCATTTTATGTTTTTACTCAATGTAATACCTGGTATTTTTGTTTGTGTGGTCGTATATTTATACGCTGATTTTGATCAACCTAATTACAATTTGCTCAAGAATTTTGATTTTGTTGGCATTATTTTATTGACTGTTACTCTTGCTTCTTTGCAATATGTTTTAGAAGAAGGAAATAAGAAAGGTTGGATAGAAGATAATTTGATATTATTCCTTATCATACTAATTGTTGTTGGATTTATTATGCTAGTTATTAGAGAACTGACATTTATTAATCCAATCTTAGATTTAACAACTTTTGCTAACAAAAATTTTACCTTTGGTTGTATCTACTCTTTTGTCATAGGTATAGGATTGTATGGTGCAGTCTATTTATTACCTTTATTTTTATTTACAATAGCTGGTTTTAATACTGTACAAATTGGTTTCACCATGATGGTTACTGGTATAGCACAATTTCTGTCAGCTCCACTTGCAGGAAAAATGCTTAGTTCTGGATTAGATTTAAGAATTATTTTGGCTATCGGTCTAGCTACATTTAGTTTAGGTTGCTACCTAAATAGTTTTCTAACAGCAGATGCTAAATTTGCCGAATTTTTTTTACCACAATTTATTAGGGGACTGGCGATGATGTTTTGCTTTTTACCTACTAATAATATTGCTTTAGGCAGTATGAGTAAAGACAAGGTGGGGAATGCTAGTGGGTTGTATAATCTTACTCGTAATCTTGGAGGAGCTGTTGGTCTTGCAGTTATTAGCACCCTTCTTACAGATAAAACTAAGATTTTTAGCCAATATTTAAATGAGAATATTTCTTCCACTTCACCCTCTATTCTAATGAAATTACAATTTCTAGGACAATTATTGGATGGTAAAGTGGTTGATCCAGAAAAGGCTTCGTATTTTTGGTTAGCCAGTAATATAAATAAGGAAGCATTTGTAATTGCGATAAATAGCATTTTTGGTATTATAAGTGCATTATTTTTTGTGGTAATGATCTTTCTACCGTTTACATCAACTGTTAAAGGTGGAGGAAAGTATGATGCACACTAAAATCTTTACTTTAATTACTTTGTTATTGGTGTTGTTTGGTCTAACAGGAGTACCTAATGATATTTTTGCATTGTTGGTTTTCTTGATTATCCCCAGTATATCTTATCTTGTGGCAATAAAACTCAATTTGATCTCTGATAGGATCTATTTAAATTATCGTTCTATATTATATTTTATTTGGTTAATTAAAGAAATAGTTGTATCTAGCTTAGGAGTAATGAAGATTATATGGCGTAGAAATCTTAATCTACAGCCAGTCTTTGAGTGGATTAATTCAGAACAAAAAAACGATACAAGTCTTGTAATATATGGTAATTCTATTACTCTTACACCAGGAACTGTAACACTTAACATATCAAATAGTATGTTATTAGTTCATGCTCTAGAACAATCATCAATCGACAATCTAAAATTTGGTAATTTTACTATGAGTAAAAGAGTTCAGCACATTTCAAAGAACAACTAAAAAGAACGACTATAGTCAATTCAGGAGAATTGGATAGCAGGAGCGATGGAGCAAAGCCTTATAGATAATAGACTTACTGCATAAGTCAATCTAGTTGGTGATTTTGTCGTCGAAACTCGCCTCCGCTCCTCACGTACGTCTGTGTACACGAAGGTAGCCAGCTTCGTTTCTCCTAAAAATCCCTCAACTATCTTTGATTTATGCAGCAAGTCTAATAGGCGAGCGATCGAAGACGACATCACCAAATTCTCATCAATTGACTATATCATGAACGATAGGGGCGAATTCCTTAACTACAGCTTTGTAAAGCTTGCGTTTAAAGGGAATTATAATTGACAATAACTCATCAAACTTAGCCCAACGCCATTCCTCAAACTCTGGGTTATGAGTATTAATATTAATATCTTCGTTAGTACCGGTAAACCTAATTAGAAACCATTTTTGTTTTTGACCTCGGAAATTACCACCCCATAATTTAGGTATTAAAATTTTAGGTACATCATAGCTATACCAATATTTGCTTTCTGCAATAATATAACCTTTATTACAACCTATCTCTTCAAACATTTCTCTAAGGGCAGCAACACTAGGCGTTTCTCCTAGATCTATACCGCCTTGAGGCATTTGCCAAGCTGCTATTTTGGTATCTATTCTTTTACCAACAAATATTCTATTAGCACTATCTATTATCATCATGCCTACACTTGGCCTATATGGCAATTCACGATAACATTTATAAATAGTTTCATTTTTCATGATTTTAGGTTTTTATATGAAAGGTATACTTCTTTAAGAACTACCCTCTCATAAGCTAATTTTACAATAGACCCTTTTCGAAACTCTACTTCTGCTGGTGATTTGCACGTCGATGCGGCACTCGAATCCGTAACGGAATTAGAGTACGCTGTGGTTCGAGGTGAAGCGTCTCCTTCACACCCTTGCACATAAGCGAGTTTCGAAAGAGGTCTAATAAGTCTAGTATACCTGATTAGTCTTCATTTGTGTATCTAAATTATTCTTATCACTTTATTTCTTCCGTCCTCCTTTGCTTGATACAGAGCTTTATCGGTACGTTCTATAAAATCACTAATAGATTCCCCAATTTTGTATTCAGTTACTCCTATGGAGATAGTTTTCTTAATAGGGTCTTTTTGCGTTTTAACTTTAAAATCGATAGACTCCACTCTTGTTCTTGCCCGCTGCGCTATATACATAGCTTCGTCAATCGTTATGTCATTTAAAAGGATAGCAAATTCCTCTCCGCCATATCTAGCAACCAAGTCTGTAACCCTAAAAATACTCTTCAGAACATTAGCAATGGTTTTTAGCACTATGTCTCCTGCTTGATGACCATAAGTGTCATTAACTTGCTTAAAATGATCAATATCACACATAAGTAAGCATAAAGGTCTTTTACTATCAGTAGATTTTTTTACCATTTGCTTTATGTGTGTATCAAAATAATGACGATTAAATATGCCTGTCAAACCATCTTTGATCGACAAATTTACGCTTAACTCTAAATCATTGCGTAAAGTATCTTGGTAATGTTTTCTTTTCAATTGAGTTCTGATTCTAGCTAACAGCTCGTTTTTGTCTACTGGGTATGTAAAATAATCATTAATACCCAGCTCTAAACCTTTGATAACTATCGATGTATTTTCTTCTTCAGCTTGTAATATGAGTACCGTATCATGGAATTTAGCATCAGACCGTAGCATCACGCTTATTCTTAAAGGATCTCCTTGCTCTAATTGGCAGCTGATAATTACTAAATCCGGGGTATATTCGCTATCTTTCTCCAATTCATTAATATCAGATATTATTTTGATATTGGGGGTAAGGCTTAGAAGCATTTTATTTATGTTTCTTGCCTGCACTATATCATCGTTAACTAAAAGTATTTTACTATCTGAAAAATTATCTTTTACCTCTATAACGTCACCACCTAATTCAGCATTAGTAGTGTTTCTAAGCTTGAGTTCATCAATAACTGCCTTCATTCTAGCAAGAGATCGTACCCTTGCAAAAAGAGCAGTGTCATCAATAGGTTTTGTTAAGAATTCATCAGCTCCAGCTTCAAGACCTTTTATGCGATCCTCAGTATCAGAAAGAGCCGTAACCATAATCACTGGTATATGAATAGTGTAAGGATTAGACTTAATTCGTTTACAGATTTCAAATCCATCTATATTAGGCATCATGGCGTCAAGTAATACAATATCAATTCTATTAAGGGCAAGAACATCCAATGCATCTTTGCCGTTATTGGCAGTAAAGACTGTGTAATATTCTCCTAAAAGTTTAGCTTCCAGTAATTTAACATTTGATTCTATATCATCAACTACTAGTACATTGGCTGTCATAAAGTAATATATTTTTCTACAGACTCTTCAAATCCTTACACATAAGTGAATTTTGTAATAGGTCTCATGTTTCTTGGAAGAAATTTTTTTTTATTTTAGCATGAATTTCTCATAGCACTAAGTAATATTACTCAAATAATTTGAAGAAGATGTTTCAAAGATCAATAAAATTTGGTATAATAGCCTAGAAATTATCATTTATACGCGAAAGAATTTTATTCTGAATTTTTTGTACTGTTTTGTCAAGAAAATCAGTTACTACAATTTTATAGTAGGGGTTGTAAGATAAAATTTATTACCCTAATTCTTTAGATACACTAAATAAGTTTAATAAAAAGTCCGCATTCATTAGCGAGTTCAATAGTTCTTTCTATCTCTAGAATAATCACTTTATCTTTTTGTATGGCTAACCCTTTATAACCATAATTAGCTAAGTTACTTATTGTCTTTGCTCCTATTGTAGGTATATCAATTCTAGTATCTTGACCTTTCTTCATCATTTTAATAAGTACACCACCTGTAGAATTTTTACGTAAATATGAACATCTTTCTATTAAATTATCTGTACCCTCAGCCGCTTCAATACCTATAATATACCCATTATCAACAATTACTGACTGTCCTACATCAAGATATCCGATACTATCTAATAGCTTTATCCCCAGTTCGATATCTGTATTATCTATTCTAGATGGAACAGCTATGGTCATAACATCATTATTTGTTCTTAATATTTCATAACTAGAAACTACTTTAAACCCTTTTTCTTCTAGGAAATCTGTTACTATACTAAGAAGTTTATCATCTCCTAAAAATTTTTGTTTCAATATGCGTGCAAGTAACCTTGATCCCATTAAATCTACTTTAATTGATCGCAAATTAGGACGATTTACACTACCAGCAAAAATTATATTTTTTACATCATACTTACGAAAATATTCAATTATTGGCTTAACCATACCGATTTTAAAAAATTGGTGGGTAAAATCCTGATACAATACCGGATTTGCTTCTCCCTCCAAAGCTGCGATATAACATTGCCCACCTTGCTTAATGAAACTATTGGCGAGTGAAATTGGCAATAAGCCATTTCCTGCTATAATTCCAACTATACTCTTTTGCTTTAAAGGGTATATTTGCAACATTTTACTTACTTACCTTATCATGTTCAACTTGTCTTGGCTGGCAAAATGCTCTACTAATATCCTGTTTTATAAAAGTGATAATTTGTTCTACAATAGGATTACCTTTATATTGCTTTAAAACTATCTCAATTCTATCAGTAAAAATACCTTCGCCAATAAAAATCTCATCTACGGCTTTTATAGTATCAAGCGTTTCCTGATTATCAAAGCCACGTCTTTTCATCCCAACTAAGTTTATTCCTTCAAGAAATGCCCTTTCATTTGTAGCTAGCCCAAATGGAATCACATCTTTGCTCACTGCAGACATACCACCCACCATCGAATGTTGTCCTATACGTACGAATTGCAGAACAGCAGAAAGTCCTCCTATAATGGCATAATCATCAACTTTAACGTGACCAGCTAGGCTAACATAGTTAGCAAGAATTACATTATTACCCACAATACAATCATGTGCTATATGCACTCCAACCATCAATAAACAATTATTACCTACAGAGGTAACCATACCACCACCTTTACTACCAGCTTGAATAGTGACATATTCTCTAATAGTATTATTATTACCTATGATAACCTCTGACTCTTCTCCCTCATACTTAAGTATTTGAGGGGGCTGACCAATAGAAGCAAATGGATATATAACTGTATTAGCACCAATTTTTGTTTTTCCCTCTATAACTACGTGTGATTTTAACTCAATATTATCTGCCAAAACCACATCCGACCCAACAGTACAAAAAGGACCGATTCTGACATTTGCACCAATCGAAGCCTTTGGATCTACTATGGCAGTTACGTGTATAGCTGATAAAGTCATTGTTAATTCCTATTTTTAACCATTGCAGTAAATTTGCTCTCTGCAACTATCTGATCATTAACTTTGCTGTTACTTGAAAATTTCCAAACAGAGCCTCTATTTTGTTCTATTTTAGCATAAATATGTAATGTATCACCTGGCTCAACAACTTTACGAAATTTTGCCTCTTCAATAGTCATAAAGAAAACATCTTTATCTTTGAAATCCATTGATTTGGCTACTAAAATAGCAGATAATTGAGCCATAGCCTCAATAATTAGCACACCAGGCATTACTGGTTTTGTGGGAAAATGACCAGTAAATTGCGGCTCGTTAAAAGTGACATTCTTGATACCAACAATAGACTCATGAAGCTTAAATTCTAGTACCTTATCTATTAATAAAAATGGATAACGATGAGGTAGCATTTCCATTATTTCTATAATATTAATTGTCATTATATACATTCCTCTTTCTTATCTGTAAGCTATTTCATTTTTAGGTCAGCAAATCTTAAATCGAGCTTGTAATCATTTAAAGGACGACATGCTATTATCTTAAATTCTTCAAACATAGATTTTTTAGTTATCTAAACTCATTTTTTTGTTTACAAGTTGTTTCATAATTACTGATTGTTTATGCCAATCTCTAATAGGTACGGCAGGAAACCCACCAACTGTTACTCCTGATTCAACATCTTTTATAACACCGGCTTTTGCTGCTACTTGCACTTTATCGCCTAGCACTATATGTCCAGATAATCCCGCCTGTCCTCCAAGAGCACAATATGCTCCTATTGTAGCGCTACCTGATATACCGACTTGGGCGACAATAATCGACCCCCTTCCTATTATAGCATTATGTCCTATCTGCACTAAGTTATCTATTCTACATAAATCTCCTATCACCGTATCATTCATTGATCCTCTATCAATAGTAGTATTACTACCTATTTCAACATTATTACCTATTTTTACCATACCAGTGTGGAAAATCTTTTTATGAATCCCTTTATCTGTTGCAAAACCAAAGCCATCTTGTCCAATCCTTGCTCCCGGTAATATTACCACATCATCACCTATTATACTGTAACTTATTGAAACATTTGAGTATATTAACGCTCTGTTACCTATTACTACTCCATAGTCTATAAAAGTCCCAGATTCTATAACACAATTATCACCTATTACAGCATGAGCTTCAATAACAACATTATGTCCTATATAACAATTACTTCCTATAGTGGCAGAATCCGAAATATAGGCAGATGGCATAATTTTGTTAGGATAAGTTTTTGCTTTACTATAAAATAGATCCACTAATTTTGCATAAAAGAAATATGAATTCTTTACTCTTAATAATATTGTTCCATTATTAGATTCTTGTAAAAAATTCTCTGGAACTATGCAGCATGAAGCTTTAGTGTTTTGGAATTGAGTAATATATTTGATATTACTTAAAAAACTTATATCACCAACATCAGCCTCTTCTAATGACTTAACATTATGGATTAACAAATCATTTGAGTATACTATCTCAGCACCTATTAATTTTACAATTTCTGATAATTTATAAGGAGCAGATTTTTTATAAAAACGTGAGTTTATCATGGTTATTTAATTTTACAAAATAATGGCAACAGTATAAACGCCAGTTAGAAAATACTCAAGTTTTCTTACAATAATTTGTATTTCAGAATATTGTTCATTATTGTATAATAGTTATTATACAATCTAGAAGTATAGTATAAGAGATTTATCATAGAGATGGTGGCTAGAGCCGGGATCGAACCGGCGACACAAGGATTTTCAGTCCTTTGCTCTACCAACTGAGCTATCTAGCCGCATGAACAGACCTATTGTACCCCAATTTGGGATAAGAATTGACAAATTCTTATCCCAAATTTGCGTTGTAGTCCCATAAATCTAATTTCGTTACAACTAACTTTCGGATTTGATATCAGATATCTGAGCTTGATATTCCTTATTAAGTCCTTTAATTGCATATAGCCACAATATTACGATAACAAAAAATATACTAGCAAAATAAGGGGTGGCCTCAACAAAGGTAAAAGTAGGAAGCAAAATAAAGAATGTTGACTGGATGATACCTCCTCCAGATTTACCGAATCTACCACCTATAACTTCTACTGCCGCTTGACCTTTTGTTCTAAGATCCTTATCAAGAGGGATATATGCCATATTCTTGGTAGCATCAAATAGTGAGTATTTTGTTGCCTTGCTTAAAATGTTTTGAATCATCCCAATCATCACTGCTACTGCCAAAGGTCCAGAAGCGAATAGACCAGTAACATACATTGCGATAGTGCTATCAAAGAAAATAAAAGCAAAAAAAGCAATCCCGGTAATTAACATCATCAAAGGAGTAATCATAGCGGCAGTAAACCAAGAAACCCTTCTTAAAATGTTAGAACCAACAATCATAAACAATATAGCTGCCACACCTTGCCAAGCCTGGAACTGCCCCATATACATAGTATATTCTTCTTTAGTTGGATATAGTTGCTGAATTTTTGACTTCCATACACCTTCTACAAGATTTACTGACACCCCATAACATATAATTAGTAAGGCAATAAGCCCTAAATATTTTGAGCTAAAAATCATTTTAAAGCTTTCCATAAGAGATAGCTTAACCTTGCTTTTCTTATTGCTAGCTTTACTTGTTGGATCATATAAAGTAGGATCGGTTAAAACATGCTTATTCATCCATCTATACAATAACATGATAACTACAGCACTACCCATCATAATAAGAAGCAGTGGGGTAAATTTTAAATGTTCTGAAACTATTTGAGTTTCTTTGCTTAAAAAATAACCAAGTATTAATGCAGTAACTGGTAAAGATAAATTTGCTAACATACCAAACATAGAATAAAAGCGTTTCGCCTCTTCAGTTTTAGTAATTTGGTTAGCAAATTGCCAAAATAATAAGCTAAGCATCATACTTCCCCAAAGTTCGGATATAGCATAAAAAATTGCAAAACTCCACTTACCAACTACCCTAATAAACCACTTAAAATTTGGATATGCAATACTTAATGCATCAATTGTTTCAGGATTAGGATGTACCAACTCTGGATATGGATATAATACAAAAGTAAACAGCACAAAATATGCTAGAAAAAAACTGGTCACAGTGTAAAAAACATTTTCTGCTTTTAAAAGATCACAAAGCTTTACATAAGCAACCATAAGCAGTATTGCCATTGGTAAAACTACATAAGTTTTTACAAAACTTATCGATTCAGGACCAATAACTGTTACCACAAATCCATCTTTTATCGATCTAAGAGTGGAATAGTTGAGCAAAATACAAAACATCATAGCCGCCATCGGCAAAAATTTCTTATTTTCATGCCCTTCAATTGGCCAAACCACTCTTCTTATTACTGAGAAATAACTATTATCTTTCACCTTATCCATACTGTTTTATTATTCATTATAAGTCAGTGGACTTATACAGATATATACAAGAAAAGTCAAACGAAATGATTATTTTTTGCTAGATAGATATAATTATAGGTTCTTATATCTTAAAAACATATTATAAGTAGTTATAAGAGGGTGACTTGATAAGAGCTAGACTGAAATAGTCGTGCATAGAATAAGTACCCTCTTATCGTTAAGTTTGCTTTGAACAAATTGTGGAAGATGTTGCAATGCAGTAGCCTTGTACAATAAGATGAAGGAAATTATACTATAGAATAAAATAATAGGTCTAGATGTAATACCAATTCCCAAAATTAATTTATTCTGAGGAATTTGAAGGAGACACGGAGTACACAACCGCAGCATACAAAATATACTCTATTAACTCCTTATCATTATTATGTACAACCAAAATAAAGTCGAGTAATCCACTCCAGTTACCTGTAGTTGATACGGAGTAGAGACCATTCAAAAGCATGGGCAAAGCTAAATTTTGCTAAAAAATATGCCTAGCTTTTTATAGTAACTGATAAATTGCTTTTATATGTCTGACAATACTAAGATTTACCAATTTAAAGTACATTTTAAAGATATAAGTCCAATGATTTGGCGTAGATTTCTAATTCAAATTTAGCTTTGTCCATGCTTTTGAATAGTCTCCAATTGCCAATTTGACTGCTGATTCTTTAAATTCGGTCGAATAAACCTTTGGTTTGCTATTAGTCATTTTTGTACTTCCTTTCTGTTAATCTTTCTGTTAATATTGTCTCGTATTAACTGTCCGGAAAACTGTTGACAGAACAATTTTTTCATAATACATTTAATCAGTAAAATGAGGTTATATTCAATAAAAATATTTTTAAGCTTTCTATTATAGATTTTCGTATTTGGGTTCATCTTGGATGTACTGAGGAAGAGAAGGTTCATCCCCAAATGGTTAGTTTCAATATTGACTTGTGTTTTAAGGTGTGTCCTCAAGGTGCTTATACAGATAATCTAAAGGATGTTGTTTGTTATCTTAAGATAGTTGAGTTAATTACTGTTTTTTGTCAAGGAAAGTGCTTTAATGTTGTTGAGCATTTGACAGAATCTATTTATAAGGCAATTTTTGATTACTTAAATTCATTCCAACATCTAATCCAATCAATTAAAATTGAGACTCGTAAAGTTTCTCCTCCTGTACCCAACATTCATGGGGGTATTAGTTGGACGCATTACATTAATTTTATTAATAGACCTCTTGCGGAATTCGCTTCTGCTAGGGAATTTGTAGGAGACACAGAATCTCGACCCGCAGCGGACGATGATGTACGTGAGGATTCGAATACCGGATCGACGCACAAATTACCAGCAGAAGTAGAATTACGCAAGATATCTAATGAGGATGCGTGATGATTTATATAAGCTTGGGATCAAATTTAGGTAATCGCCTTGATAATTTATGGGAATCTGTTAACTTAATTAGGAAATATTGTTTATCAAATATTAGATGTTCTATTATTCTTGAAACTAAGGCAATTTTACCATGCAGTGCTTCTGCTGACTGGGATAAGCCATTTTTAAATATGATAGTTGCTGGAGAAACAAACTTATCACCAACAGAATTATTGCAATCATTGCAAAATATAGAAGTAACTATAGGACGTCCTAGAAAGTATGAACTATGGGCTCCACGTATTATTGATTTAGATATTTTGTTTTATAACGATCTAATTATAAATACAGAAGATCTTATTATTCCCCATCCTAAACTGGAAAATCGTGATTTCCTCAAACATCTATTAGCATTAATGGGTAAAGAGCCGTGGAAATTCCAACCAAGTATAGAGAACTCTTTTATAAAAAGCTCTATTTTAAATCCTCGGTTGGTAGGAATCGTTAATATAACTAAGGATTCTTTTTCAGATGGCGGAAATTTTTATGAAACAAATAGAGCTATAGAACAAGTGATAAAGCTTGTAGAAGATGGAGCTAGCGTTATTGAAATTGGTACTCAATCAACAAGGCCTAAGGCAACTATTCAACCTATTGAATCTGAATATGCTAAGTTAGATGAAGTGCTAGGGGAACTTGCACCTATTATTGCTGATAAAAAGATCGATATAAGTGTTGATACACTACATCCTTTTATTGCTCTAAATCTTATAGAAAAATATCATATAAGATGGATTAATGATGTTGGTGGAGGATTTGATGATAACACATTAAGGGCGATAGCAAAAGCTGGTTGCAAATTTTGTCTTATGCACTCTATTACTATTCCACCAAGCAAAAATCAGATTATACCTTTAAACGTCAAGCCAATTGATTATATGATTCAATGGGGCAAGTGTGCTATACAAAGACTTACTAAGCTTGGATTTACTTTAGATAATATAGTTCTAGATCCTGGTATAGGGTTTGGCAAAACGGCTTATCAAAATATTGAAATATTAAGAAGTATAGATCAGCTTAAAACCTTAGATTCCTTGATAATGATAGGTCATTCTAGAAAGTCATATATTCATGCTTTTTCTGAAGAATCCCATGCTTATGCTAGAGACATAGAAACAATTGGAGTTTCCTTGGCTATTAAAGATAAAGTAGATTTTTTACGAGTACATAATGTGAAAGATCATATGAAGGCTTTGGTTGCCTATCACTCATCTAATAACGAGTAATGGCATGATAAGCAAACAATCTAGATCTATTATAGGAATCATGGCAGCAACAAAAGATGGGGTCATAGGTTGTAATAATGCCTTACCATGGTATTATCCAGGTGAGATCAAGCATTTTAGAGCTACTACCTACAATAGTATAGTTATTATGGGACGTAATACTTATCAATCTATGCCGAAAACACTATTTATAGACAGGCAGGCCTTTGTTTTATCTAATGATAACAGCTTACAATTGAATAACGCTAAGGTTTTTGCCTCTCTGCAAAAATGTTTAGAACATCTTAAAGAATCGAAAACTAACGATAAGATTTTTATGATCGGAGGGGGGCAAATAGCTCATTTATTTCTAGAACATAATTTAATTTCTTCTTTTATCCTTACAGAAATACATAAATTATATTCTGGTGATGTATATTTGGATCTTCGGTATTTTAGCAGGTGGACAAGATATATACTAAAGAAATCAAATGATTATACAATTTATCTATTAAAAAACCCTGAGGAGGTTTCATGGAATTTATAAATAATTTAGATGATGTATTGGAAAAATGGTCTTTACTTAAACATCCATTTTATCAAGCTTGGAATAATGGTATTTTGAATAAGAATACACTGAACGTTTATGCTCAAGAATATTATCATCATGTTGCTGCTTTTCCTAGATATATCAGTCAGATTCACGCTTTATGTGTTGATATCCAGGCAAGACAAGTCTTATTAGAGAATTTGGTTGATGAAGAACAAGGGGACAATAATCATCCGGAGCTATGGTTACGTTTTATTGAAGGATTAGGGGGTTCTCGAGATGATGATAAGAATCCAAAATTTGAGTCAACAAAAAGATTAGTTAATGGTTTTTTTGAGTTAACTCAAACAGATTATCCTACTGGACTTGGAGCCTTATATGCTTATGAAAGACAAACTCCAACAGTATCAAAAGTCAAGATTGATGGTCTGAAAAAACATTATAATATTCACAATCAAAGAACCTTAGAATTTTTCGTTGTCCATGCAAAAACTGATATATGGCATACCAATGAACTTATTAAGCTGATTAACAAACTTAATAGCATAGAACAAAAACAAGTACATTATGGAGCTGTGAAGGGGGCTAAATTACTTTGGCAATTTCTTGATGGGATGGAAGGGTTATATGCAAATTCATGCCATTAAGACTCATAAAATCCAATATGGTGAGTCATTACAAACTATATTGACTCAGTATATTGCAGATTTAAAAGAAGGTGATGTTGTAGCTATAACTTCAAAAGTAATTAGTGTATTAGAGGGAAGGTTTGTTAAAAAAGGTGATATTGATAAATATACATTAATTCTACAAGAGGCAGATCAAATATTAGAGACAGAAGAAAATAGGTATAATATTTACTTAACTATAAAAAATGGCTTACTAATTCCCTCTGCTGGTATTGATGAATCTAATGTCGATGGTGTTTATGTATTATATCCTCAAGATGTTCAGAAAACAGCCTATTGGATTTGGCAATATTTACGCAATAAACATAATATTCGCGATCTGGGAATTGTTATAACCGATAGTCATACAACTATTATGAGACGAGGTGTAACTGGAATTGCTCTTGGTTGGTGTGGTTTTAGCCCCGTATATTCCTATATTGGTAAGCATGATATTTATAATCAATCTTTAAATGTCACACAAATTAATATATTAGATTCATTAGCAGGAGCAGCTGTTTTTGTTATGGGAGAAGGCAATGAGCAAACCCCCATCACTATTATTAAGCATGCTCCCCGTTTGACCTTTCTTGACAGACCTCCATCGAAAGAAGAAAAACTTAGCATTGTCATTAGTATGGAAGAAGATTTATATGGTCCATTATTAAAATCGGCGAAATGGGTGGGTTAAAAAGCGTGCAATAATGATCCGGTAAATGGATTAATGTGCGTTGAAAAATAAGATTATTAACGGTAAGAGCTTCATTTTACTTAAAAACGATGATTGATATAAACCAACAACAAATACTAAATAAAATTTCAGATATCACTTTTAGTGACAATACAAAATTAGTCAGTATTATATCTAATATTATAATTAAGGATAAAAACATTGGGTTTGCCATTGATATTCTTGGTAAAGATTCCAAGGAAATCGATGAAATAAAAATTAAAGCTATTAATAAATTAAATGAAATACCTAATATTGGGAAAATAACTATAGTTTTAACTAGTAGCAAAGGTGTAGCTAAAAAATCAACTAATCCAAAAGTTAAGCATTTCATTGACGGAGTAAAGAAGATAATATTGGTGGCATCCGGTAAAGGAGGAGTTGGTAAATCTACTATAACAGCATTGATAGCGGAGCAATTAAATCTTGAAGGATACAAGGTGGGAATAGTAGATGCTGATATTTATGGTCCGTCAATTCCGCAAATATTTGGTATTAGTGGTGTACCTGAAATAGTGTATAATAAAGTGACCCCTTTAAAATCGCGGGGTATTGAAATTATTTCTATTGGATTTCTTATTAAGGATAATTCAGCTATTGTTTGGCGTGGTCCAATGGCCAGCAAGACCATTTATCAACTATTATCTCTCACCCATTGGCAGGAGTTAGATTATTTAATTATTGACATGCCTCCTGGTACTGGTGATATTCACTTAAGTATTTTAGAAAATTACCAACTAGATGGAGTAATAATAGTAACTACTCCACAAAAAATGGCTGCAATAGATGTCGTTAGATCGATTGATTTATACAGAAAATTTAACCTACCAATTTTAGGTATTATAGAAAATATGAGCTATTTAGTTGAACCAAGTTCGGGAAAGAAAATTCAGATATTTAACGGTAATAGTGGAGAAAATTTTGCCAAAGAATATAATATACCTTTAATCTGTAAGATTCCTATTGAACCCAAATTATCTTACAACTGTGATAACAGCACTAGCCTTACAGATATAGTTAAACTACCAATAAAACAATTTGTTTAATGATATACTAAAATGATTTGAATATAAAATTCATAAAAAAGCAGGCCATAAATAAAGCAGGATTATATGTCAAACATAATCAAGATAGAAGAAGCTCAACCCCTTAAAAGACCTGATTGGATAAAGGTTAAAGCACCAAATTCATATCAATATCATGATACAAGAAAACTAATTGAGAGTTTAAAATTAAATACAGTTTGTCAAGAAGCTGCTTGCCCTAATATAGGGGAATGTTGGGCAAAAAAACATGCTACAGTTATGATTTTGGGATCTGTCTGTACTCGTGCTTGTAGATTTTGTAATGTTAAAACTGGTCGTCCCGATTTACTCGATCCTCATGAGCCACAGAGACTAGCACAAGCTGTGATGAAATTAGGGCTTGAACATGTGGTAATTACTTCAGTTGATCGAGATGACTTAGATGATGGTGGGGCTGAGCATTTTGCCAATTGTATAAAGGAAATAAGACTAGTTGCTCCTAATACCACAATTGAAGTTCTAACCCCAGATTTTCTTAAGAAAGATGGGGCAGCTGAAATAGTGGTATTAGCAAAACCTGACGTTTATAATCATAATGTAGAGACAGTGCCTTCTCTATACAAAACTATCAGACCAGGAGCGAGATACTATAATTCATTAAGTCTTTTGCATAATGTGAAAAAATTAGACTCTGAGATTTTTACTAAATCAGGTATGATGGTTGGCCTTGGAGAAACAAACGATGAAATTATACAAGTAATGGACGATTTAAGGGAAGCTAAAGTTGATTTTCTAACTATAGGACAATATTTACAGCCAACCAAAAACCATGCAGCAGTTGCTAGATATGTTTCTCTAGAAGAATTTAAATATTTTGAAAGAGTAGCAAGAGTTAAAGGGTTTTTGATGGTTTCCGCCAGTCCATTAACCCGTTCTTCTTATCATGCTGGTGATGATTTCCAAAAATTAAAGGGGGCTAAGGTCTTGGTTTCGGCATAGTATAAGAAAATGAAAAAACTACCTAAAAAGCTTAATCTACACATAATAATATCGTTCTTACTCGGCATTACTATCGGGATAGGATATAATGAGGTACGAGAAACAGCTTCTTGGCACAGTTTTCATACCGGAACTGATAATTTAAATGTTTGTTTTACCCCGCCATCCGGCTGCGGATCATTAATAGCAAAAGAAATATCCAAGGCTAAGGATAGTATTTATGTTCAAGCATTTGGTTTAACTTCGCAAAATATAGTGGAACAACTAATTAAAGCTAAGCAAAACGGTGTTCAAATAAGGGTATTATTGGATCGTAGTAACTTACACGATAGATATTCTAAAATACATGAATTAAAACGGGCTGGTATTGATGTTTCAATAGATAAAGTACCAGGTATTGCTCACAACAAAGTTATGATCATTGATAAAAGTAAGGTGATTACCGGTAGCTTTAATTTTACCAATGCAGCTGATAATAGAAATGCCGAAAACGTATTATTAATAGAGAATAGCGATATTGCAGCAACTTATTTGCAAAGCTGGTTTAGTCGTCGAGCAAAAAACTAATTAATTGAGGTATACTCGAATGATTCTACGAATTTGGGTTAATTAGTTCTGACCGAAACTATAGCAGACATTCCTGGTATCAAATTACTAGTAATATCTTTAGGAGTCTCAAAATCTATTAGCACAGGAATTCGTTGAACAATCTTAGTAAAATTACCAGTTGCATTATCAGTAGGAATTAGACTAAATTTTGAGCCGGTAGCTGGTGATATATTACGTATTCTGCCGTATATGATCTTTTTTGGTAAAGAATCAAACTGTAATTTAACTTTTTGCTTTGGTTGCAATTTTGCAATTTGCGTCTCTTTAAAATTAGCTTTTACATACATTTGTTCATCCTGCACAACAAAAAATAATACTCTCCCTGGATTAATAAAATTACCTACCTGCAAGCTACTATTTGCTATTATTCCGTTAACTGGGGCTATAATTTGGGTATTTACTAAACTTCTAGCTACTATATTTTTATCTTCCAGTAACCCTTTCATTTTTTCTTCCTCAGCAGTTTTCTGTAAAGCTAAAAGTAGTAAGTTCTGCTGTGCAATTTGCAAGTTTAACTTTGCCTGATTATAATCAGTCTTTGCTTTAGTAAAAGACATTTTAGATTCATCTAATGTCTTTTTACTAGCAAATTTTTCTTTGTTAAGTTCTTGAGTTCTTATATAATCAACTGAGTTAATCTCCAAATTAGTACTAGCAGAATCAACAACCTCTTGACAAAGCTCTAAACTAATTTGAGCTATTAAAGTCTTTTGTTCTATGATTTCTATATTTTTAATAGATGCCTTAATAGAAGCTTCCAGTGAAGCAAGACGCGACTTATAATCCTGATCATCGATCTCAGCAATAAGATCACCTTTTTTTACCCTCATATTATCTGAAATAAATACATTCTTAATCACTCCATTAATCTCAGAGCTAACGTTGGATATGTCAGCCTCAATATACGCATTATCAGTCGATTCTGTATGACTCCAAATATAAATATGATAAGCTAGGTAGACGACTATTACGCCAAACAAAATCAGAAAATATTTAGCAAATGGATGAGACTTATATTGTTCAAAGATTTTTAACATAAATTAACCTCAGTTTGATATAATAAATTAATAGTAACCTCAAGTAATCATCGCCATTAGGGGTGATGTCCACAACTGTTGAAAGTTAAAAAACCGTCATTACAAGTTACCCACCAAAAATAAATTTTTAGGTACAAAAAAAATGACAAATGGTATAAAAAGTGTTAGCAACCTAGAGACCGTCGAGGCAATAGTGCCGAAAGAGCCTGATTGCGAGTTTAGTACGCAGAAGCTCCATACATGAGTTAATAGTCAACTCTAAGAAAATACAACCCACATGCTGGAGCTTTTATACCTGCTGCCTCTCTTTTTTTAGCATCCAAAGCTTTTTGTATATCACCTTCCTGCCATATATTGCGTCCAACTAATACTAAACTACCAACAATATTTCGAACCATATGATGTAAAAAAGATCGAGCAGAAACATATATTTTTATATCGTTGTTTTCTTGTGTAATAACTAACTTAGATAAGGTTTTTATAGGTGACTTTGCTTGGCAATATTTACCTCTAAATGAGCTAAAATCATGATTTCCTATGAGATAGAAAGCTCCATATTTCATTGCTTCAACATCAAGAGGTTGTTTTATCCACCAAGCACGATTTAAATCTATTATCACTTGACTAGGTCTATTAATAATTCTATATACATAATGACGTTCTACAGCAGAAAATCTTGCATGAAAATCTCCGTCGACTAGAATACAATCAACTACCCCTATATGATAAGATCTTACAAAATAGTTAATAGCCTGTATAACTTTATAGGGCTGCATATATTTCACTAAATCGAAATGTGCTACTTGCCCTAAAGCATGAACCCCTGCATCAGTCCTGCCAGCTCCATGAACCACTACTTTTTCACCAGTAAATTTGTATATACCATCTTCCAGTATTTGTTGAATAGATATAGCATTACACTGCCTTTGCCAACCAACAAAAGCAGTTCCTAAATATTCAATGGTAATTTTATACCTATAAAAATCTACTAGTTGATTCATGAATTTATTTACCGCCTATTTCGCCTATTTCAGCTCTCCATACTGCAATTCATACACTCTATGCATCTTATGTGCCATTTCATGATTATGAGTTACCACAATAATAGAGGTATGTTGTTGTTTGGCGGTTTTAAGTAATAAGTTAAAAACCTCATTAGCAGTATTAGGATCTAGATTACCAGTAGGTTCATCAGCTAAAATAATTTTAGGATTATTAATTAAGCTACGAGCGATAGCTACTCTTTGTTGCTCTCCACCAGATAGCTCACCCGGCATATTATGTATTTTATTGGCTAGTCCTAACTCTGCTAATAGCTCTTCTGCCTTCTTAAGAGTTAATTTATAACTATCGCCAGCAATTAATTTTGGCATTGCTACATTCTCTAAGGCAGTAAAATCTTTGAGTAAATGATGTTGTTGATAGACAAAACCTATATTACGCAGTCTTATTATATGAGCATGATTTTGGCAATAGTTTGTTGACTCTATCTGCACCTCTCCATTATTTGGGGTATCAAGTAGACCAGCTATATGCAGTAAAGTTGATTTACCGCTACCAGAAGAGCCTATTATGGCAACTAGTTCTCCTTGCATTACAGTTAAGTTAACATTACTTAATACTTCAATAATAGATTTTCCCTGCTTATATTTTTTAGAAATATTTTTTAACATTAATACAGCTTTATTCATAACGCAAGGCATCCACAGGATTTAACTTAGCAGCTTTATATGAAGGATAAATTGTTGCACAAAAACATAAAACTATAGAGATAGTTGATACTAATATAACATCTTCTAATCTTACCTCTGACGGTAGAGTGTATAAAAAATAAATCGCTGCTTCGAAAATTTTAGTACCGGTTACTTTCTCCAAGATATTTCTAATAGACTGGATATTATAAGCAAAGCTTGTACCCAATATGATACCTAAAATCGTACCGAGCAAACCTATAAACATGCCATTACAAATAAAAATAAGCATAATCTGCCTAGTACTTGCACCAATAGTACGAAGCACTGCAATATCTGAAGTCTTATCTTTAACTAACATAAACAAGCTAGACACGATGTTAAAGGCTGCTACCATAATAATCAAAGAGAGAATAGTAAACATTGCTATCCTTTCAACAGCTAAAGCATTTAGAAACTGTAAATGTGATTTCTGCCAACTTGTCACTCGTAATTTTGATCCTAAAAGATTTTGTATCTCCCAAGCATAAATTCCCGCGTTACTCGGTTCTATCGTTATTACTTCGATTAGATTAATAACTTCCTTGAAAGACAGAAAATTTTGGGCAGCAATAAGTGGCATTAAAATAGTTGCTGAATCATAATCATACATACCGCTAGTGAAAGTAGCCACAACCCTGAATTCTTTAGATCTAGGCATACTACCAAAAGCAGTAGAAATTGAATTGGGAGAAATTAATTTTATTTTTGTACCCGCTTGAACTCCTAGGTTACTAGCAAGTTCATTACCAACTGCTACCACATCTGTACCAAAAAAATCGGTAAAATCTCCAGTATTAACATTCTGTAGAATTTGATTTTTATATTTGAGTTCAGTTAAATCTATACCTTTAATTATAGCACCACTATTCATTCTTTTACCTAGTGCAAGAGCTTGACCGACAATGCTTGGAGAAATATGTTTTATATAATTCTGACTAATTAATTTTTTGTTAATTTCATCATAATTTGCGATAGAACGTGATACTGGTGTTATGCTAATGTCACCATTAAGACCAATAATGTTTTTAGTCAGTTCATAATGAAAACCGTTCATAACGGACATAACCACTATCAATGCAGCAACACCGATAGTTACACCCATCAAAGAAACACCAGCAATAATAGAAACAAATCGCTCATTCTTCTTAGCTCTAAAATATCGAACTGCTATTTTTAGAATAAAATTATCTTTTATCATTTATTTAGGTTCATCAAATATTCTATCTACTTGCAATAATTTATAACAACCAATCAATGCTATAACTATAGTGATGCACATAACAATTGCTAATGGCTTAAAAGTGCCCTGATAAAAATAACTAACCAACTGCAAACATAATGCGGTAACAATCAATCTTCCTGATACCAATATAGCAGTAATTCTGCCTTTAGCATTTGGTATACTCTCTAACGCCAAAGGCCATAAAATATTACAAGGGAATATCATGCCAATAGCCACTAATTGTGTTACTATTGTTATGGTTAATGGGTCATTAGTCTTGCATATCACCAAAACTATAGCGGCAATTATAAAAGCTACAAGTGCTAAAATACTAAAGAAAAAACATTTTTTTTGTCCAAAATTCTTCAATAAATAACCACTGCTAAAACTTACAGCCGAGAATACTGCAGCCATTGCTCCCTGATAAAAACCAAACTGCTGAATAGACACTCCTAAATCTCTCATGTACAAGATGGGAGCGATAGCAATAAAAACCCAATAACCCTGTATAATAAAAAGCATGGTTACTATATGATAGACAGCTTTTCTAGATTTAAATACTACGCTATAGCCTTTTAAAGATATGCTAATATTATAATTTATCTGCCCTTTGGGAATAAATAATACACCGGTTATTAAACAAAATATCCCGAATATTAACAGTATAGCAAAATTACCTCGCCAACTAAGCAAAAAATTTACATAACTTCCTACTACCGGTGCAAAAGCCATGGCTAAAGTAATTGCCCCATTTAAAGTCCCCATCATTTTTTGTTGTTGCTTAACCGAATATAAATCAGCAAGTACTACATAGCCTAACACAGCTACCCCAGATATACCAATTCCTTGCAGAAATCTACCAAGTAGTAACATGTAATAATTAAGACCAAACACACAAAAGATACTACCAACAATAAATATTATAAGACCTATAATAATAATTACTCTTCTGCCAAACCTATCTCCTAAATTTCCTACTATCAAGGAAGTAACACAGTGGGCTATGAGATTTATTCCTAATAAAAATTCCACCTTAAAAGTAGAAAGATTAAAAGTATCTTGTAAATCTGGAAAACTAGGGACAAATAAATCCACTTCAGCCCCAGCTAAAACTTCCATAATTAAAATAGTAATAAACAAATTCATAAAAAAATATATACTCCTTACAAATGAAGAGTTGATAAACAACAAGGCAATTTAAACTTCATAATCAACAGTTAATATAAACATAAGCAAAGCTACCTGCTAACCACCTGCTTTTTTGTCTAAATTTTCCAGTCCATTATATACTTAAACTTCACAATTTGTAATACTTACTCTATAACCCCTTAATATTCAATCTTAATGTTCAATACTAACTTTTAGGAAATAATATTATGACAAATTATCATTTATTTACTTCTGAGTCTGTCTCTGAGGGACATCCAGATAAAATGGCTGACCAAATTTCAGATGCTATACTGGATGCAATTCTTAAGGAGTATCCAAAAAAGAGTCGGGTAGCATGCGAAACACTTATAAAGACTGGACTAGTATTTATAGCTGGAGAAATCACAACAGATGCTTGGGTTAACATTGATCAAATAGTACGCAATATTATAAGAGAGATAGGCTATACTAGCTCTGATATAGGTTTTGACGCAGACTCTTGTAGTGTGATTACTTCAATAAGTAATCAATCTCCGGATATTGCATTAGGTGTAGATAATCGTGAAGATCATGAAATAGGTGCTGGTGATCAAGGTTTGGTGTTTGGGTACGCAACGAATGAGACTCCTACATTTATGCCTGCACCAATTATCTATGCTCATAAATTAGTTATGAGACAAGCTGAACTCAGAAAAAAGGGCATCTTGCCTTGGTTAAGACCAGATGCTAAAAGCCAAGTCACTTTTAAATATGTTGAGAATAAACCAGTTGGTATAGACACCGTTGTGCTTTCTACGCAGCATCACCCTAATATCTCTCATGCTGATTTAGTAGAAGCAGTAATTGAAGAAATCATTAAGCCTGTGTTACCAGATGAATGGATTGATAAAAATACTAAATATCTTGTGAACCCAACAGGAAGGTTCGTAATTGGAGGACCTTTGGGAGACTGTGGACTTACAGGAAGAAAAATAATAGTTGACACTTACGGTGGAATAGCACGCCACGGTGGCGGATGTTTTTCTGGTAAGGATCCAACAAAAATCGATAGATCTGCATCTTATGCAGCAAGATATCTAGCAAAAAATATTGTAGCAGCAGGTGTTGCACAGCGTTGTGAGATTCAAATTTCTTATGCTATTGGAGTTGCCCAGCCAGTTTCTATAAGTATTGAAACGTTTGGGACTAGCAAAATGAGTGAATCAGCAATAATTGAATTAATAAAGAATAATTTTGATTTGAGCCCAGGCGGTATTATAAAAAAACTATCTTTATATAATCCAATTTATCTTAAAACAGCATCATATGGGCATTTTGGACGGGAAGATCAAGATTTTCCTTGGGAAAGAATAGATAATATAATGGGACTATAAAATAAGTTGATAATACAATATATGAGTAAGATTTCTAACTATAACCCCAATAAGAAACTAGCCATTCTTGCTCTTAAGGTTAAGGCTAACGCAAAGACAGATAAGATAGGTGAGTTTATTATAATTAATGATAAATATTATCTAAAATTATCTATAAAAGCAGTTCCAAAGGATGGTAAGGCTAACGATGCTATTGTCAATTTTCTATCCAAAGAATGGAAAATTTGTAAAAATAATTTTGAGATAATATTAGGTCACACTAATATTTTAAAACTCTTAGCAATAAAAAATATTGAATTAGACTATTTAAATTTACATTTAAAGCATTATATACATAAGATCGAAGTATAGTATTTTATAGGACTTATATGACCCAAGAAAAAAAGAAGTTTGACGCTGAAGTTGGTAAGATTTTAAACTTAATGATCCATTCTCTTTATACTAATAAAGAGATTTTTATGCGTGAGTTAATATCTAACGCTTCGGATGCTTGTGATAAATTAAGATATTTAGCCCAAAGTGATGCAAAACTTATTGCAGATGATCCTATCTTTAAAATTACTGTGAGAATTGATAAAGATACAAGGCAGATTATTATCAGAGATAATGGTATTGGTATGAATCGAGAAGATTTGATCGATAATCTAGGAACTATTGCAAAGTCTGGTACAGGGAATTTCTTAAACAACCTGTCTGGAGATGCTAAAAAAGATAGTATGTTAATAGGACAGTTTGGTGTTGGATTTTATTCAGCTTTTATGGTTGCTGATAGCATTACTGTTACCTCGCGAAAAGCAGGAGAAGAGAAAGCTTATATCTGGCAATCAGATGGTCTTGGGGAATATATTGTTGATGATTTTGCTCATGATTTTACCAGGGGAACTGAGGTAGTTATTCACGTTAAGCCAGAAGAAGATAGTTATATTGATCATTTTAGATTGAAGCATATAGTTAAAAGTTATTCTGATCATATTGCCATACCTATATATTTTATTGATGAATCAACTAATAATGAAATACAGCTCAATTCAGCTTCTGCGTTGTGGACAAGACCGAAATCTGATTTGACTTTTGAGCAATATAAAGAATTTTATAAAGCTTTATCTTATTCGATGGACGATCCTTGGTTAACCATTCATAATAAAAATGAAGGTACTGTTGAATTTACTAATTTGTTATTTATTCCGTCAACTAAGACTTTTGATTTATTCCATCCTGATCGTAAGAGAAGAGTAAAATTATACATTAAGAGAGTTTTCATTTCTGATGAGAATGTAGACTTAATACCTTCTTACCTAAGGTTTCTAAGAGGGGTAGTAGACTCAGAGGATTTACCTCTTAATATTAGCCGCGAATCTTTGCAGCATAATAGTACTTTAGAGAAGATTAAAGCTGCAATAACCAAAAAAGTCTTGGGTGAACTCAAAAAGAAAAAAGACGAGTCTATAGAGGAATATAGCAATTTCTGGTCCAATTTTGGAGCTGCTTTAAAAGAAGGATTATGTGAGGCAACTAGTGATCATGATAAATTACTTGAAACATGTATATTTAAAAGTAGCCTTTTAAGTAAAATGATTAGCCTTGATGACTATATTAGTAACTTTAAAGAAGGACAGGATACTGTATATTATCTTAGCGGTGATGATCCAGCAAAATTACTCTCTAGCCCCCAAATAGAAGGATTTTTAAGCAAAAATATCGATGTATTGCTGTTTACTGATACAGTTGATGATTTTTGGGTTAATGTTAATAGTAGCTATAAAGGTTACGCCATCAAATCAGTTACTAGAAGTGATATTGATTTAGAGAAATCTGAGCAAAAAACTGAGGATATCAAAGAAGACAATGATGAATATGCCAAATTAACAGAGTATTTTAAAGAAATATTAGGTAATTTAGTAAAAGATGTAAGGATTTCTAAAAAACTTACTTCAAGCCCAGCTTGCCTCGCCGTTGGTGATGGAGCTATGGATATTCGTATGGAAAGATTCTTAATTGAGCAAAAACAATTAATGGCAGCATCTGCTAAAATACTTGAACTAAACCCTAAGCATACAATTATTGAGAAAATTAATGCTGATATAATCTCAAATAATAAAGATTCTGCTAATGAAGAATTGGTTAGATTAATGTATGACCAAGCCTGTATTTTAGAAGGTGAGCCAGTCAATGATACTGGTGGATTTGCAAAAAGACTTAATGATATTATGCAAAAAGCTATCTTATAAACTTAACAATCAGATGCAGAGCCGTCTTAAATCGGATTGTTTCTATAATTTCACCGATTTGGGATAAGAATTGACAAATTCTTATCTCAAATTCGCGTTATACGGGTTTACTGGGTTTCCGAAATTTGTCCAAAACTATTATATTATCTGCTGAATTAGATTTACTTTTAGAATCGCTAGACACCTTAATTGTTTCTCTTTGCTTCTCGTTAGGCAATTCATTAGATTTGATTGTTTCTAGCTTAAACTTTAGGCTGTAACCATTATTAGGATCAACAAAGCTGATAAGCGAATCAAATGGTACATAGATAGTTTCTTTGATACCATCAAAACTAATTGTTACAGAAAAGCCATTGAGTCCTACAGTTAAATCTTCAAATTGATATTGTATTACTATAGTTATTTCTTTGGGATAACGTTCTTTTATCCTAGAAGATAAAACTACGGCAGGATTATCAGTTTTGTAAGAAATATACAAGAGTTGATTCAGCTGCAACTTATCGGTACGAATTTTTGAAAGAATCTTTTTTACAAATTCCAACATACATTCGTTAAGAAATTGTTGATATGGGGTCTTCATAGTTATAAACTAAACAAAGAAAATAACACAAAACTAGATATAGCTAATCCGAAAATGTTTGATCCATAGTAACAACCTTGATGTCATTCCTAGCTAAAAACGGGAATGACATAGCTTATAGCTAGGTCACATTATAACTAAAACCTTTTCAGGTTAGCTATAGGCTGAACAAAATTTAAATAGTCTTATTCAAGCCTTATTCACATGAGGTTTTGTATATCTCTAGTTATGCAAGTAAAATTCTAGCGGGGCTTTTTCTGTTGCCCGGTTAAGCCCCCAACCGCGTAGGACTAGGCAGCTAGTGCTGCAGTTCCTACGAAACGTTCATTATCATTTGCGTTTCTTTTTTTTAACCCAACGACACAAGGTCCGGCGGAATTATACCGAGTAAAGATAATTTTTTTATTAAGCACGTCGATCCTATTTCGCCCCCATGAAAGCTTATGGATAAAACCTGTACTATCCTTCTATCACAACTTAATTTGGTGGAAGCGTCGGGTACCGCCCCCGAGTCCGCAACCTCTATTCTAAATCACGTTTATTACTATAGCTACAAAAGCAGCAATCTTATACTACAACAATTATAATAGGATGTAAAGGGCAAATTTTAAAAAAGTCTATTGTATATACTTATAAGAAGTGCGATAATCAATTAACATGAGTTCGATTCTAATTCCCTCTATGTCATTCCCGCGTAGGCATTATACCCAGTATAGAAGGATAATTATTACATCGAACTCACGCGAATTTGGGATAAGAATTGACTAATTCTTATCCCAAATTCGGGTAACTCAGATTAATTAAAACAGTTATTTGATTTTTATGAAACTAATAAAGCTATTCTTCCTTGTTATATGTTGTTCCTTTTTAATGATTGGTTGTGATAATCAATCTAAAGAACAAAATTTAATAGTTGCAACTTCTGCAGATAACCCCCCTTATGAATTTATCCAAAATGGTCAAATAGTAGGATTTGATATTGACATTATTAATGCTATAGGAGAACAAATAGGGAAAAAAGTTATAATTAAGAATTTTGATTTTAATGGTCTACTTGCATCTTTGACTACTGAAAATGTTGATATAGTGATAGCTGGGTTATCGGTAACCGAAGAGCGTAAAAAACATATTAGCTTTTCAGTTCCTTATATATCAACAAATGTGTCAATATTGTATAGATCAGCAGATAATTTAAAGAATACTGGAGATTTGGATAATAAAGCTGTGGGTGTACAACTTGGTACAACATGGGCGGTAATAGTTCAGGATTTAGCTAAGCAGTTTAATATTAGAATAAATTATTTATCAAATAATTTAATGCTAGTCGAAGAGTTAAAGTCAAAAGTTATAGATGCGGTGGTACTAGAGGCATCCCAATCTAAGAAATTTATTGAGAATAATCCTGATCTTGCTAGCTTCGGTTTAACAGAGTTTTCATCTGAACTAGCTATTGCTATGCCAGAAAATTCTAAACTTATTGATAGTGTTAATAAAGCTATTGCTGAATTGACAGAAGATGGAACAATTAGCCGTATTACTAAAAAATGGCTTCAACAGTGAATTCCGAACGATTTAAACAAGCTCTTAGCACTTTGCCTACAGGTGTTACTATTATCACTACTTTATACAATAATAAGCTATTTGGTTTTACTGCAGATTCCTTTACCTCAGTTTCCTTGTTACCACCTTTGGTATCGTTTTGTCTTGGTAAACAGGCTTTTAGTATGAGTGCTTTTACTAGTAGTAAATATTTTGCTGTTAGTATTCTAGCTGAGGATCAAGAAGATATTTCTAGGCATTTTTCTAAGTTTAACACTGATAAATTTGCGGGTATTTCGTATAATTTAGGGTGTACTACTAATTGTCCTTTGATTGAGGGGGCAGTTTGCCATATTGAATGCAACAAATTTAGTCAATATGAAGTAGGAGATCATGTTATATTGGTTGGTGAGGTGATAAATACTATAGTGAACAGTAACTTAAACCCACTAGTACATTGTTTAAGACAATATAGAGGATTAAAATGACTGTTTGTATAGGTGTTTGTGGTGCAACTGGTAAAATGGGGCAGATGATAATTCAAAGAATGAATGGATTTAATGCTTGTACACTTTCTACAACATTTACTAGAAAAAATAGCATAGATGATCTTGCTGAGTTTTGTCAGAATTCTGATGTAATTATCGACTTTTCTAGCAGTGAAATATTAGAAAAATTACTTGATTATGCTATTAGCTACAACAATAAATTAGTGATTGGCACTACTGGTCTAACTCAATATCAGCTTGATCACTTAAACGCAGCTTCCAAAAGCTTGGCTATATTATATTCAGCTAATATGAGTTTAGGTGCAAACTTACTTACAGTACTGGCAGAAAAGGCAGCAAAAATTCTAGATAATACTTACGACATAGAGATTCTAGATTGTCACCATCGTATGAAGAAAGACGCCCCTTCTGGTACAGCTATAATGTTGGGTAAGGCTGTAGCTAAGGCTAGAAATTTAGATTTTGATGAATTTGCAGTATTTGATCGTAGTCAGAAAGGTCAAAGACAGCCTGATGAAATTGGTATTAGTTCTATTAGGGGAGGGCAGGTACATGGAGAACATGAAGTGTTATTTTTAGGTAATAACCAAGTTCTTAGTATAAAACATCAAGCATTAAGTAAAGAATCCTTTGCTGATGGGGCAATTCAGGCTGCCATTTGGTTATTTGATAAACCAGCCGGTCTTTATTCAATGCGTGATATGTTCTCGCTACTTCAAAGGTGTTGACGATTTTTACATTAAAGTTTACATAATATTAATATACATATTGACATAAGACCTTATTATATAGTATAATCCTGTGTTATAAATTATGGGAAGGGAGATCACGATGTCTCGTAGATGTGAGCTTAGTGGGGTAGGTGTTTTATATGGTAATAAAGTATCGCACTCTCAAAGAAAAACTAGAAGACGATTTGAACCTAACCTAAGGGTGGTGAGGTTTGCAAGTGATCTGACGAAGCAAGAATATAAGCTTTCGGTAAATGCCAAATGTATGCGTTCTGTTGAGAAAGTAGGTGGTTTTGATGCATATATGCTTAAAATATCATGTGATGTACTCTCAGATAAAGCAAAGGTAATTAAAAGAAAGATAGCTGAGAAAAAAGTTGGTGCTTCATTATGAAAACTGGAATACACCCAAAATATAAAAAATTCAAAATTATTATTAGTAAGGATGTTTTTGAAACAAACTCCGGTGGTCATGCAGAAGAGATTTTGATGGATGTTGATTATAGGAAACATCCAGCATGGACTAAAGAATCTGGAAATGTTGTTAACCAATCTAATAAAAATATCAGTGACTTTAATAAGAAGTTTGCTGGGCTTAGTTTTGGTAAAAAAGTATAGCTAGGCTTTTACTCAAGGTGGATGTCATCCTAAGCGAGGTGGAGGATTTGTTAAAACTAAGTAGTTTAGGTTCTGAAATAAATTTAGGATGACGTCATGGTAAGTGTGTGCGTGTATTATAGGAGTGTCTACGAATTGAATAATTTTTAGGAAAAATGTAGAAGAGTATACCGCAAGCAGTACGCAAATATACGTAAGGAACGGAAGCAAGTTTTGACAATAAAATTACCAAGAAGAATCAATTCACAGGTACTTCCATTATCGTGGGGTGGAGCAGTTTGGTAGCTCGTCAGGCTCATAACCTGAAGGTCGTTGGTTCAAATCCAACCCCCGCAACCAATTATGGTACGAGTTTTAGTCTATCTGAGTTTGTTCTTGCAGTGTCCCATATATACTCGATGGAAATCAAGAATTGCATTGTCATTATCCAAGATTATAGCGATACTCACGTACTAATATGTATGCCTAGCACCTCGATTTGGTAATTCCTGCTACTATCATGATTTTGATTCTATCGTCTATCAACTCTTCATTTAGGATACACTTAGGTTCTGTGGAGTTTCTTAATAGAATCTAAAGTAGTTTCTAAAATCATACTTGCTGCGATTGAATCATCTTTTTGGTTACGTTCTCGTCTTTTGATTCCTAGCGATTTTAATAAACTATTGGCAGCAAGGGAAGTAAGTCTTTCATCTTGTAGATATATAGGAAGATTTATGGCTAAACTAAGCTTTTTGCTAAATTTTAATACAATCGCAGTTTGATTACTAGCCTGACCATTCATACTAATCGGCAGCCCTACGACAACACCACAGCTAGAATAGGTTGTGATCAAGTCTAATATTGATTTGATCTTATTTTCTTCTGTTATCTCATATATAGTTTTTATAGGCATAGCGATGGTATGTTCTTGATTTGAGACAGCGATGCCTGTTTTTCGTATCCCATAATCAACAGATATAATTGGTCTGTTAACTTGTAAAAGTTGAAAAAACTCTTGCAGTGTTGATGTTATCATGATACCTAAGTTACAATCATACAAAAGTACGTTATTTATATGTTAAAACTAATCCAAAAACATTTAGATAGTAAACTAATCAAACTATCTTTGGTGTTCTCTTTTATTTATTGTCTACTTTTTAATTCAGCAGTTATTGTTTATAAATTCAGCTACTACAAATTCACTTTTTTTAAAGCAATATTGGAGTTGAGTAAGGACTCTATTTATATTTGCTTTACTTGCTTTATCATTTTTTTTGGTTTAACTATCCATCGACTTGTTTTTATAATAGGAGCAATATTTTTATTTACAACGGGAGCAATTGCCAGCTATTATCTATATCTTTTTAAAATTTCTCCTACAAAAGAGATGATGGGTAGCTTTTTCTCTACTGACTTCAATGAAGTATATGAGATAGTTAGTATTAGGCTAATTGTTTGGCTAATTTTTAGCATAGCTACTTGTATTTATACGATGAAGCATTTCTCTATTTTAGATAGTAAACTATTTGTTACAAAATTACTAGCGGCAATTTGTCTTTTAATTACCATTAATAATATTATTATGCCGCAGTTTAATTTGCTAAGGGGTTATTTTCCTATCCAATATTTACATAACACATATTTATCTTTAAATAACAAAAGAAGTGCAATGCGTGATGATATAAGTAAGAAGTTTTCTTTCATTGATCAATCGGATCAAAATATTACAGTGGTACTTGTAATAGGAGAATCAGCACGATTTGATCATTTTGGTATTAATGGTTATCACAGGGACACTACGCCATATTTAAGTTCTGTTGAAAATCTTTTTTCATTTAAAGCACAGTCTGCTTCCAATCACACACATCTTTCTGTTCCATCTCTTCTATCTCGCCATCCTGCGAGTAGCTTAGACAAAAGTACAGAAGAAACGAGTCTTTTGTCAATTTTTACCATGCTTGGTTTTAACACTAATTGGATTGGCACTCAGAATATAGTAGGATACTTAAGAAGTAAAAACCCAATTACAATTTATGATGAAGTTAGGTTTACTATGATACCTGGTGGTTCTATTTTATTAAGGAGGCTTGATCACGATGGAAAAATGTTACCTCATATTGAAAATAATATTGTAAATTCTACTACTAAAAATGTTTTAGTTATCCACACAGCTGGTAGTCATTGGAAATATTCTGCTAGATATCCTAAAGAATTTCAAAAATTTACTCCTAAGTGTAATTCCATTACTAAGGTAGATCAGAGCAGTTGTGATATTGAAGAGTTGATTAATGATTACGATAACACCATTTTATATACAGATTTTTTTTTGTATAATGTAATAGATCTATTAAAAAATAGTAACGCTATCCTAATATATGTTTCTGATCATGCAGAATCTTTGGGAGAACATGGTTATTACGGTCACGGTGGACCTATGATCCCAGAACAAACCACAGTGCCTTTTCTAGTTTGGATATCGGATGAATTTAAAAAAAGACATCCTGATTTGGTAAGTTCTATAGCCAATCATTTAGGCTCTGAAATTAGTCATGACTATGTATTTCATTCGATCCTTGATTGTGTTGGCATTC
Organism: Candidatus Tisiphia endosymbiont of Ptychoptera albimana; assembly: GCF_964026605.1. Classification (NCBI taxonomy): domain Bacteria; kingdom Pseudomonadati; phylum Pseudomonadota; class Alphaproteobacteria; order Rickettsiales; family Rickettsiaceae; genus Candidatus Tisiphia; species Candidatus Tisiphia endosymbiont of Ptychoptera albimana. The sequence continues at coordinate 1,138,875 of NZ_OZ032164.1, forward strand.
ATTCTGCTGTGATTGACAAAAATTTAAGCCTATGTAGTAAGCAGAGGTTAAATGGCTAAAATTTATCTAATTGCTGGTGAAATCTCGGGAGATTTTATAGGGAGTCATTTGATACAAAGCCTAAAAGATCTCTATAAGCTGGAGGAGATACAATTAGAGTTCGTTGGTGTAGGGGGAAGCAAGATGGAAGAAGCGGGGTTAGAGCATAGCCTTTTCCCGATTAGTCAAATAAATCTTATGGGTTTCGTCGAAATTATACCACATATTTTTAAGATCACTAAGCTAATCAAGCGTACTATTGCTGATATAATTCAGCATGCCCCAGATTTGTTAATTACCATAGACTCGCCAGGCTTTACTTATAGAGTAGCAAAGAAGATTCGAGCAGCTAGACCCAATTTAAAGATTATTCACATTGTTGCACCCTCTGTTTGGGCATACAAACCTTCTCGGGCTATGAAATACGCTAAAATTTATGATCATTTGTTGGCTTTACTGCCATTCGAGCCACCGTACTTTCAAAAGGTAGGTCTAGATTGTCGGTATATTGGTCATCCAATATTGGAACAGTATTTTTATGATGATAAAGATAAAGAGCTATTAAAGCGAGAATTACAAATACCTGTTCATTCAGAAGTGTTATGTATCACTTGTGGTAGCCGCAAAGGTGAAATAACAAGACATGCCCCGGTATTCACGGCGGCGATCAATCTACTAGCAAAAAAATTCCCTAATCTTGAAGTGATATTTGTCACGGCTGAGTCTAGTCATAAATCTTTAATTGAACCATTTTTATCAGATGCAGCATTTAACTACCATTTCTCAAGTGATAGACTTAAGATTTTTGCTGTAGCTACCCTTGCTCTAGCAAAATCTGGCACTAATACCTTAGAAATTGCCGCTTGTAATACTCCAATGATTGTTGCTTATAAATTAAATATCTTAAGCTTTTTATTAATAAAGTTACTAATAAAAATACCTTATATTTCTTTGATTAATATTATTGCTAATAAAGAGATATTACCAGAATTGATCCAATTTAACTGTACTAAATCAAATATAGCAAATAAGCTTACATCACTATTAGTTGACAGGAAAAAAGCAGCACAGCAAGTGAAAGAAAGCAGGAAGATTTTAATAGAATTAGGTTTTAAAAGTCCTAGCTCTCCTTCAAGCGTAGCAGCACATATTATAAAGTCAGAATGTTTAAACTGATATATATAATAAATATCAAGTTTGTAAGAACTCGAGAACAAAAATAACGATGAAGTTGACTATTAGATACAAGAACCAGTTATATTAGACTTACTGCATAAGTCAATCCAGTTGGTAATTTTGTCGTCGAAACTCGCCTCCGCTCCTCACGTACGTCTGTGTACGCTGCGGTGCTCGGCTTCGTTTCTCCTAAAAATCCCTCAACTATCTTTGATTTATGCAGCAAGTCTATTAGAAGAAAAGTTATTATTTTTGCACTTGAAAAAGATCACCTTAGCTGATATAAAACAAACATCTTTGTATATATACTCTTCTGCTTTGAAGAATTGGCTTTTGCGAATACTTGCAGGAATTTCGCGTACTCACGTACTTTATGTACTGCTTGCGTTCGCTCATCCCTTGTTTATTTATTGTCGTAATTCTCCAAATCATTTGAGTATACGCACCCTTAGCTCAGCTGGATAGAGCAACGGATTTCTAATCCGTAGGTCAGAGGTTCGAATCCTCTAGGGTGTGCCATTCTTCGATTTTAGTGCATTTTACGAATGCATCAAACGGTGGACGTAGCATAAAGTCTAGCTTTCCGTCTTGTAATTTTAGGTTTGAAAATACTAAATTCATCAATTTACATTTTCCTTCCGTAGTCGAACCTTTAAAGGTTTCTAACGCTCTGGAAGCCAGTTCTACTAGGTTAATCAATAGTTCTGAAAATTCATCATCAGCATTATTATGGCTTTCTATTTCTCTCACGATATCTTCACGTTTTTGTATTAATCTCTGACGTTTTTCTTCATGATATTCCTTGCTAATATCACCATCTAAAAATAAATCAGTTAACCTATCCATACGAGTTTTGATCTTAGTATGCTCAGCATGTAGCTCTCCTATACGCATTTTTTGAAAACCTTGCTCTATTTTTGCTGAAGCTTTAATATAACTAATTACTTCAGAATGCAATTCAAGCTCTAAATGGAGTGTTGCTAATACTTTTTCTACTTTTTGTAGTATTATTTTTTCTTTCACGTATACTGCTCGTAAATGAAGAGTTGAAGGAAGAGAAGAAAGAAGCTAGAATATGATAATGGGAAATATTTTAACATCTGAACAAAGAACGGCACTGAAGTCACGTCATGGTAATGAACGAGATAGGAGAGTATGTGACCGAATTAAGGCAGTTTTGCTGTATGATAAAGGTTGGAGCTATGGAGAAATGGCAGAAGCATTGCTGTTAAGTGAAGAAGCTATATATTTTATGGATAGCGTTCATCCTCAGTATCAAACAAAAGCCCGTTATGGTTGGATCAGAAAAAATCAAAATAAAACTTTACCAACATTTAGTGGCTGGAAAAGGAAGCATTTAATAGGAGCAATTAATTTATCTGATTTGCAATTAGTTAGCACAGATAATCCTAAAGTAAGCGGTGATTATATAATCAATTTTTTACAAAAATTAGAAGCAGAAAATCCTAATAAAGAGAAGATATATTTGATTTGTGATAATGCTCGGTATCATAAGTCAAAGACAGTAAAGGAGTATCTAGTAAATAGCAAAATAGAATTAGTATTTTTACCTCCCTATAGCCCTAATCTTAATCCGATTGAACGATTATGGAAATTTATGCATAGAATTGTAACAAATAATAAATTTTACCATAATTTCGCTCAATTCTCAGAAGCTATAGATAGATTTTTTGCTAATATTGATAAATACAAAGGTAATTTGCTTACTCTTATAACTGACCAATTTCAGACTATAACTTTTAATCATTTTGCCAACTCTTCAGGTTAATTGAGTATATCCATGGAAACTCAATGCATTTATAGCGTAGCGTGCATTGAGTTTTCATGGATATGCTATTAGTTTCTGCATTATATTTTTCACATTATATTACTTAGTGCTTTATAATTTCTGTGCTATACTAGCTTTATAATTGATAACTACCTAATAGCATATATGGATAAAATAACTCCTCGAGTCGATTTGGCATTTAAGAAAATCTTTGGTGTAGAAGAGAATAAGGACTTGCTGATATCCTTGATTAATTCTATCGTTGGACAAGAGGATCAAGTGGCAGAGATAACGCTGCTTAATCCATATAATCCTAAAAACTTTAAGAAGGATAAACTCTCAATATTAGACATTAAAGCCAAATCTGTTGATGGCAAAAGGTTTAATATTGAAATTCAAATTAGCGACGAAGCTGATTATGATAAGCGAGCTTTATATTATTGGGCTAAATTGTATACTGAGCAATTAAAAATCGCTGAGGACTACTCTCTTTTATCTAAAGCTATTGGTATTCATATTCTAAACTTCACTTCTATTCCAAGTGTTGATAAATATCATAATGTTTTTCATATAGTTGAAAAAGATAGTGGATTGGTGTATTTCAAGGATCTCGAATTACACACTATCGAACTCAATAAGTTTACTAAGAATTCTCAAGAAGAATTACCTGACATCGTAGCTAAAGTAAAAAACTCTTTAGATATGTGGACAGCTTTTCTAACAAGACACGATCTACTGAACAAAGATAATTTGCCTAAAGAATTAGACAATGCCAGCTTAAAAAAAGCTCTAACAGTGCTAGGTGTTATGAACTTTACTGACGAAGAAAGGGAGGCTTATGAAGATCATCTTAAATGGCTGCGTATCGAAGCTAATACTCTGAAAAAACAACTAGAAAAAGGTAGAGTGGAAGAAAGAATAGCTATAGCTAGAAAATTACTTAAAGAAAATATGACATCTGAGCATATAGCTAATATTACTAGTTTAAGTATTGAAGAAATCAACAAACTACTAAAATAGTATATTAGCCATATGGTTATTGGAAGTTTTAGGGTTGTGTACTGGTATTATAATATAGATGCTGATTTATAGCAATTCTTACATCGATTTGGGTTCGTAAATCATCCACTAGAGTCCACCAATACTTTTAGCAACATTTCGGTTAGAAGCATGATACTCATGGTATTTCCTCCGGTTAATTAGACTAAATATTTAATAGTATAGAAAATTTTATTACTTGTCAATTTACAATTAATTTGTAGGTTTTTTTGGCAGAAGAGTTGATAATAACTATATACTGCTCGTAAATGAAGAGTTGGTAGGCGATAGTATAACTTCAAGAAGAGCTAGGCAGTAGCAAAGTCGGGCAGCATAGCGTACATGAGTAACTAGGCAGCTTCGATCTTTGGTCGCGGAAACGCCAATTCTTGAAGTTCTACCTGAGTATATATAAGAACTTAATTTTCTGGCAATAATATTTCTCTCTTACCAGTATGGTTAGGAGGAGATATTACCCCATTTTGTTCCATTTTTTCAACAAGAGTAGCCGCTCTATTATAGCCAATTCGTAAACATCTTTGTATATAGCTAATTGATACTTTTCGTTCTAATTGTACGATTTGTACTGCTCTTTTATATAAAGTTTCATCACTGCTTGAATCATCTCCTAGACTTTCGGCATTTACTTCATCATCATCTAATTGCTGAGTCACTGCTGAAAGATATTCAGGTACTCCTGTTGATCTTAAATATTGGGTTACTTTTTCTACCTCTTTATCATCAACAAATGGACCATGAACCCTGGTAATCTTGGATGAATTACCCATATAAAGCATATCTCCCATACCAAGTAATTGCTCAGAACCTTGTTCACCAAGAATAGTCCTACTATCAATCTTAGAAGTTACTTTAAAACTGATACGGCTCGGGAAATTAGCTTTGATTACCCCAGTAATAACATCAACAGAAGGTCTTTGGGTTGCCATGATAATATGAATACCTGCTGCTCTTGCCATTTGAGCTAGACGCTGTATTGACAATTCAATGTCTTTGCCAGCTACCAACATTAAATCAGCCATTTCATCAACAATTACTACAATGAATGGTAATTTTTCCATATTCATTTCAATTGTCTCATAAATAGGTTTACCGGTTTCTGGATCAAATCCTGTTTGGACAGAGCGTTCTAATATTTTACCGCTTGACGCAGCCTCCAAAATTTTAGCATTATAACCTGCTATATTTCTGACCCCAATATTTGACATTGCTCTATAACGATTTTCCATCTCTTTTACTGCCCATTTCAGGGCTACCACGGCTTTACTTGGTTCGGTAACCACTGGGGTCAAAAGATGTGGTATGCCATCATAGGTTGATAGTTCAAGCATTTTGGGATCGATCATTATTAAACGGCATTCCTCCGGGGTATAGCGGTAAAGTAGGGAAATTATCATAGCATTAATTGCCACTGATTTACCGGAGCCTGTCGTACCAGCAACTAACAAATGTGGCATTTTTGCTAAATCGGCAACAAAAGGTTTGCCAGCGAGATCCTTTCCTAGAATCAATGGTAGCATAATACTGCTATCTTGATATTCCGGTGTTTCAATTAATTCTCTTAGACAAAAGAAAGCTCTTTGTTTATTGGGTAATTCAATACCTAAAACGTTTCTACCTGGTATTACAGCTATTCTAGTTGATATCGCAGATAAAGACCTAGCAATGTCATCTGATAAACCGATAATCCTAGAAGATTTAGTACCTGCAGCTGGCTCAAATTCATATAACGTTACCACTGGACCTTGGCTAATATTAATTACCTGACCTTTAACACCAAAATCATTCAGAACAGTTAACAGCGTTTGGGCATTATGTTGTAATTCTGATGCAGTTTCTACTTTTATATTTTGACTGTCAGCTTGTTTTAATAATTCGATAGGGGGCAAGTATGGTAATTCGCCATTTTCTTTTTTGAATGGAGATTGTTGTTTTGAACAATGGGAGTGTATGTCATTATTTTTTTCTTGTAATGCATCTATTTTATGAGCATACGTTGCTTCTTCTTGATTAATAAAAGGAGTCTTTTTTGTCAGAACTGGTTTAGTTGAGTTGCTATTTGTTGATATTGTAGGTAAAAGTATAAATTTTTTATAAGGTATTAGTTTGAATAATTTAATTATAGCGATCCCAAAAACTGAAAATTTTATTTCAGTTAATAAAAATAATAAAATAAATGTAGTAATAATTAAAACGTAATCGGCTCTAGCGTCCAATTGCTTGATTATTGGATAAATAATAGTACCTGTTGTCCCACCTGCACCTGCCGGTAAATAATTAATTTTTATATTAGTGCAAACTATCGATAATGATATAATTGACAGCAGCATCACAATTATCCTGACGGTAGCCCATTTCTTCTTTAAATGCCATACACTCAGAGACCAAAAAATACAACAAATTGGTAAAATAAAGGACGCTATACCAAAAAACTGGTAAAAAATATCTGCCAAATAAGCACCGAAATGACCTAATAAATTGCTAGGATATTTGTCTGTGACAGAATTAAAGGAAGGATCATTTGGATTATAAGTCACTAGTAATAGAGCAGTAGAACAGCCCACCAGCATTAATAAAGCAGACTGCACTCTATTATTAGTAAAAATCCTGTTTATGTAATATAGCACAAAAGTTGCCTAAAAAAATGAACCACTTCGGTCGTTGCCTAAGATCCTCAAAGAACCTGTATGTAAGGTGGAATCCATATATCTGTATAATAGATTCAGACAGGGACGGTTTCCTAATAATAAAAATTATAGTCCCGGGGCAATACGTTAAGCTCACAAACCAAGCAGCCCATTACATTTCAAACATTGATGTTTCATACACGGGATTATATAATATCACTTTCCAATCTTTCTCGCAAGGTCTTCTAAATATCCTGCTATAGTACTTAACGTTTCTGCAAATTTTTCTTCTTCGGGAGGTATATTAGCACCATCAATTTTAGCAATTTTGTTAGTCAAGTTTTGTACTTGCTCCTGTAAACTCAATGCAGACATAACTAATAATAGTTCAAATGATGCTGATGGGTTAACTTTTTTTATCTGAGCAATATTTTCATTTAATTTGGCTGCAAGATTGCATAATTCTTCTCTTGATCCTTCACTACATGCGAGTTGGAAAGTTTTGCTACCAAGTGTTATTGTTACTATAGACATCTTTATGTATTTTTATGTTTTATTGCTTCAAGTTCAGCAATATATATGGCTATTTGCTCAAGTATTTTTGCATAATTATCCCTGAGCTGTTTATTTTCATCCTGCAGTTTATTGATTTCTTCATGCTGTCTAGCGATATTTGATAAGAGACCTTCAAGACCTTGATCCACTTCTTGCATTAACTTAAGTAATAAATCATTAGTTATTTTCATTCAGATTATAATATTAAGTGATAAATTATTGGAATTATTATTAATATTAAAACAGAAATAATAATTAGTTGTTTTTTCCATTTATAGTCCAATATCATTGGATCTGACCTATTTCTGAGGTCAATATCTTTTGAAGATTCCTGATTGTCTTTTTCACTGAGATTTACATCTATCCCTAAATAGTTTGAGTATAATTTAAGATAACCTTTTACATAAACTTCCGCTGGCATCGAACTAAAATCCTCCTCTTCAAGAGCTATCAAATATTGCTTCCTAATCTTCAAATAGCTAGATATTTCTTCAAGAGTTTTACCAGATTCTATTCTCGCTTGTTTTAGGGATGACGACATAACGCATTACTCAAGCTTACGCAAAAAAGTTTCAAATTTTTTGTTTGCTAAAATTAAAATATTTAAGTCAATAGTTTCTTGCAATCTAATTCCTTTTACAAAATCTAAAAAAATACATGCGGCATCTATATTATTATCAATCCATAACTCTAAATCAATATTTAATTTAGAGTTGTTAATTATTTTAGCCAATAATTGTCTTTGTTTATCATATAAGTCATCTTTTAATGATTGAATTGATAATCTATTCCAGTAGGAATCATTTAGTTGTTTATCACAAGATTTACGAAGCCAATCAATACTAAATTTATTACCAGTAGTGAAATATAAATTAGCAACATCATTATTTTTAGCTTTTGTCTTTTTTGCAATATATATTATATCAAAGACAGACACTAGGCTGTCAAGAGTTGCAATCCTGCGAGCTATTTCATCTGTCACTCCTGATAAAGTATATTGCTTAACTTTATTATCGAATTTGTTTTTTGCTTCTCCTAAAAGAAGATTACCAACCACTTTACTAAGCATTCTAGCTGGTTCATAAAATTCATCAATGGTATTGCTAATATTGATAGGATGTTTTATATGCTTTAGAAACCAAGAGATACCTCTACGCATAATTTTAGCAAGCTCAGTGAACATGTCAATTTTAACTTTATGATCTATATTACTTGCTAGAGATTCTACTATAGCCCATAGATTATCTAAATCAAAAATTTCACAGATAATAGTATACGAACGAACTATATCACAAAGAGCAGCCTGAGTTTCACGCTTTATAAGATTAAGTGATGGTCCGCCTAATTGATTGACAATTTTATTTGTTACAACGGTTCGAATAATTTCATGCTTAAGCGGATGAGCTAAAATTTCCTCACGGAATTTTTCTTGCATTAGTTTTGGAAAATAATTAATCAGATAAGATTCAAAATACTTATCTTTTGAAAACGTTGCTGTTATTAAATCATGATAGACTGAGCGTTTACTATAAGAAAGTAATACACAAAGCTCGGGACGGGTCATATTTTCCTTATTAACTGCCCTTTTACTGAGTTCTTCCTGAGTTGGTAAGAACTCAACAGTTCTATTAATTAATTTTTCTTCTTCTAAAGTATCAATAAATTGGCTAAATACTCCGATAGTTGAAGTACTAGATAATTGCATTATATCAAGTGCCTGAGTTTGTTTATAGTTATCAACTAAAACCAGTTCCTCGACGTGTTTTGTCATAGTAAATAAGAACTTATTACGTTCTTCTAAACTAATCTTATTAGAGGACATAGCCTGATTAAGAGCAATTTTGATATTTACCTCATGATCCGAACAGTCAACACCAGCTGAATTATCAATGAAATCAGTATTTATTCTCCCGCCTAGCTTGCTATATTCTATTCTACCTTGTTGTGATACGCCAATATTTCCTCCTTCTCCTATTACTTTAGCTCTGATATCTTTACCATTGACTCTAAGATTATCATTTGCCTTATCGCCTATCTCTAAGTGACTTTCTGTTGAAGCTTTTATATAGGTTCCTATACCGCCATTCCAAAGCAAATCAACTTCCGCTTGTAAAATAGCTCTAATCAGCTGTTCTGGAGTTAATTGGTCAATATCTATCTTTAGCAATAATTTGGTTTCTGTAGATAACAAGATAGACTTACTGCTTCGCTCAAAAACTCCCCCACCTTTTGAAATTAATTGTTGATTATAGTCAGACCAATTTGATGTAGGTAACTCGAACAATCTCATACGTTCATTAAAACTAATAATTGGGTCAGGTTGTGGATCAATAAATATATGTTTATGATTAAATGCTGCAACAAGTTTTATGGTATTAGACCTAAGCATGCCATTACCAAAAACATCCCCAGACATATCGCCAATACCAACAACAGTAATAGGGTCTTTTTGTACATCAATACCCATAGCATGGAAATGGCTTGCTACAGAAATCCAAGCTCCTTTTGAGGTAATAGCCATTTTCTTATGATCATAACCTACTGATCCACCGGAAGCAAAAGCGTCGCCTAACCAAAAATTATATTCAGCCGACACACTATTTGCATAATCCGAGAACGTTGCCGTACCTTTATCGGCTGCAACCACGAGATATGGATCTTCTTGGTCGTGGATAATAGTATTTTTTGGCTGAATAACTTTACCATCAATTATATTGTCAGTAATATCAAGTAATCCACGGAGAAAATTTTTATAACACTGCACCACTCTTGCCATATATTCTTGGCGAGTCATATTATCATCAGTGAAATTAACGAAAAATCCACCTTTTGAGCCAACAGGTACAATAACTGAATTTTTGGTCATTTGGGCTTTCATTAGTCCTAATACTTCTACTCTATAATCCTCACATCTATCAGACCATCTAATACCTCCGCGAGCGACGACGCCCCCTCGTAAATGGATAGCTTCAAAATCATTATCGTAAACAAATATTTCGGCAAATGGTACTGGCAAAGGCAAGTGAGGAACTTTTTGCGAGTCAAATTTAAAAGAAAAATAATTTTTACTGACTGTACTATGCTTGTTAGCTGAATTTTTTAAGTCATTAGAGCTAGGCTGATAACAGTTAGTTCTTACAATAGCTTCAATAATATCAAACATCTGTCTTAAAACCTTGTCCTCACTACTGCTAGTAATTGTATTAAGATAGTTAAAGATACTATCTTTTATAGTTTTTAAACGTTCATCTGAGAAATTTGCGGGATTAAATTTAGTATCAAACAAATCAACCAACATTTTAGTATATAAAAAATGCTTTATTAAGGTCAACTGAACGTAGCCCTTGCCATAGACAAAGCCGGTTTGATGTAAATATCTAGTTAATGCTTTAACCAACTTAACTTGCCACCAATTAAAGCCCGATAACACTATTAATTTGCTTAAAGAATCATTAGCCAAAAGTCCAAGATATATCTTATCTAGAGCCTCTTCTACGTTTGCTTTAAGTAAATCAATATTGCTTTCAATAGTTATCAATGTTTCGAGAGTGAACTCATATATCCAACTTTCTTCAATATCTCCTGCTCCTTTTATGGTAAAGCTTTGTTCATCTATAGCTTTGAATCCCAAATTTTCTATAGATGGTAATAAGTCTGAAAGAGCTAATTTAGGTGTTGGGCTGTAAATTTTTAGCTGGAACTCTTTATTATTTATAGCAATTAAATTAAATATCGGTTTGCGATAAATACTAGCTTCCTTTAAATAGTCAATATCTATTAAAGCTGTTTGTCCATTAAATTTTTCTCTATAGTCGATAGGAAAAATTGGGTCAAAAAGCTTAAAATTTACTCCCCCTTGGTATTCACCAAATTCTTTACATAACTTTTGGTAAAAATCTTCACTCCAACGAGTGGAGAGCTTATCTAATTCTTGCTCTATTAGTTCAACATCAAAATCAATATTCTTTTTACCCTGTAGCTCCAACGTAATAAATAAATATGAAAAATTTTCTACCACTTCTGCAGTATAATCTAAAAGTATTAGACCACTAAGTATATTTGATAAATAATAATTTATGCTACTATGTACTTCTAGTGTCAAACGATCTCTTGGTAAAAATATTATGACATTAATAAACGAACCAGACCAATCTTGCTGAATAAATAATTTGAGTTTTTTACTCGTTATCCCTGAGAATACGTGTAAGCACATACAGTATAGATCACCTTCATCAATTTGTATCAAAGCTTCTTTAGGCAGAGATTGAATTATATTTTTAAGTTTCTTGGTATTATATCCACCAATCGGGAAAGCGGCTTTATCTACAACAAATTTTAGTTTTTGTCTCAGTATGGGAATATCAGTAACTAATTGATAATACATTGCAGAGCTATATAAGCCAAAAATTATACTACCTGAATGATATTTTTTTTCCTGATCAATTTTCTTAATTAAAATATAATCTACTAAGTTACTTCTATGTACTTTTGATAAGATATTAATTTTACCTAAAATAATTAGTTTATTTTCATGTAATGAATTTGCTGAACGTTCTATAATATCAAGCACTTCACCACTATTTTGCCATATCTTTTTAATACCATCTTCCAATGAAAAATTTTTAGAAGTTAGATCAAAGTTAATCATACCTAGAAAAGTAAAATTATCATCTTTTAACCAATCTAAGAAATTTATAGATTCATGATAATCTAAATGATTCTCATTATATAATTGCTGATTATTTTGGATATCGTTTGAAATTAACGTCACTCTGTTTAAGATTTTAGACCATACATTATAAGTAGTATCTACCTGATCTAGAACTTCATTTAAAGTCATTTCCAAAGAGCTAATATCTTTTTGATCAAAACTTCCTAGAATAGTGATATGGACTAAAGATTCCTCTCTATCTTTCTTTATATCCAATATTTCTTGTAAGTTACCATCATTGTTCCTTACACAAGCTATAATAGGATGAAGTAAAAATTTAGCTTTTAAATTTAGACTTGTTAATAAACAAATGATCGAATCAACTATAAATGATTTGTTATCATTCAGTAGCAAAATATTAATTGCAGGATCATTTTCAATTACTGTACTGACAATCTGCAACTTTCTTTTATCAGGCTGTTTTTCTTGAAAGAACTGAAAGGCCTTATTTGTAAACTCATCAAATAATTCTAGTCTATCTCTAAATCTATAGTCTACAGGGATATAAGCTAGAAATTTCTGTACAAACTTACTATAAAGAGGGGGGCTATAAAATGGATTCCCATTTTTTACTGTACTCAGTGATAAAATTTCTGATTTATAATTAGGAACTTGACAGGTAAGCTTACTCAAAGCTAAAGATGTCTTTTCTGTTGTCATAGCTGTTACCAAACTTTATAATTGTTTCAATAGATTACCAAGTAGGCAACAAGTGTTTAAATAGCTTAAATTAGGAATAATATCACAGTATACTCGATGTCATATATGGACAAAGTTCATGCAATCATTCCTACTTCCCTTAATGTCATTCCTAAGCAGGCAGGCATATAGATTTCCGCTGCAGCTCGAATGACATTAAGTAATATAGTCCCCTGTCAAAGCGGAAATGACATCTTTGTGTAGAATTTAAGTTGTTTAATTCTTGTCTACTTGCTATTGATTATAATTAAATAAATTACTTAAGCAAGAGGATCACTACTATTGTGGAAACTATTTTCGCTCAAAGCTCTAAACTAGGAAAAGCTGGTGTTGCAGTCTTTCGTATCTCTGGACATAAAAGCCTATTTGCCTTAAAACATTTGCTTAATAATAATATAGAGTTTGTTCCAAGAATTATGTACTGTAAAAAACTCATAAATCCTAAGAATCAAGAATTAATTGATGATGCGGTGGTAGTATACTTCCAAGCTCCAGCTAGCTTTACTGGAGAAGATGTAGTAGAAATATATACACATGGCAGTATAGCAATTGCTGCCATGCTAACTGAAACATTGTTAACCATCGATGGTTTAAGAATGGCAGAGCCTGGAGAGTTTACCCGTAGGGCGTTTTTAAATGGCAAATTTGATTTAACTGCAGCAGAAGGTATTGCTGATTTAATTGAAGCAGAAACTGTTTGGCAACATAGGCAGGCGGTTAAACAAGTTGGCGGAGGACTTGAAGAACTTTACAATGGGTGGAGACAAACTTTACTGACCATCATCGGTTTCCTAGAAGCTTATATTGATTTCCCCGATGAAGATATTCCACAAGAAATATTAAATAGAGTTATGACTCTTAGTGGTGAACTTAAATATGCTATAATAAAACACCTTAACGATAATAGACGGGGGGAGCTGCTTCGAACCGGTATTAAATTGACTATTTTAGGAACTCCTAATGTTGGTAAATCTAGCTTACTTAATTTTTTGATGCAAAGAGACGTTGCTATTGTATCAAACATTGAAGGTACAACTCGTGATATAATTGAGGGGCATCTAGATATAGGAGGATACCCAATTATATTACAAGACACGGCTGGTATAAGGTCTAGTAATGATCTAATAGAGCTAGAAGGTATCAAACGTGCAATTGAGTCAGCAAAAATGGCTGATATCAAAATAATTATGCTTGATGCTATAAAGTTAAGCAACTCACCCTCATATTTTGAGGAGATGGCTGATATTATAGATTTAATAGATGATAATAGCATAATGCTGGTCAATAAAATTGATCTTTTGGATAAAAGTTTGGGGCATTGTCATCCTGCTTCAGTGCGGGATATAGATCCTCGCCTACGCGGGAATGACATCATGGAAGATAGGTTGCTGCCATTAAACAAAAATTATTTAAAAATCTCTATAAAAGAAAAAATAGGACTGGATATTTTATTAAAGGAAATCGAAAATATTGCTCATAATATAGCAGGTTTAACCGAATCGCCGCATATTACTAGACAACGTCAACGAACCTGTATAGAAAAAGCGTTGGAATATTTAGAAAATTTTAATATTGAAAATGACTTAGTGCTAGCCACAGAAGATGTTAGAATGGCTATCAGAAGTTTAAGTAATGTTACTGGTAAGATTAGTGTTGAAGAAGTTTTAGGAGAGATATTTAGTAATTTTTGTATAGGTAAATGATCAATGATTCAGAAAAAAACACAAGAAGTATTAGAGCTAATAGATAAATGGCAAAAATATCTGAAATTACAAAAAAATTGTTCAGAACATACCATAATTTCTTATAAGAATGATTTAGAACATTTTCTGAATTTTATGACTCACTATAATTCTGAAATCATAACCATTAGTTCTATAAGGCAAGTTGACATAAGATTAGTACGGAGCTGGCTTTCTAAAAGGCAACAAGATAATTACCTAACAGCTTCTAACTCTAGAAGTTTGTCTGCTATAAAGAATTTTTATAAATATCTAGAGAAGACTGTTAATATCACTTGCCATGCAATTTTCTCCGTCAAAAACCCTAGGAAAGCTAAAATATTACCGAAATCTTTGTCGCAGTCAGATGCTCAATTATCCATTGAACATATTGATGATTTCGCTGATTTAGAATGGGTGGAGTTAAGAAATAAAGCCCTTTTAGTGCTTATTTATGCTGCTGGGCTTAGAATATCCGAAGCATTATCTATGACTACATCTCATTTACAAAACTTAGATTTTATAAAAATAACAGGGAAGGGTAAAAAAGAACGGATAATACCATGGACACCAGTTGCTAGAAATTTAATAGAACAATATTTAAGTAAATTACCTTATAGTATAGATGAAAAAGATCCGATATTTCGAGGTAAAATGGGTAAAAAATTACAAGCTCCAGTATTTAATCGTGAACTGATAAAATTACGTCGCTTCTATGGATTATCAGAACATTTATCAGCTCATTCCTTTAGACATAGTTTTGCCACGCACTTGCTTGAGAATGGAGCAGAGTTAAGGTCTATTCAGGAATTACTTGGGCATAAAAGCTTGTCAACTACCCAGCGTTATACTAAAATTAGTCTAAAACATTTGGAAAATATTTATAATAATGCTCACCCAATATCAAAATCTAAAGGGGAAGTATTATAATCTTCTTGCCATGCTTTTTAATTATAGGTTATATTATCCCATGTTTGAATATGAGAAGCCTGTATGTCTAAAATTATTTTACTAAAAGGGTATAAACCTTCCAATGATGAAGAATATATGAATCCTCAACAGTTAGAATATTTTAGACAAAAACTCCTTGAGTGGAAAAGTTCTTTACTAGAGGAATCACGAGAAACCTTAACCCATCTCAAGGAAGAAAATTGGAATGAGCCGGATTTAAATGATCGTGCGTCAATTGAAACGGATACAGCAATTGAACTTAGGACAAGAGATAGGTATCGTAAGCTTCTTGATAAAATCGAAGAAGCTTTGGTAAGGATAGAAAAAAATGAATATGGTTATTGTGAAGAAACTGGAGAGCCAATTGGCTTAAAACGTCTAGAGGCAAGACCAGTTGCAACTTTGTGTATTGAAGCACAAGAGCGACATGAGAGTTATGAGAAACAGCATATAGATATTTGACCTAAATTTTGGATTAATAGACCTCTTTCGAAACTCTACTTCTGCTGGTGATTTGTACGTCGATGCGGTACTCGAATCCTCACGTACACTATAGTACGCTGCGGTTCTGCGTTCCGCGTCTCCTTCAAATCCCTCAGCACAAGCGAGTTTCGAAAGAGGTCTATTAATCCAAAACTGAGGTTATTTAGGTTCTAATAGTTAAATAGGTGCATATATGGCATATACAGAGAAAACAAAAAATAAACTAATTATTTTTTTTGATAGGTATATGATACTTGCTGGTACAATGGGACAATATTTGTTTTATACTCAGGCCTATAAAATTTTTACTACTAAGAGTGCAGATGATTTATCTCTTGATGGTTTTCTTGTGATAATTATTGTTACTTTGAGTTGGTTAATTTATGGTATAATCCACCATAACATTACAATCATTGTTGCTCAAATAGTTGGATTAGTAGGAATGATAATGGTGGTGATTGGTATATTGCTTTATGCTTCTTGAACTCGGTCTTGGGATAAATTAAGGACGATAAACAGTTGAACAACCGTTATTTTACTCTTGACTATTTTCCAGCTTACTTTATTATGACCAACAGTTTATTTTATAAATAATACAAAAAGGTCTGATAGTTGTGGCTAAAAAAAATAAGAATGTTTTGGTAAGACTTGTTAGTACAGCTGGTACAGGGTATTTTTTGGTAAAGAAACGCAACCCTAAAACTCAAACTGAGAAGTTATCATTTAAGAAGTATGATCCTGTAGTCAGGAAGCATGTTCCTTTTAAAGAAGAAAAGATTAAATAGTGAAATAGAGGTATATGGCAACAAAAATTCGTTTGGCAAGAGGTGGAGCAAAGAAGCGTCCTCATTATAGAGTAGTTGTAGCTAATGCAACAGCTCCTAGGGATGGTGATTTTCTGGAGAAAGTAGGTACTTATGACCCAATGCTTGTCAGAGGTGATGCAAATCGTGTGGTTCTAAAATCTGATCGTATAGAATATTGGTTAAGTACGGGGGCTCAGCCTACAGATCGTGTTGCTAGGTTTATTGAGGAAGCCGGTATATTACTTCCGGCATCAATCAAAAAGAAAATGGAAGTTAAAATTAAGAATCGTAAAATAAAACCTCCTAAGAAAGAGTCAAAAAAAGCTTAAGGTGGATAAAAATATGTTCCCCGTGAGGGGGATGTCATTCGAGCTGCGGCAGGAATCTAAAACACCCAAATCGATGTCATTTTCGTGTAGGCGGGAATCCATAATATCTAATAACTTTTGTAGGCTATTTTTTGGATTTCAGCTTTCGCGAAGATGACAACAACCTTAATAGGTGCTTGACTTTAGAGCTTTTTCTTATTTGCCGGATTAGCTCAGTGGTAGAGCAACCGCCTTGTAAGCGGTAGGTCGTCAGTTCAAATCCGACATCCGGCACCAGCTATTTAATAATTATGTTTACAATACATAAGACAATTCCTTATAGATTTATTAGTTACTTAAAGCTCTATAAATTAGATCTAGCAATTGTTATGTTGGCCTTATTATGTGTGTCAATTTCGTTGCTAGCAATAGGTAGTAGTTTTAGACAGTTAATTGATAATGGTTTAAATACACATTATCTGCAGTCAATTGATCAATCGATATTATATATTACTATTTTAATAGTAATTTTTAGTATAGGTAGTTTTTTCCGTTCTTATTTCATTAATAATATTGCTGAAAAAATTGTGAGTACAATTAGGCAAGAAGCTTACAGTAATATAATTAATTTTGATATTGCTTGTTTTGAAGAGCTAAAAATTGGTGATATCATCTCCCGCCTGACTATAGATATAGAACTTATCTCCAAGTTGATTATCAATTTTCTTTCTTTCTTTGTTCGTAACTCAATAATGCTAATTGGTGGAATTATATTGATGTTCTTTCAGAGCCCTAAACTCGCTGTGATTGTCATTACCATTATACCATTATTATTGTTACCACTAATGAAATTTGGCAAATATGTAAGAAATTTATCAAAAAATGCTCTCAAGTCGCAAGCCAATATTGCAGCTAATTTAGAAGAAACTGTATCAAATATTTGCACGATACAAGCTTTTAATCAGCAGGCAAATAAAATAGCTGATTTCAATAGGAAAATTTCTGATTATTTAAAGTATACGGCAGATCGCTTAAAAATCCGTTCTATATTTTTCGCGATAGCTATTTCAGTTATACTATTCTCTATCACTATAGTTATATGGGTAGGTAGCAGAGATATAGTACATGGCGATTTATCATCAGGTCAGATGATATCATTTATTTACTACGCTATAATCGCCGGTATGAGCAGCGGGGGTATTTTTGAGCTTCTAAGTGAGGTACATTCATCTCTTATAGCTTCAGAAAGGGTTTTTGCTCTTATAGATTATTCTTCCAAAAATAATCAACACACCAATATCCAAATATGTGATTATCAAGATAATAAGACTTCTAGGATTATAGAGTTTGAAAATGTAAGCTTTATATATCCATCAAGATTAGATAGTTTAGTTATAGATGATCTGTCATTTAAAATAGATAGAGGTAAATTTATTGGTATAGTTGGCAGATCAGGTGCTGGTAAAAGTACCCTGATGCAGTTAATGTTAAAATTTTATTTTCCTAAAAAAGGAATTATTAGAATTGCCAAGCAAGATATATCAGAGACTAATGACCAGCAGATAAGGCGTATGATTGCCTATGTCCCACAGGATTCAAGTATTTTCTCTGGTACGATTAGGTCAAATATCGTTTTTGCTAAACCAAATGCTAGTGAAGAAGAAATAATAAAAGCAGCTAATTATACCGGAATAATGGATTTTGTTCAAAATCTTCAAGAAGGACTAGATACCGAAATTGGTGAGAAGGGCATTAAATTATCTGGAGGACAGAAACAACGAATAGCTATTAGTAGGGCAATTCTATATAACCCAGAAATTTTACTTCTAGATGAAGCAATGAGTGCTTTAGATAGCGAGAGTGAACAAAAATTACTAGATAGATTACAAAAAATAATGAAAGACAAAACTATATTATCTATCGCTCATCGTATTTCAAGTATAGAGAAGGCTGACGAAATTTTGGTAATTGATCATGGACGGTTAATTGCAAGGGATACTCACGCTAAACTGCTTGAGAAATGTGAAATTTATAAAATAATTTGCAAAGAACAGTCAATAAACTTGTAAAAATATGAATAGAGAGTTCGTTAAAACTGGCTAGAATAATTTAAGTTCTTCAGAAAAATGCATTCTTGAAGCGGCTGACACGAATGCATTTTAATCTATTATCGCTAGGCGTCAACCCGATTTAAGCCTGATTGTTTACATTCTCATTCCAGTTTTGGATTAATTTCATTAATCAGAAATTGAGGTTTAGAATAAATATGTTAACCAAAATGACACAGAGTTATTACATTAATAATATATTTTTATAATAAAGGGTAATTCTACCTATTTTGACTTGAATATTATACAGTTTAAGCTAGAATCACCAATACAAAAAAATGAGGTTTATTATGAAAAATTTATTAACTATTCTTCTAACTTTAGCTTTCTCTATTTCTGCTTTTGCTGCAGCGACTCCTGAGAAAAAAGATCCGCAGCAAGACGAAGTGAACGTGGATGAAAACAACATGAACAAGAAAGACCCGAAGAAAGAAGAAGTGAAAAAATAAATCCCTGTTTTCTAAAGCTGGTGTGGAGTTTTTCTATGCCAGCTTTTTTGTAATATGATTATTAATCGTATTCAGGCTTTTCTTTGGCAATTCATACAGAATGTTTCTATTTAAGTGCAATTCTATGTAAGAATTATTAATTTTTATCTAGAAATAATTCGCTGGATAGTCAACGATAAGTCATAAAAATTTTTGATCAGGCAATCAATTTTATTTATTTGATTATGGGATAGCTTTGAGATAATAGGCTGCGATTCTATTGGTATATTCTTGGTTGTCATATAGGTTTTCAAATATTCAATATCTTGTCTTGTATAATATCGTCTGTTACGTATCTTATGTATAGTTAGATTTGGTAGTAGCCGCTCTAGATATCTTAGCTGGTGAGAGTGAATATTTAGAAGTTTTGTTACTTCACTAATGGAGTAATATTTCTTATTCTGCATTTTTAATAGACCTCTTGCATAATTCTACTGTTGCTGGCAATTTAAAAGTCATAGGAAAAATAGCTTGGCATCATTGCGAGAAGGCACTTTGTGGCGACGAAGCAATCTAATAGACCTCTTTCGAAACTCGCTTGTGCGCAAGGGTGTGAAGGAGACGCTTCACCTCGAACCACAGCGTACTCTAATTCCGTTACGGATTCGAGTGCCGCATCATTGTCCAAATCACCAGCAGAAGTAGAGTTTCGAAAGAAGTCTAATGAATGTGGATTGCCACTACACTCACATGGTCTTCTAATAACGTCTTGTACTTTTATGCAATTTTTAAATGCTATACGTAAGGTGAATTAATTAATAATTTTAACTTTTTAGCTGGTATAAAACGCATTACCTCTTTTTTTGGAATTATCACTATCTCTTTTGTATGAAAATTTATGCCAGGCCTAGGTTTTTTTGTGCTAGTACAAAAGCTTCCAAAACCTGCTAACGTCAATCTTTGATTGCTTGCCATTTGCTGAATATTCTTAAATATTTGTTCGACTATTTCCTCGCATATAATACTTGATAGCCCTAGCTTAGATTTTAATATGTGAGCAATTTTCTCTCTAGTAATAGTCTTAGTTGTTACCATCTGATTAAAACCGATCCCCAAGTTATTCCAGCACCGATAGCTGTAAAAAGGAGTATATCACCTTTTTTGATATTAGCATAAGATTTAAGAGAAGCAAGAGCCAAAGGGATTGAAGCAGCAGAACAATTAGCATGCTGTGCAACCGTTTTTACTACTTTACTTGGATTAATTTTTAGTCGCTCTATAACTGCATCTATAATCCTTATATTTGCCTGATGTGGAATAAAATAATTAACATCATCTATGGTAAAATTATTATTATGTAATATGTCTTCAGCTGATTTGCTCATTTTTTCTACTGCATGCCTAAAAACTTCCCGTCCTTTCATTTTTATTTTACCGCTTTTGCCATCTGTACTTACACCACCATCAGTGTAAAGAATATCAAAATAACGACCATCCGAGTAAATATTACTATCTATTATACCAGAACTATCCTCACTATATTGCAGAATTACAGTACCAGCACCATCACCGAATAAGACGCAAGTAGTTCTATCGCTCCAATCTAGTAGAGACGACATTTTTTCAGCACCAACCAGTAATATTGTTTTATATTTTCTAGATTCAATCAAAGAGTCAGCAACATGTAAACCATATACAAAACCCGAACATACCGCTTGGAGATCAAATGAAGGTACATTATTAAGCCCAAGATAACCTTGTAACTTAGAAGCTATAGAAGGAAAACTATTATCTGGAGTGGTGCTGCAGGTAATTATTAAATCTATAGATGATGCCTTTAATCCAGCATCATCTAGAGCATTCTGACTGGCTTTAAGAGCTAAATGTGACGTATATTCATCGTTCCCGGCAATGTGCCTTTGTAATATACCCGTCCTTGAGCGAATCCATTCATCGTTGGTATCAACCGATAACGATAATTCTGCATTGTTAACAATACGTTCCGGCAAATATGCACCACACCCAAGAATTTTACAAGCCATACTGGTTTATGCTACTTCTTCATCTTTTTCTTCTTTCTTCACAATAACTTGACGACCATTATATGTGCCATCAGCTAAAGATATATGATGAGGAAGTTTATATTCTCCTGTTTGAGAATCTACTACTACATTAATCTTACCAAGTGCAAGATGAGAGCGTCTCATATTACGTCTTGATTTTGATGTTTTCTTCTTTGGAACTGCCATATAGCCTCTTAAAAATTATACTTAATTTGTGAAAAAGTGTTTGTCAAATCGATGAAGCAGTATATTATACTTCCATTGCAAAATCTAGGTATTTCAAACATAAATTTTATGAAATTTTTTATAATTCGGACTTTTCTTGTTTCATCAATATTCTTTACATTATGTAGTTGTCAAACTATAGAATCAAGAGGGCAGTATGTGGATGATAATTTATTACCTACGCTTGAGGAGAGGAGGCTTAGTAAGTCCGAGGTAAAAGATTTAATTGGCACACCAACAATTATACCTGACTATACACCGAATACTTGGTATTATATTCAACGTTCTTTAGCTAGGAGAGCATGGTTTAAACCAAAAGTGATTGAACAAAGAATAGTAAGAATTACTTTTAATAAAAATGATATAATTGAAGAAGTTTTAGTACTTAATGACTCACATAAAGAAGATATAATGTTAATTAAAGAATATACTAAAACTTATGGTACAGAATTAAATGGACTACAAAAGTTTGTAAAAAATATTGGTAGGTTCAATAAAACTACCGACGGAAAAAATAAGAAGAAACGATAAAATCATACTTGCAATATTTCATAGATATTGTATAAACTAGAACGCTCTGATTCTGAAAATATTAGATAATCCAAGAATGTTTTAGTTGCATGTTGATATCTTAGTTAGAAGTATGTCATCCCTGCTCAGATAGTGGGATCTGTAATAGACTTGCTGCATAAATCAAAGATAGTTGAGGGATTTTTAGGAGAAACGAAGCCGAGCACCGCAGCGTACACAGACGTACGTGAGGAGCGGAGGCGAGTTTCGACGACAAAATCACCAACTAGATTGACTTATGCAGCAAGTCTAATATCTAATAGTCTTTTAGACTGTTTTTTTAGATTCTGCTACCTACCGTGGGAATGACATTAAGGCTATCACCATTGCTATGGCTAAAACCTTCTTTGGTTAGCTATACCAAAGAGTTTATGGCCCCTTCGTCTAGTGGTTAGGACGTTACCCTTTCACGGTGAAAACACGGGTTCGAGTCCCGTAGGGGTCACCAGTATCTTTATGTGGTAAAAATGATGTCATCCTTGCGTAGACTTTGTCAACGTGGATCACTAGTATGCCATTCTTAGCAATGGCGGAAATCTATAATATCTAATAGCCTTTGCAGGCTATTTTTTGGATTCCCGCTTTTAGCTAGGAATGACCTACTCATGATCTACGCCGGCAAAGCTATATGCGATCGTAAGAAACAACAATATAATTGTCGAATGTAATATATTGCTTGCAAAAACTTGAAAATTGATAGATCAGTTTTCAAGTTTTTATTTTTTTATGTAAAGTTTATGATTACTACATCTTAAGGATTATATGTCACAAGATTACATGTCACAAAAGCTTGGTTTTTGGTCAGTTTTGGGTTTAGTTATTGGTAGCCAACTTGGCACTGCTATTTTGATATTACCAGCAGGTTTAGCCCCATTTGGTATTTTTAGTTTAGTTGGATGGATAGTATCTTCCTGTGGTGCCATAATAATAGCACTTTTATTTGGTATACTTTGTGCACGATTTCCACAAACAGGTGGACCTCATGTGTATTTAAAGCAGGCATTTGGCAATGATGTAGCATTCTTCACTGGCTGGACTTATTGGATTATTTCATGGGTTAGCACAGCTGTAGTAGTTATTTCAGCTGTTACATATTTAACACCTTTAATTGGTGTGCATAATAGTTTTATATGCTTAATTCTGCAAATATTATTGTTATTTGCTGTTATGTTACTAAATTTTAAAGGTATAGGAGTAGCGGGGCGTGCTGAATTTATACTAGCAATGTTAAAATTTATTCCATTAATAATAATACCAGTTGTAGCATTATATCAGTTTGATAGTAATAATTTTGTTATGGATAAGAGAATAACTAATTTAACTTTTTCTCAAATTCTTGGTGAAGTAACGTTACTGACATTTTGGGGATTTATTGGTGTAGAGTCAGCAACTGCTCAAGCTGGTTCAGTAATTAACCCATCAAAAACAATACCAAGAGCAATAGTAATGGGTACACTCTGTGTGGCTATTTTATACCTTATTAATAGTATTGGAATAATTGGTTTAATTCCACGAGAAGATTTGATACATTCTAACGCCCCTTATGTAGATGCTACTCAAATAATTTTTAGCGGTCAGTGGCATCTACTTATTTCTTTGCTTGCTTCAATTATTTGCATTGGAACGTTAAATGCTTGGGTATTAATCAGCGGACAAATTGCTTTAGGATTAGCACAAGACGGTTTAATGCCATCTTTTTTTGCTAAGAAAAATAAAAATGGAGCTCCAATTTGGAGTTTGTTTGTAAGTTGCATTGGAATATTATTATTATTGATTAGTACAACAAATGAAGATTTGTCAGAACAAGTTACCGCAATAATTAGTTTTTCAGTTATCTCTTTTTTATTTGTATATCTAGCCTGTAGTGTAGCTTTTTTAAAATTACTGCTAGCAAAGTTAGAAGAATCTTCACTATATAAATGGTTAATTGCTTTCGGATCAATTGCTTTTTGCCTATGGATTATTTGTGAGACACCATTAAAGGTCATAATACCAGCTATCTCATTTATATTAAGCGGTGTACCGGTTTATTTTCTTTGGTATAAAAGGCAATAAATGCTTAAATTTTGTATATTGTTGTTAACTACACTATTATTACAAGGATGTAGCTCCTCATCTACCAACAAGACGCTTTTGACTATTACTACTCAGCAATTACGAAAAGATCATAAACTAAATCACGGCACTTTAATTATACAATATAATTTAGCAGCACTAAGTAAAAATAACTGCATCTATGCAAAAGATTTTGGTCTTATTATTAATAATAGCCAATATAATAAGGTTTTTTTACAAAAATTTAAAGCCAGCTGTGCTGAGAATATTAATAACCAAGCAATGATCAGGTCAACCAAGATTAAGAACCTGCTACTAAAATTAAATTGTAAGTATAAGTTCTTATCCCAAGAAGAATTACGATTTGTTCAAAAAGCTAGTAATAAAAATAGTTCCCATAATATTAATGAGCTAGCACAATTAGATAAGCTAACTGCTACTATTCCTATAATGTTACCACAATATAAAGTGAAGGTTACCAGTCATTATGGCATACGCAAACACCCTAGGAAAAAACAAAAGAAATTCCACTGTGGGACAGACTTAAAAGGCTATAGTAAATCTCCTATTTATGCCTCTGCTGATGGAATAATTACTACCGTAAGGCGAGAACGTGCTTATGGAAATTTGATAGAAATAAAACATTCAAATAAATTTATCACTAAATATGCTCACTTGAGAAAAATACATGTAAAAGAAGGAGATATGGTTATAAAAGGTCAAATGATTGGGCTTCAAGGGAATAGTGGCAATAGTACTGGGGAACATTTACATTTTGAGATTTGGCTTAATAATAAACATGTCAATCCTTTTGATTTTGTGTCACACGCTTGTAACTGTTGAAAATTTTGCTATAATAGACCTCTTGTCTAATGATTAATCTTCAAAAACAGTAAAAAAGAAGCCGTAGCTCAGCAGGATAGAGCGAGCGATTCCTAATCGCTAGGTCGGAGGTTCGAATCCCCTCGGCTTCACCAAATAAATGTAGTAAATTCCCTACATTTCCATATTTTTTTCTAATATTTTAGAACAATTAGATTTAGTTTAACAATTTAATTTAATAACTGTAATTTATTTAGGTAGTATATATGCAAAACAATTCATTTACTTTTACTAAAGAGGCTATAGACAAAATTACTCCTCCTGCATTTACAAGAGATAATAAAGGCAAAGTTATTCGTCCTGAAATTGTACAACATGTTTACATATTTAAAATTATCAAATATTTTCTGCAATACCCTAACTACAGCCTCCTGTTTCCACGCTTCAATTTCTTCATTAAACAAAGGTCTCTCTAATAAAGCAAGGCTTACCCCTTGTGCAAAATAAATTAATTTCTGTAATTTTAGTTGAGTTATAGTATCTCCAGCTTCTCTATCTACAAAACCAAGAAGTAATTAGCTATATCAAAGCAGCTTAATATTCTTTTCTATTACGTGCATAGTTCTATTTTTTTATCTAATTACTTTTATAACACACATTTGTTATTATTAACATACTATTAGTAAGAAATTCATTTTAACTTAAACATTAATAATGTTAAGATATACTAAAAATTAGCATGTAAAGGGTATAACTATGGATGAAATTATTCAATCAAAGGTAACACTTACTCAGACTCATCTAACAACAGAGCAAAAATATACTACAGGTTTACTTTTAATAGGTACATTTTTAGAGTATTTTGATCTGATGCTGTATATTCATTTAGCAATTCTGTTAAATGATCTATTTTTTCCTAAGACTGATCCACACGCTGCTTCACTCCTAGCTGCTTTAACTTTTTGTTTGACCTATATATTTAGACCTGTTGGTGCTTTGATTTTTGGTTATATAGGAGATAATGTTGGTTATAAAGCAACAATCATTATAACAACGTTTATAATGGCTATTTCATGTATTACTATAGCTAATTTACCTGTTTATGATCAAATAGGTATTGTCTCTACTTGGATAATTATAATATGTCGGATTCTTCAAGGTATATCCTCCGTAGGAGAGATAATAGGTGTTGAACTATATCTGACTGAAATGACCAAACCACCTATCCAATATCCAATTGTAGCGTTAGTTTCAGTTTGTACTATCATAGGAGGAATATTTGCACTTGGTTTAGCATCTTTTAGTACGTCATTTGGAATTAGTTGGCGTCTAGCTTTTTGGGCAGGTGCAACAATAGCTATTGTTGGGACAATGGCTAGGACGATGCTGAAAGAAACACCAAAATTTCTAAGACAAAAATCAGTAGTGGATAATTCTATTGGGCCGACAAAATTTAACATGACAACAATGTTAGCTTACTTCGTGATACAGTGTGGATGGCCTATATGCTTCTATTTTGCTTATATCCATTGTAGTAGCATTTTAAAAAACTCTTGTGGTTATTCGCCGGAGGCAGTAATTCATCATAATTTTCTTCTTGTAATGCTATCTTTAGTTAGCTCTTTAATTTATGCATATTTAAGTTATAAAATATACCCATTAATAATTCTTAAGGTAAGACTAGCGATATTTTGTATTTTTATTGTTAGTTGTCCTTATTTACTAGACCATTATAAAACCCCAATTGTCATATTTCTAATCCAATTAATGACGGGGCTATTTGGTATCTGTACCATGCCAGCGGATACAATTTTTTTCCGGCATATTCCTATTTTTAGACGATGTACTTACGTTAGTTTGTCTTTCGCTTTATCGCGTACTTTAATCTATATTATTGCTTCTTTTGGTCTTGTATATCTAATAGAATATTTTGGTAATTATGGGTTATTATTTCTCATGATCCCAATAACCCTAGGGTTTGCTTTTGGCATCTATCACTTTGAAAAGTTAGAGAAGCAAGCTGGTTTTATTAATCCATAGACCTTACGCATGATTTTTCTAAGATATCGGGTATCTTGTAACGTGTTAAGCGTTTCTACTATTTTTCTCATATAAACCTCTTATTATCTGAATACTAGTTTCGAGAGGTAATTTTGTGGTCACAATCCCTCTACCATAGCTAGTTAAAAAAAAGAGACCTATTATAGCACTAAATTATGACCTTATCCCGAATTGACATAATACCGATACTAGAGTTAACGATAGCTGCACATAAGGCGTATAAATATCCCCTCTTTAAATTTATACTCGGTGAACTTCAAGAATTGGCGTTGTCGTGTCTAAAGATCGAAGCTGCTCACGTACTAATGTACGCTCCGCTGCTCGACTTTGACACTCCTAGCTCTTCTTGAAGTTGACCTTCGTCTACCAACTCTTCATTTACGAGCAGTATATACTGCAAAAACTTGAAGAGTTGGTAAACCAATTTTCAAGTTTTTGGGTAAAAAATAACCTAAATTTCTCTAGCACTAACCCATTGATAGGAGCTGCGATCACTAAACACTTGTCGTAAGAATTGGTTATTCAGAGCATGACTAGTTTTATAACCCGTGATGTCAGCTATTAGATGACCTCCTGTAGTATATAAATCTCCGAACAGATCGAGAAGTTTGTGCCGTACAAATTCATCTTTATATCTAAGTCCATCGTGGTTTATTATAATATCTTGATCTATACCTATAGCGTTATCGAGAGATGCACCACGTGCTAAGCCCTTGCTTTTTAAATATTCAAGTTCATGGATAAATCCAAAAGTTCTAGCATCAGCAATGTTATTCTTGAAAGACTCATTCTCTGAGAAGACTAAATTTTGCTTGCCAATAGCTTTACTAGCAAAATCTATTGTCATATCAACTGTCATGCTATGAGCAGGGTTAGCTACTAACTCGCAATCTCTGTGAATTGCCCTAATTTCTTTTAAGATTTTTAGGTATTTCTTTGGAGCATTTTGTAATTGTCTACCAGCACATTCTATCATAAAGACGAATGGTTTACTGCTACCATCCATTATCGGGATTTCAGGACCATCGATTTCAATTATTAAATTATCGATTCCACATCCCCAAAGAGCTGCCATTAAATGTTCTATAGTTGAAACATAAATATTATGTTCATTTTTTATGGTAGTAGATAAAGAAGTTTCTGAAACATTTAAACAACTAGCTTGAATAAAATTTATCTCTTGCCTTACATCAGTTCTGACAAAAACAATACCGGTATTTTCTACAGCTGGTCTTAAAGTCATCTGAGTAATGTTACCGGAATGAACGCCTACACCATAACAACTTACTGGGTTTAGTATTGATACTTGCATTGGTTAATTTTGCTAACATTTTAGAAATTCAACTTATTTTAATGCCTTAAACAATTACATGCAAGTTACATTATGTTACAAAATATTTCATCAATCTATATACTGCTCGTAAATGAAGAGTTGATAGACGATAGAATTAAAATCATGGTAGTAGTGTGACTAGTTGTACGTGAGCATGCGAATCCATGATATTTTCAAGAAACAATTCGTAGGAACAGAAGAGTATACCTTACTCTGTTGAATCTGGAAGTCTGTTTTTCAGTATAAAAGGTAGTTGTAGTAAAAAGAAAATGATCGTTATAGGTATTGCTCCAAATATTTTAAATATAACCCATGTAGATTCTGCAAAATTACGCCATATTATTTCATTTAACACTGCCATGAACAGTAAAAAACCAGCAAATCTATAGCTTAAAATATTCCAGTTCTTATCTTCAAGTTGGACAAAATGATTAAACATATATTTCAAAAAGGCCTTATTTCTTATGGCGCTGATAAAAAATGTACTACTAAAAATTACATATAGAATAGTTGGTTTGATTTTGATATACATAGAGTTACCACTAATCAAAACTATACTAGCTGAGACTAACAACACTCCAGAAGATATTAAGGAGGATTTGGAAACTTTGCCTTCTATAAGATAACACAGACTAATACAAATAATTGAAGTAATAAGTATATATAACGTCGCACTTTGTATACTACCACCATAAAAATAGCCAATAAAAAAAGCTATAAGCGGAGCAACTTCTGATAAAAAATTAATCATAAATAGTTTTATTTCTCTGTTACTACTTTTGTGTGTCTGATTTTTATTTGTATTAAGATATTAATTAAACCTAGAGTGCAAACATAAAAAACAACTTGTAATCCGTTAGGTCTAGCAATATATCCAGTAATCATTTTTAGGAATTTACCATAGATACTTCTGTCAGAAATGAGCCAAGAGCTATCCCAAAGCTGGTCGGATAAAATAGTAATAATCCCTGAAGAGCTCAATATACCAGCAGCTTCCGCTGCAAAACCACTAGCAACAAGCATTAATAAAATGGAAGATATACGAAATATATATAGTTGGTTTACTATTTTTATTAAACCTAAATAGATAATGACACCCAGGGTTAGACCACTGACTATACCAATGATTAATCCTAGTAGATAGCTATTACTGTCAATAATTTCGACTGAGGAAATACTATAAACTAATATAATAATTTCCATTCCTTCTCGAAGAATAGTTGCCGCAACAATCAGTACTAGCATTATATAGCTACTATCACCGCTACTAATTTTTACAGACAAATCATTAAGATTTTGTTTTATCTTAATACCATAACCTTGCATCCATACTATAGTCCAACCAATTAATGCAACTGTTAACAAAATAACTCCAGAGTTAAATATCTCATCACCTAGACCACTAAATGCTACGGTTATACTACGAGTAAAGAAAGCGAATAACGCAGCAGAAACTGTACCAAGCATGACTCCAGCAATTATATAAATTCTAGATTTCTCTAATTGTTTTGTCACAGCAAGTATTACACCAAGCAACAAAGCTATTTCTAAGCATTCCCTGAATACCACTAATGCTATTTTAAACATCTAAACCTAAATAAATTTAATTAACAATGAGAGACCCTTGTGCTGTCTCTTGATGAAAGTCTCCAAAAAAATCATATTTACCTGGGGCTAAAGGGGCAAGGATGATATTTATAGAGTCATTTGGCATAATAATCTTTTCTCGGTGCAGATCATGACTCTCAAACTCTTCTACTGTACTATCTTGGTTGTGTATAGTAAAACGAATCTTCTTACCACTTTCTACTCTAATAATATTTGGCTCAAATCTATGATTCTTTATAACCGTTACAATTTCTACTATATGAGTATCTACATCATTCTTAGATGTGCTTCGATGATTAATTGCAAAAATTATTACACCTATCAATAGAATAATACCTCCAAAAAATTGAAGGATAGTTTTTTTTCCCATAGTTTTAACTTGAAAGCTTTATTAAAGTTACAAAATACACCAATACAATCATAGCTACAAGCATATATAATAGAGTGTAGTTTTTTTGTTTTTTATGGTTCTTTATTTTTTTGGATAAATTCATAAGCACTCTCCCTATATTATACAATATATTAGATTTCCACTAAGTCATCAAGAATCAAATATTTTTTATAACAATACTTTGTTTCTCCTCTAACCAATTAATGATTAAACTGAACAAGATTCTAGAATTAGCTATTGATAAAATGATAAAATCTTGTATACATAGTATCTGTACAATGGGTGAAGATTAATTGACAACCAAGTAAATAATAGTGTCTATAAGTTCAAATCTTCTACAATTTTTTATGTTAGACAATGTTGCTAAGATTTTTTTAAGTTTTAGTCATGATATAGTCATTATCCCACTACTGATACTAGGCTATATTTGGTTAGAGCAAAAAGTGTTTTTTAATGCAATATGTTTAATATTAATAAGTATGTTATTTAATTTTGCTCTAAAAATTACATTTCAAATACCACTATCCGCTCATATTGGTAAACAAGGTTTTGCTTTTCCAAGTGGTCATATGCAGTCTTCAGTTGTTTTGTATGGTTGGCTGATGACAAAAACACAAAGCCGTATATGTAAAATTCTGATAACTGGCTTGCTATTTGGAATAGGAGTGAGTTTAGTCTATTTTGGCTATCATAATTATTTTGATATTCTAGGAGCCATATTTTTTGGTTCTTTATTAATAGCCTTTTATACATTTCTTGCAAGCACAAAAAAGCAAATATTGCCAGCAATTTTATTGACTTTTACTACATTTTTGATGTTGTACATTGCATCTATACATAAGGTAGAAGAACATCTATATATGGCATGTTACGCTCTTATTGGAGTAATATTTTCTGAAAACATTTTTACAAAAAAAATAACAATTATAAATCTACGAAGCAAAATATTAGCAACAATACTGTGTTTTCTCATGCTCTTTATAGTCAAAATGCTTTTTACAATTGGTTATATCTCCTCTTTACCATTAGCTATCAGGCAAATACAATGGGCTATAATCGGATTTTGTATCCCAGCATCAGTTTTTATTGCAAACTATATTAATCATTATAAGCGTTCTTTCCATGATAGATTCTAGTTGGATTGTAGAAATAAGAACAGATTTTCTAACAACCATATTTAAGTTATTTCCATTTTTTGCTAGTGATTACTTTTATATTACCATTACTGCTTTAGGATATTGGTTAAATCCATCGGCATTATTATTTAGATCATTAGGATTTTTAATACCTTTTTGTACTTTACTTAATTGCTTGTTAAAGAATTTATTTAAAATATCGCGTCCTGACATATCTTTACATTTAATATCTGTGTATGATCCTTTTGGCTTTCCTAGTGGTGATGTTCAAGTGGCAACCACTTTTTGGCTAGCAATCTTTTTAAGTCTTAAAAATAGTCCTTTCAAGTATTTATGCTTACTGCCAATAATTGGTATTGGTCTTTCAAGAGTATATCTTGGTGTTCATAGTATATATGATGTAATTGGTGGTTTGATATTTGGATTTTGTGTTTTACATATATGGAAAACATATTTAGAAAGAGCATTGCTTGTAGAAGTGTTTCAACATAGTTGCAAAAAATTTTGGTTTTTACTTGCTATAATAATTTCACTATACACCATAGTGTCTCAATCTTTACAATGGCCACCTATGATACCGACGGCAATAGGAGCTCTCATTGGCTTTGGGTTATCCTTACGATGGATAGAAAATCAGGCAGTTGGTCTACAGCACAAAATTAGTATTCCAACTGCTCTAATATCCCTAGCCATTTTAATTGGCATAGCAAAATTCATACCTACTGTAAAAATAAACATTTTTATTTTCTATTGTAGTATTATATTAAAATATAGTTTTCTTGTTTTTGGAATTTTTGTATTAATTCCTAGTACTATCTCTAAGATCACTAGGTCTAATAAAATTGATATATTAGACTTCTTTCGAAACTAGACAATGATGTAGAATGGTGTTATAAATATCTGATTTGAAGTAATAATGAAATTCGAACATATTAAAGAGTTAGAGGATGAAAAATTTCGTCATTAACAGGAGTAAGGAAGGGAACATTCTCAAAGATGGTGGATATTTTAAGGCAAGCTGATGGTTTTAAGAAATCAAAAGGTGGGCGTAAGAATAAGCTCAATTTGGAGGAACAGTTGCTGATGACCTTAGAATATCTTAGAGAATACCGTACTTATTTCCATATAGGTCAGAACTATGGGATTAGTGAAAGTTCAGCATATAAAGCTGTTAAATGGGTAGAAGACACCCTAGTTAAACACCCAAACTTTGCTCTTCCAGGTTGCAAATCTCTAATGAAGAGTGATATGAATTATGAAGTAGTCTTGATTGATGCTACTGAGAGTCCTATAGAAAGACCTAAAAAAAACAAAAATTCTATTATTCAGGAAAGAAGAAAAGGCATACACTAAAAACTCAAATAGTGGTAGACAAGAAAACGCACCAAGTAATATGTACAGATTTTTCTAACGGTAAGAAACATGACTTTAGATTATTTAAGGAATCCAAAATTCTTATCCATCCTAAGGTTAAAACGATTACTGATACAGGATATCAAGGTATACAAAAAATTCACAATAATTCTGAATTATCAAAGAAAAAAAGCAAGAAAAATTCTTTAACTAAAAATAGACCTTGACTAAAATAGTCGCTAAGAGAATAAGTACCCTCTTTAATTACTTATAACACATTTTTAAGATATAAGGTCTATTTTCTATCGGCATAAATCAACTAATCCATAAGGTTTATGCCCATATTATAGCATTTTCTTATGGATTCTCTATATTTTTTTACTTGATAAACATAGTAGATATTATATCTCTAGACTTTTGACGGAGCGACTATAAAAACAAGAAATGAGGATAAGGTTAGACGGTTTATTGAAGCAATATGGTACATAACATGTTCAGGATGCCAATGTCGGTTGTTGCCTTGTCAATACAACCTAGTTTTCTTTTACCCATATATCCATATCATATTGTTTACAATACTCAAACATAGATACAGTATTAGGGTGTTTTATCCCAAATTCCTTTACTTGCAGTTTACCAAAAAATTTATAACTAAATAAGTCTTTTGCTTTACATGCCGCTTTGGCTCCTTGACTGTATAAGTAACTAACTTGAGCTACATTCTTACGATTATCTCTATACAAATAATAATATATGCTATAAGCTTTATTATAGGATTTTATAGCTTCTTCTATATTATCTTGGGCAAATAGAATATCACCTTGCACTACATAGCTCGCTGCTAGATCTGTATCTTCTGAATAATCTGTATTTTTAGGGTTTCTAAGTTCATTGGTTAAGAATATGGAAATAGCATTATTAACATGCTCTGAGGCTTGGTCTAGCTTCCCCAGTCCTAACTCACTTCTTGCCATTTCGACAAAAGTGCAACCAAATACTTCATCATCTTCTTTCTTAAAGGATTTACACATGTCATATACTTGCTTGGCTATGGCATACGCTTCCTGGTGCTTTTTAAGATAATTTAATACTTCTACTTTAATATTATAGGAATTTATAAGCCATGGGTCATCAGGACTTGTCCCATTTTTAATGGCTATTTCTATGCTTTTATTAACTTGTTCTAATGATTCAGTATATTTCCCTTGTATGAAGAATAGAAGTGCTTTAGCATCATGTATATAAAATATGTCACTTTCATCCATTAAACCTTTATTAACAATTTGTTCTATAATTTTAATGTTTTCTTCTGCTTCTTGAACCTGCCCTAATGCAATATTCGATGTTGCTAAGGTAAACAGTACAACCCATTTAAAAGATTCATAACCTTGTACATTATCTAGTATTTCTTTCGTTCTTATACAATAATTTATTGCTGTTCTATGATTAGAACAAATTCTATAATACACGCCTATTACTCGTAGGTAACTTGCATATGTGTATTTCTCATCATTATTCATTAACCATAATTTAAACTTACCATCCCCCTGTTGATCATTTTTATTAAACCAATTAATGAGTCTTTCCGTATTATGGTAATCGTAAGAGATAAGATATGCTGATATTAGTTGTCTGTTCAGTTGCATAATTTTATATATATTAGCATTATATTTCTCAGCATTTCTACTAAGTATCTCAAAATTTTCATGCATAGTTTTCGTTTTCCTAAAAAGCTGGGCTTTTATCACACTCTTTGGCACACATCCAACTAATTTAGTAATAATATCCTCTAAATAAGCTTTATTATTCTTATCGCCATTAATCTCAGCTATTTTCTGAGCGATAACATCATGCATTTCAAAGACAGGGTTAGTATCATTGGGATCAATGTTAGATATTAAGGAAAATTTAGAGAGTTGGTAAATATCATCATTCAAGGTACTTTTATCGTCAGTAATATAACTTAGTAGTTCTTTCGAGAAACTTTGATTTTTATTAGGGCTATTTTATTTAGTAAATTTTTAGCACTTGGTCTTAATTCATTGATAACTAATATAATGTTCAATTTAATTCTATCTGCTGATAGTTTGATTTCTTTCTTATATTTTTCTCTATTTAAACCTTGTACATTATTTAGCAATTGTACACCTTGTACTATCAGGATAGGATAACCAGCAAATTCTTCGCTCAAGAATTCTGCTGATTTTGGGTCACTATGTTCTAAAATATTGTTAGCAAGAGTACGGACGTCACTTTTTTCAAATGCAGTCATTTTAACTATGTTTGGTAATATTTCACTATCTTGGGAACAAAATATAATGTGTCCGTTATGTTCCCAATCAACAAATTCTTGAACTTTTTCATTTCCACCTATCTTTAAATTATCAAATACTATTAACCATTTATCTTGACTCGATAAATAGCTCATTACTTCTTTTCGTATTGATTTCATATCTTCTGGTATTAAATTAGATTTAGAAGCAACATTAATAGCTTTTGCTAGCTTTAGCAG
Organism: Candidatus Tisiphia endosymbiont of Ptychoptera albimana; assembly: GCF_964026605.1. Taxonomy (NCBI): domain Bacteria; kingdom Pseudomonadati; phylum Pseudomonadota; class Alphaproteobacteria; order Rickettsiales; family Rickettsiaceae; genus Candidatus Tisiphia; species Candidatus Tisiphia endosymbiont of Ptychoptera albimana. The sequence continues at coordinate 1,174,461 of NZ_OZ032164.1, forward strand.
TTCTTGGTTAATATCTAAATTACAGTCAACAAACCAAATAAGTTTATAATTATTTTGATTCTCATAAGAGTACATTCTAGCAAGTTGTGTTTTCCCCATGCCACTGACGCCTACAATACCTACTTGTCGATATTTAATTAAATTATTCTTGAGTAAATTTAGTTGTTTGACATGATTAACAAAGCAAGTAACTGGTGTAACAAAATTAGATATTTGATCTTGGGCGAATGAATTAAGAGGCATTATTAATAATGTTATTAATAATATAAAATATTTATTCATTTTCTTTGCTAGTTAATGGTTTCAGAAAAGTTATATTATTATCTTATCTTTGGTTTGTTCATTCATATTCCTTCTTATCTCAATTTATTTAACTATATTACTTAACTATTGTCAACTATTGATTTTATAGCAAGTATACTGCTCGTAAATGAAGAGTTGGTAGACGAAGGTCAACTTCAAGAAGAGCTAGGAGTGTCAAAGTCGAGCAGCGGAGCGTACATTAGTACGTGAGCAGCTTCGATCTTTAGACACGACAACGCCAATTCTTGAAGTTCACCGAGTATATCAGAACCCTAAATCTATTTTTCTTTAGCCCATAAATCCATATTATATTGTTTACAATACTCAAACATAGATACAGTATTAGGGTGCTTTATCCCAAATTCCTTGACTTGCGGTTTACCAAAAAATTTATAACTAAATAAGTTTTTTGCTTTACATGCAGCTTTAGCTCCTTGAGTATATAAGTAACTAACTTGAGCTACATTCTTACGATTATCTCTATATAAATAATAATATATGGTATAGGCCTTATTATAGGATTCTATTGCTGCTTTTATATGATCTTGGGCAAATAGAATATCACCTTGTACTACGTAGCTTATTGCTAGCTCTGGAACTTCCAAAAAATCCGCATCTTTAGAAGTCATACGCTCACAGGCTAAAAATATAGAGATAGTTTGGTTAATATGCTCTAAAGCTTGGTCTAGCATACCTAATCCTAACTCACTTCTTGCCATTATACGATAGATTTCACCAAGTATTTCAGGCGTTTTGCAATGTTCACATAAATTATATAATCTCTTAGCTTGCTCATATGCTTTTTGATATTCTTCAAGATAATTTAATATTTCTACTTTAAGTATATAAGGAGGTATAAGCAATAGATCGTCAGGACTTATCCCATTTTTAATACATGTTTCTATAGTTTTATTAATTTCATCTAATGATTCAGTTTTCTCTTGTATAAATAATAACTGTGCTTTAATAAAATGTATATGTGCTAGGTCGCTTTGATCTATTAAACCATCATTGAGCATTTGTTCTATCATTAGAACGTTTTTCTCAGCTTCTTGCACCTCTCCAAATACAATATTACACCTTGCTAAACTATAAAATAAAGTCCATTTGTCAGATTCATAACCTTTGATATTCTCAAATATTTCTTGTGCTCTTATAAAATACTTCATTGCCATTCTATAATTAGAATAACTCCTATAGTAATTACCTATTGTTTGTATATACTTTAAATATACATATTTCTCTTTATTATTCATTAACCATAACTTAAATTTTCCTTCCTGATCAACTTTATTAAACCAGTTAATCTTCTTTTCTGTAATAGAAGCATTAAGAGAATTGTTATATTGGGTCATTATTTGATAATTAAGTTCCATAATTTTATATATATTTGCATTATATTTTTCTGAATTTCTTAAAATTATTTCAAGATTTTCTGGCATAGTTTTAGCATTTCTAAAAATATGAGCTTTTACTGTAGTCTGTGGTATATAATTCATTAATTTGCTAACAATATCCTCTAAATAAGCTTTATTATTTCTGCTACCCTTAATCTCAGCTATTTTCTGAGCAATAACATCATGCATTTCAAAAATAGGATTAGTGCTATTAGGAACAATGTTAGATATTAAGGTAAATTTAGATAATTGATAAATATCATCGTCAAGAGTATTTTGATTATCAGTGATAATTTTTAAAAGTTCTTTTGAAAAACTTTGATTATTTATCATAGCTATTTTATTTAATAAATTTCTTGCACTTGGCTTTAATTCATTGATAGCTAATATAATGTTCAATCTAATTTTATCTGATGATTGTTGGATTTTGTTCTTATATCCTTCTCTATCTAAACCTTGTATATTATTTAATAATTGTGCACCTTGTACTATCATGATAGGATAACCAGCAAATTCTTCGCTCAAAAATTCTGCTGATTTTGCATCGTTATTTTCTAGAATATTACTCGCAAGAGTACTGACGTCAGCTTTTTCAAATGCAGTCATTTTAACTATGTTTGGTAATATTTCACTATCTTGGGAACAAAATATAACATGCCCGTTATGTTCCCAATCAACAAGTTCTTGAACTTTTTTATTTTCACTTACCTTTAGATTATCAAATATCAGCAACCATTTTTCTTGACTCGATAAATAGCTCATTACTTCTTTTCGTATTGATTTAATATCTTCTGATATTAAATTAGATTTAGTAGTACTATTAATCACTTTTGCTAGTTTTAGTAATTCTTGATTAATATCCAAATTACAATCAATAAACCAAATAAGTTTATAATCATTTTGATTTTCATAAGAGTACATCCTAACAAGTTGGGTTTTCCCCATGCCACTGATTCCTATAATACTCGCTTGTCTATGTTTAATTAAATTATTTTTGAGCAAATTTAGTTGTTTAACATGATCAACAAAATAAGTAACTGGTGTAATAAAATTAGATATATATCTTTGTTGTTGAGCAAATGAATTATTAGGCACGATTAACATTATTAATAATATAAAATATTTATTCATTTTCTTATTTCTTTATATTATGCTCTGTGAACAAAAAATTTAACTTTATATAAGGAGAGTGGTAGTCTTCGGTTATCAAAGCCAAAAGGACTACTAGAGTTAAGTATTACATAGATTCGAATGCATGGGAACAAATTCTAGAGTTTTAAAGACAAATAAAAGGAATACATACTGAGATGTGGTCGCCATTGTTTAGACAAAAATTTAGCAATTTAGAGATATAATTCCCATGAAATTATTATTGTCACTATTATGCAACTTTTTGTTTATAGTACATCGAGCTAGGAGTCTTATACCCCAATGCTTGGTGCATTCTTTCTTGGTTATAAAAATCGATATATTCCTTAATAGCTACTTTTACCTTCTTTACAATTGTTAAAATTATTCGACAAATTTTTTCCTGTTTCAACGAACACCAAAATCGCTCAATAAATACGTTGTCCAAAGCTCTACCTTTGCCATCCATACTTATTTGAACCTGAATTCGATGTAACAAGTTACATCGAATTCAGTGTTATATATAGAAACAATCAGGTTTGAAGCGGCTGCCCACCTGATTGTTAAAATATAATACTCCATTCAATATGCGATTTTAATTATTAAAATCACATATTGAATGATAAAAAAAGTTAAAATGCACTTGCAGAATCGCTTCAAGAATGCATTTTTCCTTATAACAAGCTAATTAGATATAAGAATTATTAATTCTTATATCTAATTCATACAATAAAAAACCATGATAAATATAACATGATCAGTTATATATAGTGGTAGGATGGGTAAACTGTATGTCGAATTGAAGCTTTGAATTTTAAAGACTTCGTACCTCAGCAAAGACCCATCCTGTTTTGGATAAAGACTACGAACGGATGTCATAAGGTTTAAACCTTGCGTATGAGTATGTAGCATATCCTATTATTAATAGGAATCATGAGGCTCTATATGGCAACAACTTATATTGGTGTGGACGTTAGTAAAAAAACTTTAAATATCTATCTACCAGCTACCAACAAGGCTTTTGAAGTTACCAATGATCAACATGGCTTTACTACTATGCTTAGCACTATTAATAAATACTATCCTGCCTTATCTGAGTTAATTGTTGTCTTTGAACCTACTGGTGGATATGAACATAATTTAAGAGAATTTTTAAAAATAAATTGCCTTTTGCTACAGTACACCCTAATAAAGTGCGTAGTTATGCTAAAGCTAAAGGATGGCTTGCTAAAACTGATAATATCGATAGTAAATTGTTGCATGATTATGCAACGTGCTTTGCTTTACCAGTGAAGGTTACTTATGATAGTAATAGCCAACAACAGTTACATGCTTTATTAAAAAGAAGAGAACAATTATTACTATTTAAGAATCAAGAAATTGCTAGGTTCTGTTGACAAAAATTTTAACGTAACCATATTAAAGTTCCAACGAAATTTAGAAAAGCTAAGAAAGTGGCTGGAGTCTTATCAAATCTAGAAAATATACGCCTAAAATGTTTGATTTTACCAAATAAGCACTCAATTAAATATCGTTCCTTATAAGTATGTTTATCATATTCACGTTGTACTTTACGGTTAGATTTTGGTGGTATAACAATCTCACACCCCTTATTTTCTAAACTTTCTACAAATGCACTACTATCGTATCCTTTATCGGCTATCACAGTCGTATTCTGAACATCTTGAGTAAGATTTCCCGCTTGAGTTATATCATTTCTTTGCCCAGCAGTTAGTATAAACTTTAATGGATTACCAAGGGCATCAACAAGGGCATGAATTTTAGTACTAAAACCACCTCTGCTTCTACCTAAAGCCGCTTCTTCTTGATTACCTTTGATATATCTAGATGAGCAAGCATGTGCTCTCACAATAGTTGCATCAATCATAATTGATTCCATATCTGCATCTACTTTAACATAATCCATTAAATCCTCCCATATACCTTTGTCAACACATCTCTTAAATCTGCGATAAATACTGTACCAACAACCATAATCATCAGCTATAAGACGCCATTGGCAACCTGTTCTAACAATAAACCATATTGCTTCAATAAAATGTCTCATTTTTTCTTCATTCTTGTTGTGTATACCATTTCTTTCCTTACAAAATGATAAAATTACTTCCCATGCTTGTTCTTCTATGTAATACTTCATATTGGTAGTTCCTTTTTTTGATAACTAGAAACTACCATTTCTTCTTACTATGGCAACTTTTTATTCCTCTTGCCTAACTATAATTTTTGTCAACAGAACCTAGTGGTACGGCGGCAAGTATAGGCAGTAATATTGCTGATAATAACCTTAATATCGATACTATCAGCCATGGAGGCAGGAATATTGGTCAAGAACAATATGCTGCAAGCTTGCATATGGGAGGCGGAATAATTGATGATGGTGGTATGCGAGTAGTCTCACCTGATTTTGGCGGTGGACAAATCGTCAGTCAACCAATAGATAGTTTGCCTACTAATTATCGTGCTTCGCAAATGTATTCGGATAGTCTTCAAACACAACTTACTAATACTCAAAGCAAGATGGGGGGGCATTAACTAATAGGTCAGCAGAGTTAACATCAGCAGAAAACAGGCAAATGCTCGATTTAGCTCACAAAATAGCTAGAGGCGAGGCAGTTGTTGAAGGTATGTCGGTGAGCGAGCAAGAAAGTTTGCGAGAGACTTTGTCACAAGGATTTGCTTCTAGTGAAGGAAACAGTAGCAGAACCACTATGGATACTGCTACCAACACCAGTGCCAGTGTTGGTTTCAAAATAGCTGGTACTGGTGCTAGTACCGGAGTTAGTAGCAGCAATAGTGACAGCATCTCAAGAGAGATGTCGGTCAGCGAGCAAAGAGCCTATAATGCAGCGATGGAAAAAGTCAAAATGCTGCCAAGACTAATAGTATTACTGGCACTAGTGATGATGTTAAGTCTCTAACTACAGGCTTGAGCCAAACAATGAGTGAACAACAATCAATAGGTAGAGAAATAGCTAGGACTGTTCAAACCATGCAATCTCTACAATCTCAGAAGAGTTATGTTGACCAAAACTCAGCAACTATTGATCGCAATGTTAATTATGCTGTTTTGCAGAAAATTATCGATACTCACCCTGAGATTAGTAGCAAAGAGCAGGAAGCTAGGTGGATGATGTCGCATCCAGTTGAAACTGATCAGCTGGCTAAACAGGTAATGAGTATTGATAATCCCCTTCCTAACAAAAATTGGGATAAAGTAACCGTAGGCATTCAAGGACAGGAATTATCAAACATAGATTCCCATATTAATAACACAGCAATTAAAACCACAAAGCAGCTAAAAACTGAAGCTGCTGGATCAACCGAAAAATTGCGTAATCAGGCAACTGTCAGAGATGCCACAGGTGGGGAAATATCACTGAACCAAAAAGTAGAAAATGATCTAAATTCTGCTAAACAATCATATAATAAGGATACAAGACACGTGCTTAATGATAATTTATCCGTAGGAGAGAAAATAATAGTACAAGATATACAAACTGTGCCGTTAAAAGTGGTAAAAGATCAGGTAGACATAGAGCATAAGCTTAATGATATTTCGGATTCTACGATAATAAGAGTTGGAGAGAAAATAGGTGATAATACAAGTCTTGGAGCTAAGGCTATTAAGGCTAAAAATATATATTTACCTAAATAATAAGTGCTACAAATTTTTTGAATTTTAATTTTTATTAAAGTGAAAGTGATGAACAAGATAATAACTGACATACTGAAATTTCTTGAAAAAGAAATAAACCTCCAAAAACTTATAGCTGATTTTTCTAATTATCGTAGGGAAAATGTTCAATATAATTTAAGTGCAGACAGGATGTCTAAACATATAAAAACCTTACAAAATACTTATAATCATCAGGATAATTTCATAAATTTTGGTGGTAATAATACATCTTCTGTAGATCAGAGTATTTTTGATAATGGAGGATATTCTTCAGACTATTTTACTGATGTTAGATATAGCCACATGCCTCAAAATATTCATCATTCCAATAGTGTGATGAATTCTTGTGATAATGGCATGTATTCTTCTAGTTCTTTTGGTAGCAACTCAACTTTTACCGATTACACAACAGATCCGATCTATAGTCAGATGCCAAGTAATATTAGCAATATAAATAATAATAACTGAATGGGGATGAAGTAATTTTGCTAATGGATATACAAATTTTGTTAATTTTTCAGAAACTTGTTAAAAAATTGTATGATTTCGCTTAGTGCTACTTAAAAAATAAATATACTAAAAATATATTAATAGGAAAAATAAATGAACCAAATAATAACGAATGACCATAATTCTTTGATAGAGGATATAAAACTTCTGATAACTCAAGCCAAGAACCGAGTAGCAAGAGTAGCAAACTCTGAGATGACTATGGTATATTGGCACGTAGGTAAGAGAATTAAGGAAGAAATCTTAAAAGATCAAAGAGCAGAGTATGGCCACTCGATCGTACAAACACTAGCACAACATCTCTCAGCTGAGTATGGGAAAGGGTTTACTTACACTGGAATAACTAGGATGATTAAGTTTTATGATTCTTTTGAAAATCATCAAATTGTTGCGACAGTGTCGCAACAATTGAGCTGGAGTCATATAATAGAGTTATTGCCATTGAAAGAACAAAACCAAAGAGAATTTTACGCATATATGTGTATACAAGGTAATTGGAGTGTACGGCAACTTCGCACTAGCATCCATAGAATGATTTATGAAAGAAGCGAGTTATCCAAGAAATCTGAAAAACATAGTGGACAAATCTTGTCATTATTAAAATCAAATAATGAATTAGTTCCAGAGTTAGTGTTAAAAGACCCATACATATTAGAATTTTTAAATTTGCCGGATGCACCTTATGAAAGTGATCTAGAAAGTGCTATTTTGCAGCAAATTGAACAATTTATTTTAGAGCTTGATACAGGAGTCTCATTTGTTGCACGTCAAAGGCGAATGACCATAGATAATGAGCATTTTTACTTAGATTTACTTATGTATAACCGGAAACTCAAAAGGTTAGTAGCGATTGAACTCAAAACTGGCAAATTTAAGGCAGAATATAAAGGGCAAATGGAGCTTTATATAAATTGGCTTAAGAAGTATGAGACCTTTGAAGGAGAAAACCCGCCAATTGGCATTATTCTCTGCACTGAAAAATCACATGCTCAAATTGAGCTTTTGGATGTATCAGCAAGTGGCATACATGTAGCAGAATATTGGACTGAATTGCCACCTATTAAGGTCTTTGAGAAAAAAATTCAGGAAATAGTCCTACAAGCAAAAAATCGATATGACCAAAAAGCAGTAGAAATAAAAAAGCATTAGTAAATATGAATGTTATTAATCAAGAGGAAATTTAAGTACATGCAGCAATTCGCTGAAGGACATGCAGACTTGGAAATTGTGCAGCATTTTGCTGCACAATTTTCACAATAACCCTATGCAAATACAGAATCAGGGTAGTTTTACCCGTGGGTCTCAGCTCTATGACCATAAATTCCGTATGTTTGGGCAGGGTACTAAGAATTCAGTCATAGTTGGCTTAGTGTGTGCTATCGGTTGGTTGTTATGACGTATGTATCAACATTTAAGCCTTGTCAGTGTGTATTATTTGGTGATTGAGCGTTATGTGCAACTAAAGTTAGCAATTGGCAGGCATTTTTATCCTCTATCTAAAATAGGTATTGAGTTTTATCATTTTGAGAAGAAAGATTTTGTCTATAGTTCGGCTAAGGAATACATTTATTATTTAAGGATACGATAGTAGTGCATTTGTAGAAAGTTTAGAAAATAGGGGTGTAAGATTGTTATACCACCAAAATCTAACCGTAAAGTACAACGTGAATATGATAAACATACTTATAAAGAACGATATTTAATTGAGTGCTTATTTGGTAAAATCAAACATTTTAGGCGTATGTTTTCTAGATTTGATAAGACTCCAGCCACTTTCTTAGCTTTTCTAAATTTCGTTGGAACTTTAATATGGTTACGTTAAAATTTTTGTCAACAGAACCTAGGTACAGTCTCTAATATTTTTACCTTCTCTTTTAACTCTTCTGACTCATCTATTGTTTTGTTTAACTTTTTATCAAGCTCAGCTATTTCATTTTGTAAAAATTTAATAGATATCTTTCGAAACTCGCTTATGCTAGGGAATTTGTAGGAGACACGGAACGCAGAACCGCAGCGTACTAAATGTACGTGAGGATTCGAGTACCGGATCGACGCACAAATTACCAGCAGAAGTAGAGCTTCGAAAGATATCTAATGTGTTTTTCTATACTCTCTTTATCAATACCATCAATGCTATGATGTAGTCTTTTCTTTTCATTGCTAAGCATTAATACTAAGTCTTCTCGTCTTTGCTGACATCTCTTCAAAGTCTCTGATTCAACTTGATATATATAATTCGCTGAAAGCTGCATCTTATCCGCATAATATGCTAATTTAAATGCATCCTTCCTATCAGTTTTATACAAATTCACCGATTTACTAAAAGAATTAAAACTATATGTATTGACCTTATGTATTTGTTGGTTATTATTATCCAGCTTTTGACAAATCTCAGCTTCGTATCCTCCAGTAGGTTCACATATTATTAGCTTAATCTCTTGCTCTTTTGCTAATTTAATCATCTCTTCATGACCAGCTGCATCATTGGCAAAACGATGATATTTAGGTTTATCTCTTGTATTATATACACATATATCAAGCCAGTTTTTACTTACGTCTAGACCTATTATTTTATTCATGATATAATCTCCTTCTTCTTATGGTGCAAGGCTGCTCTTTTTAAGACCACCTTCTGCAATTTGTTCAAGGTAAACTACCAAAAAGAGGGTACTTATTCTCTTAGCGACTATTTTAGTCAAGGTCTATTCAAGTCACCCTCTTTAATTACTTATAACACATTCTTAAGATATAAGGTCTATTATAAAATACCCGAATTCGCGTAATGCAATAAATTATCCGTTATTTAGATACTAAGGCAGCATATGGCAAGACCCGATTTCACCAATTCAGACAATATCATAAAAGAAATGATTAGAGTAAATCATGCTGGAGAATATGGGGCTAAACGAATTTATCAAGGGCAATTAAATTATTGCAAAAACCACGAAGATTCCTCTACAATAAAACATATGATGCAGCAAGAAGAAGTACATTTGAGCTACTTTACTAACTTGTTATTACAACATAATGTTAGACCAACTATTTTGATACCATTTTGGCATATTATTGGCTATGTACTTGGTAGTGGATCGATATTGATAGGAACAAAAACTGCCATGCTACTAACGCAAAGTGTAGAAGAAGTGATTGAACAACATTATCAGAAACAAATAGATTATCTCGAATTGTATAATTTAGAGAAAGAATTAGTAAATAGCATAAAACAATTTCAGGCTGAGGAAATTGAACATAAAGATATAGCTCTAGTACAAGGTAGTAGTAAGGTAGTATTTGCTTTCTTAATTAATAAAGTTATTAAATTAATGTGTAATATGGCTATTAATGTGAGTAAAAAAGTTTAAGTTACTCAAATAGAAATAAAATGAATGAATTACAACAACAAGCATCTGACCCAGAATATTCTGTTTGGGTTTCTGCCTCAGCTGGTACAGGCAAAACCAAAATTTTAACAGATAGGGTGCTACGGTTACTAATTAAGGGAGTTCCATTTGAAAAGATACTATGCTTAACTTTTACTAATGCAGCCACCCTTGAAATGCAGAGTAGGATTAAAAATAAACTTGCTCAATTTGCTGCAAACGAAACCGCTAAATTAACTGAAGAGTTAGGTTTATTACTTACTAGAGAGCCTTTAGAAAGTGAGGTGCAATATACCAAAACTTTATATAACAGACTACTAAACTCTGAAGATGGTATTAATATTTACACTATCCATGCTTTCTGTCAGAAGATGCTTAAATTATTTCCTTTTGAAGTTGGCATTAATCCAGAATTTCAGGTTCTTGACGAGATTACGACACAAGGGGTTCTTAGCAAAATAAGAAACCAAATCTATTTAGATCCGACTTATAATGAGCTGATTAGTTTTTTTCTGACAAATTTCCATGAAACAACTATCAATGATATTTTCTCTGAGATAATCCAGCAAAAAATTAAGTTTAAGAAATTATTTGCCAAACAAATGGATTTTGTAGAGTACGATGCTCAAACTATTTTTGCACAATTATCAAATATTTATGACCAAGCCAAGCAATTATTGGCAAAATACTCAATAGCTATTGACTTAGATCAAGAAATTCAGCAATTTTTTCTTACTAAAGAAAACCTTAAGCGTAAGAATATATTGCCTAAATCTATGGCAATGAAGTACCCAAAGTTATTGAATGAACTTGAATATATTCAAGAGAGAATTTTTCAGCTAGATCAACAAGCTAAAATGCAAGATATGGAGAATTACTCAAATTCATTACGTAACTTGGCAAAGATTTTTCTTGATAAATATGATTCCTACAAAACCCAGCATAGTTTGCTTGATTATGATGATTTAATTTATCTTACGCAGTTATTATTAATGGATAATGCTGCAAAAAATTGGGTAGCTTATAAACTTAATGGCGGGATTGACCACTTGCTTGTTGACGAAGCACAAGATACTAGCCCGGAACAATGGGACATTATCACTGCAATTATAGCAGACTTTACTTCTAGCACTAAGCAAAAAAGTACTATTTTTGTCGTAGGCGATGAGAAACAGTCGATTTTTAGCTTCCAAGGAGCAGATATTAGCTCTTTTAGTTATGTTAATGAAAATTTGTATAAAAACCTATCTGATGCAAATAAGAATTTCAGAAATATTACCCTCCAGTGGTCTTATAGATCTACTAAAGAAATTATTGATATTGTTTATCTAATTTTTCAACAAATTAAACATACTACTCCACAATTATTTACATCTGATAATCCTAAAATTTTGCCATTTCGTCAAACTCATAAAGGTAGAGTTGAACTTTGGCCATTAGTTAAGGATGAAAAAGAGAGTAAGTTGTTTTGGCCTTTACTGGAAGAGCATAATAAATCCAAATCTGCTCAGCAATTACTTGCACAACAAATTGCTAGTTTTATAAAAAGCCAAATAGCAAGTCGAAGAATCCTGCCTGCTACTAATTCCGAAGTTAAAGAATCAGATTTTATGATTTTGGTACGCAAGAGAGATGAGTTGATTTTTGAGATTATTAACTGTCTTAAGCAACATGGTTTGCCAGTAGAAGATGTTGATCGGATCACTTTAAATAAAAATTTGTCAGTATTAGACTTAATGAGCATAGCGAAATTTGTACTACTACCTCAAGATGACTTGAATTTGGCTAGTTTATTAAAATCACCAATAATTGGTATGAGTGAACAGGCACTACAAACTATTTCAGTTTCTCGGGGCAAGAATTCTATTTGGGGTTACCTACAAACTGTCCTAGACTATGCAAGTATATATAAGAAACTATATCATTTCTTGCAGCTATATAAGGTTGCCAATTGTGAGAATTTTTTTTCACTTATTGTCAATTGTTTGGATGTTAGAAAAGTTTTAGTTGAGGCTAATGGATTTGATAGTAATGACGTAATAAATGAATTGATATATTTGAGTAGCAATTATGCTAATAATATAGATAGCTCATTGCAAAGCTTTGTTTATTGGTTTGAAAATAACAAAATTGAGATTAAAAGAAATTTAGAATCGTCAAGTAAGATAAAAATTATGACCGTGCATGCTTCTAAAGGTCTGCAAGCACCTATTGTTATTCTGTGCGATACTAGTTCAGTACCAACTAATAGTAATAAATTCATTTGGGACGAAAATCAAGTGTTCTCTACCACTCAATCAGCCAATAGCCCAGAATTCTTTAAAGTTCTCAAAGAAAAGGAGCAACAAAAAGACTTACAAGAATATATTAGACTACTTTATGTTGCAATGACTAGAGCCGAGGACCATTTAGTGATATGTGGTTATCAGTCAAGTAGTAAGCTACCACAAAATTGTTGGTATGAGTTGGTTGCTAGAACAATGAATATGCACGGGAAGGTACAGGAAAATGGTATTATAGTTTATGAATCAGTTATTGAAGGAAGTGGAAATGGGCAGGAATCTAAAGAAATAGACCAAAAAGGTGCTTTAGATATTCTAGATCCCGCACCAAAGCAGGATGACATTGAAGGCAGCCGGAATGACATTGAAGATTGGATACCAAACCTTTTTTTAATTAATAAAATCACCAAAAATACAAAGCAAAATTATTCAGTCAATTCTCCTCTTATAGTTAATGATCATTTGGAATATGGTAAGATATTTCATAAAATTCTAGAAGATGCCACAAAGATCAATGATTTTTCTATGATGAATAAACATCCGTTTATTCACAAGTTACCAACAACTCTGCAAGAAAAGATTCATATCAATATTGATAAATTACTGAATAATATAGAATTTATGGCACTTATTTCCCAAGAGCTAAAAACTGAAGTGACGATAGGGACAACTCTAAATGATGAGGTTAAGATAGGAAGAATTGATTTACTTGCTATTGATACGGGAAAAATAACCATTATTGATTATAAATCCGATGCTAGTCCACCTAAGACCTGTCAATTAGTTAAGGAATCTTATATTGACCAGTTGAATTTTTATCGACATATAGTAGCAAAACTATATCCTAACAAGGAAATTATTTGCAGAATTCTATGGCTAGAAAATGCCAATTTTATGACGATTGGTTAACCTTTAACCAATAATACACAGGTAATATGACAAAATTAGTGAGAGATTTAGTTCCGCAAATTATCTTAAAATCTGGTCGAATACCAGTCTTTCGTATTGCAGAATTGGCTGAGTATAAACAATTATTAAGACAGAAACTTTCTGAAGAGGTAGAAGAATTTTTAGAAAGTGAATCTATCGAAGAAATTGCTGATATCATAGAAGTACTTGAGGCAATATGTAATAGCAACTCTTATAAATTAAAGGATATACTAAACATTAAAAAGCATAAAAAAGATACCAATGGTGCTTTTGACAATAAAATAGTTTTAGAAAAAATAACCATAAAAACCTAAGCTACTCAATAACAATCAAGTGAGTCAATTATTAAAGGGCTGGTGACTAATTTCAAAGATTGTAGTGATAAGCTGGAAGACATGGCGGTTTGAAAGTCACAACTAATGATAGAAAAGTTTGTTTTTTTAAAATGCATAAATGTCATTGCGAGAAGCCGCTGCAAGCGGCGACGTGGCAATCTTTTGAAGTAATACTTGTCCCTATTTCACAAGATTGCCGCGTTGGCGATTCCATCGCCTCCTCCTCGCAATGACCTTGGTTATTTTTCTATAACTTTTAAACTGCCATGATGAACTCTAAAACCGCTTCCTCTTCGAACTTTCGATAGCTCTGACCTACGATCCCTGAAGACGATAACGCAATTCTTGATTTTCTAAAGGTCTTTTGTTTATCTTACTTTAGCCGTTCTAGCTTTTGGTGTAGATTTTACCGTTACAGGTTTTACTTTGGGTTCTAACAATATTTCTTTAATTTTTAGGCTTTCAGCTACAACCTTTTCTGCGTCATCTATCTTAGCCAATTTTTCAGGAGTAATTTTATGCATTAAATGCTTCGATAAACTAGAGAGTCCTATTTTCTCACAAAAATTTGCTACCTTATAACGCATCTTATCTGCAACAGTTAAATTAGGGATCGTCATTTCCATTAAGTGAGCTGTTGCTACAATATTCTCTTTATAATGCAGATCGTTCTGTATTGCCTTAACATCCTCATCAGTAAGGTGTTTTTCTTTGTTTAGATGGGTTAATAATTTGTCGTAAAACCTTTCTAGTTTTTCTATAGTAATCTTTTTACCTGCTGTTACTGTCTCTTTTACAAAGTATTCAATTTTATTTTCCAAAGATTCAAGACGTTTTTCTATATCTGCAACATATTCTGTTGGATTCAAACTTGTTACACTTTTTTGAACCTTCGGCATTGAGACTTCTACCTCTTGCCATTTACCATCTTGACTCTTTTGCCATTGTTGTTCTTGAACAGTTGTTGTTACAGGTTGAGCAGGCACTTTAATTTGATAATCATGTTCGCTGGCCCACTGTAAAGCACTTTTTCCTTCAATTTCAATATTATGGTGAGCTGCATAGGCTACTGGGTTTTTAATAGGAGATTTAGCAAAAGTTTCTAACCACTGACCGTTTTTAAATTCAGGAGGTACATTACTAAATTTAGCTACTGTGTCTGCTGCTCTTGCTATCTCTTTCATATTATTGAGATTTTCTTTTATGTTTTTTTTATAAAATGCTCTTAGTTCATCAAAATTATTAATTTGCTTTTCTTCAAATTTATTACCTTCAAATCTAGCTGCTACAATGAGACCTTCTGGAGAGAACCCATGTTTTTTCAACTCATCAACTTTTTGATCAATTATAGCATCTATTTGCTGATCATTTAACTGATTGGTCATTTGTGCTAATGCTTTACTATATTTTTCAATGTTAA
Source organism: Candidatus Tisiphia endosymbiont of Ptychoptera albimana (assembly GCF_964026605.1). NCBI lineage: Bacteria > Pseudomonadati > Pseudomonadota > Alphaproteobacteria > Rickettsiales > Rickettsiaceae > Candidatus Tisiphia > Candidatus Tisiphia endosymbiont of Ptychoptera albimana. The sequence goes on from NZ_OZ032164.1 coordinate 1,189,843, forward strand.
ACGATAAATTACCTACCTTAATAGCTTTAGTATAGTTAACTCCATCATATGAAAACATTTTATGTGTTTCTTCAACCATAGCACCAAAATCTTGGTGAAAAGTTATAAAAGATTTCCCATGATCTATTTTAGTTATAGTTGTACCATCCTGTACCATCAAATTACCGGCATGGTAATCTCCATCTCCTAACATATGACAAGCAGCAATGACTTTTTCTAAACCGTCTAATTTTTTTAAGTTTTTATTATTTGCTCCAACGCTAGTAGTATAAGTACCCCTAGCAAACTCTGCAAGCTCTACCACATTATCAAAGAATTTAGAACGTATGCCAATTAATGATGAATTAGACTGTACTACTAATGCCTCTTTAGGGGCGCAACCATATAATAAAAACGGATACATATCAGAAGCGATTAACTCCCGCACAGCATCATCCCGATCTGTTAAAGCTTGCTCTTGCTGTTTTTCTCCCTGTAGAGCTAAACAACTCCTATGCTGTTTATGGAAACGTTTTAACATGAAAGTATTACCAGTTGCGGTTTCCTTAGCAATATATCCAGCAGATACACCAGCTTGCTTATTACCTTTTTTTGTAAATTCTGTATTTTTAACCGTTATTCTATCTCGTAGCATAGTTTTAAGCGGATCTTTTTTGGATTCTTCTAGCTTTTTTGGACGTGCTGGTTTGTTTTCTTTAGCTAACACATCTATAAGCGGAATATCTATTAGCTCTCTTAGTACTTGATTTTGATCTCCAGGAAATGCTTCTTTTATTACCTTTAATATTTCACTTACAATGTATTTAGAATGTGTAAGTTTCCGCATTTTCTTTTTATACAAATCAATATTAGAGTCTGATGGCTCTTGAGCGAGTGCTATTACACTACTAGCAAGTTCTTCACATTTTTTAGAGATTCTATCATTTACAACTTGATCTTTACCATTTGACTTTGTAAGTTTTATTAAAGTTGTAAATAATTGGGTATGTAAAGATTGTTTAATTTCTTCTTGGTTTGTTGCCATAAAAATCTAACTCTTTATAATTAATTGTTAATTGCAGTTAATCTAAGAAAACTTTTTGTAGCGGTTTGTTTGCTAAATTTTCTTCAGTAAAAAAATCCTTCTTTAAATGCGTAACCTGATGATTCAATAACCTTAATTGTAAGTAATCATTAATTGCTTGGGTAAATTCACCAAGCTTGTTCCGAAAAAAATGATCGGCTCCTTGGATAATCTTATAATCGACAGTTATATGTTTTTGCTTAGATAATTTATCTACTAATTCAAGCACTGATTCTTCGGGTACAATACTATCATTGTCACCTTGTATTACAAAGCCAGAAATAGGGCATTGAGATAAGAACGAAAAATCATATTTATTCACTGGCGGAGATATCGCAATAAAATTATTAATCTCTGGCCTTCTCATGATAAGTTGCATGGCTATCCATGCTCCAAAAGAAAACCCCGCTATCAAATTTAGACTGCTAGTAGGATTGTTAAGTTGCAGCCAATCAAGTGCTGTTGCAGCGTCAGTCATTTCGCCAATACCGTTATCAAACTCTCCCTGGGAACGTCCAACGCCCCTAAAATTAATTCTGAGTACTGTGAACCCATTAGCTACTAATGATTTATATATATTATAAATCACTTTGTTATTCATAGTACCACCGTAAAGCGGATGTGGATGTAATAATAAAGCAAGGGGGGCTTTAGGATTACTAGATTTAGTATAAAGCCCTTCGATCCGACCGGCAGGACCATTAAAAAAAACGTTAGCCATAATTATAACATATAATATATCAATTTATATCGATCACTAAGACCAAAAAATAAAATTATAACATGCCATTTTATAGATTTCAAGATAACTATATGTTAGTAATGTTATAAGACTGACTTTTAAATTCCCCTAGATATCAATTAGTATTTCTGCTAGGATTCTTATTATTCAAATTTGTATGTTTAAATGACTATGAAGAATATATTAATTATTAAACTATTAATTTTATTATTTACGATTAAACCCGCTTTGGCACAGCCATTGTCAATTGATAGCATATATCAACATTTATTGATAACATCTCCAAGTTACAACAATATTACCTATAATAAACCTTCAACCAATTATTTAATACCAAATAATTGGTTACTGCAAACACCAAATATTTGGGGTGCTACTTTAGAAGAATATGGAGAAGGGCTTACGCCAGTTGCAGATAACGTGATAGATGCACAATTTTTTGTCCCAACATGCCGTACTCAATCAGATTGTCGCGGAATCAGTACTTGTAAAACTGCTGACTTTACTTTGGATAATAGAACATTATGTTTAACAAATGCATATAATGTGTTAAACACTATGTATAACACAATTATTAATGCCACTACATCTGTAGATATTACAACTCTCGGTAAAGATTACTTTAGTTCAGGAGCATTTACTGCTATGTTGCAAAATGCTGTCATAACACTAGGTAAAAAAAGCATTAATTCTCCTCATTTTATAACTATACGCTTATTATATGGTACGTATAAAGAAGTTCCACCTGAATGGATGAAAAGCTATTTAAATAATATTATTTCTAAATTACCAGCCAATAATAAACTAATTATATCAATTGCTAATATTAGGTCATGTACATTTAAATCCAATTGTGGAAATCAGGAGAAACAACATGATATCTCTCTTGATCTCTCTTGGAATCATGGCAAAATTATTGCGGTGGATGGTAATACATTAATCACTGGTGGAGAAAATTTATTTGGTCAGGATTACACTCAAGCAGAGCCAGTTAATGATGCCAATATTAAAATATTTGGACCTGTTGTAAATGGGGCAACAACTTATGCTAATATATTATGGAAATATGTACAACATCATCGAGCTATAGCAGTAAACCATTGTTATACATATAAGAAGGGGTATATTTCAACAAAATGTGCTAAAGCTATTTCCTTAAATAACGAATTTAATGTTAATAGTTCATTACCTGTACAGGCAATGTTTATTAGTAAATTGAACAATGGAGTTGGCATTGGTGATGATGCTGATCAATCAGAAATTGCAAGGGTATTTGCTCTAAAAAATGCTACTCGCTCTATCAAAATTAGCCAACAAGCCCTATTTTTTAAAGAGAGTAATTATCCACTGCTAAATAAAATACTGCCACCAATTAGTACTGTTAATGGTAATATTATTCAAGCAATAGCATATGCTATACATAATAATGCAGTAGATACATATATAGTGACCAGCAACTTATTCAGATTTAATTACTCAGATCATGTAGATTTACAATATTTATATGATTATATACTTAATACAATAGTTTCTAATTATCATGTTGAGAGTAAAATAGCCGCACAAGAATTAAAACAGCATCTCCATCTTGCTTATATAAGTTATAATCATATTATCAATACCAATGCAAGAAGCCATAATAAATTTTGGATAGTAGATGACAAAGTTTTTTATTTTGGTAGTCATAATTTTTACCCAACATCATTACAACAATTTGGCATTATTGTAGATAGTATAGAAGCTGGTAAAATATTATTGGAATCCTATTGGAATCCTATGTGGGAATATTCTGCTAAATATACTGCTCGTAAATGAAGAGTTGGTAGACGATAGTATAACTTCAAGAAGAGCTAGGCAGTAGCAAAGTCGAGCTGCTAGGCGTACATTAGTACGTGAGCAGCGGAGATCTTTAGACACGACAACGCCAATTCTTGAAGTTCTACCTGAGTATATAATCTGAATGAATAACGATTGAACTGTTAGTTCAATTCATTAAACTCTACTCTAGCAAATAATTTTATTTGAAGTAGAGAGAGTTCAGAATGATCTTTTGAACCTTCTTCTGCTAATTTATTTGCTTTAGTTAAAAGGTCTAAATCTCTAGCTAGATCAGCAAAAAAGAATCTTATTTCACCACTTTGCTTTGTTCCTAATATTTCTCCGCTACCTCTTAAGAGTAGATCTTGCTCTGCTATATAAAAACCATCATTGCTATTTCTCATCACTTCAAATCTAGATTTTGCAACCATAGTTAATTTTTGAGGATCATATAGAAGAATACAATGAGATTGTAAAGTTCCACGTCCAACTCTACCTCTTATCTGATGTAACTGAGCTAAACCAAACTGTTCAGCATTTTCTATTACTATTAAGGTTGCTTCTGGTACATCGATACCCACTTCAATTACAGTTGTAGCAACCAAGATTTTAATATTACCATTCTTAAATTGGTGCATAATCATATCTTTTTGCTCATTTTTCATTTTGCCATGTATAGTACCTGTAATGTTAGGGTAGGCATTCTCAATGGTAACTAGTCTAGTGTTGATGTCGGTTAATCCTGTATTTTTTGACTGTGTTGTTAACTCTTCATCATTTTGATCGATAAGGGGACATATCCAGTAAATTTTCTCTCCAAATTTTAGCTTTTTATCTAAAACTGAGATTACATCATTTAGCTTGGTCTTTGGCAATATGCTAGTAATAATTGGTAGTCGATTTTTTGGTTTGCTTGTTAATTTAGCAATATCCATATCTCCAAACATGGTCAAAGTAAGACTTCTAGGAATAGGGGTTGCGGTCATCACCAAAACATCGGGATGAGAGGCTTTATTAATTAAATCTAACCGTTGTTGTACACCAAATTTATGCTGTTCATCAATGACGATATAACCTAAATTTTTAAAGTTTACTTTTTCTTGAAATAATGCATGAGTGCCAATTAATATATCAATATCTCCATTTTCTAGGCTTGATAGAACTTTGTTTCGTTCTTTGGTAGATATTTTTCCAGTAAGTAAACCAAGCCTTATTCCGGTTTCACTTAAGGCTTTAACAAAGAATTGGTAATGCTGGTTTGCTAATAAATCGGTAGGGACCATTAGTGCAGCTTGAAATTTATGGTATGATACAGTGACCATTGTCAATAAAGCTACTAGGGTTTTACCAGAACCAACATCACCTTGGAGTAAGCACATCATTTCTGTAGGAGATAATTGATGTTTTGCTATTTCCTCAATCACGTTCTTTTGGTCAGGTGTGAGTTCAAAGCCTAATGTCTTAAGTATTGCTTGTTGTAGCTGACTAGACCCTGCAAATGAATTGCCTTGTTTTAATTTTGTTTGTTGGCGGAGATATTGTAATGAAATTTGGTTAGCAAAAAGTTCCTTTTCTGCCAATTGTCTTAAAGCTTGAGTATGTAATTCTTCTAATTGCTTAGTTTTAACCTGATATAAATGTAAAGTTTTTAAATCTTCTAATAATGATTTAGTATAATCCTTTACTTCTTGAAAACTCTCAGGAATACAGCACCACTCTTTCTCAAACAAATCAAGCCCCTTTATTATATAGGAATAAAGTTGCTTATTAATTATCCCATAGGTCAAAGGATATATTGGTTCTAGGGGGCTGGTAAGTTTTTGATCCAAAATAAATATTGGGTGGACTATTTGAGGTAAGCTAGAGAAAACTTGTACCTTGCCATTAATTGTATGTTTACTGCCTATTGTAAGTTTACTTAGGATAAAATAAGAGGGCCTATTAAAAAATATCAACAGAATTGAGCCAGTCTCATTGTATCCTAAGATTTTCAAAGGCTGTTTTTTGTTCTTAGGCACAAGCACTTCTTCAATTGTTATTTCAGTTTGAATTAACTGACCATTTTTTAGTGAAGATAAACTTGGTGAAATTATTTTAATTTGATAAGAAGTAGGACGGTAAAATAACAAATCTCTTAAATTGATTATTCCCAATCTTTTAAGTCCAATAATTATATTATCACTAACGTTAATACGTGATTTAATCAACGAGAAAAAAAACTTGTTAATTGTTAACATATTTTTTAATTAACCTGAATTCGATGTAATATACTCAAATAATTTGAAGAATTGGATTTGAAAATGAATGGTGAGCAGGCGTAGCATACATATACTGCTCGTAAATGAAGAGTTGGTAGACGATAGTATAACTTCAAGAAGAGCTAGGCATAGCAAAGTCGAGCAGCGTAGCGTACATGAGTACGTGAGCAGCTTCGATCTTTGGTCGCGGGAACGCCAATTCTTGAAGTTCTACCTGAGTATATTAATTTGTTACATCGAGCTCAGGTTAATAATACTATATTTTATTTACAGCATCTAGAGTTTAGTGCATAAAAATATCAATATCGTTCCATCCTACTAGGTCTAAGTTGGCTCTAATAGGTAAAAACTTAAAAATTTGTTTTGCAATATCTAACCTATTTTCGGCCAGTAACATATCTTGCAAGGTAGCACGAAGTTGATGTAGGTAAAGGACGTCTTTGGCAGCATATTCTTTTTGTTCAGCTGTAAGATCCACCCTTCCCCAGTAGGAAGATTGTTGTTGTTTAGAAATTTGGACTGAAAGTAATTCACGGCATAAGTCTTTTAAACCATGAGCATCAGTATAGGTTCTAACTAGTTTAGAAGATATCTTTGTACAAAATATGTTCTCCAAATCTATTCCAAGATATTTTCTTATTGCTGCTAAATCAAATCTAGCATAGTGAAATATTTTGCATCGATTCTTATCAAGCAATAGTTTTTTTAAATTAGGTGCTGCGTAATTCTTGTCAATAAAGTTTACTAAGTAAGCCTTACCATCTCCATTACTCAGTTGCAAAAGGCATAACCTATCCCTATGTAAGTTTAATCCCATCGTTTCTGTATCGATTGCTAGGTCTCCTGCAATATTAAAATCTTCCGGGAGATCATTCTGAAAAACTATAATACTGATAATAACCTCCTAAGTTATTTTATGGTAAAAACCTGTTCTTTTGGCGACGCTACCCCTAGAACTCTTCTTGCTTCTTGGTCAAGCATATCTCTATCTAGAGATTCTGGTCTAAGTAGTTTTACTTTATGTTCAAGTTCAATGCGTTCTGCCCTTAAATTTTCTAGTTCACTATAGGTTTTTTCGAGTCGTTGATTTAATGTAAAATAAGCAATAATCCCTCTATTACCACAAATAGAATGGAAGATAAAATAAGCTAATAATAAAGATAGCAAAACATTAAATATTATCTTTTTGGAATTTTTAACTGAATCAATAAAATATTGATAATTCATAATATTTTAATAATAAAAATAATATTGGGGCGGTAAGAATTATGCTATCAAATCGGTCTAGAACACCGCCATGACCTGGTATTATAGTACCAGTATCTTTTATAGCAAATTTACGCTTAAAATATGAAATAAATAAATCGCTCATTTGTGCTATTAGTGCTAAACAAATAGCTGCTATAATTAAGTGCCGTTTGTTTAATAAATAGTCAGTTGGTAAGTCAAAGCTAGGTACTAAACTTAATAAAAATGCTGTAAGCCCACTAGCTAATACCCCTATGATTAATCCACTCCAAGTTTTGTTAGGACTAATCTTGGGGGTCAGCTTAGGTCCGCCTATATTCTTCCCACCAATCATAGCAAATATATCAACTGACCATATTATAATGAAATATAGTAATAATAGCCATCGATTTTTATCTTCAGTAGCAATTATTATTAAAGATATAGTGGGAATGGGAATGATAACAAAGCCCAGTAATATATGGGAAAAGGACGATTTTGTCATTTGATACCATTCATATGACATAATTATGGCAATTAATAACATAATTATATAAAATAATGACTTAATGAACATTATTGCTATAATAAATACTGGTCCTATTACTAGGGCTGATAATATTCTTACTACTATATTAGACCTCTTATCTAGCACCAAAATTCCTTTTTCTTTTTGAATAATCGTTTAACGCTTCTAGTATATCTTGTTTGTTAAAGTCAGGCCAGTATTTAGGTAAAAAATATAGTTCAGCATAGGCAGCTTGCCATAGTAGAAAATTACTGATTCTACATAGACCACCAGTACGAATTAACAAATCTACATCAGGCATTCTTGGATCATATAGATAATTACCAAACTCATTCTCGCTAATTTGTGTTTTACTAGAATTGATGATTTTCTGGCATGCGTCAACAATCTCTGCTCGCCCGCCGTAACTAAAAGCAATACAAAGAGTTATGTTATTATTATGTTTTGTTAATTCTATAGCATCATGGATTTGTTTTTGTAACATATTATCTAACATATCCAATCTACCGATAACTTTTATTTTGACTCCGTTTTCGTGTAGTAGTGTAGTCTCATTTTTTAGATAATAACGTAATAATTTTAGTAAAAATGTCACTTCAGTCTTTGACCTACGCCAATTTTCTGATGAGAAAGTATAAAGTGTCACGTAAGGTATATTAAGTTCTATAAAATCTGGTAATAATTTCTTTACTCTATTAGCACCTGCTCTATGTCCCTCAGATTTTGGTAAGCCTTTTTCTAAAGCCCACCTTGCATTACCGTCCATGATTATGGCTAAATGATTTACTGTGTTGATTATACTCATATTTATTGTATATACGCTGGGATGACTAGAAGTTATCACCATTACTATTGCTCAGGTTAGCTATATAATAACACAGAAATGCCATTAATGAACATATATTTGCGGTCAGTTATAGGAAATTTTCATCGTAATAGATCATTTATGGATACTTTACTTCTAGTTCCTTTATCCACCTGTTTAACGATTACTGCACAATATAAACTTGGTTTTCCTGAATCAGCAGGTAAGTTGCCTGGTACTACAACTGAGTAGGCCGGAACTCTACCATAAATTATTTTTCCACTTTCCCTATCTACTATCTTGGTAGATGCACCAATAAATACTCCCATACTAATTACACTTCCTTCCTCTACTAAAACCCCTTCTGCTATTTCTGATCTTGCACCTATAAAACAATTATCTTCTATTATTACCGGGGTATCTTGTATTGGCTCTAGTACCCCACCAATACCTGTTCCGCCAGAAATATGACAATTCCTTCCTATTTGTGCACATGATCCTACGGTGGCCCAAGTATCAATCATTGTTCCTTCTCCTATATATGCACCTATATTAATAAAAGAAGGCATAACAATAACGTTTTTAGCTAAATATGCCCCCGTTCTTATAAATGCTCCGGGAACGATACGACAGCCATGGGCTCTAAATAATTCTTCATTATGATTTGTAGCAAATTTGGGAGCAATTTTATCATACCATTTCATACAATCACCAGAATGGATTTGCGAATCAGTTACAATAAAATGTAATAAAATTGCTTTTTTTACCCAAAGATTAACTCGCCAATCAGCTCCTTCTTTTTCACAAACCCTAATTAACCCTTGATTCAAGCCATCAATAATATCCTGCAATATTTGTTTGGCATAATTAGTTTTTTCTGCATCTTGAGTTAATTTATCGCGTATTTGCCAAAATTCTTCTATAGTATTAATATGTTTTTGCATAACATCCTTGCTAAATTGTAAAAAAAATCATAATTTACTTTATTTTTAAGTCAACCTATATGCTCAAATTTGAGTATACAAATTAGATCACGTAAATGAGTATTGCTTGTCCAAATTGTAACACTACCTTTATAGTTTCAAAAGAACAAATAGGTATGACTGGTAGGAAGGTCAAATGTTCAAAATGCCACCATATATGGTATCAAAAGGCAGAGCTTGATCAGCAAGAACCTCCTATTATATCAGATAATACCACAAAAAACGCTAGCACTAATGAAAATAATAAAATATATTTAACTAAAGGTACTAACTTACCGGCTTTATTACCAACTAAAATTCCTGAGCAATCGCATATTTTATCTATATTATTGTGGCTTAGTTTAATTGTCTTCTTATTATTAATGTTATTTCACGAGAAGTTTAATATACCAGCTCTGTATAAAGAGAATAATAATATATTAACTATAAGAAATATACATGTTGAACAAAATAAAGAAATGGGACAAATTAAAGTTTCCTACAGGATAAGTAATACTTCTGACCATGATGTGACAATACCACTTATTCGGGTTAGATTGCTCAATAAAAAATATGTAACAGTAAAATCCTATATAATGAATCAAAAAAATATTAAATTGCCACCTAAGCAACATATCGACATCGCTACGTATCTTGATGTAGTTCCTCGTTCAAGTGAGTTGTTAAATATTATGCTTGGTAATAGTTTGGATTTCATATTACATTAGACTTCTTTTGAAAGAGACTTATAATCAATTCAAATACTCCCATAACATAACCGGAAGTTCGATGTAACAAGCTACATCGAACTTCCGTGATATATATAGAAAAAAATGAATAAACAAATTATATACCCTAAACTAATTCCTAGGCTCTTTGCTTCTTGCCTAGATTCGTTTTTGTTATCAATTTTTACAACTCCGATCACCCACTTTATGTTATCTAGACTGTCTTTATTTTTTTTTAAAGCTAGTATAGCGGACATACTAATAATGGGTAGCACGAAACCGGAGTTAGTTCAAAATGTAACTGCTAGTAATGTTCTTACATTATTTATTTTAATGTTTATAATTAATTTTGCCCTAGCTGCAACATATTTTATTGGTTTTTGGATTTATTTGGGTGCTACTCCAGGAAAAATGGTTATGCATATGAAAATAGTAGACGCAATCACTCTTGGAAAACCTAGTAAATGGCAATTAATTAAAAGATTTTGTGGATATGTATTAGTGCTAGTTGGTATTTGGTTTATACTATTTTCTAAACAACGCCAAGCTTTGCATGATAAAATTGCTGGAACAGTGGTTATTAAAAGTTAAAACACAATAGTATTAATTTTAAAAGTTGTAGTAGTATCACTGGATTATTAGTAGTAAAAACGATGCCATCCAATATGATTTTTCATTTTACTCGATAATCAAGTTATAAGTAGTAAAGGTATGCTAAAATGAATAAACTAAATGAAATAGATCAGTTGATCTATCTTTTCTCCAAACTACCTAGTCTTGGTCAAAGATCAGCAAGGCGTATAGTCCTGCATCTTTTACAAGAAAAAGACGTTAGGTTAAAAGGTTTAATTTCAGCTCTTTCTTACGTAGATAATAATGTTGTCAAGTGCGATATTTGTGGCAACATAGATTCTCATCATATTTGTAGAGTATGTTCATCTGATGATCGCAACAAATCTATTATAGCAATTGTTGAAACAGTGACAGAATTGTGGGCAATAGAGCGTAGTGGCATTTTTAATGGATATTATCATGTACTAGGACATAATTTGTCAACTGCAAATAGCCATAATTCTAAAGCATTAAGACTACCAGAATTACTAGCTAGATGCCAAGAGAATAACATTAATGAAATAATTATTGCAACTAATTCTACCTTAGAAGGTCAAACTACAGCTTATTTCATTACTGAATATTTCAAAGATTATACTATCAAAATATCAAGATTAGCTAGCGGCATTCCAATAGGGGGAGAACTAGACTATTTAGATGAAGGAACTTTATCAGCTGCAATAACCTTAAGACAGCCTTTTGACTAATTTATTAAAAATTATTTATTGTGTTGAAAAATTTAATATAATATATAAACTGTTGGTTAGATATTATATTAAATTTTGTTAATAAATTATCAGAGATTACTAAATTAGAATTATTTATATGAAATGTTAATTTGAAATTTTTAGATATTTTCATTAGTTTATTTTATATTTTACCTTGCATATAATTATTTTAACTAAAGTAAGCATATGTACCAACTTTTTTGGACTATTTTAGTCATATTTTTGATTCCTGTAGTTCTTTATATTTGCAGGTACAAGATGTTTTCGTGGTTTAATTTAAGAAATAATTCAAAAACTAAAATATTAGAGTTAGAACAAAAGATATCAGAGCAAGATAATATTTTGAATCACGTTACTCACGAAATTAGGACTTCGATACATGGGGGAAGTAGTATCGCTCAGTTTTTATATGAAAATTGGGATAAAATGGATGAGCAAGAACACGTAAAGTATGTCAGTATAATAGCTAAAAATAATCAACGTCTTATAAAATTAATTAATGACCTACTAGACCTATCTAAGTTTAGTACCGGGAAAATGCAGTTTAATTTTGTTGCTATGGATCTATTATCTTCTATAAAAGAGACCGTGCAGCAACTTACAGAATTAAACATAATTAACGATCGAATTAATATTATTCTTATTGATCATAGTATTACAAAAGCAATGATTAATGGAGATAAAATTAGGATTAACCAATTATTAAATAATTTATTTAATAATGCACTCAAATATACTAAGGAAGGATTAATTATAGCGGTAATTGATTTAAAAAATCATGAAAATATTCCTTATTGGTGCTTTAGCCTAATCGATACAGGTATAGGAATTCCAGACTCAGAACTTGAGACTATTTTTGAAGTATTTACTCGTAGTTCACGAACTAATAATAATTTTCTTGGTACAGGTGTTGGTTTATCTATTTGCCGAGAAATTGTACTGGCTCATAATGGTTATATTTATGCCGAGAATAACCGTAAAAGAGGAACAAAATTAGAATTTATGATTCCTGTATACGATAAAAAAGAGACATAAAATGCTTACAAAGGATAATATTGCAAAAGTATTTACTATACTTTTTGTTGATGATGAACCAATTTGCCATGACGTAATAAACTTAGTGCTACATTATGAACAAAAATATAAAATTATCAGTGCTTATTCCGGACAAGAAGCAGTTAATTTATCTAAAACACATGCTAATACAATAGAGTTAATATTTCTTGATATTTCTCTTCCTGATATGACAGGTTGTGAAGTACATAAACAAATAAGAAGTGATGAGAACCTTGCACATATTCCTATAATTTTTCAAACTGGTTTGTCTAGCAATCATCAGGAAATGCAAAAGCTCTTACAAGAACAAGCAACATACCTAATCCATAAACCTTATAAAAACGAAGAACTGCTTGAAACTATAAGGCAGTTCCATAACTAGATATATACTCAAAGCAGAAGAGTATACTCATTTATAAGGCAATTAGATATAAGATAAATATTCTTATATCTAATTGAGGTTACTTAGATATTATATGTTTATTTTTTAATAATGAAACAAGGTCACCGGTTTCATACATCTCACGTACTATATCGCAGCCACCTATCAATTCCCCTTTTATATAAAGCTGTGGTATGGTAGGCCAATCACTGAAAGATTTGATATCTTCACGTAAGCTAGGATCGGTTAAAACATTAATATCACGAAATTCTACGCCAAGTTTTTTTAAGATAGAAACAACGGTAGCAGAAAAACCACATTGAGGAAAATTGGCAGTGCCTTTCATAAATAATACAATATCATGATTAGCAATTTCATTTTTTATAAAATCAAAATTTCTATTCTCTAACATTCCTAAACCTGATAAAAATTATAACTTCTTTTACTCTTAAATGTTATATTATGCAAGCTCAAATAGTTGATAAAATTTTTGAAATTTTAAGCCAAAATAATCCTACTCCCCGAACGGAACTAGAATATGTTAATAATTTTACTCTATTAGTAGCGGTGATATTATCCGCACAAGCAACTGATGTTTCAGTTAATAAAGCAACTAGATTATTGTTTGTGAAGTATAATACACCAGAAAAAATATTAGAGCTCGGGGAAGAAGGGGTAAGAACCTATATAAGATCAATAGGTTTATTTATAACCAAAGCAAAAAATATTGTTGCACTTTGTCGAATTTTGATAGATAAGTATGACAGCAAAGTACCTAACAATTTTGATGACTTAATTAAATTGCCAGGTGTCGGAAGAAAAACTGCTAATGTAGTATTGAATTGCCTCTTTGGTAAGTCAACTATCGCAGTTGATACGCATGTATTTAGAGTTTCTAAAAGATTAGGACTGGCAAATAGTAATACTCCCAAAAAAGTAGAACTTGAATTAGTTAAAGTTATCGATAAAAAATGGTTACAACATGCTCATCACTGGTTGATATTGCTTGGTAGGTATATTTGCAAAGCACGAGTACCAAATTGCCCTGCTTGCCCAGTTAAAGAATATTGTGAGTATTATGCTAATAATTTTCTGAAGTAGCAAACTGTAGATACACTTCTGCTTTAAAGAATTGGCTAGGAGTACGAGTGGCAAGTTAACTAATCGTATATTTAATATGTGAGTACGCAAAGTCCCGATAGTAAGACAATGCTAACACTTTAAAGACGAATAGTATACCAAACCTATTGCTTACGTAACCTTGGTTCGATATAAGAATTATTAATTCTTATATCGATACTTGCTTTGTTATAAGGAAAAATGTACTCTTGAAGCGGTTCTACGAGTGCATTTTAACTTTTTTCATCATTCAATATGTGATTTTAATAATTAAAATCACATATTGAATGGAGTGTTATATTTTAACAATCAGGTGGGCAGCCGCTTCAAACCTGATTGTTTCTATATATAACACTGAATTCGATGTAACTTGTTATTCTGAATTCCCATAGATGGAGAGGTGGCCGAGTGGTTTAAGGCGCTCGCCTGGAAAGCGTGTTCACGGTAACGTGTCAGGGGTTCAAATCCCCTCCTCTCCGCCAGTTCTTATCAGGATTTCAGGATTTTTTACTTTACTAAAAATTACATATGTAATTCATATGTAACTTCTCAGACAAATTTCCTGAAATTTGACCTACAAAAAAATATATTTTTAACCCTATTACAATAGGGGATCAAAACCTGATTACAATCTACACTTTAGCCTGTTTGGCAATATCACTGAGCCACCTAGGCAATTTCCCACTAGCTTCTTGCTCAGACCCGTTACCTCCTGAATAGCCATCTGTTGAATCAGAATCTGAATCAGAATCTGAATCGTAATCTGACTCGTCATCAGTTGGAGATGCATCAGAGGAATTGCAGGGTGATGCTTCATTTGCTGAGCTTACCGTTACCTCTGTAGGTAAATTAACACTTTGCTCCTCAGTTGACTCAATTTCTGACAAAGTTTTTTCACCTCTTTTCGTCGTTACCTCAAGTGGTAAATTAACGTTTTGTTCCTCAGTTGATTGAGGCTTTGACACAGTTTGTCCACAATTTTCTTGATTTTTTCCATATCTAGATATTAGACTTCTTTCGAAACTCTACTTCTGCTGGTGATTTGTACATCGATGCGGTACTCGAATCCGTAACGGAATTAGAGTACACTGCGGTTCTAGGTGAAGCGTCTCCTTCAAATCCCTCAGCACAAGAGAGTTTCGAAAGAGGCCTATTATATATAGATGCGTTTTTTTGAAAATTTTTTTCGAGTTAGGTTGAATATTTTGGTCTATTGAATTATGGTTTGTTTCAGATTGTTTTGAAAATTCTTGTTGGTTAGAATTATAATTATTAGTTTGGCAATTAGTTTTACGGAGACTGACAAAATTTTTAAGATATAAGGTCTATTGAATATTAGGACATCTCATATTATGTATAATCAAAGTAGTTAAATGACAATCAATTAAACCACTGTCTTTCAGTTCTTCTAGACATTGCTTTACCCGTTTTTGACACACTCCTAACTGTTGCTGGAAGAAAAGATAGCCTTCTTGTAATTCCTTGCTGGCTTACCTATCTTGTTATAAAATTGTAGACGAGAAACTATCAACGATAAAAGTTGACGAGACGTTTTACTTAATTGTTTACCACAATTGTTGGTAAGATTCCGCCACTCAGGTGGGACAAAATTACCGACTATGTTATAAAAGATAATATCTTGATTTTCAACTACAGAGCGAGAAAAAGTTAACGATTCTGTCATATTTCCTCTCCTTGTAACAGGGTTAAAAATAGATTTTTTTGTAGGTCAAATTTCAGGAAATTTGTCTGAGAAGTTACATATGAATTACATATGAAATTTTTAATAAAGTAAGAAAATCCTGAAACCCTGATAAGAACTGGCGGGAGTGACGGGACTCGAACCCGCGACCTTCTGCGTGACAGGCAGACGCTCTAACCAACTGAGCTACACCCCCTTTATCAGGCTTACTATGATATACTACTCGTAAATGAAGAGTTGATAGACGAAGATCAAAATTATGATAGTAGCAGGAATCGAAGGGTCAAGGAGCGGAGAGTACATTTAGTACGTGGCTACCTACGATCCCTGAAGACGACAACGCAATTCTTGATTTTCATCGAGTATATATAGGTAAGCCGTAATATATATAAAGTCAACTCCCCTGTCAAGAACTCATCAGTAACTAATTTAACTTGATTGCTTATATTAGATATCTTTAGCAAACTCGTGACTTATCTTCGGTGTGCCAAGCTTTAATACTATACTCAATCTCTTGTAATTGTTCTGTTAAACTAGCAATATGCTGGTTCAAGGATAAAATGACGACCGCATTAAACTCAGTATCCTGCCTAGCAATTTCTTGATTCTTAAATAGTAATAATTGTTCTCTTCTTTTTAATAAAGCATGTAACTGTTGTTGGCTATTACTATCATAAGTAACCTTCACTGGTAAAGCAAAGCACGTTGCATAATCATGCAACAATTTACTATCGATATTATCAGTTTTAGCAAGCCATCCTCTAGCTTTAGCATAACTACGCACTTTATTAGGGTGTACTGTAGCAAAAGGCAATTTATTTTTAAAAATTCTCTTAAATTATGTTCATATCCACCAGTAGGTTCAAAGACAACAATTAACTCAGATAAGGCAGGATAGTATTTATTAATAGTGCTAAGCATAGTAGTAAAGCCATGTTGATCATTGGTAACTTCAAAAGCCTTGTTGGTAGCTGGTAGATAGATATTTAAAGTTTAGAGACTAGTGGCTTTGAAGTAATACCCGATTAGCATTTGCCTATGTCAAACTGGTGTCATGTATGGAACTACCCAAAAATGCAAGAAAAAAATAATACTTGACAGAAAAAAAGCAAAGCCGCATAATTTCAGGTCATTTTTGTCTGGAAGATAAGTCGCAATGACGAAGGAGTTATCTAAAAACGAGTTAACTATGATATAAATTAAATAATAAAAAGGTAATTTATGAATAGATTAGCATTTATTAACATGATTAAAAAGCAAATATCACTATGGATATTTGTTATGAGATATGACTATACGTTAATATCTTGCAGTATAATACCAGTCATATCAGGATTTAAATTTTTTGAATATATAAACCAAAGATTAAGCGATAGCAACTGGGCGGAAAAAGCAATATCTGATTATATCAAGACCGGAGATTTTCAACAACTCTTTAATTTCAATTTTTTTATAGGTGCATCTTTTGTTATAATATTAATCATTGGTTGTTTTAGCTATAGTCATATTAACCTTTTAAAACATTATTCTCCTAAGAGTTTTAAAATTTCTAGAAGTGGTAGAATTACTGACGATATCCGGTTTATTACTATTCTTACTCTTGGTTGGGGTGTGTTTAATACAATTATACAGTATTTTATAGTTAGCGATTGGCTATATCGTTTCATATCAGCATATTTAGTACAAACAACATGGCTATATTTTATGCTAAAAATGAATTGTTGTGGTTATAGAGTAATCCCAATCACACCTTCTCAATCACATGACAAAAAAAGAATTAAAGAGAAAAAAAGAAGTATATAACGTTTGCTCAAAGCCCTATTACTTATATTATTTCCAAACTTAAAGCAAAAATCCTCAATATTATCACTTAGTAAATGCTAGGCATGTAAAGAACGTACCTGGACGTAAAACAGATGTTCAGGATTGCCAGTGGTTACAACAACTTCATAGCTATGGATTATTAAGTGGTTCATTTCGTCTAGAAGAGCAGATATGTGAATTATGAACTCTTACTAGACAAAGAGACAGATTAACAAAGAATGCCGCAACCCATGTGAACCGTATACAAAAAGCACTTAATGAGAGAACATCCAATTACATCATGTGATTAGCAATATAACAGGCGTAACAGGTATGAACATAATAAAAGCAATTATAGAGGGCAAGAGAGATGCAAATAAATTAGCTGCATTTAGAGACTATCGTTAAAGCACTAGAAGGAGATTACCGCAAAGAGCATCTTATAGTATTAAGCAAGAATTAGATATTTATGAATTTTACCTAAAACAAATCAGAGAGTGTGACGAAGCAATAAAAACATGCTACAAAAAATTTGATAAACGTGGCGATGGTGATTTAACAAATAGTAAAAAGCAACATAAGAGCAGGAACTCCCCAAAGTTTGATTTACAACAATCATTATATGATTATTATAAGAATTATTTTTCCTCCTTGGTCTGTAACGTAGTATTGCTAGATCTAGTAAGCTCTCTAAATTCATTAAGTAGCATTTCTATGCATATATGCATCTCTTCTAAACGAAACGTCATATGTAATATACCTTGCTCTTTCTTAGTAGTTAGAGTAATTAACTCTATTATTTCTTTATGCAATAGTGTTATTTCATCTTTTGCCTTAATGTAGGTATTGGGGAAGTCTTTACTGATGCTAATAATATTGTTATAGCTTAGCTGGATATTACTAAACCACTTGACAAATAACCGAATTAACAACATCTGCCCAATGATTATGCTAAATGCTAGAATGACTAATAGTGGGTAATACATATTCTACTTCCATTGTATTGTTCTAAGATTGATACCATTTACATTATAGAATTATGGTATTACCAGGATTGTGAAAATAAATGAGGTTGAAATAAGTTGATTTGGGGTTGATTTGGCTAAGAAATTTGTATATGATCACAGTAATACCTCAATAAAAAGGTTATTATTTAAATAGCAGTTGATGCTATTTGATTAATGCTACTAGTAAGTACTTAGAAATTTTGCGAACTTGAAAGTACTTACCAGTTAACTAATAATACTTGAGCTTTATTTAAGAGTAGAGCTTAAGTATTATATTGGTTTTTTAGTTTGAGATTTAGCAAAGTATATTCTTTGCTTTAAAAAATTAATCAATAATCACTGATCTCTTTTTTAATAATCTCATTCTATTTTGCTAGTTTATTGTAGTTATTTTGAGGTGTCAAGAAAAAATATTTCTATGGTGGGAGTATTCAAATTTTAATTGTTCTGAGTATATGGCCCTTGTTCACCAAATACAAGAATTCCTCAAAAAAAAGTTTGATGAATTAAAATTAACAAGAAAAGATTTTGCTGAACAAAGTGGCATTCCTTATTCTACTGTAACTAATATTATGCAAGGTCTGAAAGCCAACCCAACTATTAGTAATATATTAAAAATTGCTGACTACTTTAAGTGTTCTATGGATGAAGTTGTAGGAAGAAATGAATATATTTCTTTACCTAATATAGAAAGTCTAGAATTTTATAAAATTACATCAAGTGACATCACTTCTAATATAAAGAAATTTTTGATTGATAAGGTAAAGAAACAAAATTTAAACTTATATAAATTAGGCATGACTATAGGTTTTAGTAATAACTCTTTACATAGTTTTGTTAATAGTAATAGAGAACAAAAAACTTTAAATAGTCAAATTGTAGTAGCCCTAGCAGATTATTTTGAAATATCACTAGATGAAATGATTGGCAGAATTGCCCCTACTAAAGATACTGACAATGGTAAATCTTCTGATTGAATTTTTAGTGGCTACTGACAGACCATAGTACCCTACATTTTTTATATAACCACTATTAAAATGGCTACTGATCGTCTATTAGCGAGGAGTCGCGAAAAAGCGGCAACGCGGCAATCTAGGATACGCGAAGCGTTACTCTAAAAAAACAGCTTCGCTGTTTACCTAGATCGCCACGGCATCTAAAGAGCCTTGCTATGACAATTATAGAAAAATGTAGGGTACTATGGACAGGCTTACTCAAATGATTTGAAGAATTGATTTGAAAATGAATGGTGAGAAGGCATAGCGTATATATAGTATAGTTACGCATGCGAATCAATGATATTCTCAAAAAACAATTCGTAGGATCAGAAGAGTACACTATAAATTTATTCATCTGACAATCATCTTGTAACCGTGTTTATAATCACACAATTAAGGTTTATGATATTTATCAATTATCCAATCTATAAATGTATTATCAACAGACTGCTTCTTCAAAGCATACTCATATACTTCTTTTATTAGAGTTGTAAGGTTTCTCAATGAGAAACTTAAGTTTCTTTCAATTAATATATTAATTGTTGCACTAGTAGCTTTGCTAAAAATTTTTATCTGATCAACAGTTAGTATCTCGAGGTTTATTTCATTATCAATAACAAGAGCTTCCAAGTTAATGTCTAAGGCTTTTGCAATTAATTGTAAATTATTAGCACTAGGATTTTTTGAACTACCATACAAAATGCTATAGACAGTATTTCTACTTAGTCCAGTTTTCCTCTCTATATCTATAGCATTTATGTTTTTTTGAGCCATTAACGAATTAAGTCTAGCCTGTAAATTTGCCATAAGTAATACTTTGTATATAAAATTAATATTTTTAAAATATAAGGTATAATAATCAAAAAGTAAATACCAATTACATTATTTTTTCCGTGTTAATTCTAATTGTTCCTGCTGCTCTAGCTGTTGTTTTTGTCTATATATAAATTAATAGTAGGCTCAGTATGCCATTAGGGGTGACATCCATAACTGTTGAAAGTTTACAAATACCTATACCACAACGTCATTGCGAGCGTAAACGAAGCAATCTAGGAAACAATCTATAGATAAATGATGTTACTGGATTGCCTCGTCGACCTTACGGCCTTCTCGTTAATAGACGTATAAAGAATCTGTATTTACTAACTTTCAATAGTTGTGGGGTGACATCTGAGACACCCTAGGCTATTAAACCGATGCCTTACATCGAATTGAGGTTAATATATGTTCCATCCATTTTCCAGTTGCTACCCACTTGCTTCATTAATAATCAAAAGATAGCCCCTCATCTACCCCTGACAATGGAACAAACACTGCACCAATACCACGCTCAAGTACATTTTGGTATATAGGAGTACATTTATTATTAAATGAATAATCAGTAGTGTAATCATGACTTGTTGCTTCATATAAGGATTCTACAATATCACTTATCTTTTTTAAATGAGCATCAGATGATAAACCCATTGATTTGTTCAATAATTCCCGAAAATCACTCATATCTCCCTTTATCTTCTTAGCTAGCTGTGCCTTAACCAAATCTAGTTTTTTAATTTCAGCACCATATCTTTCTAATAGACCAACATTTGAATAATTACCATTTATAGAAGCAATGTTTAATGGTGTATTAGTATCCTTATTAGCTATATTTGGATCTGCATTCATGTCTAATAACATTTCAATGATCTTAGTACTATTAGGATTGTTCTTTTCTGCTGCATAATGTAGTGCAGTATTACCGTCTTTATCTTGCTTATTTACATTACCTTTTGTAACTAAATGATTTACTAACTTCACGTTACCTTTTTTTACAGCTGTAAATAAAGGATTTTTATCGAATAAAGTAATTAAATCACCATAGAGTATTTTAGCAACAACTTGCTTACACACTGTTCCAAACGTCATATTTATTCCTCCAATTAGTTTTTATATCACAAATATCCGTTTCAAACGGATATTTGTGATCATACTACAGTAAAATCCCATTACATGCAAGCAATATTTAAAAATTTTTTAAGTTGAATGAATAGAATCAAAGGTTTATATACTCGAATGTGACTCCGAATTGGCTTTAATATAAGGGAAAATGCATTCTTAAAGCGGCTAACGCGAATGCATTTTAAACCTTTCTAAAGCTAAAAACATGATTTTAATCTTTTAAAATCATGTTTTTAGCAAAATATTAATTTAACAATCAGATACAGAGCCGTCTCAAATCTGATTGTTTCGATAATTTCACCAAATTTGGGGATAAGAATTTATCAATTCTTATCCCGAATTCGCGTTAAATGAGGTTAACTTAACGTGACAATCTAGTGCAAATAGTGTATGGTAGCATTTGAAAATAAAATTGACTATAGCATTTTTTATCAAATAAGTCTCTTATCACCTCAATCTCGGATTAATTTCATTAATCCGACATTGGAATGAGAATGTAAACAATCAGACTTAAAGTGGTTTGACACAAAGTAACAATATGGAATTCGATCCTAATCTACTATCTCGTATACAATTTGCCTTTACCATAAGTTTTCACATAATTTTTCCGTCCTTTACCATTGGCCTTGCTAGCTGGCTTGCTGTCGTAGAAGGGTTATGGATTAAAACTGGCAATAATATTTATCAAGAAATATATAAATTTTGGATTAAGATTTTTGCTATTACTTTTGGTATGGGAGTGGTATCAGGCGTTGTTATGTCTTATCAATTTGGTACGAATTGGTCAGGTTTCTCTGATAAGGTAGGTAATGTACTTGGACCACTATTAGGTTTTGAAGTACTTACTGCATTCTTTTTGGAATCATCTTTCCTTGGAGTTATGCTATTTGGCTGGAATAGAGTCAGTAAAAATATGCATTTCGCTGCCACTTTAATCGTGGCAATTGGTACAATTATCTCTGCTTTTTGGATTCTTGCAGCTAATAGCTGGATGCAAACTCCTGCTGGTTATGAAGTACGAGCAGATAATATTTTATACCCGGTAAGTTGGTTGGAAATTATTTTTAATCCTTCATTTCCATATCGTTTTTGTCATATGATTGTCGCAGCATATTTAACTACAGCTTTTGCAATTGGTGGTGTTGCTGCCTGCTATCTTTTACATAAAAAATTTGTTAACCATGCTAAAATCATGTTTGGTATGGCAATGTTGATGGCAGTATTTGTTGCCCCAATACAGCTTTTTATTGGCGACCAACACGGGTTAAATACTTTAGAACATCAACCTGCAAAAGTTGCTGCTATGGAAGGTATCTGGGATACGGAAAGAGGGGCTGCACTTAGATTCTTTGGCTGGCCTTCAACACAAGAAGAGACAACAAAATATACTATAGAAATACCCAAAATTGCTAGTTTAATACTGACCCATAGCTTAGATGGGGAAGTAAAAGGCTTAAAAGAATGGTCAAAAGAAAATCGCCCCCCTGTATTAATAGTATTTTTATGTTTCCGAGTAATGGTAGGAATCGGTATATTAATGATAATTACTGGGGCAATTGCTGTAGTCTTATATTTACGTAAAAGATTATTTGATACCAAATGGTTTCAATATTGGTGTATGTTGATGACGCCAACTGGCTTTGTAGCCGTATTGTCCGGGTGGTTTGTTACAGAAGTTGGCAGGCAACCTTATATAGTATATAATATAATTAGAACATCGGAAGCATCTTCACCGGTGCTAGGACAACACATCTTTGCCTCATTAATTGCCTTTGTGATAGTTTATGTTTTTATATTTGGCGGAGGCATTTATTATATTATAACTTTAATAAGGAAAGGACCTAGTATACTGCTCGTAAATGAAGAGTTGGTAGACGATAGTATACTTCAAGAAGAGTTAGGCAGTAGCAAAGTCGAGCAGCGTAGCGTACATGAGTAACTGGCAGCTTCGATCTTTGGTCGCGGGAACGCCAATTCTTGAAGTTCTACCTGAGTATACTAGAGAATCTAACCGGTAAAAGGATATATCACCATGCTTAATTTTGCTCCCTATATAGATTTACCTTTGGTTTGGGGTGGAATAATTGCCACAGCAATCTTTCTTTATGTATTATTAGATGGTTTTGATCTAGGCATTGGTATATTATTCCCATTTGCTCCTACTCAAGATTGCCGCAATAAAATGATGAACTCTGTAGTACCATTTTGGGACGGCAATGAAACTTGGTTAGTTTTAGGTGGTGGTGGGTTATTTGCCGCATTCCCACTAGCTTATTCAGTTTTGATGTCAGCCTTCTATATACCAATTACCGTAATGCTTTTGGGATTAATCTTCCGCGGAGTAGCTTTTGAATTTAGATTTAAAGCCTCTCTAAAATATTGTTTCATATGGGATTACTCTTTCCATTTTGGCTCTATCATCGCTACATTATTTCAGGGAATTATGCTAGGAGCTTTTATACAAGGAATTAAAATTGATGGCAGAGTATTTGTTGGCAATGCTTTTGATTGGCTAACACCTTTTTCTATCATGACAGGTATTGCTCTAGTATTTGGTTACGCTCTTCTTGGTGCTACTTGGCTAATAATGAAGACTGACGAAAATACCCAAATATGGGCTCGTAAATCCGCATCATACGTATTAATATATGTTATGTTATTTATGGGTTTAGTAAGTTTATGGATACCATTTTTAAACGAGAGAATTCGTATATTTTGGTTTACTATGCCGAATTTTATATATCTCTCATTAATCCCCGTTTTAACTATTTTTACATTATTTAGATTACTTTCAACCCTTTATAAAAATAAAGAATTCCAGCCTTTTTGTTACTCAGTTTTACTTTTTGTTCTAGGCTATTTGGGACTTATCTTAAGTATTTGGCCTTTTATAGTACCATATCAAATATCTTTGTGGCAAGCAGCAGCGGCAGCAGAATCACAATCTCTAATGTTGGTAGGAGCGGCAACACTTTTACCAATAATATTGGGTTATACAACTTATTGTTATTATATATTCCGTGGAAAATCGACTCATCACCCTATGTATTAGTAAGTTGAGAAAAATTTTTATTTCTCAGAAATGCAAACAATGGCTTTGGTTTGTAATTTTATACTTAGTGGGGCTAATATTTGTGCTATCATTATCCTGTATAATTAAAGCTATCTTTTATATATTAAACTAATAGCTTTTACTACTGCCCCCTAGCTCTTCTAACTTTCGACAGTTGATGAAAACCAACATAAAGCAAAGGTGTTACATAAAGTGTTAATATCGATCCGATAACAATCCCTATTACCAAAACTATAGCCATTTGAAAACGACTATTAGCATAGTTGCCATTATCAAAGAAAAGTGACAACAAACCAATACTCATAGCTAAAGAAGTAATTAAAATTGCCCTGATTCTTGACGTTGCCGCTGTTACTATTGTTTTTAGAGTTCTTTGTCCCTTCTGATGCATTGCACTACATAACAACACACTATGCTTAGTCATTAATCCTGCTAACGTGATAAGTGATATTTGCGTATATATATTTAATCCCCCTTGAGAAAAATATAAGCTCAATAATGCTACACTTAAAGCGGCTGGAATTCCCCCAACTAAAATAAACAATGATAGAATTGAGTCGTTAAAGCGTGCAAACATTAATAAGTAGAGTCCAAGTATAGATAGTAAAATTAGTACTGTAAATGATGATGTTGAATCAATAAGTATTTGCGTTTGCTCACTATAGCTCATATCACTATCATTTGGTAACTTGCTGTTTAACTGATTAATAAAATGAACTGCATCCTGCAATTTAATACCATGTTTAGCAGTAGCAATTACTTCAATGGAATATTGCTCATTATAACGCATAATTTGATTAACGGTATTCACCCTATTAATATCACATATATCCTTAAGCTGAATAAGGTTCTCTCCATTTTTCTGTGTTGTAATGAACATATTTTGTATATTACTTAGTGTTTTGCCAAATTTAGGATCTGATTTAGCAATGACATCATAGGTATTATCATAGTGCTTAAAGTTCCCTATCTTCCTAGCATTAAACAGAATATCTAATGTACTTGATATATCTTTCTGACTTAAACCATATTTAAATAACTTATCTTGATTACACCAAATTTTATAATCTTGTACAGGTGAAGCCTCAATAGCTATAACATTAGTAAATAAATCTTTTGAGTTATTCTGTATAAAATTAACAGCCTGCCAAGCATTCTCCATGGATGATTGGTTATTGACATAAAAGCTTAACTCAACGTTACCCTTTGCTGAACCAGCATTTTTCCCTTGAGCAAACTTCACTGAAATATCTCCACCCACTGCTATTTTTGCTAATTTAGCCTCAATTTCATGCAATGTTTGTACCGATTTAGCTTTATCTTTTAATACCAACCAAATTGTTGAACGTGGTGATTCTTCAATGCTCAGAGTATATTTTACATTATCATTATCCTTGATTATTTTAGTAATTTTTTCCATATAGTGATGGATGTAACTTAAATTGGTATTAACCATAAAGGTGTTAGTCAGTATAAGCATATCTTTTTTTTCAAATGGCTCAATTTCTATTTTCATATTGTTAACTGCAACATATGTACCAGCCGCTACAACGATAGCCACCAAGGATAAAAATACTTTGGCATGGCGTATAATAAAAAATAAAGACTCCTGATATTTGTATGTAATCATATCCAATGTCTTATTAACAATTTGAACAAATTTGCTTTCATGCGTATTATTTGCTAGTTTTAAAAACAATATGGGTGTTAAGGTAAATGCAACGATAAAGGACATTACTAAACAAGCAATTACTGACAAAGCAAATTCCTGCAAAATTTTTCCTACTTCTCCTTTAATAAATAAAATAGGGACATATATTACTACTAGCGTAAACATCAATATTAAAACAGATAAAAAAAGACTATAAATTGCTTGCAATATACTAGTTAAAGCATCTTTATTCTTCCGATAATAATGTTCAGCATTCTCAATCACTACAATAGAGTCGTCAACCACTAACCCTATAGCCAGTACCATAGCCAACATTGTTATGGCATTGAGTGTAAAACCACATAAGTACAGCATAACAAAACAAGCTGCAAGCGAGACTGGAATTGCACAAATTGCGATAATTGAATATCGCAATGATCCCATTAGCAGTAAAACAATTACTGACACCAACAAGACCGATTCAAGCAAAGTTTTTCTTACTTCTTGAAATGCTTGTAAAATATCTTGGCTATCATCGATAATAACTTGAAAGATAAATTGGGGATTGGCTTTTTCATAATGTTCTAGGAAATGTTTTACACTCTTTGATACATCGATTGGATTTGAATCCGACTTAGCAAAAATACCTAATAAAACAATTTTATCCATACCAAAATAAGAGAGGCTAAGTAGCTCTTTATCTGATATTGTAATGCTGGCAACATTTTTTAATTTTACAGCAACATTATTACTTTCTAAATTGATTTCGCCAAAATCACTTAACTTACTAATTGCTGTATCAAAAGAAATATACTCTGTTTTATATTGATTTGATAACTTACCACCAGAGAAATCACTGTTTTGTAGTGTTAACGAAGCAAGAATACTATCTAACGGAATATAATATTTTGCAATCTTTTCAGGATCAATATCGATATTAATCACTTTTTCAGTCACACCAAAACTAGATGTATTGGCTACACCATCGACATATTTAAGCTTTTTTTTGATCAACTCAATATCATCAGCAGTAGCTGATACATTGTTCTTAGAACTCACCGCAATATACATCATTGGTAAAACAGAAAAGCTTTCAGTAGATATTATAGGCTCTTTAGCCCCCTCTGGCAGGAGAGCCTTATTTTTTAATATCAAATCTCTAACTTGATTAATTGCTTGTTCTATAGGAACTTTCTTGGCTATACTTAGAGTTATTTTACTCTCTCCTAACTGACTAATAGCAATAATCGACTTAAGACCATCAATATGTGAAAAAACTTCCTCAAAAGGTTTGGTAGTATATTTCTCTATCAGGTCCGGCTTTACATTCGGATTGATGATAGAAATGTAAATATTTGAAACAGGAATATTTGGTAAAAGTTGAATTTTCAGCTGCAAATATGAGTATATACCAAATAGTACAACCACAATATTTATTACAATAAAGAAGCTACTATGTTCCAACAATCTTTTTATCATAAAATATAATCAAGGGTTAAAGGTAGTTTAAAAATTACCACCAAAAACTGAAAAGGCTTTTCATAATGATTTTTTATTATACACTTCATACTTATACCCTCCTCCTACTCTTTCTGCTGCTGCTTTTCTGCTGTTTAGTGCAGGTCCTGGTATTTTGGTGTCCTCCGGTATGATGCCCCCTGACTGTGTGTTGTCCACTTTAGGAGTGTATTTCCTAGGAGTGTACATTGGAGTTACCTTTAGTACTCTTGCTGGATCGATTAGTTCAGCTGTAGACTTCTTTGGGGTTGCAACTTCAGCCTTGATCTGTTTTTTTTCTGATATATTAGCCTCAATAGGTTTATTGCCTAATAGATCAGGTGATTTTGTTAAATCATTTAAACTATGAGACCTCTTAATATTATTGTCTGCTACAGCTTTATTTACACTGTTAGGATTACGAAGCAGTTGTTTATTTGTCTCCTTTAACGTCGCAATCTTTTGTTGTAGTTCAGCTAATTCTTGATTTGCTGGTTTTGCATTTGCTGAACGCCTATGTACCGTAGTTGCTGGCATAGCTTGTCCATTAAAGTTTGTCTTAACATGTTCTTTTATTAAACCAAGATTCACTGCTTCTCTTTTTAGTGCGGCCCTCCTGTTACTAAGCATTATTTCTGCCTGTTGAACCTTTGGTGCGTCTTTTTTTATTGCGTCCTTCTTGTTATTAAGCATTCTTTCTTGCTCCTGAATCTTTGGTGCGTCTTTTTTTATTGCATCCTTCTTGTTATTAAGCACTCTTTCTTGCTCCTGAATCTTTGGTGCGTCTTTTTTTATTGCGTCCTTCTTGTTATTAAGCACTCTTTCTTGCTCCTGAATCTTTGGTTCTTCTCTTTTTAGTGCGTCCTTCTTGTTATTAAGCACTCTTTTTTGCTCCTGAATCTTTGGTTCTTCTTTTTTTATTGCGTCCTTCTTGTTATTAAGCACTCTTTCTTGCTCCTGAATCTTTGGTTCTTCTCTTTTTATTGCGTCCTTCTTGTTATTAAGCACTCTTTCTCGCTCCTGAATCTTTGGTTCTTCTCTTTTTAGTGCGTCCTTCTTGTTATTAAGCACTCTTTCTCGCTCCTGAATCTTTGGTTCTTCTCTTTTTAGTGCGTCCTTCTTGTTATTAAGCACTCTTTCTCGCTCCTGAATCTTTGGTTCTTCTCTTTTTAGTGCGTCCTTCTTGTTATTAAGCACTCTTTCTCGCTCCTGAATCTTTGGTTCTTCTCTTTTTAGTGCGTCCTTCTTGTTATTAAGATCTTTTAATTTATTCTCAACCTCTCGCTGAAAGCTCTGTACTTCTATCTGTTTTTGTTGAACTTGCTGTAATTGCTGTGCTCTTCCTATCTCTGCTCCAGTTTTTTTCGATCCATTAACCGAAGATGTTTTATTAGACAAAGGCGACTTGTTCTGTAGCATTGTTAATTCCTTTTCTTTTTCTGCTAGCTCTTTAAACGCCACATCGTTTAATTTAGCCAAATTTGCAAATTGTTCTTCACGATCTTTAACTGCCTGATCATTTTCTTCGATCAAAGCTGCAATTCGCTCTTCATGAGCTTCAGTCAAATCTGCTATTGTTTCGTCTTTGTCTTCTAAATCTTGAAGTACTTTCTCGTTTTCTGCTGTCAAATTTCCTATTTGTTCATCATAATCTTCAATTACTTTTTTGTTTTCTGCTAGATCTTGAGTTATCTGATCATTTTCTTCAGTTAAAGCTGCTATTTGTTCTTTATAATCTTCAGTCAAAGCTTCTAGCTCTTCAACTACCTCACCCTTTTCTTTAAGTACATCTTCTAGCTCTTGAACTTCCTGCCTTGTTTCTGCTAGCTCTTCAAATATCTCGTCATTTGCTGCAATTACCTCTTCATAATTTTCAGCCAGATTTACTAGTTCCTGCTCTTTTTCTTCTAGAGTTCGATTCAAATCTGTAACTTCCTGCTGTTGGGCTTCCAACTCTTTAGCTACAGCAGCTTTTTCTGTATTTAAAACCGCAATTTGTTCTTCATGAGCTTTAACCTCCTCAGTTAACTTAGCCTTCTCTTCTAATGCCGCCTGTTTTTCTTTAAGCAAATCTGCAACTTCCTGCTCTCTTGCTTTCTGAGCTTCCGTCAAAGCTTCTATTTCTTGACCTTTTACCTCTAGCTCTTTAACGGCATCATCCTTTACTTTAGTCAAAGCTTCTGCTTTTTTTTCAGCATCTACTAAGTTCTTTTCCAACTGCTTATTACTATCTTCTAAGACTGCCATCTTTTCTTGTAGCTTCTTACTTTCTCCCTCAAATTTCTTCTCCTTTTCTATTAATGCTTGCTGAGCTAATTCTAATGCCTGTTGATTCTTTACTATTTCAGCCTGTGCAGCTTTGTGAGCTTGCTCCGATGCAGCAAACTTACCCTGTGCATCCTTTGCTTGTTGAGTCAAAGCTGCTATCTCATCATTACTAGCTTTAACCATTATATCCAATGCATCTCTTTCTTTAGTCAAATCCTCTATCTGTTGTTGTGATTTTTCATTAACTTCTGCTAACTTCTCCACCGCTACCTTATTCTCTTGCTCTAATCTTTGTTTGTCTAATGCGTGATTTCTAAGCACTTCCTCTAACTTAGTCTGTACAGCATCTTTTTCGTTACTAGCATCTACTAAGTTCTTTTCCAACTGCTTATTACTATCTTCTAAGACTGCCATCTTTTCTTGTAGCTTCTTACTTTCTCCCTCAAATTTCTTCTGATCTTCCACTAATTTTTGCTGAGCTTCTTCATACTCTCCCTTTACCTTTCTGAGTTCTTCATCCTTTACCTGTTTTTCTTCAGTTAAAGCTGTTATTTTTGCTTCATACTCCTGTTCTTTCTTTGCTTGAGCTTCAGTCAAAGCTACAATTCTTGCATCTAACTGCTTCTTATCTTCCACAAATTGTTTCTGATCTTCCGTCAAAGCTACTATTTGTGCTGCAAATTCCTGCTCTTTTATTTTCTGAGCTTCAAGAGTTTCAGCAAACTTATCCTGTAGTGATTTTAACTCTTCCACTGATTGGTTTTGAGTTTCCTGCAACTTATTGAATGCCTCCTCTTTTACTTTAACTAGAGCAGCTTGCTCTGCATGAGCTGCAGTCAAATTTTCTATTTCTTTGCCTTTTGCTGCTAGCTCTTTAGCTACCTCCTCCTTTGCCTGTTGTTCTTTAGCCAAAATTTTATTCAAATCAGCAATTTTGCTCTTTTCTGCTGCTAATTCGTTCTTAAACGTTTCTAATTCTTGTTGCTTATTTGCTATCTCAGCCTGTGCAGCTTTGTGAGCTTGCTCCGCTGCAGCAAACTTACCCTGTGCATCCTTTGCTTGTTGAGTCAAAGCTGCTATCTCATCATTACTAGCTTTAACCATTATATCCAATGCATCTCTTTCTTTAGTCAAATCCTCTATCTGTTGTTGTGATTTTTCATTAACTTCTGCTAACTTCTCCACCGCTACCTTATTCTCTTGCTCTAATCTTTGTTTGTCTAATGCGTGATTTCTAAGCACTTCCTCTAACTTAGTCTGTACAGCATCTTTTTCGTTACTAGCATCTACTAAGTTCTTTTCCAACTGCTTATTACTATCTTCTAAGACTGCCATCTTTTCTTGTAGCTTCTTACTTTCTCCCTCAAATTTCTTCTCCTTTTCTATTAATGCTTGCTGAGCTTCTTCATACTCTCCCTTTACCTTTCTGAATTCTTCATCCTTTACCTGTTTTTCTTCAGTTAAAGCTGTTATTTTTGCTTCATGCTCCTGTTCTTTCTTTGCTTGAGCTTCAGTCAAATTTGCTAGCTCTTTAGCTATCTTCTCTCTTTCTTGATTCAAACCTAGCAGCTCCTGTTGATTCTTTGCTAACACATCTTGCTGAGCTGCAAATGCTTCAGCCAACTTAGCATTCTCTTCTAATGCCACCTGTTTTTCTTTAGCCAAAATTTCATTCAAATCAGCAATTTCTTTAGTAGAAGCTACAATTTTTTCCTCTAGAACTTTCTGCTCTTTAGCCACCTGCTCTTTTTCTTTATTCAGTTCTGCTAATTTTGCTTCATACTCCTGCTCTTTTACTTGCTGAACCTCAGTCAAAGCTACAATTCTTGCATCTAACTGCTTCTTATCTTCCACAAATTGTTTCTGATCTTCCGTCAAAGCTACTATTTGTGCTGCAAATTCCTGCTCTTTTGCTTCATAAGCTTTAACTGTTTCATCTAACTTATCCTGTGCTACTTTTAATGCGTCATCTTTTGCCTGTTTCTCTTTAAGCAAATCTGCCATTTGTACTGCATGCTCTTGCTCTTTTATTTGCTGAGCGTCAACCGCTTCAGCTAACTTATCCTGCTCTGCTAATGCTTCATCGTTTGCTTTATTCAGTTCTGCTAATTCGTTCTTAAACAATTCTAATTCTTGCTGCTTATTTGCTATTTCAGCTATCGCATCTTTGTGAGCTTGCTCCGATGCAGCAAACTTACC
Organism: Candidatus Tisiphia endosymbiont of Ptychoptera albimana; assembly: GCF_964026605.1. Classification (NCBI taxonomy): domain Bacteria; kingdom Pseudomonadati; phylum Pseudomonadota; class Alphaproteobacteria; order Rickettsiales; family Rickettsiaceae; genus Candidatus Tisiphia; species Candidatus Tisiphia endosymbiont of Ptychoptera albimana. The sequence goes on from NZ_OZ032164.1 coordinate 1,222,008, forward strand.
CTGTGCATCCTTTGCTTGTTGAGTCAAAGCTGCTATCTCATCATTACTAGCTTTAACCATTATATCCAATACATCTCTTTCTTTAGTCAAATCCTCTATCTGTTGTTGTGATTTTTCATTAACTTCTGCTAACTTCTCCACCGCTACCTTATTCTCTTGCTCTAATCTTTGTTTGTCTAATGCGTGATTCCTAAGCACTTCCTCTAACTTAGCCTGTACAGCATCTTTTTCGTTACTAGCATCTACTAAGTCCTTTTCCAACAGCTTCTTACCTTCCTCTAAAGCTTGTTTGTCTAATGCGTGAGCTTTTTGCAAATCATCCAACTTAGCTTGCTTAGTTTGTGCAAGTTGTTTAGCTTCTTCTAAGCTTTTCTCCAACTTATCCTTATCCTGAGCTAACTTTTTACTTGCTTCTTCAAATTTGCTCTTTTCTGCTGCTAATTCGTTCTTAAACGTTTCTAATGCTTGTTGATTCTTTACTATCTCAGCCTGTGCAGCTTTGTGAGCTTGCTCCGATGCAGCAAACTTACCCTGTGCATCCTTTGCTTGTTGAGTCAAAGCTGCTATCTCATCATTACTAGCCTTAACCATTATATCCAATGCATCTCTTTCTTTAGTCAAATCCTCTATCTGTTGTTGTGATTTTTCATTAACTTCTGCTAACTTCTCCACCGCTACCTTATTCTCTTGCTCTAATCTTTGTTTGTCTAATGCGTGATTTCCAAGCACTTCCTCTAACTTAGTCTGTACAGCATCTTTTTCGTTACTAGCATCTACTAAGTCCTTTTCCAACAGCTTCTTACCATCTTCTAAGGCTACCATCTTTTCTTGTAGCTTCTTACTTTCTTCCTCAGATTTATTCTTATCTTCCACTAATTTTTGCTGAGCTTCTTCATAGTCACCCTCTACCTTTCTGAATTTTTCATCCTTTAGCTGTTTTTCTTCAGTTAAAGCTGTTATTTTTGCTTCATACTCCTGCTCTTTCTTTGCTTGAGCTTCAGTCAAATTTGCTAGCTCTTTAGCTATCTTCTCTCTTTCTTGATTCAAACCTAGCAGTTCCTGTTGATTCTTTGCTAACACATCTTGCTGAGCTGCAAATGCTTCAGCCAACTTAGCATTCTCTTCTAATGCCACCTGTTTTTCTTTAGCCAAAATTTCATTCAAATCAGCAATTTCTTTAGTAGAAGCTACAATTTTTTCCTCTAGAACTTTCTGCTCTTTAGCCACCTGCTCTTTTTCTTTATTCAGTTCTGCTAATTTTGCTTCATACTCCTGCTCTTTTACTTGCTGAACCTCAGTCAAAGCTACAATTCTTGCATCCAACTGCTTCTTATCTTCCACAAATTGTTTCTGATCTTCCGTCAAAGCTACTATTTGTGCTGCAAATTCCTGCTCTTTTGCTTCATAAGCTTTAACTGTTTCATCTAACTTATCCTGTGCTACTTTTAATGCGTCATCTTTTGCCTGTTTCTCTTTAAGCAAATCTGCAACTTCCTGCTCTCTTGCTTTCTGAGCTTCCGTCAAAGCTTCTATTTCTTGACCTTTTACCTCTAGCTCTTTAACGGCATCATCCTTTACTTTAGTCAAAGCTTCTGCCTTATTTCTAGCATCTACTAAATTCACCCCCAAGCCATCCTTATCTTTACCTAAGGTTGTTATCTGCTCTTGCAAATACTTATTTTCTTCTTTCTTTTTTTCTAATTCTTGCTGAACTTTCTCATGATCTTTTCTATCTTCAGCCAACTTAGCTTGTAAATCTGTATTCAACGCATTATATCCTAAACGTTTTACTTCACTAAGTGTTGTCGGCTGATTTTTTGTATTTTTTTCTGTCTTTTTTGACTGACTATTTAACTGTTTCTGAAATACTGAGTTACCTTTAATCTTGCCTTGAATCTTTTTAACTGATTGACTTTCCTGCTTTTTAAGTTCAGTATGATGATTCGTAGGCTGTTTTAATGCTGTTTTCTTTTTTTCAATCTCCTTCTTTAAGGACTTTATCTGTTGTTGTGCATCATCAAGCAATTTCTTTTGAGCCTCCAAATCACCCTGTAAAGCAGCCACATTTTCTTTAGTCTCTTGATTTTGCCGCTGATTTAATGAATTATCTTTTATCTCCGATTGTTTAGGCAATTGCAGTTGCTCTAGTTTTTCAAATGCTAATTTTTTCTCCATATAAGCATTATTCAAATCATCTTCTTTGGCCTGCAACTCTAATAATTTTGCTTCAGCTTTTTCAATATTACTCTGCAATAGTTCAAATTTCGAAGTATTTTCACGTGTTTCCAGTGGTTCACCATCTGAATCCAATGGGTCAATTTGATTATTCAATTGCTTATTATCACCTAACATTAGTTCTTGTTGGTTCGAATCTCCAAGTATAGCACTTTGTGATGGATTAGTTTGTGATGGATTAGTTTTCTGCACAGAATCAGTAATATTTGGAACTTTTATAACATCAAGATTTTTGTCATCATTCACATATACTTTAGAATTAATTTGAGAACTTGCATTATCTTTATTACTAATATACTGTTCTGGAGAAACATTATCGCCTCCTGTAGTTCTTGGTCCAGTATCTGATGAAGAATGTGGGTTATCTGAGGTATCTGAGGTATTACTACTATTTTCAGAGTCCTCCAATTCTTGCTCTTTTTTCTTCAACTCTTCCTGAAGCTCAGATTTCTGCCTCATCAGCTTCTGTATATCACCTGCTTGAATTGCGTTTAATTGCTTAAGTTTAGCCGTATTATCATCATTATTCTCAAGAGCATTAACAGAGCTACAAAATAGCAGTATCATAAGAAAGTATAGTTTTTGGATTTTTTTATTCATTTGTATTTAGTTCTCCAACAATGAAAAAAAGTATTAATATATTGTAAATATAAATTGAAATATTCTTAATTTATCAAACTATTATTATAATTTGTCAAGTTTCGATTCCGGTGCGTCAATAAGTTATGACTTATTTTGTATTGTTGAGTGAGTTGTCTCATCTTCAATCAAAACCTTGACTCCGTCATGCAATCCTTTCTTTCCTGAAATAACCACTTGGTCATTCGGTTTGATGCCACTAACTACCTCTACACTTTGGCTATCACTATCACCTATTTCAATCCTTACTTTTTTAGCTGTATTATTTTCAATAATATAAACATAGTAATAAGAATCAAAGAAAACAGCTGAGTTTGGCAATTTTATCCGTTGCTTGTTGCCATTGAAAATAACATTTACGTTAACAAATAAGCCCGGCATGATTGAATTATCATCATTTGGAATCAATGCTTCAATATAGACTGAGTGATTCTTATCTTGGGCAATTTCTGAAGTTTTAAAATCACTTAGTTTAAGGGCTAAGTTTAAAGCGGGAATATAGATGTTGACATAGCTCCCTTCCGCACTTTTAAATTTTTGATAGTCGCTTTCATCAAGACCAAACGCAACCTTGATAATATGAATATCATAAAGAACGACTATTTTATCCTTTTGTGTAACAAGCTCTCCAACAGTAACAAGTTTTCGTTCAACAATTCCACTTAATGGGGCAACAACATAATGATTGGTTTTTTCATCAAGTAATGTATAATATTTTTGTTTAGCATCAAGGTATTCTATGTTATGGTTCACATACTCTGTATATCTAATGAGGTTCTTATCCAATAACTGCTTCATCGCATTAGCTTTTTTCTCTTTAAGACGATACTCTTCATTTGCTAGTTCAATCAGATAGTCAATTTGCGTGGTATCTAATACCGCTAAAATATCACCTTTTTTAACATAGCTACCTATAGGTAAGTCAAGTTCTTTAATTCTTCCTGTTGTATTGACTTTAACTGCATGTGTTTCATAGGCTAAGGTTTTGCCTGTTGTAACCAATATATCATTTGTCTCCTCTGAATATTGAGCCTTAACCACTTCAACAGGAATTACGACAGCTTGATTGTCCACTTGCTGTGTTGGGGCTTGTCTACTGACTACTTTTTTGATAGAAACTATCACTACAACAATTGCTACTGCAACAAATAATAGTCCATATATATAGTATCTTCGACTTATTAATATCTTCCCTAGGGTCATTTGAATTTTACCATATTTCTGATTAGATTGCTAACCTTCTCTTTAATCTATTCATTTTCAACTTCGATTATACTCAAATCATTTGAGTATAATTTCTGATAACAAAAGAACCGTGGCAAACGGTTTTATTGTTTTCTAGTCACATATACAGTAAAATTTTATTTTGTGCAAGTAATTATTTTAAAATTTTTTAATTTTATTTACAGAAAGTAGTAGTGTAGCTAACATGGAAATGTTTTAACCATAACTAGTGTATAGCCTTATATACATTATAGCCAATATAGAAATGTTTGAGTCATAGTAATAGAATTGATGTGACCCCCCTGCAAAACAAGGGTCTACAATCTATAAATATCCCCTCAGAACATTGCTTTTCCGCACCGAGGCTGGTATGACATCGATAGAAGCTAAATCTATATTTATACCACCCACTGGTAACGACTTTTAAACTGCCCTGTACTTATGTCTATATGCTGAGCTTACTACTAAACTCCTTACAAAAATTGTAGGCTATTGATGTAATCTACGCTTCTATGTTGCTATCGTCTCTTTTATTATTTAACAACTCTCTTGCTTTAGCAAATCTTATAAACCGTGCAAAAGCAAAAATCATAGAATCAACAAAACCATCAAAACCAAATACCCAATATCGTCTTATAAAAAATGATTTTAAAAAATAAAAAATACTTTCTGTAGCAATTCTTGTTTTTGATGGATTCCTACCTAATTTAACTAAATCTTTTGCTTGCTCAGAGGAATAAAAATTTGCTTTAGCTACTAGTTGCTCAATTGACGTGCCAGACCTATGATAAATTATACCATTTAAATCATAGATTTTATTTTGTGAATTAATATTTGGATTAAACAACACCGAATCATGAGTAGTAGTGTTATTATTAGAAAAACTACTATATTTACGATTATATAATCTGATACATTTATTATAAGGAGCAAAACGACGAACCTTCTGATCATTACGGTGCAATATAACAATTTTAGTACGGTAAGCTAAATAATTAGCTTGATTATTTGAAGCAAATATAAACTCTATTTCATCTTGTAATTCTTTTGATAGTTCTTCATCAGCATCAATATTTAATATCCAGTCATTCTGACATAAATTTTCGCCAAAAGTCTTTTGTTTAACATAACCATTCCATTCGTTAAAAATTACTTTGATTCCTAAATTTCTAGCAATTTGTACTGTATCATCAGTACTCCCACTATCAACAACAATAAGCTCCTCGACAATGTCCTTAACACTGTTGATAGCTCTTGCAATCCTAGTAGCTTCATTTTTTGTGATAATAAAGGCTGAAATCTTTAGCATATCCCTCTCAACTAGGTCCTTGCATACATTTTCTATCTAGCTTCTGTAAAGGTTTCATTTCTATAGTCTATATGTTCATTATTTTTAGGAAGTACCCACAAATTGAATAATTTTTGAGGAATTTCTGAGTAAAAGAGTAGCCAAGTAACCACAAACAGTACATAATATGTCCATGAGGAACGAAAGCAAATTTTGACAACAAAATTACCAAAAGGAATCAATTCGTGAACACTCCTTTTTGTTCTCGAATCCTCACTTGCATACCTACTATTACCTACATCTTTTAAAAGTCGTATATTTGAACCTACTGACGTCATATACGACGTCCCACAAATCTAGAATGTGGGTAATAGTAATAAGGCAGGGATAATACACCCTAGGCTATTAAACTATCTTTCATCGAGATTGGTATTACATAAAAGGCATACACAAGAAGCTAGAAGCTAATTCATATTTTTAATTTTTTGAGATAATCTACTGATTTTACGTGAGGCTGTATTTAATTTGATAATGTTTTTTGTTACACCTTTCATTATTTCAGATTGTGCAACAGTCAAAGCTAATTTAGCTGATTCTTTTGAGCCACTAATAACTTCTTGCAAAACTTTTTTTATATATGTTTTAATTCTACTTGACCTATTCTTATTTATTAAAGTTTTTTTTATTGTTTGTCTTATTGCCTTTTTTGCTGATGAATGATTAGCCATATTTATTATTTTCCTACAGATTTATTAGTTTTGTTCTTCATGGCTATGACTTTCTACTTTTGGGGTCATACAGCCTTTACTATTTACGTCTCTATCAACGAACTCAATATAAGCTACTGATGCCATATCTCCATAACGAAAACCAGCCTTTATTATCCTAGTATAACCACCTGGACGTTCACTATATCTTTTACCTAAAACACTAATAAGTTTTTCAGTAGCAACTTTATCTTTGATTTTAGCAAGCAACATTCTTCTAGTCGCTAAATCAGATTTCTTGGCCTTAGTTATTAGTACTTCAATATATGGTCTAAGCTCTTTAGCCTTAGGTAAAGTTGTTTTTATTTGCTCATTCATCACAAGTGCAGCAGCCATATTAGCAAACATCGCCTGTCTATGACTACTTGTTCTATTAAGCTTTCTACCCTTAATTTTATGTCGCATGTTATTACCTTTGTATTAACCTCAATTCGATATAAGAATTGTTAATTCTTATATCGAATTGGCTTGTTATAAGGAAAAATGCATTCTTGAAGCGGCTTTTACGAATGCATTTTAATCTATTACCACTAATAATCTTATTTTTATATCATATAAAAATTAAGATTATTAGCAAATTAATATTTAACAACCAGGTGACGAACTCCTTCAAACCTGATTGTTTCTATATGTATCCCTGAATTAGATATAACCTGTTACATCTAATTCAGGTTTTATTAATATGGATCTTCATAACGCTTAGATAGTTCCTGAATATTTTCTGGAGGCCATCCTGGTATGTCCATACCAAATTTTAAACCAAAGCCTGATAATATATCCTTAATCTCATTAAGAGATTTTCTACCAAAGTTTTGAGTTCTAAGCATTTCTGCTTCTGTTTTGATAACAAGATCGCCTATATAAATTATATTTTCATTTTTTAAACAATTCTGAGATCTAACAGATAATTCTAATTCCTCAACTTTCTTCAACAACGCTGGATTAAATGCTAATTCTTCTAACTTATCCTGTTTATCTTCTGTTTGTTCTTCAAATGTAATAAATAATTGTAACTGATCTTGCAGAATTCTAGCAGCAAGTGCTATAGACATCTCCGGAGAAATACTACCATTAGTTTCAACGGTCATAATCAATTTGTCATAATCTGTAACTTGACCAACACGTGTATTATCAACTTTATAGGTAACCTTTCTTACAGGACTGAATAACGCATCTATTGGGATAACGCCAATAGCTAATTCCGAACCAACGCTGCTTGCAGCGGGAACATACCCTTTTCCTGTCTCACACACTAATTCCATTTCAAGCTGAGCCCCTTTTGCCAAAGTACAAATCACATGGTTAGGGGTTAGTACCTCCACATCATGCCCTGTTCCAATCATCCCAGCAGTTACAACGCAAGGACCAGTAGCACTTAATCTGACAATCTTTCTTTCCGAAGAATGCATCTTAACGACCACAGACTTAAGATTCAAAACTACATCAACTAAATCTTCCTTAACCCCAGGTATAGCAGAAAATTCATGCACCACCCCTAGTATCTTTATTGATGTTATTGCAGCACCCTGAAGAGATGAGAGTAGAATTCTCCTCATAGCATTACCTATTGTTAAACCAAAGCCTCTCTCTAAAGGTTCAACCACAATTTTTACTATATTACTACTCTTATCAGGACTGTCATAAACTATCTTAGAAGGTTTTATTAATGCACTCCAGTTTTTATTTAATGATAACATTATTTACCTATGCCCCTATACTCTTCTTCTTTTTGGTGCTCTAACACCGTTATGTGCAACAGACGAAACATCTAAAACTGACGTAACTATAAAATTTTGACTAAATACCGCACGCATAGCCGATTCCCTTTGAGCCCCTGCACCTTGCACTCTAATTGAAACAGTTTTCAGACCGTGTTCTTTTGCAACTTCTGAGGCTTTATCAACAGTTATTTGAGCAGCATAAGGCGTAGCTTTTCTAGCCCCCTTAAAACCATGTGTACCTGCTGTTGAAAAAGCTATAGCATTACCTTGCACGTCCGTAAAAGTAACAATAGTATTATTAAAAGTTGTCTTTATATGAACAACACCAAGAGTGATATTTTTTCTTTTTTTCTTGACCTTAGTATTAGCCTGACTCATCATTATACCATATTACTTTGTAACTTTTTTCTTACCGGCAATCGCAACAGCTTTACCTTTTCTTGTTCGAGCATTAGAATGAGTATTCTGACCTCGAACAGGCAACTTTCTTATATGTCTAAGACCTTGGTAACTTCTAATATCCTTTTTCTTCTTGATATTAAGATTCACCTCTCTTCTTAAATCACCTTCTACTTTATATTCTTTTTCAATAATATTACGTAAAATAATAAGCTCTTGATCTGTTAAGTCTTTGACCCTTTTACTTTCAGATATTCCAGTTTTTCGACAAATCTCTTCTGCAGCAGAAAAACCAAGCCCATAAATATATGTTAAGCTCACTACTAATCTTTTGTTTGCTGGAATATTAACACTCGCTATTCTTGCCACAAATAATCTCCAAAATTTCGATAATAACCAAAAGGGAATAATATAAAAATATCCCTTAAAGTCAAATCATTTTTAATACTTTATATAAAACAAGCCCTACTTCTTCTTTATCCTTATTTGCATCAACAACATAGAATTCACTATTATCTCTATAATAGTTAAGTAACGGATAAGTCTCTATTTTATATTCTTCTATTCTTTGCTTAATAGTCTGTTCATCATCATCTTGTCTGTGCATAAATTTATCTGATCCACAAACATCACAGACATTATCAACCTTAGGTTTAATGAAATAACTATTATAAATTTGTCCACAATTTTCACAATTAAACCTACCTAGAATCCTCTTGATAATCACTTGATCGTCTATGTCGAAAAACACAACTTTAATCTTTTGATTAGCAAACATTCTTAGAAAATTAGCTTGCTCTAAATTACGAGGATAACCATCTAGAACATAACCGTTTTTATATATATCCTGAGTTAAAAACTCTTTAACTACATTATTCACCAATTTAGGAGGGACAAGTTTTCCTTGTGCCATATACTCTTTAATTAACAAACCATCCTTGTTATTAACCTTTACCATTTGCCTGAATATATCGCCAGTAGACACATGAGGTAAATTTAACTTTCTTGCCAATAACTGCCCTTGAGTTCCCTTCCCTGAACCAGGAGACCCTATAAGCACTATAATCATTTGAAACTCTTCTTTAAACATAACATAATATATACCCTCCACTAAGTTAAAATGTATAATTTTTTGCTTTAAAGAATTGTTTTTTTATAATACCAGTTAGTTTTTTAACTTCATTTTTTTAATTAATCCCTCATACTTACTGCTAAATAAATGAGTTTGAATTTGTACAAATGTATCTAGAACAACATTAACAACAATTAAAAAACTTGTACCCCCTAAGGCAAAAGATACGGCATATTTATTCATTAACATTTCAGGAACTATACATATAAAACTAAGATATATACCACCTATTACAGTTAACCTAGTTAACAAATAATCAAAATATTCCGCAGTATTCTTACCAGGTCTTTTGCCAGGAATATATGCCCCATATTTTCTTAAGTTATTTGCTGTTTCTTCTGAATTAAAAACTACTGCTGTATAAAAAAAACTAAAAAACATTATCAACGCAACATACAACAAAATATATAAAGGCTTCCCATGCCCTAGATGGAAAGTTAATAAACTCATAATTTCTGAATTATTGCTAGAAAAATTAGCTATTGTCACAGGAAACAATAAAATCGAACTAGCAAATATTGGCGGAATTACCCCAGAAGTATTAAGTTTAAGAGGCATATGAGTCGAATCACCACCATAAATTTTATTACCAACTTGTCTTTTTGGATATTGTACCAAAACTTTTCTCTGTGCCTTCTCAAAGAAAATTATTATAGCTATAATTACAATAACTCCTAAACAAATAGCCATAACTACTATCGGAGACAAACCACCACTTCTTGACAACTCAAACATGCTTATAATACCACTTGGTACACCCGACACTATACCTATAAATATAATTAAGGACGATCCATTACCAATACCTCTACCAGTAATCTGTTCACCAAGCCACATTAAGAACATAGTACCTACAACTAAAGTAATAACGGTAGTAACCTTAAAAAAAAGCCCCGGTATAATAACTACTGGACCTACATTAGTCACAACATGTTCCAAACTTACTGCAACACCATATGCCTGAAAAGAAGCTAATAAAACAGTTAAATACCTAGATAATTGATTGATTTTCCTTTTACCAACCTCACCTTCTTTTTTTAAATTCTCTAAAGGCTTGTAGGCTATTGACATTAATTGAATGATAATTGAAGCAGTTATATATGGCATAATTGCTAAAGCAAAAATAGACATTCTACCTAGAGACCCCCCAGATAGCATATTAAACATACCAAGTATACCAGATTGATTTTGTTCAGCCACATTGCTTAACGCAACCGAATCAATACCCGCTATAGGAATAAATGACCCAAATCTACATACTATAAGAGCCAAAATAGTAAAAATAATCCTATTAGCTAAGTCTTTATTAGATTTTTGTGTGGAATTTAAACTCATAAATTACAATATTTGACCACCAACTTGTTCTATTAACTTCTTAGCAGAGCTAGAATAAGCATCTAATTGAAATGATAAGGGACTATTAAAATCACCACTGCTAACAGATAATAACTTAACCAATAAGTTAGTATTCTTAATTAACCCGACTTCAACTAATCTATCCTTTGTTACAACTTCTGTTGAGTTCAAACGATTTTCTGCTATTAAAAATTCTATATCAGCAATATTTACTACACTATATTTCTTAGAACTAGGACAGTTAAAGCCTCTCTTTGGCAATCTTTTAATCATAGGCATCTGCCCCCCTTCAAAACCTTTGATAGCTACACCAGATCTAGATTTCTGTCCCTTAACACCTCTGCCACATGTTTTACCTTTACCACTGCCAATACCGCGACCTACTCTTTTTTTATCTTTCTTGGCACCAAAATTGTTAGATAACTCATTTAATTTCATTTTCTAAACTCTAATTTATTCTAATTTATATTTTCTACTTTTAACAAATGTTGTACCTTCTTGATCATCCCTCTAACAGAGTTTGTATCTTTCAAAATAACAGATTTATGCATTTTATTTAGACCTAAACCTACCAAGGTTTCTTCCTGATCATATTTACGACCTATACTACTACCAATTTGGGTAACTTTAACCTTTACCTCATTCACTTTTTCTTGATTACTACTCATAAATTCCTACAACCCAATTATTACTTTACTTTAAATATAAAGACTCACTATAGCCCATTGCTTCAAAGCCCCATTCACACGCAAATTTGGGATAAGAATTTGTCAATTCTTATCCCAAATTCGGTGAAATTATCGAAACAATCAGATTTGAGACGGCTCTGCATCTGATTGTTAAATTAATATTTTGCTAAAAACATGATTTTAATCTTTTAAAATCATGTTTTTAGCTTAAGGTTTAAAATGCATCCACAAAATCACTTTAAGAATGCATTTTTCTTTATTTTTTAGATTCTGCTACCTACCAAATCAAAACTTCTTAAGTTGACACTCATGAGTCTACGCTGGAAGGACTATTACACTACTTAAACTTGCACACTTGGTTCTGATATTATTTGTTGCCCTTTTGTAGATTTAGTTGATATCTCATTTATTCTTTTTCCTCTCCTTTCAGCAATATTTTTTGGAGAAGATAGTTGAGATAACGCATCAAAAGTTGCAGCAATCATCGCATATACATTACTAGAACCCAAAGATTTAGCAACAATATCATGAACTCCTAAAGAATCAAAAATTGCCCTCATAGCACCACCAGCGATAACACCAGTACCTGCCTTGGCTCTTCTTAAAATGACTTTAGCTGCTCCACTTTTACCAATGACATCATGATGAATAGTTCTATTTTGATAAAGAGGAATTTTAATCATATCTTTCCTTGCTTCTTGAGTAGCCTTAGCTCTAGCTTCTGTTACCTCTTTCGCTTTGCCATGACCATAACCAACCTTACCAGCTTTATCACCAGCAACAATACAAGCAGAAAAAGAGAATTTTCTACCCCCTTTTACTACTTTAGTAACTCTATTTACATCCACCAAAGTTTCTGTTAGTGCTTCACTTGTATTTTTTTTAGCTTTAGCCATTTCTTAAACCTAAAATTAAAATTTCATTTTTTTTCTTGCTGCATCAGCTAAAGCCTTAACAACACCATGATATTTATAACCACCCTTATCGAATACAACTTCTTGTACCCCTTTAAGCGATGCTCTTTCGCCTATTAAATCACCTACTTTCGTGGCTGTACCAACATTACAGTTGGATTTTTTTAACTGCCTAATTTCTTTATCTAAAGTCGAAGCAGATGCAATAGTTATTGATTGTTTGTCATCTATGACTTGTGCATATATGTGCTTTCCAGACTTAAAAATAGACAGCCTGAGTCTGTTTGATACCTTTGATATCTTAGACCTTACTCTAGCCTTTCTTATATCAAACTTTAACTTTGAACTACGCATATTTAACTCTTAAATTTTAATTTTTCTTACCTTCTTTTCTCTGAACATATTGACCTTTGCGTTTAATACCTTTACCTTTATATGGTTCAGGTGGTCTCTGCTTTATAATAATTGATATAAACTGACCTAATTTTTCTTTATCAACACTTTCCAATATAATCTGATTTTGTTTAGGAGCGGTAACTTTAATATTTTGAGGTATTTCTACTTTAGTATTATGACTTTTAGCAAGCATTAAGTTTAAATATTTATCCTTCACCAAAGCCTTATAACCAACACCGTTGACTTCAAGCTCTTCTGTAAAACCTTCTTTAACACCTTTTATCATACTATTTATTATACTTCGTGCCGTACCCCACATAGATCTAGCACTTTTAGTCTCTGCTAATGGTTTTACAAAAAGCTGATTATCTTGCAATAAAATTGCTATATTTCCTGCGAAAGTTTTTGTTAATTCTCCCTTGGGACCAACAACATTAACTTTCAACCCATCAAGTTCAACTTTCACCCCTTCAGGCACAGGGACTGGTAATTTTCCAATACGTGACATCTTTATACCTTAAAACACTTTACAAATTACTTCACCGCCAATTTTTTGGCTATGTGCTTCTCTATCTGATAAAACTCCTCTAGAAGTAGAAAGAATATAAATACCCATATTGTTATAATATCCTTTTAATTTATCAATAGAAGAATAAATCCTCTTACCTGGTTTTGAAACTCTACTTATTTCACATATAGCAGGTTTTCCATTAACAGAATATTTTAGATCCACTTCAATATGACTTATATTACCATCCTTGACAACTACATACTCTTTTATATAACCTTCTTTTTTTAAAACATCCAAAATAGCACATTTTATTTTTGAACAAGGTAGAGATATATTCATCAATTTACTTTTTTGACCATTTCTAATTCTAGTCAACATATCCGCTATATTATCTGTCATTGACATACGATAAACCTACTATTTTAACCTCAATTCGATATAAGAATTTTTATATCGAATTGGCTTTGTTATAAGAAAAAGTGTACCCTTGGAGCGACTTTTACGAGTACATTTCAACTTTTTTCATCATTCAATGGGTGATTTTAATTATTAAAACCACCCATTGAATAGAATATTACATTTTAACAATCAGGTACTGAACCGCTTCAAACCTGATTGTTTCTACTTAACCCTTGAATTCGATATAATAAGTTATATCGAATTCAAGCTATTTTACCAACTTGCTTTAATCAAACCAGGAACTAATCCCTTACTACCAAGATCTCTCAGCTTATTTCGCGATAGACCAAATTTACTATACACTCCTCTTGGACGTCCAGTAAGCTCACACCGATTTCGAACTCTATTCATAGCTGAGTTTCTAGGTAACTTAGCTAAAACCATCACTAACGAAAATCTTTCTTCCAAAGATAAAGTTTTATCGTAAATCTTGTCCTTTAATTTAGCACGCTTGTTATATAAACTTTGTGCCATCTTTCTTCTTCTATTATTCTTTTTTATAGAACTTACTTTAGCCATCTATTTTTCTTCTAAAAATTAATTATAAAAAGGCAAATTAAAGCCAGAAAGTAATAATTTACCTTCTTCATTATTCATAGCACTTGTAACAATCGTGATATCCATACCACGAATTACATCTATCTTGTCGTAATTAATCTCTGGAAAAACAATCTGTTCTTTTATACCAAAAGTAAAATTACCTCTACCATCAAAGCTTTTGCTTGAGAAACCTCTAAATTCTTTAATACGCGGTAGAGCAACGATTACTAATCTCTCTAAAAAATCATACATTCTATCTTTGCGCAGAGTAACTTTACAACCAACTTTCATACCTTCACGAAGCTTAAAAGTAGCAATAGACTTTTTGGCCTCAGTTACTAAAGGCTTTTGTCCTGAAATTAGAGTTAGATCATTGACAGCATTATTAATTACCTTAGAATCTGCAACCGTCTCACCAACACCCATATTAACAACAATTTTTACAACCTTAGGCATTTGATGTTTATTCTCGTACGCAAACTCTTTCTGTAAGTTTGGTACAATCTCTTTAGTGTATAAATCTTTAAACCTGAGCAACATTACTTACCTTCCTTATTACTAATAATTTCACCAGACTTCTTAGCTACTCTTACTTTAGAGCCATCTTCTAGAAGTTTAAAAGCAACTTTTGTATGGTTACCTGTTTTAGGATCTATGTGAGCAACATTGGATATATGTATGGATAATTCCTTTGACACTATGCCACCTTCACTTGTTTTACTCGCCTTAACATGCTTGCGAACAATATTTATACCCGAAACAATAGCTCTATTTTGCTCAGGCAAAACCTTTAAGACCTTACCCTTTTTTCCCTTATTTTTTCCGGTGATAACAATAACTTCATCACCTTTCTTAATTTTTAGCTTAATCATTACAACACCTCTTCTGCAAGTGACATAATCTTAACGAATTTTTTTGCCCTTAATTCTCTAGTTACAGGACCGAAAACTCTTGTACCTATTGGTTCTCCTTGCTTATTTAAAAGTACTGCTGCATTAGAATCAAACTTAATTGTACTACCATCTGCCCTTCTAACACCCTTTTTTGTTCTAACAATTAGAGCCCTATGTACGTCACCTTTTTTTACTTTTCCGCTTGGTAAAGCTTCTTTTATAGATACCACAATGACATCCCCAAGATTTGCTATCATGTGATGTGAACCACCAAGCACTTTAATACACATAATTTTTTTAGCACCAGAGTTATCCGCAACATCTAAGATGCTCTGCATCTGAATCATAACTTACTTCCACTTGAGAATTTAATAACGCAACAAAATAAACAATCTAAATAACAAAGTCAAAGGATAAAACTCACTATTCTGTGACGACCAAACCTATCATTAGAGAGATGCCTTTACATCCCCTAACACCACCCAAGACTTAGTTTTAGATATAGGACGACTTTCAACTATACTAACCTTATCACCATCCTTATAAGTATTTTCTGGATCATGAGCAGCATATTTTTTAGAGACTTTTACAATTTTTTTGTATATAGGATGCTTAAACCTACGTTCTACTTTAACTGTAATAGTCTTATCAGTTTTCGAACTTACAACAACGCCCTGTAGCACTCTTTTCGGCATTTCCCTATTCTCCAGTTTTTGATCTTATAGTTAACTCTGTATTAATACGAGCTATTGTTTTTTTTACAAAAGAAAACCTGCTAGTATTTTGTAATTCACCTAATGTTCTTTGAAACCGTAGATTAAAAAACTCTTTTTTAAACAAAGTTCTCTTTTTGTGAAGCTCTTCCGTAGTCTGCCCAACCAATTCCTTTGCTGATACCCCTAAATTATTCATAACGCCTCACTATCTTTGTTCTTACAGGCAATTTTGCACTAGCAAGCTCAAGTGCTTTCGTCGCTATATCATCTGTAACCCCTTCCACTTCAAACATAATTCTTCCAGGTGATACTCTCACTGCAAAAAATTCAGTAGAACCTTTTCCTTTACCCATTCTAACTTCCGCAGGCTTCTTTGACACAGGTAAATCAGGAAAAATTTTAATCCATAATCTCCCCTGCCTTTTCATACAACGAACTGCAGCCTTTCTTGCTGCCTCTATTTGTCTTGCGGTAACCCTTAAACCATCTAACGATTTCAAGCCAAAAGAACCGAAAGCTAGCATAGTACCAGCCTTTGCTTTTGAGGAAACTCTCCCCTTATGTGCTTTTCTAAATTTTTGTTTTTTCGGAGCTAACATTATTTTACTTCAAAATTAATTATGTTTCTTTCTATTTTCCACATGATCACCCCTATAGACCCAAACCTTTATACCTATAACTCCATAAGTTGTCATAGCTTCAGCAGTCGCATAGTCAATATCAGCTCTCAAAGTATGTAAAGGTACTCTACCTTCTCTATACCACTCTGTTCTCGCTATTTCAGCTCCAGCTAAACGTCCAGAACAAGCAACCTTTATACCTAACCCTCCTTGCTTAAAGCAGGCTTGGATAGCGGTTTTCATAGCTTTTCTAAAAGACACTCTTTTTTCAAGCTGCATAGCAATCGTTTGAGCAATAATGTTAGAGTCTATATTAGGCTTCTTTACTTCATGTATGTTAATATATATTTCTTCTAAACCCGTAATTTTTTGGACAGATTTTTTTAATTTATCAATGTCGTTACCACTTTTACCTATAATAACTCCAGGCTTTTTAGCAAAAATATTAATTATAACATTCTTATTAGAAGGCCTCTCTATTAATACTCTACTAACTTGTGCTTGCACATAGTTCTTATTAACTAGATTTCTAACCTCTAAATCTTGGATAAGAAGGACTTTATACTGCTTCTTATCAGCATATAACACCGAGTCCCAACCTTTAATTAATGTCGGACCAACTCTAAAGCCATGCGGATTAACTTTCTGCCCCATATCTTATTTCCCCTCAACTTCAGTAACTGTAATATATAAATTACTAAAAAATTTATTAATCCTTGTTGCTCTTCCTTTAGCTCTTGGCATAATTCTTTTCATCACCAACGCCTTACCTACAGTTGCAGAAGTAATAAACAAAGTATCAATATCTAAACCAAAATTATTTTCAGCATTAGCAACAGCAGACTGTAAACATTTTTTTACATCTTGAGCAATTCTTCTAGAGGAAAAGGTAAGCTGAATTAGAGCCTCAGACACTTTCATATTCCTAATAGAAGTTGCAACCAAATTCAATTTCCTCGGACTCACTCTAAGAGACTTAGCAATTGCTGTAGTAGAGCCTTTATTCACCTTCACCATATCTATTTTCTCTTAACTTTTTTATCTGTGCCATGACCATGAAAAGTCCTAGTTGGAGAAAATTCACCTAATTTTTTACCAACCATTTCTTCACTTACAGTAACAGGTATAAATTTATTTCCATTATGTACAGCAAATGTTATTCCAACAAAAAATGGTAAAATTGTTGACCTTCTAGACCAAGTCTGAATCATTTCTGATTTACCAGATTCAATCAATTTTTGTACTTTTTTTATCAGATAACCATCTACAAAAGGTCCTTTCCAAACTGAACGAGCCATAATTACTACCTAATTACTTTCTTCTCTTAATAATAAATTTTGATGTAAGCTTATTCTTACGTGTTTTCTTACCCTTAGTTGGGAAACCCCATGGAGTCACTGGATGGCGACCACCAGAAGTTTTTCCTTCTCCTCCCCCATGTGGGTGATCGAATGGATTCATTGCAACACCACGAACATGTGGTCTCCAACCTAGCCATCTATTTCTTCCGGCCTTACCTAAATTGGTATTCTTTTGATCAGGGTTTGAAACAACACCTATGGTAGCCTTACAATCTAACGGTATCAATCTAAATTCTCCAGATCGAAGCTTGATCTGTGCATAACCCGAATCCTTACCTACTAAATTAACAGAAGTACCAGCAGATCTTGCAATTTGACCACCTTTACCAACTTTCATTTCTACATTATGTAAAGTAGTACCAACAGGAATAGATTTCAAAGATAAACAATTTCCTACTTTTATGTCAGCTTTATCACTTGATACTATTCTATCTCCTACAATAAGCTTTTGTGGTGCTAAAATATAAGAATACTCACCATCATCGAATTTAATTAAAGCAATGAAGGAAGTTCTGTTAGGATCATATTCTATTCTTTCAACAGTGGCAAATATATCCTGTTTATTTCTTTTAAAATCGATTATACGATAAAGTCTTTTATGCCCTCCTCCTCTATGCCAAGAAGTGGTTCTACCCAAATTATTTCTACCACCAGTCTTAGATAAACCTTTAGTTAAAGGTTTATGAGGCTTACCTTTCCAAAGATCAGATTTATCAACCTGTACTAATTCTCTAAGGGATGGAGTAACTGGATTAAACGTTTTTAAAGCCATTTATTTAATACCCCCAGTAAAATCAATAGTATAATCTTTTTCTAACGTCACAATTGCTTTCTTTTTATCTGATTGTCTGCCATTAACACCCTTGAATCTTTTTCTCTTACCTTTTACATTCATTATGTTAACTTTTTTAACCTTAACCTGAAAAATCTTTTCAACAGCCGTCTTGATAGAAGCTTTCTCAGCACTACCAGCAACATGAAAAGTAAACTTATTTTGTTGCTCAGATAAAATATTGGTCTTCTCAGTGATCACAGGATTCCTAATAAGATCATAATGTTTATAAGACTTCACTTTAACCTCTTTTCTAAAGCATCTACAGCTTCTTGTGATAACAAAACATAATCATGGCGTATTATATCATAAACATTTGCACCAATTTGCGGTACTGAAATAGTATTTGGAATATTTTGTACTGCCAAAGAAAAATTGATATCAACTTCATCACCACTAACAATAAAATAACTTTTACCATGAAAATTATTTAATAATTTTATAAGATTAGAAGTTTTGGATTCATGTAATTTTAAAGAATCTACTATTAGCAGTTTTCCCTCAGCCAATTTTTCCGACAAAGCATGTTTTAAACCAAGTTTTCTAACTTTTTTTGGTAATTTTGTAGCATGACTCCTTGTTACTGGACCGTGAGAAACTCCACCACCTCTCATTTGGACAGATCTTAAAGATCCTTGCCTTGCATTACCCGTACCTTTTTGCTTAAAAGGTTTCTTTGTAGTACCAGATACTTGCGACACTGTCTTTGTTTGATGTGTACCAGCCATAGCTTTAGCTCTCTGCCAATCAACAACAAGCTTGATAATATCTTCCCTAACAAAATCTACAGCAAAAACTTCGTTATCTAAATCAATCTCACCAACAGCTTCATTTTCAAGATTTAATAATTTGGCTTTCATATATTTTATCCTATAGCTGTAATGGTTTTCTTAATAGCATCCTTAATGTAGACATAAGATCCTTTTGAACCGGGAATATTTCCACTAACTATGATTATGCTTTTTTCCATATCAGTATCGACTACTTTCAAATTTTGAATAGTAACTCTTGTATTTCCCATGTGACCAGCCATTTTCTTATTCTTAAATACTTTACCAGGATCTTGTCTACCACCAGTAGAACCATGCGAACGGTGAGACACAGACACACCATGTGAAGCTTCAAGTCCTCTAAAATTATGCCTTTTCATACTACCAGCAAAACCTTTACCAATAGTAGTACCTACAACATCTATAAACTGACCAATAACAAAATGATCCACATGCAATACAAAACCTACATCAAGGAAACAAGCTTCAGAAATTCTAAATTCCTTCAATTTTTCCTTTGGCGTAACTTGAGCATTAGCAAATACCTGCTTCATTGGTTTTGTTACTTTAGATAATTTTTTATCTTTTACCCCAATAACCAAAGCATTATAACCATCTTTTTCTTGGGTCTTTTGTCCCACTACTTGACAATCTTCAACTTGCAGAAAAGTAACAGTAGTTCTTTCTCCCTTTTCATTAAAAATTGAACTCATGCCAATTTTCTTAGCGATTAAACCGGTTCTCATCACTCAACACTCTCTAACTTAATCTCAACATCAACACCAGCAGGCAAATCAACTTTTTTTAAAGCATCAACAGTCTGAGGAGTTGGATAACTTATTATCAAAAGTCTTTTCTGAATTCTAATCTCAAATTGCTCCCTTGATTTTTTATTGACATGCGGAGATCTATTAACGGTAAATCTCTCAATTGTCCTTGGCAACGGAATTGGACCAATTATATCAGCACCGGTTCTTTTAACAGCCCCTACTATTTCTCTAGTACCTTGTTCAAGCGAGCGGTGATCAAACGACTTTAAACGAATTTTGATTTTTTGATTATTTTTCATTAACTAAACCTTTTTATAAACAGCTAGACCAGTCAAAGCACATTCTTTAATAGACTTACTCTAATTAAACATATTTTGCCTAACCCTAAAAAAATAGTCATCCTGAACTTTTTCAGGATGACTATTTCTTATTATTTTATAATCTTTGATACTACACCAGCTCCTACTGTCCTACCACCTTCACGTATAGCAAAACGTACGCCCTCTTCCATAGCTATCGGAGCGATCAATGCAATTTTCAGATTCGCATTATCACCAGGCATCACCATTGTTTTACCATCTTTCAAAGTGATTTCTCCAGTTACGTCAGTTGTTCTAAAATAAAACTGTGGTCGATATTTATCTGTAAATGCTGTATGACGACCACCTTCTTTCGTGGTAAGTACATAAACTTCAGCTTCAAACTCAGTATGCGGAGTTATACTTCCAGGCTTAGCTAACACTTGACCTCTGCATACATCTTCCCTTTTAGTTCCACGCAGTAATATACCAACATTATCACCGGCTTCACCTTGATCTAATAGCTTCTTAAACATTTCCACACCAGTACAAGTAGTTTTTTGAGTATCTCTTATACCAACAATCTCTACCTCTTCACCAACTTTTACTATACCTTTTTCGATTCTACCAGTAACAACCGTACCTCTTCCAGAAATAGAAAATACATCTTCTATCGACATTAAGAAAGGTTTATCTGTATCTCTCTCAGGTTGAGGTATATATTCATCAATAGCATTCATCAACTCTTTAATCGCAGCTTCACCTTCAGGTTTTCCTTCTAGAGCCTGTAAAGCTGAACCTCTGATAACTGGTATATCATCTCCAGGAAAATCATACATTGATAAAAGTTCTCTGACTTCCATTTCTACTAAGTCAAGCAATTCTGGATCATCAACCATATCAACTTTATTCAAAAATACAACTATTGCAGGTACGCCAACTTGCTTAGCAAGCAATATATGTTCCCTTGTTTGGGGCATTGGACCATCAGCAGCAGATACTACCAATATAGCAGCATCCATTTGAGCTGCACCACTTATCATATTCTTTATATAATCTGCGTGACCAGGACAATCAATGTGAGCATAATGCCTTTTTTTAGTTCTATATTCAACGTGAGCAGTAGCAATAGTTATACCCCTTTCCCTCTCTTCAGGAGCTTTATCAATGTCATCATAATTAGTAGCCTGTGCTCCACCTTCTTTTGATAACACTAAAGTTATTGCAGCTGTTAAAGAAGTCTTACCATGATCTACGTGTCCTATAGTACCTATATTACAATGGGGTAGATCCCTTTCAAATTTTACCTTTGCCATAATTCATTCTCCACAATTTAAGATTTAATACAATTTAACATAAAAATACAAATTTATCCAATTTCCAATTATCACCAATACTCTTGGAGCGGGTGATGGGAATCGAACCCACGTGGCCAGCTTGGAAGGCTGGAGCTCTACCATTGAGCTACACCCGCGTATCTACCTAACCAACTTGTGGTGGAGGAAGAAGGATTCGAACCTTCGTACGCTCACGCGGGCAGATTTACAGTCTGCTGCCATTGACCACTCGGCCATTCCTCCAAAGAATTTACGCAAGTATTAAATGGTCTAATTAAACGTAAAGCATATATATAACTTAGTATAAGTACCAACAAATCTTTTTTGCTCTTTTCCAAGGACATTTGAACTTCGGCCTACAAGCCTTTATAAATAAGGATACAACCCTTTAATACATCAGTATTATTCCTGCACATCGCATGGGTATCAACTTAAGAGTCTCGATATCCTTCCCGTGGCAGCAATCCAAAAAACAACCCAAATGGCTGTTAGGTATCATGGACTTGTCTACACGGGAAGAACATATTCTTTGTTATAAAGCTGAAACTCAAATGACCCCGGCTCTTTTCTCTTGAACTATCCTAGGTTCTGTGAACGTTTCTATGTAATGAGTAGATTTATAGGCATTTTCGCTCGCAGAACCGTAGCGTACTAAATGTACGTGAGGATTCGAGAACGAAAATAACGACGAAATCGACCATTAGATAGAAACGTTCACAGAACCTAAATAAGCTAATATTAAACTTATATTACTTCAGAACGTTTATCAGTTGTAACTTTCTATAATAAATAGTAGTTTGTGTCAAGAATAAATTACTCTAGGTTCTAATAAGATGAGAAATAAAGCTAAAATTTCTAAAGATTTGCACTATATATACGGCAAACATCCAGTATTTGCAGCATTAAGCAACCCAAAACGTTATATTCAAAATGTTTTATGTACAGAAGATATTTTCAATTTGCACAAAAATTTAATCTCTAACCACCCATATGAGATTACCAACATAGATTACTTAACCCGTCTTTTTGGTTCAAATCATAATCATCAGGGAATAGCCGCTAACGTTAAAAGTATCTTCTCTAATCGTATTGAAGATATTGACATAACTATTCCTAATTGTAAAGTTGCTATTTTGGATCAAATAACCGATCCACAAAATATTGGTGCTATTATTCGTAGTGCAGCTTCTTTTGACATCACGACCATAATATTACCTCTAGATAATGCACCTGATGAAAATGCTACCATAGCAAAAACAGCTTCTGGAGCTTTAGAACTAGTACAAATAGTTAAAGTCACTAATTTAAGATGGTCAATAGAATATCTAAAAAAACATGGGTTTTGGATTATTGGCCTTGATGGCAATGCAAAACAATCTTTAAGTACAAAAATATTTTCAGATAAAATGGCAATAGTACTTGGTTCTGAAGATAAAGGAATCAGACGTCTAGTTAAAGAAGCATGTGATCACTTAGTTAAAATACCCATTTCAAGTAAAGTAGAAAGCTTAAATGTCTCAAATGCTTCTGCAATAGCGTTTTATTTAATTTCATTAGACTCTTGATGTCATTCCCTCTTCGGTAAGGAATCCATATTTTTAGTAGGAGGAATTCTACCAATCATTTCATCTAGTGATATTTGAAAATGATCCGCTAGGGCTATTATAATTTGACTATTTAAAGTTTTTTTACTAACGTCCACACCAATATAAGTTGTTGTCATATAGAGCCTCATGCTTTATATTAATAATAGGATATGCTACATACTCATACGCAAGGTTTAAACCTTATGACATCCGTTCGTAGTCTTTATCCAAAACAGGATGGGTCTTTGCTGAGGTATGAAGTCTTTAAAATTCAAAGCTTCAATTCGACATACAGTTTACCCATCCTACCACTATATATAACTGATCATGTTATATTTATCATGTTTTTTTATTGTATGAGTTCGATATAAGAATTAATAATTCTTATATCGATACTTGCTTTATTATAAGGAAAAATGTACTCTTGAAGCGGCTGACGCAAGTACATTTTAACTTTTTTCATCATTCAATATGTGATTTTAATTATTAAAATCACATATTGAATGGAGTATTATATTTTAACAATCAGGTGGGCAGCCGCTTCAAACCTGATTGTTTCTATATATAACACTGAATTCGATGTAACTTGTTACATCGAATTCAGGTTATATTATATTTCTTTAATTTTTGGTATTGGAGGTATTGATTTAGGATCAGGGCATTTACGAGTTTGGAACATTAATTGATCAATAGAATGCCCAAATTTATCAGTGCTTAGTAGATTTTTATTTATCCATTTTGCCGTTATCAACTTACCCAGTTCAGAATGAATAATTGGAATATCCGGTACGGCACTAGCACCTATCCCTGCAATTTTAATATGATAACCCTGTTTATCTAATCCATATTGTTGTAATACTTTATCAACTTCTCTTTGAGCAACAATTGTTTGGCGTTCAATATGAGGATTATTACTGACAAATAAAATAACAAAGTCTTTTTGTCTACCAAATTTTCTACTTAAAATTCTTTCAGCAAAATTAACTGCTGCATCATGAGCAGTAGTGGCTGTATCAGGCCTTTCGTTATTCTTGCCTACTTTAGTATTGATTATTTCAGTACGTTTAACTTGATCCTTATTAAGGAACTTGTTTACTAGGTCACTACTCATCAGGTCTTCTGTGAGTTTTCTCTCATTGCTACTTGCATAATTAGGATAGAATCTTCTAGGAAAAAGACCTAATGGACATTCTTCTTGTGTTTTATATTGAATAAATGGCTGAGCTTTATTTAACTTAATACCGTAATCTTTAGCAAGAGACTCGATATATCTTTCACCTTCCTCAATACAAGCTGAATCATTTCCAACTAATGGTACAGTATCCAATCTATTAATATCTGCCTTTCCTTGCCATGCTTCTAGCAATTCAGTGTATGTTTTAGGGTTAATGCCATCGAGATTAGCCCATAAGGGTCTTGCTCCTGTTAATACTAGTACTAATCCGTTAACTTTAATTTGTTCTGTTAATTTATTATAATAGATTATACGTGTCAATAACCTAATTCTAGCTGCCCCGGCAATCCAAGCTTCGTCGTATTCTTGATAGTTAGGTTTTATTTCATTAATAAGTCCCAATTGTCTAGCATCTACAATATATTGAGACTTATATTTAGTCATCCAATCTCTAGTGGTCAGTTCATTCCGTTCCTGACCAAGATTAAGATCAAACGCATCCTGAGCAACAAATAGTAACCAATCTTCAATATTTCGTACATTTACCTCATTAATAGATTTAAATAAATTTTTACGCAATGATTTAACATTGAATTTACTAGGAGCGTTTTGATTAGCACCAGCTTTAGCCAAACTGCCCTGAATCAAACGAAATATTTTGTCTGCATTAGTCTTGTCAAAACATACTAGATCGTGCCATAATTTTTGTGGTTCAAAATATCCAGCTAGATAAAAAATCTTTAACAAAGCTTCTTGCTGGGTTGGTGAGGTAAAACCTAATTTGCTAGCAGCTAATTCGAATCCTGAAAGTTCTGATGAATGTTTATAATCCCCGTATGTTACGCTGGTAGTTAGGGCAACTGTTACAGATAGTAGCATTCTTTTTAAGGCTTGAAGCATAATATAATTTTCTTCGTTTAATTATAACCCTAGATTTTTGGGCTTTTGATACTTAATCCAAGTATCAATCAACAACTTAGTAATAACAATCGCAGAGAACATAGATGATATTATACCAATAGTTAGTGTTACTGCGAAACCTTTTATACCTCCAGCTCCAAATATAAAAAGTAAAAATGCTGCAATCAAAGTTGTAACATTTGAATCAAGGATTGTAGCAAAAGCTGATTCAAATCCCATCCTTATGGCATATAGATTAGATACACCTTTTTTAAGTTCTTCCCTTATCCTTTCATAAATGAGTACATTGGCATCAACTGCCATACCAATCGTTAGGATTATACCAGCAATTCCTGGCAGAGTTAATGTAGCTTGAAAAAGTGACAATAACGCTAAAATATAAAGTAAAGCTAGGCTTAATGCTATATTGGCAAAAATGCCAAGAATTCCGTAAGACCAAATCATGAATATTACCACACTAACAAAACCAATCATACCTGCTTTCTTGCCTGCCTCTATTGAATCTGCTCCAAGATTTGGTCCTACGGTTCTTTCCTCTATTATTTTTAAAGGGGCTGGCAACGAACCGGCCCTAAGTAATAACGCTAATTCATTTGCTGATTCAACAGTAAAATTACCTGAAATTATACCGCTTCCTCCAAGAATTGGTTCATTAATTACTGGTGCACTTAATAATTTGTTATCAAGCACGATAGCAAGCCTCTTGCCAGAATTACTCTTGGTTATTTCTGCAAATAATTTACTACCAAGATTATTAAAAGAAAAAGCAACAGCAGGTTGGGAATTTTGATTGAAAGAAGCTTGGGCAGTTGTTAGCTGGTCACCACTAACAATAGCTTTTTTCTTAACAACTACGTAATATTCTTGCTTATTTTCATTTTCCCCTTTCACTAAAATTGAACCAAAGGGTAAATGTCCATTTAATGCTTGTTGTATGTTGGCAGTTTCATCTACTAAATGAAAGGTTAGTTTTGCAGTTTTGCCAAGAATATTTTTGAGTTGTTGTGGATTTTCCTCACCTGGTACTTGCAGTAATATATGTTTATCACCTTGCCTTTGTATGTTAGGTTCTGTTGTGCCGGTGCTATCCACTCTCATTCTGATTATTTCAATTGATTGGGCAATAACTTGATACCTTAATTCAGCAAGCTTCGAATCACTATAGCTAAGCTTAATATTAGTATTATCATTTTCTACAGTAATTTCTTGGTCGACTTTACCTAAGATCTTTTTGACCTGTTTATAATCTTCTAGGTTTCTCAATTCAAACTGCACCGCCTTGTTCTTAACAACAAGATTTTTATAACCTATTTTATCTTCCCGTAAATATTTTCGTAAATGGTCAGCTAGATTGTCCATTACATCATTTAAGTAACTATCAAAATCTACATCTAGCAATAGATGAGCACCACCTCTTAAATCAAGACCAAGATTCACCTTATGGTTTGGCAGTATTTTAGAATCTATAGTTGTAAAATTAGGTAAAGCACAAATAAAGGCTGCTATTGTACATAAAATAGAAAGGAATATTTTCCATTTAGGAATATTATACACAGCTCATTTCCCTTTATCTTTTTTACTTTTGGCACTAACTTCTGTTTTATGACGACTTGTAATATCAAGTATTGAAGATTTCAGAATTTTGATTCGTATATTTTCAGCTACTTCAAGATCTACCGTGTTGTCAGCATCGTTAATCTTGCTTACTACTCCGAAAATTCCACTATTAGTTACCACCTCTTCTCCTTTCTTAACACTACCAACTATAGCCTCTTTCTCACGACGGCGTTTATCTTGTGGTCTAATTAGAAAAAAATAGAATACAACGAAGATTAATACCATCGGTACAAGGCTTGTTAATATTGATTGAGTAGATGATGATTCAGCTACTGGAGTTACTTCTTCAGTTTCTGTTATTGATATTGTATCATTGTTATCTGCATAGGCATTTTCTATAAACATATATATCTCCTGACGTATTATGTAAAAGTAGTTGTATTAATTTATTGTATACTCTTCTGCTTTAAAGAATTGTTTTTTGACAATGAGGAACTCGCGTACTCTAAAAAAGCTTGTACACTTGCAATATAAGACTGTTATCATTTTATTTCAATAAATATTTTTCGGGCGAAACCTATAGCTTTCAGACGTTCGCACACTTTTTCAAACACCGCTTTTGGTAAAATATTTAGTGTAGAAATTTCAATATATCTATTATCTTTTAACTCAAGAGAAAAAGATGGTGACTGAAATCTTGGTCCATCAATTTCCCTAGCAATTTTTATAAAATTACCTATTATATGACTGTTACAATAATCATATGAATTAATCATTCTTTTTGCTAATCTATTAATATATGTATCACTTCTTGCTGTATAGGTAAGTGCAAGAGCAATACTAAGCATCAACCTCTGACGATGACTAAAAGGAATATCTGAAGCTAAAATAAATTCAACAATAAAATTAGAGCGAAGAGTTTTATCGATATTTTTATTATATTGTGCAAGCATTATGACCAAAGTAATTATACTAATTGTTGTTGTATCTGGTTGAATTAAGATAGGCTTAATGACTTCTGTATAATTTTTGATATTACAAGTAGTTTCATCAAAATTTACTAATGTCTTGATTCTTTCATAAATAATATCTTTCTCCTGTTCTTCTTTAGGGAGACAAGCAAATCTAACACCTTCTTTTAAACCATAATTTGAAATTATTACCTTTTCAGGTAAAAAGACATTCAGCATAGATTTTGCCACCAAAACTGCGTTAGAATGAATTCTTGATTTATATTGTGTTCTCATACTATGAGCATGAGCTAATTTTTCGAGATATAGTTCAAATTCTCTACGATTTATTTCAAGGTTATGTAAGTTCTTAAGAGGATAATGAACAAACTCCATGTAAGAGCGTCCAATTAGCCTTAAAGCTCCTCCTATTAAGTATAAGTTTGGACAATGATACCCTTGTTGACATTGTTGTATACCCGAATGATTTGGGTATACCTCTCCAAACTCTTTGTTGATCATTTGGCTAATTATATTAATATCGTCAAAATGATTATTAGTGATTAAGCTAGTGCCTAAAGGTAGAGATTTTAAGATTCCCACTTTTTTGTCTTTGATTTGGGCAAGCTCAAGGCTACCCCCACCTAGGTCTGCTGCTATGCCACAAGCATCATTGATACCAGAAATTAATCCGGCAGCTGTAAGATAGGCCTCGCGATTACCAGAAATAATTTCAATATTAATATTAAATTTTCTTTTAACTATTTCTCTAAATTCTTCAGCTCTTGGATGCCCTCTAAGTACAGCAGTAGCAACGCATTTAACATCTGTTACTGATAACCTATCAAAAATATGTACAAAATATTGTAGTGATAAATATACTTGATGCTTTACTTCTAGGTCATCTAGATTAAGTAAATTGATAATATCACTTTTAAATTTATCATTGAAAATTTCTGGAGCTCCAAGTCTATCACATTCATAAACTACAGCTCTTATGGCATTATAACCAATATCAATAATGGCTGAACGCATAGAGTTTTATCTTATTGCTTACTTAAAAAATTAATCTTCTTTAGTAGTAGAATCTGTATTTTCTTGTTCCTCATCTACATTATTTTTATTTGGATCATAAGGTTTTTGAGTTGGAACAAATGTAGGCGGTAATAACCTATTTGTAAAGAACTTATCCTCATAATACTTAATTTTTAAAGATTTAATAGGTGGGAAAGATTCAATTAAAACAATTTGCTCATCTTTTGGTAATTGAATTACTTCTTGAGGCAAAAGCAGAGCTCTTGAAACTTGTGATACATTCTGCGTTCTTGTTGAAATATTAAGATCAAAAAATAGTGGTTTACTATAAGATCGTTGTTCAACTGTTTTATTACCCACTAGCTGTGATATCAGGTTGGCTGTTTCATAGTTATTAGCTGCAAAAGTAATACGATATGTAGCATTTGACAAGAATGAGTTCATTCCAGCATCCTCATAAGTTCCTTTGAGCTGCTGAGTATCTTGTATAATCAAGAATAGGCGAACTCTATATCCCCTGAAAAATGCGATACCAGCCTTAAATGTATCCATTTTGCCTAAAGTAGGGAATTCATCAAGTAGAAACATAACCCCATAAGGTTCTTCTTTTAAATCAGGCATTTTGCGGCTTAAAAACTCTGTAGCTTGCTGGTAAAAAACCTGCATCAATTTTTGTAAACGCTGTATATTATCCGGAGTTAAACCAACATAAACGCTTGTTTTAATCTTCTTAAACTCAAGTATATTAAAGTCAGATGATGCAGTAGCTGAGTCAATTAGCGGGTTTGCCCATAATTCTAAAGAAGAGTTCATTGTAGAGATAACACCTGAACGCTCTTTATCTGCTTTTTGTAGGAATGCAGCAATATTCATATAGGCCACAGGATGTATTACCTTACCTAAAGTATCTAGAACTACTGCCAAGTTGTACACTACGTCATCACTACGCATTGTCCTGACCACTTCGCCAAAGGATTTAGTTTTTGTCGGGTCAGCAATTAAGTATAGTACTACACCAAGAAATAAACTTCGTGCTTCATTATTCCAAAAATCTTTTTCAGGCATAATCAGATTTGAGATTTTTTGTACGTCATCCACCATTTGACCTGGTTTGGTACTTACCCAGTCTATAGGATTGTAACAATGAGTTATCCCATCAGGATTGGAAGGTTCCCAAACAAATACTCGTTGTCCTTGTTTCTGCCGCCATCCACTTGTAAAACCATGATTTTCTAGCTTAATGTCATGTACTATAATAGAGTGTTCCCAAAATAATAAATTAGGAATTACAAATCCTACCCCCTTACCTGAACCGGTTGGGGCAAAAAGCAAAGCGTGCTGAAATCCATCAGCAACAAAATATCCTCCGCTATTGGTGCCAAGCAACATACCATGCTTTGAACGTAGACCGGCTTTATCTACATCAGCTTCAGTAGCCCAACTAGCATCACCATAAACTTTTTCCGGTTGAATAAAAAATTGTAAATTCTTTATTCTTTTAAAATTTTTCCAGTAAAATATGATAACTATAATTGTCGGCATAGTAAGGGATAATATTAACTTAACTTTTAAGTAGTTATATGCTTGAAAAGTTAATTGCGACCATACACTAACTAGCCAATAAGTCCACTTATAAGCTATATCTATGGCTGTTAAGTCAACATTTATAGCTCTAATCTCGTTAGTAGTAAATGCAACTAGCACTCCACTAATCCATATCGTACAAAATACTACCAAAGGGTGTATTATAAAATGACCTAAGAGGTTACGGATAATGTTTACTATTCTCTCCAATCCCATCATTAGTCTTGCCTATTCTTACTATAGTATATTTCTGAGACATATCTCTTCCCACCACTACCACGTTTTAATTGTATCACAATATCGACGACCGCTAATATATATTTTTTCACTTCCTCTGGTGGCATGCCTAAACTAGCTTGCATAACCATTAGCTTAAGTTGTTCTATGGCCATTGCTGGTGCATCAGCATGTAAAGTAGATATAGAGCCAGGATGACCTGTATTAATTGCTCGTAAGAAACTAAATGCTTCAGCTCCTCTAAGTTCACCTACAATAATTCTATCAGGTCTTAGACGTAAACACGCTTCAATCAAATCCTGAGTAGTAACTTTTGCACGACCTTGCCCCCCTTTTGAAGCGAGGAGATGTAATTTATTAGGGTGATTTGCTAAGATTACCTCCCTAGCATCTTCAACAGTAATTAATCGCTCGATATTTGGAATTTCTGCTAAAGCAGCGTTAGTAAAGGTTGTTTTACCAGTTGATGTACCACCACTAATAATAATATTTTTTTTAGAAATTACAGCATGTCGAATAAATTCTTTTATTTTATTTTCTTTTAAATAATTATTTAAGATTTTTGCATTCTCGTCAATTAATTCTCCAGTAGATGTTGAATCAAAAGCTCCCAGCTTGGCATATTGATCTAGTGTAAGGTTCATTGTACTACCTTTCCTGATAGCATATCCGACATGGCCTGGTTCACAAGCAGGAGGAAATACTATTTGGATACGATAGCCATTTGGTAGGGACGCAGAGAGTAAAGGTTTTTCCTCAGAAATTGTCTGATCAGTTGACTGAGCTACAAGCCTACCAAGAGATATAAGATGTTCAAAATCAAGTTCAGGTACTGATTTACAAAACAAATCTCCTTTCTTCTCAACCCATACTTCTCCTGGTTTATTTACCATGATCTCATTAACACCATCTTCTGCGAACAGTTCTTTAAATGGTAATAGAAAAGTCTCTAATGCAGCAAAATTATCACTCATTTTATCAATCTTGATTTTCTTAGTACAGATTGAGGAAATTTATAATCTTTATTGACATAAATTTTAATTACCGTACCTTGATCTATAGTAATAGTTGGTTTAAATTCATGTTGCTGAATCATACCTTTCATAGTATCACTGATATCAGTAAAAGCTTTTTTTGAAGCTGCTTGTGCTTGGGTTGGAGTGCTAGCAGTTGCAGTGCTAGTTAACAAACTAGCTGCTGCATTAGTTACTGCAGTCATTAATGCAACAAGCCTTTGACCAGGCTGTGATCCAGTTGGATTTTGTGCAGTATTACAAGCCTGCATCATGGAAATATAGGCTGCTGAGGTCTTATCGGGAATGGCGTTCATGACACTAGAACATATCTGTGAAATTTTAACATCCTCAGTACCAGGACCATTATTAATACTTTGTGCTAAACTTTGTATATTAGCAGCAACAGCAGCATTAGCAGCAGCAGCTTGTGAATTAACTGGGGGAGCTACCACTTTGTCAAGGGCATTGGCAAGTCCAATATTAAATGCCGATAATAATACAGCATTGGTTAATCGTTCTTTATATTTATTATCTACTCTTCCTTGCTCACCTTTCCTTCCAAGATTATCAACAGCTATAGCATCTAAGGTAATGGTATAACCGTTTGACAGATCAATACGATTCCATATTATTGCAATTCGACCATACGCTCCATCAATACCAGTTGTATAAGCACCAAAAATCTTTGATCCTTTAGGAATTAAAATAATCTTTTCCCTTTCAGAAAACACATCTCTGCTAATTATTGCCCTTACTTCCCCACCTAAATCACTATTAATAGCAGTCTCTAGTACCGCTTCAATTATCTTACCACGACCAAGAACAAATGCCATATCTCCACGATCTTGAAAATTTGCTTCTTCGGCAATTTGACTTGGTGTTTTTTTCTCTGGAACTCCTGCAATTAATACTATAGAAGATTTTCTCTTTGCTTCACGGCGTTTCTTTTCCTCGTCACTTTCAGCTATTCCTCCAGGAAGGGGTGATGATACAACGGAAGGAAGAGAAACTTTGTCAGCACTATTATTATCTACTGAAGTAGTAGGTAAAGGAAGCTTTGGCACATCAGCAACTTTAGGGGGAGGAGGGGGTGGAAGCTCCACAGGTGTTTCGAGTTTAGGTGCTTCTGGTAATTTTGGAATCTCTGGTAGATTTTTAGAATTATCTTGTGTCGGTTTAGTAATATCAGTAGGTGCTGATGGAGCTACCACCTCAGGTGGTTTATTATCAGCAATAAAAAGTTTAAAAAAAATAAATATAAAGACAGCAGAAATGACAAGTAGAATCAGAATGCTTTGCTTAGGATTAGTGGCAACTTTTGATAGCTCATTTTGAACTTCTGGTATGTCTTGTTCCTCTACACTCTGTGTACTGATTTGAGAAGAGGTGTTATTTTGCTTTGCCATAGTAAATTAATATCATTATTACACGAATTTGGGATAAGAATTAATTAATTCTTATCCCGAATTGAGGTATTATTGTGAAGTACTAAACCTTTTTTTAGGATAATAAAACCTAACTACATATACCAAGTCTTTTTCACGACCTTCTTCCAATTCTTTGGATACAACATCGAATTGGTAAGTCCTTTTATTAGTTATGATAGTCATATTTGTTCTAATGTTTTTTTCCAATGGCTTAATGAATAATCTATTTGCCAACGGAGTCATTTTCCAAGCATAGGATTCCCCTAGAACAATATTTTGGATCTCCTCATTTTTGGCAAATTCTATACTTGACTGAAAACCAAAATGCAGAACTAATAAATAAACTTCATTAGGATTATGTATATAAGTTTTAATTCTGTTATCAGTAGTTATGGCTAGATCATCTACATCATTATCTATATGCATATTACCTGCACAAGCGTTGGCAATAACCGAATGTAATAATATTGCCGCTACGAAAAGAAGTCTAGCTATTATCATCATCTACCCTATAATCATTAACTTGAAAACCTACTGGATTAATATCTCGATCTGCATCTGTTAATTCCATTGGAATATATGCGTAACTTACCACAGCTATTTTATTGAAAACCGTTTTATTGCCTGTTGTTTCATTAATAGAGAACCTAACCATATATTTATTTTTTTCTACTCCTGACCAAGATTTAATTACTAAAAAAGTTGTGTTGTTTTGACCATATATTAAAACTGGATTTATATCTTTATTTTGTATATATCCTAGATAGTTATAATATACTGGACTTGAAGATAATAATCTAACGCTTTTCCTTGCTTCAGTATCAAAATCAACAGGATTATATGTTTCTCTAGCTATGAGGTATTTTTTAATAAAATACCTTGAAAGTGCCTCGTCACCGTTTAGTATCTCCGAAGATATTGGATTTACAATCGTTGCCATTCCCGTACTATCATCAATTTGGATAACAAAAGGACTAAACTCTCTTGAATTTACCACTATAGTTACCGCTGCTATGGATACCATTATAACTATTATTAGTAATATAGATAATACCAACAAGATATTACGTTGTACAATTAGCCTATCAGCTCTTTCTTCGTACCAATTCCTAGTAGCTTTAACAAAGTTATTAGACTGAACGCTTTGGTTCTCTACCGTACCAAAAGGTGATTTTAGTATATTTAATATATTAGCTAACTTAAACATTGTACATCCCCACTACTTGTAAAACCTAAGACAAGTTAGTGAATAAATTAATTCAAACAATATAATCATAAATTCTCAATATTTTTGCAGTATACACTAATTTCGAGCTACACTAATAGGTTATTTGTCATAATTCAAAAATATTATTTAACCTCAATTCGATATAAGAATTACTAATTCTTATATCGAATTGGCTTCTTATAATGAAGAATGCATTCTTGAAGCGGCTGGCACGAATGCATTTTAATCTATTACCGCTAATAATTTTATTTTTATACTTATAAAAATAAAATTATTAGCAAATTAATATTTAACAATCAGGTGGGCAGCCGCTTCAAACCTGATTGTTTCTATATATATCAATATATCCCGAAAGTTCGATGTAACTTGTTACATCGAACTTTCGGTTACTTACGACCACTACCAAAGGAATAGATTAATTTACCTATTAAGGATTCAATATTAACTGCTGACTGGGTGTATTTTATCTGATCACCTCCAGCCAAATTTTCTTCAGATGAACCGGGAGTTACGGATATATATCTACTACCAAGTATTCCACTTGTGACTATTGCTATACTAGTGTCTTTAGGTAACTTTATATCATTATTGATGTTAATGGTTAATAAGGCAAAAAAGCTAGTTTTATCTAGAGTTATGTTAGTTACTGCTCCGATTTTTATACCCGCTAACATCACGCTACTGCCTTGAACTATCCCTTCCGCATTCTGAAAATTTGCCTTAACTATATACCCAGATGCAACTTTTGATGAGTTACCAATTTTATAAGCAAAAACAAAAAAGGCTAAAGCAACTAGTATTACTATAAAGCCAACTAAAGTTTCTATAACATTATGTTTCATTATTTTGATTTATCTAAAGGTTTCCAGCTACTATATTTAGCTTCAGTTGTACTATTTTTTATTAGGTTATGAGATAAGCTAGTGCCAGTAATATTAGGGAGATAATTTTGTTGCCAGTCAAATTTATTATTGTTAGTTGGTACTTCATTAGTCATATAATGCAACCAAGCATGCCACATGGGAGGAACTTTCGATGCTTCCACTTTACCTTTATAAACCACCTGTCTTCTAGCTTGACCTAAATAATTCTGTTTTTTACTTTGATAATATTTGTTACCAAATTGATCTTTTCCAATCTCCTTAGAGAAAATAGGTATAAAAAAATTATCTATGAATGACATTTAAGTATTTTTATAGCAGTTTCTTTTCCTTGCACAGCTAGCCTATCAGCCACTTCATTACCTTCATTATTATTGTGACCTTTAACCCAATTCCAAATAATATAGTGTTTACTTAACTCTTCGTACAATTTTTTCCATAAGTCAACATTCTTGACGGGATCATTGTTGTTTTTATGCCAGTTATTTTTTATCCATGTGTTAATCCACTGTGTTATTCCAAGCTGTAAATACTTACTATCTGTGTAAACTTCTACATAGCATGATTTTTTAAGAACTTTTAATGCTTCAATTACTGCTGTCATTTCCATTTGATTATTAGTGGTATATAGTTCATGACCGAATATACTCTTCTGCTTTAAAGGCAAGCTATCACGAAACTTCGTAGAGTTCTCACATATATCTAACATGTTTAACTTTTTTTTGTTATACCAATTTTTCAAAGCATTTGTATCTAGCTCTACACTAGCTCCATGAAACTGTAATAACGCTCCCCAGCCACCTGGTCCAGGATTACCTGAGCAAGCTCCATCAGTGTATATGGTAACCTTAGGCAAAGTAGCTTGACTCTTTGAAATACTTGGGTCTTGTATATTCATTATAATTTAACCTGAGTTATGCGAATTCGCGTAAATTATATAGTCAATTCAGGAGGATTTGGTGCTAGGAGCGATGGAGCGACGCCTATATGTAATAGGCGAGCGACGAGTGACGACGTCACCAACTTCTCATCAATTGACTATACCTCTAAATAACGCCAAAGTCTGTCTGTACCTTTGCTAATACCAATCCTAGGAGTATTAATAAATTTAGGGGTATTACCTACATCAATAATACAAAAAGACTTATTACTAGTTACATCTTGACCATTTTGGGTTTTATTAATTCCAAGAGTACGACATAATTTACCAGGTCCATCAAGTAAAACTTGTAAAGGGCTATATTGATACACTCCCCTAATTAATACAGCAGCTGGAAATCCCTGTTTTTCTGTTACTATATTTAAGCAATAATACATACCATAAATCAAATATACATATGCATGACCTGCAGAACCATACATAATCTTTGTACGGGGCGTTATACCTTTTGCTGCATGACAAGCAGGATCATCTTCTCCAACATAAGCCTCTGTTTCAATAATTCGTGCTTCTATATTACCAAAGCACAAAACCTTTCCAAGTAACTCTTGTGAGACAATAAGCGTATTTCTTTCATAAAATGTTTTTGGAAGTATTTTAAACATCTTAGTGGTTTAATAAAATATGATATAATTGTATTGATGCACTATAATTCACTATTACATCATTTCACAGCTTTTTCTTGACAAATATTAAAGGTAAGATATTTTGTACTTAGGTTTGTATATTATAGAAAAATATTTGAGATTATTACATATATGTCAAAAGCTAAAACAGCGTCTAAAAATAACCCAACCTCTAGAGAACAGGCAAAGGAGTATTTTCATAATGGACAAAAAATTAGGCCTGTAAAACTTATATCCGGTAAATCTTCTTTTTTGGCAGCAGAATATGATGTATCAGGAGATTTGGTACTTGGTTCTGATGGCAAGGCATTACCTTGGGACAGAACAAAAATTTAGCCTAAATATTAAGTTTTCAAACAAGTTTGTTGACCTTACATGTAAAAAGGTATATAAGCTACCTATCATTAATATGGTTTGGGGATGTAGCTCAGGGGTAGAGCATCTGCTTTGCACGCAGAGGGTCGGGGGTTCGATTCCCTTCGTCTCCACCACTCTCCTATTTTAATTAATAAGTTTATTCATCTATATTTAAATTTGGTTTTTTACTACCAAATGTATGGTATCTCTTACAATAAGTAGCAGCCACATATAAAAAATAATCATCCTCTATATTCACTTTTTTCAAGAGTACTTTTTTATAGAATCTTTCGTAAGTAGTAACGGTAATTAAGCCGGCAGATGACAAAGTACCAAGCACAGCCCAAAGTAACGTATTAATTGGTGTATATAGCAAGTCCTCGTCAATTAGAATGATGACAGATTTATCACTACAAGTCATTACTCGGCGAATTAATTTGCCAAGAGTACAATAATCATAAGGTCCTTTAGATTCAATAATTTCTACTACTGTTAATCCTTCTTGTTGGCTAGTAGTAATGACATCATCTCTAAGTTTCATATCCTTAGGATGGTCATAAGCCGGATCAAAAAAGATGATTGCTTCAGAAGCTAAAGTTGTTGTGTATGTCATAGCAGTATCCCCTTTATGATTAAACTTAAAGTTATTAAGTTTTAACCACCAAAGAACCTTGAGAGATTACTTTGGCGATCGGGGAGTTAGTAAAACTGCCGCTAGACAGCTACGTTAGCCTTTAGGCCTAAGGTTTACACCTTAAGCCTTGAACATAGCTAACATCTCCCCGACCATTACAGTCGAGGATACATCATTTAATGGTTGATGCTTACCACTAACGGACTACAGGTTACTACACCCCAAAGTAACTTTGCAGTTACTTCACTTTTAATTTTAAACTATACTCCCCTAAAGTCAATAACAGTTTTTTTACTGTGAATTGTTATTTTCATTGTCTTCCTTGGTACGTTCATTACATTTTTTTATAGGTATAATATTTTAGCTCTTTTTATTTTTATAATTTTATCTTAGCATCCAACATAATTTTATATTACACAACTGTGAATTCATGGCATGTAAAAAAATAATTTGTTTTTTAAGATTTTGTTGCATTTAACTTTAATTTTAGCTTTGTAAGTGATATACTCATGTATGGAACTACCCAAAAATGCAAATTCATATATTTGCTAAGAAAATAGGTAAGAATAGCAGTCAAGTACATAAATATATCCATGCAAATGTTATGCCAAAGCATGATGTCATTGTTAAAATTTATATTGCAACTTTGGGGGCAGTTTCAGCTAATGATTTCCATAGGCTTTCTGATAAATTATTTGAGAAAGAAAAATTACATGCTAATTCTTTTCATGATGATTAGTAGATCAATCGTAATTAACATATCAAAATCCAATCTATAATTTCTTTTAAATCTTGACTATATGGGCTTGTTGACATTTTCTCTCTTCTTTATATTATATTCTGTCACCTAATTCAATCTGATTTACTATATAATTATTTAGTTAGCAATTAAAACTATAGGTTATTATTTCTATTGTATTTGTAATCTAAGTATGTATAATGCAATAATTTACGATTGAATTATGCTATTTCATATGTTGCTATATAGACATGAGTTTATAATTCATTTACTAGAATGGCAAGAAAAAATCACTACATGAAAGCAAGTTGATCAATTTATTGGAAAAATTTTCTTCTCTGAGATTGGCAAAAGGTTACACATGGCAACAACTTATTGATTTAATTGAGGTAACCCATCAACAATTAGTGAGATAAGGTTTCCTTTATGCTATTGTCTGAAGTAGCTACATTAATAGCACATCAGCCAGTAAAGCCATAATGTGGATGGTCGCACAGATGTGGAAAGAGTTTGTGGCGCACCCGAGAGGAGTCGAACCCCTAACCTTATGATCCGTAGTCATATACTCTATCCAATTGAGCTACGGGTGCTATATATACTCTTCTGTTTTAAAGAATTGCTTTTTGAGATATTATTGGATTCACGTACCAAAGTACGCTGAGTGCGCTGAGTGCGTTCCTAATTCATTTTCAATTCGTAAGACCATTCGAGTATACTTGAATCCTAGATAGCATAGTGTGTTCATTTTTATAAAACATCTTAAAATTGAAAATTTTTAGAAAGAGTATACTATATCCCTAAACTCCTATTATGTCAAGATCATAAGTTTCCAAACCTAGAACAGAGCAGTTTAAAAATCACAACTGTGAGTAGAAAGAAGGTGCAAATGTTTAGAACAGGAATAAAAGAACTAAAAGATACTGCAAGCTAGGAGATAAGGTATCTAGAAAGGGATAAAGATAGTAAGAAAGAGTTGTAATGAATAGTTGTAAAATGTAAAAGTTTGTATAAAATACTCCGTTAATAGATTTACAACTTAAAATAACGGAGCTATTTATAAGCATAATTATTTAGAAAAAGTCAAAGATTTTAGAAAAGTGCGGGGACGAAGGTACGATACTGCAAGTGTAGTTAAACTAATAGTAGCAGGGTTGTTAAGCAATAAGAATAACTTAGAATAGATATCGAGGTTTGTAAAAAGTTTTAGCAAAGAAGAATTGTTAAAATTTAACAGAAGTCATTGGTCATGCGAAAATAATTTAAACTGGATAAAAGATAAGGTTTTTGAAGAAGATAAGTCAACTATTAGTACTGGAGAAGCTCCGTTAATAATGTCATTATTGAGGACAACAACTCTTTCTGTAATAACTTTATTTTCAAATAAAATTACTGAAACTAGAGAAAATTTTAACAATTATAGACATAGGTTATTTAAATTAATTCCAACTTAAAGTTGGAATTTTTAAACTGCCCTGAACCTAGAACAGCCTAATTAAAATATTATTTAGCCAAACCAATTTATTAAAGTAAAAGTGATAGCATAATGCATAACTGAAGCAAAGATTGCTGCTGCAATGTCATCTACCATAATACCAACACCCCCTTTGATATTAGCATCGAGCCAATTTATTGGCCATGGTTTTATTATATCAAAAAATCTAAATAACACTAAGGGCAAAGCAAATAAAAAGATAAAATTTATTAGTTGTGAACTTAAATATTTTGTAAGTCCTGAGTAGTTTACGAAAACCACAGAAAAACAACTTAGTATTATTGTTAGCATTTGACCAACTACCTCATCAATCACCACTTCTTTTGGATCGTCCTGTGTATCATACTGTATGTATATTGAAGAGAAGTACGTGCCTAATATAAATAACAATAGGCAAATCAAAAGAGTAATAAGTTGTGCTTGTAAAGTTGTGAAATTAGTAAATGAAAAAATTAGTTGATTAGTTATAGAAAGATATAAGATCAAGTAGCACAAAGGGAAAGCAGCTAAAGACCCAAATGTACCAGGACAATATTTTATTCTACCTATATAGAAAAAAGTTACAAAAAGTTCTACAAATTTTTTTCTTTTAGACATAATTCTGCTTAATTTTCTGATAATTCAAATAATTGATGCAAACAACGTATTGTTTTCTCGGTATCTAGGTCTTTTATTAGGATAGAAATTTTAATTTCTGAGATTTGTATCTTTTTCACTGATATATTTTCTTTTTCTAGTTCATTTAATACCATACCAAGTAGGGTCTGATCATTTTTAATACCATAACCAATAATTGATACTATAGAAATTTGACTATCAATGATAAAATTATTTATTTGATTAGTATTTTTTAGATCATCTAGTAAATGTTGTAATTTATTTTTATCGGATAGTTGGATAATGAAACTATATTGTATATTTGTCTTAATATTTTCCATTAATTCTAGGTGAATATTATGGTCAGCGATGAGTTTGCATATCTTAGAAAAACTCAATTGGGAGGATACCAGTAATTGTAATAAATTTTTGTTGGAAGTAATACCAGTAATTTGCCTATTTTCCATAATTTTATCTCTAGATGTTATTAGTGTACCATTTTTTTCGTGGTATAATGGGAATAAAAACGACGATAAAACGCGTATGGGTAC
Source organism: Candidatus Tisiphia endosymbiont of Ptychoptera albimana (assembly GCF_964026605.1). Taxonomy (NCBI): domain Bacteria; kingdom Pseudomonadati; phylum Pseudomonadota; class Alphaproteobacteria; order Rickettsiales; family Rickettsiaceae; genus Candidatus Tisiphia; species Candidatus Tisiphia endosymbiont of Ptychoptera albimana. The sequence continues at coordinate 1,263,408 of NZ_OZ032164.1, forward strand.
ATTATATCTAATAGCAACCTCTAAGGAACGTGGATGCAGCACTTTAGCTCCACAAGATGTAAATTCTAGCATTTCTTCAAAACTAATCTGTGATAATTTTGTTGCTCCCGGGACAATGCGAGGATCGGCAGTAAACACTCCTTCCACATCAGTGTATATATCACATCTATCAGCTTTCATAGCAGCTGCAATTAAAGAGGCGGTAGTATCTGATCCTCCTCGACCAAGCGTTGTCAACCTATTATTATTGGTAACACCTTGGAATCCAGCAACTATTGGAATGATGTTTTGCTTAATACATTCTATTAACAAACTAGTAGAGAGTTGTTCAACCAAAGCTTTGCTATAATTATCATTGGTTAGAATCGGTAATTGCCATGCCAGCACAGATCTTGCACTCATGCCTTGTTCTTGTAGTTTAAGGGCTAGTAAAGATGCTGTTACCATCTCCCCGCTACAAAGAGCGGCATCATATTCTGCGAGTTCTGAATTGGTCTTAAGACTAGAGACTTCATTACATAGAGTAACTAGTTGGTTGGTAACCCCGGTCATAGCTGAAACGACAATTATTAGTTGATTGCCATGCTGCTTTTCAAGCTTAATTATTGGAATAATTTCTTTTATTCTTGCAATGTTAGCAATGGAAGTTCCACCAAATTTTTGAACTATTATTGACATAAATCTGCAAGCGTAATTTTCGATGTCATTCCTACGTAGGTAGCAGAACCTAAAAAAAATAGACCAAGAGGGTTTGTTAAACTTTTTTAGACCTCTGTCTACGCAGGGGTAACATTGTGTGGTGAATAGGGATGACATCTGCAGGCAGAAATAGCATCATCACTGCACAATATTGACTATTTTATAGTCTCTCTTACTAGAAAATTCTACTTTGCCTGCAATCAATGCAAATAACGTATGATCTCTACCAAGTCCAACATTTTTACCTGGGTAAAATTTAGTACCACGTTGTCTAACAATAATGTTACCTGGTATCACATATTGTCCATCATATTTTTTAACACCCAACCTACGACCGATCGAGTCTCTGCCGTTTCTAGAACTACCACCAGCTTTTTTAGTTGCCATTTATATATCCTTAAATAAATCCTATTATAGTTTAGTAATGTCTAATATTTTCAGTTCGGTCAATTCCTGCCTATGACCAGTCTTGCGACGATAATTCTGACGACGTTTTTTCTTAAAGACAATAACCTTACTATCTTTAAACTGGTTAGTAATTTCGGCAGTAACAAGAGCTCCTTTAACCATTGGCGTACCTATAAAAGATGGCTTTGAATCTTCACCAATCATCAATATTTGGTCAAATTGGATTTTTGCACCTCTTTCACCGTCAATTTTTTCTACTTTGATGACACTGTTTTTGCCGACTTTATACTGTTTCCCGCCTGATTTGACGATTGCGAACATGAAAAATATCCTAACTAAAATTTAAACAAATTAAGTCGACATTATATTACCAGCAACTATTTTAGTCAATAGCAATTCGTAATTAAATAGATAATGCTATAAATAAAAGATAGCCCGTATTATTTATAATAATACAGTTTCTAATCATTATTATTGACCTTGTATTGTTGACATGATTAGTATACTCTTCTGCTCCTACGAATTGTTTTTTGAAAATACCATGGATTCGCATGCTCACCATTCATTTTCAAATCCAATTCTTCAAATCATTTGAGTATAACAACGATAGTTGCTTGCCTTATCACAACCACACATTCTGTCTTCTATGCTATAATTTTATTTTGGTTTTACTATTACTTATTTTGGATTTATTTGTTGACTCTTCAGTTGTCTTACACTTTTCTTGTTGTTCAAGTATGCTCAAAATACTTTTGATATACAGTTCGATATCCTCTAAGTGATACACTACGCTTAAAATGTTATCATCTCTTTTACTGGTTACAGCACTTAACTGTTGTAGTTCTTTAAATAAACGAGATGTATCTGCCTTAGCTTTGCCAAATATATTTGAGAAATCTTTACTAGTTATATTTATCTGATGCAAATATTTCAAAGATATTAAGATTAATAAACCTTCAATAATAATTAATATTATTGCTAAGTATTGCTGCCACATTCTAATTTCTTATTGTTTTGTTATGATATCGCTTCAACATGTTTTTTTGTGAACTATCTTATTCTTTTAATATTGGGATTAAAATATCTTGAGTTGCATCTTGCTGTTCCATACATACTACCCCCATTCGTAATAAGAATTAGTTAATTCTTATTACGAATTGGCTTTAATATAAGGAAAAATGCATTCTTGAAGCAATTCTGCAAGTGCATTTTAACTTTTTTCACCATTCAATATGTGATTTTAATTATTAAAATCACATATTGAATGGAGTGTTATATTTTAACAATCAGGTGGGCAGCCGCTTCAAACCTGACTGTTTCTATATATAACACTGAATTCGATGTAACAAGTTACATCGAATTCAGGTCATTTAAATAAATACTTTGATAAACTACTTTACCTTGTACAAACTTTAGTATATCAATACAGTTAATACTTATAATATTATGCATAATAATATACATTTATTTTTAGTGTATATAAATACATAATATTGTCAACTGAAATGTCTAACTAAATTCATTTATTTATAAGAATGTCACACTTAATTATTAAGAAAAATATTGAAAGGCTATTAAAAGAAAAAAATTGGCGTGTTGCTGATCTTGAAAATAAGATTGGACAAGGTAGAAGCGTTACAAATATATTCAGGGGTACTTCCAAAAATCCTACTATAGAAGTATTGCAATCTATAGCAGGTGCTTTTAATATTGAAATTCAAGAATTATTATTAGATCACGATAACCAAGATTCTATACTTAATATTTCTTTGCTTCGTGATACTTGTGATAAAATCATTAATGAACTTGAGCTAATTCACTATCCTATTGCTGTAAGGTATAGTAACGTATTTGCTCTTATTAAAGAAGTATACGAATACTCTTCACAGTTGAGTTTAAATAAAGCTGATGAAAATTTTACTAAATGGCTTATTCAAAAACATTATAAAAAATAACTCTAATATTTAGATTAACACTGGGTTCTAGAGCATTATTCACTTCAGACAATATGCTTTTATGGGCATACTCCATATAATTTTTTACTCCTAGGGTGATCAGAACCAAAATATGTCAAAAGAAGTGAGTAAAAATAAGTGCATTGTATATGTCTGTCACTTTTATTGGTTAATTTCGTAGCAGTTTTTGCTGCCTGAGAGAAGGCATAACTTACATTATCCATATTGCCGATGTTTTTGATATTAAATATGTTCCAATAAATATTTTTAGCTAATCTATAATTAATCATAGCCTCTTCTGCTTTCCCTAAAGTACTTAATATATTTGCTTTTACTACTAAAGCATTAGCTAAAAATATATCTATGGAATTCTCTAACTCATTTTCCCTATTGTTTCTATCTTGGTCTTGTATCAGTATATCAACTGCTTTTACTATATGTTTCCAAGCATCATTCTGCCTCTTTAGTCCTAATTCAGATTTTGACAACTCTGTTAAACAATATGCTATTGTTGTAGATGTGATATCTTTAATTTCATTTAGATCACTACTCATTATCTTAGTATATACATCGTTAGTTATAGCGTAAGCCTCTTCAAATCTTTGCATATTATTTAGTATCTCTGCTTGCAAAGTATAAATGGGTGCAAGCCATGCATTTTCTTGTCTTAATTCTACATCACTTATTTGTGCCAATATCCTAGATTTATTTAGCTGAGCTTTTTCTTTACTTATCGTATCTATAATTGCTAATAAAGCCTGCTGACACTTCCCTTGAGTTAATAATATTCTAGCCATACCATAATCTATCATGCTTGCTTTATGCATAAAGTTTTTATTATTAAGCATTATACTTTGTATAATATGTAAGTTATCTTCTGCCTCCTTTATTTGCCCTGTGAATACCTGAACTTGAAACATTTCATAATAAATTGATGATTTTGCTACCTCATTGTTTGGTAAACTATTTATGGCGTTTTTAGCCTTCACTAAATATTGCATGACTATATCTGAATGGTGATTAACAACAAAGTATTCATATCGTCCTATACGTCCTAAATACCTACTATACGCTACTTGCTCTAATTCTGTCATATTTTGCCAAATCAACTTATGTTCGTGTTCTTTAAACCAACTTACCATTTTTTTGGCATTATATGGTTCTCTAGAACGTAAGTAGTAGCCAAGTAGGCTATTATGCAAGACCATGCTTGTATAAATATTACTATTATACTTATCTGCATTAGCTAGCAGTACTTCTACATTACTTTCAAAGGTATTATCCTGCATAATTAAATAAAATTGATTTACCATCTCCCCTGACATTAAATGTTGTATTTTAATAAGTAGTTTATCAATAGTTTTCTTATTAGTAGCTAAATCGTATATATTTAATATCTCATATTTTACTGCATCATGCATTCGAAATACTTTTTTATTTCTATTGTTACTAATTTGTTCAATTAAACCAAATCTTACTATCTCATCAATTAAATCGGATAATTTCTCCTTATCATCTACTAGATGTTCTAGTAAATTATTACCTATTTTTTGATTATTTAATAACGCCATATAGTATAATAGTGTTTTGGCTTCTGATGTAATTTCATTTAATACTATTGATAAATGTGCATTTAATTTGTTATCATGTTTTCGTATATAATTTATATACTCTTTGATTGTCATGTGGTTATTGCTTTGTAAAAAAATAGCACTATGTCCAATTATATTAGTTGGATAACCTTTTAAATTACATGCCAAATCTTTTTTAAATTCCTCTGATCGCTCGTCTATAAGCTTATTAATTGCCATAAAAATGTCTTTTTCTTGTAAATAAGGAACTGAGATTCTTGGTAGCAAATATTGACTATCTTGTGAACAAATCATAATATGTCCATTATGATGCCAATCAATAATATCCTTAATTTTGTTATTTTCATTAATATGTAAATTATCGAATATTAATAACCACCTCCCCTGAGGTTTAAGATATGTCATAAGGTTTTGTTTAACGTTTCCGGTACTTTCTGAAATGAAACACCCCGTTTTTGAACATATTTTTTGATTTATTTCTTTGGCCAATAAAACAAATTGTGGGATTAAATCTATACTTGCATCTAAAAACGCAATAATATCGTAATCTTGTTGATATTTTTGTGCATATTTTCTAGCTATTTCACTTTTTCCTATACCACTGATACCTGTAATACCTACTATTTTGTCTCTTATTAATAACTTTCTTATGTTGTTAATTTGTTCCTCATGATTAACGAAATAGTATACTGGCTCTTCTTTATTAAAAAGAAGTACTGCATATGCTTCACAAGTAGGAATTACTACTATAAATAGCAATAGTATAAAGTTTCTCATTTTAAGTCGTTAAGTTTTCTATACTTATTCATTTTAATTATCTGTGCCTTTTGGGTAGTGTCGGTATTTAACTCTGTTGGTACATTATCTAATTTTATTTCTATTGTTGTAGAGTACTTATTTTTAGTTACTTGACAATTTATTTTAAAACTTTTTAACAAAATAAATATTTGTCCCAAATTTAATATGTATAAATTAGCTGTATCATTAAATATTTTTTCAGAATATCTTACTGCTAAATTTTGGTCTAAACTAAACCCTTCACCGATAAAGGTAATCAAGTTGTTTTGAAATATTAACTTTACACATCTCGATCTTTCTGTATTTTTATTAAAGTACAAGATATTAGATAATACACTAACCATAATTTGGTTAAATATTTCCGATTCAAAAGGCACTTCAAGTGTCTCTATATTACTGACTATATCTAATTTAATATTAGAATTATAGCAAGCTGTGTATCCTGTATAATAACTTTGTAGATATAAAATTATCGGAGTTAGTTTTATTGTATGGTAGTTAATTTCATTGTGGGACTCTAATGTTGTTATTGGTAATGGAAAATATTCACTATTATATCCTAGTTCTTCTTCTACATTAACAGTATTAGAGATATTAAATGATTTTTTATTATTACTACTTTTAGAATAGTGATAACATTTTAGAGTAAACTCTTCGTTTATTTTGTGAAATAATAGAATATTTTTACTATGTTCCATACTGTTAGTTAAATCTGTCTCTAACTTGTTAAGTTTAATTTTAATTTTTTTATCTCTATAAGATAGATACAATACTATCATACATAGTACTAAAATTGTAAATACAGAACCTATATTTAATAATAAAATTTGCTGCTTAACCCTAGAGATAGCTTGTTGTGTATAATAAGAATTAGGAGAAATTTGTATTGAGATATTATAAGTGAGGTCTTTATTAATGTAATACTGCTTGTTCACACTCTCCTGAAATTCTACCACACCATTAGATATAATTGAATGATTATTAATAGTAATATTGTATTTAAATGCTTGGTTTGATACTATATCTAGTAGTTCTTGTAGAGTGGTATAAGGTAGATCATTCTTGCCATACACGCTATTTGGTATATGATACTTCGAAATGAAAACATGATTCCTAATATGTTCTTTTAAAATAGAGATTTGATCAGATATATCATTACTACTTAATATATAATTAATATTAAATTTATCAACTAAAAGCGATCTAATTATATTATGATATTCTTCTAATTTTATTAGGTTTTGCTGATGATATTCATGATTGATACAACGACGTACCAATATATTTGTTAATATAACAAAGCTAATCACAAATATCATAGATATTGCACTTGCTTTTAAAATGTTCTTCCTTTTAATAAACATTTTTGTTTTTTCGTTCATGATTTAATAACATTTTGTTAAGTATTATGGAAAGCAATTTAAGCTCAATAGTATGTAATACCAATCCTCGAATTTAATTTAGCAAATAATTCATACAACAAATCGATTTAATTAGTGAAGCATTTAAATATCTCCCATGCAGCTCACTTCCTCATACATGGAACAATCTTTCGGAAAAACATCACACTTTAAAGGATAATCTTCTATCTGTGTACTATGATCTACACCCCCCAAAAACTTTTATACACTCAATATTCTCAGCACGCAATGCCCTTTTTATGCCATCATGATCAGTTTTTTTATCAAAAATACTAAAACAGCCCCATTATCATTTTCATAAATTTTGCTTGCGTATAACCGAGCATCTGCATTTATTTTAAGTTCTAGAAAACATGAGCCTAATCATTTTAACCCCATTAAGGTTAGGATTTTTTACTATACCTTTCTTTAAAGCAGTGGTAAATTGTTGCTGCTCGGATATCTCTAATGATCCTAACAGTTCAGGGTCAATGCTAGTATAATTATTATGTTTCTTACTAAGACGTACTACAACATCTTTATTCTTTGTTGTATATGATACTTCGTCAGAAATGTTCCAACTTTGATAAGTTTCTTGGTGATTATCAGACTTTTTATCATGAAAAAAGCGAGCAATTTTTTTAATATTTTGATAACACTTTCCTCGCCCTTCTTTAAATGCTCACGAATTAATACAAGATTATATAATTGTCTCCAAAATTTTAATTGTTCCATTGAATTCTTATCCATTTCTTGAACAAACTTTGATACAAATTCCTCTAGAATCTTTATATATTTTATTTTTTCTCCATTAGTTATATTAGTTGCATCAAGGGAACATAAAATATGATTGACTATAAAATTTCCTATTTTACTCGTACCTAAAGAGCTATTTAAAATTGCTTGTAATTTACATCAAATTGTTGTTTTTAATACTAGAGTCATGTACTGAACTACTAGCTAATAAGCTAACACTTGTAGACGCTTTTGTAGAGTGTTTATGTTTCATATAAGAACCAGTGTTAAGAATGAGCCGTTTTGTTGCCACTTAGAATTAAATTACGCGAATTCGGGATATATTGAAACTCAAGGTGAGTAACGTCTTACATTCTACACGCTAAAGACATATGGGGTTTTACGACATCTTTTATAAAAACAGAAATATTTTCTTATATATTAAACGATTTTCCACATCCACAACTACCTTTTTCATTTGGATTATTAAAAGTAAACCCCGATTTAAACTTATCTTCTACATAATCCATTTCACTGGCTAGAAGATACATTAGAGCTTTTGGGTCAATTAATATTCGTACACCTTTATCTTCTATCACCTCATCAAACTTATTCTTGTTATCCGCATATTCTACGTAATAAGATAGACCGGAACAACCACCAGACTTTACGCCAATCCTAATACCAAAAGACGGTCTATTACGTTTGTCTATCAGTCTCTTTATTTGCTGGGCTGCTGCATCAGTCAATGACATAACATTTTTCATGATAGCTACTTATGGTTTTTTAGTTCTATAATCAGCTATTGCAGCTTTTATGGCATCTTCTGCTAATAAAGAGCAATGGAGTTTTACTGGTGGCAAAGATAATTCCTTAGCTATTTCAGTATTTTTTATACTACCAGCCTCATCAATAGATTTACCCTTAACCCATTCTGTTACTAAAGAACTTGAAGCAATAGCAGAACCACAACCAAAGGTTTTAAATTTGGCATCTATAATAATTCCATCTTCACTAACTTTAATTTGTAGCTTCATTACATCACCACAGGCAGGAGCTCCCACGAGACCTGTTCCAACATATGCGTCATTTTTGTCTAATGACCCTACGTTACGGGGATTTTCGTAATGATCCAGCACTTTTAAACTATATCCCATGTTATTTCCTCTTTATTAATGTTCTGCACCATCACTTATGGTACTTCCTAGTAGTTCAGCAGATAGTTGCCTGTCAAGAGCTGTATGATCACCATAAGGGAATGTATGATCAGGGAATCTTGTCTCCAACCACATATGAAGATTTGGGTATTTAGTATAAAGGTCGTTAAATAAATGCCCCTGACTATCTTTATCATTAATGTCCAAAGGATATTGCTCAGGATGGTCTAAAATATGTTGAGCATATTTTATTCCTGGTTCAACAACCTTCTTGTCCTCTGTACATTCATCTTTAATCTTAACCTCCACCTCACATAATTGGAATATAATATCCATCAACGATAATGTTTCATTATAGATAGCTTTTAATAATGTATCTACATTTGAATCAAAAAAAATCTCTATGCCTTTATCAGCACCCCATTTATACACATCCATAACCACAGACAGGGATAAAAAACTATTACCGTTAAAATGTAGCTCCTCAAGTTCTGGTAAATTCTCAGATGTTATTATATCTCTCATTCCTTCATCATGAATATTATTACCTTGTATATCTAGAACTTTAAGATTTTCTAAATTCTCAGATTCTGCAATATATTCAGCCCCTGTATCAGTTATCCCTTGTGCAGCGAATGACAAATGAGTAAGATTAGGAAATTTTTCTGAGTTCACTATGGCTTCAACCCCTTCATCACCAATAAACTCATCTTCACAATCAGCATTATAAAATGATAATGTATGAAGATTTTCAAAGCAGTCGTCAATATTTACTAAATTTATCACTCCTTCTGCAGTAATAGAGTTAGCACCAATATAAAGCTCCTGCAACCGATCTAATAATCCATAATGGGTATTATAATATTCTTTTATATCCTCCATCGCTTGATCAGTAATAGCGTTGAAAGATAGATCAAGTACCTCAAGATTTGATAAGCCACTATAGGTTAATATAGCTGTACACCCTTCACCTATCGAATTACTTGCTAAATTAAGCCATGTTAAATTCTCAAAATCAGCCTTTGCTATATATTCTGCCCCTTCATTTCCAATCTCATTACCACTTAAGTCAAGCTTGGTAAACTGCTGCGCCAAATTAGAGTCTACTATAACCTCCACATCATCATTTTCCATGCAATTATTACGTAAGTTAAGAACAGTCAGTTTACTTAACAATTGCTTATTGAATGGTATAACACTCATATCACCATACGCAAGTTGATTATTACTTAAATCCAACTCCGTAATATCATTTAATGCACCACTCTGAATCAACAGCTGTAAATCTTCACATGAAATATCAGTATCCGCTAATTTCAGTATTGTAACATTTGGGTTGTCCCGTATAAGCTGTATTAAATCTTCTATCGTCCAATTTTCACGCTTATATCCAGTTAGATCAACAATATCCTTTCCTTCGTTTAAATATCCTTCCAATTCTTTCATTATTCCTCCATATTTTTAGTTAATTATTATTAATACAACACATTCATCAATGCATTGCCCACTTGATTTGCTTTAAATTAATTCCTTCTTGAACCATCTCCCAAAGAGGGCTTAGTTCTCTTAATTTATTAATTTTTGACGCTATTAACACTGCAGCATAATCGATTTCTTCTTTAGTGGTAAATCTACCAATACCAAACCTAATCGATGTATGTGCCATTTCTTCATCAACTCCCATAGCTCTTAACACATATGACGGTTCTAGCGAAGATGAGGTACAAGCCGAACCAGATGAAACGGCTAAATCTTTAATAGCCAATATCATCGACTCACCTTCGACATAAGCAAAACTTAAATTTAGATTTCCCTTATATCTCATATTGATATCACCATTTAAATAGACATCAGCAATTTGTTTAGTAATATTATTATAAAATCTATCAAAAAGCCCTTCTACATGTTTAGCATCTTTTGCCATTTCAGATAGAGCCAATTCGCTAGCACTACCTAGTCCAACAATTAAAGGGGCTGGTAGAGTTCCAGAACGCATGCCTCTTTCCTGCCCACCGCCATTTAAAATTGGCACCAACCGTACTCTAGGTTTTTTCCTTACATATAAAGCTCCAATACCTTTGGGACCATAAATTTTATGCCCGGAAATACTTGCCAGATCAATGTTACAATCATTAACATCTATAGGAATTTTACCATATCCTTGGGCGATATCTGAATGAAAAAATACCCCTAATTCCCGACAAATTTTACCAATTTCTTTAATTGGTTGGATGACACCTATTTCATTATTTACCGCCATCACTGATACCAACATAGTTTGGTCAGTTATGGCATCTCTTAATTGTTGTAAATCAATCAAACCACTTGGCTGAATTGGCAAATATGTTACCTTAAAACCTTCATTTTCTAAATGCCGACAAGCATCTAAAACGCATTTATGTTCACTTATCACTGTCACTATGTGATTTTTTTTACTACCATAGAATTTAGCAATACCTTTTATTGCTAAATTATTAGACTCCGTAGCTCCAGAAGTAAAAATAATTTCTTTAGGATCAGCGCCAATAAGCTTTGCTATTTGTTCTCTTGACTTTTCCACAGCCTCCTCGGCTTCCCAGCCAAAAGAATGACTCCTAGAGTGTGGATTACCAAACTTAGTGGTAAAATATGGCAACATACATTCCAAGACCCTTGGATCCATAGGAGTTGTCGATTGATAATCCATATAAATCGGTAGTGATTTACCACTTAATTTTACTTTTTGTCTTAATTCTTCTAATTCATCCATTTGAGTATACTTCTTCAAACGCTTTAACAAATGTCACAACATCTTCAATAGTTTGTTGATAATCAAAGCTGACTCTAATCGAAGACCTAGTGTCATCCTCACTAAACCCCATACTCGATAAAACATGTGACTTACCAACTTTCCCTGATGAACAGGCCGAACCGGAACTAACCGCTATACCCCGTAAATCGAAAGCTATCAATTTGGTTTGTGCATCAGTGTTAGGTACGATTATCAACGTGGTATTTGGTAATCTTTCAACATCTTTCGACACTATTTTAACATTTTTATAGTTGCACAAATTTTGTTCCAAATATGTCTGTAATGTCTTCATTTTTTTGTATCTATCTTCTATCTCTGCAGTCGCTATTGATGACACAAGACCGAACGAAGCAATCGCTAGTACATTTTCTGTACCTGAGCGAATGTTTCTCTCTTGCCCTCCACCAATCATCATTGCTTTAAGCGTATGTTCTGCTTTAGCAATCAACGCACTACTTCCCTGCACTCCTCCTAATTTATGACTTGATATAGTAGCAAAATCAACTGCTAATTCTTTAATATTGACCGATATTTTGCCAACTGCTTGAACACAATCACTATGAAATACTGCCCCATATTTTTGGGCAATTTTAACCAGTTCTTGTATATTTTGCACAACACCACTTTCATTATTAGCTAGCATTATAGACACGAGCTTTTTATTGCTATGACTAACCGATAGTAGTTCTCCTAAATGCTGAGCATCAACAACACCATCACTATCTACCCTAATAATTTTAATATTATTTCTATATTTAGCATGATCAAAGATCGATAAATGTTCTATGCTAGAAACAAAAATTTCTCCGTCATAATAACTATTCATCAACAAATTATTACTTTCTGTGCCAGAGGAAGTAAAAATAACCTGATATTCTCTAGAATTTATGTCAATGCCTACAGATCTTGCAACTTGCTCCCTAGCTATTTCTACTAAACTCCTAGCATAACGCCCTTTGGTATGAATAGAAGACGGATTATATGCTTCTTCGAGCAAATTCTTCATAAGTTCCTTAACCTTAGGATGAACGTTAGTAGTGGAATTATGGTCTAAATATAACATATATATAACATAATTTATTCGTCCACTAATACATAAGTTAAAATAATTTTCAAAAACTTTTAGAGCTAATCTAGTGTATCAGCTAGCATGTCAGCTACAGAGATGGTGTCAAAATAGTTCCTTATATGCTTACTTAAACCTAACCATAAATGATGAGCGTTACATTTTACTTTATTAGGTACGCAACTATTCTGAGATTTTCTTAAACATCTTGTCATTTCAATATTCTCATCTACCGCATCAATAATATCAGTAATCTTGATATTATTTAATTTTTCATTAATGATGTAACCACCTTTTGGACCTTTCGCTGATCTAACTATATTAGCTTTCTTAAGCTTTGCAAAAATTTGCTCCAAGTAGTTGACCGGTATATTTTGTTTCACCGAAATTTCAGCCAAGGTAACAGGTATATCCGACATTTGCGATGCGATTTCTAAGATAGCCATTACAGCATATCGCCCCTTTGTAGTTAATTGCATACAAACAACTCCACTATAATAACATTACTATATAATACCCTACTAATTTAGTCAAGTATTATTTTATCATGGCGGTTTAAAAATCGTAGTCAATAATTAATATAAAACTTAAGTTTAACTACTACTGATATCATCTGAGCTATAGTGGGGATTCAAAAAATAACCTGAAAGGCTAGATGATATAGAAAGTAAATTGAAGGTTATATCTTTTACTTTACAAGCTTGCAGCCTAATTTTAAAAATTACTACTATTTAACGTCGAATTATCGTATAAATATATCAAATTTAGTATATAACTAAGCGTTCAAGTTTTGTTAACTTAAGCAGCCTCGGTGTTATCCCAGTCTTCGCTGTCACCCCCGCGAAAGTAGAGGTCTAAAAAACCAGCTGGGAAGACTATCAACATTTTTAGATCCCGCTACCTACGCTGGGATAACATCACTCTTAGAACATCGAGGACTATTATATACTTAAACTTGCACACTTGGTTATATAGTACTATGATACTAAATGACTGCATTTTACATACCCCCTCACTTCAAAAGTTATCTTTAATGCGAGTTTTCTGCAATATATTGATTATTATTACTTTGTTATCGGTTTTTGGTTTTGCAATAGCTGATAAGCAAGAGATGAACAAACAATTTAGCTTTATATCAGCGGATTATATTGAATATAACCAAAAAGAACAGTTTATTTATGCTAAAGGTGATGTTCAAGTTATATTGGATAATTACTTCCTAACAGCTAATTCTTTGATTTATGATATAGGGCAAGATAAACTTTGGGCTGAAGGTGATATTAGAATTAAAGATCAGCAAAATAGAGTTATTCTAGGAGATCTTGTCATATTAAAAGACAAACTAAAGGCAGGGATAATCTCAGATTTTATTTTATATTTTGGTGATAATACACTATTAGTATCAAAACTAGCAGAAAGAGTAAATGAAGATGTTTTTCGTCTGCATAATAGTACCTTTACTCCATGCAAAATACTATGTAACCAAAAACCTATTTGGCAAGTTTCTGCAAAAAATACTGAGATATATCTTAATAAGAATAAAATGGTTTATAATCACCTATTTTTTGAGGTATATGGTGTACCAATCTTGTATATACCATATTTTTCTCATCCAACACCTAAGGCTTCCGCAGAATCGGGAATATTGATACCTAGAGTGCGGGATAATGCTTTGGGAATACCGCTATATTATAGAGCTAAACCTAATCTAGACTTTACTATAACCCCTAGGATTTTTTGGCAAAAGCATAATATTATATATAAAATTCTTGAACTAGAAGCTCGTTACAAACCGAATAAAACTGATTATATATCTTTAGACGCTAATTATGGTAAAGTGCCATATTCCATAAAGGATGGTGATGTAACGATAAAAAACCGTAAGGTGAACTCATATTATCTATTAAGCAATGGTAATTTTATCAAAAACGATTATAGATATGGATTTAGGTTACAACGTACTTCTGATAAAGCTTATTTAAAAAATTACTATAACAATTATACTCCGTATTTGATGTCTAAGTTATATTTAGAGCATGTCAATAATTATAATTACTTATTGACGGAAGGAATATATTTTGAGGGATTGGGAACAAATGATTCTAGTAGTACGAATCCATTAATTTTCCCCAAGGTTAGAACTAAGAATGTTATACCTCTAAATGACGAAGAAACTAGTAACTTAGTTGTAGAGAATAATGCATTAATTTATAAAGAAAGAAGCGGAAAGGAACTAGGTCGAGTTGCATTACAACTGGCAGTGGATAATAATTTTTTAACTGAGGCAGGTCATTTATTTAATGTTACCTTACGGAATAGATCAGATGTATATTTTATTAATCACCTATATCTAAATGATTCTAGGACTAATCATGTTCTAACTAGAAATATACCTGAAATCCAAAATATTTGGAGTTATCCATTAGCTGGAACAATTTTTGATAAAACTAGCCTGTTTGTAGAACCAATTATATCCGTGACTATTGGACGTAGACATAATTATAATAAGAAATTTTCCTTTATTGATCCATCAAAATATGAACTATCAGAAAATAATATATTCAATTCGAATCGTTATAGTGGTATAGATTATCATGAATTTGGCAATAGATTAAGTTATGGGGTTAATTCTTCTATACTATCGGAGGAGAATTATACAAGTTTATTTCTAGGACAAACCTATAACACTACTATTAATACTAACTCTATTAATAGTATCGAAAATGTTGGTAGAATTGCTAGTAGTTTTTCTGATAAGATAGAGCTATTCTATAGATTTAGAAAAAGTAGAAATTTTGATCCAATTAGAGATGAATTAGGTGGAAGTCTTAACTCTAAGAAAATTCAGTTAACTGCTGGATTGGTTCAGATTTCAAATTTACAGAAATATTATTTTACAGATAAATTAACTGATGAGAAAATAAAGCAATTCTACTATAATCTCACTTATCAATTAACAGAAAATTGGTCAGTTGTCTATGATATGAGAGTAAATTGGCCAAAAAGCAAACTAAATGTTCTTTCTAAGAGTATCCAAGTGACATACTTAAATGATTGTGTTAGAATAGCCGGAAAACTTTCAGACAACTACACGGAAGATGGTAGTAGGGGAATAAAAAAGAATTCTGCTGTACCTACTATTTCTATAGGTTTAAAAATATTAAATATGTGAGTCTAAAATTATGAAGAAGTTATTTTGTTTAGTTGCTATCGTTTTTAACCTAGCTATAGCGAAAGCAGAATTATCCAATATAGTTGCATTAGTTAATAATGAGCCAATTACGTTACATGAATTTTTAGCTAGAAAACACATGATCATGGCACTTAACAATATTAACAATCCTGATTCTCAAACAGATAAGCAACTTGACAAGATGGCAATTAACAGCGTGATTGATGATTTATTGCTTTATCAGTCTGTAAACGGTAAAAAAAGTTCTGATAGTGAGTTAAATGAGTCTATAGAGACTATTGAGCAACGTAATAAAATGGCAAAAGGACAATTAATGCAACTTTTGAAGAGTAAATCTGTAGATATTAATAGTTTTAAATCTCAGATTGGTGCTGAAATTATCAAAATGAATATTTTATCTAGTATTTCTAGATCAGTTGCTATTAGTGCAAAAGAAGTTGATGCTATAATATTAGCGACTAATTCAAAAGATGCAGAAGTATCGGCTCAAATCTTTACTTCAAAAGATAAACAGGATAAAACTTTGCAAAAGATGTATGGGTTACAAAAACGCCTTACAAATTGTCACGATATCAAAGAATCTTTATATAAAGATTTTTCTACGTTAGAGATAGTCAATCAAAATTTAAGTACTCTAGATTCTACGCTACAAACAATTCTCAAGGATTTAAATACAGGAGAGAAAAGTAGTGTTTTCGAGATGCAAGATGGGTTTAAGTTAATCTTAATGTGTAATAAAAAGATAGTTAATATTACTCTAGATGAAAATAATTATGTAGTAAATCTTCTGACCAATAAAAAAATGTCACAAAAAGCCCAAAAATACTTTGAGGATATGCGTAAGAAAGCCTATATCAAAATAATGCTACCTTTGTGATATACTCGAATAATCCGAGTACACTACCTTCAATCGCCAAGCATGCTAGCCAACATGGCATTGTTCCTATTAAGAGATATGGTCAGAATTTCATTTTTGATAGTAGTCTATGTGATAAAATAGTTCGTGTAAGCGGTCTCCGAGAAAATGACTCTGTATTAGAAGTTGGTCCTGGTACAGCCGGACTCACTAGAGCTATCCTTTCTTATAACCCTAAATCTTTAACTGTGGTTGAAACTGACGCTAGATGCATACCGTTACTGACGGAAATAAGAGAGTTATACCCTAATCTACATATTATTCATTCAGATGCTTCTAAATTCGATCTATCAACCTTAAGTCATGACAAAACACATGATAAAATAACTATTATTTCAAATTTACCTTACCGAATAGGTACAGAGTTAGTCATAAAATGGTTAAAAAAATCATACTTAATAAGTAGTATGACTTTAATGCTGCAAAGAGAGGTTGTAGAGCGAATATGTGGTAAAGTTGGGACAAAATCTTATGGCAGATTATCAATAATATGTCAGTTACTTTGTTCAGTTGAAAAATGCTTTGATGTTAATCCGCAAGCTTTCTACCCTGCACCAAAAGTCCACTCTGCAATAGTTAGACTTGTGCCTTTTAATAATCCATTAACACTTGAACTAATTGGGAAAGTTGAACTAATTACCAAACTAGCCTTTAGTGAACGTCGTAAAATGATTAAATCATCTTTGAAGAAACTAACCCCGCACATAGAAGATTTGTTATCTCAATTAAATATTGATAATTCTTCTCGATCTGAAAATTTGTCACCACAAGATTATTTGTCTTTAGCAAAATTATACTCGAATGAATCACTACATCGCTATTAATATCACTGCCAGTAAATATTTATTGTTAATTGTCAATTTTTTACTTTGGTATATTTGGTAATGTAATGATACAATTCTATTTACGGTAAAAGCAACCTACTTAATCATATAATCTCAGGTATATTTTTATGAGAATAACCAAAATCTTCCTAATATATTGTTTCGTAGCTATAGTAAATCTACCTTATGCATTATGTGCAGATACAAATAAAACAATTTATATAACATCAGATGATGGTCCTCTTGGAGGAACCGAAAATGTTATTAATGTCATGACCCAAAAAAAGACTCCCATTACCATGTTCATGGTAGGATTACATTATGATAATTCGAGTCCTAGCCTAAAGAAAGCTGTTGATCTAGCTAAAAAAAACCCTTTTATTGAAATAGGAAATCACAGCTATACTCACGCTAATAACCACTATAGGAATTTTTATCATCAGCTTCCGGATGTAATTAAGGATCTTAAAAAAAATAATACTGTTTTTGGTTTCACTGGTTCACATGTCAATACTAGACTACCAGGTCGAGATGTATTCCGTCTTCCTAACCTAAGTAAAGATGATCCATATATTTCAAAAGAAGAAGATAAAGTAGAAAGAATAGATGATGATGGAATATATAAAAATGGCTTCTATCTATATGGTTGGGATTTAGAATGGGCTCATAATCAGCATGGCAAGCCAATTCAATCCTTAGATGAATTAGTGCAAGAGATAGAAGATAAATTTAACAGAAATGATACTGCCTTACCTAATAAATTAATTTTACTTATGCATGATGAGATGTTTCAAGACCAATTTAATGGCAAAGAAAATTTAAGTCAGTTAGTTGATCTTTTGCATAAAAAAAATTATAAGTTTGATTTTATTAAAAATTATCATGTAGAGTGATGAAGAGTATATATACTGCTCGTAAATGAAGAGTTAATAGATGAAGAGCAAAATCATGAAGTGCTAGGAGTCAAAGGGTCGAGGAGCGGAGCCTACATTAGTACGTGAGCACCGAAGATCCCTGAAGACGACAACGCAATTCTTGATTTTCATCGAGTATACATAATGCTATATCGAACTTAGGTTAAGTAAGTCTATTCGCTTTACACTCCGTGACGTTCTATTATTTGGTTTTTTATCTCTGCAATAGCTTTAGCTGGATTTAAACCTTTCGGACAAGTCTTTGTACAGTTCATAATCGTATGACAACGATATAATTTAAATGGATCTTCTAAAGCATCTAAACGTTCTCCAGTATACTCATCCCTAGAATCAGCAATCCACCGATATGCTTGTAGTAAAATCGCAGGTCCTAAATATTTATCACCATTCCACCAATAACTTGGGCAAGAGGTAGAACAACACGCACATAATATGCATTCATATAAACCATCCAGCTTTTCTCTATCCTTAAGAGACTGCAATCTTTCAGTATTGGAAGGTGGCGGACTGTCAGTTTTTAGCCAAGGTTCTATCGATTCATATTGAGCATAGAAATGCGACATATCAGGTACTAAATCTTTTACTACCTTCATGTGCGGTAGAGGATATATCTTGACATCACCACGAATTTCTTCAATAGCTTTAATGCAAGCAAGTGTGTTAGTTCCATCTATATTCATCGCACAACTACCACAAATTCCTTCACGACAAGAACGCCTAAAAGTCAATGTAGAATCTATTTCATTTTTTATTTTAATTAAGGCATCTAGAACCATTGGACCTGTTTTGCATAGATCTAACTCATAAATATCAATTCTAGGATTTTCTTCAGAATTTGGATCATATCTATAAATTCTGATATTACGTAACTTAACCGCTTCTCCAGAATGTTTATATGTAGTACCTTTACGGACTTTAGAATTAGGTGGTAATCTAAGTTCTGCCATGTTTATTCCTTATCTAAAATTCTAACTATATTTCAGAGCAATTTAAAAGTTGTAATCAATGGTGAAAAGATGTCATCCCCGCGTAGACGGCACAACTGTTGAAAGTTAAAAATCGTCTATTAGCGAAGTGCCGTTAGGCACTGTGGCAATCTTCATGATAGTCAAGACCTCCTTGCCACGTCGCCGCTTACAGCGACTCCTCGCAATGACGGTTTAAGACTTACAACAGTGCTTCGCTAATAGACGATTTTTAACTTTCAACAGTTGTGGGGTGACATCAAGCACACTTCTTTACCATAGCCACGACTTTTAAATTACCCAGCTGTTCTTTTCTGATTTAGTTTCTTAACTTTTACAGTACCACCATAGTCATTTTTTATTGGAAATAAATTTTCCTCTTCTGAATTCATTGATCTATCACTCAGCAAGTTTTTAATTTGCTGACCAGACAATGTCTCATGTTCAATCAATAATTTAGCTAACAAATGAAGTTGATCAATATGTGTAGTTAATATATTTTTGGCAAAATCATAACCTTTTTCAATAATTTTTCTTACTTCTGTATCAATTAATTCTGCTGTATGTACAGAAGTATGACCTGCTCCCCTACCACTAGTATATAGATCTTCATTACTCGAACCATGATATACTGGTCCTATTGCATCACTTAACCCCCAGTCCGTTACCATAGCTCTAGCCATTTGGGTTGCCATTTTAATATCTGAAGAAGCCCCAGAAGTAACTTTATCTCTGCCAAAAATAAGCTCCTCAGCTACCCTGCCAGCCATTGCCACCGCTATGTCAGCTTCCATTTTATCACGTGGCATAGAAAAACGATCATTTTCAGGAAGTCGCATAACCATTCCAAGTGACCTACCTCTTGGAATAATAGTTGCTTTGTGAATTGGATCAGAAGCAGGACAATACAACCCAACCAATGCATGCCCTCCCTCATGATAAGCAGTTAGTTTTTTCTGCTCATCTGACATAACCATAGAACGTCTTTCTACACCCATTAACACTTTATCTTTTGCCTCTTCTAAATCTGTCATACTTACTTCTTTTTTACCCTTGCGAGCAGCAATTAATGCAGATTCATTGACAAGATTAGCAAGATCTGCTCCTGAAGATCCAGGAGTTCCTCTAGCTATGATTCTAGCGACTATATTTGAGGCACATTTTATTTTCTTCAAATGTACTTGTAAAATTTGTTCTCTACCATCAATATCTGGATTAGGAACAGTAATTTGGCGATCAAATCTCCCAGGTCTTAGCAACGCTGGATCCAATACATCCGGTCTGTTAGTTGCAGCAATAATAACTACCCCTTCATTATCCTCAAACCCATCCATTTCGACCAGCATTTGATTTAGTGTTTGTTCACGTTCATCGTTGCCACCACCCATACCAATACCTCTGTGGCGACCTACTGCATCTATTTCGTCAATAAAAATTATACAAGGAGCATTGCGTTTACCTTGTTCGAACATATCACGGACACGGCTAGCACCAACACCAACGAACATTTCAACAAAATCAGAGCCAGATATACTAAAGAATGGGACATTTGCCTCGCCGGCTATAGCTTTTGCTAGGAGAGTTTTACCTGTTCCAGGTGATCCTATAAGTAAACATCCCTTTGGAATTTTACCACCAAGTTTTTGGAATTTGCTTGGGTCTCTAAGGAAATCAACAATTTCAGTTAATTCTTCTTTAGCTTCGTTAATTCCAGCAACATCTTTAAAAGTAATTTTTGGGCCTTTGTCTGAAACTAGCTTAGCTTTAGATTTACCAAAACCCATGGCTTTTCCTCCACCTTGCATTTGACGCATGAAAAACACCCACCCACCTATCAAAAGAATCATTGGAAACCACGAAACAAATATGTTAAACAACAAGTTCATTTTTGTATCAGGTGGCACTATTTCAATATGAACCGAATTGCTATTTAGGCGATTTATTAGATCTGGATAGTCAGCAGCATAAGTCGAAAAAGAAGATCCATCGCTTAGAGTTCCCTCAATCATTCTACCCTGAATTTTAACAGCACTAATTGATTTTTCATCAATTTTGGTTAAAAAATCTGAAAAAGCGATATTACTTCTTCCTCCAATAAAACCATCATTTTGAAATGCATGAAAAACAAGTATCATTAAAACAAAAACCGACACCCAAATTAGAACATTCTTACTTTGATTATTCATCTACTACTCACCTAACAGAAATGTGTAAAACGCGATATAAAATTGGGAGAGAAAGAAACACTAAGCCTTCTTCTCAAACCTTGGTCATTATAATACGATATATGGGGTATGGCTATAACTTTTTCAAGTATCTTGACTACTGGTAGGGTGAATAAAATAGCTATATGATTGTTAAAACTTGCGTCTTTCAGTATTTTAAAATCTAAATCTTGCCTTATTTTACTATAATCCTTGATCGTTAGGTTACTGATCAAATAGCCTGAATTATTAGACTTCTTGTATAATTCTACTTCTGCTGGTAATTTGGACGTCGGTGCGGTACTAGAATCCTCACATGCATTTGAGTATGATGTGGTTCTGCGTTCCGGATATCCTGCAAATTCCTGAGCTAGAGCGAATTCTACAAGAGGTCTATTGATATAGAAATGAAATCTACCATCCCATGCATCTACATTATTAAGTCTAATATCTATAGGTAAATTCCTACCAAATTCTCGGTAAATTATTAGATTATTACTAATTTTTTTAATCACGCAACCATGGAGTGTCTTAATAAAGTCTATTTTTTGTTGTAATAGTTCTGTTATCATGCTTATTGAGCCTGATCTACTGGCACGGTTCTTACCGCTAATAATGATAAGTACAAAACTGATTACCTGTAGTGTTATTGCACTAGAAAATTCTGCAAATTTTAATAAATTTACAGTAGCAAAACCAAAATCATAAATTTTTACTGATTCTGCGATGCAAGCAATCAATTCCGGTTGCCATTTCTCTTCTACTACTTGGTTAATTCTAGATTGTTGAGAAGTTATTTGATTCTTTATATATTCTCCTTCTAGGGATAGCTTTTTTCTAATGATATTTCGTTGATATTTGTCAGATTTATTAGATTCATCTTCAAACCATTTTACATTATTGGTAACTAAATATGCAACTAACTGTTGTTTTGGAATGTTAAACAATGGTCTCACTATTTTAACATTATTATACCAATTAATATTGCTGCTACTAAGTCCAAATATACTACTTTTTTTTTCTGATCTTAGACAATAATTCTCTATATAATCATCCAAGTGATGTGCTGTTAAAATTGTCAATATATCTAATTTGCTACATAAATCAGTCATTAATTTATAACGACCTTCTCTAGCCCTTGCTTGTAAATTAGAAAAATTATTTTGGTGATCGAAATGAAGCTGGTGATATCTATGTCCCAATTTATGGCTTAAGTCTCGTACATACTCATGCTCCAACTTAGCCTGCTCTCGTAAATGATGATTAACTAACATCACTACTAGCTTAATACTATTAGTGCTAGTCCATTTATGTGTTAACATTAAAAGGGCTATGGAATCAGAACCACCTGAAATAGCCAATGCGATAGACCTCAGGTGAGGTCTATCAACTAGCTTTTCAATATTCTGCTGAAATTGTTCATAAAGCATTATTTAGGCAAATCTTTTTTGTCAGATTTTTTCTCAATAGAGCTAGTATCCTCTTGGTTTTTAGCTGAATTTTTGCTTAAGGATAGTATTCTTTTTTTATAGTCTCGTTCTTTGGCAAGATAGTTTTGAGCTTCTTGTGAGATTTTTTTATATAATTCACGTTTTTGACCATTAATTTTAGCCACTTCTATTCTATATTTTGTTATTTCTTCTCTTAGTTCTGCTGAAATTCCTGCAGCATAAGACTTGAAATCACTCTCAATTTTTTGTAATTCATCATTAGTGCCACTACTACTAATATTAGTTTTATTGGCATTTGATTTTGCAGCTGTTGTACTTGCTAAGCTATTTGAACTTAGTAATAGTAATCCTATTATAGTAGTAATTAATCTATTTTTTTTTATCATCATATGCTCCTAAAATGTTTTTATATATTTTTTGCTAAACGTGAAATCTAGCAAAATTTAATATACACTATAATAATCCTATTTAGTCAATCATAAAGATACTGAAATAATCTTTTTAACACCAAATAATATAGTAATTTTTAATATGCTATTATATTTAGAATATTAGCTATTAAATATAATAATTTTACTTGATATTAATTGATACTTTATCTAAAGTGGTTGAACGCAACAAATTTGTTAATGTACAAGGAGGAAAAAATATGGGACGTAACAAACATAATCAGGGAGACTGGGCTAATCATTACCGGGAACATAATTTTTTAAAACAAGATAAACCTCTTTCTAAAGAAGTAGAGCCTCTTAAGTTATATACAGCTAAAGATATGCTGTTATTGACAACTCTTTCTATGATTCGTCCTAACTCGATAGATGATAAAGATAATCTGTCAGCACATTATATTGCAAAACGTACAAT
Source organism: Candidatus Tisiphia endosymbiont of Ptychoptera albimana (assembly GCF_964026605.1). Classification (NCBI taxonomy): domain Bacteria; kingdom Pseudomonadati; phylum Pseudomonadota; class Alphaproteobacteria; order Rickettsiales; family Rickettsiaceae; genus Candidatus Tisiphia; species Candidatus Tisiphia endosymbiont of Ptychoptera albimana. The sequence goes on from NZ_OZ032164.1 coordinate 1,287,361, forward strand.
AAGTGAGGGTTACACAAATGCTGGTTATACATTAGAAAATACTACTACTCCTAAACATACTACTCCTGAAAAATCAACTTCTCACAATCAGGATAGTAGAACAATAATGTTAAGCATAGGTGGTGCAGCTACTGGTTGTGTTATTATAGGGATTATTGCATGCGAAGCATATAAAAGTTTTGGCAGTAAGAACAAAAACGTTGATCACCCAATAGTTTTTCCAATAGAAGTATGTGAAAGTTCTGATAGTAAGAACGAAAATATTGATTGCTCAGTAGATACTAACTTGTCAATAATAACAATACCACTAGAAGAGATTCAAGATATATCTTTAGCAGGTAATACAACAACGCAGGTAGAACAGTAATAAAAATAAAGACCTCTTGCATAATTCTACTTCTGCTGGTAATTTGTGCGTCAGTACGGTAGTCGAATCCTCACGTACGTTTGAGTACGTTGCGGTTCTGCGTTCCAGTCCTCCTACAAATTCCCTAGCAGAAGCGAATTCTGCAAGAGATCTAATATTAGTATCAATTCTTCGCTGCTTTCAAAAATTAATGATATCAGGAGCGGTTAAACTTATGTTTATATCAACTATTGATTATAATTTTTAATTACCCTACTCAAATTCGTGCTTATTCTTCTTGACACTAAAGACAATAAGCTTTAATATGTAGCCCTAGCCAATAAATAAGTAGGTTAGGTCTTATATGGCAGTCATTTCTAGAATTTTTTCGTATCTCTCTATAACTCGCAACACATCCTCCACCTCAAAACTAACAAATAGATTGTCAGAATACGTGTTTCCTATCGAAAGGCGTGAATTATCTAAGTTTCTAAGTGTAACATTGTTGATGTTTTGTATTTTATTTATACAAAATATTATCAGAGCCTTAAAAGATAGTCTTATTAATACTATGATTGGTACTGAAACTGTATCATTTCTTAAATTTTGGGGGGTTCTACCTTCGGCATTCCTGCTGTCAATAATCTATGTGAAATTAGTAAATAACATAAAAGGGGAGTATATATTTTACCTTATATTGTCAGTTTTTCTACTATTTTTTGCCTTATTTGCCTTTTATATTTTTCCTAATCATCTAGCATTACATTTGAGTAATGAGCATGCCGGCATTTTAATAAAGTCTTATCCCAATTTGAAATGGTTTATATTACTTTTATCTAATTGGAGTTTCTCCCTGTTTTATATTATAGCAGAATTATGGCCGAGCGTGATATTTGCGTTACTTTTTTGGCAATTTGTTAATAATATAACCTCGGTGGAACAATCGAAAAGATTCTATCCTTTATTTGGACTTTTTGCTCAAACAGGACTTTATATATCAGGGAAGTTTCTAGAAAATTTAGCTTATTTAAATCAATCTTTAATTAAAAGGTTTGACCTACAACATACAGAGACTGAACTTTCAGTACAAATTATATTAGGCTGTGTATTGGTATTAGGTGTAGTAGCATTAGCAACTTTTTGGGTACTAAACCATAAAATATTAGATAAAGTTCAGGTAGAAAAACTACAATTTTCTGTCAAGAGACAATCCATGACTATTATAGAAAGTTTTAAAATGGTTATTTCTTCAAGATATATTAGATTAATTGCTACACTACTTGTTTGTTATGGTATAGCTATAAATTTAGTCGAAGGACCTTGGAAAGCGTCAGCTTCAAAGATTTATAAAACACCGACGGAATTTGCCGCTTTTGTCGGCAGTTATCTAAGTATTACTGGCATATTTACCATTTTATTTGTTATTCTCGGCTCTAATATTGTAAGAAGGTTGGGCTGGTTTACAGCAGCAAGTATAACGCCAATAATGGTCTTTATAACTGGCATGCTATTTTTCTCAGTATCTAACTTTGATGGATTTTCTGCCATAATCGTGGTTAGCTTTATGCTAACCGATCCTTCTTTGATTGCTATTACCATGGGGCTAGTCAACAATGTTCTAAGTAAATCAAGTAAATATACTTTATTTGATTCTACAAAAGAAATGTCATATGTTCCTCTAGATACCGAACTTAAGACAAAAGGTAAAGCAGCTGCCGACGTAATTGGTACTAAGCTTGGAAAGTCAGCAAGTGCCCTTCTCCAGTCTTTAATATTTATTATTTTGCCTTGTGCAACTTATCAATCTATTTCTATATACTTAATGATAATATTTGGTATAATTTGTATTATATGGATATGGGTGATTAGAGAATTGAATAAAGAATACAATAATATAACATCATACGCGAATTTGGGATAAGAATTTATCAATTCTTATCCCAAATTCGGTGAAATTATCGAAACAATCAGATTTGAAACGGCTCTACATCTGATTTTAAAATCATGTTTTTAGCTTCAGAAAGGTTTAAAATGCATTCGCAAAACCTTTTTAAGAATGCATTTTTTCTTCTATTAAAGCCAATTCGGAATAAGAATTAACTAATTCTTACCCCGAATAGGGATATTATGAATCTTAAACATTATTCCTTAAATTTAAGATAACAACTAATAGCTACAATTTAGCATATTAATTTTTAACTCCTGCTCTAAAATAACAACTAGATCATCAGAGGATTTTGATTTCCATTTACCAGCAACATAATAAAAATGGTAAGGACCACTAATCGGTGAAGATAACCAAATTTCTTTAGCAGCTGAGTGTTTGTTAATAACAAATACTCCTTGGTTAGTAGTTAGGGTTAGAATATCACCTTGAAAATCAATATCGATAAGACAATTCTTATCTTCTGCCTCAATCGTATCGGCAATTAAAGATATTGTTTTTTCAGCCAATTTGGCAAATTCAGTATTGTCCATACTTAATGCTCCTTTAAACTTTTGCGATACATCTCAACGTACTTATTGTGATCGTTAAGGTTATTAGAAAAATTATGCCCTCCCATAATGTTAACGACAAAATATAATGAATCAATTTTAGCAGGATTTACTACAGCTTCTAAAGATTTTACTCCAGGACAAGAAATAGCTCCAGGTGGTAAATTAAAGACATAATATGTATTATAGGGTGATTGGATAGCTAAGTCTTTTTTAGTTAATCGCCTTGCTAGTTTATCTTTCCCAAGTGTTATAGCATAAATCGTCGTTGGATCTGCTTGCAATTTCATATGTTTGGTAAGGCGATTTAGAAATACAGCAGCAATCAAAGGTTTTTCTGCGTCTAAGCTAGCTTCCTTCTCCACAATGGACGCTAAAATTAAGACGTCAAGACGGGTTTTTAATGGGGAATTGGGTGATAATCTTTCCATGACTTTGTCAAGATGCAGGGACATTAATTTTCGCATTTTATCAATGATCTGCTCTTTTTGATCACCATATGAAAAAAAATAAGTAGATGGCATTAAAAATCCTTCAGGAATTGTTCCTAGAATCTCACCAATTAAGCGTTCTTCATTATTAATCTTTTGTATTATTTCATATACAAGCATACCCTCAGGTATAATCATTTTATGAATAATCGATTTGCCACTGGACAATATTTTTAAAGTTTGCATTGGAGAAATATTTTGAGTAAAAGTATATTCCCCACTTTTTATAGGATGTTTTAATGAATATATTTTTGTAAGAAATGCAAATAAATAAGGATATTTTATGATTTTGTTATCATTTAATATCGTAGTAATTTGATCAATCGACAACTTAGGCTTAATTATTAGAGTTTTACTTTCTGCAAGTAAACCAGGTGTAAATAAGTAAAATATACAAAAATTGATTCCGCTGATCAGCAAAATCAATGTAATAGTTACAAAAACAAATTTTATTTTTAGTATTTTCTTAAACAAGCTATACCTAATTAGAATTAGATGATTTCAGAAGATTATAACATAACCTCAACCATCGATGTAATAAATTAATAATAGGCGGAACAGTAATATAGGTAGTGATAACATTTAAATAATATGTTATCATGCAGATAATTAACATTCATAAAAATTATTAATATGCAAATACAGAAATGCTATCGCGTTATTTTTCAAACCTATGATCAATCTAATCCTCTAATTTAGTTAAGGAATATAATCAAATGCTAAGATATGATTTGTATAGAAGTGTACATAAGTTCATTCGTAAGAAGCTGTACCAGTTCGGAGAGGAGCTAGGTAAAACAGATTTTCGAAAAATAGCAGCTGTAATTGGTATTAAAGATTCTTTTAATAATATTGCAGTTGATCTAAAAATGCATGCACAAAAAGAAGAAAAATATTTTACCCCATTGTTTAATGAAAAAGGATCAACCGTGCATAAGCATGTTGAACAAGAACATTTCAACCAGCAAGATGAGCTGATGGAGTTTCAAGGGATTTTTGAAAATGCGATAAAAATAGTGGATGATGAAGAACGGGTTATACAGGGCTGCCATATCTGCTCCTTATATGATAAGTTTTTGTCTAACAATCTTCTACATTTTTATCAAGAAGAAACCATATTAATGCCTGAATTATGGCATCTTTATTCTGATACAGAGCTGCAGCAGGTTACCGTAGATAGTTATAGAGGTCTGCCTAAACATGTTTTATTAGATAGCTCGAGCTTCTTCCCGATTTTGAATTTTCTTGAAAGGCGTACTTATTTACAAGATCTTAAAGAAGCTTGCTCACCTGAAATGTTTCTTGAAATTTGGAAGCGTACATTAGTCTCAGAAGGCTGTTTCACTAATGATGAAAAATCTGCTTTCGCCATGGAGTTTGATTTGCCCTTAAAAGACAGTACAGAACTTGTGAAACCGTAATATATTTAGTGATTTCAACATATTTACGCTGCATTTAATACAGCAGTTTACCGCTTACGCGAATTTGGGATAAGAATTTGTCAATTCTTATCCCGAATTGGGGTCACTTGTTATACCATTCTCCCTTACTATGTAAAACAGTCCTGATCTACAACAACGGATTAAGACCATCTCTAGAGCAACGCATATGTTGGTGACCTTTGCACAACGATTAATTAAACTTTCTACCGTAGACTCAGCTAAATTACTAGTAAATACAATATCAGATTTTTGGTGTCCTTCATAATTCACAATTCTACCTCAATGATTTAAAGCATGAGGTATTTTCTTGGAATTAATAGATACATTAAATGCCATAGAGACCCATTTTCCAAGTTCTTCCTGTTGATCTAAAATCTCAGGTAATACTTTCCAATATGATATAGTTACTAGCTTATTTTTGCTATTATAGGTAAATGGCTGTGAGCCAAAAGATTTAAAATATTCAGCAGTGAAGCTATCTGCTTTAAAATATAGCTCACTTTCTGCAATAATCCCTATTATCACTTTATCTTTATATATGCCATAACCACCAAACATCGCACGAGTAGTTATTTGACCAAAAGGGGCTAATATATCTTTTATATATTCAATAAATTCATTATTTCTTACAATCTTGTACATACTTTGTACTTTTTATTTTTATAAGCTCATCATACTTTGCTTTAAGCTCATCTAGAGAATAATTACCATCATAATAGCCTTGGATATTAATGATTCTTTCTAAATAAAAATTCAACTGCTCAGCATTATTTTCTAGAATATCATTATCAATTTTTAAGTCTTTCGTAATATAGCCCAATGCTTGATTTTTGATAGTCGAGCAGTATAATTTAAATTCTTGGATTTTTTTTATAATATTTGGAATATCTTCTGGCTTCATTACTATCAGTGCTACTAACATAACCACTAATATTTCTCCTAGAGACATAATATACCTCTAATATCAGAAAAATGCATTCTTGAAGCGGCTGGTACGAATGCATTTTAATTTATTATCGCTAATAATCTTATTTTTATACCAATAAAAATAAGATTATTAGCAAATGAAATATTTAACAATCAGGCGTCAAACCGCTTTAAGCCTGATTGTTTACTTGAGCAAATCTCATTCCAATTTCGGATTAATGAAATTAATCCAAAATTGAGGTTTATACTAATTTTTTATGACGATATTTAGGATTAATAATATTTTCACCTGTTGAATTAATCATATAATCATGATAATCTTGGTAATTTCCTTCAAACCACGTAGCATTTCCATCTTTATCAAAAGCAATAATATGTGTTGCTATTCTGTCTAAAAACCAACGATCATGGCTTATTACTAATACACATCCAGCAAAATCTAAAATAGCATCTTCTAAGGCTCGTAATGTGTCAACATCAAGATCATTAGATGGTTCATCAAGTAATATAACGTTAGCTCCCTCTTTTAGTAATTTGGCTATATGTACCCTGTTGCGTTCACCTCCAGAAAGTTGTCCTACTTTTTTTTGTTGGTCGCCACCCCTAAAATTAAAGGCTGCACAATAAGTTCGACTTTTCATTGATCTAGAACCAAGTTGTAACTCTTCAAGACCTGAGGAAATCTCATCCCACACAGTCTTGTTATCATCTAAATCATCTCTTGATTGATCAACGTAACCAAGTTTAACAGTCTGTCCTAATTTAATAGAGCCGTGATTTGGATCAGTCTTGCCAGTGATAATGTTAAATAAAGTAGATTTACCTGCTCCATTTGGACCTATAATACCAACAATAGCTCCTGGAACAACCTTAAAGCTAAAGTCTGATAACAATACCTTATCACCGTATCTCTTCGCTATATGCTCTGCCTCTATAACTAAATCGCCTAGGCGTGGACCATTAGGTATAATAATTTGTGCAGTGCCGGATCTTTGTTCTTTTTGTTTGGTCAACAAATCCTGATAAGCGGTAATTCTAGCCTTACTTTTTGATTGCCTAGCTTTTGGTGATTGACGTATCCATTCAAGTTCTCTTTTTAATTGTTTACTTCTATCATCTTCTTCTTTATCTTCAAGCTCTAATTTTGCTTGCTTTTGCTCGAGCCAAGCAGTGTAATTAGAATGCCATGGAACACATCTACCACGATCCACCTCTAATATCCAATCCGTTACATTATCAAGAAAATATCGATCATGGGTAATAACTACTACAGTACCTTTATAATTTTTTAAATAATTTTCTAGCCAAGATACCGATTCAGCATCTAAATGGTTTGTTGGTTCATCGAGTAATAACATATCAGGCTTTTCTAGTAAAAGTTTACATAACCCAACTCGTCTTTTTTCTCCACCTGAGATTTTTGTAACATCGGCATCTTTATTTGGACACCTTAATGCAAACATAGCAATCTCTATTTCCCTCTCTAAACTCCAAGCATCACAACTATCTATTTTCTCCTGTAGATCAGCCTGTTTTGCTAGAAGTTCGTTCATTGCATCATCTGACATTTCCTCAGCAAATTTATAGCTTATTTCATTAAATTCATCGATTAAAGCTTTCTTATCACTTAAACTTTCCATAATATTATCAAAAACATTTTGAGTAGGATCAAGATGCGGTTCCTGAGCTAAATAGCCAACTCTAACCCCACTAGCTACAAACGCCTCACCGTCATATTCTTTGTCAATACCTGCCATAATTTTTAAAAGAGTAGATTTACCAGCACCATTTGGACCAATAATACCGATTTTTGCCCCTGGTAAGAAAGACAAATACGTTTCCTTTAAAATTTGTTTACCGTTGATGGTCTTACTTAGACCATTCATAACATAAACATATTGATACGACATAATCCTTAATCCTTTATTTTTGTAATTTATTTGTAGTTTTTAAATAGTTAATAGAACAAATTAACCTTAACTCTTTAAGGAAGCTATATACATATACAACCTAAATATTTTGTTTATTTGCCCAAGTTGTAAATTCAGACATACTAAAAACACCTTTTAAGTTTCCATAAACTTGATCTTTTAACCATTGTAAAGCACCTTTTTTGTAACCATCTCCATCTATAATGATAATAACATTATAAACACTTTGTTTTCTAACATTTAATATTGTATAAGGGTATTTTTCATCTGCAGAACCGCCTGATTGTTGCCACTTAGATTCAATAACAAGACAATTAGAATGTTTTATAGGATGATATAGAATAAAATCGCATTGCCAAGCGGTATTATAGATAGTTTCTCCTAAATTAAATTGTCTAGTATAGATTGGTTGTGCTAATACTTGTGAAGCAATAAATCTAGTCTTGGGAACAAAAACGTAACCTTCCCTAACAAGACGATTATTTATAAATACCTCAAGTTCATTCCCTGTTTTATTTGCAATTGATCCACCTTGTATTTTATCCATAATTTCTAATCAAAACTTCTTCTGTATTTTTTCTTTCATTAGCTTTACAATTGATAGCACGTGGTGCTTCGATAATCTCTATATAAAAATCTTTATACAGATGCTTTATAAACTGAATATTAGAATTTGAAAGCATAAAATATATACCTTTATCGTTTAATTCTTTACATTTTTGATAAAGTTTTATCTGATCTGTTTCTGTAAAATCAAGTTTTGTATATTTAGTAAACGATGTATTATTTATAGGATGATAAGGAGGATCAATATAAACAAAATCACCTGTATTTGGAGAAATCTTACTGAAATCCTGATATTTTATATCAACATTTTGTAATAATTTACTACAAGCTAGTATATTTGTCTCATCAACTATTGCTGGATTTTTGTATTTCCCCATAGGCACATTAAACTCACCTTTGTTATTAACTCTATACAAACCATTATAACAGGTTTTATTAAGATATATAAAACGTCCAGCAACTTCTATGTCATTATCATTAATAAATTGTTTCCGGATTTTATAGTAATATTCTTCACAATGATTGACTTTATGTTTTGCCAATAGCTTTATCAATTCTTGAGGTTTATTTTTAATCACGGCATATGTAATAACTAAATCTAGGTTTACGTCTGATATAGTCGCACCAGATGGGGCAAGAGCAAACAAAAGTGCTCCTCCTCCTATAAATGGTTCATAATAGCTTTTATAAGTTTGCGGTGTTCTTGAGGATAATTCTTTTATTAAACTTCTTTTTCCACCTACCCATTTTACAAATGGTTTTGCTTTATCGTCATTTTCAATTATTATGTCATCATTTTTTAGCACACTTTTTCCTATCCTTGATAAGGCTTCATTAAACGATATTCTTAAATTGTTTACTGATTCAATTTGCATAATAATTTACCAAAATTTCATATGCCAAATATCTTTCGACATTACAAGAATGTTATTAAACATACCACCTATTTTCTGATTCCTCTTTCACCTGTTGTTACCTGAAATAAGCAGTATCTAATTCTTTTTTAATAATTAAATTTTTAATCCAGATTTATCCCAATCTTTATTAAAAATCTCTAAACCGAAGTCTGTTAGTGGATGATCTAATAATTGCTTGATAATTTTACTAGACATTGTAGCAACATCAGCCCCATACATACTAGCTTGATAAACATGGTTAGGGTTTCTTATAGATGCAGCAAGGATTTTTGTTTGATACTGATAATTATCATATACTTGTCTTATATCACTTATTAAACTAATACCATTTTGACCTATATCATCAAGTCTACCGATAAAAGGCGATATATAATATGCTCCGGCTTTTGCAGCGATAAGAGCCTGATTCACAGAAAAGCATAAGGTCATGTTCACTTTTTTTTCTTTATTTGCAAAATATTGGCACGCCTTAATACCATTCCATGTCATAGGTAATTTAATAACAATATTGCTGGATATTTCTAAAATTTTATTTCCTTGACTAATCATAGTATCAACATCATTTGCAACCACTTCAACACTAACATCGGAAGTTATTATCTTACATATTTCTGCAATAGTTGAGACAAAATCATCTTTTGTCTTAGACATTAAGGAAGGATTAGTAGTTATACCATCAATTATACCTAATTGATTAATCTCATCAATTTCTTTAATATCAGCACTATCTAAAAAAATTTGCATTTAATTTAACCTCGACAAAATTGAATCAAGTTCTTCTAAATTACTATAGTGAAATATTAATTTTCCACCAATTGGGTAGTCTTCAATAGTTACTTTTATATTAAATCTTTCTGACAATGATTTAGCTAATAATTGTAGATCATTCTCTTTACTATTTTCTTTTAGAAATCTTTTCCCTACATGTCTATCATGTTCTGGGATTTTTGTATATTCATTTTTAGACCAATTTTTTACTATATCTTCAGTTTGTCGAACGCTTAAATCATTTTCAATAATATGGTTAGCTATTACCTCGGCCTGCTGATGATTAATTAGGCATCTTGCATGTCCCATAGTTAAAAGCCCTTCATTTATTTTATCTTTGATAGATTGTGGTAATTGATTTAGTCTTAATAAATTAGCTACATGACTACGACTCTTGCTAAGTTTTTCTGCTAATTTCTCTTGTGTATAACCAAACTCTTTTATTAACCGCTCAAATCCTTCTGATTCTTCTATAACAGATAATTCCTCTCTTTGAATATTTTCAATTAGTGCTATCTCTATAATTTCTTTATCCCCTATATCTTTTACAATAGCAGGAATATCGCTAAGCTTAGCTATCTTACAAGCACGCCAACGTCTCTCACCAGCTATAATTTTATATTTTCCATCACTGGTTGAATTAACAATGATTGGTTGCAATAAACCATTATTACTTATGGAGTCAGCTAATTCTTTTATTTTATCATATTCAAATTTCTTCCTTGGTTGATTATTCCTAGCTTCAATTTTATCAATATCTATAATTTTTATTAATTCATCTTTTTCTACAGTAAAAACCTCTTCTCCAAGCAAAGCCGATAACCCTTTGCCTAAACCTTTGTTTTTCATATATTTCTACCTAAAATCTCTTTTGTAAGTTCTATATAAGCAATAGAGCCAGTACATTTATGATCATAAATAATTGCTGGCTGGCCGTAAGATGGTGCCTCAGATAGTTTTACATTCCGCGGAATAACTGTCTTAAATACCAATCTTCCTAAGCATTTTCTAACATCATCCTCTACTTGCTCAGTTAATCGATTGCGCTTATCATACATAGTAAATAAAATACCGGCAATTTTTATTTTTGGATTTAAATTCTTTTCTACAATTTCAATTGTCTTTAGTAAATGACTTAATCCTTCTAATGAATAAAAATCACACTGCATAGGGATTAATACATAATCACAAGCTACTAACGCATTAACTGTTAGTAGGTTAAGAGCAGGAGGACAATCTATAATAATATAATCATATTTACTGACCAACTTATTTAACAAATCTGATAATAAATATTCACGCTTTTTTATACTTAATAAATCCGATTCAGCACCGGATAAATTAGTGTTAGCTGTAATTAATTGTAAATTTGGAATATTCGTTTGTATTATGGCTTCTTCAATCGTTCTTAAGCCAATTAATACCTGATAAATAGTAACTTTTCTATCTTGTTGGTTTATACCAAAACCAGTACTACTATTTCCTTGAGGATCTAAATCTATAACCAAGATTTTTTTATCCATTACAGATAAAGCTGTCGATAAATTTACAGTAGTTGTAGTTTTAGCAACTCCACCTTTTTGATTAACTATCGCAACTATTTTTGTCATATATGTTACTAATTTCTAGAATCTTACTATTATTAGAAGTCTCACTATCATACATAGAATGACAAAAAGACCATCTCTTTTTAGCAATTTCAATTTCTTTTTGATATTGCTCACCTTTAAATAATAAATACTTATTTCTTACATTAATATGTTGGGTATAAACAAATATTTTCTCTAACTGAGCACAGGCTCTAGAAGTTAATATATCACAATCTAATTTAACATTCTCTATTCGTTGATTAACCACATTGACTTTATTAGTAGAAATTTTAGAAGCTTGCAATAAAAAAATAGATTTTCTTACATCAGATTCTACTAAAGTAACATTTTTTATTCCAGCAATAGACAAAACTATTCCTGGAAATCCACCACCCGAACCAACATCTATTAAATGAATATTTTGGTTATTTATATACTTCATTAGCTGTAAAGAATCTAAAATATGTCTTACCCAAAACTCACGCTCGGTATTACAAGAAACGAGATTAATAGTTTTATTCCATTTTAATGTCAATGATTGATACTTCTCAAGGGCATCTAATATTTCACGTGGAACATTACGACAGTCATACATTAATGTTTATATCTTGTTTTTATATAAATTATAATTGCTATTAAAGCAGCTGGAGTAACTCCAGATATTCTTCTAGCTGCACCAATAGTTGCTGGTTTATGATACTGGAGTTTTTCTCTTACTTCTGTAGACAGACTTGGTATTTTAAAGTAATCGATATTCTCATCTAATAATTCCAACTCTTCTTCTTTAAATAATTGAATATCTGCATTTTGTCTAATCAAATAAGAAGAATATCTTGATTCAATACAAAGATAATGAAGAATTTTTTTATTTAATGAAATAAGTTCTGGGAATATCTCTATTGTTTTATTAACACCAAAATTTGGTAGTCCTAGTAAATCAAAGGCTGTTTTATATGAACCATCTTGTGCGATAGACACACCCAAGTTAGCTAACTTAGTGGTTGTTAAAGAAATAGTTTTTACAATATTTTCTACCTTATGAATATCATCACATTTCTTACTAAAAATCTCTTTGCGTAAATTGGATATAACACCAATATCTATGGCCATTTGAGTTAGCCTTAAATCTGCATTATCAGCCCTAACAGAAAGTCTATATTCAGATCTGGAAGTGAACATTCTATAAGGCTCCACTGTACCAAGGGTAATTAAATCATCAATCATAACACCAATATAAGCATCTGCTCTAGTCAAAATAAAATCTGATTGATTTTTTATCGATAAGGCTGCATTAATGCCAGCCATAATTCCTTGCCCCGCAGCTTCTTCATAGCCAGTGGTGCCATTAATTTGACCGGCAAAATACAAACCTTTAATTTTTTTTGTTTCTAACGTTACTTTTAATTCTCTTGGATCGACATAATCATATTCTATTGCATATCCTGGTTTTAACATAGTGGCATTTTTAAGACCAGGAATTGTTTTTAGCAATGCTAATTGTATATCTTCAGGCAACGATGTAGATATACCATTTGGGTATATAGTATGGTCGTCCAAGCCTTCAGGTTCTAAAAATATTTGATGACTTGCTTTAGAGAATCTGGTAACCTTATCCTCGATGGATGGACAATATCTTGGTCCTATACCCTTGATTTGTCCAGAATACATAGCTGATTTATCTAAATTATTCCTAATAATTTCGTGGGTTTGTTCAGTTGTTCTAGTAACGAAACAATTTATTTGCTTTATCTTAACAGAATTTGTAAGTTCGGAGAAAGGACGTGGCACGGTATCTCCAGCCTGCACTTCTACTTCGTTATAATCAATTGTTCTTCCATCTATTCTTGGAGGGGTACCAGTTTTTAACCTGCCAAGAGAAAAACCAAAAGATTTTAAAGTGTTAGATAAACCGTATGACGGCTTTTCACCTATTCTACCAGATGGGATTTTTTTAGTTCCTATGTGAATGAGCCCGGATAAAAATGTACCTGTAGTTAACACAACTTTTTGACACTCAATACACGTACCATTATCTAAGGTTAATGCCTTTACTCTAGAGTCGTGGACTTCAATATTTTCTACAGACGCACATAAAATTGTCAAATTTGGGTGATTTATCAAGACATTATGCATAGCTTTCTTATAAAGTTTTCTGTCAGCTTGAGCTCTTGGTCCCCAAACTGCTGGTCCTTTACTTTCATTGAGCATCTTATAATGGATACCGGCTTGGTCTATAATTTTACCCATGAGTCCGTCAAGTGCATCTATTTCTTTTACTAAAGTACCTTTTGCTACCCCACCTATTGCAGGATTGCAAGACATTTCACCAAGATTATCTAATTTTAGAGTAATTAAGAGAGTATCTACACCTAAACGCGCAGAAGCCGAAGCTGCCTCGCAACCAGCATGACCACCACCAATAACTACAACGCTATATCTCATATAGACTATAATTATTCTACAATTTCTTTTTCAGTAAAGAAAATTTTTATTTCTCTTTCAGCACTTTCCAAAGTATCAGAACCGTGAATACTATTAGCCTCGATATTTTCTGCAAAATCTCTCCGAATTGTGCCTAGTTCAGCATTTTCTGGGTTAGTAGCTCCCATTATTTTACGATTTTGTAAGATAGCATTTTCCCCTTTAAGAACCTGCAAAACAACAGGACCAGAAATAATGCCCTCTATTAAACTACTAAAAAATGTTCTTGATTTATGTTCTGCATAAAAATGCTCTGCTTGATCTTTAGTTAAAATGGTCATTTTTTGAGCTACTATTTTCAGCCCATTATTTTCTAAATAAGAATTAATCTTACCAATTATATTTCTCCTCGTAGCATCTGGCTTAATCATTGAAAATGTATATTCTTGAGTCACAGTAAACCTTTATTAATTTATTATTAACATTTATATAAATTTATATATTTTTGGCAAGTAAATTCTAACAGTATAATTAAGTAACACGTTACGCATTTCTTCTAGAACTATAATTCCAAGTTAAGGAAAAAAGTATTGCCCCCAAGAAAGCAGACAAGATAAAGAATAAAAAAACACCATTCCAACCTAAATTATCAGAAATCCAACCAACACATACCCCAGCCAATGCAGCACCAAGATAACCAAATAAGCCTGAAAGACCATTAGCTGTACCAACTGCTTGTTTGTTAGTAAAATCTGCTGTAGCAACACCTATTAAGACCTGCGGTCCAGATACAAAAAAACCAGCCAAAGCAAGAATAATCATGCTAAATATTTCATACTCGTTTGGTATTTGCCAAAATAAAATAAGAGTAAAAGCCAAAACAAACATAAATACTGAACCAACTGGACCACGTCGTCCTTGAAATAGCTTGTCTGACATCCATCCAGCAACAACCCCACCAATTAAACCTAAAATATCATAAGAAGCAACTTGTAGACCAGCTTGAGCAATAGTAACGTTTTTTAGTTCACGTAAAAATACGGGTGCCCAAAAAATTACACCTGACCGTACAATATAAACAAACATATTAGCAAAACACACATACCACACTAACTTATTACAAAATACAATTTTTATTAGTTGACGCGTTAATAAATTATCACCATTGTTTCCAAGAGATATATCACATTCTTTATACTCTTCTACTATGGGCAAATTAACCTCATTGGGAGAATTACGTAATCTATTAAATAAAAATAACGATATTAATAATGCCACTATTCCAGGAATTATAAATGCTGCTTTCCAACCATAAACGTCTATTAAATAGCCACACACTATCATAGTAGTTGCTCCGCCAATTTGATTAGAAGTAGCCCCTAAAGACCATTTCATTCCTAATTCCTTAGAAGCGTACCAATAAGTCAACATACGTGTTGCAGGCGGCCACCCCATGGATTGAAACCAATTATTCAGAATCCATAAAAAACCCAGTAAGGTTATACTAGAAGCAAAACCCGATAACAATGTTATGATGCCTACAAGGGTAAGACCAACCACCATAAATATACGAGCATTTGATCTATCGCTAAAGAATCCATTACACAACTTTCCTACACCATAAACTATAGAAGAGGCTGTTAAAATCCAGCCAAGTTGAGTTTTTGTTACCTCAAAATGATCCATTAAAGCAGGCATTGCAATATTAAAATTCTGACGACAAAATATGAATGTTGAATAACCAATAATTATTGAATATAAAATTCTAATACGCCAGCTATTATACTTTCTAGCATAAGGAGGTCTTTCTTTGAAGGATGTACTTACCATTGTTTCCTTAGGTTATTACTTGCAAACATTTGGAGGAAGTATATATGCTTGTCAGGCAAAATGCCACAAGCTATTATGTATTTTGTATCTAAAACTTATTTTTTATCAAATGTACTTGAGATTTATTGCGAACTAGGTTAACCTCCTATAGAATCTAAGACAATAAAATTAATTCCAAACGACAATTATGACAAAATTATTAAGATTTTCTCTGTTTTTTGTTATACTCTTGCAATTATTATCATGCACTCCTGGTCCTCCTTACGAGATTAAAAGCCCTTGTGTGTCTGTTGAATCAACAGATTCTTCGAGTAGTGGCAACCCATGTGTTCGTAGACCGGTAAACTTAACTAGAGATATTGCCTAAAGGTTTGCTTTTATAGTAATGTACAAAATTAGTAGATTTTATAATTACCTAGTAGATTATATCTTGCCAGCAAGATGTTTGTCTTGTGCTGAAATGACTGCCACTAAAGAGGAATTTTGTCTAAATTGTTGGAAGAAATTTGACTTTATTACAAAACCTTACTGCAATATTTGTGGTTGTAGATTAGATATATCAATTTTAGATGATATGTGTTGTGCAAAATGCTTTCAATATAAACCACATTATAACATATCCCGTAGTTTAATTAAATTTAACGAGCATAGCAAGAAAATAATTCATGCTTTTAAATATCAAGACAAAACCATTCTTTCCAAAACTTTCAGCAAATTACTTTATATACAATATCACAGCGAATTTCAAGATATTGACCTGATTATTCCAGTTCCAATGAATAGATTCAAAAGATTGTTTAGAATGTATAATCCTGCTTTGATTATGGCTCAAGAAATCAGCAGACTACTAAAAAAACCGGTAAGTCCTGACGTATTAATTAAGTCAAGATGGACCAAATCCCAAACTTTTTTATCTAAAAAAGAACGAGAAAAAAACTTATCAAATAGCCTTATATTCAATAAAAAATATCAAATTATAGACCAAAAAATATTATTAGTAGATGATGTATTAACCACTGGCACTACCATTAACAAATGTGCTAAAATCTTAAAGGATTCCGGGGCTAAGAGTGTTTATGTTATGACAATTGCCATGACATAAATACTCTTATATCCCCCTTTTGCACTCATTAAATTGAGGATAAGCTACTTAAAAATTCACTTTAACCTTCAAACTACCTTGGTGACCAATATATTTGCTGGCAATGTTAACATTATAGATAATACCACATTCCATCATATTATATTTTGCAGTGAAACCAGTACCAACAGTGAAGAAGGTCTTAACAGGTTTAACTGATTTAGTCGGTAATGGTTCATTTATCCCATCTAACCTTGCATCAATAATTGGTGCTTTTCCTTTGAAGTCATGATTAACGTAACCATGCAATTCTGGTATTAACAGTACTTTGTTAGCCTTCAGGGTTGCTGCAGTTCTTAACCCCAAAATACCTTCAAATTTATTGTACGACCTTTTCTTAACAACTAGGTTTTGGAATTTTGTACCAGTTTCCGTATAGCCAGCATCCTTAAATTGCGAATATCTGAACCCAATTGTTGGGGTAATCATTAACTTTTCAGAAGCTATATAATTATACCCTGTAAGTAATTGACCACTATAAGAGATAGATTTATACTTAGCAGCAGCAGTCTCTAGAGCAGTAACATTTCTTTTCACATTCGTTGCAATTAGGCGTCCTTCTGAATTCCTAA
This sequence comes from Candidatus Tisiphia endosymbiont of Ptychoptera albimana, assembly GCF_964026605.1. Taxonomy (NCBI): domain Bacteria; kingdom Pseudomonadati; phylum Pseudomonadota; class Alphaproteobacteria; order Rickettsiales; family Rickettsiaceae; genus Candidatus Tisiphia; species Candidatus Tisiphia endosymbiont of Ptychoptera albimana. The sequence continues at coordinate 1,304,799 of NZ_OZ032164.1, forward strand.
CCCTAGTTATACCATATGATGCTATAGCTTCAGTAAACCAATTATTGGTAAGATTATATAAACTATATAAGGAGAAGATATTAGTCTTACCGTTAGTTTTATCACCAAATTTCTTATCCTGATGAGACATTTGTGTGTTAATTCGGCTATAAGCTGCACCAAGTAGCAGATTATCATTTACTAAACCATCAAATCCAACTATTCCACCAGCTGATTTCGCTTTATAACCACTAACTCCTTTATACGTTTCTTGGCAAGCAGTACCATAGAATGGACTACCCCATACTCCATACCTTAGCGTATCATCATCACCAGAGCCTACAGCTGATGCAGCATTTTGCATAGGTACTGAATTTCCCATCCTTGTTGCAGTAATTTGGGTATCAACTTGAGCCATCAATCCAATTGTTTCAAATGTTGGATTTCTTGCAAGACTTGCTCCTATTGGATTTTCATTACCAGGCAATATTCTATCCATCGCTTGAAGGGCATGCTCTCTATCCATCAAACCTATATTGTTCCTGAACTTACCAGCAGAACTATTACGATCTGTTACATTATTCAACAGTGTATAAAATTTCCGTTCTTCCTGTGATAGGGATTCAGCAATGTCTTTATCTATAACTTGCTTAGAAATGTCAGTTATATATAGTTTTAGATCACTAGAATCCATGGACCACTGTACGAAACGGTTTTGTTCACCAGTTGGGTCAAGCTTAATTTTACTGTTATCAATTGCAACAAGACCCTTACCATCAACTGACGAAATCACAACATACTTAACACCCCCCTCAGGAATTTTGTTAATATCAGTCTGAGCTTTCACTTTTATAATCAGCTCGTCTGCTTTCGATAAATCCAATTTACTACCTGTCTGAACCTCTATATTACCACCTGCTCCGCTTGATGTGTCGTAGGCAGTAACTAGTTCTACATCTCCTGTCAGCTGTGCCTGACCAGTATATTTTAATTGATTAGCTGCAAGATCTACGGTTAAACCTTTAGCTGCTAAATTACCAGTTATAGAGACTGTTTTAGGTAATATAATTATCTTAGCTTTATCTGCTTTAATATTAGCAAAGCTGATATTTTGTTCTAATATTACAAACTTATCTGCAGCAAAATTTACTTCTTTCCCATTAGCAGTTTGTTTAAACCAAACATTATCGGCAAACGTTACCTTACCACCAGTAATTTTGGCATCAACCAGTACTGCCTTATCAAATTTTGCAATACCTTCATTTTTTATTTCATCCGAACCAATTTGTGTACTATAGGCAAAACTTTTCAATGATCTTGATATGCTAGCTCCATCTACAGTGGAGTTTGGCACAGATATAGTTCTGTTTATAGTACCAGCAAAAGTTGCAGTCTTATCACTAGCAATGGTTATTTGCTTAGAATAAACATCACCTCTTACCGTAGCATTCTTAGCAAAGGTTACATCAGACAATCTTAATTTATCTGTTCCAAGGTTATAAGCAAAGCTTCTATCCAAGTTGAAAATTACTTTACCAGTATTATTAGTGTTAGTTGATACATCGGAATAGACACCACTATTAATAGTAATTTTATGATCACCCAGTAATTTAATAGATTTTAACCTGTTATTCTCTGACCCAATATCTTGTATTCCAGTGGTAAAATCTGCAGCTAATGCAAGAGTATGAACATTATTACCATTAGTCCTAATACCACCTACAGTACTTGTCCTTTCTAACGTTAAAGTTGCCTCTTTACTAGCATTAGAGAAGTTAATATAATTCGCTGAAACTGCTTGGGTAATCTTTACATCTGCTCCCGCTATGTCTAAAGTATCTACTGCATTAGTAGCACCTATTGCACTATTAACGATTATAGTTTCAGCATTACTAAATTGAACTGTACCTTGACCAGCTGCATGTCCCTTAATATTACGAGTTGTCACGCTGTTAGCAAACTCAGCAGTTGCTCCAGCAGATATTATGATGTCCTTATCATTAGCAGTTTGAACTTTGTCGCCAAAGATGGTAGTACCTTGGACTTGTATAGTACCAACAGGACTTGTTGCCGTTCCAACTACACCAGTAACTCTATTGTTGCCTTCGAATATTAAGCCAACTGTATTTCCTCCTGTTGAGTTAATAGAACCTGTTAAATTAAAGTTCTTAGAAAAAGTTACATTACCAACACCATTACCTTGAATTTCAGTAATATTATAATTACCACCTGCTAATCTTACATCACCTACCCCAGCTTTTAACATCTTTAAGTTAGTGATCAAGTTTGTTACTGCACCAATTCCTAGGAATTCTAATGTTCCCTTAGCATCACCAGTACCAGTGCTAGTTACACTACCAGTGATGGTCTTACCAGCTTTCAACTTAACTGTACCATCATGATTTTGGAAATCTACATTACCTGTAATATCACCAACGGTAAGTACAGTATTATTAACAAATAAAATATTGCTATTAACATCACCCAATATTAGTTCATTTACATTTAATTCCATATTTCTACTATTAATGGTAATCTGCTGAGTGTCAAATTTACCAGCACCAGAAAAAATTACCTTTTGTAATTTATTAACAGCAGTACCTAAAGATGTAGCTGCTCCAGCAATTGTCAATGTTGTTCCATCTACAACAGAATAAAGTTCAACTATACCCTTACCATCAACACTAGCACCTGGATCTAAATTATTTACTAAAGTTATTGTTCTATCTACAGCAGCACTATTCTTTAAGGTTAACTGAGCATCTGCATGGTCAAAAGTAATCTGATTAGCCCCAGCAATATTTAAATTAAAATTAGCTTGTTCTGCATCAAGTATATAATTTGCTGGACCGGCAGGTGTAGGCACATCAGCAGACGCTGCTCCAATATGAATATTGGCAATCTTTGCAGAGGTAGTACTTTTATCGGTAAATGTTGCCCCATTAATAATGTTCAAATTATTTGCATGCTGGACATTAAGCCTATTAGCAGCCTCCCCTACGATGGTAACTCGACGAGAAATACGTAATTCACCTAGCTTATTACCAACAATACCAAGGGTTTCTCCACCGGTTGCAGATTGCACAGTTAAAGTGCGAGTGTCATCACCATCTAGCCACACGATTCCTCCATGACCAACAAAACCACCATGACCATCAGGAACTCCTCCTGATAAGTTATCATGAAAGGTTACAATACTATCACGTCCCCTTGTAAATAAGGCCAATGCCGAATCTGCATGCATAAAATTAATATTTGTACCATCAAGAAGATTAGCACCAGCAGCTGAAACATTTATTGCTAGAGCTTTAGCATCTCCCCCAACCATACCTATATTTATGGTATCAATCTCCCCAATTTCCACATTGTTAGCTACGAGCATGCTAGTATTAACATTTAAAATACCATGAGCACCACCTTGTATTGTTGAGTCGAAAATACGAGGTATTTTTGTTACAATACCAGTACCAGGATCAACATGATCAGCACCGTTAAATTCTAATGTTCCACCAGCATGAAAATTAACTTCTCCTACAAAATCACCACCAATTTTTACAGTACTAGCAGCAACAAAGTTAAGTTCTTCAGTATATACATTTTGTCTTAATACAACCTCACTACGAGCTTTATTAATATTAATTTCTCCAATAAATCTATTAAGAGCAGAAGCAGGATCAGGATCAATAATAGCACCAATATTCCCAGTTACCTCACCATTTCCTGCGAAGTTTAATACTCCCTTATTATTTACAGCAGTGGTGTTAACTATATTACCAGTGATTTTTTTAGTATGCTCAACATTAAGTACAGAATTTATGTGGGTAAGATTAGTGTTCTTAGCCCAAACATCACCGTCTAAAGTAACCGCTCCATCACCTATGTTTATAGCTTTTAAAGTCCTATGACCAGCAACAGCAGCAGGCTCATCAGCAGCACCGATATCTCCAGTTACCGTGCCAACTCCTTCGAAGGTTAATACACCCATATTAGCCACATTAGTATCATTCCATACAGCACCAGTGATTGTCTTACCAGCTGCTAGCTTAAGTATTGAATTTTCATGGGTAAGCCTAGTGGTAGTAGCAAAAACATGACCCTGTAAATGAGCTTCCCCATTACCTATATTTACTCTCGCTAATCTAAGAGGATCTGTACCAATATCTCCAGTAGCACCACCAGCTCCTGCGAAGCTTAATATTCCCTCACCATTTCGAACAGCAGTGACAGTACTAATTGTATTACCAGCTTGAACCACAAGAGTTGAGGCATGATCACCATCATTACCATCAAGCTCTACATTACCCAAGGCAGTGTAGGTATTGGGGTCTGCATCGAAGCCATGATTAGCTGCAACGGCTGCAGTACCAGTTAAAGTTAGTATTTTACCAGCTTCTATCTTTATAGGTAAAGTACCAACAGCACCAGCATTACGCACTATAGAACCGATTGATAGATTTTGACTAACTGTAAGATCGCCGGGCTGATGATTAACTATGTTGATAGCTGTAATAATAGCATCTGCTCTGTTAGCATTAAGTGTAAAATTACCACCATAGGTGAATGCCTCGTTATTCTGAGGTGCAGTAATATCAGTCCTCCGATCCGCACCATTCCGACCAATCTCGTGCCAATTCGCATCACCTACATTATCCGTCAAAGTCGCATTACGTATCATCATAGCACCATCATTTGCAACAGCAAATGCCACGTTACTACTGCCTAGGCTAGCTACAACCGAGGCGATTGCACTACTAGCCAGTAAATATTTAAAGAATTTTTGTTTTTTTGCCATCATTTTACCATTCTATAATTAAAAAAAATAATTCATGTCTAGATATCTGCCATCATTACGTTATCCCTATCTCTCTTAACGATGTCACCCCCTGCATAGCACAACTGTTGAAAGTTAAAATCGTCTATTAGCGAGCGAACGTACGTGAGCGTGGCAATCCATGAAGCTTGTCATATAGATTACTTCATCGACCTACGATCTCCTCGCTAATAGACGGTTTAAGCCTTACAACAGCACTTCGCTAATAGACGACTTTTTAACTTTCAACACTTGTGCTATGCATAGGTAGCAGTCTAAAATAACTTAACTCAACTCAACCTGATCTTGGTCATTTTTTTATATCCCCTACCTACGCAGGGATTGACATCAAACTGAGGTTAATACTTAAGTATCATCCCGAATGGGGAGAGTATCTTTGGTTCAAACTTCACCAATCTTATCAGATACTTAGCACATTCTGTGACTCTGCACAAGAACTTTTCTGTTGATTTTACACTAAAGTTGCAGAAAGGCAACCACGAAAAAACTCTTTCGTTTCACTATCATACTAGTTGATTATATTTGAAAATTACCATAAAGCCTTATATCTAACAAATTGTAGCACAAATAAGAAACATTATGTTGACTAATTTTTAGTATGCCAAAAGCACTACGAGCCTGATTTTTTAGACATTTCAAGCACTTTTCTGTCTCGAAGATAAAACGTGAGTACGCGAATACCACGCAGTTTTACAAAACCAATTCTTCAAAGCAGAAGAGTATATATGTCACTCTCACTTTCGCACACTGGTTCTACAACCAAATTGGAGAAAGAATTTTTGACAAAAACTCTTTATGTTTTTGTAACTCTTCCTTAGTTGGTTTGATAACTATAGTATTCTTTTTATTTGCCATAGTAGTTTGAACCACTAACTCGTCTATATTTTGTGCCTTTTGGCTATTAATATTGAAACTTATCTGCCTACCTCCAGTAAGTTCAACATAAACTTCTGCCAGTAATGCCGCATCTTTAAGTGCCCCATGCAACTTACGTGAGGAATTGTCAATTTTATATCTTTTACATAATGCGTCAAGATTAGCTTTCATTCCAGGAAACATCTTCCGAGCTAAAGCAAGAGTATCGATAATATTAGAAAGTTCTAAATACTCTGTAGAAGGTCTTTTGAGCAGAGATAACTCATAATTAATAAATTTAATATCGAATGCTGCATTATGTATAATAAGTCTGCTATTGCTAATAAACCCTAAGAACTCGTCAACAATTTCTTCAAAAGGTGGTTTGTCTTTTAAAAATTCTCCCGATATGCCATGTATTCGATAAGCTTCCGTCGGCATATCTCGCTTTGGATTAATATAAAAATGAAAATGTTTGCCGGTTAAAACTTTATTAACCATCTCAATAGCACCAATCTCAACAATTCGGTGACCATTTTTGGGGTCTAAACCAGTTGTCTCAGTATCTAAAATTACTTCTCTTAATTGCTGCATTTTAATTTTTCTATTAGTTGAGTTATTTGTTTATCTAAATCTACTAGATTAACATCAGTATTAATAACAAAATCTGCTTTTTCTATTTTAATCTGTTGCGGCAATTGAATTTGTGCTATTTTATTATAAGCTGTTAAATTAAAAGCCTCTCTAGACATTGCACGTTTTAATCTAGATTCTTCTGAGCAGAATGTTGTAACATAAAAATCAAAATATTGATCAAATCCAGCTTCAAAAAGTAATGGTATCTCAGCAAATGTAATCTCTGATTTACTATTTTGCTGTTTAAAAAGAAACAAACTTTCCACTACAAATGGATGAATAAAATTTTGCAGTTTGTTTCTTGCTGAATCATTAGCATAGATTAGCTCTGCAATTTTTCTTTTATCAAAGCTTTTTAGATCAGGTAGTAAGTTAAGAACCATATTTTGTATTTCTGACTCTTCGTATAGGTTCTTAACATATTCGTCAGCAGAAAAAGTTATAAATCCTAGATTAGCTAAATAATTTAAGACAAAAGTTTTCCCTGAAGCATAACTACCGGTGATTCCTACCGCGATCATTCTAATAAATATTTTATTTTTTCTAAGTAATTTTCACTTTAAGGGATTTAAATTTAGATAACGTAATTACCTAACTCATAATTTTTCATTTCTTTTATAAATTCATACATTCTCAGTTGCAATTGAATGTTATTACCTGGGTGAGTTGGGTCGGTTTTTATTTTATGCGAACATAACTTACCATTTCCCCCTTTTCTTTTAAAAGTTATCAAATTACCAATAAGCAAATTACCACCTTTAGCAAGAAAATTCCATTTTTACATCTACTTTTTCATTATGTACTCCGCTACAAATCGCAGCTACGAAGTCCCCTTGTATTTTAAAGTTTTCTTGAATTTTTTGTATGATTTTTTGATGATCTCCTATGCTATTTTTAAACAGAACCTCAACATTTTTTCCTATATAAGCATTTCTATTCATAATTATGATATTCCAATTGAATCATAAATATTACTGATCATCTTTGGTATAACAGCATTGCCAAGCTGTTGATAACCTTTTATCCCTTCTATAACATGGTGATTTTTTGGAAATCCCATTAAGTTTTTACATTCATTAACTGATAATCGTCTAATTCTATTATTAATTAAATATAAGCCAGTTCTTGCACCCACTCCTCCACCAAAAGCGGAAAGAGTTATTGCATGTCCCAAGGGGCTATAGATTCTTTCTCCTTGACCGCCTTTATTAACATAACCAATTCTTAGAGGTCTTAAATTTCTTTCAATTTCTTTATTGCCATCTATTACTATGTCATCTCTTTTAATATATAAACTATCATCAACTTTTTCTTCTAAAATATCATCCAAATAAACTTTTGCAAAAGTTTCTTTTGGCGGTAAATATTTAAATTTTAGATCATTATCGTAATCTTTACGTAAACAAACAAAATAAACCCTTTCTCTTGATTGAGGTATACCAAAAAAAGAAGAATTTAGAATATGCCTATAAACTTTATAACCAATTTCATCCAATTTTATATCTATTGTTTTAATTACCGATCCATTATCAATATTAATTATATTTTTGACGTTCTCAAGCAATAAAACATATGGTTTATGATATTGGGCGATTCTAATTATTTCATAAAATAATCTTCCGTTACTGCCTTTTAATCCCAATTGCTTACCAGAAATACTAAAGGGTTGACAAGGAAAACCTGCACATAGAATATCGTGTTTTGGTATTTTTTTTTCTGAGATTTCATTTAAATCGCCATAAGGTCTTTCTCCGAAATTTTTTACATAAGTTTCTTGAATATCCTTATCTATATCTGAAGAAAAAACACACTCCATTCCTTTTCCTTCTAAAGCAATCCTAAATCCACCAATACCGCAAAACAAGTCTATAAATTTATACACATTATTCCTGTTTAAATAAGTTATGATATAGTTAATTCCATTAGATTTGATCAGGGCAATTTAAGAATTGTACCAATAGTTGGTATAAATATAATCTTAACTACTATCGATATCATTCCTGCAAAAGTGGAAATGACATCGCTTTTAGCTAAGAGTTCCTTGGGTTAGGTATATAGAATGTTGGCAAAGTCATATAAATGCTATATAAAGCAAATTTTTAAGTAATTCTTTAGTTAAATTGCCAACAAAAAAAGTAAAATTATATAATATATTCTCAAAATATGACGATAATTTTACTTTATTACTACTTTGCCAACACCCTTTAATATCATTTGAGTATATATACTCTAGAATAGAAAATCAAGAATTGCATCGTCATTATCCAAGATTCTTGCGGTACTCAGCTGTATTTTTTACTCAAAAATTCTTCAGTTCACGGGTAGTCCTATTATTGCAATATACTTTTTGGACTAAAAATGACCCCAAAAATATACATATATAAACTGTTAATGAATATGCACATTTAAATAATACTTCTTTTAAAAATATCGACAAAACTCTACTTGTAGAGAATATATTTACAAAAAATCCTGACATCACAATGCCATCTACAACCGCACCCATCATTAAACCAGCAAAATTTCTTGTATTCAAAGAACATGTTGACTTGAGTTGTACAAATATACTTGTACTACAATATGTTGATAACAATATAGATACAAAAGATACAAGTATAATTCCATTAATAACACGACCATGAATATAATAATTGAAGTCCCATAACAAACAAAAGCTTACTATTATACTCAACGTTACAGCAATCCAAGCTTTTTTCCTACCATATAGTTCAGATATGATATTTGCAGTTATAGCTAAAAACACAAATACTAAAGAACACTGAGATATTTTATTAAAAAGATTTAATGAATAAGTGAATATACCAAGTAGTATTACTAGTAGTATGTAAAACTTAGTGTTAATATTGTTCATATTACCTCCTTCTTTTTGTTTTAATTTTATCAAATAATATGGATTATTGTTAGTAGATAATTTAGTTGATTTTTTAAAACTTACTTTTTAAAAGACTTGCTTGCAAGGGTAGTTAAATGATTTGGAGAATTGGAACACAAAACAACAAATGTCTAATGACAATTTGTATACTCTTACGCTTTTAAGAATTGTTTTTTAAAAACATCAGGAACTCACGTATTACTTTAGTTTACCCCTCATTTTCAAATGCAATTCGTAGGATCATTTGAGTGTACATGACCTTCACAAAAAACTTGCATTGCAAGCTTGGCAGCGACTTACTCTCCCATGCCTCAGGGCATAGTACCATCAGCACTACGAGGTTTCACGTTCGAGTTCGGTATGGGATCGGGTGTTTCACTCGTGCTATAACCACCAAGCTAGCAATACAAATTTTTTATATATAGACTTCTTTAGACATTTATTCATAGAACCATAATTTCAAAAGAGGTCTAAAATTTGAGTTGTTGATAAAACTGAAAACCTTTTTATGTTTCTTGCAGAATTAATGCTGTACACAAGTACAACCTCAGCAAAGTAAAACAATCGAGCTATTAGTACTAGTTAGCTACACACGTTACCGTGCTTCCACACCTAGCCTATCAACGTGGTGGTCTTCCACGGCTCTGATAGGGAAGTCTAGTTTTGAGGTGGGTTTCCCGCTTAGATGCATTCAGCGGTTATCCCTTCCGTACTTAGCTACCCAGCTATGCCGCTGGCGCGACAACTGGTCCACCAGAGGTACGTCCACCTCGGTCCTCTCGTACTAAAGGCAGATCCTCTCAAACTTCCTACACCCACGGCAGATAGGGACCAAACTGTCTCACGACGTTCTAAACCCAGCTCACGTACCACTTTAATCGGCGAACAGCCGAACCCTTGGGACCTTCTCCAGCCCCAGGATGTGATGAGCCGACATCGAGGTGCCAAACGATTTCGTCGCTATGGACGCTTGGAAATCATCAGCCTGTTATCCCCGGAGTACCTTTTATTCGTTGAGCGATGGCCCTTCCACTCGGGACCACCGGATCACTATGACCGACTTTCGTCTCTGCTCGTCTTGTCAGACTCGCAGTCAGGCTAGCTTATGCCATTGCACTCTAACAGTTGATTTCCGACCAACCTGAGCTAACCATCGCGCGCCTCCGTTACTCTTTGGGAGGCGACCGCCCCAGTCAAACTACCCACCATGCATTGTCTCGGACCCTGATTCAAGGATCGCGGTTAGATATCAAGAATCAAAAGGGTGGTATCTCAAGGATGACTCCACAGTGGCTTGCGCCACCGCTTCATAGTCTCCCACCTATCCTGCACATCTAATTCCTAATACCAGTGCAAAGCTATAGTAAAGGTTCACGGGGTCTTTCCGTCTAACCGCGGGAACTCCGCATCTTCACGGAGAATTCAATTTCGCTGAGTCGATACTGGAGACAGCGGGGAAATCGTTACGCCATTCGTGCGGGTCGGAACTTACCCGACAAGGAATTTCGCTACCTTAGGACCGTCATAGTTACGGCCGCCGTTCACTGGGACTTCAATTCAGAGCTTGCACCCCTCCTCTTAATCTTCCAGCACTGGGCAGGCGTCAGACCCTATACTTCGTCTATTGACTTTGCAGAGCCCTGTGTTTTTAATAAACAGTCGCTACCCCCTGGTTTGTGCCACCTATAGATGGTTGCCCATTTATAGGTCATCCTTCTCCCGAAGTTACAGATGCAATTTGCCTAGTTCCTTCAGCATCGTTCTCTCAAGCGCCTAGGTATACTCTACCTGTCCACCTGTGTCGGTTTAGGGTACGGTCTTTAATAAGGGTGTTATTTCCTGGAAGATATTCACTGCATATAACAATCCAATAAGCATATACAATTTACTATCTTCGTCACACCCTTTCGGTTCAGGAATATTAACCTGATTCCCATCGATTACGCCTTTCAGCCTCACCTTAGGGGCCGACTAAACCTGCGCAGATTAACTTTACGCAGGAACCCTTGGACTTTCGGCGAGAATGTTTCTCACATTCTTTATCGCTACTTATGTCAGCATTCTCACTTCCGATACCTCCAGCAAACTTCACAGTTCACCTTCACAGGCTTACGGAACGCTCCGCTACCATCTGCACTATTAAAGTGCAAATCCGCATCTTCGGTACATGACTTGAGCCCCGTTACATTGTTGGCGCAGGAAAACTTATTTAGACTAGTGAGCTATTACGCTTTCTTTAAATGATGGCTGCTTCTAAGCCAACATCCTAGTTGTTTTGGTTTTCCCACATCCTTTAACACTTAGTCATGATTTAGGGACCTTAGATGGCGGTCTGGGCTTTTTCCCTCTCGACTATGGACCTTAGCACCCACAGTCTGTCTGCTATGCTGTACTCGTCGACATTCGGAGTTTGGTTGAGTTTGGTAAGTCTGTAGGACCCCCTAGCTCATCCAGTGCTCTACCTTCGACGGTAATCGCTATAACGCTCTACCTAAATAGATTTCGCGGAGAACCAGCTATATCCGAGTTTGATTGGCCTTTCACCCCTAGCCACAACTCATCCCCTACTTTTTCAACAGTAGTGGGTTCGGTCCTTCAGCGGATATTACTCCACCTTCAACCTGGCCATGGCTAGATCACTCGGTTTCGGGTCTAATTCATCTAACTAAAGTCGCCCTATTCAGACTCGCTTTCGCTACGCCTACACCTAACGGCTTAAGCTTGCTAGATAAACTAAGTCGCTGACCCATTATACAAAAGGTACGCCGTCACAGAACATATAAACGAGCTTTAAAACTCAATGTCTGCTCCGACTGCTTGTAAGCATTCGGTTTCAGGTCTATTTCACTCCCCTTATCGGGGTTCTTTTCACCTTTCCCTCACGGTACTTGTTCACTATCGGTCACTAGAGAGTACTTAGGCTTAGAGGGTGGTCCCCCTATGTTCAAACAGGATTTCACGTGTCCCGCCTTACTCAAGGACTCCAAAACTTTTTACCTATAAGGGGCTATCACCCTCTATGGCCAACCTTTCCATGTTGTTCTAGTTTTTATTCTGAAGCCACTGGCCTGGTCCGCGTTCGCTCGTCACTACTAACGGAGTCTCGGTTGATGTCCTTTCCTCCAGCTATTGAGATATTTCAGTTCACTGGGTTTGCTTCGCATAGCTATGTATTCACTATACGATACCTGCTAAGCAGGTGGGTTTCCCCATTCGGAAATCTTCGGATCAAAGCTTATTCGCAGCTCCCCGAAGCTTATCGCAGCGTATTACGTCCTTCATCGCCTTCTAGTGCCAAGGCATCCACCAAATGCTCTTATTTTATTTACTTTGATTCTTTTAAAGCTTGAGATTGTACGATGTGTACAGAACTAATTCTGCTACTTATACAGTATCCACTCACGATCATAAATTTTTATTATCGCAGTGTGTATTTAGTTTTCAGTTTTATCAACTTTTCAAACAGCTACAGGATTTTTGCCCTGTGTGAAGTTTTATACCGATTATTCAGAACAATGTCAAACATTATTTTATCTGATTAACAGATTTGTTTGTCTTTCTTTGTTAGCATTTCTATCATATCTTTCTCTATGTTCATTTGATGATATTGTTTGACTTGCTTTAGGTACTGGTGGAATAACTTCTATTTTTTTTACAGTAGCTTTATTCAAATCTACATTTTTTAGCAAAGGATTTGATTTAACTTCTTCGCTTATATTCCCAACAACTCTGATATTATCTAAATTCATTGTTTTTTCCGGATGTTTTTTATTATATTTTTTAATTTCCGGAAGAAGTGTAGTTAAAGTATCACCATCAATGGTAGCTCCTTCAAAGTCTATATGTTCTTTAAAAGTAACTCTCTTAAAAGAGCATTCTTTCAACTCAGCATTTTTCAGAGAACATTTTCCTAACGTCACTTCATTAAAATTAAACCCCTTAATTTCAAAATTATCTAATTTCATATCTACTTTTTCAAAAGATAATCCTCTCAAATCTTTATTATTTAAGGAATAATAAAGTATCGGTGAATACTCAGATGAATTATTTCGACTATATTTCTCAGCCTGCTCCTGAAAGATAGAAGATAAATCTATTTTCTTGTCTGACTTAGCTATCACAAGAGGATTGGACAAAACATCTTCCATAATTTGGTTCATTTTTTCACCAATTACTTTTTCACGTGTTGAATTAGACACAAAATGTTTTTGAAAATTATACTTCCAAAGGTTAACAGTAGCTTCTACAGCTAAACTTAGAACTTTTGTATCAGATAACAAATTAATCAATGGACGAACCATTGCACTATATTCTCCCTTCTTATATGAAGCCGTTATTGTTCCTACTTCCTTAGCATGATCCCCTAGTGCTTTAACAATTGCTTCACCTTTTAGTTTTAGTTTTTTACCCATCTCGGTTTCATTTAAAAATTTCTCAACCACAGGGCCAAGGTCTTTAGCATGTTTTATTAAAAGCTCAGGTATTTTTTCTTGTAAAACTTCTTTAACCTTAGGATTATCCTTATTAAACTTAATAAGAGAGTTTACTAATTTACCAACTTTTTCTGCTTGTTTGGATTCAGGTACGTTCATAACCTCTTTAGTTTGCTCAATGATTCGCTCTAACCCCTCTTTGTCTGCTAAACAACTTTCAGTAAGTTCTGCTATTATCGGTAAAACATCAACAATAAATGGAATAGTTGCTGCTGTTGCATCACGTACAAATTTAGGATTCAGACCAAGAGATCTTATATTTTGCTGCACTTCTGTTTTATCCAAAAATTCTAAAATATTCTTTTTATTATCAGCAAAATATTGTGGTAGAGTCGATTTTAAGGCAGGAGCTAGATCTTGAACAACCTTACTAGTATTATCTAAAATAGACAATATCATGGCTTTTTGTGTTTCCACTATTTCTTCTATTCGAGTCGAAGATAAATTGTTATCAGCCAATAATTCCAAGCCAATATCTTGATGTTTCATATAGAACTCATAAATCGTAACCATTTCAGGAGTATGATCTAATATCGTACTACTTGCATTAGTTGCCAGTAACATAGTATTTTTAAAAAATTCTTTTGATACGAACCTAGTAAATTTATCGTCTAGAACATTCTCAGCAATTTTGGTAATTTCTTTTTGATTAGCTGAATCACGTAAAAACTCAACTAAATCTTTTTTGACTACTTCTGCTACTTTAGGGCTGGTAAAGATTTCTAAAGCATTTTTAATGATATCACGCCCTGAATTCTCGTTAGAAATTATTAGATTTTTATAAATTTCTTGTACTTTTTTATTTGATTCTCCTTCTAATACGCCACCTCCTAATTTTAGCACCAACGGCACTATCCTTCTAATAAAATTTTTATCTACTCCATCAAATATATCAGGATTAACTCTACTAGCTTCTGTAGGTGAAATCATTGGAGCGGGATTTAACACAGCTTCTAAAACTGGCAACAAAACACGCTGAGCGATCTGATCTTTCAATAGATCAGATCGTGCTTCATTCAGAGCAGGAATATATATATCAGCCACTGCACCAGCTCCCTTGATTAGATTAGATACATGCTCTACTTGTTCTTTTTGTAATTTTTGCCTTTCTTCAATTAGCAACTTATCACTTAATAATTTTCCACTCACTTCTTGAAATCTCAGGAAATCAGCATATAGCTCATCATATAATAGCTTCTTTGTATCCAGCGGATTCCTAATAGCTGAAGGTACTATAGTAGCAATATCAAGAAGAAATGTCCCTGTCTCTTTTAATAAACCTACAGCGATGTGAGGTAAATTCTCTAGTGTTAATTCTAATTGCTCCGCTTTTTTTACTTGCTCCAATTGTTTTTGCTCTTCTTGAAGCTTTTGCGGAATAATTTCTTGACCATTCTGAATGAATGTGCCTTGTAAACCAATCAAATTTACGTCCACAATATCAGTATCAATATCGACCGTAGCTTTAGACAAATCAGCCTCAGCTAACTTTGCCGCACGTAAATTAACTCCTTCTAACTTAACCTTTTCTGCTTGTACTTTTTCCAATATCGCTTGCTGCAATTTTGATTTTGTAAGATCACCATTCATGAATATTACTTCGGTGAAATCCCCTTCCTGAGCGTCAATACTCCTCATTATACTATTCGAGAAATCAGCCTTTTGTGCATGAACTTTTTTTAATATACTATAACTTGCATTGATTCCTTTAGCCTTCGCTCCTTCTAAAATCGCCTCTGTTAAGTTAGCAAATTTGACCTCTACTCCTTCTAAAATTGCATTTCTGAAATTCGCCTTTTGTGCTTCCACCATATTTAGATTGGCATTAATAAAATTCACTCCTTCAGCATTAATCCTTCTTAGAATAGCTGCTTCTAAATTCGCTCCATCCAACTTAGTCAAACCACTTAACTCAGCATCCGACAAATCTAATCCTTTTGCTTCTATGTTCTGCAATATAGTATCTTTAAATTTTGCCTTATGTGCTTCAACCTTTTCCATCAAAGCATTAGATAAATCACTCTCTATAACTTGACACTTTGTTAAAACAGCTTTATCTAATATTGCATGCTGCATTTGTATTCTTCGTAAATCTGCTGAGATTAAAGAAATACCTTGCAAATCTGACTGATTAAATGTTGAATCAGTCAATTTTGCGTTATCCCATTTACCATTTTTTATATTCGCATAATCAAAGTTGGAGTTATTTATCACAACCTCCTGACCATTAGAACGAGCCATAAAAGCATGTGTAAACTGACTATTATCAACGACTGCCTGACTTAAATTACTATTAAAAAAATTCGCGTTATCTGCTTTAGACCCTAAAAAATTAGCTCGATCAAGTTCTGCACTCTCAAAATTCGCTTCACTAATATTAGTACCATTAAATCTACATCCGGATAAAACGGACCCTGCGAACACAGCACCCCCTAAATCTGCTCCAGAGAAATCTAAATTAGATAAATCAACTCTATCATACCATTCATTATTATTAGAAGTATCAACTCTACTAGAACAATCTGCAATAATTCTTGCTCCTGATCTTATCTGTGATTTCTCTAATTTAGATTTAGCAAAATCATTTAAGCTTAAATTCTCATTACTCTTTCTTGCCTGCAAATATTGCTCTATATCTTTCCGAGCTAAGGGTACATATTGCGTTTCTTGATCCCGCTGTTCTTTAGTTGATCCTCGTACATAAGCTGGATCAAAAGTACAACTGCTACTGCCAAAAATGTTTTGAAAAGTTTCATGCATTGAATTATCTTCTCTAGGAAATATTTTTTGCTCAACCATTAGTTGCAGCTCTTCTTGCAGCCTATCATATTCTGAATTCCCGGTTTTATAACCTCCAATACGCCAAGCCTGAGCTTTCAAGCTTAACTTCTTCTCCGCCTCTTCTAATTCTTTTTGTTTACTACTTATAAGATCTTGCTGCTCTTTTTTGCGAACTAAGTCACTTTTTATGTCAGCATATTTTCTGCCTAAAGAAGAAGTGGTACTGAATTTTATCCCCTCAATATCACGTTCTTTCCCTATTTGAGAGTATCCTTTATAGCCATCAGAAAACCTACAATTAGCAAGGTCAGCCCCTCTAAAATCTATGTTTTTTAGAATAGTATCTTCGAAATAAGCATTGTCAAAATCAACATCACAAAACACCGCATCAGCTAAATTACATCCTGTAAAAGTAGTATTTTTAAGTATACAACCAGTAAAATCTCCTCCGCTTAGGTCTGTTACATTACCAGATCTACTAAAAGTCCTATCGGATAAATCTGCAACTACTACTACATTATCATCTGAAAAATATTTTTCCTTTAAATATTGGTTAAGGCTTAAACTTTCCTTAGGGTCACTTGCTAAAGTTGCATGCTGAGCTGTAATATAATCCTTTATATCCTTGCTAGTAGGACGAAATTTTTCAATCTTAACAGCGAGATCATAGAAAACAGGTTTATTTTTCACCATAACTTATACTCCTTCTTTGTATTAAAGATTTAATAACAATTTCTCAGGATTCTCAATCAATTCCTTTATTTTTACAAGAAAAGTAACTGCTTCTTTGCCATCAATAATACGATGATCATAAGATAAAGCAACGTACATCATGGGACGTATTTCTATCTTACCATTAACCACTACTGGTCTTTCTTCAGTCTTGTGAAGACCTAAAATACCTGATTGAGGAGGATTAATAATCGGAGTTGATAATAGTGATCCATAAACACCGCCATTTGAAATGGTAAATGTTCCACCTGATAAATCAGACATAGATAATTTTCCTTCTCTAGCCTTTTTACCCAAACCAGCAATTTCTTTCTCAACCTTAGCAAAACTCAATTTGTCAGCCTGCCTAACTATTGGCACTACTAGACCCTGCTCTGTTCCTACTGCAACACCAATATCATAATAATTCTTATACAAAATCTCATCCCCTTCTATCTCGGCATTTACCGATGGAACTGCTTTAAGAGCTTCAATAGTAGCTTTTACAAAAAATGACATAAATCCTAGCTTAACGCCATGCTTCTTCTCAAACTCTTCACGATACTGCATACGCAAATTAATAACTTTCAACATATCAATTTCATTAAAAGTAGTTAGAATGGCTGCAGTATTTTGTGATTGTTTTAAACGATCCGCTATAGTTTTACGAAGACGTGACATTTTAACACGCTCAACCATCCCTTCATTTGCACGTACAACATTGGCTATAACAGGTAATTCTGTTTCTTTCACAGGCGGGGTATTTATGAACTCTAGTACATCTCCCTTGGTTACTCTGCCTTCTCGACCAGTACCTTTTATGTCAGCTAATTGCAGTTTATTTTCGCTCACTAATCTTTGCACCGAGGGCGGAACATCAACCTTGTTGGTACTTGCAGGTTGCTGTTTTATCTCTTTGTCTAGTGTACTAGGTGAAGCTACACTAGAAGCTTCTCCTTCGGTAATTTGTCCTACGCTCTCACCCACATATACTGTATCGCCCTCATTCTTAAGTATTTTGCTTATTACACCAGAGGAAAGTGCATTTACTTCTAACGTAACTTTCTCTGTCTCAAGTTCTAAAAGTAGTTCATCCACTTTTACCGCATCTCCTTGTTTTTTATGCCACTTAGCAATAGCCGCTTCTGATACAGACTCTCCAAGAGATGGAACTATAATTTCAATACTCATAATTATTTTATTCTCCCAATTATATTCTATTATACTATTATTTATATCTTGCACTAATAACAAAAATTGTTTTAGCACTCAAATGATGTTAAAAACATCTATCTATAAAACATCTATTTTTTGCAGTCATTTTAGTATACTATTATTTTATTTACCACTAATATATATTAAGGATATTATAGGGAATGAAATGAAAGATCGGAAAGAAATTGAGCCATACATGGCATATAAGCCTACTCAGATATATAATGTCTTGAAAGATTTATCTAGAAAGCAAGGATATAAACTATCAGCAGAGACGTATGAAAATCCGGGGAATCCTGAGAATAAAATCAATTATTATCTTAAAAATGACAATAATTATATCACTGCTCCATCTCATGATGCTCAAAAAGGCAGTACGCTTACAACAACTGCAGCCCCATTAAAGGATACACTTGGAGTATTAAACCAAGATCCTAATTGGGAGAAAGCAATAATTCCTATTTGTCAGTCTAACAAATATTTTTTTGGACTTCTGACAAGGAGACACTTCACATATTTAGAACTTAATAAAGATACTGCTGGCAATATAACATCTCATCATCATGATTCCAAAGGATGGCTTAGCCGTTTCTACCCACTAAAACCAATTAGAGACTCACTAGAAGAAACATTTGGAAAAGATAGAGTTACCTTTAAATCATCATATCTAGGTCATCAGAAAATAGCTGATAATATAAATTGCGGTCGATTTATCCTGTCTTATATAAAAAACGTTATTACTGGTGATCCTGCTAAAAATAAAATAAATCCTCAAACTCAGACAAGTTTATTTAGCGATTTTGACACAACAATTAACAAACCACCTAAGGAGGAAAAGATTTTACCTAAAGCTAAAGTCCCAACACCAAAACCTCCAAATATGGTAGACCACGTATCACGCATTAGTAGAAAACCTAATAATCCAGCAAGAACACATTAAGTCACGCGAATTCGATATAAGAATTAATAATTCTTATATCGATACTTGCTTTGTTATAAGGAGAAATGCACTCTTGACGCGGGTACATTTTAACTTTTTTCATCATTCAATATGTGATTTTAATTATTAAAATCACATATTGAATAGAGTATTATATTTTAACAATCAGGTGGGCAGCCGCTTCAAACCTGATTGTTTCTATATATAATACTGAATTCGATGTAACTTGTTACATCGAATTCAGGTTAAGTAGTACCACTCCTCCTACCATCCATCTCAGCGAATACATCTTCCCACGATCCAGTAGTTGCAGCTTTGGTATATTCGGTCACCCTTCCTTCAAAGAAATTAGTATGTTCAGCACCGTTTAAGATTTCATCAAGCCAAGGCAACGGATTAGTATCAATTAAATAAATCTCTTTAAGTCCAAGCTGCATTAATCTGCGATCGGCAATATAACGAATATATTGTCTTACCTCTCTAGCTGTCAGACCTTCAATGCCACCAACCTCAAATGCTAGTTCAATAAAGGCATCTTCAAAATGCACAATAGTAGCACACGCTTCATAAAGACGGCTACGAAGCTCTTCAGTCCATACTTCAGGGTTCTCCCTAATAAAAGTTTTAAATAACATAATGATAGAATCAGTATGTAACGTCTCATCCCTTACTGACCAACTAATAATTTGCCCCATACCTTTCATTTTATTAAAACGAGGAAAATTAAGTAAAATAACAAATGAAGCAAATAACTGTAACCCTTCAGTAAATGCACCAAATACTGCTAAAGTAGTAGCAATATCTTCTTTAGTTTCTACACCGAAACGCTGCATATAGTCGTATTTATCTTTCATTTCTCTATATTTGAGAAATGCTGAATATTCAGTTTCTGGCATACCTACGGTATCAAGCAGATGAGAATAAGCAGCAATATGAATTGTTTCCATATTAGAAAATGCTGATAACATCATCAATACTTCTGTTGGCTTAAATACCCTAGAGTAATGTTTCATATAACAATTATTTACTTCAATATCAGCTTGAGTAAAGAAGCGAAATATTTGGGTTAATAGGTGTTTTTCTCCAGGACTTAAATTATATTTCCAATCTTTTAGATCATCAGCTAGCGGCACTTCCTCTGGTAACCAATGAATTCGTTGTTGAATATGCCACGCTTCATAAGCCCATGGATAAGAAAATGGTTTGTAGATTGGACTGGCATTAAGTAAAGACATATTATATTTCCTTTTTAAGTATACTACTATAAAACATCATTGCGAGGAGACCATAGGTCGACGAAGCAATCTATATGACAAGCTTCATAGATTGCCACGCTCACATACGTTCGCTCGCAATGACATATACGTCTATAAAACGTCATTGCGAGAAGACCGTAGGTTGACGAAGCAATCTATATGACAAGCTTCATGGATTGCCACGCTCACATACGTTCGCTCGCAATGACGATTGGATAAGAATTGACAAATTCTTATCCCGAATTCGCGTATATTCATTAGACTTCCTGCATAATTCGCTTTTGCTGAGGAATTTGTAGGAGACACAGAACCTCGACCCGCAGCGTACTCAAATTCCGTTACGGATTCGAGTACCCGGATCGACGCACAAATTACCAGCAAAAGTAGAATTATGCAGGAGGTCTATTACTGACAGGATAAACATTCATCATAAGACACAACTTCTTTTTCTTGTTTTTTCTTATTATCTCTTTCAATATCTTGAAAATCCGCTTTCTTGACATCGTGTGATACTTTATCAGCTCTTTGAATTGAGGTTGATCTACAATAATATAAACTCTTAACCCCTTTTTTCCAAGCTCTAAAATGGATATTATTTAAATACATCTTACTTACATTGCCTGCTAAGAAAACATTTAGAGATTGAGATTGTGAAATATGTGGTGTCCTATCTGCTGCTAGATCAATAAGCCAATTTTGATCAATCTCATAAGCAGTTCTGAAAACATCTTTTTCATGGCTGGATAAAAAGGTTAGATGTTGAACTGAGCCTTCATGAGTTGCAATTGATGACCAAACCTGCTCATTATTAAAACCTTTGGTGCTTAACAGCTTTTCTAAATATTTGTTACGTACATTAAAAGATCCAGTAAGAGTCTTTTGGACAAAACTATTAGCAGCAAATGGTTCAATTCCAGGCGAACTATTGCCAGCAATAATAGAGATTGATGCCGTAGGAGCAATAGCTGTTTTATTACTAAACCGTTCGTTAATACCTACTTCAACTGCATCGAGGCAAGCACCACGTTCATCAGATAGAACTACTGAAGCTTTATCAACTTCTTTATGAATATGTTCAAATATTTGATTATTCCAAACCTTTGCCATTACCGACTCTATTGGTACATCCTTTGATTGCAGGAATGAGTGAAAACCCATAACACCTAAACCTACGCTACGTTCACGCATTGCTGAATATTTAGCTCGCTCCATGGTACTAGGTGCTTTAGTAATAAAATCTTCAAGTACATTATCTAAAAAACGCATTACGGTAGGAATAAACTCAGGGTCATTTTGCCAATCATCAAAATATTCTAAATTTACAGAAGACAAACAACACACAGCCGTTCTAACCTTACCCAAATGATCAATGCCAGTTGGCAGGGTAATCTCGCTACAAAGATTAGAAGTTTTTACTTGTAGCCCAAGTTTTTTATGATGCTGCGGAATATATTTATTGACAGTATCAATAAATAAAATATAGGGTTCTCCAGTTTCTATTCTAGTAGTTAGTAACTTAACCCACAAATCTCTAGCCTTAACTTCACGTACAACTTTTTTAGTAGCAGGGCTGATTAATGGAAAATTTCCATCACTCTCAACTGCTTGCATAAATGCATCTGTTACAGCTATGCCGTGATGCATGTTTAAAGCTTTACGATTAGTATCACCACCAGTATGGCGTCTTAAGTCTATGAATTCCTCAATTTCAGGATGATCAATTGGTAAATATATAGCAGCACTACCACGTCTAATTGACCCTTGAGAAATAGCTAAAGTCATAGAATCGACAACCTTGACAAATGGAATAATGCCAGAAGAAGTACCTTTGCCTTTAATTGCTTCATTAATAGAACGAACATTGCCCCAATAGCTTCCTATACCACCACCACGTGAGGCTAACCAAACATTCTCAGTCCAAAGATCTACAATACCTTTTAAACTATCATCTGTTTCATTTAAAAAACAAGAGATAGGCATCCCTCTGTCAGTTCCACCGTTACTAAGAACCGGTGTAGCTGGCATAAACCACAACTTGCTTATGTACTCATATAATTGCTGAGCTGATTTTGCATTATCAGCATAATAGCTAGCTACTCTAGCAAATAGATCTTGAAAATCCTCTCCGGCTAGTAAGTACCTATCCTTTAGGACAGCTTTACCAAAATTAGTCAGTAAATTATCTCGTTTCTTATCAATTTCTATAGGAAATTTAGTATTTGCTTGCGTTGCCATTATTATATTATCTTATATCTTATTGTTTTAATTAAATTGGGATCATAGCAGATTTTTGTCTTAGCACTAATACCATAATCACATAATTTCTAAAAATTTTTCTAATTCTACAAGACTCGAAACATTAATCAAATTAAATTTATGATCAGTTTTTTTCAGCATATTAGTTAGAACCTTACCTGCACCTATTTCAACTATTTGTTCTATTTTCAGATTTTCCAATTCGTTTAAAGTTTGACGCCACCTCACCCTACCACAAATCTGGGAGATTAAGTTTTGTTTTATCTCTATAGGGTTAGTTATTGGTTTAGCTGTAACATTTTGTATCACCGGAACAAACGGTTTGTTAATTGCTACTTTGTCTAAAGTCTTTGCCATTTGCTCTTCTGCTGGCTTCATCAAACTACAATGAAAAGGACTACTTACATTCAATTTAATAGCTTTATAGCCTAAATCTTTTACGATAGATATTACCCGTTCCACTGCTATAGTTTTACCACTAATTACCACCTGTCCATCTATATTATCGTTAGCTATATCAAGGTCTATAACCTCTTTGATGATTTCTTCAAGCTTTTTTAGAGGTACGCCTATACATGCCGCCATTGAGCCTTGACCGACCGGATAGGCTTCTTGCATGGACTTACTACGTACTGCTAGCAATTGGGTAGTTACTTGTATATCTATACTTTCCGCTGCACATAATGCACTATATTCCCCTAAAGAATGACCTGCAACATATGAACACAGGTTAGTAATATTTCTATTTGTTTGTTGCTTAATGACATTCAATATTGCCATAGATACTGCCATTAGTGCTGGTTGAGCATTAATAGTCAAAGTTAAATCTTCACTTGATCCATTAAAGACAATATGGCTTAATTTTCTTCCAAGAGTATTATCTACAATTTCAAATGTCTCTTTTGCCACCTGAAAGTTATCGTAGAATTCTTTCCCCATACCAACCATTTGTGACCCTTGACCTGGAAAGACAAATGCTCTATTCATAATAATACCATAATAATTTAATTTATCCGCTGTCGATTATGAGAATTTCAACAATACTGTCAATAGTTTTAATTATTCTAAATTTATTAATATCAGAGTCAATGGCATCGGACTATGTCAAAGAAACTTTTATACATTTAGACAAAAAAGCATGGCAAGATTGTGAAAAGATGGCAAAGACTTCAAAAGATAAAACCTTAATCAAAATTATTATGTCTCAAAGATTCTTAGACCCGAATTATAAGAAAAATAGCTTTGAAGAGGTAATAAAATTTATACAAAACAATCCCCACTGGCCGCAAGTCGATAAACTAAAAGAGATGGCAGAACAATATTTAAACTATAACACAGACCAAGCTTTAATTGTAAACTGGTTTAGTGAAAACGAACCAATTACTGCTTTAGGCTATAAATTTTATGCTTTAGCCAGTAGAAAATTAATAAAAGATCCACAAAAATTAGCGAAGATTATGAAAAATGGTTGGATTTATGGGGTTTTTACGCAAGCAGAAGAAAGCAATTATTTGAGTAATTTCAAAAATATATTATGTGAAGAAGATCATGTAAAAAAAATTGATGAATATTTATGGGCAGGGGATATGCGTAGTGCAAAAAAATATATGCATTATGTCAGTAATGGCTATAAACAAAATTTTATTGCCCAAATTGCTATCTTAAATAAATCTAATGATAGTGAAAAACTTTTTCAACAAGTATCAGAAAAATATTATACCCCAGCTTTATTATTTAACTATTTGGATTCCAAGAAAACAGAGATTCCTACCAGCCAAAGTATCGCTCTATTTAAAAAAGTAAAGCAAGATAAAAGACATTCCGCCTATTGGGCTTGTGTACAATCTTATTATGCTAGAGAATTTATTGACCAAAAAGATTTTTCCAGTAGTTATAAGATAATTAGCATGCCAATTACTGTTGATCCCGAACATGTAAGAGAAGCAGAATGGCTTAGTGGTTGGCTTGCCCTTAGATTTTTGCATAAGCCTGATATTGCTTTAAGTCATTTTAACAAATTTATGAAAGTTGCAGCTAAACCATTAAGCGTATCAAGGGGGCAATATTGGCTAGCTAGAACTTATGAAGCCAAAGGGGATAAAGAGCAAGCGAATAAATTTTATCATATGGCCAGCAAGTATTCCCATAGTTTCTATGGACAGTTAGCTAATATCGAACTTAACAAACGGCACTTCATTTTACCACAAAAGCCTACCTCCACTAAGCATAATAATGAAAATAGTGAAATTATTAGAGCCATAAAATATTTGACTAAATATGGTAAGCATGATTTAGCTCTGTTATATGCTAAAACGGCTATTGAAAAATCATCAACCCCATCTAAGATTGTATTAATTACCGATATCATTAGCACAAAGGGTAATATTCATCATACAGTAGATGTAGCAAAAACTGCTTGTCAACATCATACTTTTATTAAGGATTATGCTTTCCCTACCCCTTATACTAAGGCAGTAGAAAATACCCCCCTAGAACCAGCTTTAACATACAGTATTATAAGACAGGAGTCAGTTTTTAATCAGCATGCAATTAGTACAGCTAAAGCTAAGGGGCTAATGCAACTTACAGATACAGCTGCTTATGATACGGCTAAATCTGTTGGCTGTAAATGTCATATTAAAAAGCTAACTCTTGACCCTAAATATAATATCATGCTTGGTACTAATCATTTTAAAGAATACTTACAACTATATAATGGTAATTATCTTTTAGCCATTGCAGCTTATAATGCTGGTCCTTGTAGAATCACAAGATGGATTAATCTGTTTGGTGATCCTCGTGACTTTAAGAATTTACGACAAATAATTGATTGGATTGAACTAATACCATATGCAGAAACTAGGAACTATACTCAACGTGTTTTGGAAAATCTGCAAGTTTATAGATCTATTATTAGTAAAAATAATAACTTAAAATTAAAACAAGATCTTTTAAAGACTAAAGATAATAAGAGAGAAATATAGCTATACCCTAGTTTAAATAATGTTATTTAAGTTGACAGTTTAACATTATCTGACTATAAAGAAATATATTATTTCGTATTGGATATGAATTTATGAAACGTACATTTCAACCTAGCAATTTAGTAAGAAAAAGAAGACATGGATTTAGGGCAAGGATGGCAACTGTCGGCGGTAGAGAAATTTTAAGGAAACGCCGAGCAAAAGGCAGAAAAAAATTATCAGCGTAGTAAGTGCTTATCTCATCCCTAAAAAATCAGAAAGAATTTGACCTAGTTAATAAGTTAGGAAAAAAGTTCCATAGTCCTTATTTTATCACAATAATAGCAAAGAATTCTGCTAAGCTCTTTGCAAAGCTAAATGTAAAAGGTAATATTGACAACCTATGTAAGAAATCTAGTGAGATTTTATATAATTCGTCAAATACATTACTTTTTGGCATGAAAGTCGGAAAAAAGTTAGGAAATGCTGTTATTCGTAATAAAATCAAAAGACGTATCAGGCATTTAGTTAGACTGCTAAGCAAAGAATCAAAATTCAAACAAAATAGTTGGGCAATGATAGTCATCCCTAGGAAAGGTTTTGAGCAAATTGAATTTGCAACTTTATTAAGTGAACTATACAAGATAGTTTCACAGGTGTAATCCTTACTGCATAAATTACCTCCTGCAATCAAAAGTTATCATTCGTGTAAAAAATATCATCCTAGCCTTGATGCGGAATCCAGCCCTTATTCAGCTACCATCAAGTTACCCAAATTCGCGTAAGTTAAGTTGGGAATAATTTGGATTGCATAATACTGATACTAGGCTAGTGGAATTTAGGTTCAGAATTAGCAAACAAACTTTCCTACTTTTTAATGATTTTTATTATTAATATTCAAACTTAAGTTGAGTTATTATTTTCTTATTGACTTCCATTACGGATGCTGAGGTTAATAATATGTTTTATACGTACCGTTAGGGCATAATTTATTTTTTAACAGTTTCATTATATGAAAAATTTTCTACTATCAATCATATTATTAATCATTAATACTAGAACTTTTGCTCAAGAACAAGTATCTAATTTAATCACCCCAGTTAGTTATTTTGTCAATCATGAGCAACAACTTAAAATCCTTGATGAATATTTAAGTAAATATAGACAAGCAAGTATAGTGGGTACTAGCGGTATAGGTAAAACTCAATTAATTAGAATGTATGCTTATAAAAATAATTATGATCTAATTTGGTTTTTTGATTGTAACCTTGATTTGAACGAGCAATTTGTTAAATTAGCCAAACAACTCAATACTATCAAACAAACTAATATATCTGAAGAAGTTGCTTTAGCAAAAAAAGAAGTAATATCATATTTAACTGCTACTAATAAATGGTTATTAGTGTTTGATAATTTAAAAGTTAATGAAAATAAAAAAGTACAAGATTTAATTGATTGGGAGCATAATGGTCAGGTCGTGTTTTGTTCGCAAGATAATGAAAAATTATCTAATATTATAGCAATGCCCCTACTTGATGTGTCTACTATTGTAGCTTTAGCTAATAACTTATTAGACAATAAAAATAACAATAATATCGAATTTTTAATGCAATCTTTTAGTGGTTATCCAATATTGATAGTGCAAGGAGCTCAATTACTTAACAAAGTTAAAGGTTTAGATAAAGAGGAATATAAAAAGAAAATTTATCAATCGACTGATAAAATAGCAACAAATATTAAAATGGCTATTCAAGAATTAAAACCTAGTGCAGTAAAATTACTTAATAAAATAGCTTTACTCAATAATCAAAGTTTCTCAAAACAGCTGCTTACCATCATTACTGATAATACAAATACTTTAGATGATGATATATATCAATTATCTAAATTTATGCTAATCAGTAATATTGATCCTAACAAGGATAATCCTATTTTTGAAATGCATGATATAATCAGCAATAAAATAATGGAATTAAATGGTGATAATAATAAAATATATTTAGAAAATATTATTAACAAATTACCTAAATTTAAAGGTCCTTATTCAGGATATTTGTGGAAAAGTACCAAAACTATACTAGAAAACTTAGAAATCCTTCTAAATAATTCTGAAAAATATAATATTAATCTATCCGCAATACTTATCTTAAGAGTGGAGTTATTTGCTCTACACGCAAACACCTGCCCCAACAAAGTCAAACAAATGTTTGATTGGTTTTATCAAAAAGAGAAAAATAAGGAATTTAAATTATGGCAAGTGCCTGAATCTCAAAAATGTTATTATGCTAGGTACTTAGGAATAGTGGGAGCGTATTATAAAACAATATTAATGGATTTTAACACAGCAATTTCTTATTTTACTAAAGCATTAAATATTCTAGATAAGCTTGATAATGAAGCTGATTATTACGCTATTAAATTAAATCTTCTCTCTAATCTAGCTATGACTTATATATTCTTAGGTGAAATAAAAATATCTGAAGAACTTTTTAAAAAGATAGAAAAGCTAGTAAAATCAAGAGTAATGCAAGAAGATGAAATATATACACTATATATTATAAAAGCTTCATTCTTTAAGATGCAAGGTCACTATCAAGAAGCTTTAGAGTGTGCAGATAAAGTTATTGAAATATTTATAAAAAATGGTCATAATATTAATGACTCATACGCTTTTACAATTTATATGTATAGAGCATATATGTTGAATTTTTTAGGTAGATATCAAGAAGCTTATACTCAGGTTCAATCATTATATAACTCAATACACAATGAGTATGAAGATGGAGATATTTATGCAATAATGGCAAGAAGTGAATTAGGTTTAGGTAAAATAGATAAAGCTTCTGAATACATTAATAAAGCTATTCCCATATTTTTAGCAGATGAAAACAACAGTTCAGAGAAAACAAATTATTCTAAAAATACTAGCTTAGCAGCTAGTTATGTAGTACAAGGGGATATTCTGTTTGCTCAAAATAATATTAAACAAGCAATCGAATCCTATAAACAAGCATTTACCATATATCATTACTTATATAAAGAGAAAAGTAAAAATATTGCTCAAGTAAGTGAATTATATAACAAAGGGGCAAAAGCCGCATGTAAATCAAAAGATCTGTATAATTATAAATTCTTTGGTAAGCCACAAATTAAGGAGTTTGGCATACATCATCCTAATACCGTTGATATGCTTGAATATTGTAAACAATATAACATGGATTTGTGGGTCAAGAACAATTAAATATTAAGGTTCAATCGTTGGAACTTTATATTAAGTGGCAGCTCATCGCAACTACCTTAACATTGGTTCTATCTATGCAATTGCTAATAGAGATTTCCAACGAGTATATACTCCACTGAATCGGTTGATGGAGTAATAGCTAATTTATAACCATATTCCGTAATTAAGTAGTAAGTGTAATATTCATGAACGTTTTCGATACTTACATCATCAATAGTTCTGTTTCCAAGCAAAATATCTGCTCTATCCTGATCAAGCCTGAGGTTTGGAGATGTTACTACAATCTTTATACCAATAAAATTGTCATTTTGTATCTCTAGTTCAATCTTAATAACAGCATCTCTGTATATATTGCTAGATGCCGCAACAATTAAACACATAATAATCTGAGCTATATTGTCATCGATATTTGTGCTGATTAACCTTGTGAACACTAGTTCAATATTATGATTTTTTGATTTTAAAAAATCAGTACTTAATCTATTAATTTCTGCAATAGCAATTTTGTTCCCCTCAGAAGGTAGAGAGTATACATAACGATGAAACTGTAAATAGCTCATGAGTCTATTTATACTATCCTGAACCAGTTTAGTAGCTTTCTCTTGATACTCTATAGTTTTTATTAACCCAATAGCATTATCTATAACACCTATTGATCCTGCAAAATCATGACATATTTTTTCATTTAAAGCTTGGCATAATTTTAGTGAATTTAGCATATTCTTAATAAACTCGTTTAGCTGGCGAAATGCTATCTACTTCATCTGTCAAAGTTGTAAGAGTTACAGGTTTGTAATCTAACTTCACCTTACCTTTCTCATCAATCCAAGCGAGTGTATGTTTCATCCATTCTTCATCATTACGCTCTGGGTAATCCTCCCTAGAATGAGCTCCCCTACTCTCTTTTCTAGCCGCTGCGCAGTGTACAGTAATTACCGCTTGATCTAATAAATTAGCTAGTTCTAATGCTTCAACCAAGTCGCTGTTCCATATTAATGATCTATCATTAACCTGAATATCAGCATATTCCTTTCTTGCTTGGTCAATCATTTCTATTCCTTCATCTAGAACCTCTTGAATTCTAAATACCGCTGCATGATTTTGCATGATTTTTTGCATTTTAAGTCTTAAGTCAGCTACTGGTAGACCCCCTTTAGCATGACGTATACCATCAAATCTGCTAATTATTTTATCCAATATAGACTCCGGCAAGCTTTTATGCTTTTGCCCTACTTTAACAATTTCAGCAGCTTTTTGTGCTGCGGCTCTACCAAATACTACTAAATCAAGCAGAGAGTTTGAGCCTAATCGATTAGCTCCATGTACTGAAACGCAAGCAGCCTCACCAATTGACATTAACCCAGGAATAATCTTGTTATGACCATCCTGATCTTTATCAATAACTTGCCCATGGTAATTTGTTGGTATTCCCCCCATATTATAATGCACTGTTGGTAATACAGGTATTGGCTGAAGAGTTACATCAATACCAGCAAAAATTTTAGCCGTCTCTGAAATACCGGGTAAACGTTCGTGAAGAATTTCCGGCGGTAAATGATCTAAATGTAAGAATACATGATCTTTATGCTCTCCTACCCCTCTATTTTCTCTGATTTCCATGGTAATAGCTCTTGATACTACATCTCTTGAAGCAAGATCCTTAGCAGCGGGAGCATATCGTTCCATAAATCGCTCTCCATTAGAATTTACTAAATACCCCCCTTCTCCTCTAGCACCTTCGGTAATTAAGCAACCAGCTCCATATATACCAGTTGGGTGGAATTGGACAAATTCCATATCTTGCAAGGCAATAGAACTTCTTGCCGCCATGCCACCTCCATCACCAGTACAAGTATGAGCACTTGTTGCAGAAAAATAAGCTCTACCATACCCGCCAGTAGCTAATACCACTAAGTGAGCATGGAAACAGTGAATTGTTCCGTCATCAAGATTCCAAGCAACTACCCCTACACATTCTCCATTATTCATTAATAAATCAAGGGCAAAATATTCGATAAAAAACTGGGCTTTATTTTTTAAAGCCTGTTGATATAAAGTATGTAATATTGCATGACCAGTACGATCTGCTGCAGCACAAGTCCTTTGAGCTGCTTGTCCCTTACCATAATTTGTTGTCATGCCACCAAAGGGACGTTGATAAATTTTGCCTTCTTCTGTTCGAGAAAAAGGTACTCCATAATGCTCAAGCTCTAGCACTGCTGCAGCTGCATGTTTACACATATACTCAATCGCGTCTTGATCACCCAACCAATCCGAGCCTTTTACTGTAT
The DNA here is from genome assembly GCF_964026605.1 of Candidatus Tisiphia endosymbiont of Ptychoptera albimana. Taxonomy (NCBI): domain Bacteria; kingdom Pseudomonadati; phylum Pseudomonadota; class Alphaproteobacteria; order Rickettsiales; family Rickettsiaceae; genus Candidatus Tisiphia; species Candidatus Tisiphia endosymbiont of Ptychoptera albimana. The sequence continues at coordinate 1,336,140 of NZ_OZ032164.1, forward strand.
CGTACATATGCCAACGCCAATCATCTTGCCCCATATTACCAAGAGAAGCACTAATGCCCCCTTGGGCAGCCACAGTATGACTCCTAGTTGGAAAAACCTTACTAATGCAAGCAGTATTTAAGCCCTCTTTCGCCATACCAAAAGTAGCCCTAAGACCAGCCCCACCTGCTCCAACTACCACTACATCAAATTCATGGTGGATAATATTATAAGATTTAGACATTTATATAAATTCCTTTTGTTTGTAATAATCCTTTTGTTCATAGTACCCTACATTTTTTATATAACCACTATTAAAATGGCTGCTGATCGTCTATTAGCGAGGAGGCGATGAAATCGCCGACGTGGCAATCTCATGAAATAATATCTACCTTTATTAGGCGACCTCGAGGTAATTTAAGCTCTTCTTCACAAGATTGCCACGTCGGCACTTTGTGCCTCCTCGCAATGACGGTTTTTGCTAAAACCTTTTCATGTTAGTTATACATCGAATTCAGGTAAATATTAAACCTTAACTGGCATAATCACAAAAACATCTTTAGGATTCTGAAGGGTTTTCAATAACATTGGTGATGATGCATTTAAAAAGTATAGCTCAACTTGGTTTGCTTTAGTAGCACTTAACACAGCACTTAGTGCATCAGTAAGATATTTAGGATTAAAACCTATAGACAGAGTATCTTCATGATCAAAAATGCATAAATTACTTTCATCTAGAGAACATGGTATACATTCTTTAGCCACACCTCTTGTTTCTCCAGAAGCGGTAATTTCAAGCAAGTCTTTTGATAAAATCAATTTTATTGCTTGAAATTTGTCTATAGTTATTGTCGCTACTCTATCTATAGCATCAGCTAGCAACTTGGTATTAATAGTAAGTTTATAGTTGTTCTCTACTGGGATAAAAGCTTGATAGTCCGGAAAAGTTCCATCAATTAGTTTTGATACCATTATAATATCATTACAAACAAATTTAATCCTATTAACACTTAGAAAAATTTCAGTCTCTAGTTGGATATTCTTAGGATCTTTCAATATCTTAACAATTTCCTCGAGAGTCTTTTTAGGTAAAATAACTCCAAATTCGCTAGCATTATTGGCTATTTTTACTACTGACACTGATAATCTATGCCCATCGGTGCTAGCCATACAACATTCTTCATCTTTTACGTAGAAATAAACACCATTAAGATTATAACGAGTTTCATCAACGGATACCGAAAACAAAGTACCGTCGATCATTTTAACAAAATCACTACAAGATATTTTTAAAGTAGCTTCAACATTAATATCATCTAACGCAGGGAACTGGTTAGCATGTAGGGTTAGTAGGTTAAAAGCACAATTCTTTCCTAGAATTTCAAGTTGATCTGTTTCATTTGAGACACTAAGTGTTACATCATTATCAGATATCTTTCTTATTATGTCATTTAATGTTTTAGTAGATACCATTATTTCGCCTTCACTTATTACTTGAGCTGCTACTTTTTGGCTTAAATATATTTCCATGTTAGTAGTTATTAGCTCTAGCTTACCATCCTTAGATGATAATTTAACATGACTAAGCTCAGCAATTACGTTACGTTTTTCTACCACAGAATTGGCAAAAGCCAAAGCATGAGTTAATGTTTTTGTCTCAACTATTGTTTTTAAGTTATTATTATTCATAGTATTTATCCATAATTAACCTCAGTGCAAACTTACTCTTGAAGTAGGAGAAGTATACATATTATATACTATCTAACAAATAAATACAAATATGTTTCCCATGTAGTTGATTCTCATCTAGTGTTATTTATCCTTTAATTACAATGGTGGATAATATGGTACGGTTATATAATTCTCCAGTATGACAGGAACGTCGATAACTTGGATATTTCTCAGGGGTAGTATATGTATCTTCTAGCATCCTTGTTATATCTTTAATACTAGCTTCTTGCAGTTGAAGTTCTACATAAGCTGGTAAATCGAACATATAATGCTTTGTTCTCAAAGAGCTACTAAAAAACTTTGAGTTCTTAGCCCGTTGCTTTATAAAATTATCGTAAAATTCTTGGTCTACCTCATAAGAATATTGTTGAATACTAGGGCAAATAATAGCTTTAATATTTTTTGCTCCTTTCTCATGCATTAGTTTTACCAAATTATTAGTGATACCAGCTTTAGCTCCACGCCAACCACAATGAGCTGCCCCTATAACCTTACCATCTTCGCTACTAAGTAGAATAGGAACGCAATCAGCAGTTTGTACTGTTAGTACTAGATTTTTTTTGGTAGTAACTGCCCCATCAGCTTCCGGATCAGTCTCAATATCACTATCAGCATCAATAACTTTGTTACCATGAACTTGCTGTAGGATAACAATGTTCTTGGCATCATAATGTTTAACTACTGTTAGCCGATTATTCTCGACACTTTCTAATATCCTAGAATCACCCAACTTATTTTTTTTACTATAAATATGACTAGATTGCTTGAAGCTTCCATCAAAAATTTTATAATAAACTTTATTTTTTATAAACTCATCCACATGACCACCCTACAGCAATTTATCCATACACTATCAGATCATTTGAAAAAGAACAATGCTTTACAAAAAATCATTAAGAAATTTCGAACAGACTACTCGCTAATAGCTTGCATCGGAGTGGAAATAGAATTTTATTTAAGTAAAAATATTAATCCACTCGAATTTCAAACTTTACTTGGAATAGCCGTTAAGAAAGAAAAAGGAGCTAATCAATTTGAGGTAGATTTGCCGCCTTCTACTAATATAATTGAGTATATAGAAAAAATTAGTAGCACTAAGTCTAAAATACAAATTATTGCAGAAAAATTACGAGGTAATGTAAATTTTTCTGCCAAACCATTTGCAAGCGATTATGGTAGTAGTATGCATTTTCATGTAAATTTTATATCTCCAAATAATTTGGAGAATTGTATACTTAATATTGATCTAATGGCTCAAAGTATCTGTCATTATATGCTTGACACTTTCTTGATATTCATGCCAAATGAAGATGATTATCTTCGTTTGGATAAGAATTTTATGGCACCAACTAATGTATCTTTTGGTAATAATAATAGAACTGTTGCACTGCGCATCCCTGACCTCTCTCCTAAAAGACTAGAACATAGAATAGCAAATCCACTCACTGATCCTTATTTGGCAATTTTTACTATTTTAAACTCTATATTTCTAGGTCTAAAATTTCCTGATAAAATAAATAATATCAACAAAATATATGGCAATGCTTTTGATCAACAATATAATTTAGTGTCATTCCCCAAATCATTAACAGAAGCATTAGAGCTATTTAATTTGGAGTTTTTTATATATACTCAATAGACAAAGAGAACTAGCTACTCTAGAATCACTACTAGAAATAATGAAGAAATTATAGTGTTACAAACTTTAAAAAAAAATACTTTAAAAATCGGTAAGTGCCAAGTTCAATTATTACCTTTATTACTTACTATATTAGCATTTGTAATTCTCTTATCACTTGGGTTTTGGCAAATTGCTAGATTACAGGAAAAAGAACTGTTTTTAAGTTCAATGAAAAATAATCTTAATAATCCGTCAATTAATATAAAAACACTTAGTGGAAATAAATTATATGCTAAAATAAGAGTGAACGGTCATTTTCTAGAGGGTAAGAATTTACATCTTTATGGACGCAGATCAATGTCCACTGAAAAAGATGGTTATTATTTAGTTACCCCATTTCAAACTGATGATAACAAGATAATCTTGGTTGTACTAGGGTGGTTTGCTGGGAGGCATAAAAAAAATATTGATAATATAATAGATAACTCTATGGAAATCACAGGTGTAATTCTTCCCGGTGAAAAAACAAAGCTGTTTGTACTGGATAATGATGTTAAAAATAATGTTTGGTTTACCTTGGATTTAACTCAAGCCTCTGATGTTCTTGGCTTAAAATTAGAAGATTTTTATTTAGTTATGGAGGGTAATAACAATCGATCTGATATTCTTAAAAGTTTGTCGATTGAAAATTTGCTGAATGTCAGAAATGATCATTTAGAATATGCCATAACTTGGTTTGCATTAGCGATCTCGTTAGCAGTAATTTTTGTAATTTATAATTTGTCTAAAAAAGAAATAAAATAAATATAAAGGAGTAGTTATGACATTAAAAATAGGCGATACTGCACCAAATTTCACTATGCCAATAGATAATAATAGTACAGTTAATTTGTCAGATTTAGCAGGAAAAGTTGTTGTATTATATTTTTATCCTAAAGATGATACACCAGGTTGTACTATCGAAGCCGGTGACTTTAATAAATTAAAACTAGAATTTGAAAAAATGAATGCTGTCATTATTGGTGTATCAAAGGATGACTTAAATTCTCACGATAAATTCAAGAAAAAATATTGTTTGGACTTTGATCTTGCATCAGATTCTAATTCCGATACTTGTGAAAAATATGGAGTTTGGGTAGAAAAATCAATGTTTGGTAAAAAATATATGGGAGTTAATAGAGCTACTTTCTTAATAGATAAAAAAGGCAAGATAGCTTACATTTGGTCAAAAGTACAAGTGGCTGGACATGCTGAAGACGTATTAAATCAAGTACGGAAAATAATAGACTTACTGCATAAGTCAATCTAGTTGGTGATTTTGTCGTCGAAACTCGCCTCCGCTCCTCACGTACGTCTGTGTACGCGAAGGTAGCCGGCTTCGTTTCTCCTAAAAATCCCTCAACTATCTTTGATTTATGCAGCAAGTCTAATATAAACATGTCTATATTTTAACAGTCTATTTTCCAAGAACATATACAAAAGTGAACAAAAACAACCATACTACATCGACAAAATGCCAGTACCAAGCTGCAAATTCAAAACCCAAATGACCATTACCTTTTACAAAGTCACCTCGCCGCACTCTATAATAACAAACACTTAGAAATATAGTGCCAATTATCACGTGAACACCATGGAAACCGGTTGCTAGATAAAAATTAGAAGAATAGATACCATCTTTAAATTTAAAAGTTGCATGATGATATTCATAAGCTTGCATTAAACTAAATAATACACCAAGTATTATGGTAAAGCTAAGAGCGGTCATACAATCCTTTTGGTTATTTTCCTCAAGAGCATAATGTGCCCAAGTTACTGTTGTACCGGACAACAAAAGAATCAATGTGTTAATAAAAGGAATGTCAAAAGGATCAAATGTTTGAATACCAGCAGGAGGCCATACACCAGGTTTTATCACCCATATACCATCTAGCACTCCTACAGGGAAAAGACTTGCCTTAAAAAATGATCCAAAAAATACAGCAAAAAACATTATCTCTGACAAGATAAATAGTGCCATACCTATTCTTAAACCAATTCTTACTGGCTGCGTATGATGTTTTCCAATTAATCCCTCTTTAATTACATCACTCCACCATGAATATAAACAAAAAATCACTGAAAGAATACCAGCTCCAAAAACATACTCACCAAATCTATATGCATGCATAAACATTATGCTACCGCTAGCTAAAAGCAATAAGGCAAATGAAGTTAGGATTGGCCAAGGACTCGGATCAACGAGATGAAATAGATGTTGTTTTTCTTCTAAAGAAACAACATCATTGTTTTTAATAGATATATGTAACATAACAAACTCATAAGCAATTCACTGCTTGGTTATTTTATGCTATCTTCTGTAAATATCAAGAATATACTCAACAGACGCGAATTCGGGATAAGAATTAGTTAATTCTTATCCTGAACTGGGGTAATTACAATTAATACACTTCAGGAGGAGCGTGTGAAAAATCTGAGCCTCTTCCATCACACGGTACTTCTTGAGCTAAAGCTTCTTGACCACAAGTATTATAATCATTATCAGGTATAAACATCTTACTAAAAGAGTTAAGAAGCATATTTTGAGAATTAGTTAACTCAGGTATTTCATCCATATGATTACCGTTGATGATTGAGCTAATCCGACCGGATAAAGCTTCAATTTGTGTATTATCTAATACTTGTAAGAACATTTCTAGAAGCTGAGATTCCCTAGGAGTTAAAGTACTCAAGCTTTTTTGTAAAGTTTCATATTGACTATCATTTAAATCTTTAATCAATAATTGTTGTTTATCACATTCTTTCGATATTACACGATTACTAACAGTACTGGAAGCATTATTATCTTGTCCTTCATCAGTATTATCGTTCTCTACTAACTCACTAAAAACATTAGATTCGTCAATATTTGTTGCTTTTAGACTCTCTTCTCTATTGACACCCTCAACTAATGTTTTACAGAGACTCACAAGTAATTCTTTGTTATTTGCCACATATTGCTTACCAGCTTCTTTTAATTTAGCTATATTAGCCGAACTAGAATTGTCTAACTTTGAGCATTCTTTTGGTAGAGGAAGTAAGAGCTCTATAAATTCCCCATCTCCCGGTAGATCTCGTTTAACTTCCTTGGTAGAAGCTGCCTCACTAGCACGCATAAGTTTATCTACTATTTTTCCAGTAGTCCCCCAACCTATCATACCATCAAATGATTTTGATGGTATCACTTTCTCCGTATCCGTTATTGCAAAATTTATTGAACAAACCATCGTACGATCTAACATTTCTCTTTGTTCAATACTACTCAATCCCTCTTTAAGAGTCCTTAGAGCTGCTGCCGCTGGACGATTAGCACCTAACCCTCCATCAACAAAAGCACTCTCACCATCCTCGCTAATAACAGGTTTAAAATAGGTAGGAGCTGCTGCAGTAGCAAGAACTACATCTCTTTTATTAGCAAGTTGACTAGTAGGATCAGAACTATCAAAGAGCTTATGAGGATCATTTTTTCCACTCACGTCAAAAACAGGTACCATGATACGAGCTGTAGTCTCAGTGTCAGAAAATTTACTATCACCCAAATATTCTTTTAATATTTCTTTAAGAGGGCTTTGGCTATATTTATGTTTAACTAATTTATCTAGCACTCCACCAGTATGATACCACTTTTGTGGAAAAATATTCTCAGCACTACTTTCAAATATTTCTAAGGCTTGTTTTGCTGAAAAAAGTGGTTTCTTTGATCCTTCCTCTTTAGGGATTGTTAATAAAGTTGCAATTAATCCACCAACACTAGTGCCAGCAATAATATTAAATAATTCAGATATAGGTTTGCCTGTCATTTCCTCAATTTCTGCAAGTACAACCAACTCAGCAATTCCCTTAACTCCACCACCTGAGATAGAGAGAATCCTATTTTCTTGTATTTTATCTATTCCTCTCTCTTGTATTTTATCTATTTTATTCAATTTTGCTTCACCTATGTCTGCCATAATTATAACTCACTAAATAAAAAACATTTTATATACTCGATAAAAATCGAGAATTGTGTTGTCGTCTTCAGGGATCGTAGGTAGCCACGTACTAAATGTACGCCTAGCACCTCGACCCTTTGATTCCTGCTACTAATCATGATTTTGATTCTATCGTCTATCAACTCTTCAGTTACGAGCAGTATACAACATACATAGTGGAAGAGCTTGTCAAAAAGATCAAGTTATAGATGATACAAACTACTAATTATTATCTACCTGTATTGTATAATAATCACTATATACTAAATAGTAATTAACTTTCCTGTAATATATATAACTTGTCGCAAGAAAATAAAATTATTTTACACTTTATAAGTTGGTTAAGTAGTCTATAATCCGATTTAATTAAATTTGATTGATAAGATATAGATGAGCAAACCTAAATCCGTTTTTTTATCAGCAATTTCAGGAAATATACTAGAATATTATGATTTCACAGTATATTCAGTATTTGCATTAGTAATTGGTCACACATTTTTTCCTTCAAGCTCAAAATTTTTACAAATATTATGGACTCTCGGGGTATTTGCAGTAGGATTCATTACTAGACCAATTGGTGGTATATTTTTTGGTTATGTTGGCGATAAATATGGAAGGCGTATAGCCTTAATTATTTCCATGCTTGGTATGACTATACCAACATTTACTATGGGACTAATTCCTTCCTATCATGACATAGGAGTTTATGCACCGATAATATTAATCATAATGCGTCTTTTTCAAGGCTTATGTATTAGTGGTGAAGGAGCTGGAGCTGCCATTTTTATTCTAGAACATCATCAAAATTTACGACCAGGTTTTACTGCTGGTTTAGTACATGGCTCAAATATGGCTGGTACGTTAATAGCCACTCTTGTAGGAATTATTATTGGACAATATTTTTATCATTTTGATTTTGCTTGGCGTTTTGCATTTTTACTAGGCGGAGTTATGGGGCTTGTTGGTTTCTATTTGCGTCTTCGTGTATCAGAGACTCCAATTTTTAAAATGTTATCTGAACAAAAGAAAACTTTAAAAGCACCTTTTATCAACGTAGTTAAGACAGCTTGGAAAGCGATGTTTTTAACCTTTTGTACAGGTGCAGTTGCTAGTAGCGTCGTCTATTTAGTAAAAACCTACATTAATGTGTATTACCAGGATGTTATGCATTTTGATAATACAACTTCCCTTATTTATTCATTATATGCAAATTTTATAGCGATGGTATCTATGCCATTATTTGGTGGATTAACTGATATTATTGGAAAATTTAAGACTTTAGCTTTAGTAAGCTTAGCGATCTTGATATTGGCTTTACCTATTTTGTTATCTATGTCATTACCGTTCATGTGGCAACAAATTCTAGCACTAACTATCTTAGGTATTCTTAGTGGGGCAATAGCTGGGGCAGCCTATAGCTTTATTATATCTTTATTTACTCCTGAACAAAAATTTTCAGGGGTATCCTTTAGTTATAATTTGGGTATTACTATATTTGGTGGCACTTCTCCTCTTATTTCTCGTTGGCTTGTTGAAAAAACAGGCTTGTTTTATGCTCCTGCCTTTTATATTATGACTATTTCTAGTATATTTTTAGTTATCATTTATTTTATGAGAAATGAAATAAGACGTCTACTTAGCAGGAATTCTTTCAAAACTAGAAAGAGATATAATAAGTTGTTTTAACATTCCCACTATAGTGATGGTATAAATTATTATGATTAGCAACAAAGAGAAAGTAGTAACATGGTTTACAAATTTACGTGATCAAGTATGTACTGAATTCGAGAAAATTGAACTTGAATATAGTAAGGTGCAAGGTTTAGCTGCTGCGAGATTCATACGAACACCATGGGACAGAAAAAACGGCGGTGGTGGCGTAATGTCTGTAATGCGTGGTAACTTATTCGAGAAAGTTGGGGTGAATATTTCTACAGTTTTTGGAGAATTATCTCCAGAGTTTAGTAAAAATATACTGGGTACGGAAAATAGTAGGCAATTCTTTGCTACTGGTATTTCTATCGTGGCTCATCTTACTTCTCCATTGATACCAGCGGTACATTTCAACACCCGCTATATTGAAACTGCTAATCATTGGTTTGGCGGTGGTGGAGACCTAACGCCATTTTACCCTAATGAAAATGAGACGACAAAATTTCATAATGCTTTTAAACATGCTTGTGATAAACATGATCCAAATTATTATCCTAAATTTACAAAACAATGTGATGAGTATTTTTACTTAAAACATAGAAATGAGCCAAGGGGAGTAGGCGGTATATTTTATGATTATTTAAATACTGGAAATTTTAATAATGATTTTTCTTTTACTAAGGACGTGGGACAAACATTCTTAACAGTATATCCTGAAATTGTTAGAACAAAGATGCTACTGCCTTGGACTAATGAACAAAAGGATTATCAATTAGTGCGTCGTGGTAGATATGTTGAATTTAACTTATTATATGATCGTGGGACAATGTTTGGCTTAATGACAAATGGCAACGTTGAAGCAATATTAATGTCTCTGCCCCCAGAAGTACGCTGGTAGCTTTTATAATAAATATCAAATTTGTGCAAAAGGTAAAAGCCACTATTATAGAACCTTTTTCACTCATTATTAAATCCTTAGACTCTCAAGTAATTGGTGCATTCGATTGGATTCGAACCAACGACCTCTGCCTTCGGAGGGCAACGCTCTATCCAGCTGAGCTACGAATGCTTAATTTATTGCTGCTTCTCAAACATGAAAATACAATAGATATTTTTCGCTAATAGCAACTACTGATCGTAACTTTTAAATTACCCTATGGCTTTATCTGAGAGAAGAATTTTTAACCTAACAAATATGGGGCGAATGACGGGACTTGAACCCGCGACCCTCAGATCCACAATCTGATGCTCTAACCAACTGAGCTACATCCGCCATGTAACCTGCGTTAAAGTAAATTATTATCACCCATAAGTCAAGTATATTCAAACCAAGTTACCATGACTTAATACTTTTATTCTTAGAATTTTTGCTGTCATAATTATATGATATTATTTTACTAATTCATCTAACTTACCTTCTTCTTCAAGTTTATGAAGAGCGTCACATCCACCAATATGCTTATCATTAATAAATATTTGTGGTAATGTACGTTGTCCATTAGCTTTAGCTTGCAACTCTGATCTTTGCTTGTCACTATAATTGTCTACGATTATTTCTTGATAAGGTATATTTTTTTGATCAAGTAGCTTTTTGGCCTTAGTGCAATAGGGACAATATGTTAATGTATAAATGATGACCGTATAAAAAAGAATGCTTTTCATAAGAGTTACCCTATATTAATTGGTTATAAAACTATTATCCACATATAATAAACTTTTAGCAAGTTACAAGTTAATGATAAATAAGTTTTCAATAGTATCTAAATATAGTCCAGCTGGCGATCAGCCAAAAGCAATTAATGAAATCGTTAAAGGTCTTGAATCTAGAATGCGTTCACAAATACTCTTTGGTATTACTGGTTCTGGTAAGACCTTTACTATGGCAAATATTATTGAGAGAACCGGTCGACCATCGCTTATTATGGTACATAATAAGACATTAGCTGCACAAATTTATTCAGAAATGAAGGCAATTTTTCCCAATAATGCCGTTGAATATTTTGTATCATATTATGATTATTTCCAACCTGAAGCATATATTGCAAAAACCGATACTTATATAGAAAAAGATTCTTCGATAAATGAACAAATAGATTTATTAAGACACTCTGCTACTAGGTCACTGCTGGAACGTCGGGATGTAATTGTTGTATCCTCAGTTTCTTGTATTTATGGTCTTGGTTCACCAAATCTTTATTATCAGATGACAATAAGCCTTAAGTCTGGAGAAACTTATGCTAGAGATAAATTGCTTAATGACTTAGTAAATTTACAATATGAGCGTAATGATGTGGGGTTTGAACGCGGTACGTTTAGGGTAAAAGGTGATAATATTGATATATTTCCAGTACATTATAACGATAAAGCTTGGCGATTGTCATTTTTTGGCAATGAACTTGAATATATAAGCGAATTTGATCCGCTTACAGGTGAAAAATTAGCTAAATTGGATCAAGCTGTGATTTATGCTAAATCTCACTTTGTAACACCTAAAGAAGTAGTACAAAATGCTATATCACAAATTGAAGAGGAATTACAACGACGTTTAGAATTTCTTAAAGCACACGATAAATTAGTAGAGGCTCAAAGATTAAATCAACGTACCCAATATGATATGGAAATGATGATGGAAACTGGTAGCTGTAAAGGTATTGAAAACTACTCTAGATTCCTGACTGGTAAAGCAAACGGACAGCCCCCACCAACTTTGTTTGAATATCTACCTAAGGATGCTTTATTATTTGTTGATGAAAGTCACGTATCTGTTCCACAAATTAGAGCAATGTATAATGGTGATAGGGCAAGAAAAGAAGTATTAGTGGAACACGGGTTTCGCCTTCCATCAGCCTTAGATAATAGACCATTAAAATTTGAGGAATGGCAAGATTTTAGACCTCAAACGGTTTTTGTTTCGGCTACACCGGGGTCTTTCGAATTGGAAGAAACAGCAGGAGTTACGGTTGAGCAAATTATTAGACCAACGGGACTACTAGACCCAGAATGTATTATAAAACCAGCGACTAACCAAGTTGAAGATTTGATAAGTGAGATTCAATATACGATAAATAAAGGGTTTCGTGTTTTAGTGACAACATTAACTAAAAAAATGTCAGAAGATTTAACAAATTATCTACAAGAATTAGGGTATAAAGTATCATATTTGCACTCTAATGTTCATACTCTTGAACGTATGGAAATCATAAGAGATTTACGCCAAGGTACTATAGATATTATTGTTGGTATTAATTTATTGCGAGAAGGTTTAGATATTCCAGAATGTGGACTTGTTGCGATACTTGATGCTGATAAAGAAGGTTTTTTGCGTTCTGAAGTCTCATTAATTCAAACTATCGGCAGGGCTGCAAGGAATAGTCAAGGAAGAGTAATACTCTACGCAGATCGCAACACCAAGTCTATTGATAAGGCTGTAGGTGAGACATATAGAAGAAGAAAAATTCAGGAGGAATATAATAGGCAACATGGTATAGTACCGCAGACAATTAATCACCATATCCATGCACTAATCGAATTAGAAAAATTGGATAGTAAGTTAGATAAAAAAAAACAAACTCATATATTATTGGACAATCCAATGAAATTGAAAGCTCATATCGATAGATTAAAGAAGGAAATGTATGAAAAGGCTAGTAATTTAGAATTTGAACAGGCGGCAAAAATACGAGATCAAATTAATGTACTAGAAGAAGCAGCCTTAGAGCTAACTTAATTTAAAGTACTTTCTGTTCCAATTAACCATTAGTTTGGGATAAGAATAAGCCTTTTAAAGAATGAGTAATAGTAGAGTAATAGTAATGTACTGGTTAGGGGATGAACAAAATAAGCAATACCGCAAAAATAATGAAAACAGCTATTAGTGGATCATAAAAATCTGTTATATTTATAGATATAACCGAATTTGGAATAACTTGTTATATTAAATTCAGGTTATTTATTACCGTGTATCATCACAACACTCGCAAAAATAAGTTGATGAGTTCTGTAGATATAATAACAGAGATAATTACGATATGTTTAATTTGTTGATAAAACAAGCTGTTTTGTGAAATTGGAATATTCTATATGTATACTAAAAGATTAGAAGCGTCTGTAACGCATGATATTTTAGTCCAACTTGATAATCTTGGTTGGATTGTCGATGAAAAAGACCCAAAATGTAACGTATTTCAACAAAGAGTGAAACTTACAAAGCAAAAAGAATTACTTAACGGTAAAATGCCTGACTTTGTGCTATACAAGGAAGGAAGTAATGAACCAATAATAATAATTGAGGCAAAAAAACCGAATGAAAGTATACAATTAGCAATAAACCAAGCATTGAATTTGTATGCTAAACCACTAAATACGCCACTTATATTTGCTTATAATGGAAGTTATATTGAAACCCAATATTTGTATAATGGGCGTAATCTTAAAATTGATGGAGAAGATGTAAGGCAATTTGTAAATCATCATACGGCACTCAGATTTGTTAACGAAGGATCTGAAATACTATCTGCAGTAAATTTTATTCAGCATTCAAGAGACGAGCTTATTAAGATATTTAAAAGAGCAGCTAATTTACTAAGAGAGGATGGTCTACAAGCAGGTCTTGATAGATTTGGAGCATTTTCTGATATTTTGTTTTTAAAAATTCTTGATGAGATTTCTGTTCTAAAGATGTTGGGGGGTGAGGAGAATACATTAGATGAGTACCTTAGATGGAGTTCATTTTCTCAGAGAAAAGGAAACGAATTGTATCAATATGTGAAAGATGTTGTTTGGATTAAGATTAACAAGAAATATGGTGATATTTTTAGCGAAGCATTCCCTATTAATTCACCTGATATTTTTGAAGAAATTATTTGCGAACTTTCAAAACTTAACCTTACAGCTTCAGATAGTGATGTGAATGGTGATGCTTTTGAGTATTTTTTAAAAAATGCTTACCAAGGCATCAAAATTAAAGATTTAGGCGAATATTTTACACCTAGAAATATTGTAAGAACAATGATAAGTATGGTTAATCCTAAAATTGGCGAAACCATTTATGACCCTTTTTGTGGTACAGGAGGGTTTTTAATTGAAGCGTTTAGATATTTAAAAATCAGAACTTCATTTAACGATGAGATGCAAAATATTCTAAGAAAAAAAACAATTTACGGTTCTGAGATTACTGTAAATGCAAGAATTGCAAAAATGAATATGATTTTGTTCGGAGACGGACATAGTAATATCAAAAAACAAGATACCCTGTCTGATTATGTAAATCAAAAATATGATATTGTAATTACAAATCCACCATATTCGCAACAAACAAGGTTTGGGTATTTGTATCCAATTCAATCAAATAATGGTGACGCTATTTGTGCTTTACATTGCTTTGAAGCTTTAAAACTAGGTGGTAGAGGTTGTTTACTTGTAAAAGAAAACTTTCTTTCAGATGGGGGCGATGTTGGAAAGGTAAGAGAGTATATTTTTAATAATTCATCAAATGTTTCTATTGTTTCATTGCCAAGAAAGCTTTTTGAACCTTACACACCAACAAAAACAAGTATTGTGTATTTCGAGAAAAACAGAAAGATATCAAACACATTCTTTTTTGCAGTTAATGCGGTTGGTCATGAACTTGGTTCAAGAAAGAAGCCAATTAAGGACAATGATTTGCCAGCTGCACTTGATGCTTTCAACAATAAAAAGACTGTTTTAGAAATTGAATCTGCTATAATAGCATCAACTGAAATCGCCAAGAATGGTTATAGTTTGTGGATTTATGATTATTTTGATATTTTTGCTAATTTAAAAGGTGATATTATAAAACTTGGTAATTATATTGAGGAGATAACAGAAAAAACAGAGCCCTCTTTACAGCCAATTACAGATTTTAGAATTTTAGGTGTAAGTAATAGTATTGGTGTTTTTGACAATGAAATTTTAAAAGGTGAGGACATAAACCAAAAATACAAGCAGGTTCAAGCTGGAGATTTGGTATATAATCCGCATAGGATTAATGTGGGTTCTTTAGGTTTAGTCTTTGAGGATTTAAGCGGTGGTTATGTAAGTGGTATTTATACCGTCTTTAGAGTTTTAAAAAAATTCCAAGATATTCTACCATCCGAATATTTATTACATATTTTAAAGTCAAAATATTATTTAGCCATTATTGGCAAATACGATACAAAATATGGAGCTGTTAGAGCGAATTTAACTTATGAACAGCTTTGTAATATACAGATACCATTACTTAAAAAAAATGAAATGAAAGAATTTTTAGAAAAGATAAGTAAACTAAATAATATCACGGAAGAATTTCAGAAAATTAAAAATAATCTTAAAGAATCTATACATAAAATTTTACCTTAATTTTTACAACCTTATTAACCTAAAAGTTTCAGCATTATAAAAACTAACACAAAAATTTGTCCTGCAATAAGCCAATTGTTATGACTTAGAAAAAAGTTGATTATCGAGTAACAAATTACATACTATACTACAACTAAATATGTCTCTGGAGAAAGCATGCCATCAAATCAATTATATTTATTTCGAGATATGCGTTTTTTGCCTATCTTCATAGTACAATTTTGTGGTTGTATGAATGATAGTATACTAAAAAATGCTCTAATTATATTAATTACTTATAAACTATCTAGTCAATTGGTAGAATCAACCCAATTGCTTGTACTTGCTGCTAATACTATTTTTGTATTGCCTTTTGTTATATTTGCAAGTATTGCAGGGCAAGTGGCTGATAGATATGAGCGATCAACTTTAGTTAAAATCATTAAATTATTTGAACTATCCATAGTGCTTTTCGCTACTTATGGGTTTTTCAATAATAATTTAGTAATACTTTTTTTGTCTATATTTTTTATGGGTATACATTCAACATTTTTTGGACCAATCAAATACAGTGTTCTGCCAGATCATTTATACAAAAATGAACTATTGGGAGCTAATGGATTTGTTGAGGCAGGAACATTTATCTCTATTTTAGTTGGTACTATTATTGGAGGATACTACACTATAAGTGGCAATTTAATCATCACTATTCTGATAATAATTGCTATGGTTGGTGTTGTTGCTAGTTATTTTATGCCAAGATCGAATAATTCTAACTGTGAAATTAAAATAAATTTAAATTTATTTCGTGAAAGTATAGAAATGATTAAATATGCTAAAGCTAAAAAGCAAGTATATCTAGCAATTCTTGGTATATCTTGGTTTTGGTTTATCAGTGCAGCAATACTTGCCCAAATTCCATCTCTTGCTAAAGATACTTTTGGAGCGGATGAAAATGTTGCTAATTTGTTCCTTGCAACATTTTCAATTGGAGTAGGGGTTGGTTCTTTTTGGTGTAGTAAGATTTTTGGAAATGAAATTACCACGAAATATGTTTTTGTCTCGGCACTTGGTATCAGTATATTTGGTATTGATTTATTTTTTGCCAGTCGCATTAGTGCAGTTCATTATGAACCGGAACAGTTAAAGAGTATATTTGTCTTTTTATCTAAAAAGCATAATTGGCGGATCATTATCGATTTATTTTTTATAGCTGCTATTGCAGGGCTATATATTGTTCCACTTTTTGCAGTATTACAATATTTGAGTTCTTCAGCTCATCGTAGTAGAATAATTGCTATAAATAATTTTGTTAATGCTATATTTATGGCTGGCTCCACTGCAATATTGTCGTTGTTGTTCTATTGGGAATATTCGATACCATCCGTTATATTATTTATTAGTCTGCTCAACATAGTGGTAGCTTATTATATTTATCAATTAATTCCTGAAGTAAAAATAGTACCTTTTGCTGTTAACCGAGCTATTTTAAAATTTCTTTTTGATTGCATGTACAGAGTGGAAGTAAAAGGCATTGAAAATTTTTATAAAGCTGGTAAAAGATCAGTAGTTATCGCCAATCATATTTCATATCTTGATCCTGCCTTACTTGCAACTTATCTACCTGAAGAAATGACTTTTGCCATTAATACAACTATGGCTAAAGTGTGGTGGGTAAAACCATTCTTAACGATGGCAAAAACTTTACCAATTGATCCTTCTAATTCAATGGCTATAAAGAGCTTGATTAGGGAAGTACAAAAAGATAAAAAAGTTGCTATATTCCCTGAAGGAAGAATAAGTATTACTGGTTCCTTAATGAAGATATATGAAGGACCTGGCATGATTGCTGAGAAATCTGATGCGACAATTCTACCTGTAAGAATAGATGGTACACAATTTACTCATTTTTCTAAACTTAAGAATATATTAAAAACACGGATATTTCCTAAGGTTACTATTACTATTTTGCCACCAGTAAAATTTCCTTCTAAGCCGAATATAGATAATAGGGAAAAGCGTAAATATATAGGTCAGGCTCTTTATGATATCATGGCTGATATGATGTTTGAAAGCTCTGATTATCAGAATACTATATTTCAGTCTCTAATTGAGACAGCAAAAGCTTACGGTTTTAACAAAAAAATAATACAAGATATTGATGATAAATCTGTTACCTATCGCCAATTAATATTGGGATCTTTTACTTTAGCAAATTTAATAAAACAGGATACAGAAGTAGCTGACTATGTAGGTCTTATGCTACCTAATATGGTTGAAACTATGGTTACTTTTTATGCTATGCAAGCCTGCTGCCGTCGACCAGTTATGATTGACTATATGAGTGAGGTGAGCAATATAGTGGCTTCATGTAAAACAACGTCCGTTAAAATGGTATATACTTCAAAACAGTTTGTTGAAAAAGCTGGATTACAGGAAGTGGTAGCAAAAATCTTAGCAGCCAATATAAAAATTATTTACCTTGAAGATTTAACACAAAGAATTGATTTATATTTAAAAATTAAGGCTATTATTGCCAGCTTCTTCCCACAAAGTTATTACAACAATATATGTAGCAGTTATGATGATAATGATCCATCAGTTGTAGTATTTACTTCTGGTATTTCAGCAACAGCTAAAGCTGTAGTATTATCACATAGGAACTTGCAGGCTAATAGATGCCAACTTCTAGCTAAGGTACATTTTAGTCCTGATGATTCTGCCTTTATGGCTTTACCGCTTTTTCACTGTTTTGGTTTATCTGGAACAATAATGATGACACTCAATGCTATACCAGTGTTTCTTTACCCGTCTTCTCTGCATTATAGGAGTATTCCTGAGGTAATATACGATATCGGAGCGACAATTATGTTTGGTACGGATATATTTTTGCATGGTTATGCTGTCTATGCTCATCCTTACGATTTTTATTCTATAAGATACGTATTTGCCAGTAGTGAGAAACTGAGAAAAGACACAAGGGAATTATGGCTTGATAAGTTTGGTATAAGAATTTTTGAAGGATATGGTACGTCAGAAACATCTCCAATAATATCTTGTAATACCCCAATGCATTATCGTGCTGGAAGTGTAGGGCGTTTGATGCCTAAAATAGAATATTATATTAGACCAATTCACAATAGACCTCTTGCAGAATTTGTTTCTGCTGAGGAATTTAAAGAAACCACGGAGCTTCGAACCGTAGCGTACTCAAATGTAGGTGAAGAGCAGAGTACCGGTAGTACGAATAAATTACCAGCAGAAATAGAATTATGCGGGAGGTCTAGTGGAATAGAGGGGATAGGACAACTATTCATCAAAGGACCAAATATTATGCTTGGCTACATGCATTCTAATAATCCTGGAATTATCCATCCTACATCATCAGAAGAATTGGGTTTGGGATGGTATGATACTGGGGATATAGTAAAAATTGATGAGGATGGATATCTTACCGTATTAAGCCGTATTCAGCAGTTTAGTACAATACAAGAAGCAATTTCTCTGATATTAATAGAGGATTTAGCTAATATGATTGATGTCGATAGTAAGCATGTTGCTATTTGCCCTGATGATGATAATAAAGACAAACAGATTTTTCTATTGACCACAAGTCAGACCATAAATAGTGAAAAATTCATAGAAATAATGCATAAAAATTCAATAGACTCAAACCAAAAGAATATACCAGTTATTATCCCTGTTAAAGAAATACCAATTCTACCAATAGGTAAAGTAAATTATCGGCAAATAACTAAAATGCTTGAAAATTATAGAAAAGTAACTAAAATGCTGAAATAAGGTACATGAGTGTCATATATGGACGCCAATATACTATATAACTTGGACTAATAAACCATTTATAACAAACTAATCTATTTAATAGAAAAATATTATGCATAATGTTGTTGGTAAAGTATTATTAATTATTGTTGTTGTTCTTCTAGCATTATTTGCTTATAAAACTATGAAGACTCCTAGTGCTTCTACTACGGTTTCGATTAACACTCTCGATCAGCAAGTGTTAGACAGAAAAGAAGAAGTGGAAAAAACTGAACAAATTATAAAAGAATATTTATTAAATAATCCCGAAATAATCATTCAGGCAATAGAAGGTCTTCAGCAGCGTAAAATGCAAGAAATGGAAATAAAAACTGGCGAATATATAAAAGATAATAAATCTGAAATAGAAGATTCTCTTACATCTCCTGTACTTGGTAACCCGAATGGAGATGTAGTCATCGCTACTTTTTATGATTATAATTGTAGTTATTGTAGAAAAGGTCATAACTTTATTAACCAGTTAATCAAATTAGATACGGGGGTTAAAGTCGTTTTAAAACCGTTCCCGATTCTTGGTGATGCATCTAATTATGCTGCAACTATTGCTTTAGCTGTTTATAAAACCACTCCGAGTAAGTTTCAAGATATTCATAATGGTTTAATGGACTTAAAATCTATTACCAAAGAATCTGTAGAAAAATTGTTACTAGTAAATGATCTAAATCCTGAAGTAATTGCGGAAGAAATCAATAAAGATGAAATAAAAAATCTCATCGACAAAAATGTTAAGTTAGCAAAGGGTTTAAAAATACAGGGAGTACCTGCTTATATTATTAATGGTAAATTAATAGCAGGAATGGTAGATCTAGACCAATTGCAGACGATAGTTGCTGATATACGAAGTCAAAATAAGTAGTTTTGCTGTTATCCGAGCTACGGTGCATGGAGACTTTGCCTAAAAATACCAATGTAAGTAATGGTACTACAAGACCAAAAACGATATCGACAACGCAATTCTTCAAAGTAGCACCACTACGCATTATGTAAAAACAAACTATTATAAGCAGTTTGTTAGGAGCTAACACTTGATAAGTGCTATCAAGTTCATAATGGAAGAAGCAAAAATGCTCAAAAATCAATATGTTAGATAGTTGTTTCCTAGAAGAGTATACACCTAATAACTCAAAATCAACATATCTCGATCTATTCTGAAACCTTTAAAACGCTCTAATAACGACATGCCTAGTAACGATACGTCAAGACCGCCAGTACCTATGTGAGCTTCAACATTTCTAAAAAAAGCTCCTCTACCAATCTCAACACTATTTAATCTCACGGAAGCAGCCCTACTCGTACCATTAGCTGTAGAGTAAGTTCTGGTGTAATTTAGTTTTGATAAGTCAAATCCCAGCATTTTAGCATCGTTAGTAGTAAGGGCAACATCACTTGCTCCGGTATCAATCATAAACTTAATCTTTACCCCATTTACTAGTGCATTAATATAAAAATGCCCATCGCTACTACGACTAATCACTAATTCCCCTTGTTTATTGACCCAATTATATGATGGTATTAGTACGGATATGACTCTTTGAGCGGCGTAATTTAACTCAAACTTGAAAGCATAACTAGTAATTATAATTAAGAAAATTCCGCCCCAAGTTAATAATTGAATAGAGACTATTTTTATCCCCTTCTGACTAAGGGAATTATAAACGATACTGATAATAATCAAAATCGTTATGAAGCAAGATATACTATTCTGATTACTCCAAGAGAATTCAGGAAATTGGGCATCTACCAATTTACGTATCAAGAAGGTAATAACAGTACTAATACATAGAAGCATTGCTAATTTTACAAGACTTTTATTACTCACATTAAATCACCTATATTCTCTAAAAATAATCTTGCTCTATGAGATTTGGGTTTTTCAAAAAACTCTACTGCCGGCTGATCAGCTAAAACTTGTCCGTGATTCATAAAAATGATCCTATCCGCTATCGCTTTGGCAAATTTAATATGGTGAGTAACAACAATCATCGTCATTTGACTTTTTAATAAAGAGATAATTTCAATAATATCTTTAATATTTTCAGGATCTAAAGCTGAAGTAGGCTCGTCAAATAACATTATTTCTGGATTCATCATCAAGGCTCGGCAAATCGCCACTCTTTGTTTCTGTCCCCCAGATAAATTGACAGGAAAGGCGGTAATTCTTTGTCTTAAACCAAATTGTTCTAATAATTTCTCTGCCTTAGCAATGGCAGCCATTTGCTTCATTCCTAAAATATTAACAGGAGCATATATTAAATTATCTTGGACATTTAAGTGCGGAAAAAGATTAAACGCTTGAAAAACCATGCCAATTTTAAGACAAAGTTTCCTTTTATTTTTTTGCGTCAATTTTTTGTCATCGATTAACACATGCCCACTGGTGGGAACTTCTAAAGCATTGATAATTCGCAATAAAGTAGATTTACCACTACCAGAAGATCCTATAATCGCTATAGTTTCTTTTTTCTTGAACTCAAGACTAATATCTTTAACAGCATAGGTTTTGCCATAATTTCTTGAAACCTTATCGAGTATTATCATATACTCCTAATAATTTGAAAAGTTGATAGACCTACGTGAATTCGGGATGAGAATTAACTAATTTTTATCCCGAATTGGGGTAACTCAGGTTTGTTAAACTATAAATTTGTAACCATCATATAGAGGTTTTATATTACTTGGCAATATTTTT
The DNA here is from genome assembly GCF_964026605.1 of Candidatus Tisiphia endosymbiont of Ptychoptera albimana. NCBI lineage: Bacteria > Pseudomonadati > Pseudomonadota > Alphaproteobacteria > Rickettsiales > Rickettsiaceae > Candidatus Tisiphia > Candidatus Tisiphia endosymbiont of Ptychoptera albimana. Next base: position 1,358,005 of record NZ_OZ032164.1, read on the forward strand.
GATATCTCATGGTAATCAATAAAATGATTCATATTCGTTAATAATATTTGTTGAGGTTTATATTCATCGTTCCACTGTAAAATTTTATCTAATCCTGCATGGCAATCATTAGATTCATACGCCATACAGTCTAATATCCAAACATTGATATTTTTCAAGAATGGTTTAGATTCTGCCGGAAAAGCTAGCACATCACTAGAATATACAAAATCATCCATTCTAATACCTAAACTATCTATAGGACCATGATGTTGTCTGAAGAATTGTACATCTATGGTATTAATTTTAAATTTTGCAAAAAAATCTACCGGTCTTGCAATCAGTTTATCTGGAGCAAATAAATGTTGGTGACGATTCTCAATTTTCAATGCTGTGCTACTGTCAGAAAAAATTTCTAGTGGTATTTTTTGGAAAAATGGAAATACACGTAACTCATCAATACCGTTAACATGATCTGCATGATAATGGGTTAATATAGCACCATCCAATTTTTTAATCTTTTCTCGCATTAATTGATTCTTGATATCAAAACCAAAATCAACAAGAATTTGACTATTACCATCATCGATGTATATTGATGATCTAGTTCTTTTATTGTAACTTGAAGTAGAAGTGCATATATTGCAATCACAATTAATTATCGGCATACCAAGTGATGAGCCACATCCTAGCACTGTTATTTGTAGCATATACTTAAACCAAACAAAATTGAAATTGAAAATGTTTGAACTTTTATATAATTTCCATGGTCTTAATCAAGAGATATTCTTGTGGATCAATAGAATTACTAACCATTTTAGCATAATAGCTTATATTCTACAAATTATCTCTTATTGTTTTAATATTACCAACTTTGCTATCGTTTATTTTATATATTGTGGATATTTCTATATCCAGTTAAAAAAGATTCAAGATTTTAATCAGCGTCAGATCAAATTTTGGTCTATATATAATAAAATGGTAATGATTGGTATAATTTATGCTATATTCGGTTGTACTTATGCTCTATTTAAGTTTTCGGTTAATATACCTAGACCATTTTGCTCATTACCTCTTAATAGTTTTGTAACAATTGCTAATGTTGAAGTTGAAAGATGTTTATCCAGTTTTCCAAGCAGTCACTCCGGATTAGCATTAATGGTATCTTACTGTATTTGGCCATATATAACAATGTGGCAAAAAATTATAGCCTTTTTGATTGTTTTATTAGTGGCAGTCTCACGTATTACTCTTGCTATGCACTATCCAGCTGATATTATTTATAGTTTCCTTATCACCATAATGATTATAGTGGTTAGTAAAATGATTTTTAAAATTTTTACCAACAATTTAATAAAATGGTTTGGTGAAAGGATTCTTTCTCTATTATATCATAATTTTCTAGACCACTAATATAATTAGTGATTTTTATTTTGAATAAATTTCACTTATGTTTTATAGTAGTAAGATACTAAAAAACTCTTATATAGCTTCAAATTTATGCAAAATATGGAAATTATTGAGACTATCTCTACATCCGTATCATGTTTTGGCAAAGAACCACCTTTTGATCATCCAAGAATTTATTTGGAGATTGATTCAACCAAAGGCTCTATTGTGTGTCCTTATTGTAGTAAAACATTTGTGTTAGTAAGTAATGAAGATAAAACTCCTGTCAGATAGTACTATAAACCGCATCGCTGCTGGGGAAGTAATTGAACGACCAGCTTCGGTAGTAAAAGAATTAGTTGAGAATGCTATTGATGCAGCTAGCACTAAGATAGATATAAGCTTACAGCAAGCAGGGAAAAATCTTATTATTATTTCTGATGACGGAATAGGCATGTCTGAAGAAGAGCTAAAAATTGCTGTAGAACGTCATACTACTTCTAAACTTGATGAATCAGATTTACAAAATATTCACACTTTTGGTTTTCGTGGAGAGGCATTACCTTCAATAGGTTCTGTAAGTAAGATGTTGATTACTTCAAAGGCACGTGGGGCTGATAGGGCTTATCATATACAACTTAGCGGTGGGCATAATAAAGAGATTAAACCTACCATTTATAACGAGGGTACTAAGATTGAAATACGTGATTTATTCTTTGCTACCCCTGCAAGACTAAAATTTTTAAGATCTGATAAAACTGAATTAGCAGCTTCGGTTGATGTAATCAAGAAAATTGCATTAGCTCATCCTAAAATCAGCATTAATTTATCTCATGATGGAAAAAATATCATAAAAGTAAAAGGTCAAGATGGAAATTTTGATGATCTGTTAAAGCAAAGAATAATTGACATATTGGGTTATGATTTTATTGAAAATTCTGTCCATATTAATCTACAAAGACCGGAAATATCAGTATATGGCTTTACCAGCATTCCTACCTTTAATAGAGCTTCTGCTGAGGATCAGTTTTTATTTGTTAATAATAGACCCGTTAAGGATAAATTACTACAAATCGCTCTAAGACTAGCTTATCAGGATTATTTAGCTCGGGATAGACATCCAGTTTCAGTTTTGTTTCTACAGATAGATCCCCACATGGTCGACGTTAATGTACATCCTGCCAAAACAGAAGTAAGGTTTCATGATCCGGGTACTATACGGGGATTACTAATAAGCTCTATCAAAGATGCCCTTGCCACTAGAAGTCATATGGTGTCAACGAATGTTGCCACAACTGCCTTAGGTCTTTTTCGAAATACTACTACTAACTTTGTTAAAACAAATAAGGCATTTCAAAAGAACCCTGCCTCTTCTTCTGACAAAGTATATCCAAATGGTTTAAGTATATCTGATAATATCAGTACTTATAAGGCTCAAAATTTAACCATCCCTAGGCACAATGATAGTTCTAATGTTCAGCAACAATTAATAAAGACAGACCCACATGCTAAAGTAGAAGTGCTAGAGGATGATATCCTAGACCTAGATTGTAATAATAAACCTCTTGCAAAATTCACTTCTACTAGGGAATCTGCAGGAGGATTGAAACCTCATCCTTCAAGCAGTATGGCAAATTCCGTTATGGATTCGAGTCTAGCACCATTGCCTAAATTACCAGCAGAAGTAGAGTTATGCAAAAAACCTAATGTTGCACTAGGAGCAGCAAGAGCCCAACTGCACGGCACTTATATAATATCACAAACAGCAGATAGTATTATTATCGTAGATCAACATGCAGCACATGAGCGTTTGGGATACGAGAAAATTAAGCAAATGATAAGTAACAATGGCTTAATTAAGCAACGATTACTCATGCCTGAGATAGTAGAATTACCGGATGTCAAAAGAGCTGATTTATTGTATAATAAAAAGGATGATCTTTCTAAATTAGGTTTAAGCCTAGAAAAATTTGGCGAGCGATCTATCATTGTATCAGAGACTCCAAGCTTACTTGGAAATACCGATATAAACCGACTTACCCAAGACTTGGCAGATAATTTATCTGATCTTGGTGAAAATATTTCCTTGATTCAATTGATTGAACATGTTACAGAAACCTATGCATGTCATTATGCTATCAGAGCAGGTCGTAAATTATCTTCTGAAGAAATGAATGAATTATTAAGACAAATGGAAAAAACCCCATTTTCTGGTCAGTGTAATCATGGTAGACCAACTTACATCGAACTCAAACTCAAAGATATTGAGCGATTATTTGGACGTAGGTAACCTGAGGTTAGGTAGGTTTTAAACTGTATAAAAAAATAATATAATGTCTAACTATAATAATATATTTGATAATCACATAACTAGAATTAAACAAGAAGGCAGATATCGTGAATTTGTTCCTGTTCAAAGGCAGGCAGATAACTTTCCGTCTGCTTGGCATGGTGATAAAGAAATTGTTATGTGGTGTATCAATGATTATCTTGGTATGAGTAAGCATCCAGATGTTACCAAAGCTGCTCTAGAGGCTACAACCAAATATGGAATTGGTTCTGGTGGCACAAGAAATATAGGCGGCAATAATAGCTGCATAATAGAATTAGAGCAAGAACTAGCAACCCTACATAATAAAGAATCAGCTTTAGTATTTACGTCCGGTTATGTTGCCAATGATACTACCCTTGCAACACTGGCAAAAATAATGCCTAATATAGTTTTTTTCTCAGATGAATTAAATCACGCTTCTATTATTTCCGGTATCTGTAACTCAAAAGCTGAAAAACATATTTATCGACATATTGATATTCAACATCTTGAAGAATTACTCAAAGGAGTGGATATTAATAGACCAAAGATTATTGTTTTTGAGTCAGCTTATTCTATGGATGGATTATTTTCTCCCATAGAAAAAATAGTGAACTTAGCTAAAAAATATAATGCTTTAACCTTTATTGATGAAGTACATACAGTGGGTCTATACGGCAAGCATGGTGCTGGCATTGCCGATCTTCAGGGTTGTGCTGATAAAATTGATATGATCCAAGGAACGCTTGGTAAGGCTTATGGCACTATTGGTGGTTATGTTGCAGCCAATCGTCAAATTATCGATTCTATAAGGCTTACTGCACCAGGTTTTATATTCACCACCTCTCTACCCCCAGTTATTGCTTCAGCAGCAACTGCCAGTGTTCGTCATTTAAAAAATTATAATATAGAGAGGGAAACTTACCAAAAGGTAATAGCCAAGGTAAAAGAATCTTTTGATAAAGCTAAAGTGAATTATTTTAAAAATGATAGCCATATTATACCAATAATTATTGGCGATCCAATTAAAGCCAAACAAGCCTCTAATATGTTGCTAGATAACTATAATATTTATGTTCAGCATATTAACTTCCCAACAGTACCACGTGGCACAGAACGTTTAAGAATCATCCCAACACCTAACCATACCGACCAAATGATTCATGACCTCACCACAGCCCTTGTTGAAATTTTTAGTACTCTCGATATATCACCATCAATCAATTCTTACTCTATAATAAAATTACCTTTACACCCTGCAGCGTAGCATAATTGCAATCAGTAGTTAATGTACATAGTAGCATTAACTACCAAAGATGCCATTCCTACTTGTCACTATGTCATCAACCATGATTTTAATAGCAGGTGTAGCAATAATAATTCTTCTTACTAATACATTTGCTTCGATCGATTTCTAAAGAAAATAATGTATAATTAAAATTATAGGAGAAAAGCTTATGGGTATTAAGGCTTCAAGGGTACAAAACAATAACAAAAATAGTACCACTGCGATGGTGCAAATTTCACCTTCTACTCCTCGCAATGACGTTGAAGAATTTTGTGTGTATTTACCTGCCCATTAACTTAGCAATAGTTTTATTAGCTTCTTCTAGCTCCTGTTTAGTATTTACTCCAAGCACTATGTCGTGGTCTGAAGATAGCAAATATGATACTTTTTCTCCGCTATCCTTAGCTATTTTTACAAGGGCGGTCAAATATAACTCTTTTGATCTATCAACCTTACCTAAAAAAATAGTAGGTAGATATTTTTTTAATATACCAGCTTCAAAAGCCATAATACCAGAATTACAAATTGTTATAGCTTGTTCTTCACTCGTTGCCTCTTTAAATTCCACAATTTTTAAGAAATATCCTAGTTCATCAGTAACTATTCGTCCATATTGCCCCGGGTTATCACGTCTAAAGCATAACGTTGTAATGGCGGAATTTGTAGAAATTAGGTGGTCTAATAAATCGTTAATAATATTTGCGGTGATTAAAGGATTATCTCCGTAAAGCACTGCTACAATTTTATTGTCATCAACTAAGTCTAAAGCAGTATATACCGCATGAGCAGTACCAAGAGGTTCTAGCTGTAATGCAAATTTACAAACCTCCTTATAAGAAGAGGTATATTCTTCTAATTGCAATGAACGAACTAAAATGATATCGTTAGTCACTTTGTTAGCATTTGTTATCACCCTATCAAGCATAGGTCTACCACCAACTTCGTGCATTACTTTTGGTAACGAAGATTCCATTCTTCTCCCATTACCGGCAGCTAAAACAATAATTTGGCAATCCATATTAAATGTCCTTCATAGCTTGATAAATTGCATCAGATAATTCATAATTACCAAAAACTTTTTGTACGTCATCGCTTTCTTCTAAAATATCCACTAATTTTAATAGCTTCTCTGCTTTATCATTATCTTCTATAATTATGGTATTTTTAGGCACCCAACCTACGTAAGATTCTTCAGGATGTCCATATTTATTGGTCAGAAAATCAACAGCTTGCATAAAGTTCTCAATATCCGTGTAGATTAAATATGTATCTTCTTCAGAAATCACATCTTTTGCCCCAGCCTCTAGGCTACTGTCAAACATAGCTTCTGTTGTTGCTAAATTTGCCGGATATTGTATTACTCCAAGATGATCAAACATATAACTGCTACTTCCAGTTTCACCTAAATTACCACCAAATTTGCTAAAAGCTGCTCTAATTTCCGCAGCCGTACGATTTTTATTATCAGTTAAAGCCTCTATTATTATCGCAATCCCACCAGGAGCAAAGCCTTCATATCTAATCTCTGCATAATTTTCGTTATTATTCGAATCACTTGCTGCACTTATTGCCTTATCTATTCGATCCTTTGGCAAATTTTGACTACGAGCTGCCGCTATACTACTCCGCAGCCGTGGATTATTGCTTATATCAGCCCCTAATTTAGCAGCAGTAATAATTTCTCTAACTAACTTAGTAAAAATTTTTGCCCTTTTTTTATCTTGTGCACCTTTTCGATGCTGAATATTTTTAAATTTTGAATGACCAGCCATATTGTAATCTTAAATCATTTTAAAAAATCTACTCATTATAGCTAAACTAACGCCTCTTCGCAATGACGGAGCAACGCTAATCAGGTTAGCTATAGTAGCCGAATCGTACCAAAAGGCTGCTTAAAGTCAATAATAAATTCTTCAAATTATAGAAGTAATTCTTGAAACCCATCTTTGATCGAATAAGTATGCACATTAGTAGCACCAGCATATTGTGTTAATAACCTTGTCATTTCATGCATTTGTTCTTGTAACAACTGATTTCCATCAAAACTAAAAATTATTGTAATAAGATCAGTTGTTGAGTCCTGAATTAAGACCTTACTTGAATCAGATGTAGGGCTGCCAAATGGTCCATCCTGATCACATAACACGGGTAAATGCTCAAGATTAATTGCCCTCTTTGTAGTACCAATATAAGTTTCCCCTAGTTTTCCTGGTCGAAATTCAATATCTCCTGATAACTTAGATAAATCATAAGATCCTACAGACCGTAATGAAGTAATAGAAATATAATTATTTATGTCTACAACCGTATTAATTTGATATAATCCCTTATCTGAAAGAATTCTTTTTAATAAAGCTTCATTAGAGCCCGGGTAACTAGAAACTTTTACCCCTAAGTTCTTGTAAGCATCGCGTAAAGCTTTAATAGGAATTAGTTCACTAATTGTTTTAGGAGCATGTTTTTTTTGACTTTTGCCACTATCTTGCAACAAATCCCATAAGCTTTGGTTTAATGAACTTACTTGCACCTTTGCTGTAACAACCCCTAATACTAGAACCCCTCCTGAGGCTTCTATCAATTCTTTGCTGATACTTATTCGTCTGTTAAACTCTCGTACCACACTTTTCATAATTGAATCTCCAATAATTTAATAATAAATTCTTCAAATTTTTTTACCATCCCATATTTTTTACTTTAATAAAACTACATATCATCTTATTATTGTCTAACTATAGCATATGGAGTTAAGCCCACTAAGTATTATTTATGAAAAAATTTATAATTTTATATCTGTTATTTGCTCACGATTGCTTAGCCTCAGAACCTCAGGCGTGGCAAATGTTGTTACAAACTCCAGCAAGCCCTCTTATGGAAGAGCTTCACGGGTTTCACAATTTCCTACTGTTAATATCAGGAGGAATAGTTGTCTTTATTACCATTCTACTAGTCTATGTTTGTATTAGATTTAATGCAAAAGCCAACCCTATTCCAGCAAAATTCTCTCATAATATCTTAATTGAAGTTATTTGGACGATAATCCCTATAATAATTTTAGTTATTATTGCTATACCATCATTTCGTATTTTACGGTTTGCCGAAAAAATCCCTGAGATAGACATGACGGTTAAAGTTGTAGGATATCAATGGTATTGGCACTATATCTACCCTGATCATGAGAATATTGAATTTGATAGTTATTTAATTACTGATGAAAACTTAAAACCTGGTCAAAAAAGATTATTAGAAGTTGATAACCGTATTATCATACCAGAAAATACTACGGTAAAATTTCTAATTACGGCAGGAGACGTCATACATAGTTTTGCAGTACCAGCACTGGGCATAAAGATGGATGCCGTTCCTGGAAGAATCAATGAAACTTGGACTAAAATTAGCAAAAAAGGCGTGTATTATGGTCAGTGTTCAGAGCTTTGTGGTATTAACCATGCTTTTATGCCGATTGCCATTGAAGTGGTAAGCAAGGAAGAATTTCAAAACTGGTTGATTATGGCAAAGTCAAAATTCTCTATGAATATGAAGACTAACAAAAAATTAGCCTTCAAATAAATTAAATAAAAGAGTTACTATGGTACATTTCAACAAGCATTATCCCCATCTTTACGCAAAACAGGTTAAAGAAACTATATTTTTAAAACATTTTATTCATAATCCTAACATAATGGTAGGTGATTATAGTTACTATCATGATAGCCACTATCCAGAACAGTTTGAACGTAATAATGTTATAGGTTGTCATCAGTGTAAATTAATTATCGGTAAGTTTTGTGCTATTGCCAAAGGAACTACCTTCATCATGGATGATGTAAACCATCTCATGGATGGTTTTTCTACTTATCCATTTTTTATTTTTGAAGGTTGGAATAATTATACTCCAACTTGCAACAAAGCTAGAAGTACAATAGTTGGTAATGATGTGTGGTTTGGTACGAATTCAGTCATTATGCCAGGAGTAACAATAGGAGACGGAGCAATTATCGGAGCATATGCAGTGGTCACCAAGGATGTACCACCCTATTCTATAGCTGTAGGTAATCCTAGTAGAATTATTAGAAAAAGATTCTCAGAAGACATAGTAGACAAATTAGCACAAATAAAATGGTGGGACTGGGATTATGATAAAATTACTAGAAATATCGAAGTCATAGTAGGTGCAGATATTGATCAACTTAAAGAATGTAAATAGTAACCATTATGACACTTAAAGATAAAGCCTCTATTAGACCTCTTGCAGAAGTAATATCTGATCATCACGAAACCCCTACGGGTTTACAAAGATGGATTTTTTCTACTAATCACAAAGATATTGGCGTAATGTATATTATATTCGCCATATTTGCTGGGCTTGTTGGTGGATTATTTTCTGTTATTTTTAGGTTAGAACTAGCAGTACCCGGCGGGCATCTACTAGGTGGTAATTATCAGCTATACAATGTATTAATTACCGCTCATGCTATAATTATGGTATTTTTCATGATTATGCCAGCTTTATTTGGTGGATTTGGTAATTACTTTGTACCAATTTTAATAGGTGCCCCGGATATGGCTTTTCCTAGGCTAAATAATATAAGTTTTTGGCTACTTGTCCCTGCTTTTATATTATTAATGCTGTCAGGTTTGGTTGATGGAGGAGCTGGTACTGGCTGGACGCTTTATCCTCCTCTAAGTAGTCTAGTAGGGCATCCTGGGGCTGCTGTCGATATGGCTATTTTAAGCTTACATCTTACAGGGCTTTCCTCCATTCTTGGTTCAATTAATATGATTGTCACTATCTTTAATATGAGAACTGATGGTATGGGGTTATTTGAAATGCCCTTATTTGTTTGGTCAATTTTGGTTACTGCCTTCTTGCTGATACTAGCAATTCCTGTGTTAGGGGGTGCAATAACCATGTTACTGACTGATCGAAATTTTGGTACTACTTTTTTCAAGCCTGATGGTGGCGGAGATCCAGTGTTATTTCAGCATTTATTTTGGTTTTTTGGTCATCCAGAAGTATATATCGTAGTATTACCGGGATTTGGTATAGTCAGTCAGGTCATCTCTACTTTCTCCCGTAAGCCAATATTCGGTTATTTTGGTATGGTGGTAGCTATGGTAATTATAGGATTTGTTGGCTTTATAGTTTGGGCTCACCATATGTTTACTGTTGGTCTCTCGTACAATGCATTAATATATTTTACTGCTGGTACTATGATTATAGCTGTACCTACTGGTATCAAAATCTTTAGCTGGATTGCCACAATGTGGGGAGGATCAATTACTTTTGAAACGCCTATGTTGTTTTCCATAGGGTTTATCTTGCTATTTACTATTGGCGGAGTTACCGGCATAATATTATCAAATTCAGCAATCGACAGAATTTTACATGATACATATTATGTTGTAGCACATTTCCATTACACCATGTCGCTAGGGGCTTTATTTACCGCATTTGCTGGGTTCTATTATTGGTTTGGTAAAATGTCAGGGCGGCAATATCCTGAAATGATGGGTAAAATTCATTTTTGGATTACCTTTATCGGCGTTAATTTGACATTCTTTCCTCAGCATTTTCTAGGATTAGCGGGTATGCCAAGAAGAATACCGGATTATCCGGATGCGTTTGCCGGCTGGAATATGGTTTCATCTATCGGAGCAGTTATTTCCTTTATTGCAGCTCTTTATTTTGTATTTATTGTTATTTATACTATGAAATATGGCAAAAAATGCCCAAATAATCCTTGGGGTGATGGGGCTGATACCCTTGAATGGTCAGTATCATCTCCACCACCATTTCATACTTTTGAAACATCACATGAAAGGAAACTAATTTTATGAATGGATATATCTATTGTGGCTTTTGGCGAAGATCTATTGCTGTAGTTTTGGATCGAATTTTCTTAATTATTTTTCTTCTAATTTGTATTATTATGATACTACTAAGTAACCTTCCACTAGCCGATACACTATCCGATTCTTTCATTTCGACATTAATAATACTATCATTAACAATATTATATGATCCAATATTTGAGTCATCTTCAATGCAAGCAACTCTTGGTTGCTATATTTTAGGTATGAAGATCATAAACGAGGATGGTACTCGAATAAGCTTTTTAAAATCGTTGATTAGATTTATTATATTAGCACTAATAAGTAGTACTGTAATATTGGGGATTATAAGTATTATCTGCATGATATGTACTAATGAGAAAAAGTTTCTACATGACATAATTTGTGGTACTCGCATGGTAAAGCGATAAGGTTAATATGATACAAAAAAAACCAGTAATAGGGATTACTCTAGATTTGGCTAATAATTCTGAAAAGTATGCCTATGCTCCTTTTCCTTGGTATGCAATTAGACAAAATTATGCAGATAGCGTGATAAAAGTTGGGGGAATCCCCTTAATGCTACCCTATCAATATGATACAATTGAAGTGATGCTGTCAATTATCGATGGGCTAATTATTCCCGGTGGCGATGAGGATATTCACCCTAAATTTTATGGTCAAGAATTCACTTGTGATAGAACAGCTACCAACGAGCAACGTGATAATTTTGAGTTACTACTTATCCAAAAAGCTCTAGAAAAGAATATGCCATTCCTTGGAATATGTCGTGGTATGCAGATGTTAAATGTAGTATGTGGTGGCAACCTTATCCAGCATATACCTGATTACATAAAGTCACAAGCAGGAGTAGCTACGGTTATTAACCACGAGCAACCTGTCCCCAAACATACATTATCGCATTCTATAACGATAGAACCAAACACTATTCTTGCAAACTTATCGGGAAATAAGCAAACTTGTATGGTTAACTCGAGCCATCATCAAGCAGTAGGAAAAATAGGCAAGGAGCTCCAAGTTGCAGCAACAGCACCGGACGGAATAATTGAAGCAATTGAGTCAATAAATCACAAATTTGTTATAGGAGTAGAATGGCATCCTGAATATTTAAACCCTAATGATTTAGATTTAAATTTATTTAAAGGATTAATCGAAGCTATAGCTAAACTGGAAAGGTTTTAGCCAAAGAACCGCCTATTAGCGAGGGAGACGATGAAATCGCCGACGTGGCGATCTCATGAAGTAATATCTGCCTTTGTTAGGTGACCTCTAGGTGATTTGAGTACTACTTCACAAGATTGCCACGTTGCCGCTTCTTGCAGCGGCTTCTCGCAATGACGGTTTAAGCCTTACAATAGCACTTCGCTAATAGACGATTTTTTAACTTTTTTCATCATTCAATATGTGATTTTAATTATTAAAATCACATATTGAATGGAGTATTATATTTTAACAATCAGGTGGGCAGCCGCTTCAAACCTGATTGTTTCTATATATAATACTGAATTCGATGTAACAAGTTACATCGAATTCAGGTTAACTAGAACCTAGCATAAACCGATTTAAAAATTCAAAATCTTCAGTTTCTAGACATAAAATTTCTGGTAAATGGACTCGAGCAGTAAAGTTATTATTTATATACCCTTTGCCTTTCAAGTGTTGGCATTGTGGCACGATGGAACTTCGCGTAGGAACAACGATTTGACTACACCTAGTCTGCTCACCACTTGTACACCTAGCCAACTCTTGAAATTCATCTTGTATACTCACTTTAAGCAGTAAAATTATTCTTGTATTACTACGTTCAGGGCTAATACGGTTTTTAAGCAAATCAACGATTTGACATAGTTCATAATGATTTTGTGGATAGAGTTTTATCTCTAGTCGTTCTTCATTCATTATATCGTCAATAGTTGTGAAGCTTTTAGCGATTAACCTTGTTCCTCCAGCATCCTTAAACAAATCACAGTTTGCCACAACTAGACATTGAATGTCAAGTAAGTGAACAAAATTTTTAAGTATTTCTTCACTATAAATAGTTAATTCGAAAATACCAAACTGATCAGATAGTTGTAAGGTTATAAACCTTCCACGAGATGACATACGTGAATCTTTTTTTTGTATTACCCCAGCTATCCTTATCTGCCTACTAGAAGTAGCACCACTATCATTTTGTAAGTCAAGTGATGTTGCAATATTAAGCCTAGCTAGCAAATCTTGATATCTTGATAATGGATGTAGCGTAATGAATAGTCCTAATACTTCAAATTCATAAGAAGAGACAGTATTATTATCAAGTGGTTCTGCTTCAATTAACACTTGTTGACTTGCAGAATTTACCTTAATCAGGCTAAATTGATCAGAAACTTTTTCTGCATGATAGGAAGAGGCGTAAGCTAAAAGTTTAGCAATACTTAACAGTAACTGATTACGATTAGAATGTAACGTATCAAAACACCCGGCTTTAATAAGATTCTCTAATAATTTTCGATTAATAGATTTAAGCGATAGCCTCTCAATAAAATCTATAATATTTTTAAACTTACCATTTTTAACTCTTTCTTCTGCTAATATTTTGCCAAAAGTAGCTGTGACACTTTTGATAGCACCTAGGGCATAGATGATAAATGTCTTTCCTTCTTCATGAGTAGTACTAAAATAACCAGTGGAAAGATTGATATTAGGAGGAATAATAGTAATATTGTTATTTCTAGCTTCTTGCATGAATAGATTGATTTTATCATGATTATTTAATTCAAGATTTAAACAAGCTACCAAAAATTCGGCTGGGAAATTTGCTTTCAGATAGGCGGTTTGATAAGATATTACACCATAAGCTGAGGCGTGTGCTTTATTAAAACCATAGCTAGCAAATTTAGCCACTGTTGTAAAAATAGACTCTGCTTGCTGGCGTGAAATATTGTTAGCTATTGCACCTTTAATAAAAGTTTCTTCTTGCTCTGCCATTTCAGATTTTATTTTTTTGCCCATGGCTTTACGAAGTAAATCTGCTCCACCTAAGCTATAGCCGGCAATTACTTTGGCAATTTCTAAGACCTGTTCCTGATATATAACAACTCCATAAGTCTCTTCTAAAATTGGTTTAAGCATCTCATGCAAGTAATCTGGTAGCTGCAAACCGTGCTTACAAGCAATATAAGTTGGTATATTATCCATAGGACCAGGGCGGTATAATGCTCCTAACGCTATTATATCTTGGATGGAGTCAGGTTTTAGACGTCTTAAAGCATCCTGCATTCCACTACTTTCAAACTGGAAAACACCGGTAGCTCTACCATTACACAGTAGTTCATAAGTTTTTTGATCATCAAATAGCATATTAGTAAAATCAATATTTATGTCTTGCTGTTTTAATAATTCTAGACATTTAGTAATAACAGTCAGAGTTTGCAGACCTAAAAAATCAAATTTAATTAAACCAGCAATCTCAGCATATTTCATGGAATATTGTACTACCAACATATCCGAATTTAGGTCTTTATAAACTGGTAATATTTCTACTAAATCTTTGCCAGCTATAACGATTCCCGCTGCATGTGTAGAAGCATGCCTGTTAAGTCCCTCAAGCACTAAGGATGTATCCAATACTTGTTTTATTAGCTCCTCTTGACCATCTAAATTATATAGACCACTGCCATGGGCGGCGTTGTTCAACTCCTTTACTTCCTTTATAGCCTGATTTAATGTAACGGGAGTAACAGCATTAAATGGCACAAGCTCAGTTAGATATTCGGCATATTTATAAGGCAAGCCAAGAACTCGTGATACATCTTTGATAACAGCTTTTGCCTGCATCTTACCAAAAGTGATGATTTGACCAACTTTATTATCCCCGTATTTAGAACGTACATAATTAATAACTTCTTCTCGCCGTTCTTGACAAAAATCAATATCAAAATCTGGCATTGATATACGTTCAGGGTTTAAAAAACGCTCAAATAGTAGACCAAATTTAATAGGATCGAGATCAGTGATAAGAAGACTCCAAGCAACTATTGAACCCGCCCCAGAGCCTCTACCAGGTCCTACCATAATACCCTGCTCTTTACTCCATTTTATGAAGTCAGAGACTATAAGAAAATAGCCAGCAAAATCCATCCGACAAATAATATCTAGTTCGTAATTAAGACGAGTTAAATATTGTTGTTTAATATCTTGCTGTTTATCTATGGCAATATTTTCCCATTTAAATTTTGTATCAAGTCTTGATAGTAATCCTGCTATGGAGTTTTGCTTAATTAGATCTATTTCATTAATATCTAGACTAGAGAAATTTGGTAACATTGGTGGATTAGCATGTGCCATAAAATGGCATCTTTGGGCTAAATGGACGGTATTTTGTACAGCATCAGGTAAATCACTAAAAAGTTCTAGCATTTCTTTTGGTGATTTAAAATAACAACCAGTACTAACCTTTTTACGATTCTCCTCTTCTTTACTAACACCAGCAGATATACATAATAATACATCATGTGCATCATGCATGTTAACATCGCTAAACAATACTTTGTTGGTAGCAATTAGTGGAATACCAAGGTCATCGGCTATTTTTATATAATTTGCTTCTATAGATTGTTCTATTGCTAAATTATGCCGCATAATCTCAAAATAGAAACGATCACCAAAAATGCTTTGTAGCTTAGTGGTCCAAAAAATGGCTAATTCTTCGTTTCCATCAATCAGGCTTTTACCAATTATCCCATCAGTATAAGCGGATAAGATAATAAGCCCTTCATGGTACTTAACTAAATCATCAAAAGTAATATGATTACAAATTTTGCGATCATTTTCAGTGAAACTAGCACTAACTGCTTTTAGTAAATTTTTGTAACCTACCTCATCTTTAGCAATCAGCACCATTTCACCAAAATTATCTTTAGTAAAAGCAACGTTTACAATTGCCCCATTTATAGGTTGTACTCCTGCCCTGCAGCTAGCTAGAGCAAACTCTAGTGAGCCAAATAAGTTACCCTTATCTGCTAAACAAATCGCTGGCATTTTGTGTAATTGTGCCAGCTCTACTATACGATCAATTGTTAAAGCACTCTCAAGAAATGAATATGAGCTTTGTACTCTTAAGTGAATAAAATCAAACTTCATATTGTGTACCAATAAGATAATATTTAAACCCAAGAGATTTTAGCATATCTCCGTCAAGAATGTGCCTGAAATCAATAATTATAGGAGATTTAACTTGATGGCGAATAAGCGACCAATCTAAATCTTTAAACTCCGACCATTCGGTTGCCACTACAATTATATCACTATTTTGACAAGCACTAAGTGCTGAATCGGCAAAAAATATATTTTTTAGCTCTTTTTTAGCATTATCCATACCTATTGGATCGAAGGCTATAATATTAGCTCCTTTATCAACTAGAATTTTGATGATTTTAATAGAAGGGCTGCTTCTAATATCATCTGTACCAGCCTTAAAAGTAAGACCCAATACGGTAATATTTTTATTAGTCAAATTATCATTTATGATATAATCAATCCTATCCGCCATATCATAGGCTCTTTGATCATTACTACTTATAACAGAATTAACTATTTGTAAGTTACATTGATAATGCCCCGCTATTTGTGAAAGTGCTAAGAGATCCTTAGGAAAACATGAGCCACCAAATCCAGGACCAGCATTTAAACATTCTTTACCTATTCTCTTGTCGAGTCCCATAGCAATCGATAGTTCTTTGATATTTGCCCCAGTTCTCTCACATAAATTTGCCATTTCATTAATAAAAGCAATCTTTGTTGCTAAGAAAGCGTTTGAGGCATATTTGGTAAGTTCTGCCGTAACCAAATCAGTACATATAAGAGATATATTCTTTGTAGTCAAAGGCATGTAGATCTTTTTTAATAAATCTTCTGCGTGTTTATTATTTGTGCCAATTAATATTCTATCAGGGTTTAAAAAGTCATCTACAGCAGTACCTTCTCTAAGAAATTCAGGATTTGAGGCAATAGGAAATTTAAGATTCCTTTTTTTTAAATAATCAATAATTTGGTTACATGTTGTTGGAGGTACAGTTGATTTAATAACAATCAAACAATCATCGTTGATCCATTCACATAAATTATCGATAGCAGTAAAAATATATTGTAAATCTGCCTCCCCTGAAGGTAGTGGTGGTGTTCCTACTGTAATAAATACCGCTTGGGCATTTCTTAATTCAGCCGAGTAGTTGGCTGTAAACTTCAACTTACTAGACTTTACTAATGGTGGTAGGTACTGAGCTAATTTTGGTTCATAAATTGGTAAAATATTTTTTTTAAGCTGATCGATTTTAGAAATATCGGTATCTAAGCAAGTAACGTCGTGTCCTAAGTAACTCATCATTACGCCAGATACTAATCCAACGTAACCAGTGCCTATAAAATGAAGTCTAATATTCATAAATAATTTTCAAATTTTTTTCAGTATATACTTAGTGCAACAAGTTTGTTGTGCTATATTGCTGCAAAGTATATATTAACTGATCAAGTACTAAATAACAAGATGATGCTCATTAAAAGATTTTTTATTAACCTAAGCATAATAGTTTGCACAATTGTAGTAATTTTAACTTTATTAATATTAAGTAGTAGTAAAGGATATTTAGATAAGCCAATTAAGAAGATAATAGAATTTTACCTTGATAAAAAAGCTATGAAAATACGGATAGGTAACTTACAAGTAAGAAATAATATTCTATCAATCGATAAAATCTTTATGGATTTAGCAAATAACGCCCAAGGTGAAATTACTAATTGCAAAATCAGTTTTATTATTGATGATATAACAACCAAGCCTTTAATTCTTAGTACTATTGACATAGATAGTTTTTCCTTAATCTCTAAAGATGATCAACTAGTAATAAATGCTAAAATATCTGCTAGTTCCATTGTGGATTTTTTTAAAAATAAGATTGAAACACAGTTAAACTTGGGGTCTATAAAAAATGTCTCTTTGCTTGATAGTTATGGCGAGAAATTACCTGATGGTGAAGGATTTTGTTCCTATAACAGTAAAATTTCTAGAGCTTCTAAGAAATCAATCAATTGTAAACTAGAGTTTGGTGATAAAGCATATCTATTATTCAATAGTGTATTGGATGGTAGCATAATTCAAGCAAGTGGTAATGCTCAGAATATTCCTATAATGATTTATCAAATTGCTGAGAAAATTATTCCTGATAATCAAGTAATTTTATTTCTACAGGAATATATGAAAGGTGGTTATATTAGAAATGGAGAATTTGATTTTAATTTTGATAAAAATTCTTTAGAAAAGAATATTTCCTTAGAAACTGCATTGAAGGCTAAGCTGCATGTTGTAGATCTTGAATATCAATATGATAAAGACTATCCCCCTTTACGAAAAATTGATACTGATGTTACTATATCTGGGCTATCTGTTAAGTTCATATTAAATCAAGCATATAGTAGTAATAGTCTTATTTCAGGTGGGGTAATAACTTTTGATTGGCAAGGGATGGATAAATCAAATTTTATTGTTAATGCTGATGCTAAGGGGAGTGTTAACGATTTAATTGATTTCATATCAAATGAGGATTATAACAAGATAAAAAAACAAGGGATCGATCTTAAAAAGATTACTGGAATCGCTAACTCAAAAATTGGCATAATAATACCAATTAGCCCAGTTATCAAAAATACTTATGACATTTCTACAATAATAACGGGAGTAAATGGCAAAGCATTTAGTGACAATGTCATATTAAAAAATGCCAAAATAACTGGAACATTTAATGGCGATAAGGTAAATTTGATCGGTATAGGTAAAATTAATGGCTATGACAGTAATTTACTTATCGATGTTAATGTTACTGATAATAACCAAGATGATTATCAGAATCTATTAAAAGTAAAAACTACCATTATGGGTAATAACCAAAAGGTTGGTATATTAAAGTTAATCTCAGGTAGTAGTGTCCTAGATTTTGAATATAAAGAGCAAAAAGATGGGAAAAGCTTAATTAAAGCCAATACTAACCTCAAAAACTTAGAATTTTATATTGATAAAATATCTATACATAAAAAACTTGGTAGTGAAGCTAAATTTACTTTAACTGGCAAGTTATATAATAACCTAAATGGTGATATTGATTTTAATCTTTCGGGAGAAAATAACTTAAAAATAGTTGCTAAGGTTAAAGTAGCAGAAGATAAGTATGATGTTACTTTACCTGTAATGAAGTATAATACGACTGATCTAGTAGGAAAATTGCTTTTAGGTAAAGATAGCTTGAATGCTCAGATTCATGGGAAACAACTAGATTTGTCTGAATCTAATATGATGCAATTCTTAGAGAAAGAAGGAGATCCAAAAAATATTCATTTAACAGTTGATGTAGATAGGGTAAGGTTAAAAAATAATATAATGCTTGATAAGCTTAATTTACAAATTGATTGTAATAAAATCAAATGTTTTTCTGGTTCTTTAAATTCAAAAATTGGTACTAAATCTTTTAAAATGCTACTTACAGATAAAAAAGATCTAGAACAATGGATAGTTACCTGTGATAATGCTGGAGCTTTATTTAGAGGTATTGGTATGTATAATAAAATGAAATCTGGTATTATAAATCTGACACTTGATACAAAAAGATATGATGCTAGAAAGGGAGAAGTGATACCAATCGTAGATGGAACATTTGATATAAAGCGCTTTGTTACCACCGATGTGCCTTTTCTTACTAGAATGGTATCGGTTGTTTCTTTCCCAGGTTTTATGAGTTTTATATTAAATAATAAGGATATCATGTTTAGGAACATGACAGGTAGATTTAGTTATATAGGTAATACCATAAATATTGCTGATACATCAGCTACCGGACCATTTTTTGATTTTACAATGCAAGGTACAATTGATACTAATAAACATCAAATGAAGCTTAAAGGTAATGTAATACCTTCTTTCTTTTTTGCAAGTAACGTTATCACTAAAGTACCAATAATTGGTAAAATATTTTCAAAGGTTGTGCCTTACTCTATGGAGATGAAGTATAAGGAGTAATAGTCCCTATGTCATCAACCCGAGCAGAGATGATACTGATAACTTGTTATATCAAACCTAGGTTACTTAAGTCAAACTTAAAGTAACTTTAATAGCTTTTTCAATATTAATAATCTCAGTTTTATTCAACTGTTCTATAAACTCTCCCAATCTAGATTTATCTATGGTTCTAATTTGATCAGTTAACGCTTTTGCAGTTTTGTTGTTAACTGTAACTCTTACTTCAAAAGGAAAAATATTATTAATATTTGAGGTAATGGGGATAATTATTACTCTACTAGATATTTTATTCTGAATATTATTAGATATAACTATTGCAGGTCTTGTTTTTTGAATTTCAGTTCCAATTGTTGGATCAAGATTTACCCAATAAATATTGCCTCGTATTATTTCTTTATTTTTTACTAATGTCATCTATTGCATCCCACTCTTTTAGCAAATTTTGACGTTCATTATCTTGCTCTGCATCTTTATATGCCAAAGTAAGTTCCAGTTCCTTTTTTTCTAATTCTTTAGCAATAGCATTGCTTACAAAGTTACTAATTTTTTTAGAAGGAATCATATATTTTAATTTATCATATAAGGTCTCGTTTAAACTAATACTCATCGTTCTCATAAAATTAACTTCATTATTGTATAATAGTTATTGTACAATACAATACAATACAATACAATATGAAAACTTGAGTATTTTCTAACTAGCGTTTATACTGTTGCTATTAGAGTTATAGGGGCTTCATCCTGAATTTGTTTTAGGATATAGATTACACCTATAGATAATTTATGACAGAAACTTATGACAAAAACAAAGCAGGAAATTTATAATAGTAGACCTACTTCTCCTCATTTGACGATATATAAAAAGCAGATAAGCTCCGTTTTGTCTATTTTGCATCGTATAACGGGGATAGGCTTATTTTTTGGACTATCAATATTGTCGTGGTGCTTTATTTTATTAGCTTTTAGTAAATTTGATCCTGAATATTTACAGTGCTTTAAATGTAATTTACTTAGAATTCCTCTAATATTCATAAGTTTTGCATGGTTTTATCATTTATGTAATGGGGTGCGTCACTTAATTTGGGATAGTGGGCATTGTTTCTCAATAAGGGCTATTAACTTCACAGGTTGGTTTGTGGTAGTAGCTTCGATATTGATGATGTTAGTTTTTTGGTTGTTATAGCTAACTAGAACAGGTTGTTAATATTAGATATCTTTCGAAACTCTACTTCTGCTGGTAATTTGTACGTCGTTCCGGTACTCAAATCCTCACGTACGCCTAAGTACGCTGCGGTTTTGCGTTCCGTGACTCCTTCAAATTCCTCAGCACAAGCGAGTTTCGAAAGATATCTATTGTTTATAAATTTCTAAGTGTCTATTAGTGATTCACCTTACGTATAGCATTTAAAAATTGCAGAAAAGTACAAGACGTCATTGCGAAACCACGTAGTGGTTGAAGCAATCCATAAAGTAATTAGAAATGGATTGCTTCGTCGTGCTTACGCACTCCTCGCAATGACGCTAGGTTGTTTTCCCTATGACTTTTAAATTGCCATGGGTGTTATACGTAAGGTGAAATAATAATTTAACTTAAGGCCTCTATATGAATAATAATTTAAGGACAGAGTTGGCAAAAGCTAAAGGGGTTGGTTCGGCAAAAAGTGGTTCGAGTCACTGGTTGCATCAAAGAATAACAGCTATTATTTTAGCAATTTGTTCTATTTGGCTAATATTTTTTATTAAATATGCTACTAGAGAGGGTTTTACTCATTTTGTTAGTACTTTACAAAGACCTTACAATATTGTCCCTTTAGGAATACTGCTTATTACCGCTTTCTATCATGCAATGCTTGGTATGCGTGTGGTAATTGAAGATTATATTAGTTGTATTAAGCTCCGCACAGGGTTAATTATATTACTTAAAATATTTTGCATTATAACGATTGCCTTCTTAGTGGTAGCATTATTTTATGTTATAGTAATCTGATGGATTAATAAAAGTAATCTTATGCAAACCACATTACCTGAACGTTCATTAGTTATTAAAAAAAGATTAGACATTATTGTCCAAGAAATCTTAGCTGCTGGCAAATCAAAAATAGCAATGATAGTTTTATTTGGCTCATATGCTAGAGGGGATTGGGTACAAGACGTGTACACAGAGAATCATATTACCTATGTTTATCAGAGCGATATAGATCTGTTACTGATCTTAAAAAAAGGAAAATATGCTGGATATAAAGCTATTAACTTAAAATATAACATATATAAAAGATTAGATAGAAAATTCCCCATAGATATTACCAAAGATCCATTAGTATCTATGAAAGAACCATCAGTGACACTGATACTTGAGCCTATTCACTTTGTAAATAACCAACTCGCGAAAGGTAAGTATTTTTTTCGTGATATTAGAAATGAAGGAATCTTGCTATATGATACTGGGGAATTTGTGTTATCGGAAGCTAAGGACTTGCCATGGTCGGAACGCAAACCAATAGCTCAAGAAGAATATGAATGTTGGTTTGGTAGAGGAAAAGGACTATTCATTGGAATAAAAGCTTTTTTTGAAGATGACAATTACTCTGAATCAGCCTTTTTACTTCATCAAGCTACCGAGAGTTTTTATAATGCTATTTTGTTAGTATTTGATGGTTATAAACCTAAATTGCATGATCTATTAGAACTAAACCAAATTGCACGGATTTTCTATCATGATCTTTGCAAAATATTTCCCTATGAAAGTGAAGAGCAAAAAGCATGTTTTGACTTACTCCGAGATGCTTATGTTAAAGCAAGATATGACAAACACTACAGGATTACTAAGGAGCAGTTGCTGTATTTAATTGGCAGGGTAGAACAATTGCAAAAAATTACTGAAAAAATTTGTTTGGAAAAGCTTAGTCAAGAATAAATATATGATATATTCTGTAACAAAAGGCATAGTACCCTACATTTTTCTATAATCGTCATAGCAAGGCTCTTTAGATGCCGTGGCGATCTAGGTAAACGCAAAGCTGTTTTTTTAGAGTAACGTTTCGCGTATTCTAGATTGCCACGTCGGCGATTTCATCGCCTCCTCGCAATGACGGTTTTTTGGCTGAAATCTTTCCGGTTTAGCTATATACTCGATGAAAATCAAGAAGAAATGAGGTTTTATAGTAAAAATACTTGCTTTTTAACGTTTTTTTTATTAGTCTGTGCAATCTTCATAGAGTCTAAAATAACCTGACCTTGCCCGCGTGATGGAATGGTAGACATAACGGACTTAAAATCCGTGGGGTGCAAACCCTTGCCAGTTCAAGTCTGGCCGCGGGTACCATTCATTTTTATCAAGATCATTCTTTTTATCGAGGAAAAAGTATATGTTTATTCAAACTGAAATTACTCCTAATCCTAATGCGATAAAATTTTTCCCTAACATACCTGTTAGCCCTAATGGACCGGTTCATTTTAGTAATCTTGATGAGGCAAAAGGTAAAAGCAGGTTAGTAGTTCAATTATTTAGTATAAATAACGTAAAATCTGTATTTTTTGGTAGTGATTTTATTACCGTTACTAAAGAAGAAGAAAGTGATTGGCTAGTTTTAAAACCTGAAATTTTGATGATTATTATGGATCATTTTACTGCTGGTTTTACTGCTTTTGATGGGGAAAATGGTCAATCTGCCATAAATAATTCTGACGAGATGTCTGAAATCGAACAACAGATTGTAGAAATTATTGAAACACGTGTACGTCCTTCGGTTGCCATGGATGGAGGTGATATAATATATCGAGGATTTGAAAATGGAGTGGTAAAATTAGAACTTCGTGGAGCTTGCCAAGGTTGTCCTAGTTCGGCTATTACTTTAAAAAATGGTATTGAATCAATGCTTAAACATTTTATCCCCGAGGTAGAATCTGTTGAAGCTGTAGACGAGTTATAGATATTATGTCAAAGTTAGCAGTAGTTACAGGGGGAACAAGGGGGATAGGCAAGGCTATTACTATAGCATTAAGGGATAGAGGCTTTACCATTGTAGCAAATTTTTATAGTGATTACCAAGCTGCTAAAGATTTTAATGAAAATTATTCTATTAAAACTAAGCAATGGAATACAGCAAATTATGCTGAATGTTTTAGGTCAATAAAGGAACTTGAAAATGAATTTGGTCGTCCAGTAAGTGTCCTAGTGAATAATGCTGGTATTACTAGGGATGCGATGATGCATAAAATGACTGAAGAAGAGTGGCAAGAAGTGATTAACGTTAATCTTAGCTCATGCTTTAATATGTGCCGTGCAGTAATTAACCAAATGCGAAATCAAAATTACGGACGAATTATTAATATTAGTTCAATTAATGCTCAGGCAGGACAAATAGGGCAAACTAATTATTCTGCTGCTAAAGCTGGAATTATAGGATTTACTAAGGCGTTAGCTAGGGAATCAGCTTCTAAAAATATAACGGTAAATTGTATAGCTCCTGGATATATTAAAACATCAATGGTTGAAAAGATGCCAGCTAATGTACTAGAGCAAATAATAGCAGCTGTGCCAATGAAAAGGTTGGGTAGACCAGAAGAAATTGCTAGAGCCGTAGAGTATCTAGCAGATGAGCAAGCTGGTTTTATTACTGGGGAAACGTTGTCAATTAATGGTGGGTATAATATGTCATGAGGTATATTTCTACCAATCCTTCATTGCGGACAATGCCCAAGTGAGTTTGCCAAAAATATCTAATGTTTATGGTCATGATGATGGACATAAAAACCAATTGATGACAAGGTGTTTAGGAAGTCTTGGTTCTGTGCTAAATCGTTAGGCTTACCACTACAACATATATGTCCATTCAAACATATAACTTGGTCAGAGTTTTTCATCACAGTAAATAAGTCATGTGATATCATAAAAATTGTAATATTTAGACGTTTTTTTATTTGATTAATAATCCGATAAAATTCTTGCTGACTAGTAACATCTAATGATTGAGTTGGTTCATCTAAAATAATTAGATCAGGATTGTTGAGTAAGGTAGCAGTTAGAATTAGCTTCTGAAATTGACCACCAGAAAGTTCTGAAATATCATGATGTTTATAATTATCAAAATCAATAAAATTATTCCATTCTTGCCAATCATTGCGAGTAGCATTTGAGGCTAATAAATATAAAAAATTTTCAGCTGTAATTGGTAAGTCTGAAGCAAAATCTAGTCTCTGCGGTACATAGCCAATTTTTAGATGGGGGTGAATTGTTATATTACCAGATGAGGCACTGTCTAATCCCAAGATTAATCTAGCTATTGTTGTTTTTCCAGCACCATTTGGACCAATTAAAGTCGTAACCTCACCTTTTTTAACGGTAAAATTAATATTATTAAGGGGTAACTTTTTGCCAAATTGTTTAGATACATTACTGAATTTTATTAATGTAATATCTTCTGATATAGACACAACCACCTGATCAAAATTATTATTGTGTGCCAATTATGATAAATAGCTAACCTCAGTTTGATGTAAGCCATAGTACTCTACATTTCTCTATAATCGTCATCGCGAAGCATCTTTGGATGCCGTGGCGATCCAAATAAACAGCGAAGCTGTTTCTTCTAATACGCTTTGCATATCCTGGATTACCGCGTCGCCGCTTTTTCGCGACCCCTCGCAATGACGCTCGTAAGGACTCTTAACAGTAGTGACGTACACCTAGCAGCTCGACTTTGCTGCTGCCTAGCTCTTCTTGAAGTTATACTATCGTCTACCCAACTCTTGAAATCATAGCAATATACATCGAACTCAGGTTAACTAGCAGTCTCACCGTTAACATCATTATTACTATCTTGGTCGTCATTATCACTTTCCGATTCTTCACTTTTTTCAGATTTATCATCCTCTTCTTGTGCAGAACCAAGAGCATACACACACAATTCTTCCAGCAGAACATTATTCTTATTAGCCAGTTCTTGCAGTTTAGTTATCGCATCCATGACCTCAGCTGGTATTTTCCCACCACGTTGCTTTGATAACCAGTCATCCTGAAAATGCAAGGGATGATGCCCCGGTTCAGGTTGCCCTACATATATAGTAAACGGTGCCATTTGTCCACCAAAATCACAATTAACACTAAACTTTTTCATAACATAACATTAAATTATTAGAATAATATTAGGGATTTCAAGATTTAATCCTAAAAAACCATAGTACCCTACATTTTTCTATAACCGTCATAGCAAGGCTCTTTAGATGCCGTGGCGATCCAAAGTAAACAGCGGAGCTGTTTTTTTAGAGTAACGCTTCGCGTATCCTAGATTGCCACGTCGCCGCTTTTTCGCGACTCCTCGCTAATAGACGATCAGCAACCATTTTAATAGTGGTTATATAAAAAATGTAGGGTACTATGCTAAAAAACTTATCCCTAACAAAATTGTATATGATACAACAAAAAAATAAAAGTAAAAAATTTTGGCAACAAAAATTAACTACTCATTGACGTTTTTTCAAGTAATAGATGTTTAAATTTCTCGGAAAGTTCATAATTAGTAGCAACAAACGTTTTGTCATTATTTATTATTGCTCCACCTGATTCTCGGACAATTAAATCAAAACTAGCTTTTAAAGTGTAATTTAATGATGAAAAATAAACAGCATCAATCTTACCAGCTGCAAGTAATAGAATTCCATAACAATGAGAACCAAAAACCCTAGCATTTTTCAAAAAAACTGGGTTTATGTTAAAATCGTCAGTAGAAATTAGAAAATTATCAAAACTAGAACAAGCAGAAACCCTTAATCTACCACTATTATTAGTGGTATTATTTCCTACCCATACCCCTTTTCCCTTCTCAACATAATAAATCTCATCAAGAGCTGGAAAGTTTATCACAGTACAAACCGTGGTTAAAATTTTATTAATCTTTTTTAAACACGTTATAGATACAGCAAAAAATGGTATACTTTTTTCTAAATTACTCAAACTATCAAGCGGATTTATTAATAAAACCATCTCAGAAGCGTTATCTAATTCAAACTTATCCTCTGGAAAAAATAAAGAACTTGTATATTTTTGCAACTCATTACGTAATAAATCTTGTGTTTTAATATAAGATTTATTGCAGAAATCATAGTTTCCCTTATTAGATCTTTGAAGCATTTCCAGCTCTAAAAAATCTCTCTTCAAAAACTTAACAGCTTTACATGATGCAGTAATAAGTAAGTTAGTTATAGGCTGCATAAGCTATATATGACTTCAAAAGTTGATGATAGACGATAGTATAACTTCAAGAGGCAATAGCAAAGTCGAGCTAGCTGTGCGTACATGAGTAACTAGGCAGCTTTAATCTTCAGAGACAATGACCTTAACTCTTAAAGTTCTACCTGAGTATATATTACTTTGCTCTCTCAACAAAGCTTATATCTTCAATTTTTATAACTATTTTCTCCCCAGTAACTAAATAAGGCGGTACCATTACCTTTACTCCATTGGTTAAAATCGCTGGTTTATAAGAAGATGTTACCGTAGAGCCTTTAATTACAGGATCAGTTTGCATAATTTCAGCAATAACGGTTTGCGGTAATTCAGCATTTAAAGCTTTTTCTTCATAAAACTGTACCTTGAGTACCATATTATCCTCAAGAAATGGCAATCTTTCGCTAAGAATTGCCTTATTAATTAAAATTTGCTCAAATGTCTCATTATCCATTAACACGAGGTCATCACCTTCAAAATATAGGAATTGTAAATCCTTATTCTCAAGCTGTGCTTTTTCAACATAATCGGATGAATTAAAACGCTCATTAAGTTTTGTACCAGTTTTTAAATTTTTCATCTCTACTTGCACATAAGCCCCACCTTTACCAGGTTTGGTATGTTCAGGTGTTTTGCTCACAACCCATAAATCATTATTATACACTATAATGTTACCAGCCCTAATAGCATTTGCTGAAATTTTCATATTATTATCACTTATCTAAAATAATTCTTTTGTATATTTGTTCAAGCTGGTTATTAACACCTTTCTAGGTCTATTTTATCATTTTTATCGATAAAGGTCAAAGTATAATCATATCCTTATAGCTTTCTTCTAATTCTAAAAGTTTTTTCTTGAGTTCAAGTCCTCCAGCGTAACCAGTTAGTCTACCATCAGTACCTATAACCCTATGACATGGTACTATAATTGACAAAGTGTTGCGTGCCACAGTGTTTGCTACTACACGTACAGATTTAGGAGCAAATATTAAATTTGCAATATCCTTGTAACTCATCACTCTAGCATATGGGATGGCAGAGATGGTAGACCATACTTTCTCCTGAAAATTAGTCCCCGTGAAACGGTAAGGTACGGTAAATTCTTTTCTAGTACCATTTATGTATTCTGTTAGCTCTTGGTAAGTTTGATCGAATATACTGCAATTTTGCTGTTCATGATAACTACTATCTAAAATTGGCATATGTTTTTGCCCTACAAAATATAAACCTGTTAAAAAGTCCCCATCTGATACCAATAATATATTCAAATCATTTGAGTATATTAGAGCAATTGGTAAGTCTATATATCTATATATTTTTGTCATTTTAATTTTTTTCTTGGAGAGAATTTTGTTCTAAACGACTTTTACACCCTGTGAAGTCAACTATTTTTGCATCTTGATCTTGGCAAGCACAAGTAAAAATATATTTCCTTTCGTCTGTGACTCCCTGAATACATTGTCCGCAAATACCTTTCATCATACACTGCATAGGAGAATTAAGACTTACTATTAATTGAGTTTTGTTACCAAAAAAATCATCTTTTATATCTTTTATAGCTTCCATCATTTCTGTACTACCCGCAGCTATTATCCTATCTATGCTCAAATTTTTCCAAAGGTAACAATACCCCATTATAGCATACACCAAATCGCCCTTAACACTAATATCTTCCGCCCTATTTTTTGATAAAATACCTTCTTCACAACACCAAACTACTATATCGGCTGCTTCTTCTATTCTGTCTTGATAGAACCTATCTTGTAAATTTTTATAACCAGCAAAATATATAATTTTACAATTATTATTTTTAAGAGCCTTAGCTATTGAGCATAAAACTGCATTTCCAACTCCTCCACCAACAAGCACTACATTACTATCCTTTAATATCTCAGTTGGCTTACCACTAGGTCCCATTAGTACTACTAATTCATTTTGCGATAAATATCTACATAATTTACTTGATTTACCATTTTGCCAAACTATCAAATGAATTAACCCTTTTTCTGAATCAACATAAGCTCCAGTGACAGCCAATGGTTCGATAATTTTTGAAATATCACTAGAATAATTTTGTAAACGGAAAAATTGCCCCGGTTGAAAATTTTGAGCAGCGATAGGAGAATGTATTACCAGCTCTACTATCTTATAAGATAGAGCATTAATCCGTTTGATACGGCTAGCTAGTAAATAATCTAGTTTAACGAAGAAATCTAGATTATTACCAAAAAAACTTGGTTTATTTTTGATAAGTTTTTTTCCAATAAACTTGTACCCCTCTTTACTACTTGCTAAGGCTTTAACCACACTTCCAGAGTATTGAGGATTACAATCACCAAAATATGTTATACTTCCTGCATAAGTCAATCTAGTTGGTAATTTTGTTGCCGAAACCCGCCTGTACTCCTCACGTACGCCTGTGTACGCTGCGGTACTCGGCTTCGTTTCTCCTAAAAATTCCTCAACTATTTTTGACTTATGCAGGAAGTCTGTTATACTCGAATGATTTTCCAAATAACTATTATCTTTATGCGTACCTATTGCCATAAGTACAGTCCTTACCTTAAATTTTTTCCTTATACCTAAATTATCAAATTCTATTGATTCAGCGTAAGTATACTGATCAACATCAATGCCTAAAGGTATCATATCTTCAGCAAAATTTACACCTGCAGCCATAGCATACATAACTTCCTCAGGATTTAACTTGTAGGCAGGAGAATCCTTTAATTTTCCTCTATAACAAATTGTTACTCCACCTAGTTCATCGAGGATTTTTTTTACAGCTTCTGTATCTTGTACTTGCCTAAATAATTTTGCATGCGAGATAAATTCTTCGGCTATTAATTTGTCCTCATCTGTCCAATTTTGTTCTGTATGATTTTTCCCATTCTCCTCAACTGACAATTCATACTTTTTTAGAAATTTTTCTACTTGTAACTTATAATAATTTAAACTTTCAGTTGCTGCATCAATAGAGGTCAGTCCTCCGCCAATGATAATAATAGGCATCCTAATAAGCAAATTAGTGTTAGATTGTTCTAAAAAAGCTCCTCCTGATTGTAATGTCATTAGAAAGTCGGAGGCTGTTTTCACACCTTTTGCAAGAAAATTTTTCATTTGAGCAATTTTGGGCTTACCAGCTCCAACACACAAAGCAACATGGTCAAATCCTAAATGAAATACCTGCTCCATAGTTATATTACTATCTAAACTTACACCACCAAAAAGCTTAAAATGACTGTTTCTCTCCAGTATCAGACGTAATATAGTTAAATTATTTTTATCCCACCTTGCAGTAATACCATACTCGGCTACTCCTCCAAAACCTTCAGGTATTTTTTCTGATAAGTTTTTTTTATAATCAGACCAGTATTTAATAGGCTTGTTAATATCAAAAGGTAATGGGATGATTTTTAAGCCATCTATAGCTACTACAGTATGTCCGTCTCGTAATAAATAATAGCTTAAACTAAACCCAGCTGGTCCTTGACCC
Organism: Candidatus Tisiphia endosymbiont of Ptychoptera albimana; assembly: GCF_964026605.1. Taxonomy (NCBI): domain Bacteria; kingdom Pseudomonadati; phylum Pseudomonadota; class Alphaproteobacteria; order Rickettsiales; family Rickettsiaceae; genus Candidatus Tisiphia; species Candidatus Tisiphia endosymbiont of Ptychoptera albimana. The sequence continues at coordinate 1,388,589 of NZ_OZ032164.1, forward strand.
ACTACTAAAACTTTGTAATTAGTTGAAGGCTTTGGCATCAGAGAAAAAATGTTAAGTGGATTCCAATTGGTAAGTAATAAATATATTTCCACCCCGTAAGGTAGAAGCAAAGTAGTTTCCAAAATATTAGATTCAACAAGAGGAATATCTACAGGTTCTTGCTTTTGATAAATGCAAGCATTAGAACAATCATTACAAATCCTATGACCGGTAGCAGCCACCATTGGATTATCAATGACAATAATAGCAAGAGCAGCTAAATTAAATCCCTTGGACTTTACATAATTCATCTCAGAGATTTTCTGCTTCAGCGGACAGCCCGACTTTGATGGCGTAGTCGGTAGTATATTCGCAGAATCATTCGAGTATAACCCTTTAGAACACGAGTCTTTTCCCTGTTTATGACAGTAGATACAATAGTGAGTAGCATTTAATACTGTATCTAGATTAGATATAGGATTTAAACAATCAAACCCTACTCTTACATGTTTTTTATATTTAGCTACCTTATTAAGATCTATTAAATTATCTTTATCTGTTTTATTTGGTAAAGAAAATAATATACTTTCAGATTCATTAAATCTCCTTTGAAACTCTACTCCTGCAAGAGGTCTATTATAAACCATAAAGGCAGCATATTTTGCTGCTATATCTAACTCAAAAGCATATTTTTCATCATCTAATTGCCATTTTATTACTTGACGAGCAAACTTGTCTTGGGTAAACTCCTCTCCTAAAAGTTTTTCTAAAAAAATTGATACACTATCAAAATCAATCTCTTTTAGTTTTTCAGGAGGATATTTTCTTACCGCAACACGCTGGATGAACTTTCTCTTACATTCATAAATTACATCAAATTCTTTATGACTAAATCTCAGATTGGCTATTTCTTGTTCAATACCAAATAACTTAGCTAGAAAATCATCAAAAACAGGCGAAATTTCTAATAAAAAATCCGAGTAATATTTTTGATCAACTTGATCAGGATTAGCCCTTAATGATAAAATAGTTTCATAAAGAGAATAACTATGGCTACGCAGAAAACTTAGAAAAATTTCATCTAATTTTTTTAAGCCTTCTAATCTATTCAGATCTATAAAATCTAAACCAAAAGCAAGTGTCATATAGCTAAAACCTTCTTTAGATTAGCTATATATAATATATGACATTTTTAGAAAAAAATCTGTAGCCAAGATAACTGAAAAATGAAACAATAACGGCTACAATAAAGGATTTTATAATCATAAATACATCTGGCAACACTCCTTCTATTACTAAGAATTGAACTGGTCTTATGACAAGAAAAATGGGGTTAATTTCAAAAAATATTCTCTTTGATTCTGGTACCATAGAATATGGGTACACTATTGGTATAGTCCAATATGCAACATTCAAAATCAAATTTAATACCTGTGGAACATCACGTATATAAGGAGTTAAAAATGCAAATGCGATAGAACTACTAATCACAGAAATAATCAGCGGTAACACAAGTATTGGTACAAAAAGTATATATACACTAAATCTTTCAGGATATAAAATGATAAAAGCTATATACATAGCTACAAACGAATAAATTAGGGTATAAACTTGTGTTAAACTATCCGATATAGGAAAGATAGTTCTAGAAATTACTACCTTTTTTATAATACCACTGCGATTAATTAATGAATTTGATGATATATTTAAGCTGCTAACAATAAATGTCCATAACGGTAAACCACCGACTAGATTCATAATCATTGCTTCTCTTGGTAGCTTAAGTAAAAATCCAAAAAAATATGAAATGATCATTATATGCACAAAAGGCTGAACTAAACCCCATAACGAACCTAAAAAAGAATCTTTATTTTGATGAGATATAGAAGCTTGGGTTAATAATACCACTGACAACCAGTATTTCTTGGAAAAAAAATACTTTATCATTAATAATTCCCACTATTATAAATTTTTAGTATTTCATCTGGATTACCGTCTGCGATAATACTACCTTCTTTTAATAATACACATCTATTACAATTCTCCTTAATAATATTTTCTTGATGACTTACTAATATTAAAATAGGTATATTTTGTAACTTGTTTTTCATAAAATTAGTCGACTTCTCAATAAAATGACTATCACCAGCAGCAAAAACTTCATCTAGTAAAAGAATATCTGAATCTTGAAAAGCCGATACAGAAAAAGCCAATCTTGATAACATACCAGAGCTATAATTTTTTACCGGTAAATCTATTTTATTCCCTAGCTCAGAAAAATCTATAATTTCTTGTTCCAGTTCTTTACTGTACTTACCTAACATATTATTATAAATCATAAGCATTTTGATATTTTCTCTGCCAGTTTGCTCTAATTCAAAACCTACTCCCATCTCAATAATGGCGGCAAAGTTACCATGAACTTTAATTTTTCCAAACTTTAATGGATAAATTCCAGCAATTACTTTAAGCAAAGAACTCTTACCTGAACCATTGCTACCAATAAAGGCAATTTTTTCGCCTCTTTGACAGGAAAGATTTATATTATTTAAGATAGGAATTGACGAAGGAAAAAGTTTACCTCCTTTAATAAAAAAGTGTCTTAAACTTTCTACCCTTTGTTGGTTATTGATTCCTTCTACACAACCATCAGATATCTCTATAAATACTAGTTTAGACGTCATATATTAAAAATATGATTTATATTTTTACTGAAGAGTTAATCCATTCTTCAATAATATTTTTGGGGAATACTCCAGTCTTAGTAGCTAGTTGTTTCCCATCTTTAAACAAAATCATTGTAGGTATACTACGAATACCTAAACTTGAAGGTATATTGGGATTTTGATCTATGTCCATTTTAACGATTTTTATTTTGCCCACTAATTCCTTACTTAATTCTTCAATAATAGGTGTTAACATTTTACATGGTCCGCACCATTCAGCCCAAAAATCAACTAATACAGGTGTGGTGGACTCTAAAACTTCCTTATTAAAAGAATCATCTGTTATATTACTTGCCATAATCTCTTATTTTTTGAATTATTAAATACCGAATAAAAAACACCTTCGATGTCATCCCCGCGTAAGCATAATACCCTACATTTTTCTATAATCGTCATAGCAAGGCTCTTTATATGAGGCATAATACTCAACAGCCTGCTATTTTTCTAGATTCCTCTACCTACGTGGGGATAACATCCCTGTGTTTTAACAATTATAATCATACTAAGTAATATTCTTATTGTAAATGACTGCTTTAAGTTTACTTAAAAATGTTAGTATTTAAATTGTTAAGAACATATTTCTTACGATCATAATAAAGTTTCATAGCTACAGCAGCAGTTTCTTCTACAGATCTTCTTGAAACATCAATTATTGGCCACCCTTGTTGCTCGCAAATTTGTTTTACTTGCATACATTCTTCTTGGACTGTTTTAAAATCTGTATAATTAGTATTATCGCTCATCTGTAACAAATGCATTCTAGTTTCTCTTATTTCAATTAGCCGAGTTGGGTTAATAATCAAACCAATTACAAGCTGTTTTGTAATGCTGCCTAACAAGTCTAAAAACGGATAACCATGAATATAAGGTACATTTGCTGTTTTAAATCCATTATATGCTAGATATACGGAAGTTGGAGTTTTTGATGTCCTAGAAGGACCAATCAGAATAATATCAGCTTCATCTAATTCACTAGTCATCTGACCATCATCATGTCTAAGAGTATAATCAATAGCATGAATCTTATCAAAATAACCTTCATCAAATTTATAATCATAAACTAAACTTTCTTCTGTTTCTACACCTAAAAAAACTGAAATTTCTTTTACAATTCTACCTACAACAGAGATACAAGGAATTTTTAAATCATAACAAAATTTAGTTAAATTTCTTCTTAGTTCGTGATCTAAAATAGTGTATAATACAATGCTTGGTTTCATCTTGATTTTTTTCAAAACCTCATTTAATGATTCTGCATTTCTTAACATTGGCCAATGATACAATTTTGACTCAATTTTGCTAAATTGTGACAAAGCAGTATTAGCTGCATGTTTAACTGTTTGCACTGAAGAGTCTGAAACTAAGTGAATAATCAGCTTATTCATAGTTTATTAGTCTTTGTGGATAATTTTTATTCATATTTTAATCTCTATATTAAAAGTAACCAATAACTACCCTTATATATCCCGTATATAGAGGTTAATAACCTCTATAATTTAAAGAATAATTTTGTGGATAATTTTGTGTGTAAAATGCTAGATATCTAATATCTTTCACGTTTTCTCATTCTACACACATAAACCACTATGAATTATCCACTAAAAAAATAATCCTATGAATAATGTGAGTAATAATTATAATCAATAAACTTCACTGGTAATTTAGCAATAAAAAAATGTGTATAACTATGTGTATATATAATTAATCTACATATTAACAATGTCTATATCAACTAAAAAAATATTATATATAAATATATATTATTATGGGTTATTTCATGAATCAGCTTTTACAAACTTTTAAGAAAAAAAATGATCTTGTACCTATTTGGTTAATGCGTCAAGCTGGTAGATATTTGTCTGAATATCAAAAAATAAGAAAAACTGTTAGTGGTTTCTTAGATTTATGTTATAATGTTGATAAGGCTGTAGAGGTGACTTTACAACCAATAAGAAGGTATGGATTTGATGCTGCTATAATTTTTTCTGACATTTTGGTTTTACCTGATGCACTTGGATGGGATGTAAAATTTGAAGAAAATATAGGACCAATATTACGTAAATTTCAATCAAAAGAAGATTTTAAATATCTTGAAGGAAATTCTAATGGAAAACTAAATGTAATTTATGAAATAATCAATAAAACTAAAGCAAAATTACCAGTTGATACTGCATTGATAGGTTTTGCCGGTAGTCCATGGACGGTAATGACTTATATGCTTGAAGGAAGAGGCAAACAAAGTTTTGAAACAAGTAAAAAATTTATTTATGAAAATAATAACTTAGCACAAGAACTTCTAGACTTTATTACTGAAAAAACTATTATTCATTTAAAGGAACAAGTAAAAGCTGGGGTAGACTTAGTACAATTATTTGATTCATGGGCAGGGATATTAGAAGAAGCAGAATATGATCAGTTTGTAGTGCAACCAACAAAAAAAATAGTATTAGCTTTAAAAAAACAGTTTCCACATTTACCAATTATAGGTTTTCCAAGAGGTTCTGGGCTTTTATATGAAAAATATATTGTTAATACTGGAGTGGATGCTATTGGAGCAGATCAGTTTGTACCGGCTAGTGCCATGAAATTATGGAGTGAGAAAATTGTTGTACAAGGTAATTTAGACCCATTTATATTGCTTACTAATAAAGAAATTATCGCAGAAAAGGTAAGTAAAATAATTGCAAATTTTAAAGAAAGAAATTTTATATTTAATCTTGGACATGGTGTTTTGCCAAATACACCAGTTGAAAATGTTGAGTTTTTAGTTAATTATGTTAGAGAATTTAAATACTAAAATATCTCAAAAAAAAATAGCCATCGTACTTTTTAACCTTGGTGGACCAAATAGCTTAAACTCAGTCAAACGATTTCTATTTAACTTATTTTATGATAAGGCAATTATTAACTTGCCAAATCCCCTAAGGTTTATTCTTGCTAAGATAATATCAATTACTAGAAATAAAAAATCTCAGAAAATATATTCTCTAGTAGGTAATAATTCGCCTATTTTACAAGAAACAGAGTCTCAAAAAGATGCTATTACAGAGAAGTTAAAACAAACTATGAATGAGGATTTTAAGATTTTTATAGCAATGCGTTATTCTTATCCTGATTCCGAAGAAGCAGTAAGAAAAATAAATGAGTATAACCCTTCAGAAATAATATTGTTACCATTATACCCACATTTTTCTAGCACCACTACTGGATCTTCGATTAAAGATTTTATGTCTTCTCTTCATAAAAATAAAAGTGAATATTCCCGACATATTAAAACTATTTGTTGCTACCCTATCGATGACGAATTTATTGAAGCTCATTTATCATTAATAAAGCAATCATTTAAAAAATTGAAAAACAAAAAAAACTTTCGTATATTATTTTCAGCTCATGGTCTGCCTGTAAAAATAATAAAAGCAGGAGATCCATATCAGTGGCAGATTGAAAAGACCGTAGAAAGTTTGGTATCTAAGCTTAGCATAGATAATTTAGATTATAAAATAACTTATCAAAGTCGTGTTGGTCCAGTGGAATGGCTTAAACCTAATACGGAGGATGAAATTGAGATAGCAGGAAAAGAAGATAAATCTCTTATAATAGTCCCAATAGCATTTGTATCAGAACATGTTGAAACACTGGTGGAATTAGACATTGAATATAGAAAGATTGCTGGTAAGTACAAGATAGAATATATTAGGACTCCTGCTCTTGGAACAAATAAATTGTTCATCAATAGTATAACTAAAATGGTATCAAATTTAGTTAATTATAGTTTCGATACAAAAAATTTGATATGTAGTTCAATTAATAAAAGAATATGTCCTTATAATTTTACTATGTGTCCTTGTAATTTAAAAAACTAAGTAATGGGATAAAATTAATGGCTAGTTATTATTTATGGTTTAAAGCATTCCATCTTGTATCAGTAATTTCTTGGATGATAGGTTTACTATACCTACCAAGATTATATGTCTACCACACTAAAGTTGTAGTAGGTAGTGAAACTGACAAGATGTTTCAGTTAATGGAAAGTAGGTTACTCAGAATCATTATGAATCCGGCTATGATCAGCACTTATACCTTAGGTATAATTAACAGTTATATATACGGATTAGTAGCTTTAGGAACATGGTTTTACGTAAAAATGACAGCAGTTCTAGGTATCACTATTTTTCATGGTTTATTAGCTAGATGGAGGAAGAATTTTGTTGAAGGCAAAAATAATCATTCTGAAAGATTTTATCGTATCATTAATGAAGTACCAGCACTGTTGATGATAGTGGCTGTTGTCATGGTTATTGTTAAACCATTTGATTAATATATTTTTCTGTTTTATTATTTTATTACTGATTTCTAATTGTGACGCATATAATAATTATTGAAGCAAGCAATTATTATAGCTAATTATAGTGAGGTTTAAACAACTATATGAGCAAAATTATTCAAGCAGATAATAAGGTTATGCAAAAACAGACTAGTTTGACTAGAGAACAAAAAGAGGTTGTTGGATTACTCTCAATAGGGACATTTCTTGAATACTTTGACTTAATGCTTTATGTGCATATGGCGGTATTGCTTAATGAGTTGTTTTTTCCAAAAACTGACCCACATACGGCTACTCTTCTTTCAGCCGCTGCTTTTTGTTCTACTTACTTGCTTAGACCATTCGGTGCATTAATATTTGGTTGGATAGGCGATAATGTAGGAAGGAAAGCATCTGTAGTCATTACAACTTTTTTAATGGCAATATCTTGTTTTATCATGGCTAATTTGCCAACTTTTGCTCAAATAGGGATTACTGCAGCTTGGCTGGTGACAATATGTCGTATTGTACAAGGTATGACTTCTATGGGGGAAATCACAGGAGCTCAATTATATCTAACAGAATATCTACAACCACCAGGACGATATGTTTCTGTAGCTATGATGAATTTCTGTGCAGCTTTAGGTACATTTGGTGCTTTAGGTATAGCCTTTATTGTAACTTCTTATAATGTTAATTGGCGACTGGCTTTTTGGTTTGGTGCAGGTGTGGCATTAGTTGGTATGATTGCTAGGGCAACGTTGCGAGAAACGCCTGAATTTGCCGACGCTAAACGTCGATTAAACAGAACTTTCCAACAGTTGAAAGGTATAGGATCTAACATTGACGTTGAACATGTAATGCAAGATACTCTCAATATTCAAGAAAAAATTAATTGGAAAACAACAATAAGTTTACTGTTAGTAGATTGTATGTGGCCAGTGATGTTTTACTTGGCTTATATGCATGGTGCTAATATTTTAAAATATTCTTTTAATTACACATCTGAGCAAATTATCAATAATAATTTCATTATTTCGGCTGTGATGGTGGTTAATGTTTCTCTAGTGGTATATTTAAGCAATAAAATATATCCACTAATGATTTTAAAAATAAAATTAATTTTATCTTCTATTACTTTACTTGCGACTCCATTTTTATTAAATGGAGCAACAACTGGCTTTGATATATTGATAGTTCAATCTTTATTACTATTCTTTGCATGTGATGCATCACCGGCTAATGCAATATTCTTCAAATATTTTCCAGTTTTTAAGCGTTTTACTTATGCTAGTGTGATATATGCTATATCAAGAGCTTTAATATATGCTATCACTTCTGTTAGTCTTGTTTATTTAACAGATTATTTTGGTCATTGGGGGTTGTTTATTATTATAATTCCAACGATTGCAGGCTTTGCATATGGATTATCATATTTTATTAAACTCGAGAAAGATGCTGGAAATCTTTCTGAAAAGAAAACTTATATTGTTTAGATGATATAGTAGGTAAATATTGATAACATAGCTCTATTAGTTTTTTTTCTAAACCAATTGCTTCTAAGTATATAGCTAGACGTATAAATTCTTCTATAGTTTCCTCAATAATCTTCCTAGCTTTTTCAGGTGATTTAATTCCTATAGTTTGTAAGTTGTGAATTCGATCAAAAATTTTAATAAATGCTACATCATATTTTTTTTGTTGATATAATAAATTTAAAATCTCTTTGGAGCTAATCTTGCCGTGAGGTTTAACCCTAGTTAAAGCTTCTACTTGACTAGCTACTACACTTCCAAAAATATATTCAATCATCTTTTCGGTCAGTTTTGTATCCTCGATAGTATCATGCAGTATACTGGTAACAATCATATCAGTTCTGAAATAGCTTGGAATTTCTGATGCTGCATATTCCGCTACCATATACGCTACTTCAATTGGATGCGAGTAATAGGGTTCGCCAGACTGTCTCATTTGACTGCCGTGATATTTTTTGGCGTAATAAATAGCTTTTTTAACTTCGTCAATATTTATTGGTCGGTTTACTTCCTCATTTATCTTACAGAGTTTGTTCAATAGCCTAGTAGTATACTGACAATATTCATACTTTGAGTTGTCCCAATAGTTAATATCTTCCATAAAAACCATAATATTTTAAATCGCTATACAAGTTAAACTAAAAATTAGAATATTACTAGGAATTTATTATATTTTTTTTTGAAAAAGATGAATATTTTTACATTTTGTTATTGTTTATCTATTAGTGCTTCTGCTAATTAGTGTATAGTATATGGTATACTCAAATGACCTGAAAATGAATTTCAATGCAAGTTGCAAAAATATTATTGCCATTAGCTAAGCTTTTCCCGTTGGATTATTTAATTCCAAATGGATTAAAATTAGCTATAGGAGATTTAGTAGTTGTCCCATTTAGGAATAAAGAATTAACGGGTATAGTTTGGCAATTAGATACTGAAGTTTCAGAGGGAACTAGTAAAATCAAATCTATTAAACAAAAAGTGCCACTTGAATTTAGGTTTAATCAGGAAATATTTAATTTAATTAAATGGGCTGCTAATTATTATATGACTTCACTTGGTTCAGTTGCTAAGTTGACTTTGCCGATCGATATTGCCCAGCAACCTATAAAAATAAAGCATCAAGAATTAAACAAAGATTTTATTTTGCCAACTCTTTCAGTAGAGCAACAAGAAGCACTTTCTCTATTAAGTCAATCGGATAAACCATCAATTATTAAGGGAGTAACCGGATCAGGTAAAACAGAAATTTACTTTCATCTATTGGCTGATTATTTGAAGCAAGGTAACCAAATATTGATCATGTTACCAGAAATTGCTTTAAGTCAGCAAATTATAAATCGTTTTACAGCACGCTTTGGCTTCCAGCCAGTAATATGGAATTCTGCGATTACTAAAGCTCAGAAAAAGATGATTTTAAGAGGTTTGCTCAACAATGAAATTAAAGTTATAATTGGTGCTAGAAGTAGTCTATTTCTACCGTATAGTAATCTTGGATTAATTATTATTGATGAAGAGCATGATAGTTCTTATAAGCAAGATGATGGTATATTATATAATGCTCGCGATGTAGCGGTATTGCGGGGAAGCTTATCCAAAATAAAAGTAGTATTATGCTCGGCTACTCCGTCTATTGAAACAATTTATAACGTAAGTACCAATAAATATCAATTAATTGAATTGTCAAATCGTTACCAGGAGGCAACTTTGCCAGAAATTCAAATAATTGATATGAAAAAGGAGAAATTATCAAAAAATTCTTACTTATCTAAGGAATTAATAGCATTAATTGGTAAAAAGCTAGCAAGCAAAGAGCAGGTGTTATTATTTTTGAATCGTAGGGGTTATGCCCCTTTGATGTTATGTAAACTTTGCGGTTATCGTTTTACTTGTAATTCTTGCTCTGCTTGGTTAGTGGTACATAAATCTAGCAAAAAACTTGAATGTCACCATTGTGGTTATCAAAGTAGGATTCATATTTTTTGTCCTGATTGTCGGGAAGAAGACTCTTTAACTGTTTGTGGTCCTGGGATTGAAAGAATTGAAGAAGAAACTAGGCATCTTTTTCCCGATAGTAAAATTGCGGTAATTAGCAAAGATTATGCCCAAAAACCTGAAAAGATCCGCGAATTACTATATAAAATGGAGCATTCTGAGGTTGATATTCTAATTGGTACTCAGATGATTACTAAAGGTTATCACTTTCCTAACCTTACTTTAGTAGGTGTTGTTGATGCTGATCTTGGGGCTATTAGTAGTGGAGATTTGTGGTCAAGTGAACGCAATTATCAACTACTTCACCAAGTAGGAGGTAGGGCAGGAAGAGAAGATAAAAAAGGTCTAGTATTAATGCAAACTTATTATCCAGATAATGCTATATTTAGTTATATAAAAAATGGAGGAGATCAGTTTTTACAATATGAACTTAAAACAAGGCAAGCAGAGAATATGCCTCCTTTCACCAAAATGGCATCAATAATTTTGTCTGGAAAAAATGAGCATAAAGTGCTTGAAATATCCAAAACTCTAGTTGCAATTGCACCAAAAAGTTCAGCTAGAATACTCGGACCATCTAGTGCATTGATGTTTAAATTAGCAGGAAAGTTTCGTTACCGTATTCTAATCATAGTGGATAGGAAATTTAATTTACAAAAATTTTTACAAACATGGTTAAGTTTAATCAAAATCCCTGCTTTTTGTCATTTAAAAGTGGATATAGATCCTAAGAGTTTTTCTTGATATTACTCTCATGATTATTCAAGTAAAAGTTTTAGCTTAGTACTACATTGAGAGCCTTCGGTGCGAATGACGGATTCGGGGTCTAAAAATGTTGAATAGTCTTCTTGGCTATTTTTTTAGACCCCTGCTTTCGCAGGGGTGGCGATAATACTGAGCCTAATATTAACTTGTTACAGATACTTGAGGTTAAATAAGTTATAAATATTTTTGTTGGAGATATTTTAAAAATATTTCCGATTGAATGCGATCTTCACCCGTAGCGTCTTTAATTAATTCACTGGTATTTTTTAATGAGCCATAGCTTCTAATATTATTATCTAAGAATTGGTTTACACCATTGAATTCTCCTCTTGTTATTTCCTTTTTTATATTGTGATTAACTTCCTGTGCTTTTTTCATGACCATTGAAGCAATAATTGCTCCATTAGTATAGGATGGAAAATAACCAAAACTGCCCATTGGCCAATGTATATCTTGTAAGCATCCGTCTTTATCGTTCTGTGGAGTAATGCCTAAATATTCCTGCATCTTATTGTTCCAATAATGTGGCAGATCATTTAAAGATAGATCTCCGCTAATTAGCAATCTTTCTAGTTCAAACCTAACTATTACATGCATTGGATAAGTCACTTCATCTGCTTCTACTCTAATAAAACCTAGTTTGACTCTTGTCATTAATTTGTAAAGATTTTCTGCAGAATATTCTAGTCCTTTGAATCCAAATTCATCCTTAAGTAGCTTTGATAGATATTGACAAAATTCTCCTGATCTACCTACTTGCATTTCCATAAATAAAGATTGACTTTCATGGACAGCCATACCTTTAGCCTTACCTACTGGTTGGTTTTTATATTTGCTGGGCAAGCCCTGTTCATATAAACCATGACCAGTTTCATGCATAATCCCCATAATCCCTGAAATAAAATTATGCTCATTATATCTATTAGTTAACCTAACATCATCAGGAGTACCCCTACAAAATGGATGGGTTGATTCATCTAACCTACCTTTAGTGAGGTTAAAACCCATTATTTCCATAAGCCTTTTAGCAATTAATTTTTGTTGTGCTTCACTAATACTATTAGTGATAGGTAGAACATTTTCTTTACTTTGTTTTTCTACTATTTGACTAATTAATTCTGGTATAGTTTTTTTTAGATTATTAAACACTACTTTAACTTCATCAAGTGTACGTTCAGGATCATATGTGTCAAGTAAAGCATCATATACAGAACAGTTTAGTACATGGGCTTTAGATTTAGCCATTTTTTGTACGCAATCTAATACTGTTTGTAGGTAAGGTTTAAGTGATAGATAATCATTATTTTTTCTAGCATCTCGCCAAATTAACTCACATTTTGCACTAGCAGTAACATACATTTTCCATAAATCATCATCTATACATGTAGATTCTGTAATTCGTCTTTTTGTTTCTCTTAAATTAGCTAACTGCCAAACATCAAGAGTGTTCACGTTTTCAGAGACAGATTCTATTAGTTCAGCTAATTTTTTCGATTGTAACCTAGAGCGGGCTATGGAAGATAGTAGTGCTATCTCACTTGTTCTACTATCAATTGATCCATGCGGAATATTTACTGCGATATCCCAATAAAGTATGTTAATCACGTTATTAATTTGAAAAATTTGCTCTAACTCTTGCTCTAATAATGTATAATGTTTCATATAATTCCCCCTACTTTAAAAGTTGTTTTAATCCTAAACTGGCTAGAATATTCAGAAAAATGCATTCTTGAAGCGGCTGACACGAATGCATTTTAATCTATTATCGCTAATAATCTTATTTTTATTGATATAACAACAAGATTATTAGCAAATGAAATATTTAACAATATATTCCTGAACTTTTAAAAAAAATAGTACAATTAATAAAAAATATTAGATATGAATTTGCAAATTCATAGGTTTCTAGTTTATCTGCTGGGATTTATGTTTTGACCCCATTTTGATCTCTCTAAGGAGATAGAATATTTTGTAGCTAATAATCTGACAGATCAAGAGATTAGTCAATGGATAGAAATAATTTCTAGAGATGGTAATATAATTCACAATAACCCTAATTCTGAAGCAATTATAGGTAATTTTACTAATTGTTCACAAGAGATGAAGTTAGAGGATGACAATAATTATTCACCAACCCAAGACACTATTGAAGTATGCTAGCAAATACACATTCATGGCTGTAGATATGTATTTTTTAATAAGAATAGTAAGATTCTTACTTGTAAGTTCTTTACTTTAACGTATACTAGACTTATAGGGTCTAAGCATAAATCCCCGTGGATAAACTGGATGTTTTTTGGGTTCTAGTGGGGAAGTGCTTTTTTTTGAAATAAGATGGAGCGTTTTGGATAGCCTCAAAAAACAAAACTATTATAGGGGTAGTATTATGTATAAAAGTCTTCTTACTATAGCGTTAATATCATTTACTTTACCGGTAATTGCTATGCAGTCTAAAGATTTACCAACAAATCAGAATGGTTCGTATCTTAATATATCTGTTACTGAACAAATGGATGTAAAAGAAGATTTACTTATATCTAGTATGCGAATAGAAAAAGAGGGAGTTGATCTAAAATATATACAGGATGAGATTAACCTAATGATGTCTAAAGCAGTAAAAATGGCTAAAGAAGTTGAAGATATTACTGTATCAACAGAACAATATTATGTTTACCAATATAACCAAGACCAAAATATTGATAATAAAAAAGATGAAGTAAAGAAAAAAATGTGGCGTGGTACTCAGGTATTATCACTGAAAAGCAAATCATCTGAGGCTTTATTGACATTAATTGGAAAATTACAGAATGAAGGGCTATTAATACAAAGTTTAAATTATACTCTTTCTAATGAAAAAAGAGAAGTCATCCGAGATTCTATGATAGAAGCTGCTATTGCAAAACTAAAGCAACGAGCTACACGTGTAGCTAAAGCTCTTGGTAAAGAATACGATGGATTTACTATGATAAATGTTGATCCTGAAACAAGGAGAATGCCAGTGCCTAGATTGATGATGGGATTACCTGTAAATGCTAATGATAGTGCGGTTAATATGCCAGTTGCAGAACCAAGTACAAGTGAGGTAACTATAACTGTTTCAGCTACTGCTTTGCTTAAATACGGCTCAGTGTTAGGGAACAAGCGATAAAGTACCGCTTATATTTCTGATAGAAAATTTCTTAAATAGCACTAGCCGATACAATTAGCGTTAAGGTAGCTGCGATGAGCCGACACTTACATTTTATAGCACAACGAAAGCACGAGGTAATAATTATGAAAGTATCTAGTAAAGGGCAAATAACTATACCTATAGATATTAGAAGTAAATTTGGCTTCTTGCCAGATACAGAAATCACTTTTATAGAAAAAGAAGACGGCGTTCTATTAAAAAAATATCAAAATCAAAATAATAGAGGTAATAAATTAATATTGCATATGTCTAGAAAAAGCACAGTAAAAATGTCTACTGATACCATAATGAAATTAACTAGATCATGATCTTAGTTGACAGTAATATATTATTGGATATTATCACCTGTGATGCTAGTTGGTATAATTGGTCTTCTAACCAATTGTTAAAATTATCGCAATTTCATGAATTAGCAATTAATGATTATATATATACAGAAGTTTCAATAGGATTTGAAAGAATTGAAGAACTTGAAGAAATAATCGGCGATAATTTTAAAGTTCTTCCTATCCCTAAAGAAGCCCTATTTTTAGCAGGAAAAGTTTTTATACAATATAAAAAAGCAAATAGTGGCAAGAAAAACTCCGTATTACTAGATTTCTTTATCGGAGCACATGCGTCTGTATTAAATATTCCTCTTCTTACAAGAGATGTGGCACGTTACAAAACATATTTTTCTAAACTCCATCTTATTCACCCTTAGGTCAAAAGATTTACAATCTTATTCTAATGTATACTTGTGACTGCTTGATTTCGAAATGACACTGGCTTGCTTTTATCGGCAACAAGCGGCTCAAATTAACTATTTTTATAGTATACATATTTAGCAAGAATAACTATAACAAATATAGGTTTATCCATTATAAATTCATTATGAAAAATACATATTATATTACCACCCCTATTTATTATGTTAATGATATACCTCACATAGGGCATGCTTATACAAGCGTTGCGTCTGACGTAATAGCAAGATTTATGCGTTTATCAGGTAAAGAGGTAATGTTTCTGACCGGTACTGATGAACATGGTCAAAAGGTAGAAAAATCTGCTATTGTCAAAAATGTTGAACCACAAATATTTACCGATACAGTATCTGAAACTTTTCGTACATTAATGCACTCAATGAACATTTCTAATGACGATTTTATTAGAACTACAGAAGCTAGGCATAAACAAGCAGTAAGTAGTCTATGGCAAAAATTGCTGGATAGTGGCAATATTTACCTTGATAGCTATAAAGGCTGGTACTCGACGCGTGATGAGGCTTTTTATGATGAATCAGAATTAACAGAAGATGGACTAGCTCCGACTAAAGCTCCTGTTGAATGGCTTGAAGAACCAAGTTACTTTTTTGCCCTATCAAAATGGCAAGATAAATTATTAGATTTTTACGATGCTAACCCTGATTTTATCAGACCAAGTACTAGACGTAATGAAGTTATTAGTTTTGTCAAATCCGGATTGCATGATTTATCCATATCACGTTCTAGTTTTAAGTGGGGAATTAAAGTACCAAATGATGAAAAGCACGTAATATATGTATGGCTTGATGCACTAACCAACTATATTTCGGCTTTAGGATATCCAAATGATACAAGCAAGTATAACAAATTTTGGCCGGCTGATGTTCATATAGTCGGTAAAGATATATTACGCTTTCATGCCGTATACTGGCCAGCATTTTTGATGGCAGCTGGCTTGCCGCTACCAAAATGTGTTATGGCACATGGGTGGTGGACTAATGAAGGACAAAAAATCTCTAAATCTATAGGGAATGTAATTGATCCATTGCAATTAATAAAAGAGTTTGGTTTAGATCCAGTTAGGTATTATTTGATGAGAGAGGTAATATTTGGCTCAGATGGTAATTATTCTCGTAGTAGCTTAATCAATAGAGTGAATAGTGAGTTATCTAATAAAATTGGTAATTTATTGCAAAGAACTCTAGCCTTTGTTTATAATAACAACGAGACAAAAATTCCGTCAATTGGCAAGGAATCTATCGATAGCATTTATGAGTCATTTTTAATGAAGCTATCCCACCAAATTATATCAGAAAATTCACTGTTCACTAAGACTTTTGCTATTAATTCTGTGTTAGAAAATATTATTACTTTAACCGAAGAAGCCAATATTTATATAGATCGAGAAGCCCCTTGGCAGTTAAAAAAAACTGATCCTATAAGGATGAATGAGGTGTTATATACGCTACTTGAGACACTAAGATATATTGCTGTAATGTTACAGCCATTTATTCCTGATTCGGCTAATAAAATGCTTGATCAGCTTGGTGTACCAAAAAGTCAGAGAATGTTTAAACATTTAACAAAGGAGTTTATTTTAATTCCAGGTAGTAACATTAGCCAGCCAAAAGCTATATTTCCAAGATTTCAGGATAATACTCGATGAAAATAGAAGTCTATTCTAGTTATTTCTTGTAGCATATATTGTAGTTCTTAAACTATGTATGGCCTTAAAACCTAGATAAACGGAAATACGCTCAATAATTATCTGTTGGTGAAATGATATTTCTAAGGCGATGCTCGAATTTTCCACTTGTACATGTAAAATATTTATTCTCTGTCCTTTCTCTTTAGGGCTAGATATTTTTAAGGGGCTAGTTTTGCTACTAAATTTTGGTCCAACAATCTTGCTCCAATTAATCATAATTTCTGCAAGCAATGGGTGCTGTTTACCAAAGATTCGTCTAATAATTATGTTGATGTCATGGCTAAGCGGTTTCATGGGCAAAATTAATTATTGTAACCATTACTACTAATATAGCAAAGATAATTGATAATAAAGGAAAGTACAGAGAAATGATTGATAATACCATAAGTAATATATTGCATATTATAATTCTACTCACTACTTCCTTATGACTTTTACCATTTCTGACTGCTTTTTGAAAAAAATGCTTTAAGTGAGGTTGCCAAATTTTCTCCTTATTAACTAGTCTAATTAGTATGGTTAATCCTCCATCTGCTAGGTAATATAAGCTAGCAATAGATGAAGCAACAAACAAATGAACACTAGATGCTGAAATAAGTAGCAAACATAAACCTAATAAAAATCCTAAGCTTATACTACCTACGTCCCCTAGAAAGATTTTAGCAGGATGCCAGTTAAATATCAAAAAACCTATGGAACATGCTAATATAATGATGTTAAGCACAATTATAAAATTTATATTTACTATTATATCAGATTTTAGATAACAAAGTATCAATATAGTGATCGATAAATGAATAGATTCAGCACCACTAATACCATCTATTCCATCAAGAAAATTATAAATATTTAAAAAGACAATCAATCCTATTATAGATAGCATAAAATCAATATATAAAGGTAATTCGTGATGAAATAATACTACTGGAAATAAAAATAGGAAAATGGCTATTGTAGAACAAATTATGTGAAAAATTAGTCTTACAAATATCGGAATGGAAATAAGATCATCTAAAAATGAAATGCTGGAAATGATCAGCAGTAAAGGTACAATTTTAATTGAGTTTATCAGAGTTTTTGTTGAAAAATATTCATAGGCGATAAGAGCAATTATTACCACTATAACTATCGCAAGTCCACCTCCTCTTGGTGTGATTCTACTATGTACTCTACGTGGATCTGGTATATCCACCACTCCAAAAGATGGAAGACTAGAAATCAATAGCCAAGTAAGAAAGCTTGTTGCTATAAAAGATAATAAAAACAAAAAACTATAATTAATAAAGTTACTCATAACAGCATATTAGATTTAAAACTGAAATATTCATTGGCTGTAATAATTACGTGGTCATGAACCGATATGTTCATATTAGCACAAGTTTCTACTATTTTGTGTGTTAGTTCAATATCAGTATTTGAAGGCTTACTAACACCACTTGGATGATTATGTACCAATATAATTGCACCAGCTTCATTAAATAAAGCTCTTTTAATTATTTCTCTTGGATATATTGTTGCCTGATCTATAGTGCCTTGGCTTAAAATTTCATCAGCAATTAGGACATTCTTTTTATTTAAAAATAAGATACGAAATTGTTCTGTTTTCATGCTGCCCATCGTTGCTTTTAGATAGTCTATTAGAACGTTCCAAGAACTAATTACATTTTGATTTATTACTTTTTGTTTTAGCATTCTGTTAGTTAGTTCACGCATAATGACAAAATTTACATATAAATTATCATTAGTTCCTTTAATATTAAGCAATTTTTCTTTATCTGTATTTATTAAATTAGCGAGACTACCAAATTGTGTTAATAATTCCTTTGCTAATGGTTTTACATCTTTTCTAGGTATTACAGAAAATAATATCATTTCAAGTAATTCATAATCTGCAAGATTTTCTGCAGAAACAATAATACGTTGTCTTAAGCGTTGTCTATGCCCAATATAATGGGGTATATCATCTTTCATATTTAGTTTTACAATAAGTCTGTTTTATAAGGCGGATATGTCAAATGTTTTGGTGATAAAGTAAAAATGTCAAAACCATCTTTGGTTACGCCTAAACTATGTTCAAATTGTGCTGATAATGATTTATCACTTGTTGTAACTGTCCAACCGTCTAATTTACTTAGATGAGTGGAGTGATGTCCAGCATTTACCATTGGTTCAATAGTAAAAAACATACCTTCCTCCAAGACCAAGCCAGTGCCAGCTTTGCCATAATGTAGAATAGTTGGTTCTGTATGAAATATACGCCCTATCCCGTGACCAGTATAATTTCTAACAACTGAATAATTATGTTTTTCAACATAAGTTTGTATAGCATTTCCGATATCTCCTAAATGTACTCCTGGTTTTACTAGTTCAATTCCTATCATCATAGCATCATAAGTAACCTGTACTAAGCGTTTTGCTTTAATTCCTACATCACCAACATAATACATTCTACTAGTATCACCATACCATCCATCGACAATTACAGTAACGTCAATATTTATTATATCGCCATTTTTAAGGAGTTTATCATTTGGAATACCATGGCATACTACATGATTAACAGAAGTACAAATTGACTTTGGGAAGCCGTTATAGTTCAAAGGTGCAGGGATTGCATTATTGGACACAATAAAATCGTGGCAAAGATCATTTAAATAGATCGTACTCACTCCTGGTTTTACATAATTAGTAATGAAATCTAAGGTTTCTGCAGCAAGTTTACCTGCAATATGCATTTTCTTAAAGTTTTCTTGGGAATGAATTGTTATGGTCATAAAATAATTAACTTTTTTTATTAAAATCATCTATAGCTAACCCGATTAGTATTTAGCCATAGTAAATTGTTGTCATTGCGAGAAGCCACTTTGGTGGCGACGAAGCAATCCAAGAAGACGATTGGATATAGATTGCTTCGTCGTAGCAATGCTACTCCTCACAATGACGAAGTAATGCTAATCGGGTTAGCTATATAAATATATACTAAATTTCTACTTCTTAAATTATTATTTGAATTTCATTGAATCTTTTTCAATGGTTCTTACCTTATAAAAACTATAAGATAAGGTTATTGTATCCACATCATTCATTTCTTTATCTTCCTCAAAATCAGAGTCTATAAAAAATGTCACTGGCATCAACATTTTTTCTCCTGCTTTTAATAACTGTTCTTCAAAACAAAAACAATGTATTTTAACAAAGTATTTACCAGCTTTATTAGGTGTAACATTATAAATGGAAGTTCCTATTATATCATCGTTACTTAGATTTTCAGACTCATAAAAAATTAGTGTATTTTGTCCTGGGATAACTGTAGCCCTTCTTTGTTTAGGAATAAATCGCCAAGGTAATTTACTGTCAACATTAGAATCAAATTCTATAGTTATCACTCTAGTTCCTTTTTTAGGAGAATATATATTGAGTTCTTGTTTTGTGGTAGTACCACCATATCCAGTGACTTTACAAAATAAATTGTAAATTGGTATTGATGCAAAGCTTAAAAAAACCATGCTAAGTACTAAACTAACTAGGGCTAAGGCAAAATTTCTATTAGATTTTTGTAACACTATGTTGCTCTCTTTTTGTAAAAAAGTCAAATTTCAATTTTTTACAAGAAGTCTATTTAAAATATTTTAAACTTATGATATTATGTACCCATTCTAGTATATCCCCTAAGTAAAGGAATCTATTTTAAAGGTATTATATGACTAACAAAATCAGTGTGCCAGTAATTTCTGCAGAATCAGGGTTTTATCAATATTTGCAAAAGATCAATAAAGTTCCGTCACTTTCACAAGAAGAAGAGTTTCTACTTGCCAAAGCCTATCTTGAGCAGAATGATCTAGAAGCTGCTCATAAGCTAGTAACTAGTCACTTGAAATTGGTAGCAAAAATTGCCGTTAGATATAGAAATTATGGACTACCTCTAAATGAGCTTGTGTCAGAAGGGAATTTAGGTCTTATGCAAGCAGTAAAGAAATATAATCCTGATTTAGGTTTTCGCTTGTCTACTTATGCTTTGTGGTGGATTAAAGCTTCAATCCATGAATATGTTTTAAGATCTTGGTCTTTGGTTAAAATGGGTACTACAGCAGCACAAAAAAAGTTATTCTTTAGTCTTGGTAAAATTAAGCATAAAATTGCTAACCTATATTCAAGAGCTGTTACAGATCAAGATTTTGTTCAAATTGCTCAAGAACTTGGAGTGACTAAGAATGAAGTTAGTGAAATGAATTCTAGGTTATCTGGTCCAGATTTATCATTGAATAATTTGGTAAATAGTGGAAATGATAACAGTGATAGCGAGCTAATTGAATTTTTACCGGAAACCCGTCCAAGTCAAGAGCTAAGATTAATTAGCCAAGAGGATTCTGTTAACAAACATAATTTGCTAACACAAGCGATGAAGATATTAAATGATCGTGAATTACATATTCTCACTGAGCGTAAATTAAAAGATTCTCCAAAAACTCTTGATACTCTTAGTATTGAATATAAAATCTCTAAGGAAAGAATTAGGCAGATTGAGAACACAGCATTTGAGAAAGTGAAAAACTTTATATTGCAACAGATGCCAAAAGTTGTTTAAGTGGATTACTTCTAGTATACTCAGATGGTTTTACAATATATTAAATTAAATATTAATTCATGAAAGCAATTGCTATACATTTATTGATTATTTTGATTTCTACGCAAGTATTTGCTGGAAATCAAATTACTAGAAAAGATTTGAAATTTAATTCATCTAATGATTGCACAGAAAGATTAGATATTTTGGAGAAAGAGAATCAGCACTTACTTGGCAGAGTCGAAATAATTGAACATACTATTGCCAAATTAGAGAGAATTTTAGGCTCTACAAAACAAGAGGTAATAAGTTCTGAGGATACCAGTACAGCAAAAAATTTAGCAGATGATTCTATAGTTGGTGATGTCTTTGAAATACCAGCTACTAAAGAAGTACAAAAGGAAGTTGCGTCGCATGATATTGCAAGACCCATTTCGGGGATAGCAAAAGATAAGCAACTTTATGACTTAGCACTTGCCTCTTTAAAAGATAATAAATTAACCGATGCAGAAGAAAAATTTGTAAATTTTTTAAAAAATTACTCTAATAGTCCTTTGGTAAGTAATGCGTATTTTTGGTACGGAGAATCTTTTTTTAGACGTAATATGTTTGATAAAGCGGCTATAAATTATCTAAAAGGTTACAAACAATCACCAAAAGGTTCTAAAGCTTCTGACTCATTGTTAAAATTAGCATTATCTCTTGGGGAATTGAAGAAAATACAAGAAGCATGCTCTATTCTTGATAAACTTGAAACAGAATTTCCGAGTAGATCAGCTACATCAATAAAAAGAGCTAAGGATGCAAGAACCAAATTTGCTTGTAAGCGTTAGGTTCTTATGAACAAAAAGGTAAATAATAATGACTGACATTTTAGAAGAAGTCTTAAATGATAAAAATGAAGAAAAGAAACTTTATTACTTTAAAAAACTTCTTCCTATAACTATAATCCTCGCACTAATAGTCGTATTATTTATGCTAATAAACAATTGGCTTGACGGTAAGAAAATAAAGAATAATCAAAAGACAGGTGATATTTTAGTTAAGTCTATGTCGCTTATCAATGACAACAAAGACCTAACCATAAAGTCGTTGGATAATTTAATTGAAACAAGTAATAATAAAGTAGGAGAGCTTGCTGCTATCGAACAAGTCAGTATAAAAATACAACAAGGAGATTTTATAGAGGCTAGAACTTTATTAAAGAAAATTATTGATAACAAGAATTATGCCGAATTAACAAGTGCATATGCACGTCTAGTTTGGTTAAGTTTAATGATAGACGAAACAAATTTATCTAATGCAAACATTAATGAAATCGAGGAATATTTAAATTATTTTGATGATGAGAATAAACCATTCTTTGGTACTGCAAATATTATCAAAGCAATTTGGTATATTAACAACAACTCAAAAGATTTAGCAGAAAATACTTTGAAAAAGGTAATATCACTAGAAAGTACAACTGAAGTAGTTAAAGAGCAGGCTAAAGCTTTACTTTCAAACTTACAATAATCGGAAGTTCGATGTAACAAGTTATATCAAACTTCCGGAATATATAGAAACAATCAGGCTTGAAGCGGTTCTGCACATAACAAGCCAATTCGATATAAGAATTGTTAATTCTTATATCGAATTGAGCTTACAATAACAAAGGCTTAAATTATGATAAAACAACGATTAATTATTTTCTTACTACCTTTTCTTCTAACTTCTTGTGGTCTTGGAGCTAAAAAGATTAAAAATATTGTAGAATTAACTCCTAGATTATCTGTAGAAAGTAATGAAACAATTCAAATAGATTCTGCTGTAAAAATAAATATATTTAGCCCTGAACAGCTGCAAAATAAGGAATATACTGTTGCAAAATATAAAATAATATCAGAGCCAGTTTTTAATAAAGCTGTTGCCTATACCATTGATACTAAAGGTAATATTTCCGCTTTTTCTATGAAAGATAAATCTATTATGTGGTCATATAATATCAGCACTAACAAGAGTGATTATTATGTTGGTGGAGGGATCTTATGCCACAATGATAAACTATATGTTACCTATGGTTCAAGATTCTTGGTAGTATTAGATAGTAGGTCAGGTCATGAAATAATCAGAAAAGAGTTGCCTGATATTACTAGAGTAAAACCGGTATTAATTAATAATTATACTATTGTAGTTCAAACAGTAACTAATCAAATATTAGCGATTAATATTGATAACTTAAATTTTGTTTGGCAACATGAAGGTGTAGTAGAAACTTTGTCATCAAGTTACCATGTTAGCCCAATAGTACAAAATAATCATATAATAGTAAACTATAATTCAGGACAAATTCTTGCTCTAGAAGCAGCTAGCGGTCAAGTTCTATGGACTAACGATTTATCTAGTCATCAAGAAATAGGCTTGCCAAATTTTGAGGCAGCATCTATATTATGCAAACCTATTGTCAATAACTCTCACATATATATAGCTAATAGTGCTGGTAAGATAGTAAAGCTAGATATCATGACGGGTAATATTCTTTGGCAAACCAAAGCTTATGATGTGCAATCTATGTTGTTAGCGGGTAATAGTTTATTTATAACAAATAATGCTGGACAAATAGCTGCTATAAGTACTGATTTTGGTAAAGTCAAGTTTGTAGCAGATCTAAATGATGGGAAAGATATTAAAAAAGTTAAAGCCTCATCATTCCTAACTCCTATAATTGGTAAGGTAGCTGAGGCAGAAGAGTGGAATTTAAATATTATTTCCACTAAAGGTGAATTATATAGTTTCCAATCAGATGTTAATGGTAATTTAAGCACCACTCCACAGATTGCTAAAATTACTAAAAATATTGAATATCATGGAAAAACCTGCTGTGGTAGTATGTATTTTGCTACTGATAAAAAAATTATGTTTGTCGATTAGTCAAGAAACTATGTAAAATATATATTTACATTTATCTTGACAAAATAGTGGTTATAATGCTATTTAGTATAGCTTAGGCTAGGACAATGATAACATTAATTCTAATTAATAAAGATATATAACGTGAAAACTTATTCTGCAAAACCATCACAAATTCAGAAAAAGTGGTGGGTCATAGATGCTAAAGACCTTGTACTAGGTAGACTTGCTAGTGAAGTAGCTAAAATCTTACGCGGCAAACATAAGCCTTCCTTCACTCCTCATTTAGATTGTGGAGATTATGTAATAATAATTAATTCCAAGCATATTTGCTTGACAGGTAAAAAATCAGACCTTAAAGATGGTAAGTTTTATTATCGCCATACTGGTTTCCCAGGTGGGATAAAGGATACAACAGCTGGAAAAATTCTGTCTAGTAAATATCCTGAACGTGTCGTTAAGCTTGCTGTAAAAAGAATGATTACGCGAAATGTTTTGGGATCAAAGCAGATGGGTAATCTATATGTCTATGCAGAGAATGAACACCCACATAAAGCTCAGCAACCTGAGTTTTATGATTTTGCAAGCAAAAATACAAAGAATAAAAAATAGTGAATTATGACAATATTAAAGGTTCAAAGCGAAAAAACCAAAAGCGATGTTCAGAGTAAGTTAGTTAAGCCTAAAACGCCTGTAGAAAGTAGTGATAATAAAGTCTATGGTACAGGGAGAAGAAAAAGTGCAATTGCTAGAGTTTGGTTAAAAAGTGGTAGTGGTAAGGTAATTGTCAACAAAAAAAATATGGAGCAATATTTCACTCGTGAAGCTCATACCAAATCTCTCTTGCGACCATTTGTTGTGACTAATACTGCTGGGCAATATGATATAATATGTACTGTTAGAGGTGGTGGAATATCAGGGCAACTGGGTGCTGTACTACACGGTGTTTCTAGAGCACTTGACAAAATTGCACCAGAATTTCATAGTATTTTACGCAAATCCGGTTTCTTAACAAGAGACTCAAGAGTTGTAGAACGGAAAAAATATGGTAAGCATAAAGCTAGAAAAAGTACTCAATTCTCTAAACGTTAAAATTTTACATAATCTGTTTGGAGTTGTCTAGCATGTGATTTTTCTGAAGCTCTTTCCATCATGGCGGGGTAGCTCAGTTGGTTAGAGCAGCGGAATCATAATCCGCGTGTCGGGGGTTCAAATCCCTCCCTCGCTACCACAAAATGCTAATTCATGTGGTAGTTTATTATCGACTTTGTGTAATGGGGGGGCATAATAAGAATCAACAACTAATTCTTTAAAGCATTAAGAATACTGTAATTTTTTTATATTTTATATGTAAAAGTCATTAGTGCTACTTGATATATATGCTATTATGCGGTGAATGTACTCGAAATTCTTCAAGTTCTTGCAAACATTATTATGAAAAGGATTACATTCGGTTTAATAGCTGAGTATGTGGCTATTGTTATTTATAAAATTAAATTTTATCAAATTCTTCACCATCGTAAAAGATATTATGTTGGTGAGATTGATATTATTGCCCTACGTGGAAAACAACTTGTTTTTATAGAAGTAAAAGCAAGACGTTCTGACGTTGATGATCGGATATTATCAACTCATCAACAAGCAAGAATAAAAAGATCTGCCAGTATATTTTTAAGCTCTAACCCAAAATACCAAAATTATCAAGTCAGATTTGATCTAATAATTATTAAACCTTACAGTATACCAATTATTATTGAAAACGCATGGTAATAGGGTTTTTTCTACTAGATGAAAAAGAATCTAATTATACACTATACACTCAAATGCTAACTGACTAAGTAATTATTTTAAAATTATTGCTTGACCAATAAAGCAATATATGTCAAAAAGATCATACTCATATAGTCTGAGACTTCTCTTAAAACTAGGCCGCTATAGCTCAGAGGTAGAGCACATCATTGGTAATGATGAGGTCGTAGGTTCAATTCCTACTAGCGGCACCATATTAGTATCAACATTTTTATTTTAAATTAAGAAAGGATATAATTTTAAATTCCTTAAGAGATGTCAATGAAAAAATTAATCATAGATGTTGTAGCTCCTTCTTCAAAAACGCTTGGTATGTACCAATATTTTAATCAGATCCAAGCATTATTTAAGGATTATTATAATATACAAATAAGTATTGCAGATAACATTATTGATGATTCAAGTGTATTTAGTGCCTCAACATTAGAAGTAAGACTACAAAGCTTTATTTCAGCTCTACAAAATCTAGATTCAAATGTTATATGGGCTTATAGAGGAGGATATGGTTCTATGGAATTAATTCCTTTTTTGAAACCTCATATGTTCAATAAATATAAAATATTAGTAGGCTTTAGCGATATTACTGCGTTACACTTATATTTTAACCAAATAATAGGGTGGTCATCTTTACACGCTACAGTTTTAGACAGAATAGTGCGAGGCGTAAATGCTCAAGACCACATTGATATAATCAATGCTCTTTTAGGTAATACTAAAAATTTTACTTATGATCTTTATCCTATAAATGCAATAGCAAAAAATTTAACGAATAGAGATTCAATTTTAGGACAAATCCTTGGTGGTAATTTATCTATGGTGCAATATTCTCTTGGTACAAACTGGCAACTTAATTCTACCAATAAAATATTAATTTTTGAAGATGTAGGAGAAAGAGGTTATAGAATATTTGCAAGATTAGAACAATTAAAATAAGTGGGAATTCTAGAAAAAAGCCAAGCAATTCTTTTCGGTGAATTTACAAACGGAGAGGAACAAGATGGTAGAGATCTTACACAAACGGCAATTCAAATTGCAGTAGAAAATTCACAAGTACCCGCCTTCTTTATAAAAGATATAGGACATATAGCGCGAAATGTACCACTGCCATTAGGTACATCAGCTGTTATTAGTCAAAATAAATTATTAATCACTAATCCGTTTATTTAATAGAACTTACGTGAATTCAGGATAAGAATTTGTCAATTCTTATCCCAAATGCGGTGAAATTATCGAAACAATTAGATTTGAGATGGCTCTGCATCTGATTGTTAAATTAATATTTTGCTAAAAACATGATTTTAATACTGAAACTAGAGAAAATTTTAACAATTATAGACATAGGTTAAAGTTGGGTTTTTTAAACTGCCCTAAAAATACGTTTGACAAGTGAGATACTTTAACTTAAGAAATTAATATAAATTCTAACCAAAAGGGTAAATATGGCAAAACATACTTTTTACAGGCTAATACCTGCTGTTGTCGGGTTTTTGTTTCCTACTACTTATTTTACTTATGATGGATATACAAAGTCTACAAAACCATCTCATTTCGAATTAGCTGCAACTAAATTGGGTTTTACAGGTTATAAAAAAGCAGGTCAAGGTATAAGAAGTGCATCAGAACATCAAGAAGCCTTATTAAAGCAACTTCAAATCGCAGGATATTTTCATCCGAAAAAGCTATGGCAGGATATTAATCGTCTAGGAGTAAAGGATCCTGTAATAACTTTTAAACAGATATATCCTGCAATAAAAAAATCTAAAGCTGATCAAAGTGATCCTAGCAAATTTAATGCTAAAATATTACGTAAAAACCTTGGAAAAGGAACAGGATTAGATGAACAAGATATCATGGATTTCCTTTTCTATATTTCTCAGAATGCTTTTGGTCGCAAACCTGGTCAGGAACGTAATGAGCTATCTTCCCAAGACTGGATGAAAAAGTATGAGAAAGAATATTTAGCTGGTGCTAAAGTACTAGGTCTAATTGATCGCAAAACTCCAGAACATCCGGACTATGACAGTGCTTGGATTACCGGGGCATCTCGTATAGGTGTAATGGCTCGGATAATAGATTACCTTAATATATTATCAAAATGTAATATTAAAGTGAACGGAGAAACAGCAATATTAACAGGAGCACGAGAATTATGGGCTAATATTGATGGAATTACGCCTATAGTACGTGATAAATTGCTTGAAGCTTATAAAACAAAAACTGACTTAGATACATTGGATATTTCTCTGCCTATAGGAGAGGATCTAGCTCGTGTGACAGAAGGTAAAGAATATATAAAAGGTTTAGCTGCACGACATGGTATCAGATTGAACGAATCATCTCCATTTATCCAATATAAGACAAAAGAGGAATGTCCCCCAGGATATTTTCCTGGTAGAGTGTATCCTAATTATGCAGAAGGAGAAAGTCGAAAATTAACAGAGACTTTAATGTGCCAAGATTTACTTACTACTTATCTATTAAATGATAATAAAACCATTACTATAGTCGATACATTAGCAGAGCAATACCAAAGACCTAACACTACTAGTACAGCCCGTGACGCTGCAAGAAAGTTAGTTGAGGATATTATTAATGGTCAGTATGGTGATAAAAAAGAGTTTGTCATTCTATTTGAAACTAATAATCCATATATTGAGCGACAAACTATTGCAACACAACGAGAGGTCAATAAAGTATTAAAAGACTATAAATTGAGCGATAAGGGATACAGCATAAAAGTCGAAGGTGTAGGCTTTGAATGTAAACAAGATGTTGCAACAATACATTCAGAGTTTGCGGCATTAGTAGCAGAAAAATGGAAAGACGCGGTTGAATGCCAAAGAGAAGAAGGCATATCACCAAAACGACCTATTGAAAATTTACAATTTCAAACTCGTGATAATTCTAGCTTTGTTCCACCTCAGCCTGATATTTCTGAAGTTAATCTATTAGGAAACTGGTTACAAGATCTATTTGATGAATATCTACCATAATATCGAATATGTCGATCGTTTAATAAAATAGTTATGAAATATGGTACATCAAATTGAATTAGGTGACAAAGAACATGGAAATGGCCTCAGATAATTTACCAATTTCTGCTATTTTGTTTTGAATCCAATGATGATAATAATTAAAATCACATATTGAATGGAGTGTTATTTAAAGACTACCTAGAATATAAGGGGGTGATACTATCAACCATTACCCTAGATACCGTACTTAAGGTAGCTATTGCCGCTAATTTGATTAAGAATGGTGAAGTAATGACAGTAACTTACCGGTTAAAGTAGATGTACAATCTTATGATCTGATCACCTATCCACCTCTCAAGGAACATATCGATGCTAACATGCTACTATTGTTTACGTATGGTAATATACCTAAATAAAGGGTTTGGAAGTAGTGATAGTAAAAGATGAGCTGAAGTAATTTTCAACTAAGCATAAACATGAAAAATCCTTTATCGATATATATACACTGGCCATTTTGTTTGTCAAAATGTCCGTATTGTGATTTTAATTCTCATGTTGTAGATAAAGTAGATCATGATACATGGTTGAAATGTTATGAACTAGAGCTTGATCATTTCAAGGATATTATAGGTCATAAATATATAAAATCTATTTTCTTTGGAGGTGGAACTCCATCTTTAATGAAGCCATTTGTTGTTGAAGGAATAATTAAAAAAATAGCAAATCTAGCAACAATAGATGAGCAGACAGAAATTACTTTAGAAGCAAATCCCACTTCATTTGAGACTGAAAAATTTAGGGACTTTAGATCAGCTGGAATAAACCGTGTGTCAATTGGCGTCCAGTCTCTAGTGGAAGATGACTTAAAGAGTTTAGGACGACAACATGATGTAGGGCAAGCAATCAAAGCTATTGAGACAGCTCGCCATCTTTTCCCTAGAATATCTTTTGATTTAATTTATGCAAGAAGTAACCAAACTCTAGAAAGTTGGCAAGATGAACTTACCAATGCCATGAAACTTGCCTCAGGTCATATCTCACTGTATCAACTAGTAATCGAAAAGGGTACGTTATTTTATAAATTGTTTAACGAGGGAAATCTGACTATACCAAACTCAGATCAAGCAGCTGACCATTATGAGTGGACTAACTGCTATTTAAAGTCCCAAGGATATCTTAGATATGAAATATCAAATTATGCTATATTAGGTCATGAATGTAAACATAACTTAACATATTGGCAATATGACAACTATTTAGGTGTAGGTCCGGGTAGCCACAGCAGGGTTAACATGTGTGATAGTAATTTTACATCTAATCTATATAGTATTATGATGTGGCATAAACCAGAAAAATGGTTACAAGCTGTTGACAGTTTAGGATGTGGTATTCAGCAGATTAATAAACTTTCTATGCAAGAAATAATTGCAGAAATGTTGATGATGGGACTACGTCTTGAAAAGGGTTTAACTATTGATAGTATACAGAAAAGAATTGGTAAACAATTATTTGAGATTTTAGATATGGAAAAGGCAACATACTATAAAGAGCTAGGTTTACTTAGGTGGGATGAGGGATTAGGTGATAAAGGTCATATTAATCTTACAAACAAAGGTCTAATGTTACATAGCTATATAGTGCCAAGGTTATTTAAAACCTCAGTTTTGGATTAAAATTTTTAATCCAAAACTGGCTAGAATATCAGAAAAATGCATTCTTGAAGCGATTCTACGAATGCATTTTAATCTATTATCGCTAATAATCTTATTTTTATTGGTATAAAAATAAGATTATTAGTAAATGAAAATCATTCCAATTTCGGGTTAATTTCATTAATCCGAAATTGAGGTTTAAATAGACTTCTTTGTATTAATGTATATGTTGGAACAAAAAGAGAAAGAGTTAGATAAGATACAAAAAAGGATTAAGAAACTTAAAACAAATAATCATTTTCACCCTAAACTTAATCCAAAAAAAGAAATTGATGCGTTGGCTATAGCGTTAGATTTGTTTTCTAGTGTGATGCTGGGGTTTATTGTTGGTTTTACATTAGATAAATTGTTTAATTCTAAACCATTTTGTATTATAATATTTTTGTTGATAGGTATGCTTGCAGGTTTTAAAATAATTTGGCAAAAACTAAATAAGAAATAATGTCCCATAGTCCCTTAGATCAATTTGCAATAAAGAAACTAGTAGAAATTAATTTATTGGGTTTCGATATTAGTTTTACTAACTCTAGTTTGTTTATGTTGCTTGCTGGAGTTGTAGGTCTTTCCTATTTTTATTTAGCCTTAAAAGGTGAAAAAATTATACCATCTAGATTACAGCTTAGTGCTGAAATAATTTATGATATAATTACAGTGATGCTCAATCAAAATGTTGGAGAAAAGGGACGTAAGTTTATACCGTTCATTTTTACTTTGTTTATGTTTATTTTGTTATGTAACTTGCTCGGCATGCTTCCTTACGGATTCACTGTTACTAGCCATATTATAGTAACATTTGCCTTAGCAATTATGATATTTTTTATGGTTACCATTATCGGTTTTATTAATCACGGTATACATTTTTTATCAATATTTTTGCCTAAAGGTACACCATATTGGTTAGCTCCACTTATGATTTTGATAGAATTATTTGCCTATCTAGCAAGACCTATAAGTTTATCTTTAAGGTTAGCTGCTAATATGGTAGCAGGACATATATTACTAAAGGTGATGGCAGGATTTATAGTTTCATTAATGATTTTCTTTAAATTTTTGCCAATTCCACTAATTGTGATCCTTATTGGATTTGAAATTTTTATAGCAATACTTCAAGCTTATATATTTACAATTCTTTCTTGTGTATACTTGAATGATGCTGTAAATTCACATTAGGTTCTGCGTATGACTTCATTTTTATGGTCTTATAGATAAAAATGAAGTAATATGCAAGAACCTAGAATTTTTTATATTTAGGAGTTTACATATGGACGGAACGTCTCTAAAATTTATTGGTGTAGGATTAATGGCTATTGGTATGTCAGGTGCGGCCATTGGTGTAGGTAGTATATTCAGTGCATTGCTATCTTCAATTGCCCGTAATCCTTCAGCTACTGATCAATTACAAAGAATGGCATTCATTGGAGCTGGACTTACGGAAGCTATGGGCTTATTCTCGTTCGTAATTGCAATTTTGTTGATATTTTCCTAAGTAACTATGCCTCAATTTGATGTTACCTTTTATTGTTCGCAAATCTTTTGGCTGGTAGTTGTTTTTAGTATCTTATACCTTCTAGTTCATAAGTTCATTGCACCGCTAACTGAAAAGATTCTTGAGAATAGGCAAGCTTATATAGATAGCAATATTGCTAGTGCAGAAAGTCTTGGGGAAAAAGCTGATGACTTGCATAAGCAATATGCAAATACACTAGCAGAGATATCAAATATAGTGGAAAATATTAAAAAAGAAGCTAGGGATGCAATGGAAGCATCTCTTCTATCAAAAAAAATTCAACTCCATAATGAGTTGAAAGCACAAATTGCCAATAATCGTCATGATATAGAAACAACTAATAAATTATTTTGGATTAATGAAAATGACTCATGCATCGATTTAGCAAAATTGTTAATTCAAAAAATTACTAATCAAGAAGTTGATTTAGAGTTATTAAAAGAATCTTACAAAAAGATAAAATAATGCAATTGTTTGACGAAAAATTTTGGCTAGCCGTCTGTTTCCTAATTTTTGTGTATTTAGTCTATAGACCAATAAAAAATATAATTTTAAAATCGTTAGATGACAAAATTATGGCCATCAAAGACCAAGTTTTAGAAGCCCAAAAACTTAACGAAGATATGACGTTGTTATTTGAAGATGCTACAGCCCAAATACAACAGATTGAAGTTTTAAGAGAAAAAATGATCAAAGATGGCAAAGAAACTGCCAATAATATAATTAAGCAGCAAAACGAAGAAATTGATAAGTTTCTAGAAAGCAAAAAACTTGAGACTATAGATTTAATGAATAGACAAAAGCTAGAAGCTTCTCAAATGCTACAATCTGAGTTTTGTGATAAAATGGTAGAATTAGTAACTATCTATATGCGATCTACAAAAAACGATTCCATATCAGATAGTAAGATAGCTAAGAGACTCATGGAAAATCCAGTATCTAAAAAATTTATATAATGTACCTAAATTCGATGTAAGACATCGGTTTAATAGTCCATCCCTGCTTTCGAATGTCACACCTGTGCGTAGGCAGAGGTCTAAAAAATAGCATAAAAGGTATGTTATATGGTTTTATATCCCAGCTTTCGTTTGGATGACATAATGGCGAGTAGGAGTGACATAATGACAAGGGTGACCCCTAATGGCGATGATTACTTGAGCCTACTATTAATTTATTACATTGATACTTGAGGTTAAGTAGACTCCAATTCTTTAAAGTAGCAGAATATATAAGCTCATTTTAACATTAAAGGAGAAAAATAAATGATAAAGTATCCGCATGAACAGAGAAGTTTAACTAGAGAACAGAAAGAAGCAGTGGGCTTACTTTCAATTGGTACATTTTTAGAATATTTTGACTTGATGTTATATGTTCATATGGCAGCGTTTCTTAATGAGTTGTTTTTTGAACCTGCTGATTCTCACTTCACTTCTTTAATGATGTCTTTTGCCTTTTGTACTACCTTTGTTTTTCGACCGGTTGGTGCCTTAATATTTGGTTGGTTGGGTGATAATATAGGACGCAAATCTACTGTTATAATTACAACTTTTATGATGGCTGTATCATGTTTTGTCATGGCTAATCTTCCTACCTATGCTCAAATAGGAGTAGCTGCTACTTGGATAATAACAATTTGTCGTATTGTTCAAGGCATGACATCTATGGGGGAGATAGTAGGGGCAGGACTTTATTTAACCGAAACAATTAACCCACCAATCCAGTATGTAAGTGTGACATTGGTAGGGCTATCTGCTGCCTTAGGAAGTATGGGGGCTTTAGGAATTGCCTCACTTGTTACTTCCTATGGTTTTAACTGGCGTCTAGCATTTTGGATAGGTGCAATAGTGGCATTGATTGGTTTTGCTGCTAAAACAACATTGCGGGAAACACCTGAATTTGCTAATGCAAAACTTATACTAAAAAAGAAATATGAGAAAGCTAATATTGATATAAAAGCATTATATAATGATCCAGTCGTTAATAAAAAAACAATAATAGCGTTCCTTTTATTAGAGTGTTCTACACCGGTATGTTTTTATTTTATCTATCTGCATTGTGGTACTATTCTCAAGACTGATTTTGGTTATACATCAACTGAGGTTATTCATCATAATTTTATTGTCTCTATATTAGAGTTCTTAATCTTATCAATATTATCTTATGTAAGTTACAGAGTATATCCATTATTAACCGCAAAAATTATACTTATTATATATTCTATTGTTATTTTATTTTGTCCATATTGGCTAAATAATCTTAATTTTCCGTTTGAGCTATTTTTCATTCAGATAGTCATTATTTTATTTAAGTACTGTCATACCTCTGCTGCTCCAATTTTTTATAAAAGCTTTCCTGTATTTAAACGTTTTACCTGTGTTAGCGTGATATTTTCTGTATCTCGTGCTTTGATGTACGTTATTACTTCTTTTGGTTTCATTTATATTATTGACTATTTTGGCAATTGGGGGATATTGATTATTATGATTCCTACAATTATAGCTTTTGCCTACGGGCTATTGCATTTTGAGAAGTTAGAAAAAGACTCTAGAAGTTACCCACAAAAGAGAACTATATAGTGTAACCTCAATTTAATGTAAGACATCGGTTTAAAATCATAGTTGATGACATCCGGAAGTGCAGGGATAACATCGGGAGTATTAATTAAACTTGCAAAAATTGTGACTAAAACACCACGTAAACCTTGCTTATCCAGCAATTATCTAATTAGATTACGATCACCCTATATTAATCCTTGAACTGTAAAAATGTACAGTATAGAATCACTGCACATGTCTAAAACAATTCGTTAACGAGGTAAAATATGAATATTTGTAGGTCCTATTCTGAACAGTTTGATAGTAGTTTTGTGTGGCGTTTGCTGTTTATTCTTTGTAGCATTGCTCTAATTACTACAGCATCGGATGCTTTTGCTACTACTGCTGATCCAGTAGGTGATGTATTGTGTAAGCTGATCCTACTATTTCGTGGTAATACAGCTCGTGGTATAGCAATTATTGCTATAATTGTTCTAGGGATTCAAACTCTCAGAGGACAATTAAAATGGGAAGTTGCATTGGTTATTGTGACTGGTATTGTAATATTGTTTAAGGCTCCCGAAATTATAAACATGGTAGCTGGTAGTGGTGCTGCTAGTCAAGCATGTACGGGAACTTAAGTTGTCTCTTGTTTCATCTTAAATGCGGAGATCTAAAAAATAGCCTAAAAAGTTATGATATACAGATCTCTGCTTTCTTTTTGTTAGTTAATTTTGCAAAATTGGAAAATTTAGATTAGTGAGTAACATATAATGTGGTATAATTTCGACGTAATACCATTTCCGAAAACTAATTATCACGTTGTCGTACTTCATGATCTCCGCTCCTCACGTACTAGTATGTACGCTCCGGTACTCGACACTCGTACTCCGAGTAGCAATTTAGTTTTGGGAAATGGTATAATATAAAATACAATATATCATGATAAAACTTACTATAGATGGTACTGAAGTCGAAGTAGAGGAAGGCACAACCGTATTTCGTGCCTGCAGCAAGCTTGGTATAGAAATCCCACATTTTTGTTTTCATGAACGTTTGAAGATTGCCGGTAACTGCCGTATGTGCTTGGTGGAGATGGAAAAATCTCCCAAGCCCATTGCTTCTTGTGCTATGCCTGCCACTTCAGGTATGGTTATCCACACTAATACCATAGGTGTTAAAAAGGCTCGTGAAGGAGTGATGGAATTTCTATTGATTAATCACCCCCTAGATTGTCCTATTTGTGATCAAGGAGGCGAATGCGATCTACAAGATCAAGCCTTTAAATATGGTGGAGCACGTTCTAGATTTTCGGAGAATAAAAGGACAGTCAAAGATAAGTATATGGGACCTTTGATTAAGACCCAGATGACTAGATGTATACAATGTACTAGATGTATAAGGTTTGCCACTGATATTGCTGGAATTGAAGAAATAGGAGCTCTCTACAGAGGAGAGCATATGGAAGTTACCTCGTATCTTGAACGTAGTCTTACATCAGAGTTATCAGCTAATATTATAGATGTTTGTCCAGTTGGTGCATTAAATTCAAAGCCTTACTCTTTTAAAGCTCGTAGTTGGGAACTAAAAAAAACTGAGTCAATAGATGTATTGGATGCCCAAGGTTGTAATATAAGGGTTGATAGTAGGGGGGCTGAAGTAATGAGGATATTACCAAGGGTTAATGATGATATTAATGATGAATGGATATCAGATAAAGCAAGATTTGCTTATGATGGCTTGAAATACCAAAGGTTAGATTCTCCGTATATAAGACAAAATGGTAAATTAGTTGAAGCTTCTTGGAGTGATACTATTGCACTAGTAGCACAAAAATTAAAGTCTCTTGCCGGTAATCAAATGGCGGCAATAGCTGGAACACTTGCCTGTACCGAATCAATGTTTTTATTAAAAACATTGTTACAGAAGCTAGGATGTAATAATTTTGATAGCAACCAGTTTAATTATAAAATAGACATATCTAGTAGGGGAAACTATCTATTTAACACAACGATCTCTGGACTTAAAAAAGCTGATCTAGCTTTGTTAATTGGTACAAATATTAGACAGATAGCACCAGTCCTTAATGCACGTATTGGCGTTCTGCAAAGAGAAGGCAAGCTAAAAGTAGCTCGAATTGGTAATATTAGTGACCAAACTTATGCTATCAATGAATTAGGGGCGAGTCCTAGGGTAATTAAGGCAATAATATCAGGGGAACATCAATTTTCTAAGGAGTTGGCAGCTGCAAAAAATCCGGTTATAATTATTGGTGATGGGGTATATTCTCGAGATGATGGTTATGCTATTTTAGCACTCATTCATCAGATGGTGGATAAATATAAGATAGTTAGAGATGATTGGAATGGTTTTAATATATTACATAATCATGCATCAATGGTCGGTAGTTTAGACATAGGCTTTAGCCCTAGAAATGGGGGGAATGGGGTTTATGAAATTTTACAGAAGGCAGAAAAGGGTGAAATTAAGTTTGTATATTTACTAGGTAGCGATGAAATTGATATGAACAAAATCAGATCGTCTTTTGTAGTGTATCAAGGGCATCACGGTGATAATGGAGCAAATGCAGCAGATGTAATCTTTCCTGCTAGTAGCTATACAGAAAAAGATGCTATTTACGTAAATTTTGAAGGAAGACCACAATATGCCAGGGCAGCAACTAGTCCGGTAGGGCAAGCGAAAGAAGATTGGGTTATTATAAATAATCTTGCCAATAATTTAGGGCTAAATCTTGGCATGAATAATTTAGATGAAATAAGAACTAGGTTGGCTGCAGAATTCCCGGTATTTGCCAATATTTCTGAGATAATGAGCTGTGATTTTATACAATTTACCTCCCTCGATAATTTACTTAAATCCGATATAGTGACTAAACCTATAAATTACTATATGACAGACTCGATTAGTAGAGCATCTGTTACTATGGCAAAATGTGTGGAGTCAAAGCAAGAAAGGGAAAAAGTTGCATGATATCGTTCTTTCAACAATATCTATTGCCATTAATTATTGTGGCTTTGAAAGTCCTATCTATCACCATTCCTCTTCTGCTGTGTGTAGCCTATCTTACCTATGCTGAGCGAAGAGTAATAGGTCTAATGCAACTAAGAAAGGGGCCAAACGTGGTTGGGCCTTTTGGCTTGTTGCAACCAATTGCTGATGCGGTTAAACTATTATTTAAAGAAACAATTATACCAAATCAGGCTGATAAAATATTATTCACCTTAGCACCTATGGTTACTTTTGTGCTTAGTTTAATTGGTTGGGCAGTGATACCTTTTGATAAAAAACTGGTATTAGCTGACATCAATGTGGGTGTTTTATATATTATGGCAATCTCATCATTAGGGGTTTATGGTATAATCATAGCTGGTTGGGCAAGTAATTCGAAATATGCTTTCCTTGGAGCTATTCGTTCGTCAGCTCAGATGATTTCATACGAAGTATCTATAGGGTTGGTGATTGTTACTGTACTTTTAACAACAGGTACTCTTAATCTTTCAGAAATCATAGAAAGACAAAGATTATTTCCTTGGTGGGTTGATTTGATGTTGTTACCTATGGCAGTAATATTCTTCATATCAGTACTTGTAGAAACTAATAGATTGCCTTTTGATTTATCAGAAGCTGAGTCTGAGCTAGTTGCTGGTTATAATGTTGAATATTCTTCCATGGGATTTGCCTTATTTTTTCTTGGCGAATATGCTAATATGATTTTAGCCAGTGGTATGACCACAACATTTTTCTTAGGTGGCTATTTGCCGCCTTTTGGTATTAAGTTCCTAAATTTTGTGCCGGGTTTTATTTGGTTTGTAGTAAAAGTTGGGTTTTTATTATTTTGTTTCTTGTGGATAAGAGCAACATTGCCTAGATATCGTTACGACCAATTAATGCGGTTAGGTTGGAAAGTATTTTTACCTTTTACTTTATTTTGGGTGGTGTTAATATCAAGTGTTTTAATGTTTACCGATAATTTACCAAACCATACTATTCTGCCATAGTACCCTACATTTTTTATATAATCATTATTAAAATGGCTGCTGATCGTTTATTAGCGAGGAGTCGCGAAAAAGCGGCGACGCGGCAATCTAGAATACGCGAAGCGTTACTCTAAAAAAACAGCTTCGCTGTTTACCTGGATCGCCACGGCATCTAAAGAGCCTTGCTATGACGATTATAGAAAAATGTAAGATACTATGGATATTTAGACACGACGACCTTAATTCTTGAAGTTGACCGAGTATACCCTGATTTATTCAAGGTCTAGAGTACTAATCCCATGCTGAGTTTTATCCCATTTGAAGGGTATGAAAATAATCTCCCAAATCGCCTTATAACTTGCTATCGTATGTAGTAGAAAATACAGAGGCCACACAAACAAGGCAGCAATATCTAATACTCGAAAATTAGTTATTTTACCTTTTTTATTAGTCAGTAAAATAAAAAAAGCACTTCCGTAAAGGTATGAAAAAGCAAAAAAACTGTTAATTATCCATAAATAATTAATTATGGTGAATGTATTAATTTTAATAGTTAGTATTAGAAATGGTAAACAACAAAAACCATAAGAAGAAAAACCAATAAAAATGAAAATAGTAGTTATTTGATAAAATTTAAACCTTTTATATTTGTCTTTTTGGGCAAGAAATACCAAAAATGTTTGGATAAATCCTTTTATCCAGCGAGATCTTTGATTTATCCAACTTATAAGATTTATAGGTGATTCCTCTAAAGTATAAGAATCTATCATATGAACTTTATAACCAAAAGAATATAATCTAATTCCTAAATCAGCATCCTCAGTAACATTATAAGCATCCCAAAAACCTATTTTTTGTAAGGCGTCAACCTTAAAATGATTGCTAGTTCCTCCAAGAGTTACTGGTAAGTCCATCAAGCTTAAACCTTTCAGAAGATATTTAAACCATAAACAATATTCTATGCTAAAAAGTTTAGTGAGTAAATTTTCATTCTCATTATAGAAGTTAAGTTTAGCCTGCAAACAAACATATTCTTTTGGTAATTCATCAAAGGCTATTACTGCTTTAAGGAGTTGATCAGCATCAGGTCTATCTTCTGCATCATATATTACTACATACTTTCCTCTGCAATATTGCATGGCATAATTAAGGGCTTTAGGTTTAGTCCTAGGTAAACTAAAAGGTACTTTAAGCAAATGTATATAAGAAGGTAATTCATATAGGATACTTTCCTTGATCATCAAATAATCATCTGCTTCAATAATAATTTTGACATCTAATTTATGTTTAGGATAATTAATATTAGAGATATAACTAATAATTGACTTTAGCTTGCTTGATTCTTTATATAATGGAAGTAAAATAGTGTAAATAGGT
Organism: Candidatus Tisiphia endosymbiont of Ptychoptera albimana; assembly: GCF_964026605.1. Taxonomy (NCBI): domain Bacteria; kingdom Pseudomonadati; phylum Pseudomonadota; class Alphaproteobacteria; order Rickettsiales; family Rickettsiaceae; genus Candidatus Tisiphia; species Candidatus Tisiphia endosymbiont of Ptychoptera albimana. Next base: position 1,428,901 of record NZ_OZ032164.1, read on the forward strand.
AGAGGATCATTTTTTAAAATGGAGATATCACTACTTTTAAACACTGTATTTTGTACAATTACAGCTTGGTTAAATAGCATAATTTTTAAAATATTTTGTGAAAAATAGCAAATAATGTTAATCAGATGAAAAAGATGTTTAAAATTAAATAATATTCCAAAATATATTACAAAAAATATGATAATTGACTTAGTGTAATTGATATTTTTTGCTACCATGTATACTGAGATAAATTCAAGAAAATATTTGGATTTGATTATATTCAAATGGCTAAAATTCTGCTCAAGTAGCTGATAGAAGTCATTCTTTCTGACCAAATTAATCTGTACATTATAATGTATTGTTGATAACTTCCTTAAATAAGCTAGGTCATTTATAGCAAGCACTTTATTGCTTGTATCGTTTTCATAAATGAAATAACCATTTTCTACATATTGATCAATTTTTGCATAATCGCAAATCTTAACCTGTGTTTCTTGTACATTCAATAAAGGCAATAATTTATTTTTATACAAAATATCTATAACCATCTCATTATTAATAATTCCTTCTGCAATTATCACGTTAAAAAAATCATTCTCTCCAGTACTATCAATTAATTTGAACTTAACGTGAGATATTTGTAAATCCGTAAGTAGTTGTTCTTTTAGTAGAATATCTAAAAATGCTCTATTAATATTTTTTATACATCCATCCATATTGAAAATATTACTCCTGATATTTTATAATGCTTATTAATTAGGCTTTTATCACAAAAATACCCTATTTGTGTTGTTAGGCTATTCTTCTTTAGATTACCAAATTTAATCTTTTTTGCAATTGAAAATTGCTTATATAAAGTTCTATTATAAATAGAACCGTAATTTCTCCTAGTATAATATTTGGTAAAGTCTACTAACATAATGCCATTTTGAAATTCAATGCCTTCAGATATTGAAAAACTATAATAACTTCTTCTTGTATATGGGTTATTTAGGTCTTGCCCAAAACTAAAAACACTTTCAGCAAATACTGAAATTGTACGAATTTTTTTGGAAAATGCTGATAGCAATAATAATTCATAGGAAAATTGCTGCTGGCAACCATCTTTGGTCATATATATTCTTGGCTGAACTGAGACTATCCTATTAGTGTTCTGAAAGAGCTTAATTTTATAAAATATACCAATTTCTTTATTATTAGACAGGTAGTTCATGTCATTACTTCCCTGGAATTTATTTTCTTTATAAAGTAATTGAATTCCTAAATTTTGGTTTTTATTAATTCCATATTCGATAGCAAAAATTCGCATTAATTCGTCTTGGTATGAGGATATTTCTCTAGATCTACGCTCTAAAAATTGAATTTGCCTAAATAACTTATTATAAAGAGCCGATGAATTATTAACCAACTTAATACGATCTTTTAAATATGCCAATTTACACTGAATTTGTAGAAAAAGATTGGCTCTTACTTGTTTAATATTTTTAGAATTTTTATCAATATTGCTAGCAGTAACCGTATATTTGTACTTGCCTGAGTCAATTAACCAAGCTGATGCATAAATCTTGTTTGTTACAGAAATTATAAACAGGAGTATAAATATGGTTGTTGTTTTCACCCAAATAACAATTAATAGTTTAAATTTACTAAAATACAACTATTATAAATTTAATAAATAGATATTTTAATAAATTTTCAACTAATAAATAATCTTAAGTTCTATATAAAAATTGAATTTCTTATAAAAAATTTTCAAAAATCTATTAGTACCTAAAAAATATATGCTATACTTAATGCTACAATTGTAGTGCTAACGTCAAAACGATGGAGCTACGGCGGGGATCTAAAAAAATCTCCTGAAAGAGGAGGTGTTTATATATTTAACCCCTGCGGGGTGACATAGTAGTGATTGGCAAGGGGTAAGAGACTATTATTTTGCACTCATTTTGCTTTGAAAAAGTTAATCATTTTTTTCATATTTAGGCATTTTAGCATTTAAGCGATATTGATTAATTCCATCAATGTGAGATATAACTTCTTTCTTAATAAGTTCTTTTCTTTCTTCTATTTTCTTTAGTACTGCTTTACTATACTCTAAAGATTGATTATCCCCATTAGCTTCAGCTTTCTCACGCATAATTTCATAATGTTCTTGTCTGCGTGCATATTTATCGTTATTTATTAGTGTCTGCTCAATTCTATAAGCACTGTCAATCATATTACGAGTTTGAGCATCTGTTGCTTTCTCTCGCATAAATCTTTCCCCCATTAATACCGGATTTTCTCCATCATTTTCACCTTGAGCAAGGGCATTATACACTTGGAAGGCAAGCTCTTTGTTGGTCAATTCTTCATAATAATCAACATCTGTTGTTCTACCCTGTAATTCAAGTTTAGCTAGATATTCAGGAGATGATATATCTTCCTGAATAGCAATGGTTTCTTTATTGATTTGTGTCTTAAGTTTTTGATGTTCCAAAGCTCGTTGTTCATCCTTAAGTGATTCACTATGGGTTCTAAGTCTTGGATCATTATAATTAAAATCTTCCCACTCTGCTCCAGTTAAGTTACCCTCAAAAGCATCCCGTAAATCTTTACCAACAATAGCAGTAAGTGCTTCTCGTTTTAATCCTTCATAACCAGCATATATTCTCTCTCCTATATTTTTACGCTTCTTATCACGTAGCTCTCTCTTTTCATCAACACGCCTATTCATCTCTTGCCAACTTTTGAGAGGTGCTATATTTTTACCAAATAACCCTACTCCTCTTTTTGACATTTCTTGATGCGAGTTCATATAAGCTTGCTGGAAATCTTTGGTAAACTTTGCATCACTGGCTAATTCTCGTAAAGTCTTACCATCTTTAGTTTTCATTAACTCATTAAGTTCTTTCTTTTGCTCTTCGCTAAGAGAATCATATTTTTTACCTTCTCCAAATTTAAGAGCTGCTAAATGATCCTTAAGTTCTGAATAACTACTGCCAGTAAATTCTTTAACTTGTCCATCAGGTTTAATAGTTTCCATAACCTCGCTAATAGCCCTTTGATAATCACTTCCAGCTTTAACATTAACGTCTTTATAATCTATACCATAAGTTCTTTTTACTTCACTTAAAACACTAGATTTTACTGCTGTTGGGTCAAGTGCCTCTTGGGCTACACCCCCCATCATCCAATCTTCATACTGATCGGCAAAAAACATACTTGCCTTCTCAGTTACTTGATCTACCCTTTGCTTGACAGCACCGAAAGCATAATTTGCAGGTCTCTCTATTTGCTGTTGAATAGGGGCAAAAGCAGCTTGTCCAATTGCTTGTAAATTTGTTAGATTACCTGAGGTGCTAGATAAGAATTTAGCACTTGAAACAGCTATATCATTAAATTTACTTAGTAAATAAACACATACAAAAATTAACAATAATCCATCCAGCTGAACAAAGTGACCACTGAAAAAATTATCAATTCTTCTTACATCTTGGACTAAATCTAAAAATGGTAATTCAACATATCTTTCTTCGATACATTGATAAGCTAAACATAGTTTGCCATCTTTTGATCCATCATCGAGGCGATGATCAACAGGCACTGATATATTAGCCTTTGTTTTAGAAAATTTGCCAGCTTTCATTGGAGATGGAAACCACCAATAAAATATTGAGTCTCCAAGACTAGTGTCTAGATCTTCATTCATACTACCAAATATGTCATTTATCGGACCTAAATTTGGGAAGTCATACTTACATACCCCAAAACCAAGTGAAGAATATATTTCTGTTCTGATAATCATTGAAATAAAAGCGATACCAGTAAATAATATAATTGGTTGTAGTGCATAGGAAATCAGCTGTCTTAACCAGTTTTCAAACAATGAACGCGTGATACCAAATAACATAAAGCAAATGAATATTGGAGCCATTATGATAATCATCCCAACGGTTATCAGTGCCGTAAGATATATAATAGTAGCCTTAAATACCATCATGAAGATAAAATAAAGGGCTATCAAGAATAAAATTATATATATAAATCCTAACGGATCGACAAATAGTAATGAAAATAATTTTGCCATAGTTTGCGGGGCTATCATTAAACCTATAATACTCCAAGACCCAGGTCCGGTAGCCGCTGTTTCTTTAATTATTCGTAATATTTCCTCTACCCCTTCCATAAAAAACACGAATAAGTAATCATGAAAAAATTGCCAGCTACTAGTTGAACTAAGTAACGTAGATACTATACTAACTTTTACTATTCTAATTATTAATTCAGTATGTGTGAGATTAACATTGCCAATCAGGAAAGAAAACCCTGTAAACATAATATACAAAGTTAATAGAGCCGAAACAGATACACGATACCCTGGTGTTTTAATAATACCCTCGTAAATTGACCTAACTAGCCCATGATTCTTACCATCACCAAATAACTCAGCTTTTATTAAATTCGTTAAAAATTCAATAGGGTCAGGTCTAGTGTCAGTGACCCCAGATTTAATAACTACACGATACTGACCATTATTATCATCATAAAATTTATCTAAAATCTTAAAATATAATGGGCATTGAACGTATTTAACTTTATCCTCACCTTCATATTGATAACTTATTCCTCCAGCTTTTACTAATTCCCCTCTTTTATTAAGATCATAAAGTTCATAACCAACAAGAGGTTCACCAAGGTGGGCGGTAATGCCATAGGGTGTACGCTGTGTATCCAAAGAGAGATTAGGATTTTTATCACGCTCAGCAATTAACATGTATAGCCCTACACCATTTTTAAATAAACACGGTGCATTACTAATTTTGGCATCCTTACTACTAGTACACATCCTGCCATCTATAAATTGGCATATTTGTAGTCTCTTACAAAATTCAGATAAAGTATTGGTATTCTTTTCTTGACCATACCACGCACTCCAAGCTGATAATTCTGTAGAGTTGTTTTTATCTCCTTTAGAATAATCCCAAGTTTTTACCAATATAGTAAGTGGTTGACCATTTACATTATATCCAGTATTGATCCAAGGAGCTGTTTGATTATCTTGTTGTTGTCCGCTTAACTCTTCTTTTTTATATCTTGAAGAAATTACAAATTTTATAAAGCCAAAATCATCTGCATCAATGCACCTATCGCCAGTACATCCTGAAAGGCACAACATAGAAATTAATAAAATAGCAAAAATATTCTTCATTTATAAAAACCTAGGCTTAAATAGTAATTATTCCTTTTTATTAGATCCACCATCTGCTTCACCACCAGTGTCTAAATCATTTCTTGAGGCAAATATTTTGCCAGTATATTCTTTGTTGCTTTCAGGATCTTCTCCTTTCCTTGCCCTATAATTTTGATCTATCACCTTATCCTTAAATATCCTAGCTGGAGCAAAAGCTAAATCCTTGACTGGTCTTGCCACGGATTCCATATCATGTATAATAGATTTTGTCGGATTATCAGGCCTTTGGAAATCACCCTCTTGTCTTGCAGGTGTTACGTTGGTCAATTGAGCAACTACTATAGTTACATAATCGACGAGTCCGTAACACATTAGGCAATAAGCATAGAATAATAAGCTACTAGTAAATATTACCAAGAATGTCCCGGTAGAATTTAATAAATCCTGTGCATTATTAATTTCCGTAACATCCGGTGCAAAGAAAGGTATCCCAGGTAAAAATGGTAATTTAAACGAAAAATTAATCGGCATGTTCATATGCGTTAAATCTAATCCTATCTCTATTGGGATGAACGTACTATCCCAACATGCTCTTACCACAATTTTTAAAAGTTGTTCAGACATCACCTGATCTATTAATAGAAAAAATATTAATAATATGGTTGGTTGCATCATGTAACTAAATAAAGTAGATAACCAGTTATCGAAAATGCTTTTTGTCTTCTCAAATAGTACCAAAATTATGAATAATGGTGCTAAAGATATCATAACCGCAAGACTAATATATGCTATAACGTAACCTATGATAACTTCCAAAATAGCTCTAAAATAAAGCGTCAGAGAATAAATAGTTATGATAGCAACAAAAGTAAGACCATTATGGATTTGGAGTAATTGTATAAATAAAAGCCCCCAAAATCTGCCATTGGTATATTTATCAAATATTGGATCAATAAAACCAAAAATGTTAACTGTAGAACTAGTAAGCCCTACTACATTGGTCATTAGATAGTCAGTACCCTTAATAAAGGCATTAAATAAGTAATTATTGAAAAAGTTCCAACTATCATCTCCTATTAGTATTACTATCAAAGTTATTTTTATAATTCTTGTTAATAAGTCTTTGGCAGTTATTTGAATAGCCCCCGCTAAAAAGGTTAAAGCATATATTATTACGTAAAGAATCAATGCAGCTTTTATGATTCGGTGTAATGTTACATTTTTAGTTAGTTTAGTATAAAAATTCATAGTAAATTTATGAAACTCATCGGTAATAAGTTTAACTGCCCCGTTATATACAATATCTGAAAACCAAGTACTCCCCGTATAATTAGCATAATTTACCTTAATTAACCCCATTACCTCTTTATTAGGATTCTTTACTCTAACCCATAAATAGCCATCTTTGTCAGCATCAGTTGCAAAATCTTGGTTGATTTGTGTACCCACTAGCGATGCAAGTGGTGTCCCACCATCTTTCATTATTACATATTCAACTTCTATGTCTTTTTGTTGTGCATCACTAATACTCTTATCACCATTACCTATTTCCACCATCATAATGTAGCGTCCAAAATGTAAAAAACTACTACTTAAGTCTACAGCTGGGCTACTAATATAAGAACTAAGTGCATTAATATCTGAAAAAGCTCCAATCCAATCACTCATTAAAGGTTTATCTAGGGAGGTAAACATGCCTTGGATTGACCAATCAGTTAAAAAATCTAAATCTCCAGCAATATCAGATTTATAATATAAGAAACTCTTTTTTAGAAATTTAGAATATACAAAACTTTCCGCTTCTCTCTTTATAATCTGGTTATTTACTAGTATCCTCATCCCTCTCCCTTGATCATAGAAGCACACTGGAGAGTTATCTTTATCATTAGCAAAATCAGGACAAATTGTAATAATCTGTTGTATAGAACCTTGGGTTAACGGTTTACCAACTAATACTAACTTATCTAAAGCCTTATATTTGGTACTTGCTCCAGTACCCTGACATACTTTATCCCTTGAGGGGTCAATAGAATAACACAATTTTTCTGCAGTTGAATATAGTATTTTATTATCAAGGTTGCTATTTGTATAAAGTGACGGAATTCCTAACATATTATTGTCAAGCTCTGACTTTAAAAAATCTTCGTCAGTAGCTACACTAAAAAAATCTCCTGCTCCTGCAAGAGTTATATTTATTACATCACCTTTTTCTACCCGAATTTTCTGACGATTTTCAACAAAATTAAAATAGTCTACATAATTCTGCATTTTGCTAAATGCTAGACTTATATAATCTTTAGTTGGATCAGTTGCCTTAAATTTAGGAAAATTAGTAGCTTCATACTTTTTAGTTAAATGATTAAAAGTTTTAATAAATATTTGTGGTCTATTGAACCTTGGATCTATACGGTACATCACTCGGTATTTTCTTGGACTACTTACAGCTCCACTAGTACTCCAGTCAAACTTAATGGCTTTATCTTTTTTGACATAGTTACCAGTAGAATTCCATTCATTTGGTTTTGTAAGGTCTAAAGAAATGCTACCTTCTTGAAAACTATTGAATTTTGGTACCTCTAGACATGCTGAAAATAGAGCTACAAGTCCACTTAAACTCGAACTCATCCAATCAAATTTAGCATCTTTCTCACTATCATCAGCTTTGACAGGATTACAGGCTAATAGAACTACTAAGGCAATAAACAGTTGCCCTTTAAATAGAAAATCTATCAACAACATTAGATACCTGAAATTTCTCATCCTATTCACTTCATTTTCAGTTATTACTTTGGATTCACATTAGAATCACTTTCATTACCACTACCACTCTCAACACCACTTCTTGGATTCTGATCCTTATTATTACCATCACTATCCTTGGTATCACCTTTTGACCTAGCTTTATTCCCTTTATCAATTGCTTTATTCCTATCTTTTAATCTACCGGCAGCTTCTTTCTTAATTGTATCTCTAGATGCCTGATCTAAACCAACCTTTTTTAAAGCTCCTTGTTCCATTGCCGATGACATCGCATGTCCCATAGATGTTGCAGAAGGTCCAGCGGTACTAGTCAACTTTGCCACCATTTTTCCAGAGAATTCAACATAACCATACATTCCATAAGCAATCATAATTAATGCAATATAATGTTGCATATTCAAACCCATCATGCCAGAACGAGAATCCATTCCCCAAGGTACAAACCAATTGATACAAAAAATCTCTAAATTAGAGAAAATCGCAGGAAGACCTGGGATAGCAGGAAATGGAACTTTTATAGGTAAAGCACATTTCCAACACACACTATAACCAGTTGCAAAATCCAAATAAATTGTAAATAACTGAGTAAGTATAATAATTCCTGCCATTAAAATTACTGGCTCTATCATATATCTAAAAGTAAACCTCACCCAATTATCAAATAAATATCTAGTGAAATCAAATAGCATAAACGTAAGAAACAATGGAGCTACACCAATTAATATAGCGATTGCCATAAATGCCATAATATAAACTGCCATGGCTCGAAGAGCGGTGATGATTACTATCATTGTAGCAATAAATACTATAACAAAATAAATCAATCCACTAAGACCCATAGAGATTAAAGAAAGCACTTGACCAGCAAAAGTTTTACTGAACAATATTTTACTCATTAATGCATCTAGGAACATGAAAGGATTTGTTATCTTATTCGTCGATGAAAACATGCTATAGCCACTCATATTGGAGATAATTCCATCTGAAAAATTAGTTACAAAATCAAATATATAATTATTGAAAAATTCAAAAGTACTTTCATTCATTAACCCACTAACTATAGCGATTTTTACTATCCTAATTACCAAATCCTGTTGGTTGATTTTGACCATACCTAATAAAAACATTGCTCCGTATGACATAACGTAAAGAATTAATACGGCTTTTATATAGTTAAAAAAGTTAGTGCAAGTAGTAACTCCCCCACCATAGCAAGTCATATTCTTAAAAATCGTCACAGCTGCATTCTTGATTTTGCCTTTTAATAACTCAAATAAAGGGGTTAAAATATTTAAAGTAAAACTACCAACTTTTTCTGAGGTAAAGAATTGTACTTGGTATCTACCATAACTTTCTTTATAATCCTCTTGTTTATTGTAAATTCTCATCCATAGATATCCATTGGCATTCGCAGTAATTTTTGCATTGCCGTCTGCATCATCCACTTTAATATTACTAGTGCTATAAATTGTACCAGTTTTGTTAGGATTTTCACTATATGGCATTATTAAATATTGCACTTTACCACGATTAGCTACAACATCATCAAAACTATTGCCATTACTTCTTCGACATTTAGTCTGCTTAATGTTTAACACATAACCACCAGTATTCTTGCTATAGTCAGGATATTTTGACCATAAACGATATTGTAAATAGGTTCTTGCTGTACCGGCTATAATATCGTTATAAATGATTTGATATTTAATATTAGCAGCTCTACTATTATTTATTGGATCATAATCTTTGTTTCCAGCAATTATTTTAGCAAATTCATAGCCTGTCCCTAAAGATTTTGCATTAGTTGGAGTCTCACTGTTATCCATTCTATATAACAGACCTGTTGGACCATCGGCAGAATACCAAAAATATCTTTTATTTTGGTATTCTCCATCTTCTATATATTTTCTGTCTTTTTCCCCATGGTCAACATCGGGACATGTAGAAGATGGAATATTTGAATTATTAGAACATTCTGGATGAAAATCAGTGAATAGATCATTAACATTATCAACTTTCCTAGACCCCGGGTATGTAAAATCATTATTATCTCGATAAGGTTCTGGTGCTATCGTTGCTATATTACTCCAAGCACCACATCTGTCACATAACAATTGCTCACAACAAGCACCTAAGAAACAAAATTTATGTGACTGGCATCCCAAAAAACACCCTTTAGGACAATAACTATGATAATTACAGTTATAATAATCATCAACCCATTTACAACCACTGACATACTCCCCAGAATATATTGAATATCTACCACATAATGGGCTGTATTTTCTCTTGCCTTCTGAACAATCTGCTGTCTCTATAACATTTGTAAATTCACCATCTTGCTTAACAAGCTTAAAGATATTTTTTACACTAGCCATATTATTTGGCAAATCCGGCAATTTCTTGTGATCCGGTGAAACTGATATTATGACCTTATCGTTAATAAACAATTCAGCTATATTTCGCCATTCATCAGTTTTAGCATCAAAAATTAAAGATAGTGGTTCTACATTAGTTTCTTCAACCCTAGGAATGGCAACTTTGTTACCATTGTCATCCAAATCTGAAAGCTGTTGAATATTATTCTTTGGTACATAAGCCCTGCAAAGGCTTATATTACCGTCTATTTTAAACTTAATCTCCTGTTCATTTGTAACAGCTAGGTTAGTATTTAACCATTCTCCGTAACGGTTAGGATCATACTCAGTTTCAAGCGACCCATCTGGTTTTGTTTTAGTAATTACAGTATAGTTTGCTGTTGCATTAAGCATGATTGTATTAGTAATACGATCAGTACTACCTCCTTTTGCGTCTTGATCATATCTAAGGAGACAACCGTTGGTAATTTTTACTGACCCTATCATCCCAAGTAATACCATAACAACGCTAACCACTAAAGCCGCTATGCCTAATACCATTATGAGTTTTGATAAATTTCCTTTCATACAATAATATCCAAGTTAACCACCGCCACCACCACCACTAGAACCTGCCATACCTTCAGCTTTGCCACCACTATCACCACCACCTGAATCTTTTGCTTCTTCTCCTCCTTTTCTTGGTTTTTCTAAAGGATTTTTCTGCGGTGGTTTTCCACCGGAGCTTTGTGCAGCATCGGCAATAAATTCTGCCCCCTTCTTAACCATATCAACTATCTTAGTAGGACTAGCTGTTACAGAATCCATGATAGGACCACCAGTAAGCTCGGCAGCAAATTGCCCAATTGATTTTGAAAAATAATAAAAAATAATTGAAAAAATTAATACATAAAGTAAGTCTACTAACAGTGATACGACATCTACAACAATTGATTTAACTGGAAAAACACTTAAAAGATGCTTCTCCCAACCTTCCCCTGAATAATATCGCAATAATTTATATCCAGCACTATTTTTACAATCATCAGTATTAGCATTTGGTAATCTAAGCTCAAAAGTACTAAACTGAACATCACTGCTATACGTATAGTCATGCCTCATAAACTCACAATTCTTGTATATTGCCGAATCATACATAGTAAGTAACAAGGCAATAAAACCAGCCACCACTGCGGGTTGCACTGCACAAGATATACAAATTTTTAGCCATGCATCAAAATATGCTTTGGTTCTAGTAAATAAAACCATAGGAATAAATATAGGAGAAATATAGGTCATGACATATATGGTAACTAGACATACTAAGTAGTGTGTTATAAAATATAAAATTATTGAAACAAATATTACAGAAAATATTATTCCAGATGCTACTATTATTATTTGTCCAGATAATAATAGACCAAACATTACAGTAAGAAATCTGAATCCTCCCACTTTCCTCAATGCATCCGGAGCTTCATTTCCAGGTTTTTTAAAGTTTACAGGATTATTTTTATTTTTGCCCGGCACACTTCTACTAGGAATGCCGTTTAAAACGGATTCCGTGTTATAATATAGTCCCATACCCAAATAATAACCTATCCTGCAATCAACAGCATCCCAAAGTGCATAAAACTTATACCCATCTTTATACTTACTAGTATCGTACTCACATAATCCTCGAGAGCCACCAGCATTAAAAACTATTTGGGCAAATTGTGGAGTAAGCTCCGTGAGTAATGGTAACCCATACTGAAGCATACCATTTTCGGTAGTTTCCTTTCCACCTTTAAAATATACTGGTCCAAGACCTGTAGCAAAATAAGTGACAATTATTAGCTTCATAACAAAAGATGCTATTTTATCTAAATTACCATATTCTTTGCTTAAAATCATATTAACAGCAAAAAACATAACATATAATATTAACGCCGCCCTAATAGATATTTTCAAAGATTCTTGGAAGGTTGAGAAAGGATTAAGGGCAGTCAAACTAATCTGATCATTTTTTGGATCACAGCTACTATAACGAAAAAAAACTTTATCTAGAGTTTCCTTTACACAATCTACAGCTAAGCCAGAAAAATTAAGTAATGACTGACTCCTTGTAGTACCCATATAACAAGTTTTACCTATATTCCGGCATTGTTCGTTTGGTGGTGGTATCGGAGTTGGTGTGGTAGTATTTTTACAAGCTAGTGGAAGTTGTCCTTTTGAGGTAGCCATAACTAGGCACAATCTTTTATCGACAATTTTTACTGTTAAAATAATATCTTTTAATAAAGTATTTCCACCTAAATCAGGATTATTATCAGTGCTTAACTCACTAAGACGCTTAGAATCATTTAAATTAAGAGTAATAACTTTACACTCTATAGGACTACCATCTTTATTTTTTAAACAGAATTTAAATTGTGGGTCAGTTGCATCACACCCATTAGGAGTACCGGTCATATCAATACTATATAGAAGATGCCCGTAAGCTGTGTTTTGTCTTAAATAATCATCTACTGCAAATGAAGCTGATGGACACGGATCTCCAAAACCAGCAAAAACTTTGCTTGAGAAAAGTACCAAACAACATTGTATAAAAACTTTTATGACTTTACCAAATGTACAAGTTTTAAGTAGGTATAACAGCCCTAAGGTATCATTTCTGTTTCCCTTAATGTCATCCCTGCGAAGGCAGGAATCTAAAAAAGTAAAATAACTAAAGCTGTTATTAGATACCTGCTTACGCAGGGACGACATCACCCATAACAAGTATGATATCACCCTTGACATCGTCATTCCCGTGTAGGCAAGAATCCAATAAATAGCCTGAAAGGCTGTTAAATAGTATAGATTCCTGCCCACATAACATCGAGGACTATTATACCTACTTAAACTTGTACAGTTGGTGACTTTATGAATTTTCATCAGAGCCATCTTTTTTTACATTAGTTCTAGCAGTTGTAGTTTTCTTAGCTGGTCTAGTTTTAAGATAGCTTTCCTTCCTAACTTTTTCCTCACGATTTTTTATTTCTTGTTTAATGTCACCAGCCTTTCCAGCTTGCACCGTAGAATCCTCAAGTCCTCCCAAAGTTTTAGAGAGTAACTCATGGGTCTTTTGCTCTTTTGGTAATTCCTTAGCAGGACTTGATTTCTCTACTGTCCTTCCTAATTCTTGTGTATTTGTTGTAACTATCTGTGGTGATCTATTAACAAAATCCTCTGTTTCTACTATTTTATTAGTTGGAGGTAGAATAGGTTCGTCAATAGTCTGCAAATTAGCCCTTGATTCCCTTGAAGAACCTCCTGCATTTGAAGAACTCGATTCAGATACACCAGCTGCAATAGATTCTGCTATATGACGGGTTGGAGAGATAGGAAGTCCACCACCACCTAGAGACTTACCACCACCTCCTCCTGTTGTTGATACAGTATCTCTAGATGAACCACTGGTGTCTAAGCTATCTTCTGCTGATTCACCACCAGTAGCTTTAGTATCTTCGGCTGATCCACCTCCACCACCCATATCCTTAGTAGCACCTCCAGCACCTCTAGCTGCTTTATCAGCCGCCTGCATTTTACCAGCAGCTCCAAGAGCAGCCATACCAGCTTTGTATATTGCTTGTGGATGTATGGCAACACCACTAAGAGGGACACCTTCAGTCATATCAGCTGCAAACTCTGCTAATTGGCTACTAAAGTGATACATTAAATACAAAGTAAAGCAGGCAGTAATTAAAGCTAGAGCAATATCCTTAATTTTCTCAAAAACTAATTTGGGTGATACAAAGAACATACCGGGTCCCATAATAATGCCCTGCAAAAATTGGTATTTAGATAAATGATCGCTTGTACTACCACTACCTGGTTTTTCTTTCACTATCTCATTTAGGTTATCTTTGGCAAAATCAAAAACTGTTGCAAGTGGATTATTAAGCATATAACCTAGGCTATTTTTACAGCTTTTGGCATCATCTATACCTTTACTTTCATCTTTCGCATATTCATTCCAATTATTATTAACAAAAAATATTTTTACATGCCTTTTTCCATCTCCCCCACTTTCTATACTATTTTGTATAGTTTTACTTGTGTATTTACAGTGACCATAAAAACCGAAATCATAAACTGAAAACATCATAATCAGAAAGGTTACCACTACCATAGGTTGTAGCAAAAATGATATTAATAACTTTACCCATGATTCAAAGTAACCACGAGTATATTCAAATAAAAACATTGGCACAAAAAGAGGAGCTAAAACACCTAATATTACTATAGATATCATGCACATCACTGTAGCATTCACCATAAACGCTCCAACAGAAATCACTAATAAAGGATAGGACAGTGCCAAGGATACTAGAGTCATGTTACCTGAAATAATAGCAGGAATCAGTAAATATACATAAGGTGGGGCTGAGAAACTAAAAAAGTCAAAACTCTTGAAATCATGATTTTTATATTGATTTTCTACCAGTAAGGTTGATAGGATATCTAATCCTAAATAATGGCTTACATGACAGTCTAATGAATCCCATAATGCCATATAAGAAAGATTTTTATCGTAATCTTTAGCATCAAATTTACACAACTCTGATGGAGAAGCATTCATAACCCAACCAGCAAGTGTATCTATTCCTCCTAATAATAAAGGAAAAGCCCATTGTACCATACCATCTAGTCGATTATAGTCAGAATTACTACCAGGAGTAATGTTTATACCTACAGAAAAATAGGTTACAAACAACATCTTTAATACAAAATTAATTATTTCATTTTTAGGAGGAACATCACCAGAAAGTATAATTTTAAAACCAAAGAAAATTACATATATAGTCAATAAAGCGGTAACAGTGCGGTGCATATTACGTTGAAATTGAAATAATATGCTACTTTCTCTTTTGCTTGAATTAATTACTTTATTAATATCATCAAATGTACAAACATCTTTACTAACCAGTAATCTTGCTGTCATTTCTTTAATACATTCTATTAATGGTGAAGAGATAACGATGGCTGCCTTAGAATTATTATAAGCTCTTTGGTAACAACTAGAAGATGATAAACCACAATCAACTATTGCCATTGGGTCAGTAGCGGTATTAGGACCTTTCTTAGTTCCACCATCAAGATTCATAAAAGTCGCATAAATCGATTCAGGGTAAGGTTCTCTAATATACTTACAGCCAACTGGTACCCAATCTGCTAATATAGTAGGAGCAGCCACACACATGGTATCTTTTATTTTTACTACTTTAAAAATAACTGGTATAGGTACGTCCAACATTACACTAGAATAACCATCTTTTGTGTCCTTATAAATAGTATGAAATGATGCTTTATTGCTCTTCCATGCTTCCATAATCTCTTCCCACGGATCAGAACCGGTTAGTACGGCTTTAGCGATGGCAAGAGCAGAAATGGCTATAGCCTGCACTCTAACAGCTGCTAGTTTAACATTATTACAAAATGCAAAGGTTAATTTAGGGTCATTTGGATCAATTTTATTATTTCTTGCACATTGTCCTCCAGGGTAATCTCCATCAAATAATTCATGGTCATTTATTTTAAGACGTAGCATGGTATTTGCATATAATCCTGGCGAAATTATATTAGCAACAGCAAAGGTAAAAAATGATGCTGGTATACAAGTGTGAGAAAATTCTGTACGTAATAAATCACCGATACCTTGAGTTTCACAGGTCAAACCTGAGAGAATATCAATTATAGTATCTAAAGTATCTTTTTGTTTTGGTTCTTCTGCATAACTATTATGGATAATAGTAAAATTTAGTAGACTGCATAGCACTACTATTTTAGCAAATATTTTTGTCCCACTAAGTAAATTTTTTATAAAATTATAATGCATAAATTAACTAAAGTGATTTTACTTCCTCATAAAATACCGGTAACCATTTCTCAGGATCATTACCATATTTCTCTCTAATCCGATCTAACAATAACACTGTTTCAACCCGACCAGAAAGAACATTGATAATATCAGTCATACCATCTAAACTTATTTTTGCAACAACTGCATCTACCCCCTGTTTTATTAAGAAATAACGCGATGTTGGATCTGTAGTTTTTATCAAAATATATTCACGTTGACTAAGCATAAAAGCACTACGATAAATATCAGTTGCCTTAAGGTTTGGTAAGAATATTTGTGTTGCAGTTTGTTGGATCAAGGTATCACTAATCCTGCTTTTAGCTGCATCTTCAACACTTTGGGTAGCAAAAATTACAAAAGTATTTAACTTACGCAAAACCTTTAGCCAGTCCTTAATTTTGGGAGCAAATACTGGATTATCAATCAAAGCCCACGCCTCATCAAGAACTATCATAGTTCTTTGACCATCTAAAGAAATACTAATCCTATGGAAAATATATAGTAGCACAGGAGCAAGACTAACTGGATCTTTTAACAGTTCGGTCATATCAAAGCCAAATACTCGAGCTTGCTGCAAATTAATATTATCTGCCTCATTATCAAATATTCTAGCATGAGAGCCTTTACCAACCCACATAGCAACCCTGCCTGCTAAGCTATTAGGACCATCTATGCCTAAAAATGCTACAACATTTTTTAATCTTCTATCTTTTTTCTCTAACTTAAAATTACCACTTACTGCTTGTGATAAAATCTTATTATCTTCTGATGATAACGACTCTCCATTAGAAGTCACCAATACTTTAAGCCATTCTAATATAAATGTTCTATTCTCCCCAGTATCATCAAGTTGCAAAGGATTAAAGTTACATTCTCCTCCTGGATCAATTGTGGTATAAATCCCATTAAGTGATCTAATAAATATTTCAGCACCGTGGTCTTTATCAAAGAAAAACATTCTAGGTTTAAATTTTTGTGCTTGTGCACATAAAAAATTCATTAATACTGTTTTACCAGCACCAGTTGGACCAATGATCAGAGTATGCCCAACATCTCTAACATGAAAACTGAAATAAAAAGGTGTTCCCGAGGTAGTATCGAGTACAGTTACATATTCTCCCCAGTGATTATTAAAAACCTTACCTAATGGATAATTGTGCATAGATGCAAAACTAGCCATGTTTAAAGTATTTATAGTCGAACCCCTTACTATATAATCCATATTTCCAGGAAGCTGCCCCCAATAACTTGGTTCCATATTAATTCTTTCTCTAACAGGTTGAATTCCAGAATTGGAGAGTTCAACAGAAGCCATAGATAGGGTATCCTCAAGGGATTTTAAATTACTATCAGAGCATAGAAGCGAAAAATGATGCTCTCCAAAACCAATATCACCACTGGTAGCCATATCAAGTGCTCGAGAGATTTCAGCAATTTGTGATACAGCTTTATCCCCTGCTTGAATCATTCTATTTTGTTGTAGTTGCATTTTGCTAATCGCCACTGTCCTATTAGCAAAAACAAAACTTTGGGTCATTACAAACTCAAAAGGCATTTGTAAAAATCCGTCAAAAATTCCAGCTGACGTAGATGGTCCATACTCTAAAATACTTAATATACCGGCGTATCTTCTACCCTTTGGACCACGTGCTTCTATAGATCTAGAACCAAAAAATAATCTATGAGTGGGGAGATATTGGTCTATTGAATTTCTTGGAACGGCCATTTGCATTGAAGAACCACAATTCACCAAAGTACCCAAGAATTCCATAATATCACAACAATAGCCACTATTTGACTTGCGTACGCCAAGTAACCTCGCCGAATAACTATGGAATGTATTAATTACTCTTGAGGACATTTCTCGCAAACTATCCTGCATATCTCGCATGTCATTTTCCCAAGCTGATTTATCAGACTTTTGCATCAGCTTTTTAATGAAATATTCGATTATAGCAACCCCAGCTTTATCTGGTCTATAAAGAATACTAACATATAATTCATTAAAAAACGACCTAGAACCTGCATGTTTCTTACGCCATTCATTTGATAAATAAGTTGTGAAATCATTAGGTACTTTTATGGTAGGGTCAGAGGTATATTCAAGCCCATCAAAAATCACTGGTTTGCGTCTCCTGATCGTGTGGAAATACATCACAATATTGCCTGATGACATATTTTTAAGTAACGAATTCCTGATATTTTTTTTAATATCTAAATCTTCATCATCGGCTGTTTCAAAGGAGAAACCACCTACTTTTACTACTTGTAATAATTCATTATTTTTAGTTAAAATAGTGTTACTATCCCAATGGCATTTATAAGGAATAAAATGAGAAGTAGGTTTTTCTTTCCTAGATCTCGACTCTTTGGCTGTTTTTGTTACAGATAATTTTATCATTTTGTCATTTTATACTTTGCTCATAAAACCTAGATACCGTATGAATTCGCTCCATAGAATGATTTATTAGGACACTGACTACATTTAGAAGATTTATTTAAAAGCAATTCTATAAATCTTGGCTCTTTAAAACATATTACATACCCTATCATATGAATCACAAAAGCAACAAGCAAATTCATAACACTATTACTTTGAATAAATAATGACATAGATATAATCATATTAAGTGCTGCAAATTTTATACTCACACCAAATATCATTGCAGGTCTTGTTAAACCGACAAATAACGGGTCTGATACTAAAGTGCCTGACATAAATTACCTCTCTTTTGCTTTTTTACCAAAAATTAAATCTATAACTCACTACGCGAATTCGGGATAAGAATTAACTAATTCTTATCCCAAATTGGGGTTCACTCATATTCTTTACTTATAAACATACTTAACAATATCGAATCAGGGAAAGCCGAATTGAGAAAATGTACATAATTGCTACTGTTTTGAGTAGCACTTAAAGCTGCTTCAAGCAAGCTAACTTTTTCAGGATCAACAGTATTATTCAACATCTCTTTCAATACATTAATATCCCTTACTCGTATGTACTTCTCTCCGGCAAATTCTATCCCATCACATAATAATACTAAATGATCTGCATCTAATGAGGAAGCAATTATCGAGGTCGTCAGATTTACATCCAGTAGATGAGTATTGCCTTTTTCATCACTAGCTACTGGTGTTATAACAGGAATAATGTTGCTATCTTCAAAATTTATTAAAATCTCAGGGTTTATTATAACTGGTTCACTGACAAACCCAATATCTATTACAGCTTGATTACTGTCTCTCCTATGTGATAATTTTGATTTTTTAGCTTGAATAAGATTAGCATCTTTGCAGGAAATACCAATAGCATAACAACCTAAACTACAGAGCTTTGAAACTATACGCTTATTAATATAGCCAGACAGAACCATTTCCATAATCTGCGAGCTTTTATAATCGGCTACCTTAATATTATTGATAAATTTTTCATCACAGCCAAACAATTTTAGCGTATCATTTACCAAATTAGTATGATCATGAACTATAAAGATTTTAATACCACAACTGTCAAGTAACTGTATTACCTCTGCAAAATTCGTTAACAATTTGTCATCATCAATAATTAATGACGGTAGCTTAAATACCATGACTTGGTCTCTAACTTCACTACTACGTCTTATTATGTCTTTAATTAGGCTAGTATCTTTGACACGGGCAAAACCTTTCCCCTCCTTTTCTTTATAATTTAATGCATTTTGCCAAATTAAACTGCAATTCTTTTGCACCTTCTTTACTCCTGCTACTTGTATAAATTACATTACAGGAGTAGCCTAAAGTTGCAAGAAAATTCTGTGTTAACGTCGTTAGGTTTTCTCTATGTGTTACCTTATCCGACTTTGTAAAAACAATTTGAAAATCTTTATTACAAGAAAGTAATAATTTAGCAATCTCTATGTCATTTTGCTTTATTCCTCTTCTAGCATCAATCAATAAATTTACTAATTTGAGGTTTAAACTCGTTCTGAGATAACAGGCTATTAAGGTTTCCCACTGCTGCCTTATGTATATTGGTACTTCTGCAAAGCCATATCCAGGAAGATCAACTAAAATAAGTTTATCGGCAAGGGAGAAAAAATTTATTTGCCTAGTACGACCAGGGGTATTAGACACCCTAGCAAGACTTGAATTATTACATATACTATTAATCAAACTTGACTTGCCAACATTTGATTTGCCGACAAATGCAATTTCTGGCAAAAATATGCTAGGAAACTGATTTATTTTTGCCACACCAGCGATGAATTTTACTTCTTGACGGAAAAGTTTTGTAACCTTATCAACCGACATTATTGTCTAACTTATTGATGTAATATTGTTGAATTATCGATAAAATGTTATTCCAAGACCAGTAAATCAGCAATCCTGCTGGAAAACTACTAAACATTACTAAGAAAACCAGCGGCATAAATTTCATTACTTGAGCTTGAACTGGATCAGCTGGCTCTGGACTCATCCTTTGCTGTAGAAACATAGTCAGAGCCATAAAAATGGGCCATACACCAATCATCAGGAAGCTTGGACAGGTAAATGGCAGTAATCCAAACAAGTTGAAAATTGTTGTGGGATCTGGAGCAGATAAATCTTTTATCCAACCAAAAAATGGTGATTGACGCATCTCAATAGTTACATTTAACACTTTATAAATTGAGAAAAATACTGGGATTTGTACAATAAGGGGGAGACAACCAGCTATGGGATTAACCTTTTCTCTTTTGTACAATGCCATAACTTCTTGGTTAAGCCTCATTTTATCATCAGCATATAAAGCCCTAATTCTCTCGACTTCAGGCTGAAGATTTTTTGTCTTTTTCATCGAACGATATGATTTATTAGCTAGAGTAAACATTAGCAGTTTTATGATAACAGTTACAATCAAGATACTAATACCGAAGTTACCAACATAGTGATAGAAAAAGTTCATAGCATTAAAAACTGGCTTAGTGATTATATAAAACCAACCAAAGTCAATTGCCCTGTCAAATAGCATAATATTATATTGCTTTTCGTATTTATCTAATAAATCAACTTTCTTTGCTCCGGCAAATAATCTTTGTGATATAGTAAATTTGTTTCCTACTTCTATAGTTTGAGTTGGTGAAATGAAGTCAACCTGATATTTTTCAATACCGTTTTTTATTACACAATTGAAATTAGAACTATACTTGCTAATTTTATCCGGAATTAAGGAAGCTAGCCAATATTTATCTGTTATGCCAATCCAATCAACAACGCCTTGCGGAAATTTTTCAATCTTTTTATCTTTTAAGTCATCAAAGGAATGTTCTTTAAGCCTACCATCAATAGCACCAATTGGTCCTTGATGCAGGATATTAGCCACTTTCTCTTTGCCATTATATTTACGGTTAATTAGTCCATAATACTGAACTGATATTGGCTGCTTACTATCATTTACCGTAGTTTGATCTATGGTGAACAAGTAATTACTATCCATGCTGATAGTAACCAAGAATTTAACCCCATCTTTGTTAGTCCATGATAAATTTACAGCTTTTTCAGGAGTTAACTCATCATTATCAGCCTGCCAAAGAGTTTCGCTATCAGGAAGGATAGTACTGTTATCTTTATTAAACCAACCTATTTCTGCAAAATAGGCTTCTTCTGACTGAGAATGAGCAAATAATACAACAGGCTTACTGTCTTTTGATAGATCTTGCTTATACTTCAATAAAACCAAATCATCAAACCTTAACCCTTTTAAAGCAATCGATCCGGAAAGTAATTCTGAGTTTATCTGAATTCTCTTGGTAGCAACAAAGGATTCAGTTTCTTTAGAGGCTTCTACTTGAACATTCTTTTTCTTTAACTCTTGAACTTGCTTATTATATATTTTATTTTGCTGTTCTAATTTTTGTAATCTTGGTTTATCGTAAAAATATTGCCATCCAAAAATAATACCAAGGGACAAGACAATGGCAGCTGCCAAGTTAACTATGTTATGATTCATCACGGTCTAAAAATAATTTAAGTTTACTAGAATATATACTACTCGTAAATGAAGAGTTGATAGACGAAGATCAAAATCATGATAGTAGCAGGAGTCAAAGGGTCGAGGTGCTAGGCGTACATTTAGTACGTGGCTACCTACGAACCCTGAAGACGACAACGCAATTCTTGATTTTCATCGAGTATATCAGAATATTTGATTCCACTAAGTATTTTATATATAATTAATTTAGGTACATACAATAAAAATAGCTCCCTCATCTTAGGATCTTCATTAGACTTCCCTATGAGTTCTATAAGATTTAAGCAAAATAATCAAGAAATTTGATTGATACTCAAAGGGTCATTTGAGTATACGTCTTGATTTGCAATCAAACTCTGATATTATGCGAGGTAAAATTTTAATCGTAACACGCGAATTCGGCATAAGAATTTGTCAATTCTTATGCCGAATTGGGGTATAACATAATATTTACAGCCAATTGCTAATTGTCTAGCAATTGCTAATTGGGATAATTGTAAACTGATGAACGAAATCTTCTCTAGTACATTACCTGTTTTGTTGATTCCCTTGTTTGGTAGTATTATCAAAAGGAAATGGTTGACTTCTGAAGAATTTTGGCGAGGATTAGAGAAATTATCATATTTTTTTCTTTTCCCTATTATGCTTTTTAATAATATATCTGCAGCCGATTTAAATGCATCGTCTATAATAAAACTGGTATTTGCATTAATCATCTCCACCTCTATTATTTCTTTGGCTTTAATTATCTATCAGAAGAAAACCAATTTTGACAAGGTTCAGTTTACTTCAACTTTTCAAGGTGCAATACGTTTTAATAGTTATATATTTTTTGGTGTTAGTAGTCCTCTCTTGGGTCAGGAGGGACTTGCTATAGTATCTGTGATTTCATCCTATATGATCATTTTTACTAATATCATATCAGTAATGATTTTTGCACGTTATATCCCTGATAGTTCAGTAGCTAAGTCGCCTAAAGCTAGCTTTATATTGATACTTAAATTGATAGTACAAAATCCCTTGATTATAGCTAGTATAATTGGATTTCTTTTTAATTATTCTGGTTTAGAATTACATCTTGGTATAAAAAAAACCTTATCTAGCCTGTCCAACTCTGCTTTAGCTATAGGTATGCTAAATGTTGGGGCAAGTCTCAAATTTTTTATGCGTGGTGCTATTTTACAAAATGTATTGCTTACTAGTTTTGTTAAGTTAGTGGCTTTTCCTGTTGTCACAATAATTGTGTTGTCACTAATGTCAATAACTGGTACTGCTAAATCAGTTGGTGTCCTGTATAGCTGTCTGCCGTGTGCTAGCACTGCTTACGTTCTATCACGCCAACTTGGTGGTGATCCAGAATCTATGGCATCAATCATTACGTTCACAACACTTTTTTCAATAGTATCATTGTCAGTTCTTATGTGGATGATATAACTAATAAACTCAATTTCGGATTAATTTCATTAATCCGAAATTGGAATGAGAATGTAAACAATCAGGCTTAAAGCGGTTTGACGCCTGATTGTTAAATATTTCATTTGCTAATAATCTTATTTTTATACCAATAAAAATAAGATTATTAGCGATAATAGATTAAAATGCATTCGTAGAACCGTTTCAAGAATGCATTTTTCTGATATTTTAACCAGTTTTGGATTAAAATTAAAAATTTTAATCCAAAACTGAGGTTAATAAACACTTGAAGTAATTAAGAAGGAATAACATCATGGGTGAAATGAATAAAATAAATTATCTCAAAGCCTTAGAATATCATCAAAAAGGTAAGCCAGGCAAAATTGCTATTGTGACAACTAAGCCTTTGGATACTGCACATGACTTGGCTTTGGCCTATTCGCCAGGGGTAGCAGCTCCGTGTCTCGAAATTGCGAAAAATATAGATGATATTTATAAATATACTGCTAGAGGTAACTTAGTTGCTGTAATAACTAACGGTACGGCAGTTCTTGGCCTTGGTAGTATAGGTGCAGCTGCGTCGAAACCCGTAATGGAAGGAAAAGCCGTTTTATTCAAGAACTTTGCGGATATTGATTCTATTGATCTTGAAATAGATACGACTGACCCTGATGAGTTTGTTAATGCAGTAAAATATCTTAATTACAGTTTTGGAGGCATTAATTTAGAAGATATTAAATCTCCTGAATGTTTTATAATTGAAGAAAAATTAAAAAGCTGTATGCAGATACCTGTTTTTCATGATGATCAGCATGGCACAGCTATTATTGTTGCTGCAGGTTTAATTAATGCAGCTTATCTTACCAATCGTTCATTTGATAGTCTAAAAATTGTCGTAAGTGGTGCAGGGGCAGCGGCAATTGCTTGCATTGAATTACTAATTGCTCTTAGTGTAGACAAAAAAAATGTTATACTATGTGATAAAATGGGGGTAGTTTACCAAGGTCGGCAAGAAGGCATGAACAAATGGAAAGAATTATATGCAGTCGAGACCGATCTTAGAACTCTGAGTGATGCTATGAAGTCAGCCGATGTATTCCTTGGTTTATCTGTTAAAGGAACAGTATCTAAAGAAATGGTAGCTAGCATGGCTGCAAATCCTATCATTTTTGCCATGGCTAATCCAGACCCAGAGATTACTCCGGAGGATATACAGCTAGTTAGAAGCGATGCAATCATTGCTACTGGACGCTCTGATTATAATAATCAGATTAATAATGTTATGGGATTTCCATATATTTTCCGTGGAGCTTTAGATGTTAGAGCTACTACTATTAATCAGGAAATGAAAATAGCGGCAGCAACTTCTTTAGCTGAATTAGCAAGACAAGCTGTTCCGAATGAAGTTTATAAAGCATATCCTGGTAAAAAAATGTTTTTTGGTCCAGATTACATAATTCCTGTACCATTTGATCCAAGATTAATTACCACTGTTCCGGTAGCAGTAGCTAAAGCTGCTATAGATAGTGGGGTTGCTAAAATTACCGAATTTGATGTTAAGAATTATGCAAAGGAGCTGGAAAGTAGGTTAAATCCTACCTCTCATTACATGAATCTATTATTTGAGAGAATTCAACAACCAACACCTCAAAGAATAGTTTTTGCTGAAGGTGAGGAGGAAGAGGTAATTATAGCTGCTATGAGTATGCGGGATGCTTCGTATGCTCATCCTATCCTAGTTGGTAGATCTGATAAAATATCTGCTGTTTTAAATAGAATAGGTATGAATTATGATTTAGATGGTATTACCATAATGAATGCTGCTATTAACCAAAATCTTGATAAATATATAGATACTCTTTATAGCCGGTTACAGCGTAAAGGTTACTTATACCGTGACTGTGCTAGACTAGTTAAAAGTGATAAAAATATATTCTCAGCTATCATGGTAGCTTGTGGCGATGCTGATTGTATGGTTACTGGTGTAACAAAGAGCTATTATAGTAGCTTAGAGGATATTATGAAGGTAATGGAAGCCAAAGAAAATAACAGAATTTTAGGTTATTCCATTCTGATTGCCAAGGAGCATAATATAATTATTGCTGATAATAGTGTGGCTGAACTGCCAAATGAGCAAGATCTTGTAGAAATAACCTTGCAGACTGCTAATATAGCAAGAAATATGGGAATGACGCCAAAGGTTGCACTACTTTCCTTCTCAACTTTTGGTAATCCAATGAGAGAAAAGGCAAATAGAGTACGGGAAGCTGTTAGAATTTTAGATAGTATGAGTCTAGATTTTGAATATGATGGCGAAATGTCAGCTAATGTTGCTCTGAACCCTAATCGTAATTCATATAAGTTTTGTAGGCTATCAGGTCCTGCTAATGTATTAATTATGCCCGGTCTACATTCGGCTGCAATATCAACACAATTGTTACAAGAATTAGCAGGAGGTGTTTTTATAGGACCAATAATTAATGGTTTTGAATATCCGGTACAAATAGTACAAATGGGAGCGTCAGCAAGTGAGATAACAAAAATTGCCACATTTGCCTGTATAGATGCAATAAATCTCTTGAACGAAAGATAATTAATTTTCGGATTTTATATTATTTATGAATAGGTTATAATAACTCTTTCGAGGAATTTTAATGATATATACGTTAATTGCTTTAAGCTTGACTACATTAGTCTTAGTGATAGGGATTGTCTCTATGGCTATTGGTGGGAAATTTGATAAAAAATTTAGCTCAAAATTAATGTCACTACGGGTTATATTTCAGGCAGTTGCTGTATGTTTGCTTGCTTTTCTCTATCTTTCAAAATAGTGCAAAAGGCTCTATAGTAGTGGCTTTCACCTTTTGCACAAATTTTACCCAAAAACTTGTAAGTTAATGCCATAATATGTCTGATCTATTTAGTTTTAATGATAAAAAGCCTAAAATTAATAATTCATATACTGCAAAAGATATTGAAGTATTAGAAGGGCTTGAACCTGTACGCAAGCGTCCTGGTATGTATATTGGCGGAACAGACGAAAATGCTATGCATCATCTTGTTTCGGAAGTACTGGATAATGCTATGGATGAAGCTGTTGCTGGTTTTGCTAACATTATAACCATAAAAATGCATGTGAATAACAGTATCACTATTTCTGATAATGGTAGAGGAATTCCTGTCGATAATCACCCCAAATTTCCTGAAAAATCTGCTTTGGAGGTGATTCTAACTCAGCTCCACTCGGGAGGTAAATTTGCGAATAATGTATACCAAACAGCAGGTGGATTACACGGAGTTGGTATTTCTGTTGTTAATGCTTTATCTGACTATTTAGAAGTTAAAGTGTACAAGCAGGGTAAATTATTTAAGCAATCTTATTCTAAAGGGCATAAATTGAATGATTTAGAAAGCGAAGATGTTGCAAAAAAATTAAAGGGAACATCTATACACTTTCATCCTGACCTAGAAATTTTTGGTGAAAAATCGTGTTTTTCTCCTAAAAAAATATACGAATTAGCTAAATCAAAAGCCTATTTGTACAGGGGAGTAATGATAGAGTGGCAATGTGAGATTGAGACTAAAAGTGATGTACCGACAACAGCCCTGATCCATTTTCCAGATGGTTTGAAGGATTATTTAATATCAAAAATAAATCATGACGATTTAGTTAGTGGAGAGATTTTTTGTGGTAATATTGACTGGGACCAAGATCACGTAAAAGTGGAATGGGCAATTGCTTGGCATAAAAATGAATACCAACCCTTCATACAATCATATTGTAACACTATTCCCACCCCCCTTGGTGGAACTCATGAACAAGGTTTGCGTAATGCATTACTTCGCGGCTTAAAAATATACGGCGAGATGATAGGTAATAAAAAAACAACTCTACTTACTATTGAAGATATTCTTGAAACTTCTTCTATTGTTCTCTCTATATTTATCCAAGATCCAATATTTCAAGGACAAACAAAAGAAAAATTGGTTTCACTAGGGGTTAATAAAATAGTAGAAAACATTATTAAGGACCATTTCGATCATTGGTTAAGCAGTAATAAAGTAGCCGCAAACCAATTAGTTGAGCATATAGTCAATATTGCTGAATTCCGAATAAATAAGCGTAATGAAAAAAATACCTTACGTAAAACTGCTACACAGAAATTGCGACTACCAGGTAAATTAGCCGATTGTACAAGAACGTCTCCTAATGGGACGGAGCTATTTTTGGTTGAGGGAGATTCAGCTGGAGGATCAGCTAAGCAGGCAAGAGATCGAGAAACACAAGCTATTTTGCCTCTTCGGGGCAAAATCCTAAATGTTGCCAATGCGACTCTAGAAAAGATTACTAATAATCAAGAAATTCAAGATCTAGAAGTGGCACTAGCATGCGGTAGCCTTAAAAATTACCGAGAAGAAAATTTACGTTATGAAAAAATAATAATTATGACAGATGCTGATGTTGACGGAGCTCACATCGCCTCACTGTTAATGACGTTTTTTTACCTTCGTATGCCAAAGCTAGTATCATCGGGTCATTTATATATTGCAAAACCACCACTTTATCGACTAACACAGTCTAATAAAACTTACTATGCAATAAATGATCAACAAAAGACTGATTTAACTGCTAGATTATTAAAAAATAGTAAAGCTAAAATAGACATTGGTAGATTTAAGGGACTGGGGGAAATGATGCCAGCTCAGTTAAAAGAAACAACAATGAATCCAAAAAATAGGTCACTTTTAAAAGTTACTATAGATGATTTTGATAATATTGCTAAGATGGTAGACAATCTTATGGGCAAGAAACCAGAAAAACGTTTCCAGTTTATTTATGATCAGGCTTTAATTAAAATGGATACTATTATAAACAATCTAGATATTTAAAATTGTGTCATCTACCAACTACTTATAAATTACAGGAGTACTATGTTCTTACGTTTAATTACAATATTATTATCAAGTTCTATCATTTTTTCTAATATAACATTTGCTGAAGAAGTAAAGAAGAAAGAATTACCAAATTCAGCTTATTTAAAACAATTCCAAGATATCTTTGAACGTGTTAATAGAGACTATGTCCAAGATCCTGAAAAACAAAAAATGACTGATGCAGCTATAGAAGGCATGTTAACTTCGCTAGATCCTCATTCTAACTACATTACTGATGAGGATCTAGAATATTTTCTTGACCACACTAAAGGAGAATTTGGAGGTATTGGTGTTGAAGTGCAGTATGACAATGGTGCTATCAAAGTCATTTCCCCTATTGATGATTTACCAGCTTATAAGGCAGGTATAAAGGCTGGAGACTATATTGTGGGGGTTAATGATGAGTTGGTATCAAATTTGGGATTTAATAAAGCGGTCAGAGAGATGCGTGGAGAACCAGGGGCAAAGGTAAAATTATTGGTAATCACGGAAGGTGAAAGCAAGCCAAAGGAACTTGAACTTACTAGAGAAATAGTTACAATTACACCAGTAAAAGCCCATTTAGAAAGAAATAATATCGCTTACGTAAGGATAGGGAGTTTTAATGAACATACTATTGCAGAATTAAAAAAATCTATAAAAACTTTAAAAAATGAAAGTAAAAATGGTCTAGAAGGTATTATCTTAGACCTACGTAATAATGGTGGTGGTTTGTTAGATCAGGCTGTTGCGGTTAGCGAATATTTTATTGATTCTGG